>JAGXFU010000002.1 GCA_024637115.1 Actinomycetes bacterium
AGGGTCGCAGGTCGTGTGCTCGACGGGAGCCTCTCCTCCCAGCTCGACGCCATGCGCACGACGCTGTCTACCGTTTCGCAGGGAGGTGAGGCATAAGTGGCGGAAATTACCGCAAGCAGTATCAACGACGTGCTGAAGGCTCAACTCGAGTCGTTCACGTCTGAGGTCGATGTCCGTGAGGTCGGCACAGTCATCCAGGTGGGTGACGGTATCGCTCGCGTCGACGGCCTGAAAGGTGCGATGGCAGGTGAGCTCCTCGAGTTCATTGGTGGTAGTGGAACGACCATCTACGGCTTGGCGCTCAACCTCGATGAGCACGAGGTCGGCGCTGTTCTGATGGGCGATATCACGGCCATCGGAGAGAACGACCAGGTTCGCACTACGGGCCGCATCGTTGAGGTGCCGTCGGGCAAGGGTATGCTCGGTCGAGTCGTAAACCCTCTGGGCGAGCCGATCGATGGCAAGGGTCCTATCGCCGCCGACGGCTATCGTCCGGTGGAATTCAGAGCCCCGGGCGTTATCGAGCGCCAGCCTGTGCATGAACCGATGCAGACGGGCATCATGGCTATCGACGCGATGATTCCTATCGGTCGTGGCCAGCGCGAGTTGATTATTGGTGACCGTCAGACAGGCAAGACCGCTGTCGCGCTCGATACGATCATCAATCAGAAGGACAACGACGTCATCTGCGTGTATGTCGCGATCGGTCAGAAAGCATCTACCGTCGCTGCTGTGGCGGAGACGCTCACTGCGCACGGAGCGATGGACTACACGATCATCGTTGCCGCGAATGCTTCTGATCCTGCACCGCTGCAGTACATCGCACCGATGTCCGGCTGTGCCATGGGTGAGTTCTTCATGTACAACGGCGAGGATGGTAAGCCGGCCAGCAAGGACAACCCGGGTCGTCACGTGCTTTGCATCTATGACGACCTTTCCAAGCAGGCTGTCGCGTATCGTCAGATGTCGCTCACGCTTCGTCGTCCCCCGGGCCGTGAAGCGTATCCTGGAGACGTGTTCTACTTGCACAGCCGTCTCCTTGAGCGTGCGTGCAAGATGAACGACGATCTGGGCGCCGGTTCGCTTACCGCTCTACCGGTCATTGAGACGCAGGCGGGTGACGTTTCGGCGTACATCCCAACCAACGTCATCTCGATCACCGACGGTCAGATCTTCCTGCAGTCGGACCTCTTCTTCCAGGGCATCCGCCCAGCTATCAACGTTGGTATCTCCGTTTCCCGAGTCGGTGGTAACGCGCAGATCAAGGCGATGAAGCAGGTTGCAGGTTCGCTCCGACTGGACCTCGCGTCCTATCGTGAGCTTGCAGCATTCGCGCAGTTCGGATCTGACCTCGACAAGTCGACTCAGGCAACACTGAATCGTGGTGCTCGCCTCGTGGAGATGCTCAAACAGGGTCAGTACGTGCCCTACCCGGTCGAGCAGCAGGTTGTCGCAATCTTCGCTGGAACCAAGGGCTACCTCGATGACATTCCGGTGGAGTCAGTACTCAGGTTCCGTGATGGACTCATCGAATTCGTCGGGAGTGCGCACCCGGAGATCGGTAAGACCATTGTCGAGGAGAAGAAGCTGTCAGATGAGACAGTCGAGGCTCTTGGCAAGGCGATCGATGAATTCAAGTCCCAGTTCGATCCAGAGGGCTAGGGGCGAGAGAATATGGCGAATCTTCGCGACATCAAGAGGCGCATAACGAGCGTGCATAGCACACGCCAGATTACGCGCACCATGGAGATGGTCGCGACGGCCAAGATCAAGAAGGCTCAGGAACGCATCGAATCGGCACGGCCGTACGCCATGTCGATGATGGAGGTCCTGGGCAACGTGGCCCGCAACGCCAAGGGCGCCGAGCATCCGTTGCTTCTCGAGCATGAGGAGCGTCGGAGAGTCGCCGTCATTGCCGTTACCGGTGATCGTGGTTTGGCCGGAGCGTTCAATAGCAACATCCTGCGCATGACCGAGCGGTTCATTCGCGAACAACTCGATGCAGGTGTTGAGGTCGACTTACTTGCTATTGGCAAGAAGGCCGGCGGGTACTTCCGCTATCGGGGGATCGAGCCGGTGGCGGCGTATCGCGACATCTCAGGCAATCCGACGTTTGCTGATGCAAAGTCGATTGCGGCTCACGTGATTCCCGCGTACGCAGGCGGCAATCTCGATGAAGTAGTGATCATGTTCAACCGGTTCAAGAACGTCGCTGAGCAGGTGCCCGAGCAGTACAAGTTGCTGCCGATCCGCGCCACGATGCTTGACGAGGCTGCCAAGGATTCAGATGTGACGGCGGAGTATGTCTTCGAGCCTGACGCAGAGTCGGTTCTCGAGCACTTGCTTCCTACATACGTCGAGACCTTGATCTACCGCGCGCTCATGGAGTCGGCGGCATCGGAACACGGTGCGCGTCGCAAGGCCATGAAGTCTGCAACGGATAACGCGACCGACATGATCGGTACGCTCACACGCAGCTACAACCGGGCCCGCCAGGCGGCAATCACGACCGAGATCGCCGAGATCGTTGGCGGCGCAGCCGCGCTGGAGGACTAGATGGCAACAAAGGAAGAGGACACACCTATGAACGTTGGACGCATCGTTCGCGTGGTCGGTCCGGTCATGGACGTTGAGTTCCCGGCCGATTCGATTCCCGCGATTTACAACGCGATCAAGGTGGAAGTCGACACCCCCATCGGACACGTGAGCATCGTCGCCGAGGTGCAGCAGCACCTTCCCGGCAACCGGGTGCGCGCGGTCTCGATGTCGTCGACCGACGGCCTGCAGCGTGGCATCGAGGTCATCGATACCGGTGCCCCCATGCAGATGCCCGTTGGGCCTTCCACCCTTGGCCGCATCTGGAATGTCGTTGGCGAACCCGTCGATGGCAAGCCCATGCCGGAGGTCGAGGATTTCTACCCGATTCACCGCGACGCTCCGCTCTATGAGGATCTGGAGCCGAGAACCGAGATCTTTGAGACCGGCATCAAGGTCGTTGACCTTCTTGAGCCCTACATCAAGGGTGGTAAGACCGGTCTCTTTGGCGGCGCTGGCGTTGGCAAGACCGTCATCATCATGGAGCTCATCAACAACCTCGCCATGCAGCACGGTGGTACATCCGTGTTCACCGGCGTGGGTGAGCGCACCCGTGAAGGAACCGACTTGTACCTTGAAATGAGCGAGTCGGGAGTTATCGAGAAGACCGCTCTTATCTACGGTCAGATGAACGAGCCTCCCGGAGCGCGTCTCCGTGTCGGTCTCGCAGGTCTCACCGCAGCAGAGTACTTCCGCGACCAAGGTCAGGACGTGCTCCTGTTCATCGATAACATCTTCCGATTCACCCAGGCTGGCTCGGAGGTATCGGCGCTCCTCGGCCGCATGCCGTCCGCTGTCGGTTACCAGCCCACGCTGGCCACTGAGATGGGTGACCTGCAAGAGCGCATCACGTCGACCAAGAACGGTTCGATTACGTCGGTTCAGGCGATCTATGTTCCCGCCGACGACCTGACCGACCCCGCACCGGCTACCGCATTCACTCACCTTGATGCGACCACCGTTCTCTCACGTGGTATCGCTGAGTTGGGTCTCTATCCGGCAGTCGATCCGCTTGCCTCTACCTCGCGCGCGCTCACCCCGAGCGTTGTTGGCGAGGAGCACTACCGCGTGGCTCGTGAGGTGCAGGAAGTACTCCAGCGCTACAAAGACCTGCAGGACATCATCGCGATTCTCGGCATGGACGAGCTGTCCGAGGATGACAAGCTGGCAGTCGCCCGCGCGCGCAAGATGCAGCAGTTCCTCTCGCAGCCGTTCTTTGTGGCTGAGCAGTTCACCGGTATGACCGGCAAGTACGTCAAGCTCGAAGACACGATTCGTGCCTTTGACATGATCGCCAAGGGTGAGTGTGACGACCTGCCCGAGCAGGCCTTCCGCTACGTTGGTGGAATTGAAGAGGTCTTCGAGGCCGCCGAGAAGATGGCCGCGACCGTCTAAGGAGCACACCAGTATGGGACGCACGCTTCTGTGCGAGATTGTGACGCCGGAGCGCATCATCTACACCAGTGAGGTGAAGATGGTTGTCGCACCGACGATTGATGGCGAGGTCGGTATCCTCCCGCTGCATGCGCCGCTGGTAAGCGCTTTGAAGCCCGGGGAGATCCGCGTTCGCTATGGTGATGACGAGGTTGAATGGTTCGCCATATCCGGCGGATACATTCAGGTCCATATGGATAAGGTCATCATCCTGGCTGACCACGCTGCGATCGCGTCGCAGATCGATGTGGAGCGGGCGCGCCACGCTCTCGAGCTAGCCGAGAAGCGCATGGCGGAGTTGCCCAAGGACGCCGAGGCAGAGATCAGTGCCTGTGAGCAACAGCTCAAATGGTGCGAGATTCAGGTCGAGGTGGCCAAGAAGGCGTAACGCCCGGTGCACCGTGTAACGTCACGGGGTGACTTCGCTTGATGCGAAGTCACCCCGTTCGCATGTGCGAGCGATGCGGTTCACGAATCGCCAACGGTATAGGGTGGGTGTTTGCTCCCGCGGGGAGACCTCGATACCCTGAACGGGTACCAATGAGGAGAATGTCCGGACGGTTTCCGGGTGACCGATTTCATCTGCGTCGAAAGGTCCGCACCACGATGCGTACCATTGCTGTGCATGGCGGCACCCCGCTCCAGGGCGAGGTATCCGTCGAAGGAGCCAAGAACTCAACACTCAAGCTCATGGCGGCCGCGCTGTTGGCCCCCGGGGTTACCAGAATCACCAATGTGCCGGATATCAGTGATGTCGAGACGATGGGCGAGGTACTCGCTGGTCTCGGTGCATCGATGACGCGGCACGATCACTCGCTCGAGATCGACGCGACTGAACTCACCTCCCATGAGGCTCCCTATGAGATGGTTGCACGTATGCGCGCCTCGATTTCTGTGCTCGGGCCCCTCGTTGCCCGGCTCGGTCAGGCGCGTGTTGCGATGCCTGGAGGTTGCGCGATTGGCTCGCGCAAGATCGATATGCACATCCGGGGTCTTGAAGGACTCGGTGTGCATGTTGAAACTGGCCACGGCTTCATTCATGCATCAGCACCACATGGTCTCAAGGGCAAAGAGCTCACGCTCGATTTTCCCAGCGTTGGCGCAACCGAGAACCTTCTCATGGCTGCCGTACTTGCCGAAGGCACCACCGTCATAGAGAATGCTGCGCGAGAACCTGAGATTCAGGATCTCGCGGCGCTTCTCGTCGCCATGGGTGCGCAGATCGAAGGCGCCGGCTCGCCCGTGATCACGATTACAGGTGTGAGTGAGTTGCACCCTGTGGAGCATCGTGTGGTCGGCGATCGTATCGAGGCCGGCACCTTTCTCGTTGCAGGTGCGATTACCGGTGGAGCCGTCCGTGTGCGAGGATTTGATCCACGCGACATGGATATCGTGTTGACCAAGCTCGAACAAGCAGGGTGTCGTGTGCAACTACATGAAGACGGCGCCACGGTTGGTTGTGCCGGCAGGCCGATGGCGGTCGACATCCAGACACTCCCGTATCCCGGTTTCCCAACCGATATGCAGGCACAGTTCATGGCACTGATGGCGCTTGCTGAGGGCAGCTGCGTGATTACGGAGAACGTATTCGAGAATCGCTTCATGTTCGCCGACGAACTCACAAGAATGGGTGCCGATGTACGTATTGAGAGTCATCACGCGCTAATCAAAGGCGTCGCTCAGCTCTCCGGGGCACCCGTACGCTCGCCGGACTTGCGAGGAGGAGCGGCGCTCGTCCTCGCGGGACTTGTTGCAGACGGCGACACGCTGATATCCGATATTCACCATATCGAACGCGGATATGAGCGGTTCGTGGAGAAGATGCGTGCCCTTGGGGCGAGCATAGAGATTCGAAACAACTGAGCGGTCTGCGCCGCTTAGCCACCGAGGGAGAGGAACTCATGACCATGCTTGACCGGCAGGCTATCGAGGCCATCATTCCGCATCGCGAGCCATTCCTGCTTCTTGATCGAGTGGAGGGTCTCGTGTCAGGGGAGCGGGCAACGGGCTTCCTCGAAGTGACGGATAGCATGTTCTGGGTACCCGGTCATTTCCCTGACTACCCGGTGATGCCCGGCGTGTTGATCGTTGAAGCGATGGCGCAAGTCGGTGCGGTCGCATTGCTCTCCCTCGAAGAGAATCAGGGCAAGATCGCCTTCTTTGGTGGGATTGACGGGGTGCGCTTCAAGCGACAGGTCGTCCCGGGTGACGTGCTGCGCATGGAGGTCGAAATCACCAAGCGTCGCGGCCCGATCGGGTTCGGGTCGGGCAAAGCCTTTGTAGATGATGTACTTGCTTGCTCAGGTGAACTCATGTTTGCGATAAAATAGTGCAGTTTGCGGTCGGGTTCGCACGAGCCCGACCCGTTGGGTGTGGTCGTCGATGACTCCGCAGTGAAACGAGAGGAACCAATGTCACTCGAGAATAAGCTCTCCGACGGCAGCGCCGTACTCGGCGTTGTCGGACTTGGATATGTCGGTCTGCCCCTTGCAGTCGAGATGGCGCATGCCGGTCACCGTGTGATCGGCTTCGACGTCTCTGGGGAGAAGGTCGATCTCATCAATAAGGGCGAGAGTTACATACCGGATGTTCCCATGGAGGAACTCGCCTCACTCGTTGACAAGGGCCTGATTACTGCGACGACAGATTTCTCACAGGTGGCATCGATTGATGCAGTGGCCATCTGTGTTCCGACCCCGCTTGACGAGATGAAAGAGCCCGACACGTCCTTTATGGAGTCGGCGGCTCGGGCAATCACACCGTATCTACACGCCGACATGCTCGTGACGCTCGAGTCCACGACATATCCGGGTACGACCGAAGAGATCATCCAGCCCATCCTCGAAGTATCAGGACTCACGGTGGGGACAGATCTGTATCTGGCGTTCTCTCCAGAACGCGTTGATCCGGGCAACCCGGTCTATCAGACCAAGAACACTCCCAAAGTAGTTGGCGGCGTCACCCCGGAGTGCACCAAGCACGCGGTGGCCCTCTACGAGCGCTTCATCGATACCGTCGTTCCCGTGAGCTCTACCAGGGCTTCCGAGATGACCAAGCTGCTGGAGAACATCTTCCGCTCGGTGAACATCGCGCTTATGAATGAGCTGCTCCAGCTCTGTGAGCGCATGAACATCAACCTCTGGGAAGTCGTGGACGCGGCCAAGACCAAACCCTTCGGATTCATGCCGTTCTATCCCGGACCGGGCCTGGGTGGTCACTGTATCCCCATTGACCCGTTCTACCTGTCGTGGAAGGCCCGCCAGTTCGATTTTCACACCGAGTTCATCGAACTCTCGGGTAAGGTCAACGAGGCGATGCCCTACTACGTGATCCAGCGTCTCATGGACGCGCTCAACACCCAGCGCAAAGCCCTCGGTGGTTCGCGTGTGCTGGTGCTCGGGGTGGCGTACAAGGCTGACATCGATGACATGCGCGAGTCTCCTGCGATCCGAATCGCTGAGCTTCTTCAGGACAAAGAGGCCGATATCGTGTATCACGATCCCTACGTTCCGGTATTCAAGGTCGCCGGTACCGAAGTCCCCTCGGTCGAGCTGACTGCCGAGGAACTCTCCCATGCTGACGTGGTTCTGATCATCACCGACCACAGCAACGTCGACTATGATCTTGTTGTGAGCCACTCCCAACTCATCCTTGACACCCGAAACGCCCTCAAGGCGTTCGATGACAGTAAGGTGGTGCGCCTGTGAGCGCTCCTGTCCGTGTTGGTGTGGTTGGGTTCGGCTATTGGGGCCCCAACCTGGTTCGTAATCTCGACAAACTGGGCGACGCTGAGCTTGTGGTTGCGTGCGATCTCTCCGAGGAGAACCTGGCCAAGCTCAAAGCGCTGTATCCCTACGTGGAGACCACGAGCGATCTGGATGTCATGCTCTATGATTACGACCTCGACGCCGTAGTCGTTGCAACGAGTGCGCCGAGCCATTACGCGATTGCAACCAAGGTGATTGCGGCAGGGAAGCACTGCTTTGTCGAAAAGCCGCTCACTCTCAAGAGCAGTGAGTCAGAGGCGCTCGTCCTTGCCGCAGACGCGGCCGGCGTTACCCTCATGGTCGGCCACTTGATGGAGTATCACTCGGCAATCGACTGGATCAAGGACTATCTCGCCTCAGGTGAACTGGGTGACGTGCTGTATCTCTACATGCAACGACTGAACCTGGGTAAAGTCCGCACCGAGGAAAACGCGTTCTGGTCGCTCGCGCCGCATGATGTGTCGATCGTGCTCTATCTCCTTGGTGAGACACCTGACTATGTGTCCGCTAATGGCGCGGCATATATCACGCCCGGCGTGCACGATACGGTCTTTGCCAACCTGCACTTTCCGAGTGGGAGGATGGCGAACATACATGTCTCATGGCTCGACCCGCACAAGACGCGCAAGCTGACCGTTGTCGGCACGAAGAAGATGCTCGTCTTTGACGATATGCAGGCGACCGAGAAGATATGGATCTATGACCGCGGCGTGGGAGCTCCCGATGCCGCGCTCGCGTATGGCGAGGACCTCTCACTGCGTTTTGGGGAGATCAAGGTCCCCTGGATTCCCATGAAGGAGCCTCTTGCCTTCGAGGTTCAGCACTTCCTGGACTGCAGCCGTAGCGGCGAGACGCCACGAAGCGATGGTCGGGACGGTTTGCGCGTGGTACGCGTTCTCGAGGCTGTCGATGAATCGATGGAGGCCGGCGGATCTCCCGTTGAGACCTCGGTGGGGGTGTAGCGCGTGGCGAATCAGCCAACGATCGGAGAGGACTTCGCGCACGGGACCGGTGTGATGGCTCAGTCCAGCGCCGTGATCGGCAATGGCGTGTCGGTGGGGCATCACGTCATCATCGGCGCCGACGTTCGCATCGGCGATGGGTGCCGCCTGGGCAACCACATCACCATCGAGGATGGAACTATCATCAAGGACCGGTGCACGATCGCCGACTTCGCATACCTGGGAAAGCGTCCCAAGTTGTCTGCCCGCTCAACGGCCAAGGTCGGAGAGCTCTATCCGCTTAAGGTCGGCGCCGATTCTTCCATCGGGAGTCACACGGTGGTCATGGCGGGGACCAAACTCGGTGAGCGAGTGATCGTTGGTGACAATGCCGGTATTCGCGAGCGATGCACCATTGGAGACGATGCGGTTGTCGGACGGTCTGTGACCGTCGAGAACGACACAACCATCGGAGCGCGCACCAAGATTCAATCAGGCGCCTACATCACCGCGTACGTCACTCTCGAAGACGATGTATTCATCGCGCCCATGGTCGTCACCACGAACGATAACTTCATGGGTCGCACCGAGGAGCGTCACAAGCAGATCAAGGGCTGCACCATACGTCGAGGTGCACGTGTCGGCGGGGGAGCGCACATCCTGCCCGGCGTTGAGATCGGCGAGGAGGCATTCGTGGCTACCGCCGCGGTCGTCACTCGTGACGTGCCGGCAAGGACCGTGGTGATGGGCGTGCCTGCCAAGCCGTCGCGTGAAGTCCCTGCGGGGGAACTCCTCGAGAACCAGTAGTTACAAAGTAGTACGTAACGTCTCGGTCACAGGACTGCGGTATGGTCATGTTCTGCATGCATCATAGCCTCGGCGGTTCATGTGATGGGCTGACAGACAGGAGTCGATGACACGATGGGTGTACCTTTGCTTGATCTCAAGGCGCAGTATCTCGAGCTCAAAGATGAACTCGATGCGACTGTGTTCGATGTGATGTCCAATGCGGCATTCATCGGCGGACCCAAAGTCAAGGCGCTCGAAGATCAGATAGCTGCCTACTGCGGGACAGAGTATGCGGTTGCATGTGGCAATGGGACAGATGCGCTCTTCCTGATCATGGCAGCACTCGGAATCCACAAGGGCGACGAAGTCATCACGACTCCGTTCACCTTCTTTGCGACGATTGAAGCGATTGCTCACGTGGGAGCGATTCCGGTCTTTGTTGACATCGAGCCGGGTACCTACAACATGGACGTTGCCCAGCTCGAGGCAGCAATCACCGATCGCACGAAGGCAATCATGCCGGTTCATATCTTTGGACAGTGTGTCGACATGGATCCTCTGCTTGAGATCGCTGAGCGTCACAACCTCGTTGTGGTCGAGGACGCCTGCCAGGCTATCGGAGCAACCTACAAGGGCAAGATGGCCGGCTCGCTTGCTCGTGCTGCCGCGTTCTCGTTCTTTCCCAGTAAGAATCTGGGTTGTGCTGGCGATGGTGGCATCATCACGACTGACGATGCCGACCTTGCTGCGCGTGCGCGTAAGCTGGCCCAGCATGGAACGAGCAAGAAGTACTATCACGATGCGTTCGGGACGAACTCCCGTCTGGACTCTCTTCAGGCGGCCATTCTGAGCGTCAAGCTGCCTCATCTCGATCGCTGGAACTCAGAGCGGCGGGCGGCAGCGGCTGTCTATGATGAACTGCTCGCCGACACCGTCCTGGAGCTTCCCGTTGTGCGGGAGTACGGCGAGGCCGTGTATCACCTGTACATCGTCAAGGCGGAGAGCGCCGAGATGGCAGATAAGGTTATGGCCGCACTCAAAGATGCCGGTATCGGCACGGCCCTCTACTATCCTCTCTGTCTGCACGAGCAGGAGGCGCTCAACACACTGGATGGCTATGTGAAACCCTCATTGCCGGCAGCCGAGTCGTGTAATGCGCGCACCTTTGCCCTCCCGGCATTTCCCGGAATCACGCGAGAGCAGCAAGATGAAGTCGTTGCCGTTGTGAGGGCTGCGCTTTCGTGAATCGTCTGAAGATCATCTCAGTGGTCGGAGCGCGTCCTCAGTTCATCAAGGCGGCCGCTGTCTGCCGTGCACTGAGACAGGATCACGATGAGCTTCTGGTTCACTCAGGACAGCACTACGACTACGCCATGTCGGATGTGTTCTTTGAGCAACTGGGGATTCCCAAGCCGGATTTCAACCTTGCGGTTGGCTCAGGCTCCCATGCCCGGCAGACCGGCGAGATGATGCCCATGCTCGAGGAGCTGTTCACCGAGCAGTGTCCTGATCTGGTTCTGGTGTACGGAGACACAAACACGACGCTCGCAGCCGGACTGGCCGCGGCCAAGATCAGCATCCCTGTTGCACATGTTGAGGCCGGGCTTCGCTCCTTCAACCGCAGAATGCCCGAGGAGATCAATCGGGTGGTTGTCGACCACCTCTCAGAGCTCCTTCTCGTGCCCACTCGCGCCGGAGTGGCGAACCTCCAGGCAGAGGGCATCACCGAAGGCGTGCACCTCGTGGGCGATGTCATGCTGGATACGGCTCGGTTCTTCGCCGAGAACATCGATTCGACTGCCGCCCTCGATAATTTCGAGTTGGAGCGGGAGGGATACTACTTTGCAACGGTGCATAGGGCTGGCAATAGCGATAGTAGTGTGAACCTCGAAGGAATCGTTGAGGCCTTCACGCAACTCGACAAGCCGGTTGTCTGGGCGATTCACCCCAGGACGCGCAAGAACCTCAAGGAGTTCGGCATGCTTGAAAGGGTAGAGGCAGCCGAGAACATCAAAGTGATCGATCCCACCTCGTATATCGATACGATCTCATTGCTTGGCTCCTCGGCAGCGCTGCTTACCGATTCGGGTGGGATGCAGAAGGAAGCGTACTTCTTTGGTGTCCCGTGCGTCACGCTGCGCGAGGAGACTGAATGGGTTGAAACTGTGGAACTTGGATGGAATCAGCTGGTTGGAGCCGATCCTCGTCGTATTCTAAGCGCGGTGGCATCGATTTCGCGTCCTTCACTTCACCCGAACGTCTACGGCGATGGTCGGGCCGCTGATGCGATCCTCGATGTCATCGAGCGCGCCTACGCGGATTAGATAGAACGACAGAAGAGGAACACACGTAGCGCTATGGGACGTCACTCAGCAAAATCAAACCTTGGTGGACGCACGGGCAAGGGCCGTGCCGGTTCCTCGCGCTCCGGCTCCGGGTCAGGCGCCGTTGGCCGAAATCGTAAGCGTGGACTGGTCGAGGAGTCTCCTCCGTTGCCAATCCACAAGGTGCGTCGAAAAGAGATGCTCAAGAGGGGGGCGATCGCGGGCGGTATCGTGCTCGCACTCATTGTCGCAACCGGTGCAATTTGGGCGTGGCAGTTTGTTCGCTCAGTGCAGGCAGAGATCGACGCGCCAGCGGGTGTGAGCGAGAGTCTCTCGCTCGTGGTCGACGCGCCCAAGCGGCGGGAACCATTCACCATTCTCTTGCTGGGCAGCGACGTTCGGCCCAAAGAGGAAGTCGCCCGGGCGGACACGATCATCGTGGCCAAGGTGGATCCCAAGACGAAGGAAGTATGGCTTCTCTCGATTCCTCGTGACACCAAGGTCAACATTCCCGGTCATGGTACGGCCAAGATCAACTCCGCGACATTCTACGGCGGTGTCGACGGAGGCCCCGCCCTCATGGTTGAGACTGTCGAGGAGTTCCTCGGTGTCGACATCAACTACTATATGGAACTCGACTTCAACGGTTTTCAGACGGTTGTGGATGCAATGGGCGGCATCTGGATCGATGTCGATACCGAGATTGACGACTGGAAAGCCGCAAGTCACAGCCCCGGCCATAGGGCGCAGTACATCGCCCCGGGCAATCAACTGCTCGATGGCGAGCATGCGCTCACTTACGTGAGAAGCAGAGACTTCATTGATGCTGATTTCACCCGTATGCGGCACCAGCAGGAGTTCTTCAAAGCGCTCGCTCAGCAGGCGACCAGTACTGAGAACATCCTCAAGGTTCCGGGACTTGTGCGAGAGATGTCCAAGAGTCTCATGACGAATATGCGCGTGACTGACCTGATTGAGTCCGCCCAGGCTATGAAGGGTATCTCGGCTGACAATCTCTACACCGCGACCGTGATGGGGGAGTGGATCTCTCCGTACGTGGTGACTGATGAAGAAGAGAAGAATCGGCTGATGAATGCGTTCCAGTCGGGATACAGCTTTGATGCGACCGAGACGCCCGTTGTGCAAAGAGACGCTTCCACGATTTCGGTGACGGTCCGAAATGGTGCCGGGATCGCCGGCTCTGCGTCGGGTGCTGCGAGCGTCCTCGAGCCGCTTGGCTATGAGATAGGTGAGATCGGCAATGCGAATCAGTTCGTGTATCCGGAGACCTTTGTCATCTACAAGGACGATATTCTGCTGGCCAACCAGGTAGCGGCTGATCTTCCGATAGGCAAGGTTGTGGCAAGCCGCGGGATGTACACGTTCAGCACGGACATCCTTGTTGTGATTGGCGAGGACTGGATCGGTCCCAAGATCGTCGAGTAGCTCACTTGTACTAGTCGTGAGCGGCAGCCCGTAAGACCGTGAGGGCCTGCGCTGCGAGATCATTGCGACTGAACCTTGCCTCGGCAAGTGTGCGGGCGTTGTGCCCGAGTCGCTCGGTGAGCGCACGATCGTCGGCGAGCCGCATGATCGCATCGGCCATCGCGGCACCATCTCCCGCAGGCACGCCGATCCCAGCATCGTTCTCTTCGAGCAGGTCACGCGTCCATCCTGGTTGGTTGACGATCACCGGGCGCCCGGAGGCGAGTGCATCAAAGAACTTATTCGGCGAGTTCGTGGCAAGTATCGGCACGTTGGCAAAGAGAGTCATGAGCACATCGGAACTTCGTGTGAGAATCGGGACGTCTCGCTTTGGAAGCGATCCAACGAGCAGTAGATTGTCGAGTGAGAGACGCTCCTTCTCGGCCTGCAGCACGGGCAGGCGCTTCCCGTCACCCGCAATCACGAAGACGATGTCATCGCGGCCGCGCTCCAGAAGGATACGTGCTGCCTCGGGTACCTGGAGCTCAACGGCGTTGGTCGGTCCGATGGCACCCGCGTACCCAACCACGAACTTCTGCTCAAGTCCGTACTTCGCGGTGAACGCGGGGTCCTTGTCCGAGGGACGGAACATGTCGAGGTCGGCCGAGTTCGGAATCATGTGCACCCGGTCTGGTGCGACACCTTCCTGAAGCACTCCCTCCGCCATTCCCGGAGACAGGGCGATCACTTGTGATGAATGGCGATACAAGAAGCGCTCAAGCGACTTCGCGAATCTGCCCAAGAGACCGGTGCGCGAGAAGGCGCCCATCTGGATCGCTGCTTCCGGCCACAAATCCCTCACCTCGAACACAAAGGGCACCCGGCGCAGCGCGGCTGCCGCGAGTCCCGGAATGCCAACAGTGAGCGGCGTCGATGTCGCAAACACCACGTCGGGTCGAGGTGATCTGAGTGCGAGCCAGGTCGCGCCAAATGTGAAGAGAGCAAACGACCAGATCCGCCTGAGGTAGCTCATATAGTTCGAATAGGAGACGCGTACTGCACGCACTTCTATCCCGTCGATGGTTCCCTGGGAGAATGTGTGCTTCGAGAATGAATCAGGCAGGCGCGAATCACTCGTGATAACCGTGACCTCATGGCCTTCCTCGGCCCACCGTCGTGAGAACTCGTAGCTGCGAATGAGCCCCAAGTCTGATTCGCGCGTGGCAAAGAACTGGTGGATATAGAGTATTCTCATTCGCGCGCGTCCCGTTCCACTGTGTCGTAGAGGCGTTTGAACCCATGCGCGCTCTTCGCCCATGTGTACCCAGCAGCGCGGTCAACAGCGTTTGCCGCGAGTCGACTCATGCGAGCGGGTTCATCGAGCAGGCGCGTAATCGCATTCGCCAGTTCCGTAGGAGATCCTGGTTCGACGAGCGCGCCGACAGTTTCATCGATCATCTCGGCAAGTCCTCCTACTCGAGTCGCCACGACCGGCGTACCACACGCAAGGGACTCAAGGGCTGTCAGACCGAAACCTTCGTACAAGGATGGGACAATCGTCAACGTGGCGGCATTGAGCCAGAACGGTACGTGTTCGCGAGGAGTGGCCTCGCGAACGGTGATCATCTCTGTCGACGTGGGTTTCGGCCGATCGAGCGACCAGGGGCCGACGAAGGCGAGACGGGCCTCCGGATGGGTCTTGCGCACTGACTCGAACGCTGTCAGCAGGTCGGGAACTCCTTTGTGGGCGGTTATTCGACCCATAAAGAGGAGGATCGGCGCTCCCTCGGGTAGACCCAGGTTCGCGCGGGCACCCGCGCCGTCGATGGGGTGGAACAGCTCATGATTCACTGCGTTTGGAATCGTGTGCACTCTCGACGCAGGGACTCCGAGACTCGACACCTCCCGTTTGAGCGCTGCCGACGGAACCGTGACTAATGATGCACTCAGGAGGTGTTGTGGGATGATCTCTTTGAGTGCGGGGTACTCTGCTGTTTCGAGAGCCCCGAGACCGTGTACTGTGATGACTCGCGGTCCGCGCCAACCCGAGAGATTCAGATACAGGGGCCTGAAATCAGCCTGCTGAACGTGAACCAACTCGGCGCGGCCCTCGTCGAGAGCCGCACGTATCAACATCGCCCTGGAGACAGTTCGTTTTAGGGGTAGGCGGAGTCTCTTGCGTTCCGGCGAGAGAAGGCATCGAACTGCGATGGTTGCCGTTGTGATTGGACGTGCAATCGCGATGCGGGCCAGGGTTCCGAGCTCAGCACCACGAATTCCTGCAACCTCGGTGGCCTCCTCGGCAGTATGGGTGTCTGACAGAATGGCCACATCGACGTGTTCTTCGCGCAGCGCCGCTGCGATCGCTGCGGTATGGATGGCGACCCCGCCAACAGTCATTGCCTGATCTGACCGTGCTACCGGGCCGATAATGGCGACACGATATCTCACTGTGCTCGCCTCGAGACCCGTGCCCAGCCACGCGCAACAATCTCGCGCGCGTATGCGCGTTCATCGCGCCTGATTGCGCCGACCAGCACGACCGTCACGCCGTAGACGATTGCGCCCAGCCCGACCTCCGCGAGCAGCACCACCAGATTCGCATCACGACCCCCAAACACGACGGCGATTGCCGCCCACATGGTGCCGCACGCAAGGGTGATGCGGGCGATGTCCAGCCAGGGAATCTTCCAAGACATATATTGCCGGCTGCGTAGCCACGTAAGGGCTAGAAGAAGTAGATACGAGCCGAGAGTGGTATAGGCGGCAGCCATATATCCGTAGCGCGGTACGAAGATGAGATTCGTGACGATGTTGAAAAGGCCGGCTGCAAGCGTGTTGGTCATGGTGATCATCGACTTTTTGTGCAATGCCACTCCGTTACCGGCGATCTGTACCAGTCCGTAGGAAAGGGAGCCGGCTGCAATGATCGCGAGTATGGGGAAAGCATCGCGATACTCAGGCCCAGTGAACACTTCCATGAAGTGACGCGACGTAGAGGCGAGTCCAAAAAGGAGTGGAAATGTGATAAGTGCGAAGTAGCGCGTGAACTGCGTCTGTACCTGTTGGGCGAGCAGCTGCCCTTGCTTCTCAAACGTCTGAATCATGATGGGTCCCATTGCAATGATCAGAGGCAGGGTAACAAGTTGCATGATCTTTTCGCCCAGACCGTACGCGACTGAGTACATTCCGACTTCGGCAGTAGTACGCGTGAACTCGATAATGTAGCGGTCAGCAAGGACGAGGAGCCATGATGAGACGGCGGCGGGCACGAGGGGCAGTCCAAAAGAAAGGTATTGGCGTGCGATATCAGTTCGGAATCCCCGGGGCGAGATCGAGCCTTCTCGGTTGATGGCCCGCAGCGTCCAGGGGAGCATGAGCGCGTTGCCGACGACCATTCCGAGAAGAATCCCGAATGCCCCAAGACCGGAGACGGCCACGAAGTAGACAGAGGCTGCGGTTCCGAGTAGCGTGACCCCGACCGATATGGTCGCGTACGCACTTGCCCGGTTGGCAGCGCGTAGCATCTGCAGGAGCACGGTCCCGAAGTACGTGATGCTCAGAGAGGCGATTCCGATCGGGATGAGTTTGAGAAGATCATCCGAGATGGACGACTGGAAGAGCCACACGCCTGTAAGAAGTGAAGCCGCCACCAGACCTATTGACATGATGGCTGACCACACCGACGTGCCTACGTAGTTGCTGAGACGCCCTTCACCCTCGTAGACCCAGTAGAATCGCACAACCGAACTTGTGATCCACGCCGTTGCGATCGCGGCCGCAAGAGAGGTTGCCGAGGTGATCAGGTAGAAGTTTCCATAGTCGGTCTTGTCCACCAGACGGGTGAACACGGGAACGGTGACTAGGGAGGTAAGTGCGGGCACCAGCCGGACAGGGAAGTACTTCAGTGTGTCCGAGCCTGCGCTTCTCAGTATGTTCTTGAGCATGCGGTGAACGTCTCCTGTGCAGAAGGTACCGCTCGGATTGTATCGGACTTGAAGCGCGTAGGGTTCATATGTAGCATTCGTTGTCGAACTGAAAACCCGCAGCCCGTGGGTTCTCGGAAACTAAGGGAGTCTCATGTCGCACGCCACACGTGCTATCGCGGTCGTGTTGTTCTGTCTGTTCTTTGCAATCGCTGCCGTGGCAAGCGGATGGACAGGCGACTTTCTGGACGGGGGCGCGTCCGGAAATGCCACATACGAAGCGATGGCGATCACCCCGTCGGCGGTGTTCGACCCCGAGACCACTACCACGGTGATGGCGTATCAAGGTTCGCTGCTCGATCCGTACATCTGTGTGTACGACCATACCTCCGAGACATGGTCTGACCCTGTGAGGGTGGGCTCGAACGCCTCACTGGCGCGGGCCCTCGACACTCACGGGGGACCGGCGCTCACTCAGGATGCGGCAGGCTACTTCCATGTGTTCTGGGGTGCGCACAACTCTCGACTGCTGCATGCGAGAAGCGCGGCTCCACACGATGCCTCTGCTTGGGTGACGGCGGCAATCAATATCAACGGGGCCTCGGTACTGTCCACCTACCCTCAGCCAGAAGTGGACTCCGAGGGAGTCCTGCGAGTCTGGATCCGCCGTGGAGAGACTACTCGCTCGGCACCGCTGACACCTCTTCGTGGGGACATCGCGAGCATTCTGACCACGAACGGAGTCACGTGGACGAGGGGCGCAACGGTAGTGGAGTCTGCCGCGACTGCGCTCTGGTACGGGGGGGTCCATCTCGGCGAGTCCGGCCGGCGTCATATGGCGCTCATCAGGGCACCACGCAACTCCGCGAGAAGCAATGCGGATCCCTTCGTGCGCCGCGATGTGTACTACCTCTACTCTGACGACGGGGAGGAGTGGCGAGAGTCATCGGGGACCGTTCTGCCACTCCCTGTGACGTTGGAAACACTCGAGTCTTCAGGAAAAGTCATCGACAGTGGTACCGATATGGTCAACCAGGTCGTGGTCAGGGAACTCGCCGACGGCTCACCCTGCATGCTCTATCTACAGGGTGACACCTCGCTCGGGGATCCCGTCTATGAGTGGCGCTACATTCGGCTTGGGCCCGACGGGTGGTCCGACCCCGTCGTTCTCGCGGAGACTGACAACTTCTTCGACGCAGCCGATCTCTCGGTTGACGACGAAGGCAACTTGAGCGCTTATCTCATCATCGGAGGCGAGCCGGATTCACAGGCGAGAATCGATGGAACCGGTCCTGCCTATGCGTCGCGGGGAGGAGACCTTGCTCTCTTTGCCTCCACTGATGAAGGTGGGACGTGGTCGGCCGAGCCTACCTGGATCAAGCAGGCCGATGGGCCAAACGTACGGTTCAACGATCCGCAGGTTGTGAAGGGCGCAACCTCCGATGCTCAACTTCTGTTCAGCGAGTGGAACACGGATGCATCGGCCTACTTCCACAAGGTGTTTCTGTGGGGGAGCGAGGGTCTGATCGGGCGTGAGTTCACCCCGGCTATCACAAGATTCGCCGGCCTCAATCGGGTCGACACTGCTGCGCGCGCAGCCAAAGCCGCCTATCCGACCGTGGCTTCGACCGTGGTACTGGCACGCAAAGATGACTATCCCGACGTCCTGTGCGGTGTACCGTTGGCGCATGCCTATCGTGCGCCGATACTGCTTGTGAGCCCTGGTCGACTCGATGAAGAGACCCGCGCAGAGCTTGTGCGTCTGCGTCCGACTCGCGTGGTCATTCTTGGTGGGCAGGCGAGCGTGTCATCGACTGTGACTGCCGAGGTTACCGCGGCGCTCAGCGGTGTGGTTGATCCCAAGAAGCTGGTGCTCGACCGAATACCGGGTCGGGATCGGTACGAGACATCGCAACTCATCGCGGCGCGACTTAAGACGCTGCGCGGATACCCGCACGAGGCGATTGTGGTCTCCGGGACGGGCTTCGCGGATGCGCTGGCAGTCTCCCCCTACGCTGCCCGTGTCGGTGCACCGGTCATTCTCACGAGGCCAGGTGGTCTTTCTCCCTATACGGTGGCCGCGCTCGCTTCAACTGATACCGAGAACGTGTACGTAGCCGGTGGCTATGAAGCGGTTTCTGAATCTACAGAGGACGCCCTGGTGCGTCTCGGCTACTCCGTCGTGCGCGCCGCTGGCCGCGATCGCTACGAGACAGCACGGCTGGTGGTGGAGCGTGGACTTGAGGAAGGCGCCTTCGGAATGCAGAGGTTCGTTGTCGCGTCAGGCGAGGCGTTCCCTGATGCGACAACCGGAAGCTACCTCGCTGCCAGGGTTGCAGGGCCGCTCCTTCTTACTCGTTCAGAGTACTTATCGACCGACGCGGCCACAATCATCGATGAGGAAGCGGTACGCGTGCTTGACGCATACGTGATGGGCGGTGCCAACGCGCTGAGTGACCGAGTTGTCGATGAGCTCCAGCTGCGATTGATCGACGACGTATACTAAGTTCGCGAGTTCTGCAGTTGATCGTAAAGTTGTACGAGAGCAGGGGACTCGGATTCGAGACTCCAGTCGGTCAGCGCAGCTGCGCGGCCGGCCTTGCCAGCCGCAAGAAGACGCTCGCGATTCGCCGCGAGCTTCAAGGTATTCGCCGCGAAGTCTTCCGGACTCCCGGCTTCAAAGACCGCGCCGGACTGAGTCGCTTCGACGATTCTCTTGAGGGGCGCACAGTCGCTCACCAGTACAGGACGAGAGAACGCCATGTACTGAAAGAGTTTGTGGGGTACCGTCGCCTCGGTATGGGGTGACCGCAGGTGCGGTACGAGGGCGATCGTCGATGCGATCACATGCTCCATCGCGGCGGCTTTAGGCAGACGTCCGGTAAAGGTCACTGCGTCCTCAAGTCCGAGATCTTCGGACAGCTTCCGCAACTCGTCGAGGCTCACACCGTCTCCCACTATGGTGAGGTGCGCATCCGGACGTTCTGCAAGGATTCGGGGCATGGCTGCGACGGCGGTTTCGAGACCTCGATGGGGAGCAATTCCACCAACGTAGACGAGGTTGAGTGTCTCGGGGAGCGGTGGGGCCACAGCGGGAACGAGATCCACTGATTCGGTATTGCCGAAGACGACGATCTTGCCGGGCTCGCCTCGGTTGGCAATGAGCCGTTGCCGGGCCTCGTCCACCACCACGATGACGCGATCGGCGATTCGTACCGACTCGCGCTCGAGGCTCTCGGCCCGGTGTCCTGAGAAGAGAATGCGATCAAGCGTCCGCCTCCGCCACAGCCGCAGCGCCGCAGGGTAATTCTCATGGAAGTCGAGGACCACAGGTACGCCTACATTCCGACCTGCACGCAACGCTGATCGCGCATATGCCAGGTCGTGGCAGTGGAGAACCTCAGCCCCGTGGATTGTTACCAGTCGCTCCATGGCACCACGCCACGAGGGCGAGTCGAGCGTCACAAGGAATCGCAGCGAGTCCAAGCGCCGCGCGAAGCTCGAACGAGGGTGCACGCGGTGCCGTCGGACTTCAACGTTGCCAACGGTTTCCTCGGCTGGTTCGCTCGCGTTTCCGCGACAGAGCAACAGCACGTCGTGGCCGGCGGGCGATAGGACGTCGGCTTCCTTTTCGACGCGTATGTCGGGAGGGAATGGAACATTCGCGAGAATCATACCCACGCGCACGGGCAGGTCCTTTCGTGTTGGTTCGAGTGGTGAGCAGGGAGTTGTCGTTTGGTCAACGCACAGTTTCCGCTCCAGAGTATTGCCTATAGTATACGTGATGTGAATACAGGCACACCCAGGCGCCTCTTGGTGCTCACGTACGAGTTTCCACCCACCGGTGGCGGCGGCGTTCAGCGTATCGCGAAGTTCTGCAGGGACTTACAGCGTCATGGCTGGGAGCCCACAGTCGTGACGGCGGAGCACGTACAGGGTAGGCCGTATGACGCGTCGCTGTGTACGGACGTCGAAGGAATCCCGGTCGTACGGCTTGCGCATCACAATCTGATTCACGCTATTGCTGCTCCACTCGCGGTGCTCAAGAGAGCGCTGTCATCCCGAGGCTCGTCAGATGTGGTATGGGGTTCTGTCGCCAGCAACACTCAGAGCACCCGAACTCCGATGAGCACACGAGTTGCCCGATGGCTATCCGTGCCCGACGAAGCAGCCCGTTGGGCACGCTCGGCGGCTCTTCATGTGCAGACCATGGACACGCGGTTCGATGCCGTTCTGGCTTCCGGGCCACCCCACTCCACGCTCGTGGCTGGCCGCACGTGTGCTGAGCGACGGGGAATTCCGCTTGTGGTGGATATGCGCGATTCGTGGGCACACAACCCGCACTTCTACTTTGCCACTCCCGTGCATCGTTGGCTGATCGAGAGGCAGCAACGTCGTGTGTGCGGCTCGGCTGCGTTGGTCACGGCGGTGTCTCCTCGTATCGCAGACGAGGCTCGAGCGTTTGGCGCTCGTTCTGCCGAGGTGATCCCAAACGGATACGACGCATCAGAGATGCCTCCTCTCATGGGTCGACCCGAAGCCCCGCTGACTCTTGCCTTCATGGGCCGCTTCTACGGGCTTACCGACCCGACTCCGTTGCTCGACGCCCTGGCGCATCTGGTTGGTGTGATCGGAGGTCGTGGCGTACACCTCGAGATTGTGGGAACGGGGGATCCTGCCGTAGAAGCAGCAGTGCGTTCACGTGGGCTTCAGGATGTCGTAACCTTTCACGGATATCTTCCCCACGAAGAGGCGCTACGCGTGGTGGCCGGCTGTGATGTGGGCGTAGTGGTAATTGCCGATGAACCAGGCGCGGAGAGCGTATATACTGGCAAGCTGTTCGAGTATCTCGGTATGGGGATAGCTACCCTCGTCATTGGCCCTGTGTCCGGAGCTGCTGCGGAGTTAGTTCTCCTGAGTGGTGCGGGACGAGTCGTGGGCTATCGTGATTCTGAGGCCATTGCCCTCGTACTTGCCGACCTGGCTGATATGAAGGCGGCAGGTTCAGTCCTTGCGTCGCCAGTCGCTACGTTGATCTCGAGCTTCGAGCGTTCACAACAGGCTGCGCGCCTTGCGCGTCTCTTGGATGATGTAATTTCGGAGGAACAATGAGCGTGGCTGCGCTGAGAGCGCGAATTCAAAATCGGGCGACCCCATTGTGGGTTGCTGCTGCCCTGGTGTGTGGCTCGCTCGCTGGTCTCGCAGTCGGGACGGGCCCGCTGTCCGAGTCGGCGCGGCTCCTTATGGTTGGCGCGGTGGGGATTACGCTCGTTGCGGCGGTCATGTGGAAGGCTGAACTCGGTGTTCCACTCATGCTTGTCGCTCTATCGTTCGATGTGGGTGGGAGAATCATCTCCGATCCTATGCCGTTTACCGCGTATCAAGTCGTCTTGCTGCTTACACTCGGGTCATGGGGTGTGCGGTTGATTGGCGGAGACCGCGAGGTCCTTCCGCGCTTCACGCTAATCGATGTTGGTGTCTTCTTCCTGCTCTTCGCGGCATTGTGGTCACTTCCGGCATCGCTTGACCGGGGGGATACCACTTTTGCTGTGGTTCGTCTTGGCTTCATCTATCTGTTCTATCTGGTGTCGACCACGATGATGCGTCAGAAGTGGGTGGTCGATGCAGCTCTGGCCGCTCTCGTTGTCTCAGGCTGTTTCCAGGGAGTCCTGGCTCTTGCTCAGGCTCGCATTGCTGGCTTCGATATCGGCAACACCGCGGTGCGGCTTGGCGGCCCCAATTCCGTTGTGAGAGGATCGGCATTCTTCGACGACCCGAACTACCTGGCTGCGATGCTGGCGGCGGCGATCCTTGTTGCTCTTATCAAGATTGTGCACTCGAAGCGTTGGTCGCTGGCAGCCATGTGGCTGGCAGCCGCCGGAGTATGCACGCTTGGCATGTACGCGACATTCTCGCGCACTGGTTTGGTCGGCGTTGCCATTGGACTGCCGATCGTGTGGTTGACCGCGCCCGCGGGTCGAAGGAAGTGGGTATTCTATGTTGGCATTCTCGGTGTCGCCGCCATACTTGCCGTCAGTCCGGATCTGCTGCTGGATCGCTTTTCGGCGGTGACCGACGTCAATTCTGACAACTCGGCCGCGACACGCTACTACATGGTCATTTCTACCTTTGAGATTATCCGCGACTACTGGGCAACTGGTACAGGCTTGGGTGCGTTCGACATGGCATACCCCGCGTATCGTATTGCCGGATCCTCGTTCTCAGTCATTCGCCCCCACCAGCTTCCGTTGGCGATGTGGGCAGAGATGGGCGTGGCGGGATTGATTGCCGAGCTACTCCTTACGTTCGCGACCGTTCGGCTAGTTTGGACATCTCGTTTCGGGGGTCTGACTCTCGATCAGAAGGTCGGCATCGCTCTGGTGAGCTCGTTTGCGGTTCAGTCTCTATTCCAGTATTTCCTATACTTTGAGTATGTGTGGTTTGCCCTCGCGCTGCTGGCCGCAGCCTGTGTGTCGAAGGGCCGTTCCCAATCGGAGGTTTCACATGTCTGACAGCGCGACTCTTCGTGTTCTGCGGGTACTGCTGCGCGGCTGGTGGCTCATTCTCATGGCTGCCATCTTAGCCGGCGTTGTCGCATTCATCTCGTTCGGCGGAGGTGAGGTGACGTATCTGGGCAGCGCTGCACTCACCATCGACACGGCGATAGTGTCGCGGTACCCGGCGCTACCGGTGCCCGAGCTACTTCTTAGCGAGGTGCAATCAGCTGAATTCAAGCAGCAGGTGCTCGATGCCGCGGGAGTGAGTGGCGGCTCGCTGTCCTTTTACACCCTAGGCAACCCTCAGCGGCTCTTCTACGCAACCTACCTCACTGATTCGGAAGAGGAAGCGGAGCACACGGTGGATGTGGCCGCGAACATGGTCATCGAAACGTACCTCGAGATGGGCGAGCAAGAGATCGGCCGCCTCGAGACTGCGCTGGAAGAGGCGTATGAAATGCTCGGGTATCTCGAGGCAGGACTCACCGAGCCTTCGTTCACTCCCCAAGAGGTGCTCGGTGTGCACTGGCAGATATACTCGGTGGAGAACTCCATCATTGCGAATGAGGCGTTGCTTGATCAGCAGCGAGCTGCCTATTCGTATGCAGAAAATCCATCCGTCACGATGACAGACCCCGCGACAGAACAGCGCCGCAACGTGCTCGCGGCAGCGCTGTTGGGGCTTGTGCTCGGTGCGGTCGTGGTCCTCGTCCGCAGTCGCGTGTGGCAGACTCCCACAGAGGGATAGCGTGCTTAGGTGACTTCGCAGGAGACGCATCTGACCGGGATAGCATTCTCGAAGCAGTTCCCGAATTCGGCCGAGAGCCTCCGGGGACTCTTTGTTGCGGAGCAGGTCCGAGCGACCTCCTACGCAGTCTCCTGGTCCGTGATTGCGCCAGCGCCCTACACACCGCGATTTCTGTCACGCGTGCTTCCTCGGCCGTACGTTTCACGCGGTTCCAGATTTGGGGATCTCGACGTTCAGCATCCGCCATATCACGTCCTGCCTCGGCGAATCGGCTATCGGACGGTTGGACGTGAGATGGCCCGGGGCGCACGTCGGACGTTTGGAGAAGCGGTGCGCAATACGCATCCGACGTTCGTCCATATACACACGCTGTATCCGGCAGGAGCTGCCGGTAGGATCCTTGCCCGCGAACATGAATTGCCCTACATCGTGACAATCCACGGGTCGGATCTGTATTCGAATATGAAACGGCCCGCGTGGGTTGCCCGGTTGCGTCGCGTTGTGGATGATGCGGCGGCAATCGTGTGCGTGAGCGACTCGCTTGCACAAGACGCCATTGCGATGGTAGGAGCTCGACCCGAACGCACACTCGTGATTCCGAACTCGTTCGACGCAAGTACCTTCTCGCCTCGGCCGAAATCACTACGTGTTCGGCCAACGTTGCTGACCGTTGGCCGACTGGTAGATGTGAAAGGGCACAGGTTCCTGATCGAGGCGGTCGCTGCCCTCGTATCCGCCTATCCTGAATTGGCGCTGAGAATCGCGGGAGAGGGACCGGAGCGGCGTGCGTTGCAAGCCCGTGCTGCCGAGTTGGACATCGCCGATCACGTAGAGTTCCTCGGCAATCTGACTCCGGATCGACTTTCCGAGGAGTATCACCGTGCGGACCTGTTCGTGTTGCCCTCGGTGCGCGAAGGATTTGGAGTGGTCGTTGTGGAGGCCCTGGCTTCGGGCACTCCCGTGGTTGCGACTCGGTCAGGTGGCCCGGAGTCCATTCTCTGTGCGCAGTGCGGTGAGTTGGTTGCCCCCGGCGATGCGGGCGAGCTTGCCAGCGGCATTAGCCGTGCGCTGAGTCGCGCCGGCGAATTCGATCCCGATGCGTTGTCATCCTACGTTGGTGAGCGCTACGGTTCCGGGGTCGTCGGTGCCCGGCTGGTCAAGCTGTACGAGGAGGTCGCGGCCGGGCGCATGCCCAGCGCGACTCTTGCCGAGGGGGGCGTCCAATGAAGGCGCACGTGGTGATGCTCTTGAGCAACGCGCTGCGTTCAGACCCCCGGGTCGAGAAAGAATCCGCTGCGCTCATCGGTGCAGGCTATGACGTGACGGTGGTTGCGTGGAATCGCGGAGGGGATCTGCCTGCCGAGGAGAGCCGAGGGGATCTCCGAATCGTGCGCGTAGGCCCGCGGGCCGCTCACGGAGGCGGGCTCAAAAACATCCCGGCATATCGTGAGTTCTACGCGAATGCGGTGCGTGTCGCGGCCGGATTGTCGCCTGATGTGGTGCATTGCCACGATCTTGATACGGCGTTGGCCGGGCTCTCGCTGACTCGATCTCGTCCGGCGCTGCGCCCGTCACTTGTGATGGACATGCACGAGCTTTACCGCGAGAGCAATATGATTCCGCAACGTGGGTTCAAGGGTCGTGTGGCTCGCTTGTTCGTGCGATTGGTCGAAGCCCGCGCCTACGCGAAGGCCGACGCGATTCTGGTTGCCAATCCCGGGACGACCGCATACTACGAGGCACTGGGCTACGGCGACAAGGTTGTGCTGGTGGAGAACGCCCCTGACCTGGACTTGTTTGCGCCTACTCCAAGAGCGTCGAATGCCCGCTTTACGGTGGGGTATTTCGGCCAGAAGCGTTATGTCGAGGGCCTGCGACACCTGATCGACGTCGTGGGTTCACACGATGAGATCGAGGCGATTCTGGCCGGCGGAGGTGTTGCCGAGGCTGAGATCGAGAACCTTGCTGCCGGCGTTGATGGCGTTGAGGTTTCAGGCGAGTTCGCATACGCGGACCTGCCCGCCCTCTACCAACGCGTCGACGCTGTTCACGCGGTCTACGACACCACTCTCGGAAACGTGCGCACCCTGTTTCCGGTCAAGGCCATGGAAGCGATGGCGTGCGCTCTTCCTGTCTTGGTTGCAGCAGACACATGGATCGGTTCCTATGCTGAGGCCAATGGCATCGGCATTGCTGTTCCCTCTGGGGACCGGGTCGCGCTTGACGCTGCAGTTCTCCGACTCGCATCCGATCCCTGCGAAAGGTACGCAATGGGCCAGGCGGGTCGACATATTGTCGAGGCAGGGCTCTCATGGCAAGCCGCTTGCAAGCGACTAGTGGACACCTATGCCGAAATGTTGGGAGTGAGCCGCGGCTGACCTGAGTGGTCAAGCGGTGATAGAATGACTATTCGAACATCCAACCGTAGCAACACGGAGGTTTCCGTGAATCGCAGCAGGCTGTTTCGCGTCGTCCTGACGCTCACGGCGGTACTTGCCGTCTCTTTGCTGGCACCCGGTTTTGCTTCAGACGGTGCCGCCTATGCAGAGGTCAATGCGCTCGCAATCCCGGAGTTCACGATCGGCGGCTCCGGCTGGGGCCATGGCATTGGGCTGAGCCAGTACGGTGCCAAGGGATACGCCGAGCACGGCAAGACGGGCGACTGGATCGCCACGTACTACTACCCCGGTTCGACTATCGGCGCACGCTCGGATAAGACCATCAAGGTCAATCTCGATAATGCTGCCCGCTACAAGACTTCAAGCGACACGTACAACGGCGGATACACACGCACGTCGTGGCAGGTGAGACCCGGATACGTTGGCGGTCAGATCAAGCTGAACGACAGCATCACACTTGCCGACAAGACCTGGACGATCACTGCCACCAAGTCGGGCTCGACCGTGCTCGGAATGAGTATTTCTAGTGGTAGCACCACGTACGGACCCTACGACTCCATCAAGCTTGCGCCTATCGGTGGCTCTCCCGGACTCATTCAGGTTCTCACTGCCAGTGGCGCATTTGATCACACCTATGTGCGCTATCGCGGCACCATGCGACTCTATGTGAACAAGGTGGCCGTGGGGGTGAAGCCCGCGGGGAACATCAGACTCGTCAACTGGCTGACAACTGATAACTATCTGTACGGCGTGGTCCCCCGAGAGAGTCCTTCATCCTGGCACGCCGAGGCCCTCAAAGCTCAGGCGCTCGTTGCACGTTCATACGCCTATGTCAGTACTGGTGAGTTGTACTGCGATACCTGGAGTCAGGTCTACAACGGTCATTCCAAAGGCGACCGCGCCGCGCCCGAGATGCATGAAGCGTCGTCGACCAACAGTGCCGTTGCTGCCACGAGTGGCCGCTACGTGATGTATGGCGGTTCCGTCATCCAGACGTTCTTCCATAGTTCAGCTGGTGGGCACACCGCAAACATCGAGGATGTCTGGCTCGGGACCGGTCAGCCCTCATCCTCATACCCGTATCGTGCGGGCGTACCCAGTCCGTATGAAGGTAGCGCAGGCGACCCCAACGCGAGTTGGCCGCTTCGGACGATGAGCGGTCTGCAAATGGCACAGAAGCTCGTGGCGTACAAATCGAGCGTGTGTCCGCCAGGTGCCGGGACATCAGTCTACGTTGTCCGCTTGGACCCTGATCGCGCGGCATCAGGGCATGTGCGATCTATCGATATCTACTGGTCGAACGGCTACAAGACCGATGACTTCTCGGGCGACTCATTCAGGTCGGCCCTCGCACTGAAGTCAACCAACTTCTTTGTGGCAGGTTTCCCCATGGAGCGGATAGAGGGCCCGACCCGCTACGACACAGCTGCCGAGATCTCAGCCGAGGCGTTTGTCGGAACCGCGCCGGTCGTTGTGATTGCGAGCGGTGAAGACTACGCCGATGCGCTTGCCGGATCGGCCCTCGCCGGCGCACGGAACGGCTCCCTGCTACTGTCTGCCAAGGATGGCCTGCCCTCGGCCACGCGTGATGAGCTCCGACGGTTGCGTCCAACCACGGTCTACATTCTCGGCGGAGAATCGGCACTCTCGGCCGCTGTCGCGTCGGCTGCTCAGTCGGTTGCCGGACTGACCCCGACCAGAATCTCCGGCCCGGACAGGTATGTGACGGCCGCACGGGTCGCCGATGAGGTCAGGGCGTACGCGGGGAATACGTCAGTCCTCATCGCAAGCGGTACTTCGTGGCCGGATGCGGCATCACTCTCCGGTCTTGCATACGCGCGAGGATATCCAATCCTGCTCTCAAAGAAGACCGGGCTTGCGAGCGCAACGGAGGACTATCTCACGGTGAATAGCCCCGCGACCGTTCTCGTAGCGGGAGGCGAGTCCGTGCTTACTTCAGCGATCGACACTCAGATTCGGGTAGCGACCGGGAAGCTTCCGACCCGATTCGCCGGACACGACCGCTATCAGACCGCCACCAGGATCGCCGACTACTGCGTCACCCTCGGATTCTCGAAGGACAACGTCTACGTCGCAACGGGCGAGGCCTATGCCGATGCGCTCACGGGAGGTGTGATCGCCGGAGTCGGCGACAAGCCGTTGATTCTCACCCAGAAGGATCGCTGCCCGACAAACACCGGCTTGTGGTTGGGAAGAAACGTCGCTGCCATCTCGAAGCTCTATATACTGGGGGGTACGGCGGCTGTCTCGGATGCGGGTCTTTGGAGCATAGATACAGCGATGGCCGACTGAGGCCGACCGCGTATCGATGCTCAATCCCGGAGGTACACCATGACAGTCTCGCTTGGCGTCCCACAGTCGGATGTCGATTCCGTACTCGCATTGGCCGTTTCGCCACCGAGCGTGGCGATCGTGCTTGGATCGGGGCTCTCCGGTCTCGCCGACGTGGCGGCGGATTCACGTTCTATGCCCTATGCTGATCTCAAAGGATTCCCTGCGGTCGGCAATGTGGTGGGCCACGCCGGGCGGCTCGTGACGGGTTCTCTCGGCGACACCCCGGTGCTCATGTTCCAGGGGCGCGTACATCAGTATCAGGGCTCCTCGGCATGGGAGGCCGCGTATCCCGCACGTCTCGCGGCTGCGGTGGGATGTGAGACGCTGATTGTCACGAACGCCGCCGGCGGTGTCTCGTTCGACTTGCACACCGGTGACATCGTGCTGATTTCGGATCACATGAACCTGATGGGCACGAATCCGCTCACCGGATGGCCGGGTCCTGACGGGGGTAACCCGTTCATCCCCATGCGCGATGCCTACGATCCCGACCTGCGTGAGATCGCTCGCGTCGCGGCTGCCGAGGAAAACCTGACACTGGCCGACGGCGTCTATGCGGGACTGCTCGGTCCGTGTTATGAGACTCCTGCAGAGGTCGCCTACCTGCGAGGAGTGGGTGCCGATATTGTGGGCATGTCCACGGTGCCGGAGGTGATTGCTGCGCGCGCCCTTGGTCTCCGGGTCCTGGGCTTCTCGCTGGTAACGAATGCGGCAGCAGGGGAGGGTCTGTCTCATAGTGAAGTGCTTGAGGCAGGACGCGTGGCCGCAGACGACTTGAGCCGCCTCATGATTGCTATACTGCGAAAGTTGTAATTCATCGGGCAATTCGCCCGTGCCGATTCGTTTGGAAGGATATGTCATGGATCATCACGTAAAGGATCTCGGCCTGGCTCCTAGTGGCAAGGCGCGTATCGAGTGGGCCGACAGAGACATGCCGGTTCTCGCAAGCATTCGTGAGCGCTTCGAGACAGAGAAGCCGCTCGACGGACTTCGGGTGAGCGCGTGCCTTCACGTCACCACTGAGACTGCCAACCTCATGCGCACGCTCAAGGCCGGCGGCGCCGACATCGTGCTCTGCGCCAGCAACCCGCTCTCAACGCAAGATGATGTCGCCGCGGCACTTGTCTCGGAGTACGGAATCCGCACCTATGCGATCAAGGGCGAGGACACCGAGTCGTACTACAACCACATCGATGCAGCGATCGATCACAAGCCCCAGATCACGATGGACGATGGCGCAGACGTAGTCGGTCGCATTCACGCGAGCCATACCCAAGCGCTCGAGCACATCATTGGCGGTACCGAGGAGCCAACAACTGGCGTGATTCGTCTTCAGGCGATGGCGGCCGATGGTGCCCTCAAGTACCCGATCATCAGCGTCAACGATGCAGACACCAAGCATCTGTTCGACAATCGCTATGGCACGGGTCAGTCCGCGCTCGACGGCATCATCCGTGCCACCAACCGATTGGTTGCCGGACGGACAGTCGTGGTTTCCGGGTACGGTTGGTGCGGCCGAGGAGTTGCCATGCGTGCCGAGGGTCATGGCGCCAAGGTCATCGTATGCGAAGTCGATCCGCTGCGAGCGCTTGAGGCCTACATGGACGGCTACCGCGTCATGCCGGCAGCCGAAGCCGCCAAGGAATGCGACATCTGGATCACCGTCACCGGCGACATCAACGTGATCGATTCACCGATGTTCGACAACATGAAGGACGGCGCGATCATCGCGAATGCCGGTCACTTCAACTGTGAGATCAATATCACGCATCTTCGCGAGAAGGCAGTGAGTGTTCGCGAGGTTCGTCCGCTCGTGGAGGAGTTCGTGCTGGCCGATGGCCGTACGATCTACCTGCTCGCCGACGGTCGACTGGTGAACCTTTCGTGCGCCGAGGGTCATCCTGCAAGCGTCATGGACATGAGCTTTGCGAATCAGGCACTTGCCGCAGAGTACATGGTCAAGAACGCTGCCGACCTTGAGCCCGGCGTCTATCCCGTGCCGGCCGATATCGACGAGGGTATCGCAGCGCTCAAGCTCAAGACGATGGGTGTTGTCATCGACACGCTCACCCCCGAGCAGGCGGCATATCTCAATGAATGGCGAGCGGGCACTGTCTAGCTAAACGCATCTCCAGGAAGGACCCAGGACTTATGACCGACGAGGACCGCACGACTCCCGAGACCGACGTGACGCCAACGGCCGCACCTGCCGAGGAGCCTGAATTCAAGCCCGGACCTGAGCTGGACATCCCGCGCACCATTTGGTGGGAAGACGGCAAAGTTCGCATGATTGATCAGTCCCGTCTGCCGCTCGTGGGAGATATTCTCGAGTGCGAGACATATACGGGCGTGTGCTGGGCGATCAAAGGGATGGCGGTTCGCGGTGCGCCCGCGCTTGGTGTCGCTGCCGCGCTCGGCATCGCTGTGTGGGTCGAGAATGAATCCGACAGCTACGATACGCACGACGCATTCTTTGCGGGGCTCGAAGATGTTGCTCAGGAGATCAGGGAGACCCGTCCGACTGCGGTGAATCTGATGTGGGGCACAGAGCGTCTGCGTCGCCTCGCCCACAGCATCGAAGGGGCTCCTCTGGAGCAGATCAAGGCGAGACTCGTGCAAGAGGCGCTCTCCATGATCGAACAAGACGAGGAGCGCAATCGCTGGATCGGCAAGAACGGAGCCGAACTCCTCGAGCCTGGTTCCAAGATACTCACGCACTGCAACGCAGGATCTCTTGCGACCGCCTACTTTGGCACAGCGCTCGGCGTTATCTTTGCCGCTCATGCGGAAGGCAAGATTGAGCACGTGTGGGTCGATGAAACGCGGCCCGTCATGCAGGGCGCCCGTCTGACCACATGGGAGCTCATGACGCAAGGCGTGCCATGCGCACTCATCACTGACAGCATGGCCGGCTGGATCATGAGTCGCGGCGGCGTTGACGCCGTCATTGTTGGAGCGGACCATATCGCCGCCAACGGCGATGTTGCGAATAAGATAGGAACCTACAGTCTTGCGGTGCTCGCACACGAGCACGGCATCCCATTCTACGTTGCTGCACCTACGTCGACTATTGATCTGCTCATCAGTGATGGTGAGGAGATTCCGATTGAGACGCGGTCTGAGGACGAGGTCACCGGCGTTACGTGGTCATCGACTCTGGAATCGCCCTCGCCGGAAGCCCAGCGAGCGTTCGATGCGCTCACAGAGAAAGGCTCCTATGAGCTCGACATCAGTCGCGGACACAAGCTGCACATTTCGCGCAAGGGTGCTGGTTTCCAACTCGATGGCTGGGCGCGCATCGCTCCGCTCAACGTTCCGGTAGTCAATCCGGCTTTCGACATCACTCCGGCGAAATACATCACCGCGATCATCACTGAGCGCGGTGTGGCGCGGCCTGACTTCGAGACCTCACTCGGCCTGCTGTCGATGGGATCCGGTGGCATCAACGAGGTAACCATCGAGTAGCGGATGGATGTATTCGCTCTTGCTGAGACGATCCTCGGCTTCATAACAATCGTTGTTGTCGGCTGGGCGTTGAAGCGGGCAGGGTTGTTGAGCGCCAAGGACGCAAGGCCCATCAACAACATCATCATCTACGCCGGGCTGCCCGCACTCATCTTTCGGGCTGTGCATCCCGCGGTTCTCGACCGGTCTCTCGTGGTCGTGGCGCTGATTGCGTGGGTCGTGTTCGCGGTGAGTGCCGTTCTCTCCTGGCTCGTGTGTCGCGGACTCCATCTCTCCCGACCTACGGCGGGCGGCTTCATTCTTGCCGCTTCTCTGGGAAACACCGGATACATTGGCTATCCGATCTCGCTGGCGGTTCTCGGAGATGAGGGGCTCGTACGAGCGATATTCTATGACGTCTTTGGGACCGTTGCCGCGTTGCTCCTGGTTGCCCTGTTCATTGCACAGAGAATGGGTGACTCCAGCGAGTCGGGCATCAACCCTCTCCGCGAGGCTCTCGCCTTTCCGGCCGTGCTCGCGCTCGCGGCCGCTCTTCTCCTGCGACCGGTGACGATTCCGAGTCTGGTTGGCAACTGGTTAGATGCGCTCGCTAGTCTGGTCGTGCCCCTCATCATGATCTCAGTCGGACTGTCGTTGCGAGCGAGTGCGGTTCGGGAGCACGTGCGACCGCTTGTGGCGCTGTCAGTACTCAGGCTTATCGTCGCGCCGGTTGTTGCAATCGCTCTGGGGGCTGCCGTGCTCGATGATCCTGCGGTGTTGCGGTTGGTGGTGCTCGAGTCGAGCATGCCCGCAATGATGCTCACGCTCGTTGTCGGGATGCGCTTCAAGTTGGACACAGATTTCATCGCTGCGGCGATTCTCGTCACCACGCTCACGTCGGTGCTGACGATTCCACTGATGCAGGCGTTGATCGGCTAGGCGGGGCAGGGTGCCCCGTGCGAGGGAGTGGGCATGGGGCTACTCGGGGAGATTCTCGACGCTGCTCTTGAGATAGTCGCCCCCACGCGTTGCGCAGGATGTGACCTGCCCGGGGAACTGCTCTGCGAGCGATGCCGACGCGATCTGCCTCTCGTTGAGTTGCAGGGAGCATGTCCCTCGTGCGGTGCACCGTTCGGCAGAATCGTGTGCACAGAATGTTGGGAGCGTCGCTATGGATTTGCACAGGCCGTAGCTGCATGTTCGCTCGAGCGACCAATGTCGCGGCTTATTACACTCTACAAAGATGGAGCTGAGCGGCGCTTAGCTCCTGTTCTGGGTGCCGAACTCACGAAAGCGATTCGTGATTCCGGGTGGGCAGATTGGCCGTCTGCCCTTGTCCCGATACCCGCAACGCCAGCAGCAATCCGCCGCCGTGGATTCGATCACATCAGTTCAGTCGTGGCCACGGTCGCGGCGTCACTGGGCGTGCCGGCGCTCGGTGCTCTTGAGTCGTCTGGGGCACGCGATCTTCGGGGTCTGGGTCGCGAGGAACGTTCTGTCGCGACCGCGAGCGCATTTCGGCTGATATGCGCTGACGTGCCGCCTCGTGTCTTGGTGATAGACGACGTCTTCACCACCGGCTCGACTCTGAACGCAGCGGCTGACCTATTGCTTGCCAGTGGTGCCGGCGAGGTGCGAGTGGCTGTGCTCGCCCGGTCATGGTGAAGCGTTGCTCAAGCCGCATGCGTGGTAGAATCCCAAGTGCTTTCACTCGGGTCTGTGGTTGCGGGCTTTTCGGAGCCCTAGTCCATGGCAGGTGCGGTCAAAAGGATCCACGTAAACGCACGCTTATGGCGGCGCGTGAGCATGGCGCACCTTAGGGGTAAGTCGTACCGTTCGCGAAAGCGGGCGAGAGGGCCAGTAGTGAGAACGCAACAAGCGACCGTCCCAGTATGCGAGTGTGGGGTCAAAGACCAGGTCAGCCGAGTGAAAGCACCTTCTTCTTTCTGTGAGAGGAGCACCATGCGTCTGTATACGGGAATCCTGCTGGCGGTAGCCCTGTGCTGTGCGCTCGCGATCGCCGGATGCGCTGGAGAGCCAGAGGAAGCCGCTCTTGTGCCTCAGATCGAGCCACCGACCATTGCCGAGGCGGGTATTCTGCGCGTAGGCGTCGATCTTGAGTATCCGCCGTTCGCAGGCACTGACAAGGGCAGGGAGGCCGGCATTGATATCGATGTGGCCTCGGCGATTGCCCAGGAGCTCGGCCTTGAACTGAAGACGGTCCAGGTGAGCGCCAGTGATGTGACAACCGCGCTAGCCGAGGGTGACATCGATATGATGATGTCCGTCCCGTTCGATCCGGATTCGATGATGGGCGCGTCGTTTGTCGGATCGTACATTTCGGACGGGGCCGCGTTCTTTGCTCCGGGATATGAGACGACCAGCTCGGTCGAAGCCACGAACGTAGCCGAGTCGGTACTCGAGACCATAACGATCTCAACCGTTGGCTCACGCTCGATCGGTGCTCAGCAGGGATCAGTTGCGTACTGGTTGCTGTCGTATGAGTTTGGAGACGGCGCTGTCACCACCTACCCAACGCTGCGAGCCGCCTTTGAAGGCCTCAAGGCCGGGGAGGTGGAGGTCGTAGGAGCCGACGCGGTCGTGGGTGCCTATATTCTTCGAGACTTTTCCGGTATTGGGTTTGCCGGACAGATAGAGCCCGCAACACAACTTGGAGTTGCGGTCGCCCCGGAGGCGTCCGAGTTGGAGCAGGTGGTGCGGGATACGCTTGATGTTCTCGCTGCGAACGGAGTGCTCGATACGATACGCGTGAAGTGGGTTGGTGACCTACCGCCTCTCGAGGCCGCGGTCGGAGACGCCGAGTAGCAGAATCATGAATGCATAAGAATGATAGTATTCTGCATACATGAACATTCTTCCCCTGTGATTCATTCTTAGTGTATCGTTATTCAGGTCAGTTTACGCGCGGGTGACCGAGGGAATCCCGCCGCAATGTATGCGTTCTTAATGGAGGAGGCACGATGCGTAGCACGAAAACACTGTTCGTACTTATGCTCGCCCTGATGCTGGTTGTCGGCACACTTGGCCTGACTGGCTGCAGCTCGAGCGACGACACGGACGACGGCACGACCGCCGAGGAAACCACCGGAATCATGAGTACCGATGATCTCGGCGAAGGCGACAAGGTTGGCGTCCAGTCCGGTACCACCGGCGAGATCTGGGCCACCGAGAACCTCGAGCCCAATGGCGTCGAGGTCGTACCGTACGACGATATCCTTGCTGCGTTCGCTGCACTTCAGGCCGGTGACGTCGTTGGCGTTATCAACGACCTGCCGATCTCGCAGGACATCGCCAAGGATGAGACCCGCGACATCAAGATCGTCGAGGAGATCAACACCAATGAGGCCTACGGCTTCGCGTACAACATGGACAACGATGCACTCCGCGAGGCCATGAACTGGGCGCTCGCAGAGATTATCGCCGATGGCCAGTACGAGGCCATCTACACGAAGTGGCTCGGTGCTCCTCCGATGTCCATTCCTGAGGGTTCAGGTGCAACGGAGCCGGACATGGCTGCGATCGACACGCTGACCGAGGGCAAGATCATCGTTGGCTCCGACACCGCGTATCCTCCCTTTGAGTTCGTTGAGGGTGGAGAGACCGTTGGTTTCGACGTGGACATCGTGACCGCATGTGCTGAGAAGCTCGGTCTTGAAGTCGAGTTCCTGACCTACAAGTTCGATGCACTGATCACCGATGCGCAGGCTGGCAGCTCGTTCGACATGGTCGCTTCGGCTATGACGATCACCGATGAGCGCGCTCAGTCCGTTGACTTCTCTGATCCGTACATCAACTCGAACCAGTCGCTGGCTGTCGTAGACGCCCAGTAGATTGCGCTCGTAAGGTACAGTAGGGGCTGGTGACCGTGGTCATCAGCCCCTTTTCGTTCTCCGTTCGACAGATTCAGGAGTGAAGCGTGGATCAACTCGCAGTCTGGTGGGAAGCAAACACAATCACGCACCTCTTCTTTTCTCCCTCAGTCATGGGTGAGGCGTTTGGGGTGATCCTCAAGGCGCTCCCGGTTTCTCTGCTCTTTGGCGTTGGTGCGTTTCTGATCGGTATTCCGCTCGGCCTCGGCCTGGCGTTCATGAAGATGGCCAAGACCCGTTGGCTCAGATGGCCTGCGACCGCCTACGTGGACTTCGTCCGTGGAACTCCGTTGTTCCTACAGATCCTGCTCGTGTTCTTTGGGCTGCCCTTGTTTCCGTTCTACAAGGTGGTTCTCGCAGCGAATCCTTGGATGAATGACGCGGCGCTGTTCAACATATCCTGGAGTCTGTATTTCCGTGGATTCCTTGTTCTCAGTTTCAACTCGGCGGCTTACCTGACGGAGATCTTCCGCGCGGGCATCCAGTCGATCTCAAGAGGGCAGATGGAGGCAGCGCGCTCTCTGGGCATGACCGTTCCCAAGGCGATGATGTACGTCATCATCCCGCAGACGGTCCGACGCATCCTTCCCACGATGATGTCCGAGTTCATCCTGCTGTTCAAAGACACGGCATTGCTTGCCGCGGTTGGCCTGCCGGAGATCGTGCTGCGCGCACGTGAGGTTGCTGCGGCGAAATTCAATCCTTCGCCCTATGTGCTGGCGTCGCTGTTCTATCTCGTCATTACGATTCCGCTCGGTCGATTCGTAGCGCGTCTTGAGGACAGACTCGCCCAGGCCGAAGGAGGCGGAGGAGCGGTCGCGCCTCCGCCGGATGATCCACTCCCCATAGATTCGGAACACGAAATCGCCCGCCACGAACGCGTCGTCGACATCGGCGATTAGGGAGAACATGCCGATGAGCCCTGAAGCGAAAACACCGACACGAAACTACACGGAAGCTCAGCCCATTGTGAGCATCCGCGATCTCAAGAAGTCTTTTGGCGATCTGGTTGTCTTAGACGGCGTCGACCTTGACGTTGAAAAGGGCGAGGTCGTCGTCATCTTAGGACCGAGCGGCAGCGGCAAGTCCACGATGCTGCGTTGCGTGAACCGGCTCGAGCATCCCACCGCGGGCGAGGTCTGGTTCGAAGACACACTGGTGAACTACTCCAAGACGAACATCAATAGGATGCGCGAGCATATCGGCATGGTGTTCCAGCAGTTCAACCTGTTCCCGCACCTCACCGCACGTGGAAACGTTGCACTCGCTCTGCGGAAGGTCCTCGGCAAGTCCAAGGAAGAAGCCGACCAGATTGCCGTTGAGCAGCTTGAGCGCGTTGACTTGGGAGATCGCGTTGACTACTACCCGTCACAGCTTTCGGGTGGTCAGCAGCAACGGGTGGCCATCGCCCGAGCCCTCGCCATGGATCCGCATGTGATGCTCTTTGACGAGGTTACGTCCGCGCTCGATCCCGAGCTGGTGCGCGGCGTGCTCGACGTCATGAAGGAACTCGCCCTCGCAGGAATGACCATGCTCGTGGTCACTCACGAGATGGGCTTCGCTCGCGACGTCGGATCGCGCGTCGTGTTCATGGACGGCGGCGTGATCGTGGAGCAAGGAACTCCCGAGGAGGTCTTTGACAATCCGCAAAACGAGCGGACTCAGGATTTCCTCGGCCACATCATGTAGACTTCGCCAACGAAGTGATAATGGATACCCATGTGAAGGCCGAGAGAGCCCCGCGCATGGGTATCTTCTATGTAGACCTATCACCTAAGGAGGGTTTCCTATGAAGATGATCGTCAAGGGACGCCATATGGCCGTCACCGATCCGATCCGTGAGTACGCTGAGGAAAAGATCGGGCGCACGGCCAAGATCATCGACGGTGAGCACCAGCAGGCGGAGGTTGAGATTTGGGTCGAGAAGAACCCGTCAATCGAGAACAATCAGGTCGTTGAGGTCACTGTTTGGACCAAGGGACCCGTAATCCGCGCCAAGGAAGCATCGACGGACATGTACGCGGCCATCGATCTCGCTGCAGAGAAACTTGAGCGCCAGTTCCGCAAGTTCAAGGGCAAGACCGTCAACCGCCACACCGGCAAGGGATCACGCGGCGCACTGCCGCCGGAGACACTGATTCCGGTCGGCGTTCCCGAGATCGAGCCGGGCATCGTAAAGACCAAGTCGCTCGACATGAAGCCCATGTCTGCCGAGGAAGCGATTCTGCAACTCGAGCTCTTGGGTCACGACTTCCTCGTCTTCACTTCTGCGGAGACTGCGGATGTGAATGTGCTCTATCGTCGCCACGACGGCGACTACGGGCTTATTGAGCCCCGCGTTGGCTAGGCTTTCTCACGCGATGAACTGACTCAGGGCGCCCCGATGGGCGCCCTGTTTGTGTTCTGGCCGTGAAAGCGGGGGTACATCGGTACGCCTTTGACCAGGAGACGTTCTTAACAAACGTGACCTACGTCACAGCCTGCTCTTGTTGACACGCGGTTCTACTCCCGCATAGAGTTAAGCAAGGAGCTGCCCCGAATCGTAGTAATCATTGCAGCAGTCCGAAGCACTTGTGCTTGTCGAACCAGGGGGCTCGAGTGGATCAAAACACTCACGTCGCAATCGAAGACATCGAATCAACGCTCGCGCAGGTAGCCGAGATCAAGGCTGCCCGGGTCGTTGTCTCTCCCGAGGGCACCATTCAGGAAGTGCATGTCCTTGCGCTGCCTACCAAGAGTCCCAAGCAGTTGGTTCGAGACATCGAGTCAACGCTCATGGCGAGTTTTGGCATCTCGATCGACCACAAGAAGATCTCAATCGCCCAGCTCGGCGTAGAGGCGCTGCCCGATGAGGATGTCGCCGCCCCGGACTTCAGGGCGCGAATCCAGTCGGTTTCCGCGAGTGTTGCCGGGGTGCACGCCGGGGTGACGGTCGTTCTTGAGATCGAGGGAGAACTGTTTACCGGAGAGGTATCAGGCCCCGCAAGCCAGACCGGAAGACAGCGTCTGGTTGCCTTGGCTGCGCTGGCTGCCATCGAACAATACGCACACGGCGCACTGAGTTTTGCGCTTGAAGACGTCAGCATCATACAACTAGGCAAGGAGCGAGTAGCTGTCTCTTGTGTCACGCTCGTAACGCCGCTTGGGGAGCAGGCCTTTTCAGGTTCTGCGCTCGTTCGGCAGAACGAGAAGGATTCGATAGTGCGAGCGACCCTGGACGCAATCAACAGGCGCCTGGGTTTCTTGACAACGACATAGATCATTTTGGGCCAACGTCGTGGCTGACGGTTTGAACACTGTACGCACACAAACGAGCGGAGCGGACAGAGTTCTTCCATCACTAGCGGGGTGGGAGAAGACCACATTCCTTGACAGGGGGTCTTCTCACAATGAAGCGAATCATCATTATGCTCAGCTCGCTTGCTGCCGTGGTTCTCGCCGGCGGCGCCTCATTCCGTTTCTAGGTCTTTCGAGCTTCAGTAGCCACGACGTTGGCCCGTCAAGTGCAAATTGGGTGCTGCGATGACGCTGCGGGTCTATCAATCGTTCGTGGTTGGCTTGGCCGCTCTTGCAGCGGCGTGGGCCTTCACCGCGCATGGGATAGACTCCTGGCAGCAGGTGCTCTTTCTTGGCTTCCTTGCCATTGTTGCCGAATCTCTCGCCGTGGAACTGGCGCTCGTCGGCTCGGTCTCTCTCAGCTATGCAATTATCTTTGCCGCAATTGTGTTTGGTGGTCCGGCGGCGGGAGCGCTTGTTGCAGCAATCGGATCAGTCTCATTCAAGGACATTGCCGAAGGAAAACCAGTTGATCGTCTGGTCTTCAACACAGGCCAGTACGTGTTGTATGCAGTATCCGCGGGCATGGTTCAGGTCGCGCTGGGACTCCAACCTCTTGACGGAGCCGCTACAGGTTCAGCTGTGAGTGGCCTCTGGTTGGCTGGCAGTTTGCTGCTGGCCCTCGTCATGGCAATAGTCAACATGGGCTTGGTCGGAATCGCCATATCTCTCTACACGGGAATGACGCCATTCGCCGTTTGGCGAGATGCGTTTCGCTCATACATGCTCAATTTTGTCGCACTTGCTCTCCTTGGGCTGGTGCTGGCTCAGTTGCTAGCCATTTCGGGTATTCCGGGAACCTTGTTGATCGTTGTCCCATTTGCTGTTGCCCGCCAGACGTTTCAAGTCTACGGGCAACAGTCGGAAGCGTATCGCGAGACGGTTCGCTCGCTTGTCACGGCACTAGAAGTAAAGGACCCCTATACCAGAGGGCATTCGGAACGAGTCGCATGGTATGCGCGGGTTGTCGCCGAGCATAGCGGTCTTGCCGAGTCGGAAGTTCAACGCATCGAATGGGCTGCCTTGCTGCATGACATTGGCAAGGTGGCGATTCCTACAAGCACGCTCGTCAAGCCCGGACCCCTAACCAGCGAGGAGCATGGAGCGATTCGAAATCATCCGTCTCTCGCTGCATCGATTCTTGCTGAAATTGACTTGCTGGCTGACATCGTGCCCTATGTTGAAATGCACCATGAGCGCGTCGACGGACGAGGATATCCTGCAGGAATCAAAGGAGATTCATTGCCGTTAGGTGCTCGGATCTTGGCAGTTGCGGATTGCTTTGATGCTATGACCTCCAGTCGTGCGTATCGAAGGGCTCTCAGTTACTCCGATGCCTGCAGTGAGCTTCGCGCCGCCGCGGGATCCCAACTGGATAGCGGGCTTGTGGGAATCCTGCTTGAAGCCGTGGATGAGAGTGCGACCGCTCGGATGTATGACGTCGGGCGGTTCCGAGATGCGTGACATCAGAACGGGCGAAAGTGCTTGGTTGAGGCTTGCGGCAGCGATTTGTCTGGCCGCATGCGTGGCGCTGGCGATGGAGTCACCAGACATGCTGGGCTCAGGCGCGGGATGGTTACTCGTTCTCGCTCTGACTGCAGGCTTCGCCGCTGTTGAGGCCGTCGCGCTCACCATGTCTCGGGGGGAGCAGTTTCACATTGTCGGCGGAGTGGGAATTGCCGCGTGCATGGTCCTCGCTCCAACCGGCGTGGTCTTAGTCTATTTGGGGGGAGCGTTGCTGGCTCTGCTGGCCGCAAGTTCTTCAATGCGGCTGAGGAGCCACCTAGCGAATATTGTTCGCCGTGGGAGCACACTGTACCTGGCCAGTTGGAGCTATACGTACCTCACTCTTGGGATGCCGCTGGATCCTGGTCGTGCTGGGACATTCTGGCCAGCGATAGTTGTAGGCGTAGCATTTATGCTCGCTGATACGCTCGGGTGGTCATTGCAGAGCGACGGCGGTTCTGTGGTTGGTGCGCTTCGGACCACGCACACGCTCATTTCGTTGTTGGGCGCCGTCTATCTGGGTCAGGTTTCTGTAGGGATAGTCATGGCACTGGTACTGCCGAGCCTCGGAGGGCTGGCAGTTCTAGTCCTAGTCGTCCTGATGCTCATCATGCTTCACACATCAGGGCTCTTGCTTCGCGTTCGAGCGGCCTACAACCGGACAGTTAGCGTTCTCGCACGAACGGCAGAGATGTCCACCGAGGGTTCGGTCGGCCACGGTGAGCGAGTCGCCACGATCTGTGGCGTACTAGGTCGTCGGCTTGGTCTCGACGGTCACAAAGTCGAGCGTCTGACATTGGCAGCGCTCGTTCATGATATCGGGCAAATCGGAGTGAACCCTGAGGCCGGGCCGAACCCTGCTGAGCAAGCCCGCCTCGGCTCTGAGCTCATTGCACAGGTGAGCTTCCTCGCATCTCTCGCACCTGTTGTCAGGCGCTTGCCGCTGTCCCACGACGAGTACATGGATCATAGGGAGACAGATGGCCTGTTGTCGCGAATCGTGCGAGTCGCATCTGACTATGATGACGTGGTAGGGAGTGAGTCCGCTGCTGTAGATGATGTAAGCGAAGCACTCAGTGTGTTTCTTGAATCCTCTCACTCAGTCTATGACCCTCGTGTCATCGAGGCCCTAGTGGTTGCTCTCGATAGGGGGGAGATCGCCTCATGATCCTGCTGCTAGATGCGGTGCTCTTCTCAACGATTGTGGGTTTGGTGACGGGCGGGAAGTTGAGGAGACTGGGATCGGTTACGTTGAGAGGCGAGAAATTGCTTCTCGCTGTCCTTGTTCTCCAGCTGAGCCTCGTTCGCCTACCTCTGGGGGGCTACTTGCCAGAGTCCGTTTTGGTCTATGGCGCATGGATGCTGCCGGCACTAGTGCTGGTTTCTACCCTCTTTCTGAATCGCAGGACGCCAGGATTCACAGTAGCCCTTATCGGCGTCGGCCTGAACATCATTGTTGTATCGCTCAACGGGGGCATGCCGGTGCAGGGAGCGAGCATGGCGAGCGTGCCGACCCGGTTTGGCGCGTTCTTGGATGCATCATGGCTGCATATTCCCATCGAACCCAGTACGAGACTCGCGGTTCTCGCAGACATCCTTCCGGTTCCAGGTCCGGCTTGGCATCGTGGACTCGTGAGTCTTGGTGATGTCCTATTGGTGGCAGGCGTGGCGTTCTTCGTGTTCTTGACGATGCACATGCCTGAACCCGAAGGCGCCGAGACCAGCACGGCGTAATTGTAATCTCTGCTGTGTGGCAATCGCTCGGCACGGCGTTGTTCTGTCAGTCGGTTTGGAGATGGGTTAGGTTGAGCGAGTAGCCTAGCGATGCTGGGGTTTGGGGAGGGGGCCGTTGCATGTCACTTGATCCTGTGGGCGCGCGTAGTGCGCCGCGTTTCGAGACCGCTGTTCGTAGACGCGGAATTGAGAGAGCAGTAAACACGGACTTGGCTGAGGTTGTTCTGTTCGTCGCCCCGAGTGGGTTTGGCAAATCGGTGGCTGCTGCGCAAGTGGCTCGCAGCGATTGGTATGACACTAGCATCTGGGTTGACTGTTCATTGATTGACCCCTCAGAACCTCACACGCTTCTACACGAGACATTGGTCGCAATTGGCTGGGACTGCCCGTCGCCCACGCCGGTCACCAATCCGCTGCTGCCGGACAACCCCCAACGTGACGTCGATAAGGTTCTCAGGGAAGCACTTCGGGCTTTCGTGGACACTCGTCTGTGCCTTGTCCTCGATGGCCTGCCGGAAGGGTTGCCCATGCGTTCGCTGCTCGCGTTGACTTCACATCTTCGCACTGTTCCTGATTGCGTGTTCACAGTGATCGGGACGACAAGGAGTTGCGATACGGTCGATAGTGATCTGGGACAAGCAAGCGTGTTGGGTCCAGAGTTTCTACGGATGTCGGACCTTGAATCCCGCCAGCTTGTCGCCGCAATTGCGGGAGAGATGCCGGATGAAGACACGATTCAGAGAATCATTGATGTCTCCGGTGGACAGGCTGCTCTGGTTTGTCTGTTGGGAAGGCATACAGCGGCAGGAAGAATCCAGGATGTGCTCGCAGGGAAGTTGACAGTTGACCTCGACGCACTCCTATATGCCTCTGCGAACACGCAACTCACGCAAGACGACCGGGATGTTCTCTTTGCTACATCTCTGCTGAGGCAAGGTTCCACAATGGATTTGCATGCTGTGTTAGAGAATGGGCAAGAACACTTGCTGGGTAGAGTTGCAGAGCGTGTTCCCCTGGTCCATTCGGAGAACGGTGATGGTAGGGCGACTTTCTGCGTGCACGATTTGGCCGCTACCGCCTTCTCTCGGCCTACATGGGCCGCGTCGCATGTCCCTGATTGGGAGAGAATTCTGCATGATGTGCTCGCGCGTCTTGACGCAACCAATCGTTACGATCGATTGTTCGAAACAGCGCTCGCGGCAGGTGTGAAATCGACCACCCTTGGTGACTGGGCTGTGCGTCGGGGTAGTGCCTTGCTTGACTCTGGGCAGCTTGCTCTATTGGGTGCTGTTCTTGATGCCCTAGGTCCCATGGTCTCAATTCAAAGACCAGAGCTGTTGCTCCTTCAGGCTCGTGTTTTGCGAGAGCAGCAGTGCTATGAGCAGGCGCTGCGTAAATCGCAAGTTGCCTATCGCCTCGCAACACACGACGATGGTGCTCCGCTTGAGAATGAGGCGTTGCTGCTGAATGCGCGCCTGCAACTTGATTTGGGACTCATAGGCGATGCCGCGAGGTCACTCGAAGCATATATGCGTGTTGCTTCTTGTGATGCGGCGGCGGACTCATCCGTCCTTGCTCAAGCATATCTTGCCGCCTGTCGCTCCTATGTTGGAGATTATGGTGCCGCCGCATCACATATGAGGTCCGCTACTTCAGCGCTTGCGTCAGTCGAGTCGGCGGAAGTCCGTGCAAGAGTGGCCATCTGTTCGGCTGCAACCGATGGACTTGTTGGTGGTCGCTGGGATGTTGTCCTTGAGCAGTTTCAAGTTCTTGCCGATGACAGTGCGCTCTCGCTTGGTACCCGACTTCAGGTTCGAGGGAATCTTGGAACCGTGCTGTGCGAAATGGGTAGGACTGAACGAGCGGGAGAGTTGCTGGCGCAGACGCTTGAGGAGTGTCGGGAATCCGGATTCAAAATGCTGGAGCGAGCGTTTCTCGGTAGCATGGCGGCTGTTGAGGCGAGTCGAGGCAACTACGCTGCCGCATCCGACATGGTTGACTCCGCCATGCTGGGACATGAGGAGGCGGGGGATATGTTGGAGTTGGGACACACTCTCGCATACCATTCCGCTTGGCTGCGTGCTCAAGGTTTAGTAGAACGTTCGCTCTTGAAGGCCGAGCGGGTTCTCGAGGCCGGTGCCGTCTCTGAATGTGAATGGTTGCAATGGATTGGTCTTCTTGAATTGGGCGCTGGTTACCTTGCGGAAGGAGACTTGCCTGGCGCCCGTCGTCAAGCGGTAGCCGTTCTGACGGAGGCAAGAGCGGCAGGGGCGCAATTCCATGCCCTCTGTGCTGAACTCCTACTAGCAGAACTAGACCGCCGAGATGGAGACTTGAGTTCCGCCCTATCCAGAATATTGCCGCACCGAGATTACATACTGACGGGCAGCGCGAATTGGCAACTATGTATGTACATTCGCGCCTTTCCGGGCCTTCTGGGCCTGCTGTCGCTTGCAATAGATCCGTTCGATTTTCCCGTGCAGTTGCTGCGATCTCTGGCCGCGGTGGAGCCACAGCGGTTGCTTGCTGCTTGTAGGGATGAGCTCTCACCGTCTGCTTGGCATGCTCTCAGCACGCGTATGCAGGGCGACGGCTCGGGCCTCTCTGGTGCGGCGAGACAATGTCGGTGTACGGTCTCCCTGTTCGGTGAGACATTCGTCGGCACGACGCACGGGTCGATTGGAGCAGGTGACTGGAAGAAGAGCAAAGCAAGACTGCTCTTCTTGATGCTGGTTCTGGCGAACGGCAGAGAGATCCCAAGGGAGCAGATTCTGGATTATCTCTGGCCCGAGATGGATGAGGTGCGGGCAAGGAACAACTTCTACGTCGTCTGGAGTGCGATGAAGCTGGCTCTCATGCCTGGCGCCGATAAGACGACTCCATGTGCCTACGCTGTGAACAGTCGGGGCGTCTGCAAACTGGATACTCGATTTGTTCAGTCGGACATTGCGCGATTCGAAGACCTCGTCGCACGGTTGCATGCATCGTCCTTGCCCACAGAGCGGCTTTCCCTCTGTGAGGAACTGGCAATCGTATACCAGGGTGAGCTACTGCCCGGCGACATCTACGAAGACTGGTTCGCTCGCGCCAGGGAGAGATATCGAGTCGATTTTGCAGACGCGATGCTTCAAGCCAGTAGCCTGTTGCATCAGCGAGGAGAGATTCCTCGAGCCCTGATGATGGCCAGACGTGGTCTCGCAGAGGACCCACTTCGTGAGGATCTCGGCCAGGCCGCACTTCAGTTGCAGATTGCATCAGGTCAGAGAAGTGCTGCAATCGACACCTTCATGAGCATCAAGCGAAGGCTCTGTGATGACTTGGGGATTGACCCATCCGCCGAGACAGTGAGGCTATACGAGCAAGTTCTCTCGATGGAGGAGATGGGTGAGTATCTGCCAGATGGGGATGACGCAGGTGAACCAGAAACCGCGCTCTAACGGTCCTGCCTAGAGTCATTGAACGAAGCGAGTGGCCCGGCAAATCTGCCGGGCCACTCGCTTCGAACTAGCTCTCTCTACCGTGCGAGGTGTGCCACGAACTGATCGCGCACCGCTAGCGAGATGGCGGACGCTCCACCAACAAAGGTGATCTCGTGATACGAATCGGGGGAGAGAGACTCAAGAATCTCTGCAACTTGGCTGTCGATCTGGCCGTTTGGTGTGAGCAAGAGAACCGAGCCAACCTTGTCTTGCAGGCAGCTCACCGTGAGTGCATCGGGAAAGTTCTGCCCGGTTGCCACTGCCATGTTGGCAAAGTCGAGCATTCCGTTCTCCGAGGCATACCTTGCAAGCGCCACAGCGGTCGCGTAGCGATTGCTGCCGTAGGCACGCGTGCTGCTGGTATCGGTGATGCGGTCGGCCTCACGTGCGGCATTTTCTGAGACCGCAACCGGTCCTCCGGCAACGAGCGCGGTTGCGCCCGGATGCTGTGTGAGGAACTGCACCGTTGCGTCAGGCAGTGCATCCGGATTCGTGAGCAGTACGGGCCAGCCCATGTGTGCGGACAGGGGCGATGCTGCAAGCACGTCGGGGAACGAGATCCCGGATGCCAGCACGTAGTTTCCGCTCCAGTCGATTCCGTCGAGTGCCAGCTGGCTGAGTGTTGCCTCGGCAACCAGGCGGGCGGTCTCGAATCGGTTGGCGCCACTGATGCGCTCCACATTCTGTGTTCCGACATAGCCGGCCACGAAGTCCTGAACGTTGGCGCTGACCGCCTTCTCGCCGCCAATGATGATGATGCGCGAGGCGCCTAGGCGAACGATCTCGGATGTGACGACATCCGGGACGCTGCTCTCGTTGACCAGGAGGATGGGGGCGTCTAGGGCACCTGCGAGGCTCGCCGCGCTGAGTCCGTCAGGCCAAGAGGTACCAGTCACGATGATGATTGCATCTGCGCCCTCAGGGAACGTCTTTTGTGATATCGCGACTGCGGTTGAGAACCTGTCGGCACCGGCGATCGCTTGGACGCTCACGGAGCCAATGCGAACCTCTATTGTTTCGCTCGTGGGATTTTCCTCGTTGCCTTTCGTATCCACCGAGTAGTACTCGATAGTGTGTGTGCCCGCTGCGAGCTCAACAACGGTTCCGGAGACCCACTCGCCGCCGTTGAGACGGTAGAAGGTGTCTGCTACTCCGGCCTCATCTGTGGCGCTGAAGGTGACCACTGCGGGGGCGACCAGGAAGCGGTAGGCGTCGCTGGTTGTGACCGGTGGGGTCGTGTCCGCATTGGGGTTGGGGATCATGTTTGCATCAAGAGTCAGGGGATCGCTGCCCACGATGACTTCGGTTGCGGCGTCGAGCGTGAGTGCCTCGGGGTAGAACATGTCGCCCTTGGCTTCGCTAGCGTCTGAGTACTTGAACTTGTAGGTGCCCTGGGCAAGGGGCATGCTCCACGATCCGTCGTTGTCGGTCAGGGTCCAGGAGAAGGCTTCCCACTTGGTGCCGGTGAGATGGTATGCGGCAATCGAGATGCTGGCGAGCGGCTGTTCACCGTTTTCGTCGTACACCGCCCCGGTCACTCGATTCCAGGGGACAGGATTCACGTCGTCGAGTGTGCGAACCTCCTCGGCAGCAAGAGAGATATCCTGTGCCGTCTGCAGGCTGGACGCATTGAGGTAGAACTCCTCGACGTACTCTTCGCCTTCGAGAACGTAGCCAAGGCGGTAGGTGCCCGGTGAAAGAGTGAATGAATACTGGCCGGACTCATTGGTGTGGGCAAGCGCAACACGGTCCCATGCGTAGGTGTCCATGGCATAGACGCTCACCCGTGCGTTGGCAACAGGCATCTCCGCCACGCCGCGTACGATGCCGTTCAGGGTTGAAGGTGCGATGTCGTACACATTTAGGGAGTAGGAGCCGGTAGCGTAGTAGCTGTAGCCTGTGACGCGAACGTGCCAGATAGCGTCGGTCTGTGCGGTCAGAACGACCCGCGACAGAAGGTTGGTTCCGCCGTCGTCATCGGAGGCGAGCGCGACATCAGAGCCGGCCATGAACACATCAAGCTTGCTGTCGAACCACTCGTTCTCGTCCGGCAGGGTTTCGATCACATATGTATGACCTGCTGCGACCGGGACCTCTATCCAGTCGATGTCGCCATAAGGGTCGATGTCTCGATACACCTGCGCGCCGCCAGGGACTGCTCCAACAATGATCGTGCGCGCATCGTCGACTTCATAGCGGTCAACAGCGAGCGCGACTCCCGGATTCACCAGAAGCAGGGTCAGCGCCAAGATCCCCAGGATGAGAAGCGTGGAGACAGCACTACGGTCCAGCCTGCGTGTGGTTGCGACCTGTGTCCGGTTGCCCTCATACATAACGATCTCCGCTCCCTCTAGTGACAAGTGGTCGTCGTCCTGCCCTCAATGCTAGATATCGGCGACGAAAGGCACTATACAGGAGATGAACGGGACAATAGGTCAACAATCTACGATAAACGGCATGAAATCCGCGGAAATGTGATGTGTGTTACTACCGTTTGTCGGGTTTTGGGACCGTTTAGACTCTGGATAGACTTCTCTGAGACACTCTGGCAGCGCCGCGAACGTAGGTTCCGGTGCAATGAGCGGAGGGTATGTCGGGCCTCTCGGCAAGAGACGAGCGGAAGCGCGGAGCCGTCCCGATCGGTGAGGAGAGGGAGACTCCTGAGGGGCACCGGATACCGGGAAGATGCGGTCGGCCTTTCGGGCCCGAGGTGCTTTTCGCGCAAACGGCGGGGCCGGTGGACAGCTGAGCGTTCACCGGCCCCGACTGTGCGATCTGAGAAGAGTCGCCGCGCACGGAGTCAACCGCTCCACAACGACGCACTTGCAGCTCTTGGGTCCTGGTCCGTGTGCTAGAATCGGTAGCGCTTTTCGCGCCCACCCCAGCCTGCTAGAAGGTGCTGTTCATATGGTTAATATCCTTGGCAAATTGCTCACCCTCGGCGAGGGCAAGCAGCTGCGACAGTTCGAAGCGACAACAGCGAGAATCAACGAGCTAGAGCCGAGAATGCAGCCGCTGTCGGATGCGGAGTTGAGGGCCCTCACGGTCACATATCGTGAGAGGCTCGATGCCGGCGAACCGGTTGATGATCTCCTGCCCGAGGCGTTCGCCACCTGCCGAGAGGCTGCGGTCCGAGCGCTCGGTATGCGTCACTTCGATGTTCAGCTCATTGGTGGCATGGTGCTCAACCGGGGCATGATCGCTGAGATGAAGACTGGCGAAGGCAAGACGCTTGCAGCCACGTTGCCGGGATATCTCAACGCTCTCACCGGTAAGGCGGTTCATGTTGTTACCGTCAACGACTACCTCGCAAAGCGCGACAGCGAGTGGATGGGTCAGGTCTACCGATTCCTTGGCATGGATGTCGGTCTGATCCAGGCTCAGATGGATCCTTCCAGGCGCAAGCCCGCGTATGCGGCTGCGGTCACGTACGGCACCAACAGTGAATTCGGCTTCGACTACTTGCGCGACAACATGGTGGTGGTACCCGGGAATCGCGTTCAGCGCGGTCACGGATTCGCCATCGTTGACGAGGTCGACTCGATTCTCATCGACGAGGCCAGGACTCCGCTCATCATCTCGGGCGCCGGAACCAAGTCGGCCGAGGCCTACAAGTCGTTCGCCCGAGTTGTACCCCGCCTCAAGCCCGAAATCGACTTTGAGCTCGATGAGGCCAAGCGCACGGTCGCTCCCACAGAGGAGGGTGTGGCTAAGGTAGAGCAATGGCTGAACATCGAGGATCTCTACTCCGATCCAAGCGGTCAGATGGTCAATCACATGCAGCAGGCGCTGAAGGCCGAGTTCCTGTTCAAGCGTGATGTCGACTATGTCGTCAAGGACGGCGAGGTTCTCATCGTCGATGAGTTCACCGGACGTCTGATGGTCGGGCGTCGATACTCCGAGGGGCTGCATCAGGCAATCGAGGCAAAAGAGAAGCAGCACGTACGCGAGGAGAACCAGACACTTGCCACGATTACCCTGCAGAACTATTTCCGCATGTACGAGAAGCTCTCCGGCATGACCGGTACCGCAGTCACCGAAGATGCGGAGTTCCGAGAAATCTACAAGTTGCCGGTCATGGTGATCCCAACAAACATGCCCATGATTCGCGACGATCGCAACGACCTCATCTACCGCACCGTCGAGGCGAAGTTCTCGGCGGTGGCCGATGAGATCGCCGAACGCCACGCTGTGGGTCAGCCGTGCCTCGTGGGCACGATCTCGATTGAGAACTCCGAGCGCCTCGCGCGTCTGCTGGTCAAACGCGGCATCAAGCACAGCGTCTTGAATGCAAAGTTCCATGAGCAAGAGGCGCACATCGTTGCACAGGCAGGACGGCTCGGGGCCGCAACCATCGCAACCAACATGGCAGGTCGAGGCACCGACATCATTCTGGGTGGCAACCCTGAGTTCCTCGTCGAAGACCTGTTGGTAGAGCGTGGAGTCGACCCTGCCGAGGCGACCGACGAGCAGAAGACGGAAGCTCTTTCCTCGGCAAAGCGCATCTGCGCCGAGGAGCATGAGAAGGTCATCACGGCGGGCGGTCTCGCCGTTATCGGAACCGAACGCCACGACTCTCGGCGTATCGATAATCAGCTTCGTGGTCGATCAGGACGTCAGGGAGACGCGGGCCTGTCGCAGTTCTATCTGTCACTCGAGGACGACCTGATGCGCCTATTCGGCGGTGATCGGATGGACCGCATCTCGGCGATGATGGCTAAGACGAGCGTTCCCGATGATATGCCGATTCAGGCCAGCATGGTGTCGAAGGCTATCGAGAGCGCTCAGCGCCAAGTTGAAGCGATGAACTTTGGGGCACGCAAGCACGTCCTCGAGTATGACGATGTGATGAACAAGCAGCGTGAGGTCATCTACGCGGAAAGAAATCGGATTCTCGACGGTAAGGATATCCACGCACGGGTCACCGAAATGATGACCGACGTGTTCACTGATGCCGTTCTCGAGTACTGTCCCGAACGCGTCTACTCAGAGGAGTGGGATTGGGATGGTCTGGACGTCTGGTACAAGGATCTGACTGGACTCGAGGGCGTTGTACCCGGAGCCAAGGGTGACATCGACAATCCGCATGAGCTCGCCGACCATCTCGCGGGCAAGGCACTTGAGGCCTACGCTGCCAAGGAGGAGAACCTGGGCTCTGAGGCACTTCGCCAACTCGAGCGTCAGGTGATGCTGCGCGTGATCGACACGCGATGGATGGAGCACTTGCTTGAGATGGACTACCTCAAAGACGGTATCGGTCTGCGTGCGATGGGTCAGCGCGACCCGCTCGTTGAGTACAAGTCCGAAGGGTACAACATGTTCGGGGAGTTGGTTGCGGGCATCAACACTGATTTCCTGCGCACCATCATGCGTATCCAGGTCGTGAAAGAGCCTGCAGTGCAGCAGCCCGTCTCCGATGTTTCGTACACCGCGCCCAGTGAGTCGACCATCTTCAAGGGGGCTGTAGAGGCCGCCGCCCAGGCAGGGCCAGCAGGACCATCGCCTAATCAGATAGCCGCAGCATCACAGGCAGCAGGAGGCGGCGCAAAGGCCGCAACGGTGGTCAAGGACAAGAAGGATCCGTTCGCCGATATAGGCCGTAACGATCCGTGTCCATGCGGCAGCGGCAAGAAGTACAAGAAATGTCATGGAGCGAACGACTAGATGGCCACAGTGGAAGATCGAGTAGGCGACGTAGCGGCCTTGCGCGAGCGCGTGGGTGCTATGGAGGACTACCTGCATTTGGATAAGAAGCGTGCTGAGATTGAGCGCGTTGAAGCGCGTGCCGCGGAACCGGGGTTTTGGGATGATGCGCAGGCTGCTCAGTCGGTCATGAGCGGACTCTCCGGCGTTCGCGAAGAGGTCAAACTCTACGAGTCGATATGCGCCGATCTCGACAACCTTGAAGTCGCCAACGAACTGGCGGTTGAAGGTGAAGACGTCGAGATGGCGGATGAGGTAGCTGGCATCATCAAGGACCTCGGCACGCGAATAGACTCTCTTGAGATCGCCACATGGTTTGACGGCGAATTCGATGCGGGAGATGCGATTGTCACCATCATGCCCGGACAGGGTGGCCTGGAGGCCCAGGACTGGGCAGAGATGCTCATGAAGATGTATCTCAAGTACGCTGAGCGTTCGGGTTGGAAGATAGATATGCACGATGCGCCGGAGGGTGTGGAACTTGGAATCGACCGGGCGGTCTTTACCGTTCACGGTCGTAATGCCTATGGAATGCTTCTATCTGAAGCAGGCGTTCATCGCCTGGTCAGAATCAGCCCCACCGATGAGAAGAAGCGCAGGCAGACCACGTTCGCGGGTGTCGAGGTGCTGCCGGTGATCGGCGACGACATAGAGGTCGAGCTCAATGAGGAAGACCTGCGCATCGACGTGTTTCGCTCGAGTGGCCCGGGCGGTCAGTCCGTCAATACGACAGACTCTGCCGTGCGCATAACCCACATCCCAACGGGGATTGTTGTGAGCTGCCAAAACGAGAAGAGCCAGCATAAGAACAAAGAGACTGCGATGGTGATTTTGCGGGCGCGGCTCTACGAATATGAAGAGGAAAAGCGCCAGGCCGAACTGGATGAGTTGCGGAGCGAACGCAAGGACATCACGTTTGGCAGTCAGATTCGCAACTACGTGCTCTACCCCTATCAGATGGTCAAAGACGTTCGTACGGGGGTCGAGACCGGCAATGTGGATGCGGTGCTGGGCGGCGACCTCGACGATTTTGTGATCGGCTACCATCGCTGGCGCGTTGGCGGACAATCTGCCGCAGAAGCGGGGTCATAGCGCATGCGCCTTCTGGCGGATCTTCACACTCATACCACCGCATCGGGGCACGCGTATTCATCGCTTCAGGAGCTGGTGGCGGCCGCGTCGGCGAAAGGCCTCGAGTTGATCGCCGTGACCGACCACGGTCCGACTGTCCCGCAGGGGTCTCATCCGTGGTACTTCTGGAATCTCAAGGCCGTCCCGAGCGTGATCGATGGTGTTCGTATTCTCAAAGGCTGCGAGGCGAGTCTTTCTCTGGAGAGCGAAAACGGTATTGATCTGCCCGATGACTTGTTGTGCCTGTTGGACTTCGTTTCCGTGGGTTTTCACCCACTGACCGGCTTTGATGATCTGGATCGTGCTAAAAACACGGCTGCGCTTCTTCGGGTGATCGCCAACCCCAGTGTCGATCAGATCACCCATCCGGGTAATGAGCATGAGTTTCCGCTTGACCTTGATGAGGTCGTCGCGGCGGCTGCCGAGCATCGAGTCATCCTTGAACTGAACGATCATTCGTTCTCGCTTACGAGCGCGCGTGCAGGGAGCGCCGAACGGGAACGTGAGTTCGCGGCTGCAGCGGTTCTGGCAGGGGCTCCGATTGCCATCGGTTCAGATGCTCACTTTGCCTTCCATGTAGGGCGGTTCGATTCTGCACTTCGGGCTGCCAAGGAGATCGGGCTTACTCGCGATGAGCTCATCAACCGTGATGCTGCGAGTGTTCTTGAGTTCCTCGGCTCGAAGCGCAAGCGTCCGCGACTCGATATGGGTGGCGCCTGGGTGTCTGATCGGGGAGGGCGGCGCGTGTGATGGTTCAACTCGGAAAGCTTCGTCCCGGACTCGTGTTGCAACGCCGGCCTGTCAGAGACTACACGC
>JAGXFU010000006.1 GCA_024637115.1 Actinomycetes bacterium
CAGCGTCAGATGTGTATAAGAGACAGGCCGAGGCGAGCACCGGCAGCGCGAAGCTATACTCCCTGCCGCGGAAGTTGAACGTCCATGAGATATCGACGTCGCGCGGGTCACGTGTGCGCCTACTCGGCACGATTGCGATGTCATCAAAGCCGTAGGCACGGCGTGCGGTCTTGCCCCGTCCGATCTCGATTTCCATGTGTTCTCGCTGCCTCCTCGTATCCGTAGGTCCCAAAGAAGGGAACCGTCTTCACCTCGTATCAACCACTGCAACCACGTTCGCGGTGCGCTACCGATAGCACAAAGACCAGCGCCCCGCGCCCGAGAGATGCGGCGAACGATAAGCCTGGTCTGATGTGAGCTGTGATTGCGTACCCGCGCGAGCGACCACCCACGGGTGGCACCTCGGTGTACGTATTCTATGCCGAATATCGTGACTATGTAACCGTCATGGCTATAATAGTGTCGAGTTTTCGCATCCGTGGCCGTGGACACATGAGTCCAATGTGACCCCGGCCAAAGAAGAGATCGAGACGCAGCCATGAATCACATCAGCCGATCTCAGGTGTTCGCGCGTCGCGCACGCCTGCCATTCATCGCCACGATTGTGGCATCAGCCCTCTGCCTGAGCATGGCATTCGCATCCCCTGCGTCCGCCACACGTGTCTTTATCGACCCCGGTCACGGAGGGCCATACCCCGGTGCGGTCCAGGGCGGAGTTGCCGAGGAATACGTCAACCTCCTCATTGGCCTGGAGCTCAGTCGCGAGCTTGAGTCTCGCGGTATCGATACCGCGCTCTCGCGCACGCGCGACACCTCGCCGGGCCTCAGGGACCGCGGTACCTGGCATTACGTCGACTCGGGGGTGCGCTACTACGCCGACGGTCAGACCGGTATCTACAAGTACGACCCGAACCAGACCGGCTCGATCCCTTATGACGACCTCCAGGCCCGTTGCGACAAGGCTAACGAATGGGGCGCGGACATCTTCATCTCGATTCACTGCGACTCGGTGGGTTCGAGTTCTGCCCGGGGAACCTCCACATATCGAAACTGGGACAACAAGACGGACAAGATTCTGTCGAATCGCCTCGCGACACTCGTGCAGACGGAGATGATCGCCGAGACGAGCCCCACCTACAACGTTCAGAATGACGGCGTCAATGTAGTTGGATTCTACGTGGTCCGATGGTCCAACATGCCCTCGATTCTTATCGAATCAGCGTTCCTCTCGAACAGCTATGAACGCGGCTTGCTCCTCAACCCATGGTTCCGCGCGCGACTCGCCGACGGCATCGCCGACGGCGTGGAGCGATTCATGGCCGAGGACCCCTTCAAGCCGCTCTGGGATCGCCGCTATGGCGCTACGCGGTATGAGACCGCCACCGAGATCGCCCGTGAGGGCTGGCCCGACGGCGCCGAAACGGTCCTGCTCGCTTCGGGCGAAAACTGGCCGGATGCTCTTGCAGCAACCCCGCTCTCGATGGCGCTTGACGCCCCACTGCTTCTTACCGCGAAGTCGGGTCTGTCCTCGGCAACGAGGCATGCTCTGGCCGAGCTTGCGCCAAGCGAGATCATTGTCTTGGGTGGCGAAGCAGCACTACTTTCGACAACGACCGTCCAGGCTGGCGCGGCCGCGGGTCTGGAGCAGGATGCCGTCAGGCGGATCGCCGGAGCGAACCGGTACGAAACCGCCGCCCTCATTGCAGAGGAGGTGGGGATTCCCGAGTCCGGACGCGTCGTACTCGTAAGTGGAGCCTCGTTCGCTGATGCACTCTCGGTATCGGCGTCGGCCGGGGCATCCGGAGAACCGATCCTGCTCACACAGAAATCCGCGCTGCCCACATCGGTGGGTTCGTTCCTACTCGCGCACGACGAGGAGATTTCCTCGGCATGGGTGATTGGCGGAACAGCTGTCATCACCGAAGAGTTGGCAAGCGCGGTCAAGGCCGGTTCTCTTGGGTTCGGGCCAAAGGCTGTCACGCGTACGGCTGGCGTGAATCGCTACGCCACAAACATCGCAGTACTGAACGCCATGTTCCCCGGCGAGCTTGAGCCGTATGTGGCAACCGGGGTAAAGTTCCCCGATGCACTGAGCGCAGGTACGCTGGCAGCGCGAGAAGGTCGACCGATCATGCTGCTCGGCGGGCGATATATGAGCCCGTACACCCGTGAGTTCCTCATCAACGAGGAGGAACGCCTCGCGGATTTCACTATAATCGGCGGACCGGGAGCTCTCCCCTATCTCATGGACTGGGAGATCGAGAAGGGTCTCGCGCGCTAGTCAGACGTTGAAGCGGAAGTGAATGACATCCCCATCGGAGACAACGTACTCTTTGCCCTCGATGCGGAATTTGCCTGCCGCCTTCGCGCCGGACTCGCCACCTGCGGCAATGTAGTCATCGTAGCCAACGACCTCCGCCTTGATGAACCCACGCTCAAAGTCGGTATGGATCACGGCAGCTGCCTGCGGAGCCTTCGCACCGACCGGAATCGTCCAGGCGCGCACTTCGACCTCGCCGGCCGTGAAGTAGCTCTGCAATCCCAGGAGTGAATATGCCTGGCGGATGAGCGCGTTGAGGCCGGGTTCCTCGAGGCCACTCATATCGAGATACTCTTCGAGCTCCTCGGCTTCGAGTTCAGCCATCTCAGCTTCGATCTTTGCACAGATCGGGACCGGTATCTGCCCGTCGATGGGTGCGATCTCCTTGCCGATGTCGTCCTCATCGATGTTGGCGACATAGAGCATGGGCTTCATGGTGAGCAGATGCAGGTCGCGCACAAGTCCGCGCTCCTCATCCGAGAGATCGAGTTTTGCCGCGCGGTGCCCCTCGTTCATCCACTCCTGCAACTTACGCATCACTTCGAGCTTCGCGGCTGCGTCCTTGTCGCGCTTGGCCTCTTTCTCGGTGCGCGACCATGCGCGGTCGATGGTGCCCAGGTCCGCCAGAATGAGCTCGGTGCGGATCGTCTCAACGTCACCCTGCGGGTCGATCCGGCCATCGACATGGATCACGTTCTCATCGGCAAAGTACCGCACGACCTCGGCGATCGCGTCGGTCTCACGAATGTTTGCCAGGAACTGGTTGCCCAGGCCCTCACCCTCGTTCGCGCCCTTGACCAACCCGGCGATGTCAACGAATTCAACCGCTGCAGGGAGAACCGCCTGCGGATTCACAATGTCTGCGAGTTTCTGCAGACGGGAGTCCGGCACGGGAACGATGCCCACGTTGGGCTCGATGGTCGCGAACGGGTAGTTGGCCGCGAGCACGGCCTTGCGTGTGAGGGCAGTGAACAGTGTCGACTTACCCACATTGGGAAGGCCAACGATGCCGATAGAAAGGGCCACAGGGTATCTCCTCTAAGGATGCGTGACGAGCAGGCAACGGCGACAATGGCGTCACCAGAGCATCTGGTACTGTACTCGATGGTTCGCCGTGGTGCCACTCGCACGTGCGACAGACTGAACGGGGACAGGCTCAATCAAGGAGGAGTCACGTGCGTATCGGCATGTTCGCTGACATGTATAAGCCGCACTTGAGCGGAGTGACCAACTACATCTCACTGTACAAAGAGCGCTTCGAGCATCTCGGTCACGAAGTCTTTGTGTTCACCTATGGGAATCGCGACCATGTGGACGACGAGCCGAACGTACTGCGCTCACCGGCGCTCGCCTGGGGATCGACAGGTTGGCAGATGGGACTCGGTGCCTCGGCCGAAGCTCGCGAGGTCATGCATTCGCTCGACATCGCACACGTGAATCACCCGTTTCTCTCAGGTCGGGTCGCATTGCGCGAATGCGGGTCGCGAGGTATCCCCGTGGTATTCACCAACCATACGCGCTACGACATCTACTCCGATGCATACGCCGGTTTCATTCCCCGCAGTATTCGCATCTCGTTTCTCAAGCGCTATCTCAACGCTTTCGCTGGCGACGTTGACCTCGTACTGGCACCGTCGCCCGGCATCAAGCAGTGGCTCTCTGATTTTGGCATCACGGATGCCGCGGTTGAGCACTCGAATGCGGTGGACACGCATCCCTTCATGTCACCTGCAGCGCCTCGAACCAAATCGGAATTCGGCTTTGCCGAGGACTCGATGGTCTTGTGCTACCTGGGCAGAATCGGACCTGAGAAGAACTTCAACCTGCTCGTTGACTCGTTCATACGCGCTGCACAAGCCAATGCCCACCTCTGCCTGCTCATAATCGGCGATGGCCCTGGTCGAGGCGAGGCCCAGGAGAAGTTGTGGGCCCACGGCCTGATCGACCGCGTGCACTTCAACGGCCGCACGCCATACAAGGACGTGCCCGATGTCATCGCCGCCGCAGACGCCTTTGTCACGGCCTCTGTCTCCGAAGTCCACCCGCTCGTGATCATGGAAGCAATGGCCGCAGGACTGCCCGCGGTGGGTATCCACTCGCCCGGCGTTGGCGACATCATCGATGACGGCGTGACCGGCCTCCTGACCAACGAAAGCGTTGACGAATTCGCGGCAGCACTGACACGCATCGCACGGAATGCAGATGAGCTTCAGTCGATGTCAGCGGCAGCGTGCAAGGCGGCACAGGATTACGACATTCGCATCATGGCCGACAGGATGCTGGAACTCTACGACGGGCTGCTGGACCGCTGAGTCCGCACCTTCTGCCATACTCTGGATCATGACCTCTGGGGACCTCACGGCAGCTCTGGCACTCGGCTTCTCGGCATTCCTCGTCGGGCTCTCGGGCGCAATGTCACCCGGCCCCTATCTCACGGTGACTATCACTCGTACGCTGCGCGACGGTCGCCTTGCAGCATTCCTGATGCTCGTGGGACACGCCCTACTCGAAGCGCTGCTCCTCATCGGGTTCGCGTTTGGCCTGCAGGAGTTCCTGAAACGCCCGAGCGTGGCAATGGGAATGGCGCTCATCGGCGGAACAGTGCTTCTGTGGATGGGCTACGGGCTGCTCAAGGGAGCTTTGACCGGAACCATCGCCGCCGATCTCCAAGCTGCCGAGGAACCCTCGGCTTTCGGACCGGTGCTCCATGGAGCGCTCGTATCCCTCTCGAACCCCTACTGGACGCTGTGGTGGGCGACCATCGGCGTGAAGCTTGCCGCTGATGGTCTGGCCATCGGACCCGTGGGCGTTGTCGCATTCTTCATTGGGCATGAGCTCGCCGACGTGGCATGGTACGCCTTCGTGATTCTCGCTGTAAGCTCAGGGCGCGGGCTTCTCTCGGATCGCATCTACCGCTGGATCATTGGCGGACTCGCCGGGTTCCTGATCTACTTGGGCGCGACGTTCGTCTGGGACGGACTGCCCTTCTAGTTCGAAGAGTCTTTCGCGGCCTCATCTTGAGCGGTTCGTGCATCCTCAACGTGCTCCACGAATGCCACGAGATCCGCGTCGGAAAGCAGCCTCTTTCGCGTGAACAGAAAGAGGACAACGAAGGAGCCGACCACGAGCAGAGTACCGATCACAACCAGTATGCCGATAGAAACGCTGATCATGGGAGGTACGACAGAGTAGTCATGCTCGGCCTAGAAGCTATCCATCATCGGATCGAACGCTTCGACGTTCCAGTCGATGCCCATCTCGGTGAGCTTCGCGTAGTACTCCTGCTCCGAGAGCTCTTTGTTGAGGATATGGAAGCGTGCCCCGTTGAGGCCAACACAGAACGCACAATCACGACAGTCAACGCACTGCACGCACTCGATGACGCTGTCCGAGTTGTGGCAGCCGATGCAGGCACGTGAGTTGTACACATAGTTGCAGTTTCGGCATGCCTCCACATTGAAGCACCCGTAGTTATTAGAGCCATCCCGGTCGTGCGTATGCTCAGTACGGAGCTTTGTCCACTCTCTTTGGAACTCTGGATCCATGGTGGCTCTCCTGTGGCGTTCGCCGAGTTGTGCCTTCGAGTGTAACGCGCATCGCGACGACGTGCATCCGTCAGGCCGCCACACAGAAACGAGGTCCCGGAGCGAACCGCCCCGGGACCTCGCATTTCACCTGATAGCAGGCGGGATGAGCGCTCGCGCGCTACATCATTCCGCCCATGCCACCGCCCATACCGGCCATGGCAGCTGCCGCAGCACCCGAATCATCGACAGGCGCGTCCGTGACGGCCGTTTCGGTGATCAGGATGAGTGCAGAGACCGAAGCGGCGTTCTGAAGCGCCGAGCGGGTCACCTTCACGGGGTCGATGACGCCGGCGGCCATGAGGTCGCCGTACTCACCGGTTGCGCTATTGAGTCCGTAGCCGGCAGTAGCGGCCTCACGGATCTTCTCAACAACAACGGAGCCCTCGAAACCTGCGTTCGACGCGATCGTCTTGAGTGGCTCAACGAGTGCCTTGCGAATGATGTTCACGCCGACCATCTCATCATCGGAGAGGTCGAGCGCATCAAGCGCGGGAAGCGCATCGATGAGAGCAACGCCGCCGCCGGCAACGATACCCTCTTCGACGGCCGCGCGAGTCGCCTGAAGAGCATCCTCGATGCGGTGCTTCTTCTCCTTGAGCTCAACTTCGGTCGCAGCGCCAACCTTGATAACAGCGACACCACCGGAGAGCTTGGCCAGACGCTCCTGGAGCTTCTCACGGTCGAAGTCCGAGTCCGAATTCTCGATCTCATTCTTGAGCTGGTTGATGCGAGCCTTGATCTGCTCTTCTGTGCCGGCACCATCGACGATGACGGTGTCTTCCTTGGTGACCTTGACGGTCTTGGCACGACCGAGAATCTCAAGTCCGACTTCCTCGAGCTTCATGCCGAGTTCCTCGGTGACGACCGAGCCGCCTGTCACGATAGCGATATCCTCAAGCATGCGCTTGCGACGATCGCCAAAACCCGGGGACTTCACTGCGATTGCGGTGAACGTGCCGCGGATCTTGTTGAGGATCAAGGTCGCGAGCGCTTCGCCCTCGACATCCTCGGCAATGATCAGGAGCTGCTTGCCGGCCTGCATGACCTTCTCAAGCACGGGGAGCATGTCCTGGATGCTGCTGATCTTCTGGTTCACGATCAGGATGAACGGATCGTTGAGCACCGCTTCCATGCGATCGGGATCGGTGACCATGTAGGGAGACATGTAGCCCTTGTCGAACTGCAGGCCCTCAACGGTCTCGATGTCGATACCAAAGGTCTGGGACTCCTCGACGGTGATAACGCCGTCCTTGCCCACAACATCCATCGCCTCGGCGATCTTGTTGCCGATGGTCTCATCGGCGGCCGAGATGGCTCCAACGTGGGCGATCTCGTCCTTGTCCTCGACGTCTTTGGCGTTCTCGGCGATCTTCACAACAACCGCTTCAACAGCCTTCTCGATGCCGCGCTTGATTGCCAGCGGGTTGGCACCGGCTGCAACGTTGCGCAGACCCTCACGCACGATCACCTGAGCGAGCAGGGTTGCAGTGGTGGTACCGTCACCGGCAACGTCGTTGGTCTTGGTTGCTACCTCTTTGACGAGCTGCGCACCCATGTTCTCCAGGGGATCCTCGAGCTCGATCTCCTTGGCGATAGTCACACCATCGTTGGTGATGGTCGGTGCACCGAACTTCTTCTCGAGCACCACGTAGCGACCCTTGGGGCCGAGCGTCACCTTCACTGCATTAGCCAGCTTGTTTACGCCAGCCTCAAGCCCACGACGGGCTTCTTCATCAAAACGAATTTCTTTGGCCATATTTGGCACTTCCTCCTATCGAGACGTTCGTAGAATGGAGCGAACTGGTGGCACGGCCGTCCTAGCCCTCAACAACGGCGAAGATATCGCTCTCGTTGAGGATCTTGTACTCGACACCCTCAATCTTGATGTCCTGGCCGCCGTACTTGCCATACACGACCGTGTCGCCGACCTTGACGTCGAGCGCGATACGCTCGCCATCGTCGTTACGCTTGCCCTCGCCTGCGGCGACGACTTCGCCGCGCTGCGGCTTTTCCTTGGCGGAGTCCGGGATAACGAGACCTGACTTGGTCTCCCTCTCGGCTTCCGCCGGCTTGACGATCACGCGATCGCCCAATGGTTTGAGATTCATTCGCTGCCCTCCTGTATTTCCTGATACGACAACGCCAATAGATACCGAACACGAATGAAGGCCAGGCAGACCCCCACTGCGATGCTCCCGAATGCACATCGTTCTTGTGCGCAAGGGCTGTATACCCGTTTCGCAACCGGATTCATCGCTTGCTAGCACTCGCTAGGCGTGAGTGCCAACAGTATCGGATTCTAGGGCACCTGGGAGCAAGGTTCAAGGGGCAATTTATGCCGATTTCGTGAAGAAAGTTGAGCGTCTGCGACTGAGATATCGTATGCGAACCCGCTAGCGCGTCAAGAGGGCCGGATCCAAAGACCCGGCCCTCCCTTTCAGAGCACGTCACAAACGCAGAATACAAACCCGTGCTTCTAGTTCACGACTTTCCAGTAGTCCCTGAGAGAGATATATGCCGCTTTAGAGATCGCAGACTCACCGCCCAGAACGAAGCAACCGGTGCCGCTGCTATCACTCCCATTGGGCTCACCGATATGGCCAGCACCATTGAAGTACGTCTTTATCTCAGAATGCAGCGAAGCGGGCGTTGTGAGCAGGAGAGGACCACCGTACCACCAGCTGACCGGAGCAGCGCACAGCGCATCGGCAAAGTTCGCGCCGCTGGCAACCACGCACAACTCATTGGTCATGCCGGCATTGTCTACACCCCACTCAGCGACAAAACGTGCCGTCTGATAGCGATTGTCACCAGCCAGAACCTCGATGCTTGAAGTGCCGACAAGAGACTCGAGTTCTGTAATGGCCGCAGGACCAACCACCGCCGAGCCGCCCGCGACAACCACATCAGTGATTCCGTTGTCATCGAGCCATTTCATGGTCACAGCAGGCACATCATTCTTCGTAGTCATGAGCACTACGCTGCCATTGTAGGCGGCGACTGGCGCGACAGCGAGCGCGTCTGCCCACGCACTTCCGTTGACAATGAACGCGGTGGAATTAAAGCTCTCGATGTCGCCGGTCGCATCTCCAACCGCGGCAGCCGTCGCGTAGCGATCGGCACCCGAGATGCGCTCAACGTTGAGCACATGCCGCAAGTCAGCAATCTCGTCCACGACGTCATTGCTGACAGCCACAGGGCCACCAAGCACGTAGACATACGTGTCAGAGTTATTCCACCAGTACGACTCGAGCACGCGGTCGATTTCAGTCGCGGTCTCCCAGGGAAGCGAATCCTGGTTGGTGAGCAGCAGTACGCCGTCGGCCTGCGCAGCAAGCGCAGCGCCTGCGAGTGCATCTGCGGGGTTGTAGGCGTTCGCCACAAAGACCGTGTCGGTGCCTATGCCTGTGTCATTCTCGGGATTATTGGTCCCGTCAAACAGTAGTCGTGAGACCTCCGTTGCGGTCCTGAATCGATTCGCACCTGAGACTCTGCGCGCATCACCGAGGGTCACATGTAGTTGATATGCGAAGATCTCTTCGGCGTTGTTGTAGATCTCGATGTAGTACGTCCCCGTCTCCGGAGCTTCGATGTAGACCATGTCCGAGTAGGTGTCCGAGACGTAATCGTTGTCATCGTCGTAAGCGATACGAGTACCGTCGACCGTGGTGATCTCAATCGTTGTGTCATACCAGAACGAGAAATCATATGTCTGGGTCTCGACCCAGATCGGAGTTCCTTTGGCGACCGTAACCTTGATGTAGTCGTACATGTCATCGGGGGCCTGATTAGAGCCGTCAAACGTTCGATATGACGTCCAACTGTTGCCCATAGTGGTCGGGTTATACAGCTTGGCCGTGCCGGTTGTGTCGTCCGATTCGTATACGTCCGGCGCCAGCGCAGCCACCTGCGGCGCGACTCCAGACACCGAGACATCGCGCGCGAACGCGATATTCGCACCAGGGATCGCCAGAGCAAGTCCCAGCACCACCACAAGTCCCATACGCAACGAACGACGTGCATGTACTGTCATACGGAGTCACTCCCCTCAATCGGTGTCGCGCCGGCCTTCCCCGCCAACACGTTCACCCGCTCTTGTTACCCCTAAACAAGTCTGCACAAGCGACCGCCCACGAGATGACTGCGAAGTCTCGATCATCTCTACTCGAGAAGTGCAGAAGAACAGGCTATCCGAGACGCAAGCCCGGGACAGCCTCTGCATCCAAGCCGAGTCGTTCTCCTCGCCTGAACCGATACGTCCCGGCCGCTGCGATCATCGCCGCGTTGTCTGTGCAGAGCGCAAACGGCGGCACAGACATCCGCACTCCGATGGCCTCAAGAGCCTCACGGAGCGCCTCGCGCAGAGCAGCGTTTGCCGCGACGCCGCCCGCGAGACAGAACATCTTCACGCCGCACTCCTCGGCAGCCCTGACGCTCTTGGACACCTGGACGTCGATCACCGCCTGCTGAAAGCTCGCTGCCAGATCAGGGATGTCGATCTCGCGTCCGGCTTCGCGCTCGTGACGAATGTGGTTGATGACTGCGGTCTTGAGCCCGGAGAGGGAGAACGCGTAATCTCCGGAGCGCATCATGGCCCGCGGGAAGTCGATTGCTGCGGGGTCACCGTCGGCCGCGTACGTGGAGAGAATCGGCCCCCCGGGATAGCCGAGGCCGAGCACCTTGGCGACTTTGTCGAACGCCTCGCCGGTGGCATCGTCGAGGGTCTCGCCCAGCGTGTGATACTCCCCCCATGCGGGCATGTGCACGAGTGACGTGTGCCCGCCGGAAACAAGGAGTGCCACCAATGGAGGCTCAACGGTCGGGTCGGCGAGCATGTTCGCGAAGATATGCCCCTCGAGGTGATTGACGCCCACGAGCGGAACACCTGTGGCTAGGGACAATCCTTTGGCGTATGCCAATCCAACGACCAGAGCCCCGACAAGCCCCGGGCCATGAGTCACGGCGATCGCACTCAGGTCACCGATCGGGAGCGGCCCATCAAGCCCGAGGCTCTCCCCGGCCCGGGCAAGCGCTTCGTCGATCACCCCGACGATCGCCTCGGTATGCTTGCGGCTTGCGATCTCCGGCACCACCCCGCCAAAACGCGAATGGAAGACGATCTGGCTTGCCACCACACTCGAAACGAGTTCGTTGCCTCCGCGCATGACCGAAGCCGCAGTCTCATCACACGAACTCTCTATGCCAAGCACTAGTTCGCTGCCATCGTGCAACTCAAAATCGGCCAGCACGGACTCGGCGCGCGCCGCGAGTTGCCCTCGTCGCGCCTGCATGCCCGGCGCATTCATATCATCGCTCCACATGATGACCGCGTTTTCGCCACCTCCGGAGTAATAGCCGGGTCGCATTCCCACATCGTGGAGTCCGGCTGACTCATAGAGACCAATGGCGGCCACATTGCTCTCGCGGACCTCAAGCGTGACGTGAACCGCTCCACGACATACAGCTCCGTCTATCACAGCCGAGAGGAGCGCACTTCCCAAGCCCCGTCCGCGCGCATCGCGGCGGACCGCGAGATTCATGATGTGTGCGTCTTCTCCCACCAGCATGATTCCCGCGTAGCCGAGCAGTTCATTTCCCGCCTCCGCCACAATCCATACCCGGTCATTCTCGCGAGCAGACTCCTCCATGAACATCGCACGGCTCCATGGCGAGGGGAACACCGCCGTCTCGATCGCATGCACCGCATCGATATCCGAGTTCCGCATCGGCCGAATCTCAACACTCACAGCGCACCGTCCCGGATTCGACGCTGTTCATTCTCTTCGGCATCGGACATACGCGTGTAAACGGGTAGCACGAGTGCGGGGTCACCGTCTCCCAGCCCACCGGATGAGAGTGCTGCCTGATACGCCGCGATCAAACCTGCGCCGGAAGGCGTCCAGAGGGGTTCCTCGGCAATCGTGGAATGGTTCGGGAGAGCGTCAGTGAATAGCGACGAGTACTTGCCGAGGCCGTCGCCGGTAAGCAGGATCGGCTCGCTGATCTCGGCGAACTCTGCGGCCGCATACTCGGGTCGCATGACCCGGTCGGGCCCAAGTCGCTCCACATGTCCCGGCTCAACACGAAAGAGCACCGGATACACTTCGCTGCGCATGGCATCGGCGACCACGCCAACCAGTGTGTCTCGATCCGCGAGTCGCCAGGCAACGGCGTCGAGCGTGCTCACGCCGTAGAGCGGCACGCCAAGTCCGTGCGCCAGCCCTTTCGCGCTCGCTACCCCGATGCGGACACCGGTGAATGAACCCGGTCCGTGGCCCACGACCACCTCTGAGAGTTCATTGACGGCACGTCCGTTGTCGCGCAGTAGTTGCGCCACTGAATCAAGGAGGCGCAGGTTAGCCGCACGTCGTGCCGGAAAATCACATGTCGCCAGGAGCTCTACGTCAAGGCCCTCTCGCAGACCAAGCGCGATCGCCACCGAATCAGAGGCCGTATCGAAGGCGAGCACGAGATGGCTCATTGAGCATCCTCTTCGCCGGCACCGATGGCTTGATACTCTGCCACCCATGATTCGGCAAGCGCTTCGCCGCGCTTACCGCGCGACTCCAAGAGGATCGACCGGGAGAAATCGCCCGTTGTCGTGATCGTGACGAGTACGCGGTTCTCCGGGTCTGCTTCGGCGAAGCGATCCCCCCACTCGACAACAGAAAGACCGTCGGCCTCGAGGGTTCCGTAGTAGTCGATGTCCTCAAGCTGGCTACCGGATTCAAGTCGATAGAGATCCATGTGATACAGAGGCAGTCGACCCTCGTGCACGAGAAGGATGTTGAATGTTGGGCTCGTGATCGGCCCCGAAATGCCGAGGCCCTGTGCGACCCCTTTTGTAAGCGCGGTCTTTCCAGCACCGAGATCCCCGCAGAGAAGCACGACGTCTCCCGGGCTCGCGACAGCGCCTAACGCTCGTCCGATGTCGCGCGTCTGCGATTCATTGTGCGATATCAATTTGGACTCAGCCATGCTCCGCGCCGTTCATCCGCTCGGCAGACACCGTCTCGTCAGCGCTCGATACGACAAGGTCGGGAATGCGGGCGAAATCGGAGAACAGGTCATTGCGCTTGGAGCGATCATAGATCGCCGCAGCGGGATGATAACTCGGTAGGATACTCATACCGCCAGCGTGACACACCTTCCCGTGCAGTCGAGTGATCGGCTCGTTGGTGGCAAGCAGTAGCCGTGTGGAGAAATTGCCAAGCGTGACAACGAGCGCCGGGTCTATGAGGCGCAGTTGTTCGCGCAAGAACGGGGTACATGTCTCGATCTCATGTGCCTGAGGGTTGCGATTGCCCGGTGGGCGGCATTTGAGCACGTTGGCGATGTAGAGTCCGTTTCGCGCCATTCCAATCGATGAGAGCAACTCATCGAGGAGTTTGCCTGCCGCACCAACGAACGGTTCCCCGTTGAGATCCTCGTTGCGCCCCGGAGCCTCGCCAACGAGCACGATATCGGCGTTGGAGGGGCCCACCCCAAAGACCAACGTCGTGCGTGTGTCACCCAGCGCACAGCGATGGCAGTCTCCTATGAGACCTCGGAGTTCATCCAGATCGGCGCACTTGAGTCCCACGGGACCCCCTTAGAGCCAGGTGGTCACTTCTTCGAGCGGGCGGCGAGCAGGCTTTCCCGCAGACTCGGCGGAGTAGCCGATCGGCAGAATCGCTACCGGTGTCACCGGCTCGGTCAAATCAAGGGCTTTGCGCACGGCATCTTCATCGAAGGCCCCGATCCAACAAGACGCCAGGCCCCGGTCGACGGCTGCGAGCAAGATGTTCTGCGCAGCGGCGGCGGTATCCTGAATGGCATACAGCATCTCGCCACGTGCCGCATATCGCGCGGAGCACGGCCGAGGGTCAACCGAAACCACGATGATCGCGGGAGCGCTCGTGGCCCATCTCTGATGCAGTGCTTGGGCGAGTCGCTCACGCGCTTCCGTAGAACGTACGACCGAGAAACGCCACGGCTGGATATTTCCTGCAGACGGCGCACTCACGGCAGCTAATAGCAACGCACGCACGTCCTGGTCGGAGACGGTGAGCTTCGAATTGAAGTGGCGCACCGAGCGGCGCTTTGCTAGGACTTCAGAGAACTCCATGACACTCCGTTCAGGGATTGGATCCCGGGTTCAAGATGGTCGGCTCGGCTTCATTCTAAAACAAGGGAATACTAGGTTCATAACGAACAGACCCGATAGGAGGTGAAGCGGACCTATGAGTATGCAACGACCGGATATTACCGATGAAGACATTGGAATGCGAACATTCCAACTGCGCAAGGCTCGCGCGGTAGAACGCGCAATGGATCGGCTGAGGCATGCGCTCAAGACTGAGTGGGGTAAGCTTGAGAACCGTGAGGTCGAAGAGCTGGAGTGGATCCTGGGCGAGCTCTGGGCATATGCTGCCCGCGATGACTGGGAACACCTGCACTTTGGACGACTCACCATGCACGACGTTCGAGTGATTCTCGGCCTTGGCCGTGAATTGCGCAAGCATACGCGCAATGCCGTCGACATCCTCAACGATGTGGCGGTAGTCGTCCGCGACAAGGGTTAGCGGCTCTGCAGAGATCTGCTCGTCTCGAATTCACCACAACTAACACAGCGCCGCCATGTGCGGCGCTGTTGCGCGTCTCAAGGAAACCGAGGCTGACACACGCCTCTGACGGAAGAGCATTATGGGGCGGCGCCTTCACCCCCCGGTTGGTGACGCCACCCCATACTATCTCGGCGCAAGGCCCTGCCCGCACGCACCGGCGCAGGCCGGACATCATCAGCTTGCCTGTTGGGCAGCCTTCTTGCGCTCGATCTTTGCCTTGACCTTCTTGAGCCGGAACAAGTCCTCGCGCGCCCGCTCGTCGAGCGTTTGGCGGATGTAGGCTACCTGTTCGGTTAGCTGCGGAACGGTGACCTGTTCAAGGGCGTTCACGCGGCGGTTGGTCTTTTGGATCTCTTCACCAAGTCGCTTGAGACGAGTCTCGATGTCCGCATACTCGATGATAACGTCGAGGATACGCTCGAACTTGTCGGCGCTTTCGTCGACGCGCGACGAGACACCGGTAACGGCATATCCTCGAGTGAATGAAGACTTGATCGGACTTTCGCCCTTGGTCACGACCGGAACAGAAACGCCCATGATCTTCGTTCCGGTCATGTCCACCACGATCTCGCCCTTGGTCGCCATGCCGGCCGATCTCAGCGCAACCGTTCCATCTACCGCCTTCGTGACGGCGAGCGAATACTGCGCTTCCGACACAGACTTCTGGAGCGACTCGGACAGACGGAGCGTCTCGTCCATGACAGCCATGAACTCGATGAGGAGCGCATCACGCTTCTGTTTGAGCAGATCCATACCCTGCTGCGCCAGCTTGATCTGCTCACGTCGCTCGAGTAATTCTGCTCGTGTTGGCCGGACTTCCTCCACGGTTCAATCCCCCTAGAGGTCGCCTTGCTCGCCAGCATTGGGATGGTACTTGTCGATGAAGTCACGCACTCTCTTCAGCTCGCCAATGGGAAGCCCTGCCATGAGCTCCCACCCGATGGTAAGCGTCTCTTCGATTGAACGACCCTCGTCACCCTGGCCGACAATCCGATCCTCGAAATCATCGGCGAATCGCAGGTATCGACGGTCCGTGTCCGACATCGCTTCTTCACCAACGATAGCAACCAGCTTTCGCAAGTCGCGACCTTGCGCATATGCCGCGTAGAGCTGGTTGGCAACAGCGCGATGGTCGTCGCGAGTCTTACCCTCGCCGATACCAAGGTTCATCAGTCGCGACAAACACGGCAGTGGATCGATTGGCGGAAACACGCCACGACGATGGAGGTGCCGTGAGAGCACGATCTGTCCCTCGGTGATGTAACCGGTGAGGTCAGGGATCGGATGTGTGATGTCGTCATCGGGCATCGAGAGGATGGGCAACTGGGTTACCGACCCCTTGCGGCCTTTGATCCGTCCTGCGCGCTCATAGATGGTTGAGAGGTCCGTGTACATATAGCCGGGATAACCGCGGCGACCGGGAACCTCTTCGCGAGCCGTGGAGACCTCGCGAAGCGCCTCACAGTAGTTGGTCATGTCTGAGAGTACGACGAGCACCTGGAGGTCCTTCTCGAACGCAAGGTACTCCGCGACTGTGAGCGCGCACTTGGGAGTGAGCAGACGCTCGACCGTGGGATCATCCGCGAGGTTCATGAAGAATACAACGCGTTCCAAGGCGCCGGTACTCTCGAATTGGTTCATAAAGAACGCTGCCTCGCGGTGCGTGATACCCATCGCCCCAAAGACGATGGCGAACTCCTCGCCGCTCTTTACGCGTGCCTGCCGGATGATCTGAGCCGCCAGTTCGTTTGCCGGAAGACCCGATCCTGAGAAGATCGGCAGCTTCTGACCGCGAACAAGCGTGTTCAGTCCGTCAATGGCCGAGATGCCCGTCTCGATGAAGTCCGCTGGTTTCTCACGGCTGTACGGGTTGATGGGAGCACCGGTGATATCGAGTCGTGCTTCGGGAATGATTGGTGATCCGCCGTCGATCGGCTTGCCGACACCATTCAGAATCCTGCCCAGGAGGTCGGGAGACACGTCGATCTTGGCAACCTCTTCGAGAAAACGAATCTCCGTTTCATCGACATCGATGCCCTGCGTTCCCTCAAAGACCTGAATGACCGCGATGTCGCCAGAGACCTCGAGAACCTGGCCGGAACGCTTTGAACCGTCCGGCATTCTAAGGGCGACCATCTCATTGTAGGCGACCCCACTGACCTGATTGACGAACACCAGAGGGCCCGTCACGTAGCTCACCGTGCGGTAGTCGGTGGAGACAAGCGATCGCTTGGGGGTCTCTGTTGTCATGGTTTCAGTCGCCACTTAATACACCTCGATCCCTGCAATATCGCCAGCCAGTTCATCAGCAAAGACCGGAAGGGCTTCGATCGCCTCTTCGTGTGGAGTGGTCTTCATTGTCGAAATACGATCCTTCAGCGGCATCTCGAGAATCTGCCTCAGAGATACACCTCTGTTCAGTGCCGCCGTCGCTGCCTCGTGGAACGACATGATGACCTTGAGCATCAGATACGCCTTCTTGGGCGGACAATATGCATCAACTTCATCGAATGCGAACTGCTGGAGGAAGTCCTCGCGAAGCATGCGCGCGACCTCGAGAATCACCTTCTCTGACTCAGGAAGCGCATCAGGCCCGACAAGTTGGACGATCTCCTGAAGCTCAGTCTCTTTTTGCAGAACGCCCATAGCGCGATCGCGCATGGCCTGCCAGTCGGGTGCGACGTTTTCCTCATACCAACCACGTATCTGCGCGCCATAGAGCGTGTAGGACTTGGTCCAGGAAATCGCCGGGAAGTGACGACGATGGGCAAGCGACGTGTCGAGTGCCCAGAATGCGCCGGTTACTCGCAGAGAGTTCTGCGTCATTGGCTCGGACATGTCTCCGCCTGCAGGTGAAACTGCGCCAACCATCGTCACAGATCCGACGCGCCCGTCCCCGCCGAGAGCCTGTACGCGACCACTGCGCTCATAGAATGCGGCGAGTCGAGTCGCAAGATATGCGGGATATCCCTCTTCACCCGGCATTTCCTCAAGTCGTCCCGAAACCTCGCGCAGGGCCTCACCCCAGCGAGATGTGGAGTCGGCCATCATTGCAACGCTGTAGCCCTGGTCTCGGTAGTACTCGGCCAGAGTCGCTCCCACATAGATCGACGCCTCGCGTGCGGCAACCGGCATGTTCGAGGTGTTGGCCACCAAGACGGTCCGGTCCATGAGCGGAGCGCCCGAGCGCGGGTCTTCGAGTTCTGGGAACTCAGTGAGGACCTCCGTCATCTCGTTGCCACGCTCACCGCAACCGACATAGACAATGATGTCGACGTCGGCCCACTTTGCCAGCGATTGCTGGGTGACCGTCTTGCCCGTTCCAAAACCACCAGGAATGATGGCGTTGCCGCCCAGTGCAATCGGGAAGAACGTGTCCAGGATGCGCATACCCGTAGTGAACGGGTGCGTCGGATCCAGTTTGCGCTTGTAGGGGCGTCCTTGGCGAACGGGCCAGCGTTGGGCCATTCGCAGTTCGGTTCCGTCATCAAGTGTGGCTATGGTGTCGTCCACCGTGTAGTCACCCGCAGCCACAATGCTGACGATCTTGCCTGGCTTTGTCGTCGGTGGCACCATCACTCGATGCTCGATCGTCTGACCCTCGGGCACAGTACCGAGGATGTCGCCGGGATTCACATCCTGGCCAACAGTGACCGTGGGCGTGAAGGCCCATTTCTTGTCGCGTTCGAGCGCCGACGCCACGGTGCCGCGCTCGATATAGTCGCCGGTTTGTTCGGCGATGATCGGCAGCGGACGCTGTACACCATCGTAGATGGATGTGAGCAGGCCGGGGCCGAGTTCGACCATGAGCGGCCCGTCTGTGGACTCAACGGTATCGCCCGGAGTCAAACCGGATGTGTCCTCGTAGACCTGAATCGTTGCACGGTCTCCTTCTAGACGAATGACTTCGCCCATGAGACCCATCTCGCCAACGCGAACAACGTCGTACATCTTCGCGCCGAGCATGTTCTGAGCAACAACGACTGGCCCAGTTATCTTTGAAATCGTTCCGACTATCATCAGCCTCGCCTCAGTGTGATGTCGAATCCTATTGCCCGTCTGATCAAACGTGCGAGATACGCACGATGATCTTCGCCCATTTCCAGCTTCTCCTTGATCGGGAGAGAGATGACAATGGGTCGATAGATCGAGTCAATCTTCTTCTGTGTTCGCTCATCGATGTCGGCCATCATCTTCTCGTTGACGGCAATGATGCCGCTCGCATCGTCATCAATAAGCGAATTAAGCTTCTTGCGAGCCATGTCGCTGCTATCAGCGACCTCTACATCGACTCCAGCCAGACGGAATCCGTCGGCCGTGTCCGAATCTGTGAGAACGATGAGCTTATACAAGAATCAGCTCTCCCCTCACACGGTCAACCGGCATGCCAACAGCCTTGCCTTTGACAACAATTCGGAGATTGGTGACCTCATTTTGTTTGGCCCACAGATACGCGATTGCAACGCCCACCCCAAGTGGATCACTCGTGCCGAGTGCGGCGGCTTTGCGCATGAGGTGATCCTCTAGAGCCCGCTCGAATACCGCGATGGAGTTTTCCTCGAGGTACGAGACCGCAACTTCATCGAGGGCTTTGCTGTATGCAGTCCCACGAAGTCTGTCGAGCACCTCATCCACATCGGACATCTGGGCGAGCTCTTTGTAGAAATCAAGATCGATAACACGTCCACCGAGCAAGAAGAACGATTCGACATCGACACCCTCGATATCGCTCTTCTGGAGCCGGAAGACCATAACCAGGTTCATGACATCTACCTGGCGCTCCAGAATCTCACGCGCCAGTTTCATGTTCGGCCCTCTGCGACGAAGCCTGATGCTGGCCCAATCCGCATAGTAGCGATCCATGGCCAACTCAAGATCCGAAAGCTCCCCGCTCCGCATGTATGCGACATACCCGGCTCGCATGGCAGACGCGTATGGAAGCCCCCAGGTCGCAGCGGTATCAACAACCGCGCGAACATCCTCAAGCATGGCAAGGGCATCCAGCTCGACCTGAGCCAGGTAGCCCACAGGCAGAAGTCCTTCGGCAATCTCCTCATTCGCAAGGTGCATGTGCTTTCCGCGCAGGATTGTCTTGATGTTGAACACATCCCACCGACCAAGGAGGGTTGTGAGCACGTATCCCGCTTCCTCATTGAGGAAACCGTGCACCTTACGAAACGTCCGCACCATGTTGTTCTTCAACGCCTCGTCAATCGTCGCAGCATCGCGACCCTTTATCAGTACATCCTCGAGATCCGGACCATATTCGGTCCCGGAGAGCTCCTGGATCAGGGCGCTAATGTCGTGAGCAGTGATGAGTTCATCGAAGTAGGCACGCGTGAGCAGTCGCGAACGCATACCTCTTATGCGAGCGTTCGAGTAACCGTAATCCTTGCTGCTGCTGACTGGTTTGCGAGTTCTAGGAGCGCCCGTTGTCATGAGAAGAGAACCCCCGCAACGTCGGCTTGCGCCCTCTGGCGCACCTTCTCAAGCCGATCTTCAAACGTGTTCCGCCGCGCAATACGACCCTTGCGGGTTGTAACGGTCAGACCGCCTGCGGTAGAGAGCTCTGGCTTCAAGGGGGCCTGGATGCCGAGTTTCGACAGCGTCGATTTCGCAAGTTCCTCATCCGCCTGATCGACAAGAACCTCGATGCTCCCGTCGAAGCCTGCAACCGCTTCCTCCACGAGTGCTTGAAACACAACTGAGTACTGTTCAGTTCCGCGCAGGCCTGCCAGAGGAACCGCCGCCGCCGCAAAGACAGAATCAACGGCCTCTTCCTTGACAGCAGCAATCCGCTTCTTGGCCTCAAGCCGAGCAGCGTTCAGCGATTGAGATGCCCGTGCACGGGTAACCTTCTCGGCCCGCTCGATGCGAGCGGCCCGAATCTGGTCAGCCTGATCGTTCGCATCGTCTGCGATCATCTCAGCCTGGTTGTGCGCATCTTGCAGTATCTCGACTATCTCTTTGTCAGCCTGCTGTTCAAGCGCACTGAAAATATCATCGAGTGCCATGTGTCAGGTTCCTTCCGCCTCACGCGATTCGAATGCGGCTTCTTCTGTGCTAGCCGGTGATCATGATCGCGGAAACGAAACCAAGCAGAACGATGACCTCAGGTAGCGCCTGGAGAGTAATGATCCAGATTGCGGCCTCAGGACGCTCGGCCAGAGTTCCAGCACCAGCGGAACCGATCTTGGCCTGTGCATATCCCGCACCCAACGCAGAGAGACCCATTGCAAGGCCGGCTGCCATGGCCTTACCAACGCTCGCCTGCCAGGCGACGTCTCCTTCTGCAACTACCTCTTCTGCGAACGCGATTGCCGGGACCAGCATGGTCAGCACGAATGTGCTGCCGAACACCCACCTTGCGAGACGATTCTTGATCATGCGCTCTTCTCACCTCCGGTTTTCGTAAACGGCTGATACATCTGATTTCCCGTCTCATAAAACTTCCCAAAGAACTCAAGGAAGTTGAGACGTAGTGCATGGATTGAGGGGCTGAACGCACAGATGATGAAGTTCAGCGAGTGAAGCAGGATTGCGATCACCGCAGCAAGCGCGATGTTGGTTGTGCCCGCGACGATCTGGTTGATCGCATCCGCGAAGATGGCGCCGGCAAGACCGACCGCCATGATTCGAATGTAGGTAACCATTCCGGTGAAACTCTCGAGTGTCTCGATCGCGCCCATGATCCCGCCGCCACGAATCGCAAAGATGAAGCCACCGAAAGCGATTATCGCGAAGACGACCTGGCCCCAGACCGCCCAGTCCCCGAACACATTCGAGGCCATTCCGAGTCCGACGGCGATGAGAACGGAAAGGATCAGAGTGAGGATCCCGCCCTTTTCGTAAATATGCTTCTTGTGTCCGCCGCGAACGGCGTTGATGATGCCCAGGACAAGGCCGAAGGACACGTGAACAACGCCGACAGCAACGGCAATAATCATGAACTCATTGACCAATTGAACACGATGGAACGGAAGCGTGATACCCAAGACTGAGATGTCCATTACCCAGCCAAGATAGTGGCTGAGCAGATCACCAAAGAACTCGGCGTAGATGATGCCGAACGCGCAGACCATGGTCGCTGCCGGCCCCAGAATCGATGTCGACAACTGGATTACCGGGTTCTCTTTGAACTTGAGCCTCAACCAAATGACGATACCGAGCATGATCAAGCCATAGCCCAGGTCGCCAACGATCATTCCAAAGAACAGTGGATAGAAGACAAAGAGCATCCAGGTTGGATCAACGGTTCCATATCGCGGCATCCCGTAGACGCCCACGAGGAACTGGAAGGGTTCGACTGCCTTTGAGTTCTTGAGCGCGACAGGCGTCTCGCCGTACTCCTCTTCCTTGATCTCCTTCTCTTCGATAATGATGTCCTGACCCCACTTCGAGGCCACGATTTTCTTGAAGTCCTTGACCTTTGCTGCGGGCATCCACCCGGTGACAACAAATGCGTAGGCCGTGCTACCAAACTTCGGGATCGCGCTAATCTCTTCGGTCTTGTCAATCAAGACGTCGCGCACCGTTGCCAGCTTGAGCTGCCATTTGAATGACATCGCCTCAAGTTCGGCTGAAATGCGCTTCAGATCATCAGGAAGCGACTTGCGCCGTTCAAGGAGTTCCTTGTAGGCAACATCGAACGGCATATCCTGAAACTCCTGCGGGAGACGGATCTGATTCACGTTCTCCATCGACAGGAACTTGTGTACCGGTTCGGAATAGGTCTTCGAGAACACGACGATCGCAGCGGTAGTGTCCTCGTCAACGTCAGTCGAGACAATCTCACACTGCTTGTGCGTGAGCCTGTCCAACTCTTCTTTGAGCTGCTCGAGTCCCGCCTTGTAGCGACGCTCCACCAAGAGAGCTACGGACTCATATGCTCCGGTGGTCACGATCTGCTTCGCCAGGGGTTGGATCTTGTGAAGAATCGGCTCATAGCGTGCCAGCAACGCCATCTCGGACTCCAGAGACGTGTGGCTCGTGGCGAGCATCGATGTTCGGTCTTCTACCTCTTCGATCACATCATGGATCTCGGCGGACAAGTCCTCGACCGAGAGCGCAAACAACTCATTGTACTGCTGCTGACGATCCGACTTGTCCATCGGAGTGTCAGCGCGGTGGAGCGCTTTGAGGATTGCGCGCACCCGAATGAGAAGCTCCTCCATACGCTCCTGATCGACCTGCTGCTTCTCAAAGACCTCCATGTGATCGATCGGCATCTCCCCGGATTGAATCTTCCGAGAGAGATCTTCGATGTGAAGAGAACCCTCTTCGTGGATCAGACTCACCACATCAAAGAAGAGGTTCTTTGGACCAATCACCTCGACCTTTGCCATAGGGACGAGCACTGGCAACACCCCCCCTGGACCACCGGCATGGTCCGTCTCGGAACTACACGCTCGTAACTGACTCCACTACGAGCGTGACTGCATCCTCAGTTCGCTCCACAATCGTCTTGCGCAAAGCCTTAATCTCGCAGTCGGTATTCTCACCGACCAATTCAATCTCACGCTCAACCTCGGCGAGCACTGTCTTCTCATGCTCTGAAGCAAGTTGCTCGCTCTGCTCTTCGGCTCTGCGTGTGACCTCAACCGCCTTCTTGCGAGCCCGAGCAACGATCTCCTCGGCTTCGCGCTTTGCGGTCAGCACGCGGCCAGTGATTTCCATTTCCTTCTCGCGAATAAGATGCAGCGGCGAGTTCGCATCACTGGCAACGGTATCCTGGTGGAACTCGATGTCCTCAAGGACCTTGTCTTCCACGTTGAACCCCCTTGTCGCGCCGGCCCCGAGAAAGCGTGCACACGGCACGCGACGCAAATCGCGCCCTCACACGTGTCTTTCGACAGCACAAGACACGTGTCCTGCTAACTTTTCACTACGCAATTTTGGAGTGACGTTGCGGTGGCAAAACCGCAGGTGAGAGGGACGCTAAAGAAAGCGTCGCGGCATGCGCATGCCAAAGGCGCACGCGAGTTCATAGTTGATCGTTCCCGCTGCATCAGCAAGTTCGTCCATGACGATGCGCTCGTCCCCCTGCGCACCGACCAAAACGACCTCATCACCCACTGTCAATGAGAGCCCGGACGGGACCTCAAACATGAGCTGATCCATGCAGATGCGACCGACCTGCTGGCATCGGGTACCACGAACGAGCACCTGCATACGGTTCGACATAGTGCGGTGCACGCCATCTGCGTAACCGAGCGGCAGTGTCGCTATCGTGGTTGGTGCCGCCGCGCGCCACGTCAGTCCGTATGAAACGCCATCGCCCATCCCGATACGTTTCACGAATGACACGCGGGCATGCACCGACATGACGGGCCTCAGGTCGACCCTGGTGTACGTACTCTTGTCAGGATGCAGACCGTAAAGCGCAATCCCGCAGCGGACCATGCTGTAGTGAGTCTCCGGATGAAGGATCGTCGCCGCGCTGTTGGCCGCATGAACGATAGGCGGTCTGACTCCGTCGGTGCGCATCTGCTCAAGTGCACGCTCGTATTGCTCAACCTGTCCCTCAAAATCCCAATCTCCGGGGGTGTCGGCGGTGGCGAAGTGCGTGAACACACCTTCCATCCTGAGCCCGGGGAAATCCTTGAGACCACGAGCGAACTCCGCAGCATCCTCGGCTTTCACGCCAATGCGATTCATGCCCGTGTCGACCTTGAGATGATAGTCGACAACGCGGTCGATCCGTGTAGCCTCCCTCCCAAGGGCGACAGCGAACTCACGCGTTGCGACTGTTGGGATGAGACTGTGCTCGATCACCAGCGCAATGGCACTGACAGGAACCTCAGAGAGTAGATGAATCGTCTCTGAGATACCTTCTCCGCGAAGATCGATCGCTTCCTCGACCGTTGCCACACCAAGGCGATCCGCCCCGGCTCCGAGCGCGGTCCGGGCCACGGCAGCCGCACCATGTCCATAGGCATCCGCCTTCACAACGGCCATGAACAGGGTACCCGGCGCGGTCAATGCCTTGAGTGTACGAACGTTGTGTGCGACGGCCGCGAGATCGACCTCGATATGCGCGTGTCGGGCGTACGCCACAGGAGAACCTATCCCTCTATCAACAGCGAGCGAACAACGTCTGACTTGCTCACGATACCCACGAGCGCCTCGCCATCAAGTACAGGAAGGCGCGAGACATCTCGCTCAACGAGCAATGTGGCGGCGTCCTCAACACTTGCCGACGCCTGAATCGTAATGGGGTCGATCGTCATGACAGCGCGGACGTCAGCGGCAACCGCCTTCTTCAGTTCGTTCTCAAAGCGCAACTGCGCGCCGGGAAGCGTGATGATGCCGTCAATCAGGTGAAGATAGGTCGGATACTCAAGCTTGACGTCCTGCATGATCAGATCGCCCTCGGTCACGATGCCCAACAGCTTGCCATCCTCAACCACAGGCAGTGCGCCGATTCTGCGGTCAACCATGGTACGAGCGGCTTCCCTGACTGTGAGATCCGGTCCCACTGAGTGAGGGTCTACCGTCATGATGTCGCGGACCGTAAGTTCTGCCATGTTGCTCCTCCTAGTATTCGTCAAGGAGTTCTGCGATCGCCGCCGGTATGTAGGCGGGAACATCCTCGGCTATTACACTTATCTCCGTCAGCGTGTCGGCCGCAAGATCTCCGGCACGTCCATGCACATATGCCCCAAGAACCCCGGCCTCAAGTGGTTCCAGCCCTTGGGCGAGCAGTGCGCCTATCATGCCGGCCAGCACGTCCCCGGTCCCGGCTGTCGCGAGTGCGGGTCCGCCGGACAAGTTGACGATCCGACGATCCCGACCGGCAATGACCGAGTGTGCGCCCTTGAGCACACACGCGAACCGTGGACCGGATAGCCTTGAAACATAGGATAGTCTATCTGCCTGTATCTCGGCGGAGGTCGTATCAAGTAATCGAGCGAGTTCGCCCGGATGGGGAGTCACGACTGTCGGAGCACGGCGAGCCATCAGGACGCCCGCTGCATCAACGAGAGCGTTAAGGCCGTCGGCATCGACAACGAGTGGTGCCGCTAACTCACTCACCAGCTTGCGAGCGACCAGAACAGCACCGTGAGCAACGGTCATACCCGGACCGAGAACAACTGCGTCGAACTCCCGTGCAACGTCGAGGATCTCCTCGGTGACCCTGGAGGCAAGTGTATGGCTGGGGTTCTCGGGCAGGCCGACAACCACGGCAGAAGTCAGCTTCCCTTGAACGATCGGAGCGATCGATTCAGGCACGGCGAGGGTGACATAGCCCGCCCCCATCCGCTGGGCACCCATCGCAGCGAGCACAGCGGCGCCGGGAAAGCTCCCGGAACCGGCAACAATAAGCACCCGTCCGCGGGAGTTCTTGTGCGCATCACGCGCCGGGCGCGGCACGAGTGTGGCGTAGTCCGAAGCGTCCCAGAGTTCGACATCTCCCGGCCCGCCCAACAGCTCCCACGGAATGCCGATATCAGCAACTACCATCTGGCCCGCATGTGTCGCCCCCGGATACGTCACGAGGCCAACCTTGGGAGCAGAGAAGGTAACCGTGAAATCCGCCTGAACGGCAACCCCGCTCGCAGCTCCCGTATCCGCCTCAACACCCGAAGGTATGTCGGCCGAGACGATCGTTGCACCGCTCGCACTCATTGCCTCGATCCATGAGAGATACGGTTGTCGCATTGGAGAGCGAAAGCCGATGCCGAACAATGCATCGATGATGACGGGAAAGTCGGCGAGCGCGTCGAAGGCCATCTCATCCGGAAGCACCGTGATGGTGACCCCTGCAGCCCGTGTGGCACGTGCCGCGTCGCCAGAAATCCCGGTAAGTGCGTCGGGGTCCTCGGGAGTGAACACACACACTTCGCGCCCGCCACGATGCAGGTGCTCCGCAGCGACCCACCCGTCACCGCCGTTGTTGCCCTTACCGGCCACCACGGCGATTGCACCGTGCGGAGTCCTCAGCGAGACCTCCTCGGCAAGGGCTCTTCCGGCATGTTGCATCAGCTCGGCAAGCGATACATCAAGCTCGGCGACCGCGCGCTCCTCTGCGACACGTGCCGTCTGCTCGGTGAGCGCGTAGATCACTACCCCACAACCCCTCAAACGCCGCTACTTACACATCGGATTCTTCCCCGTTGTCCCCGGCTTCCTCGCTTGATTCGTCTCCAATGGTATCAAGCATGGCTCTCGCCTCTTTGAAGTTCGCGGCGATCTCGGCCATGGGATCATGCGGTTCTTCTTTGGGCTTTGGACGATGGGCCGCCGTTATGGCGACTGCCGAGGCAACCGCAGTTGTATGGGTGAATGAGAGCGAGAGATGCATCTCTATGACCCCGCGCTCCTCGGCAACCTCCTTGGCGCGGCCGTACAGAATCGGCTGCGGACGACCAGACTCATCTCGCATCACCTCGACATCCCTGAAACGCATGCCGCGAAATCCCGTCCCGAGCGCTTTGAGAACAGCCTCCTTGGCCGCAAAGCGCATCGCATAGTGAATCTCGGGTTTGTTTCGACATTCGCAGTACATCTGCTCGTTTTCGGAGAAGAGTCTGCTTCGCATCTGCGGGTGACGCTCAAGCGCGGCCTTCATGCGATCGATCTCAACGATGTCAACTCCCAGACCTCGGATAGCCATGGCGCTACTCCACCGTCACTGACTTGGCGAGGCTTCGTGGTTGATCGACGTTACAGCCGCGGAACTTGGCAATACGATATGAGAGCACCTGCAGCGGGATCGTCGCCGGAATCGCTGAGAGGAGCTCTGATGTCGCAGGAACGTACAGAACATGCTCAGCGTGACGCTTGATCTCATCGTCGCCGTGCGTGGCAACGACAATGACCTCAGCTCCCCGGGCACGGACCTCCTGGATATTGCTCACAACCTTCTCGTACGTGTGGCCCTGTGTCGCTACGACGACAACAGGAACCTCGTCAGAAATGAGAGCTATCGGCCCATGCTTCATCTCGCCGGCCGCGAACGCCTCAGCGTGTATGTAGCTGATCTCCTTGAGTTTCAGGGCGCCTTCCATCGCAACCGCCCAGCCCACGCCTCTGCCAAGAAACAGCGTTGAGTAGACATCTGTGTAGGCCGCCGCGCATTCCTCGATAGCATCGAGATCGGCGAGAATCGCTTCAACAATGTCAGGGATGCGGTTGAGATCCGCCCAGAGCGCCGCGATACGCTCCTGACCGAGAATGCCTTTTGCCTGGGCCAGTTTGAGCGCGAGCACATTGAGGGCTGCGATTTGCGCAGTGAAGGTCTTGGTGGCCGCAACGCCGATCTCGGGGCCGGCGTGCGTATAGATCACGCCATCAGATTCCCGGGTGACACGTGAGCCGACCACGTTGGTGATCGCGATAACCTTGGCGCCGCGATTGCGCGCCTCGCGAACACCCGCCAGCGTATCTGCGGTCTCACCCGATTGCGTGATTGCAACCACGAGCGTCTCGTCGTCAACGATTGGGTCACCGTAACGGAATTCACTCGACACCTGAACTTCCACAGGAATACGCGCCCACGTCTCGATGAGCGTCTTGGCGACCACTCCCGCGTGATAACTCGTACCGCACGCAAGAATGAACACGCGATCGATTGATGCGATTTGCCCCGGAGTCATCTCCAGCTCAGAGAGCTGAATGATGCCATCCGCTCCCATCCGACCCCGAAGCGTCTCCCTGATCGCCTTGGGTTGCTCGTAGATCTCTTTGAGCATGAAATCCGCAAAGCCGCCCTTCTCGGCGGCAGCAAGATCCCACTCGATGTGAAGCATCTCGGACTCGACCGGAGCGCCTTCAAGATCGGTGACTATGACCTGACCGGCTGACACCGTGGCCACCTGATCGTCGGCCAGCGCAAGAACCTCACGCGTGTACTCAAGTACCGCCGGGATATCGCTGGCCACGATGTTCTCGCCCTTGCCGAGCCCAATGATCAACGGCGAGTCCTTACGTGCTGCGACAATCGTCTCGGGCTCATCAAGGTGAATGACTCCAAGCGCATACGCACCATGCAAACGCTTGATCGCCTTGCGGACCGCCAGAGCCAGGTCGCCGTCATAGTACGACTCCACGAGGTGAGCGACGGTCTCGGTGTCGGTCTCGCTGCGTAGAATATGGCCGTTCTGCGCCAACTCCTCGCGTAGTTCCATGTAGTTCTCGATAATGCCGTTGTGAACCACAGCGATTCGCCCCGTGCAGTCAGCGTGGGGGTGCGCATTCTCTTCGCTCGGACGACCATGCGTTGCCCAGCGGGTGTGTCCGATACCCACAAAACCAGGCACAGGCGTCTTACCGATCGCCTGTGTGAGGTTCACCAGCTTGCCCACACGACGCATCACCTTGAGTTCGCCGCCACTTGCAATCGCAACGCCTGCAGAGTCATATCCGCGATACTCAAGTCGTGCCAGACCACCAAGCAGCACATCGCTCGCCTGCCGTGGCCCCACATATCCAACGATTCCACACATAGGCCTTCTGGGACCTTTCTCTCAAACCGCGCGCCAGGGCGCCGGAAGCATACTGGACTGGTTCCCGGACGAGAACGTCTGCCGGGGATCGGGGGCGCAAGGGGCCCCTCCAAAGAGAGTGAGACACCGGTCTGACACCGCTTTGTTCCCCGGGTCACCCCAGGGGTTTGTCGGTGCCATCACGACTCCGGTCGAGCCGGAGAGCCATCCGCCGAATACTTCGATAAGCTCTCTCCTCGTCAACTGCGCAGCAAAACACGCGCAGCTCGGGCGCTTCATGATGCAGCTGATTGGCAGGCGACTCCCTCCCCAACTGTTACCAGGTCGCCGCTATTGTACCAGCCGAGGAAAGACGGCGGGCAACGCCGCGTTCACAGCGAGGTGACACTTCCCCCGACACATGAGACTAGATAAGCCCGGTCCGTCTCCAGATTCCCGCTGCAAGGCCGATCGACGGAAGAAACCACGTCAACGCACCCGAGAAGTAGTCAAGAAGGTAGTGCGGTAGAAACGTCCCCAGTGTGTTGCCCTGTTCGAACGTCATCACAAGCGTCCAGGCCACGACCGCGAGCGTGCCCGCAAGAGCGAGCATCTGAACGACCGAATTGATATCGAAGGGGCCTTTGAGCCGACGGATGATTGCGACGATCATCGGTGCCGCCACGAGCAGCAGACTTGCCGCGAAGAAGGGTGTGAGCACGTCAAAGTTCTCGGGAACGAGCACGATACTCACCGGGATGACGATGACGATCGCCGCCACGAACAGGATCATGATGCCACCGAACAGCGAGAGCGGAGTGAGCACGAAGACGCGCTTCGAGCGGTCGGCAAAACTCTCGTGGGTATCTGTGAGAAACGTTGCCACAAGGCCAATCACGAAAGGCGGCAAGACAAAGGCGAGGAAACCCGGCTCATAGGGCTCAAAGCCAAAGCGATTGATGAGGAAGAGTGCGGGCAACAACAGAATCATGCTGAAGCCATAGACCAGCGCATATGTGTCGAGTACGCGCGGCTGCGGGGCGTATGTGTCGGCTTCCATCGATCTCCTTCGCGAAGGTACTGGCTATCGTGTATGTCAACGGTAGCGTTGTCCTCGCAATACAGATATGACTTCAGTCAATTCCGAGAATCACTCCCGGATGGGAGCTTTCTCCTCGCCCACGCGGATCATCCCATCCTCCACATGTGACTCGTATACCCGCAGCGGCCGAGGATGGCGCGCCATTTGAGCCACCGTCTTCACAACGCCTTCGAATTCGGTCCAGCGCAGGACCCGACCATCTCTGACATCGAACTGCGATCCATGCCACGGACAGGTGAGAACCGTGCCCTCAAGTGTGCCCTTTGCGAGGTGCGCATGCAGATGGGGGCACCTCGCATCTGTGATGTAGACCGCTCCTTCGACCCTGGTCACCAGCAACGCGTGATCCTCGACCTCGATCTCGCGCATCTCACCTTCTGCGATATCGTCCGCGCGCATTACGTCAACGTAGTTGCTCACGTGTCGGCTCCTCGCTCCCGGGGCATGTCCAATGAAGTACATGCCCCACCGGCACTGCAACAACGCCGAGAGCTAGGACAGTTCGCTCTCCACGATCTTGACGATGTCGTCCACGACTTGAGCAGCAACGGCTTCCTCGGCAGCTTCGGCCATGACGCGCACGAGTGGCTCGGTGCCTGAAGCACGTACGAGGATGCGGCCACTGTCGCCCAGCCGTGCTTCGGCCGATTTGATTGCGCTTGAGAGCGCAACGCTCGTAGTCAGCAGCGCCTTGTCCGCAACGCGTACATTGACCATGACCTGGGGATATCTCGTCATCACGCTGCGCAGTTCTGAGAGCTTGGCGCCGGTGCGCTTCATCACCGCAGCGATCTGAAGGGCGGTCGCCAGGCCGTCGCCCGTGGTATTGCGCTGCATAAGGATGATGTGACCGGACTGTTCCCCACCGAGCACCGCCCCCGACGACTGCATCTGCTCGAGCACATAGCGATCGCCGACCTTCGTCTTGATCAGCGTGATGCCATGCTCACGCAGCGCCACCTCAAGACCCATATTGCTCATGACGGTACCGACCACGGTGTCATTGACCAGCTCGCCACGTTCCGCCATGTCGACGGCGAGAATGGCCATGATCTGATCGCCGTCGACCTCCTCGCCAAGCTCATCGACGGCGAGCACGCGATCAGCGTCGCCGTCATGGGCGATACCGAGATCGAATGAGCCGCTTACCACGAGCTCGCGAAGTGGCGCGAGGTTCGTTGATCCACAGCCCACGTTGATATCCATGCCGTCCCAGTCCGCATTGATGACCGAAACCTCGGCACCGCACGCGCGAAACGCTTCCTGCGCAACGACTGCCGCAGCGCCATGACCACAGTCGACCGCAACGCGCAGACCGCTCAGATCACCGACTCCCTCCATGGCTCGCGCGAGATAGCGCTCGATGGCATCGGTGACCGGAACCACGCAACCGACCTCCGCGCCCACGGGGCGCTCCCATTCACGCTTGTGATGAGTGAACTCCTCGATCTCATCTTCGAGATCATCAGGGAGCTTGAATCCGTCCCTGCTAAAGAACTTGATCCCGTTGTACTCGGGAGGGTTGTGAGATGCAGATATGACCACTCCACCGTCAGCCTCGAACTCACGGGTCAGAAGCGCAACTGCCGGCGTTGGGACAATGCCGCACACCAGGGCATCAGCGCCGCCGGAGGTGATGCCGGCCACAAGCGCGGCTTCGAGCATCTCCCCGCTGCGACGGGTGTCTCGTCCCACGACGATCCGTCCACGGCCCTTCTCGCCGAGGAAATGTCCCGCAGCTTCGCCAAGCCGAAATGCGAGTTCCGGCGTGAGATCGGTATTCGCCACGCCGCGTACACCATCGGTACCAAACAGTCGGGTCATGATTCTCGACTCCCCTCAGATACGACACAGGGCCCGCCATAGTGGCGAGCCCTGGTGGATTCGATTCCGTGTAGCCTCGCGGTGCTTAGCGCTTCGAGAACTGCGGACGCTTGCGGGCCTTCTTCAGACCAGCCTTCTTACGCTCGACCATACGGTCGTCACGCGTGAGCATTCCGGCCTTCTTGAGCACATCGCGGTAGTCGCCGGCGTCGAGCAGTGCTCGAGAGATACCGTGGCGCAGCGCGCCTGCCTGACCTGATATGCCGCCACCCTTGATCGAAGCGATGACATCGAATGCGTCAACCGTCTCGGTGGTGCGGAACGGACCGTTGAGGAAGATCATCAGCGCCTCACGGCCAAAGTAGTGCTTGGCATCTTTGCCGTTTACGGTGACCTTGCCGGAGCCCGGCATCACGCGCACCCGGGCAACCGCGTTCTTGCGGCGACCGGTGCCGTAGTAGACAGCCTTGTTCTCAGCCATGTATCTTGCCCTCCAGCGTAATCTCGCGCGGCTTCTGAGCATGGTTCTTGTGCTCGGGGCCTGCATACACCTTGAGCTTCTTGCCCATGGCGCGTCCGAGTGTGTTCTTTGGCAACATGCCCTTGACCGCGTGCTCAATGACGCGCTCCGGGTGCTTCTCGAGCATCACGGAAACAGGCACGGTCTTGAGTCCGCCGGGGAACCCGCTGTAGCTGTACAGGTTCTTGTCAGACATCTTGTTGCCGGTAAGGCGAATCTTCTCGGCGTTGATTACAACGACGAAATCGCCGGTATCGACGTGTGGGGTGTACTGCGGCTTGCGCTTGCCCTTGAGAATCTGCGCGATCTCACTGGCGAGACGGCCTAGCACCATGTCAGTGGCGTCGACGAGGAGCCACTCGCGCTCGACTTCGCCAGGCTTGGCGTGGTAGGTCTTCACTAAGTCCTCCAAAAAAGGGTGATGTGTCGTTCTGTGTTCGAATGAGCTTTCACGGGGCTTCAAGCGAACCCTGTTACTATAGCCATCGAAACTGTGCTCGTCAACGTATTCCACGCCTCCGGGCGTATCTAGGATTCACGAGGGCCGTCAAGGATAACGACTCTATAGCCAGGCATCGTCAGGGTAGTCCACGCGCCACAGCGTCAGACCATGGGCAGGCGCGGTCGGGCCAGCCACCGCCCGCTCACGTGCCGCAAGCACCTCCGCCATCCACGCAATCGGTTTTCTGCCGGTTCCCACATCGACAAGTGATCCAACGATCACTCGAACCATCGAGTGCAAGAACGCATTGCCCTCGATTCGTACCATGACGACCTGCTCGCCGAATTCACACGTCGATGTAACCTCGATGCGGGTGACATTGCGACGGGTGGGCTTGCCGATCGCTGAGTCAGCAACGCAGAACGATGCAAAATCGTGCTCACCCACAAGAATTTCCGCTGCCTGCCTCATAGCCTCGAGATCCAGCGGGCGCTTGACCCACCAGGCGTACGGCGCCAGAAACACCGGAGCCGCGGGACCTGAAACGACTCGATAGCGATACTCACGTGCGCGGGCATCAAAACGAGCCGAGAAGCCGGGAACTGCGCGCCGGATCTGAGTAACGGCTATATCCGGACTACAGAGTCCCCCGAGTGAACGAAGCAGCGCCCGTAGGTCCGGCTCTTCATCGGACACGAGATCAATGCTCACGACCTGGCCGAGTGCGTGTACCCCGGAGTCGGTCCGACCGGCTACAGCGATATCAACCTCCCTCCGAAAGAGGGTGGACAGCGCCACCTCGAGAGCACCCTGAACGGTTTCCTGTTGTGGTTGACGCGCGAAGCCAGCGAACGCGGCTCCGTTGTAGCTCACCGTAAGAGCCAACGTTCCATACGGCGCTGAGCGCTCATGTTTTCCTCTGAACGGTGTGCGTTCGGCCATCAAGCGCGTCTCCCTAAAGGACTAGTGCCGCAGCAAACATGAATGACATACCGGCGAGCATGGTAGCCCAGTCCATCGCCCGCATTCTGCTCTCATGAAGGCGCGTCCGACCGGCGCCCCCACGATAGCATCGCGCTTCCATGGCAGTGGCAAGTTCATCGGCCCGGCGAAACAGATTGACGAACAGCGGAACGAGCACAGGAATGTAGGCTCGAGCACGAGTGAACAGCCCGCCTTCATCGAACCTCGCCCCTCGTGAGGACTGGGCGACAATGACCTTCTCTGCCTCCTCGGCAGTTGTGGGAATGAATCGCAGCGCTATCGTCATCATCATCGCCAGTTCACCGACAGGAACACGCAGGAGCTCGAGGGGATGCATGATGCGCTCGAGTCCGTCGGTAAGCTGGACAGGCGATGTGGTCAGCGTGAGGAGTGAGGTACCGACCACGAGCAATACGATCCGGAGCGCAAAGAATGATCCTGTCGCAAGTCCGTCAGGATCGATACCGAGCGGGCCGATGCGAATGAGGGTAACGGTGGCGGGGTTCCAACGCAGCGCGTGTGCCAACAACGTGAACGCCAGCAGGAAGGCGATGGCTCGCAAGCCACGAAGCGGAAGACGCCAGGGAACGCGCGAGATTGCAATCGCAAGAGCCGCGAGCAGCGCGCCCACAATGAGTCCCTCAAAACCGTCGGAGCCAAAGAGAAGTGCCGTGTAGCCCACGATGAGTCCCATCTTGGCGCGGGACTCAAGCCGATGGACCGGCGACTCAATCGGGACGTACTGACCAAACGGAACAGGAGGCCTCATGCACGTGCCTCCCTCGCCGCAACAAGCAATGCCGCTGCGTCCTGCGGGTCAAGTGTGAGGTTCCTGAACGAAGCACCGAGGGCTTGCGCACGTATCATTGTCTCGAGCACCGCCGGTGGGCGGATGCCCGCGTCGGCGAGAGCGGCAGGCCTTTGGATCAGCTCGTCCGCCGGACCCGAGAAGGTACAGTCTCCTGCGGAGAGAACGAGCGCCAGATCTGCGTGCGGCAAGAACTCCTCGGCGTCGTGTGTCACTACGATAACGCCTGAGTGCATGCGCGCTGCCGCGAGCGCAGCGGCGAGATCACGGCGGCCCGAACCGTCGAGACCGGCGGTGGGCTCATCGAGAAGCAGATACCGAGGACTCATTGCCAGCACGCCTGCCAGGGCGACCCGACGTGCCTCGCCACCCGACAAGCCGAACGGACTGCGCTCTGCAAACTGGGACGGATCGAGACCCACCGTCTCAAGAGCCTGCACCGCGTGCTGGCGGGCCGATTCTTCGGATAGCCCCTGATTGCGAGGGCCGAAGGCAATGTCATCAAGCACCGTCTCGGCAAAGAGCTGCGTCTCGGGTGACTGAAAGACAAGACCCACGCCGCCCGCCCGCGCAGTGGCTCCTCCCTGCACCGGCTCCCCGTCTATGAGCACAGTCCCGACCTCTGGGGCCAGCAGGCCCGCGGCCACACGAAGCAACGTGGACTTGCCTGAACCAGTGGGCCCGAGAATCACGGCCAGGTCACCCCGCTCGACCTCACACGAGACGTCCTTCAGGGCCCGCTGTGCGTAGGGCAGTCCTTCGCTGTATGTATACGAGACGTTGGCGAATGTCAGGGCCATAGGGCGCCCGCTATCATCTCAGGTCTGACCTCTGAGAGAGGCAGATCGTAGCCAGCGTCACGAAGCGCAGCGGTGAGTCTCATGATGGGAGGCAGCTCAAGGCCCCACTCTGCGAGTTGCCCGGGTGATTCCAGCAGTTCGCTCGGGGTTCCAAGGAATCCCGCGCGGCCCGAAAGCAACACGAGTACGCGATCGGCAGTAGCAATATCGGCAAGGTGGTGCGTGATGTGTATGATGCCGCGACCATCGCTACGCAGACGCTCGATAAGGTCGAGTACGTCGGTGCGCCCAGCCGGGTCGAGCATTGCGGTCGGCTCATCAAAGAGCATGTAACGTGGATCGAGAGCGAGGACGCCTGCGATGGCAAGTCGCTGCTTCTGGCCTCCGGAAAGCAGATGCGGCTCCCTGCGCTCGAGCCCGGTCAATCCCACGGTGGCGAGCGCCCGATCGACCCGCATGCGTATCTCTTCGCGAGGCAGGCCGAGATTCTCGGGGCCGAACGCCACATCCTCCTCGACAACGGTACCAACGATCTGGTTGTCAGGATTCTGGAAGACAACACCTACCGAGGATCGAACGTCCCACGTGTGACTCGCATCAGTCGAGTCAAGACCGTCAACGGTAACGGAACCCATATTGGGTGCGAGCAAACCGTTCGAGAGTAACCCGAGGGTCGACTTGCCGGATCCATTGGGCCCCACGACCGCAACCAACTCGCCCGGATGCACATGCAGCGATACACCGCGAAGCGCATCCACGGCGCCGCCGGGCGCAGGATATCGATAGTGGACGTCTGAGAAGCGTATCCCTGAGGCGGTCACGGGTCGTCCTGTGTCTCCTCGGCAAACAGAATCGAGGGCCCCGCGCTCCAATAGTGAAGTGCGAGGCCCTCGCGTTCATACAACGTAGCCTGTGAAGGCTGTGGTGCCGGTGCTAGTCCACCAGCTCCCAGATGACCACAGGCGCGGAGTCGCCCTTGCGGGGTCCGAGCTTGAGGATCCGGGTGTAGCCGCCATCGCGGCCCTCAAAGCGAGGGGCGATATCGTCGAACACTTTGCGCACAAGCTCTTTGTCACCGAGCACAGCCATGGCAAGACGACGTGAATGCATGTCGCCCTTCTTGCCCCACGTGATGATCTTATCGACCGTCGCGCGCGCTTCCTTGGCCCTGGTCTCAGTGGTCTTGATGCGCTCATTGGTTATGAGTGCAATAGCCAGGCCTTTGAGGATTGCCTTGGTATGCGAGGCATCCGTACCGAGCTTGCGACCCTTTTTGAGGTGTCTCATTGCTTCAGATTCTCCTACTAAGCCTTGAGGTTCAAGCCCATCTGCTGGAGCTTGTCCTTCACTTCCTCGATCGACTTCGCGCCGAAGTTGCGGATATTGAGCAAGTCCGTCTCCGAGCACTCAGTCAGCGAGCCTATGGTGTTCACGCCCTGCCTCTTAAGGCAGTTGTACGAGCGGACCGACAGATCGAGTTCCTCGATCGGCGTATCAAGCACACTCTCGGTCTCATCGACTGCGGCTGCGAAGATACCCTCGTCGGGCAGTGCGGTCACAGCTTGCTCGGCGAAGACCATCATGTGCTCGTTGATGATACGACCCGCGCGGGCGACCGCGTCGGCCGGAGCCGCAGCACCGTTGGTCTCAACCTCGAGCGTGAGCTTGTCGTAGTCGGTACGCTGACCGACACGTGTATTCTCCACAACGTACGTGCAGCGCATCACGGGACTAAAGAGCGAGTCGACGGTGATAACGCCGATCGGATCTTCAGCGCGCTTGTTGCGATCTGACGATACGTACCCACGACCAATACCGATGCGTACACCCATCTCGAGTTTTGCACCCTTATTGAGTGTGGCAATAACCTGCTCGGGATTTACGAGCTCGAACTCAGCGGGAACCTTGAGGTCGGCACCGGTAACTTCACCGGGACCACTCGCTGACAGCGTGGCGACAGCATCGCCGGCACCCTCACCTGCTTCACGAAATACAAGGTTCTTCACGTTGAGTACGATGTCGGTGACATCCTCGCGGACACCATCGATCGCGGTAAACTCATGCTGCACGCCTTCGACACGAATCGACGTGGCTGCCGCACCCTGGAGTGAGGAGAGCAAAACGCGACGCATACAGTTGCCAAGCGTGTAGCCGAAACCACGTTCGAGCGGCTCGACGACGAAACGCGCTACGCGCTCGTCAATCTGCTCAACGTTAATCTGCGGCCTCATGAACTCTGACATCTACTAAGCCTCCTTGGCGATTCCGTACCGTCTACTTCGAGTAGAGCTCGACGATGAGCTGCTCGCGGACATGAGCGTCGATCTGGTCACGCTCAGGCAGGGACAGCACTTTGCCGGAAAGCTTCTCGATGTCTACCTCGAGCCAACCTGGGACCTCGATCTTCTCCGAAGAGATGAGCGCGGTCTTGATAACCAGTAGTTCCTTTGACTTGTCGGCAACGGAGATCGTGTCCCCCGGGCGTACACGGTACGACGGGATATTCACACGACGACCATTGACGTGAATGTGGTTGTGACGCGCGACCTGACGGGCCTCATCACGAGACTTCGCAAAGCCAAGGCGATACACCACATTGTCCAGACGGCTCTCAAGCAGACGAAGCAGGTTCTCGCCTGTGATACCCGCCTGACGGTTGGCAAGCTCGTAGTAGCTACGGAACTGCTTCTCGAGCAGACCATACGTGCGCTTCGTCTTCTGCTTCTCACGAAGCTGGTTTCTATATTCCGACTCGCGCGGGCGGCGCTTGGGCACCTGACCCGGCGGGTTCGGACGGCGTTCAACGCCACACTTGTCGCTGTAGCAGCGGTCCCCCTTGAGGAACAGCTTCTCTCCTTCGCGGCGACAAAGTCGGCAGTCCGGCCCGGTATAACGTGCCATGTTCTTGACCCTCCCGAGTTACACGCGGCGGCGCTTGCGCGGCCGACAACCGTTGTGCGGAGTAGGGGTGCGATCCTGGATGCTGGTAATTTCCAGGCCGGCAGCCTGCAGCGAGCGAATTGCCGTCTCGCGACCGGAACCGGGACCCTTCACAAACACGGACACCTTGCGGAGACCGTGCTCCTGTGCAGCCTTCGCACAGGCTTCGGCGGCCATCTGCGCGGCGAACGGAGTGGACTTGCGCGAACCTTTGAAGCCCACCGTGCCTGCGGATTGCCACGAGATCACATTCCCCTGGGGGTCTGTGATGCTGATAATCGTATTGTTGAACGTGCTCTTGATATGAGCCTGACCCACCGCGATGTTCTTGCGCTCTGCGCGGCGAACCCGGGTCTTGGCCGTCTTCTTCTTGACTGCCATAGGTTACTTGCCCTTCTTCTTTGCGCCGACCTGACGACGCGGTCCCTTACGAGTACGCGCGTTCGTGTGGGTACGCTGTCCGCGGACAGGAAGTCCACGGCGATGGCGAAGACCGCGATAGCAGCCGATCTCCATCAGGCGCTTGATGTTCTGGCTCACTTCACGTCTGAGGTCTCCCTCAACGGTGAAGTTCTTGTCGATATACTCGCGAAGACGGACCACTTCCTCTTCTGTGAGGTCGCGGACCCGCGTGTCCGGATTGATTCCGGTCTCGCGAAGAATCGTCTGGCTGGTCGTGAGACCAATACCGAATATGTAGGTCATTCCAACCTCTACGCGCTTTTCGCGCGGAAGGTCGACACCTGAGATTCGGGCCATGAGGTGTGTTCTCCCTCCTACCTAGCCCTGCCGCTGCTTGTGACGCGGGTTTTCGCATATCACGAGCACCCGGCCATGGCGGCGGATTACTTTACACTTATCACACATTTTCTTGACCGAAGGTCGTACCTTCATCGTTCTCCCTTTCGGTGCCTACTATCATCTATCTACGCACCCAGCCGCAGGCGTTATTTGTCGTGGTTAGAACAGAGGCCTACACGCCACCGGGCGTGTCCATTGCCTCTTTGGAACGTGAACTACTTGTAGCGATACGTGATGCGACCCCGTGAAAGATCGTAAGGGGACAACTCGACCACAACCTTGTCGCCGGGCAGAATGCGGATGTAGTGCATACGCATCTTGCCCGAAATGTGGGCGAGCACTTTGTGACCGTTTTCCAGCTCAACGCGGAACATTGCGTTGGGCAGGGGTTCGGACACCGTGCCTTCCATCTCTATAGAATCTTCCTTCTTACCCACGTAGTGAGTTCTCCCTCATTGGGGTTCAAGCCGCAAATGCACAGTATACCTATGGTGCCTTGCCGCGTCCAGGACTATTCCACTGTCAGTATGACAGGGCCATCAGCAGTAACTGCAATCGTGTGCTCAAAATGTGCCGAACAGGCCCCATCTGAGGTCATGACTGTCCAACCATCGTCCATCTGGCGAACAGTTGCGGTGCCCGCATTGATCATCGGTTCTATAGCGAACACCATTCCCTCTTTGAGCGCGGGCCCTTTGCCTGCGGGTCCAAAATTCGGAATCTGAGGCTCTTCGTGCATCTCGCGCCCGATCCCGTGCCCAACGTACTCTCTCACAACCGAAAACCCAGCCGTCTCAGCCACTGCCTGAACCGCCGCCGAAATGTCGAACAAGCGCATCCCAACGCGGGCTTTGGCGATTCCCGCCGCCAGCGAAGCAGCGGTCACATCGAGCAACCGTCTCGTCTCCGAATCGATCTCCCCGACGGGGAAAGTCATCGCACTGTCACCATAATACCCGTCGACAATGGCGCCAACGTCCACTGATACGATGTCCCCGAGAAGCAGTCTGCGCGAACGAGCAGGTATGCCGTGCACGACCTCGTCGTTCACAGACGAGCAGATCGTGGCCGGGAAGCCATGATAGCCCTTGAACGCAGGAACGGCACCGGCATCACAAATCGTAGCCTCAGCAATGGCGTCGAGTTCGACCGTCGTGATACCCGGCTTCACAGCCTCACCAACCAATCGCAAAGCTCGGGCCGTTATGCGCCCGGCTTCCCTCATGATCTCTATCTCCGCCGATGACTTGCGAATAATCATCGAGCGAGTCTATGCCTCCAACACGGCGCGCACATCGGCAAATACAACATCCACGGGCCTGTCGCCGTCGATGGTCTGCAACAGACCCTTTGCGGCGTAATAGTCCACAAGCGGCGCTGTCGACGTGTCAAAGGTCTCAAGACGCGCCCGCACGGTCGTTTCGTTGTCATCGTCTCGCTGGTAGATCTCGCCGGTACAGGCATCACATACGCCCTCCGTCGCCGGGGGGTTCGCGAGAACGTTGTATATCTTGCCGCATTCCCGACATGTATAGCGGGAGGTAAGACGTGTGACGATTACCTCACGGTCGACGTCGATGTTCACGACTGCGTCGAGGCTCGTGCCCATCTCTGCCAGTGCGGCGTCCAAGGCGAGAGCCTGACCTGCCGTCCGAGGAAATCCGTCGAGTATGAAGCCCTTCTCGGCGTCCGGCTGTGCAATACGATCCTTGACCAGACCGATCACAACGGCATCAGGCACAAGATCGCCGGCATCCATGTATCGTTTTGCCTCGATACCGAGGGGGGTGCCCGCCTTCACGGCCGCCCGCAGAATATCACCAGTTGACACATGCGCAAGATCGAAGGTCTCGATAATCTTCTCAGCTTGCGTACCCTTGCCGGCGCCAGGGGCGCCAAGAAGGACGATATTCATGCGGTTTCCTCCTCGAAAAGCGAACAAATTCCCTACTTGAAGAAGCCATCGTAGTGACGCATTACCAGCTGACTCTCAAGCTGAGTCATCGTCTCAAGCGCGACGCCGACCATGATGAGAATCGAGGTGCCACCAAACTGCTCCAGAACCGTCACGCCTGTTGCCCTGAACAATATCGTGGGGGCGATAGCGATAATCGCGAGGAATACCGCACCGGGAAGCGTGATGCGATTCATGATGGTCTCAATGTGCACAACAGTCGCCTTGCCCGGTCGAACACCCGGAACGAATCCGCCATTCTTGCGCAAGTTGTCAGCAAGGTCGATCGGATTGAACACGAGTGCCGTATAGAAATAGGCAAAGAAGATGACCAGCGAAGCGTACAGCGCGTAGTAAAGCCATCCGCTGGCCAGTGCGTTGCCAAGGCTGCTGAGCCAAGCTACACCCGGAAAGAACGTAGCGATCTGAGCCGGGAAGAAGAGCAACGCCGACGCGAAGATGATCGGAATGACGCCTGCACCATTGACCTTGAGAGGAATGTAGGTGCCCGCGCCGCCATACACCTTGCGACCCACCACGCGCTTGGCATACTGCACGGGGATACGTCGCTGGCCACGCTCCATGAAGACGATTGCCGCCACAACGAACACGAAGATAGCGAGCGTAACGAAGACCATGATCGTATTGCCGACCTGCATCGCCTGCCAAAGAGCCGACGGGAAGCGAGCAACGATGCTCGCAAAGATCAGCAAAGACATTCCGTTGCCGATACCACGCTGCGTGATCAGTTCACCCATCCACATGATGAGAGCAGTACCTGCAATGAGCGAGATGACGATCACGATGCTTGCGAGCCAGTCGATAGTTCCGCCAACCGTCCGAAGACTGTCCTGGAAGATTGTCAGATAACCGATCGACTGCAAGAGGGCGATGCCAAGCGTCACGTACCGTGTTGCCTGGGTCGACTTGCGCTGACCTGCCTCGCCTTCCTTGGACCACCGCTCAAGAATCGGGATGACACCCTGCAGCAACTGCATGATGATCGCAGCCGTGATGTAGGGCATGATTCCGAGTGCAAACACCGCGAACTGCTCGAGAGCACCGCCCGAGAACAGGTTCAGCAGACCGAGAGCGGCCTGCCCTTCGATGAGTGCCTGCACGTTCTCAACGTCGATTCCCGGAACGGGAATGTGCGCGCCCACTCGATAGAGCGCAATGATGGCCAATGTGAAGAAGATCCTTCTGCGGAGCTCGGGTACGCGAAATGCGTTTGCAAGCGCAGTGATCACAGTGTCTCGACCGTCCCTCCAGCCGATTCAATCTTCACCCGTGCCGGACCTGAGACCTTGTCCACCTTGACGGTGAGCTTCTTTGTCAGCTCGCCATCACCAAGGACCTTGACCGGCTCGGTCTTGGAGTGGATCATGCCCGCAGCAAACAGGGCATCCACATCCACGACGTCGCCGACCGAGAACTTCTCCTCAAGCCTTGAAACGTTGATCACCGTGTACGCAACGCGGAACCTGTTCTTGAAACCACGCAGCTTAGGGAGTCGCATCGCGAGGGGGGTCTGTCCACCCTCGAAACCCGGGCCCTTGGTGCCACCGGCGCGAGAACCTTGGCCGTTGGCGCCGCGACCGGATGTTCCACCAAAACCGCTACCATGGCCGCGACCGACGCGCTTGCGCTTCTTGCGCGAACCGGGTGCTGGCATGAGGTCATGAATCTGCATTCTGTGTGCTCCTTTACGCTACCGACGGGACGATCCCGTCGCTACCGGCCGCTCGCCGCCGGCTGACTTTGTCTGTACTTAAAGCTCCTCGACCTTGACGAGGTGCTTGACTTTGAACACCATACCGCGAATCACAGGGTTGTCGTCCTGCTCCACCGTATGGTTCATGCGCTTGAGACCAAGAGCACGTATCGTGCGCTTCTGATCCGCAGGAGAACCGATCCCGCTCTTGGTCTGAGTGATCCTGAGTTTGCCAGCCATAGGAGCCTACTCCTCCCAACCGTAGATCTGGCCCACTGTCTTGCCGCGCTTGCGGGCAATATCCTCGGCGCTGGAAAGAGACTGGAGGCCCTGAGCGGCAGCCTTCACCATATTCATGGCGTTGTCGCTGCCGAGTGACTTGGAAAGCACATTCTTGATGCCACAAAGCTCGAGCAGCGCCCGCACCGGTCCGCCGGCAATGATACCGGTACCCGGAGCAGCCGGCTTGAGGAGTACCTTGCCGGCACCGAACACGCCAAGCACCTCATGTGGGATGGTGCCATCCTGCAGCGGAACACTGAACATGTTCTTCTTGGCATCTTCGATACCCTTGCGAATCGCGACAGGGACTTCCTGGGACTTGCCCATTCCGACGCCCACGCGACCTTCCCCGTCTCCGACGACGACGAGCGCAGTCAGCGCAAAACGGCGACCACCCTTGACGACCTTCGAGACGCGGTTAATATAGACAACCTTTTCCTGCAGCTCCGATACGGGAGCTTCTCTGCGCGCCATACCGTGATTCCTCCCTAGAACTTAAGTCCGGCGCTGCGGGCGCCATCGGCGAGCGATTTCACACGACCGTGATACAGACGACCGCTGCGGTCAAAGACCACTTCGGCAACGCCCTGCTCGATCGCCTTGCGCCCGAGCGCTTCACCAACAGCCTTAGCGGCCTCGATGTTCGCGCCGGACTTGAGAGAGCTACGCATCTCGGGATCGATGCTTGAGATCGAGACCATCGTCGTCCCGGTCACATCATCGATGAGCTGCGCGTAAATCTGAACATTTGTGCGGGTCACACACAGGCGCGGGCGCTCAGCGGTACCACTGACTTTACCGCGAACGCGGGTCTTGCGCCGAACGAGACCTGCCTTCTTAGCCTTGAGCTTATCCATTCCTTACCTACACTCCTCGTATCACGTCCGTGCCGCCGCCTGAGCGGCGGCCGGTCACGCTACTTAGCAGTCTTGCCAAGCTTCCGGCGGACATACTCACCTTCATAGCGAACACCTTTACCCTTGTAGGGCTCCGGCGGACGCCATCCACGAATCTCGGCCGCAATCTGGCCGACTCGCTGCTTGTCGATGCCGCGCACGATAATCTTTGTGGGCGCGGGCACCTCAAACGTGATGCCATCCTCAGCGATCACGGGAACCGAGTGGCTGAAGCCAAGCTGCATCTCGATGTCCTTGCCCTTCATGGCGGCACGATAGCCGACACCGACGATATCCAGGGACTTCGAGAAGCCCTCGGAAACACCGATTACCATGTTGGCCAACAGCGAGCGCGTAAGACCGTGCAGCGCTCTGTGGCCACGAGCATCACTCGGGCGGGAGACAACGACCTCGTTCTCAACGATCTCGATCGTCATGTCCTCATTAAATGTCTGCGTGAGTTCACCCTTGGGACCCTTGACCGTCACGGTAGGGCCATCGATCTTGACCTCTACCCCGGACGGGACCGGGACGGGCATTTTTCCAATTCTAGACACGCCTATCCGCTCCTTCCATGTCCTGTCCGACTACCAGATGTAGGCGATGACTTCGCCGCCAACGCCAGCCTTACGAGCAGCACGTTCAGTCATGACGCCAGATGACGTCGAGATGACGGCGATGCCAAGGCCACCGAGCACGCGGGGAAGTTCATCTTTCTTGGCGTACACACGAAGCCCAGGCTTGGAGATACGCCTGATGCCTGTGATCGTGCGCTGACGCTTGGGTCCGTACTTGAGCGTCACCTCAAGAGTGTCCTGAGGCTCTGCGGGAATCACCTTGTAATCCTCGATATATCCCTCCTGCTTCATGATGCGGGCGATTTCCACCAGCTTCTTTGAAGAAGGGATTACCGTCGACGGCTTGAACGCCGAGTTCGCATTGCGCACTCGGGTCAGCATATCGGCGATAGGGTCAGTCATGCTCATCTTCGTATTCCTCCTATGATCCGGGATGAACCCTGTTCAGTGGTTCACGACATCCCATGGACACCGTGCCTACAGAACGGGCCTTGCCGGCGTTCGCTTCTCTACCAACTTGCCTTGCGGACGCCGGGAAGTTCACCGCGGCTTGCGAGCTCACGCACGCAAATGCGGCACAGACCGAACTTGCGGTAGAACGCACGCGGACGACCGCAGCGACCACAGCGGTTCACTGTCCTCGTCGAAAACTTCGGCTTGCGCTTTGCCTTGGCAATCATCGATTTCTTGGCCACTGGTTACCTCCTAAAGATCTATCGTTTGAACGGGAAGGCGAACGCATCCATGAGCGCCTTCGCTTCCGCGTCAGTTTGTGCGGACGTTACAAATGTGATGTCCATGCCTCTGACCTTGTCGACCTGGTCGTACTCGATCTCCGGGAAGATCAACTGCTCAGTCACTCCCATGGAGTAGTTACCGCGACCATCGAACGAGTTGGCCTTGAGGCCACGGAAGTCGCGAATACGCGGAATCGCCGTGTTCACGAGGCGATCAAAGAACTCCCACATGCGGTCTCCCCGAAGGGTGACCTTCGCACCGATCGGCATGCCTTCGCGAAGCTTGAAGGCTGCAATCGACTTCCGAGCACGGGCAATCATGGGCTTCTGACCGGTAATGATGGTCATGTCCCGAATCGCCGCATCGAGCTGCTTGGCGTCTTGTGCCGCTTCGCCAACGCCCATGTTCACCACGATCTTCTCCAGTCGCGGTACCTGGTGCACGTTGTCGTAGCCGAATTGCTCGGTGAGCTGGGCCACAACTTCCGCACGGTACTTCTCTTTTAGCCGAGGAACCACTTCTACCTCCGTGTATCGCTCGCGCACGTCGGATTCCGACCCGACGCGACTTCCAAAGCCGCAATTGCGACTACTTGTCTATATCGTTTCCACACTTCTTGCACACACGTACTCGCGTACCATCTTCGCGCCTACGTGCGGCCCGAGTGGTCTGGGAGCAGCTCGGGCAGATCAGCATCACGTTCGAGACGTGAATTGTACCCTCAACTTCGAGGATGCCGCCCTGCGGTGCCTTGTTCGTCGGGCGCTGATGCTTCTTCATCATGTTGACGCCCTCAACCACCAGGCGCTGACGCTCGGGATAGGAGCGCAACACGCGGGACTCCTTGCCCTTGTCCTTACCGGTGATCACTTTGACCTTGTCACCCTTGCGGATGGTCATGGAACTCGCCATTTCTTGCGTCCCTCCTACAGAACCTCAGGCGCCAGCGAAACGATCTTCATGTACTTCTGATCGCGCAACTCGCGAGCGACCGGACCGAAGATACGTGTGCCGCGCGGATTGCCTGCTGCATCGATAATCACAGCGGCGTTCTCATCAAACTTGATGTAGCTGCCGTCAGGTCGGCGTGACTCCTTCTTGGTGCGGACGACGACCGCCCTGACGACCTCGCCCTTCTTGACCGTCCCGTTGGGGATGGCCTCTTTGACGGTGGCGACAATGACATCGCCAACGCGTGCATAGCGGCGCTTTGAACCGCCGAGCACCTTGATGCACAGCACCCGACGAGCACCCGAGTTGTCGGCTACCTTCAGCCGGGATTCTGCCTGGATCATCTCTTCCTCCGTACGTTGCTCATCCGGTTCACCAGAGGTGCGCCTTGACTCGGCACACATTCGCGTCCGGGTTTACTTGGCTTTCTGAACGATCTCGAGCAAACGCCAACGCTTCAACTTGGACAGTGGCCGCGTCTCCATAATCGTGACAGAGTCGCCCACGCCACATTCATTGTTCTCGTCGTGCGCATGAAGCTTCGTACTGTGGCTCATCATCTTGCCGTAAAACGGGTGCCTCTTGCGCTCGTCAACTCGAACGACACAGGTCTTGTCGCCTGCGGCCGAGACGACAATACCCTGGCGCACCTTACGGCTATTACGCTCCTGAGTCATTGCTCTCCTCACCGATCCCTACGATGCCTGCGCTTCGCGCTCAGCGCGAAGTTCGCGAGCGCGTAGCTCGGTGTGCAGACGTGCGATGTCCTTCTTTACGGCCTTGATCTTCGTTGGGTTGTCCAACTGTCCCGTTGCAAGACGGAAACGCAGGTTGAACAGTTCCGTACGCGACTCTTTGATCTTCTCTTGGATCTCAGTGTCGGCCATGTTGCTGATATCAGTTGCCTTCATCTATCCCTCACCGCCGCTATCACCACGGGTAACGAACTTGGTCTTGATTGGCAACTTGTGCTGCGCCAAACGGATGGCCTCTTTGGCCACCTCTTCAGAAACACCGGCAACCTCGAACATGATGCGGCCAGGCTTCACAACGGCCACCCACTTCTCGGGGTTACCCTTACCAGAACCCATACGGGTCTCGGCAGGCTTCTGGGTGACGGGCTTGTCCGGGAAAATGCTGATCCAGACCTTCCCTCCACGCTTCATGTAGCGGGTCATCGCAACTCGAGCAGACTCAATCTGTCGGTTGGTGATCCAACCGGCTTCGAGAGCCTTGATGCCGTACTCACCGTGGTTGATGGCGGTGCCGCCCTTGGCAGCACCCTTCATCGAACCGCGCTGTACCTTGCGGTGCTTTACGCGCTTAGGCAGAAGCATCTAATTTCTCCTTCCACCACGATTGTCGCGACGGGGGCGCGACGGACGATCATCGGTCGGTGACGGAAGTTCCTGCCCAGGCAGGACTTCGCCACGGTAGATCCACACTTTAACGCCGACAGCACCCATGCTGGTGTGCGCTTCTGCGGTACCATAATCAATCTTGGCCCGGAGCGTATGCAACGGCACGCGACCCTCGCGATACCACTCACGACGACCCATCTCAGCGCCACCCAGACGACCGGAGCACTGAATCCTGATGCCCAGGGCACCGCTCTTCATTGCGGACGCGACAGCTTTGCGCATCGCGCGACGGAATGCCACACGACCGATAAGCTGCTCCGCGACACTCTGAGCGACAAGCGTCGCGTCGAGTTCAGGCCGCTTGATCTCAATGATATTGACGTTGACGGGTCCACTGGTCATCTTCTCCAGATCCTTGCGGATCGCGTCGACCTCAGAACCCTTCTTACCAATGACGATACCGGGACGGGCTGTCCACAGCTCGACAGTCGTCTTGTCGCCCTTGCGCTCGATATCGATACGCGACAAGGCTGCACGACGAAGGCGCTTGGTCAGGAGCTCGCGGATAGCAAGGTCTCCGGCCAGTGTCTCGCTGTACCCTTTACCCTGATACCAGCGCGAACGCCACTTCTCGGTGATGCCGAGACGAATCCCAATGGGATAGATCTTCTGACCCACGGTCTACGCCTCCTCTCGCTGTTTGACGACGATAGTGATATGGCTCGTCCGCTTGTTGATGCGGAATGCCCGACCCTGTGCGCGAGGCTGGATACGCTTGAGCGTAGGTCCCTCATCGACGTATGTGGTCGAGATATACAAGGTGTTCGCCGGCATCTTGTGGTTCTTCTCGGCGTTGGCCACTGCGCTGTGCAGCACCTTCCCTACGATCTCGGCAGCTGCCTGCGGAGCGAACTTGAGGATCGCCGCCGCATCATCGACAGACTTACCGCGAATAAGATCTACGAGAAGGCGTGCCTTACGGGGGCTCACCCGAACGTAGCGTGCAATTGCTCGTGCTTCCATCTAACTAGCGCCCCTTCCGGTCAGCGGCATGGCCGCGGAACGTGCGGGTCGGCGCGAACTCGCCGAACTTGTGGCCAACCATCGACTCAGTCACGTAGACCGGGACGTGCTTGCGACCGTCGTGCACTGCGATCGTATGGCCGACCATCTCGGGAAAGATCGTGGACGCTCGCGACCACGTCTTGATGACCTTCTTCTCGCCAGCCTCATTCATCTTCTGGATACGCTCCAGGAGACGCGACTGAACGAAAGGTCCCTTCTTCAGGCTTCTGCTCATCTAACTTTCAGCTCCCTTGCCTGCCGCTATTTCTTGCGACGACGAATGATCAGACGGTCGGACGCCTTGCCCTTTTTGCGAGTACGGTGGCCCTTCGTGGGAACGCCCCATGGAGAGACCGGGTGGCGACCTGCGGACTTGTTCTTGCCCTCGCCACCACCGTGAGGGTGGTCGACCGGGTTCATCGCGGTACCACGTACGGTCGGGCGAACGCCCTTCCAACGGTTGCGACCCGCCTTGCCCAGCGAGATGTTGCCGTGGTCGGAGTTGCCGACCTCACCAATAGTCGCTCGACAGACAACCGGAACGCGACGCATCTCACTCGAAGGCATGCGAAGGATGGCATAGTCGCCTTCCTTGCCCATGAGCTGAATCGAAGTACCCGCCGAACGAGCGAGTGCGGCACCTCGACCGGGCTGGAGCTCAACAGCATGCACGACCGTACCGGTCGGGATCTCCTTGAGTGCCAATGTATTGCCCGGCTTGATGTCCGCCCCTGAGCCACTCTGTACCTTGTCGCCCACATTCAGACCTTTGGGAGCGAGAATGTAGCGCTTCTCCCCGTCTGCATAATGGAGCAGTGCAATACGAGCAGAACGGTTCGGGTCGTACTCGATCGACGCGACTTTGGCGGGCACACCGTCTTTGGTGCGCTTGAAGTCGATCTTGCGGTAACGGCGCTTGTGACCGCCGCCCTGGTGGCGCGTCGTGATGCGTCCATGGTTGTTGCGGCCGCCCGTCTTGTGCAGCGGCTCTAGCAACGACTTCTCGGGCTCGGTCTTTGTGATCTCGGCAAAATCCGAGACCGTCTGGAACCGGCGACCCGGTGAAGTCGGCTTGTATTTCTTAAGTCCCATCGATCTTCTCCTTCCGTCCGATGGCCGGGGCCGCTTGGGACATGCAGGTTCTCAAACCCACAGAGCGGTTCCGACGCCGGACTACCACGGTGCCGGGCGACTCCATTAGCGGCCGCGAAACACCGGGGATTCCCGTATTACAGGTGCTACTTAGTACCGTACAGGTCGATTGCATCCCCGTCTTTGAGGGTCACAATCGCTTTCTTCCAGTTCCGCGTCTTACCAAGCGCTTGGCGCAGACGGCGCGGTTTACCCGTGACATTCATCGTATTGACCTTCGTAACCGTCACGCCCCAGATTTCCTCGACAGCGCGAGAGATCTGCGGCTTTGAAGCGGTCTTGACCACCTCAAACGTATAACGACCATCTTCGATCATCTCGAACGACTTCTCTGAGACAATCGGACGGATGATGATATCGCGTGCTTCAATCATTACGCCAGCACCTCCTCAAGCCACGTAAGGGCCGGCTTGGCGCAGACCACAGCGGTGTTGTTAATGAGATCGTATGTATTGGCCTCCGAAGCCGTGATAACGGCCACTTTGGCGACATTGCGAAACGAGAGCAGCGCATTGACGTCGTCGTTCGCGACTACCACGGTAACGCGCTGGCCTGTAAGGCCAAGGTTGCCAAGAATCATCGCAGCCTGCTTGGTCGAAGGCTTCTCGAACGTGAAGGCATCCACAACGTGAAAGACACCTTCCGCGTTCTTAGACGACAGCGCACTGCGCATGGCCAGCTTGACGACCTTGCTCTGAACCTTGAACGCGTAGCTACGCGGAGACGGTCCGAACACAACGCCACCGCCGGCCCACTGGGGAGAGCGGATCGAACCCTGACGGGCGCGACCTGTGCCCTTCTGGCGCCACGGCTTCTTGCCACCACCACGAACCTCTGAGCGGGTCTTGGTTGAATGAGTACCCGCACGGCGGGCAGCCATCTGGCTGCGGACAACCTGATGCATGGCAAACGGATGAGGCTCGATGCCGAACACGCCATCTGAGACGTCGGCCGCGCCTACCTTCTTGCCACTAGAATCCTTGATATCGATCGTTGCCATCTTCTCTATCTCCTCCGAAGAAAGGGTCTCGGATTGTTTCCTATGCCTGTCGAATCGTCAGTAGTGCGCCGGTTGCGCCAGGGACAGCACCCTTGACAAGCAAGAGGTTCTGCTCGGCGTCAACCTTGACGATCTCGAGGTTGCGGACGGTCACGGTCTTGTTGCCCATCTGACCCGCCATTTTCGTGCCCTTGAACACGCGAGACGGCGTTGAGGCCTGACCGATCGAACCCGGTGCACGATGAAAGTGCGAACCGTGTCCGCCAGGACCACCGCTGAAGTTGTGACGCTTCATAACTCCGGCGAAACCCTTACCCTTGCTTGTTCCTGACACATGTACCTGAGTCCCGGCCTCGAACATCTCGACCGTCCACTCCTCGCCAACCTTGGCCTTGTCTCCGTCGCTCAGACGAACCTCGGCGATGTGCTTACGCGCATCGATGCCCGCCTTGTCGAAGTGACCCTTTGTCGGCTTGTTCACCTTGTTGGCGCGGACGTCGCCAAATGCGATCTGAGCGGCCGAGTAGCCATCCCGCTTGACCGTCTTGACCTGGCTGACCACAACGGGGCCGGCCTGGATCACGGTAACGGGAACGAGCTTGTCGTCCTCACTCCAGACCTGGGTCATGCCCAGCTTGCGTCCGAGTAGCGTGCTAACCATCGTATGTATCTCTCCACTTCTTCGCGCGGTCTTGGGACCTGCTTCGCCACACCCTATGCGCGGCTATTCCAGCGGACCGCATTCTCAAACCCGCCGAGGAACCCACTGGGCAACTCGCGGGGTACTTCTTTCCTAAAGCTTGATCTCGATATCCACGCCTGCAGGCAGGTCGAGTCGCATAAGCGAGTCCACCGTCTTGGGCGTAGGCTCGAGAATATCGATGAGACGCTTGTGCGTCCGCATCTCAAAGTGCTCGCGGCTGTCCTTATTCACGTGCGGCGAGCGGATAACGCAATACAGATTGCGCTCCGTCGGCAGCGGAATGGGGCCGGAGACCTTTGCGCCGGTCTTCTGAGCCGTGTCCACGATCATCTTCGTGGACTTATCCACGATCTCATGGTCATAACCCTTAAGCCGGATCCTGATCTTCTGGTTCGCCAACTCTCTACCCTCCGTTGAATCGAGACGTCTTGAGTCTCGGCTACTTCAAGATTTTCGTGACACGACCGGAACCGACGGTGCGACCGCCTTCGCGGATAGCGAAGCGGAGGCCTTCTTCCATCGCGATCGGGTTGATGAGTTCTCCCCGGATCTCGATGTTGTCGCCGGGCATAACCATCTCAGTGCCTTCAGGCAGGTGAGCCACACCGGTGACGTCTGTTGTCCGGAAGTAGAACTGCGGACGATAGCCGTCAAAGAACGGAGTGTGGCGGCCGCCCTCTTCCTTGGTCAGGATGTAGA
>JAGXFU010000007.1 GCA_024637115.1 Actinomycetes bacterium
CGGTGCGCCCGCGGGAGCCGCGATCGATGGCGCGACCGGAGCCTTCACCTGGACGCCCACCGAGGCGCAGGGACCGGGTAGCTACGACACCACCGTCACCGTCTCTGACGGAAAGGGCGGCACTGACTCCGAGACGATCACGGTGACCGTGGTCGAGGTACGCACTGTGCTGATTCCCATCGCCGGTTCCAATCGCTATGCAACCGCTGTTGAGGCATCCAATCGAGCGTACCCGGACGGTGCTGGGACGGTTGTGATCGCCACGGGCGAGAACTGGCCCGATGCTCTTGGCGGCGCCGCACTCGCGGGCGTGCTCGACGCTCCGGTCCTGCTCACGAAAAGCGGCACGCTGCTTGCCCAGGTCGCTGCCGAGATCACCCGTCTCGGTGCGAGCGAGATCTATGTCCTGGGCGGTGAGGAGGCACTCTCGTCAGACGTGGAGGACGGCCTCGCCTCGATGCTGGGTGCCGATGACGTGCACCGCATCGGTGGCGCGACGCGCTACGAGACAGCCGAGCTCATCGCGGCCGAGGTAGTCTCGCTCCAGACCGAATACGACGGCACGGCGTTCGTGGCCACCGGCGACAACTTCGCCGATGCACTCGCCGCATCCCCGCTCGCCGCCGCCAATGACTGGCCGGTCTACCTGGCTCCCAAGCCCGTCATCTCGGCAGACACGATCGCCGCGATGCAGGCCGCAGGCGTCACCGATGTCATCTTGCTCGGCGGAGAGGCCGCCATGCCAGACGACACTTCGATCACGCTGCTGTCTGTCGGCATCAGCGCGGTGCGCATCGACGGCGCCGATCGCTACGAGACCGCCTCGAAGGTGGCCGCCTACGGCGTGGACAGTGCAGGTCTGTCGTGGAGTGGTGTAGCTCTCGCCAACGGCGATGGTTTTGCGGATGCACTGTGCGGCGGTGCCGCTCAGGGCCAAGCGGGCTCGGTGATGCTGCTCACACGCACTGACTCGCTGCCGACAGCTACATCGGACGTGCTTACCGCAAACGAGAGCGCTGTGAGGGACGTGACGTTCTTTGGCGGGCTCAGCGCTATCTCGCAGGAAGTGCGTGACCAGGTGATGTCGCTGTTCTAGGGCGGGCATTCGAGTTGAGGTAAGCACACGCTATGCGAAGTACTGCAAACCAAACGCAAACATGCCAGACACAACAGGACGTATCTAGACGGTGCTAGACGGTACGAAGCTTCCGAAAACGCCGTGCTAGACGGTGCCAAACGGGTCTAGATAACACTAGACGTGACGAAGGGATTTGAACTCGAAAACCGTTAGGCGGGTTCCCCCGTCTCGAGGGTTCGAATCCCTCCCTCTCCGCCATTAGCAGGGAAAACGTGGTCCCGGCGCTCCTGAGAAGGAGGCCGGGACTGCGCTTGCGCACCGGGACACCCGTCTTGCGGCCGTTCCAGCCGGTCAAGTCGGCGGTGCGTCTTTCCGATGATGGAGTTGTGCGGTCCGAGCCCCAGGGCGGCGAGCCGTGGAGCGGACGCCGGATAGCCATCGAGGGCCCGTCGGGGCTGCCCGTTGCCCTTGACGGAGAGAGCGCGGGCGACGTGCCGATAGAAATGCGCGTCTCCCCGCGTTCTCTCGTAGTCTACACGCCGCTCGACTTGCGCTGAGCCGGGGCCATATCTCGATCGGGGATTCTTCATTCGCCGTTCGAGAAGCGCTACGGAGTACTGGTGTCTTGGGATTCGTTGTTCTCCTGGTTGATGTCGACGTTGACATCCGGTTGATCACCCTGCGGCTGAACGATGGTCGTATCGGTTCCGTCGTCAACGTATACGTAGGACGGGCCGATCCACAGGAACCACAGCGCGGCCATAATCGCGAGGATTCCGAAGATGACAACCACAGTGGTCAGTGCCGAACTTCTTCCCTCGCGGTCTACATGGACATGATCCGCCATTGCGTGCGCCCTCTTTCAGTTCTCCGTTTGCGAGCCCAGTATCCGTCTTGCATAGGCTCGTGAGATCTGTGATCAGTCTCTGAGTGAAGATACCCAAAACTGATACGGTTGGGTTGAACACTGGGTGAAGCCGTGTGAAATCGCGAACGAGCGTGTTTGCCCCACCGCGGTTGGTGAGCTCGCATGGGCATGGATTCCCGTGTGTGCGCTGGGCAGTCAGGGCACTCTTGCTCCTCCGCGTGAACTGTGATTTCACGGCAGCGTCACGCGAGCTTGGGAAATGAGGTAAACGGGGCGTTGATCACTGTGAGGAGGTGGCGAGCCAAATGCCGTACGACGACAACAGCGATATGCCGGACAGCGTGAGGGACAACCTGCCTGACCACGCGCAAGACATCTATCGCGAGGCGTACAACAGCGCCTATCAAGAGTACTCGGATTCGTCGGACAGACGGGGAAACGCATCGCGGTTCCCCGGATGCGCACGATGCTGATCCAGATGGATCCTGTGCCGCACTCGAGCCTTGGCATGCCGGGGCCAGCACCGCCATCGTGTACACCGTTGGCATCGCTATCGTTCTCACGGTGCTTGCCGACCTGAGTCGCATCGCGGCAATGGGCGCGATCGTCTACATTGCCATGGACATCGGAGTGCACTGCTACGAGGACCGCCGCCGAGGTTGCCCACTTCGGTGCAAGCAGTGCAGGGATGTCGTGGAGCGATGTCGCGGTCGTCACCGGCGAGGACTTCGCCGATGCACTCGCAGGCAGGCCGGCACAAGGCCTCCCCGGCTCGGTCATGCTGCTCGATCGTCATCCCCCTCGAAAACCGTTAGGCGGGTTTCCCCCGTCTCGAGGGTTCGAATCCCTCCCTCTCCGCCATAAGCAGGACGAACGCGGCCCCGGAACTCCGCCAAGAGACCGGGGCTGCGTCATGTCTCCTCGGTTCCTCTACTCGCTTCTGAGGGCCTCGACCGGATCCTTGCGTGAAGCGGCTGAGGAGGGGATCAGCCCCGCGAGGAACGTAAGCCCCATGCTGACGGCCACAAGGGTGGTAGCGGCGCCGCCGGGCAGTATGGCGACGTTCGCGATGTCGAATCTGGCATGGATGATGGCGTTGGCGGGAAGCGTGAGCAGGATTGTCACACTGATGCCGAGAAGCCCTGAGACGAACCCGACGATCAGAGTCTCGGCGTTGAACACACGCCGGATGTCGCGCTTCGAGGCGCCAATGGATCGGAGGACGCCTATCTCCTTCTTGCGTTCCAGCACCGAGATGTAGGTGATAACCCCGATCATGATGGATGAGACTACTAGCGAGATCGCGACGAACGCCACCAACACGTAGCTGATGACGTTGACGATGTCGGTCACAGACGACATCAGCGTGCCCACGATGTCGGTATATGTGATGACCTTCTCGTCGTCGCCCTCGGTCTCCTTCTGCTTGTTGTAGTCATCGAGGATCTCGATGACCTCGCCCTTGCCTTCGAAATCGACGGGGTAGATGGAGATACCGGACGGCTTGCCAACGTCGGCATAGCCCAGTTTCGCCAGATTGCCGTCGAGCGAGTTCTGCTCGGTTCCGGCCATCGACATCATTAGCTGCGTCAGCTCTTCCGTGTCCATGTTGAACTGGAAGACCTCTTGGAGGGCGTCCTCGTCCATGCCCATCGCGCTGGACATACTGTTCGCAAGCTGGTCCATGGATGACTCGAGGGCGGAGTCGATCTGATCCTGCATCGCGGCTCCGAGCTGCGAGGACACCTGTTCCGACAGGGAAGCTATCGTCTGCCGCATGTAGGTGGCCATCATGGCTTCGAGTTGGCCCTGGAGTGCGGTGGTGCTCGCCACGATCTGCTCCTGGACCGCCTGCTCGACACCCTCGGCCAGAGCATCCAGCAGGCGACGCTGTAGCTCGTCGAGCCCCTGCTGCGAGCCGCCGATGAGCGATTCGGTCTCAGCCAGGATCGCCTCACCTTCATTGGATTCGAGGAAGACGGGGAAGTTGGTCTGGGTGTCTGCGGGGTCCAGCCCCTCGACAGCGCAGAACGCCAGGTAGCCCTGGATCGCCTGGTTGGTCAGTGCAGCGACCCGCTCCTGGTCCACCTCGAAGTCGGTGTCCCCGCTCAACTCGTCGAGGTCGAGACCCGACAGCACTGCATCGAGATCGATGGTAGCGGTGGAACCGTCCCCGAGCAGTGAATCGAGGTCGAGTCCGGCAACCAGGTCCTCGAGCTTGAGCGAGGGCATGGCGAGTCCTTCGAACCCCTGGGTTGAGAACGATGACTCTAGAAACGACGGGTCGAACTCCAGCCCGGATGCATCGAAGTTGAATGCCCTGCCCATCGCATCCTGATCGACGGTCACAAGCGACGCCAGATCGAAGTCGCCCCGATCGGGGTTCATCTCCTCGTCGACGAAGGTACGACCCGAGAACACGTTCCGCGCTGGGTCATTCAGCTGACTGCGAACGATCTCGGTGCTCGCGGCCTCTGAGATGAGGCGCTTCGTCAGAGCCGGGCTGTAGTAGATGCCCGGCTGGAGCGATGTCGCGGTCGCCCCTTCCTTGGGCTGCAACACGCCGACAACGCGCAGGTCCTCGCCGTCCTCCACGAGTTCCCTGAGGTACTCCCCGTCGCTGCGCTTGTCGGTCCAGACGCCGTACTGCTCGTCGTGGACGTAGTAGTCGGTCGAGTTTACCACCTTGAAGGAGACGTCCATGAGCTGCTCGTAGATGAACGACTTCTTCTCGGTGGGCGTGTCGACGGTCTCGGCGTTGGTCATCTGCTCCATCATTGTGTCCAGCTCGGCGGGGTCCCGAAGTCCCATCGCGTAGATCATGACATCGCTCAGACCGCCACTCGAGGTCAGTACCACCACCGTCTCGTTGTCGGAGGCGGGCCAGCGCCCGGCAACCACGTCGTACTGCCGCCCGATCATGGCCGTGTCATCGACCATCTCGTTGAACACGTTGGTTCCGAATGAGGATGCGAGAGGATTCACAGCGCCGGCCGACCCGAAGCCGAGTGACGCGAAGGTCGTGTCGGGGTTGACCTGACGCACTCCCTCGGACATCTCTGCGCTGAAGATCTGCGGCGTGATGTCGTAGGAATACTGAATCAGGTTCACATGCTCGTTGATGCCTCCGCCGTTGTCGTCGAGAAACGCTTTGAGCGACGCGAGGTCGTTTGCACCGACAGACTCGAACATGCGGGTCAGCATCTGCATTTCGCGTACTTCGCCGCCGTCTGCGGCGGTGCCCACCCCGCCTGCGCCCTGGTCGTCCACATCGACCATGTCGGTGGACGCTGCGAGCAGTGAGGTCAAGTCCATGCCCTGTCTCTGGATCGTCAGCGGGTACTCTGACATCGTATCTTCTTCGACACTCTTGACGTACTCATTGACCCCGTTTGCCAGCGCCAAAATCGCGGCGATGCCGATGATGCCAATGCTGCCCGCGAAGGCCGTCATCAGTGTGCGGCCCTTCTTGGTCATGAGGTTGTTGAAGGAGAGTGCGAGCGCGGTGAAGAACGACATGGACGTCTTCCTTACACCTGTCTCGCTCCGATATGACTCGTCTGTGTCCGGCGTGAACGGATTGCTGTCGTCAGCCATACGTCCGTCCTTGAGGTTGACGATGCGCGTGGCGTACTTCTCCGCGAGCTCCGAGTTGTGGGTGACCATGATGACGAGACGGTCCTCCGCGATCTTGGTGAGAAGCGCCATCACCTGTTCGCTCGTCGTGGAATCGAGCGCGCCCGTGGGCTCGTCGGCGAGCAGGATCTCCGGGTCGTTGATGAGCGCGCGAGCGATGGCGACGCGCTGCATCTGTCCACCCGAGAGCTGGTTTGGCCTCTTACGGATGTGATCGCCGAGGCCGACTTGCGCGAGCGCGTCTATTGCACGCTGCCTGCGCTCGGCGCGGGGGACGCCCGAGAGCGTGAGGGCGAGTTCCACGTTCGAGAGCACCGTCTGGTGCGGGATGAGGTTGTAGCTCTGAAAGACGAAGCCGATGCGATTGTTGCGGTACGCGTCCCAGTCGCGATCCCGGTAGTCCTCCGTCGCGATACCATCGATGATCAGGTTGCCGGAGTCGTAGCGGTCGAGGCCGCCGACGATGTTGAGAAGCGTTGTCTTTCCCGAGCCCGACGGGCCGAGGATGGCTACGAACTCGTTCTCGCGAAATGAGATGGACAGATCGTCGAGAGCGACCTGCGTGAAGCCGGCCGTAGTGTACGACTTGCTTACCTTGTGAAGTTGGAGCATGTAGGCCTTCCTTGTGGGCTTAAGACGCGTCGGCTTGCCTGACACGGCAGACTTAAAGGGCTTCGAGTCGACCATACAATCCGTCTCCGTGCAGCTTGCTCTGATCGTGTTCGCGATAGATAGCGATATATCAAAAACTGCGCCATCATGCCGTCTTCGAGATTTAGACTGCAGTCGATTGGGACCGATACAGGGCACCGGAAGAACTTTGTGTCGCCGTGACGCGCACTAGGTACAGCGCCGCCTTCGTCGTGGTTGACCCGTAGGTCATGCCAGGAACCCCACGGCTCCACCCGAGCGAATCCGTACCGATAATCCCCCTCGAAAACCGTTAGGCGGGTTTCCCCCGTCTCGAGGGTTCGAATCCCTCCCTCTCCGCCATAGGGACATAGAAGAGACCACGGCCACACCGGGGTCTCTTTGCGTATGCTGGTCATGACGCGTCGTCTCTGACTGAATATGGACATGTATGCCAACTACCACGTGGCAGAATCCTGAATGAGGCCAAGCGCCCGCGCATCTTCCATGCCGCGCAGGCAAAGTTCGGTTTGCGCGGCTTCCGGGCTGGCAGCCTCAATGTGGTGGTGCGCGAGGTAGGCATCTCGAAGGGCTCGCTGTTTCAGTGCTTCGAGGCCAAGCTCGACCTCTGGATCACAGTCTGCGAAATGGGCACTGCGGAGATCAACGGTCACCTGTTTGCCGCACTTCCCAACCCGTTGGAGACGCCGCTGTTCGAACTGCTTCACCAGGCGATGGCCGTGTACATCAAACACCTGCTTGAGAACGAGCGCAGCCGCCGAGGCGGCACCGCCGTGTGGCTGGAGACGGACCGTCTTGCCCGTCGGTCGGCGCAGCGGATCATCAGCCACTCATGGGAAACGAGCATCCTTCTGAGCCGGAGGCATGACCGGTCCTGCGTCCCGGCTATTCGCGGTCGCCGCCCCGATCCTCTACTGCGGCAAAGTCATCGAGCGCGGGAGCTGATGCGCCCGAGCCGATGATCTCGGCAGAGAAGCCAGACTTCCTGATTCGCTCGCAGAGCGCTTGTCTGTCGATGCGGTCTGAGTCGAAGAGAACCGACGTCAGACCCAGTGAGCGCACAGCGACGACGTCGAGGACGCCGTCCGTGGCTCCGAGCGCCTTCTCAACGACCTTTGGGCATGCGCCGCAGTAGAAGCCTGCGGTTCTGATATGGACAGCAGCCTTCATCTGTGTACTCCATTCATGCCGTGCGTGGTGTCGCTTGCCCTCTGCGCTCTCTCCGTCACAAGCGAGGGGCTCGGCGCCATAGCCGGCCCGAATGACTGCATCGTAAAGAGAGGCGACCGTGGCGAGGCTGTCGTCGAAGGTCACGACCGTGTTGCCGCTCGACGGATCGCACTCGACCGACGTGACGCCGGGCAGCTTCTCAAGGCTCAATGTCACGAGCATCGAGCATGAGCCGCAATACATCCCGGTTACCTTGAAGGTGACAGTGGACATATTTGTTGTTCCTTTCTTGGGCGGACCTGTCGGACGGGCCGCTAAGTCCTGATCGATGGTCTGTGGCGTAGCGCCTCGTGGGAGTCGCAGCGGAGACTGCAGGATGGCGCCCGAAGATCTCAGACGGCATCGAGGTCTGGCGATCACAAGGGCGCGTTGCGCGCCTGCGGCGTTCAGCCTGATAGTCGCAAAGCGCGACGTGGCCGGCCCACTCTGTGGCAGTGACCGGCTCACGGACTCGATATCAGATCAGGAGTCGCACCCCGAGAGGGTCCTGTGGTGGTCTTGAGACACGACGACTCGCGAACATCGGCCGCCCGGTGATTATCGTCGAGGCGGAGAGCGCGAACCCAGACATGAGGCCGAGCAGTGCGATGGATGACATTCCCGCCGAAGCGGAGCCCTGTGACGCGGTCAGTCCGCCGCGCGCAGTCGTCACCTCGAGGCAGTCGGTGAAAGACATCGTTCCGATCGCGTTGTCTCCGTGCATGGCGACTTCCATACATGCGAGGGTCATGCATGCCGGGACGACGAGCGCGGCTATGAGCAGCACCGTGAGGAGTGTCTCCGCGAACTTCGGCGATGTGTCGAAACGGGCTGACATGGCATTCCCTTCGGGGCGCTGCTCGCATTTCATTGGCAACACTCGTGCCAATCGACTGCGCTTTCGGGCGCGCCGGCCATCTACCGGACGCCCACACTCTCCTTTCGAAGCGGGCGCCGGTCGGCGAATCTCTGTGTCGCCTCTTCGACGTGCGCAGTCATCGCGATCCCGCCGAACGGACACGATTCTTCACACCGTCCGCAGCCGGTACATCCGGACGGGTCATCGAGCCAGGGAATCGGCGTTTCCTCGGCTGACTCACGCATGTCCAGTATCCCCTTCGGGCATGCTCCCACGCATGATGTGCATCCTTCGCAGTACTCGGGCACGACCCAGGGCAATCGTTTGGGCATGAGCGTCACTCCTGCGCCGCGGCCCAGAACTGAAGATCCGGGTCGTCTCGGAAACCGGCGCCGATCGATGTCTGTGTCTTGTAGCAGTGAACACCGTAGCGGCAGAGCACGAACGTGACCGTGAGCAGCGCCATCGCGCCACGCATCACCGCGAAGCCGATGGTGGCGCCTGTGGCGAACAGGTAGAGGCCGCTCAGATACACCACCGCGGTGATCACAGTCAGGGCGAACACCGCCCGCCATGTCGCCCATGTTCGGCTCTCCTGCGTGATTTCGGCCACCTTGCCGATCGTGAACCAGAGGAACCCGGCGGCGAAGACGGCGGCGAACCCTGTCAGCAGAAGCGACAGGATGGAGAGCCCTGCCAGTTGAGCGATGACGCTCGCGATCGCGGCGGACACACACAGCGACCCCGCGATCACAACTCCGTTGAAGTGGTGACCCATGCCTCGGATCCCCTGGTAGCAGGCGGTCAGAAGGATCAGCGCACCTGCATACGTCAGCAGGGGAGGGAATGGCGGGAGCGCCGGTGCGATGTAGGCCGCGCCTTCTCCGCCGTACCCTCCGAGCCAGTCGGGCCACCATAGGCCGAGGATAGCCGGGATCGCGCCGAGCTCCAGCCATCTGACCACCTTCGGCTTCGGCCAACGGGGATCGATGGATCCGGAAACCGCCTTCTTCTTGGTCGGACGTGGTTGAGTCATGGTCGGGTCTCCTGTCTGCTACCGGGGCGGGCCGTCGTCGCGCCAGCGGCTACTCTCAAAGGTGAGCACATCGTCAAAGGGCAGAACGTCAAGCCGCAATCCGGCCTCCGGGCCGGGCTTGGTCGAGTAGATCTCGTCGACGGTGACGACCAGGTCGGACCCCTCGATCAGGCCGTTGCCCTTGAACTGGTACGCGGCCCGTACGCTCCCGATTCCGCCGGGGCCGATCGCTACCCTCGGGTTCTCGGCAAGGTTCGCCCGGACATAGGAGAGCTGCTGTGCGGAGAGCGTGAAGCGCAGCGTGTCGTCGGAGTCGGCGGTCGCGGATTCGACTACTACCACCGCCGGCACGCCCGAGCTTGTGGCGGTCGCGATGTGCGCTCCAAGGCCTGTGAGCCAGTTCTTCATTCTCGGTGTGAGTCGTGCCATCTGAGTCTCCAATCCTTCCGTGGCTAGGCGAGCGACAGGGGTCGCCCTGCTCGCTCGGGGTGGTAGTCGGCTGCATGAGTGACGCGCAGTGCGATCACGCCCCGCTGGACGAGCGCGGGCGGCCGGATATCCGGCGGGACTTCGGATGGCGGCTCCTTGGTCGCCCAGTCCCCCCACTCAGCGAGTGCTTCAGCGACGTCGAGCCCCTCCCACACCTCTCCGTCGGCATGACCTTCCTGCAGGATCGTGGCCGGGCCCGAGAATTCCCAGGTGCGGCCCTTCACGGGATGTGCCAGCGTGATGGCGCCCACCGGGTTTTCGTTGAGGTTCACGCGGGTCTTCTGCGCGAACATCTCGGCGATGAGGATGTACTCCTCCTGGTAGAGCGTCACGAACCGCTCGCCAACGATGTTGGGGTTGCCCTCGAGAGACGATGTCGCCAGGTAGACGACGGCGCCTCCGGACCCGACAGTTCGGAGCGCTTTCGCCACATCATTGCCGAGTCTCATGCCTGCACCTCCACGATTCTTTCCGGTTTGAAGACGATGACGCCGCGCTGTGCGAACACCGTGGGCCGAGCGGCGGGCTCGCTGGTTTCGAGTACCGGCTCGATAGACTCGTCCCAGTCACCCCAGCGTTCCAGCACCTGGCCAGCGCTCAGGCCGAAGAGTGTGAAGCGTCTCGGGTGGCCCCACTGGACGATGTCGGCGACGCCCTCGAGTACCCACGGCAGTGTGCCTTCAGGGGTGGCGAAACTCAGAGCCGCAGCCCGGTTCTCATTGAGATTCACTTTCGTCTTCTGCGCGAAGAGGTCGGGCAACAGCACGAGTTCGTCGTGGACGATGTCGGTGAACGGTACGGGCAGGATGTTGCTTCTGCCGTCGGATAGCGATGTGGCCAGCAGCGCCACGAGCGTCTCATCCGACTCAGCCGAGAGCCTTCGGGCGAGTTCTGCGGGCAGTCTCATTGGTCCTCCAAGGTGTAGGCGAACTCGCACTCGCGGGCGCCCTCGAGAATGGTTCGTGACTGTTCGACCTTCACGCCGGGAACCAGGGCCTCGGCGAACGGCTTATCGCGGCGGCAACTGAACGCGACTCCGATGTCGGCGATCCCCAGGTCCCTGTACAGCTCCGCGTACGCGCATCGAGTGATGTGGAAACGCAACACCCGCTCGTCGAGGGTGTCGAGACTAAGGTCGAGCCGGTTGTCTGCGCCGAGGTCTTGCCAGACCTCCCAGAGGTCGCGCAATGACAGCGCGTCTCCGCCGGATCGGTGTTCGGCAGCTTCGCAGGCGAGAGCCTCGACCGCTTTCGCGAAGACCGCCTCCGCGTTCTCGTGGCCGACGATCTCAACGGCCGCCTCGTGGAATGCGGACGCCACCCGGACCTCGATCGCTCGACGATCAAGTGGCGTCATCGCTTGTTTCGGACCGTGCGGGCAGGTGCTCATTTGGGCCTCCTTTGCGGGCGGGGAGGCGAACATAACACAGATCATACGGATTGCGCACTAAAAGCACCGAAGAGGTGCGTGTTTAAGGAGGCACGCGCCTTTGGCCGTCACTGAGTGCCAGGGCGCCAAGCGACCAGCGCCCGGATCGACGCGCCGTTCGCCTAGCGGTGCGCGCCGGCGAAGAGAGGCTGCCCGTGGTTCCCGGCGGCGTTTTGACGTCAGTTCGCCCGGAGATGGCGCGCCGCTTGCATTCACTCCGCGAATACGACCGGAGCAAGGAGCACAATGCAGCGGCGAAGAGAGCCACAGTACAGACGACGTGACACACGCCGCCGTACGGGCGAAACCGCGCGGCGCCGTCTGCCGGTTCCGGTGCACCTGGTGGTCCTTGCAGTCTTGGCCGCGCTTGCGATTGGCGTGGGTGCCCTCGTCGTCTGGGCGGACGAGCCGGCCGAGCCGGCTGGGAGCGCCGCCGCGAACGAAACGCTGACGGAAGCGACTGAGGAAACACCGACCGGCGAGGCTGACGAGACGCTGGCGGCCGAGACCGATGGGGCCGAGCCGAGCAGTCACGTCACGTTCGGTGCCCACACCAGCGCGACCCAGCCGTGCGAGACGTGCCACCCGAGCCAGCCGGCGGACGAGATCGTCTGCCGCTCGTGCCACGCGGACATGTGCGGGAAGGACTCCAAGACAGTTGCGGACTGCCTTGCATGCCATCAGACAGGTACGACGGACAGTTGGATGGTTGACGGGCAGTAGCGGGACCCGCCCCCCTGGCCGTGCAGCGGTCCGAGCCCCCTGGGCTGGGATGGCCTGCACGCGGCTTGGGCTAAGCCGCCTCTGTCGTGGTCTTGCCACCGGCGCGCGGGTGATTTGCTAAACCACTCTGACCCGGACGGACATCGTACGAGGTTCGGCACGCTCGTTGCTTAGAGTGTGTGCCGAATTCAACGTCAATAGGAGCACGCATGCAGAGTCGTTTGATCGTTCTGGTCGCGTCGTTGTTGGTCGTACTGCTTGCCGCCGGATGTGCGCAGACGACCACATCCTCGGAGGATGGGCGACAAGTAATCGAGGTGTCGTCGCAGGGGACATTCGATCCATCTGTCACGGCCAAGGCCGGCCAGCCAATCCGTCTTGAGTTCGGTCCCGGTGGCGGGTGCACTGCCGCAGTCAAGTTCGATCAACTCGGCATCTACGAGGACCTCACCGACGGTGGCGGCACCGTTGAGCTGCCTGCTCTCGATCCGGGGCAGTATCCACTCATCTGTCAGAGCGACATGGTGATGGGTGTACTGATCGTCGAGTGAATCTTCTGCGTGTTTGCGGCGGCCGGAGAGCGGGTGCGCAGATGCGGCTCGATGACGCTGGTCGCGGGAGATCATGATAGTTGGAACGACACGCAGAGATCTCGGTCACGCCGGCGTCTCTCCACCTGGGCGGACCTGCCCCCTGGGTTCTGGAAGGCGGGCCTCCTTCCGAAGCGTGGCTAGGTGGCTCTGCCTAATCCGTACGGGCGGTCAGTCTCGAAAGCCGTTAGGCGGGTTTCCCCCGCCTCGGGGATTCGAATCCCTCCCTCTCCGCCCGCGAGATCTGACGCGGTGCCCTATACTCGGGGCCGCGTCTCATATGGGGCCGCGTCTCGCATGAGGGGGGACTTGTTGATGGATGCGCGCGCAGCGAGCTTTAGCGACTACCTGAAGGATCTTCTCGCAAGCCGAGCGACGATCGCGATAATCGCGGTGAATCTCGTGGCGTTCGCGGTGCTGCAGGCATGGCCGGACCTCACCAGTCTGTTCCTGCTGAACCCGACGCCGGACGCCGTGACGGCACAGCCGTGGACGCTGCTAACCGTCTTCTTCTCGCACGAACTCGCGGTGCATCTCCTGCTGAACATGGCGCTCTTCTTGTTCTTTGGCGTGAAACTGGAGAAGGTGAGCGGCCCACTGGCTGCGGCCATGACCTATATCGTTGCGGGGCTCTTGGGCAGTCTCGCGATTCTCGCAACTGCTCCTTTTCTGTGGGACGGGGAACTGATCCCGGGTGCCTCGGCAGCTGTCTTTGGTACGGTTGCCGCGTTCGCTATGATGCGCCCGAACGAAATCATCTTGAGATCCAAAGCCCGGGTTTGGCCGATTGCCCTTTTCGCTGTGAACCTTGCTCTGGCCCTGTCCTCACCCCTCACTCGCGTAGGAGCAGCAGGCCACGCTGTCGGGATCGCGGCGGGTCTCGCATGCGGATATGTCATCAAGCGCATGGTGGACGGGCGGTCAGCATAGCTGGGTCTTCGGCTACGAGTCGGCGACCGTTCGTGTGCTAGACCTCAACGATTCATGAGCCACGGGGCGTGGAACGATAGGCTGAAATCCACGGGATCAGTCACGAAATGTGGAAACGTATGCGCCGGTACTGCCTGGCAGCCGGCCTTCCTCCTCATCGCGGTGGCAGTGAGCGCGACCTATCTGCCAGCGATGATCTCCACCAATGTCGGCTTGTTGAAGAGACTCCAGATCAGGAAGTCGCGCTATGTCTATCTCGCTGGGGGACTATAGATCCTCGGCCTCGTGGGGTTCTTTCTGCTGATGTGGATGATGTGAGGGTTTCTCTTGAGCGAGTCGCGAAGCAGACTGCCGCGGAGTAGCCGCAGCCGATTCCGGTCACAACATTCCAACCAGCTGCGGGAATGTCCTCGCTCCACCCGAGTGTGAGCACAACGCTTGAGGCCAAACGCGACATCAAGGGATATGAACTCGAAAACCGTTGGGCGGGTTCCCCCGTCTCGAGGGTTCGAATCCCTCCCTCTCCGCCATAAGCAAGGCCAGAGGCCCCGAAATGCATGTCGGGGCCTCTGCGCGAATGCGATGTGGCGAATCCGGGCGTTCGATGCCGAGCGACGTTTGCCCTGTGCTGCTACAATCCTCGCCACGAGAACCCGAAGGAGGCATCTGTGGCACAGGTCAATTGGACCGAACTGGACGGGGTGACAACGGTATGGGCGGAGGCGGAAGGCCCGGTGTACGCCGAGATCATCTTCCGAACTGGTAGAGCCGATGAGACGTTGCCGACATCCGGGGTCACGCATCTGATTGAGCATCTGGCCCTCTCGAGCATTGACGATCCCAATCGATGCCACAACGGGTTCGTCGACACCACCATGACCGGATTCAGCACGACGGGGACGCTCGACGAAGTCACCGCTCTTCTTGAGCGCCTTTGCCGGAACCTGACTTCGCTGCCCGGGGAGTTCCTGGAGCGAGAGAAATGGGTGCTCGCGGCAGAGCAAGCATCGGACGACGGCAACCCGTGTGGCTCGCTCCTCTGTGAGCGATTCGGTACTGTGGGTTTCGGGTTGGCGGGCACTTCGCAGCTGGGTCTCTCTGCGGCATCCATCGAGCATCTTGGAGAGTATGCTCGGCGGGTGTTCGTGAAGCAGAATGCCATCCTTCTGTTGAGCGCCGCTCCTCCGAAAGCGCTCCGACTTGAACTCCCAGAGGGCGAGAAGCAGCCGCTTCCCGCCCTGAAGCCCGTCCTTGCGGAGCATCCCTGCCATTGCCGGGAGATGAGTGAGTCGGGCGTGGTGACGAGTTCACTTGTCACGCGGTCCTCGGCCGCCACAGTATTGTGTCAGGTCGCTGAGACCCGCTTGATCGCCCGGCTCAGGAGTGAGCGTGCTGTCAGCTACAGCCCATCCGTCCATTACGAACCGCTCAATCGCGACGTTGCACATTTTTGCATGCTCGCCGACGGGGCGCCGTCCAGGTGGCAGGAGTTGGCCAACTCCTTCGAGGAGATACTCGCGAGCTTGGACGCTATCGACGAAGCTGAAGTCGAGATCGCCAAGGCCGCTGTCTTGAAGGAGATGGTGGGAACGCTCGCGCCGGTGGGTAGGGATTCCATCCTTATTGAACTCGAAGTCGCCGCTCGAGACTGGCTATTGGGTCGGAGGCCGGAGTCCATCCACAGCATCGCGGAAGGAATTCGGCAAGTCGGAGTCAGCGAATTCGAGAATGCCGCGCGAGAGGCCAAGAACTCGGTGATTGTCGCGTTGCCATCCGGGGTTGTGCCGCGGACCTGGGCCCTCAAACTCGCCGCACCGCCAGCCGCTCCGGTAGTTCAGGGGACGGAACGGCGTTCAGTCGACGCGCCGTTCGCGCGCGAGCGCCTGGTCTCTGGGGAGGAAGGCGTGAGTGTTCTCCTGACCAGGCAGGCGCACCTGACGGTCAGGTACGATGACCTTTCTGGACTGCTCACATTCGACGACGGAGCGGTGGTCCTGCTGGGGCGGGACGGTGCACAGATCGTCGTTGAGCCGCAGATGTGGCGCGGCGGCGGCCAGGCAGTCCAGGAGATTCGCAGTCGGGTCCCAGAGGCGTTGGTGATAGAGTGCGGCGAGAGGCCGCTCGAGCAGGTTCGTGCGCCCGAGACGAATGCGTTTCAACGCCTTGTGGGGCGGTGGCGAGCTGGTCTTGGCTACATTCTTACGTTTGCCGGCGGTTTGGCGGCCGCGGGGGCACTCATCGCGGGAGCCGGGGGCTTGGTGTCTGGCAGAATCACGCTTGCGTCCGAGCAGACGTTCTTCGTAACTGTTGCGGCGGTGGGCGCGGTTCTTGCGCTACGCACGGGAAAAGGGATGATTGCCACTTCGCGCAATGCTTCGGGACTTCTAGACGAAGACAAGATTGGCGGTACGGCGGATGTGCCCTACGGACCCATCCGGGATACGTACGTGCAGTGTTCGGATCCGCTCGGTGCCAAGCCCTCTGTTGCGAGGCTCGCGATTGTCCAGCCAGAGCTTGCCGCAGGCTCGTTGGGCGCGCGCATCGATCGACTCAGAGGCAGGGGCTCCGTTCTCTTTCGACTCTCCGAGCACCTTGACCTCGGCGATACCCGGGAAGCAATCGTTGTGACAACGGATCCGCTCGTTGTGGCCGCATACTCAGATGATCATGACGCGGTTGCGCTGCTCCGCTATCCGGACCATCTCGCGGCGGAGCATGACTTGGAGGTATCGAGCCGCCTACTAACCGTGAACACGTTCCTGCGCCCTCGAGCATCGGACCTCGTATTCGGCCCAGCGGCCACCGATAGCTGGGGCGATTTCGTGCCGTTGATCGCAGAGTTCTTTTGCGAAGATACGGACAAGATTGCGAGGCGGAAGCGTGAGATCAGTGAGTCCGACTGGGATCGCGTCAGCCGAATGGCAGCCGCCGCTCAGGCGAGCGGCGCCGTGCCACGGGACGGGCGGCCCATCCCTACGTTCAGGCGGGCTGCGTCGGCGCTCAAGAACGAAGGTCCGTTCTAGCCGGGTAGAAGTGGGGGCTCGCGTGCGCTGAAGGCCGGTGAGACCTTCGATGGGATGTGGCGCACTCGGGGGTGCGCGACCGGTAGGGCGAGTGAATCCGTACTGATGATCCCCTCGAAAACCGTTGGGCGGTTCCCCCGTCTCGAGGGTTCGAATCCCTCCCTCTCCGCCAGCAAGGATGTGACCAAGGGCCGCCAGAGATGGTGGCCCTTCTGCATTCTCGGATCCCGCCAACCCCGGGGAACGCACCGTCCGTGGAGAATTCCCGCAAACGTTGGGCACTTCTGACCACTCGCTCGGTACTGTCTACATAAGGGAGCGGAGTGGGATTTCCCGGACGAACAAGTGAACTTTCGGTGCGACCGCGGTATCGAGAGGGCGAAGGACTCGCTGCAGGCGTGAGCCGGCCGGCGTCTGTGCATGCGGGGCGCGCGCCTCTGATGCCGCCCGTTGGTCAATCGTACGGTGCCATTCGTCACACGTGGTATCCGTTGGTCGCGGACTTGCTACCTTCTGACCTTCAGGGGCCGATAACAAGCACAGATTCAGCAGCAACCCACCCGCTACCGAAGGAACTCCGCACGTCATGGAACACGAACCGAGAACTTCGACCGATCAGGAGCCGGACGAGCGGACGCGTGCGTTGCGTGCCGAGTCGGACACGGACCGTACCAAGCGAAGGCTGGCCGGCTCGGTGTCGGGCGGTGTGGCCGTTGCCTGCCTGGTCACGAGTCCCGTCTTCATCTGGAGCACATCATTCGGCCTTCCCGAGATTCCGCGAGTCGTTTTCTGGTTCGTCGTGCTGTTCATGCTCATCCAGGTCGGCGCGTTCCTTCTTGCGCGCGTGCCAGGTCGGTTGGTCGCCGCTACGCTTCTGTCGACCGGCTCCTTCATCGCGGTCCCGATCTTGGTTCCCCTCCTCATGCCTGGCGACCAGACGCTCGTCGCACCAACGCTGATGTTCGCATCTATCCCGCTGCTTCACGTGGCCGTAGTCCTGGGATCGAGATGGGCGGTGTGGTCGGCTCTGTTCAACGCCGTCGGGCTGATTGCAATCGCACCCTGGCTTGCGGCCCGTGGAGCCACCCAATTCCTCGTGCCGCCGTTCATAATGCTCGGCGAGGTGTTGCTCATCGCGGTAGCCGTGGCGCAGACGGAGCAGGGTCTCAGGCGGGTGGCCGAAGAGCGAGCCCGGGCACTCGAGAACACGAACGCCGAGCTCGTCAGGGCGGCTCGGGTCAAGAGTGAGTTCCTTTCGAACATGAGCCACGAGCTGCGAACGCCGCTGAACTCGATCATCGGTTTCTCGGGCACCCTTCTTGGAGGTCTCGCGGGACCGCTCAATGAGGAGCAGAGCACTCAGCTTTCCATGATCGACAAATCGGGCCGCCACCTTCTCGAGCTCATCAACGGTCTGCTCGACCTGTCGCGTATCGAGGCCGGAGCTCAGACATCCACGATCGACGACGTGGACCTGCGTGCTTTGTGCGAGAACGCGGCGAATATGGTACGACCGGCGGCGTCCGCCACAGGACTTGCGCTTGACATGACGTATTCGGCCCCCGTGACGATGGTGAAGACCGATCCCACGCAGTTGACGCAGGTGCTGCTGAACCTTCTTGCGAATGCGATCAAGTTCACTGATGCGGGGACGGTGCGTTTCGATGTCACGATGGCGGATGGGGAAGTGGCGCTCGAGATCGGTGACACAGGCTCCGGCATCGCCGAAGAGGAGATCAAGAAGGTCTTCGAGCCGTTCTACCAGGTGACGCCGCCGGAGGGTGGAAAGACTCGCGGTACGGGGCTCGGACTGAGCGTATCCCGCGAGCTTGTCGAGGCGCTCGGGGCGCGACTCGAGGTCGCGAGCTCGCTCGGAGAAGGCTCGACGTTCAGCGTGTATCTACCGGTGGAGCATCCAGTCTCTTAGCGCTCGGCTGCGCCGCGTGCTGGCCAAGCAGGTTGCTGATTGGCGATATACGAGCCAACTATGTGTTCTTCGAGTGCAGCCGCCCGGGTTCGCCTCTGGGGACGCCGAACCCACGCGTCGGCCTCCTCGGCAGGAGGGACGGGTCGTCTTCCATGCAGATGGCTTGTGCTCGGTGGTCGTGGGGTCCTGGGGCAAGCGCGAGACTCCCCCGCGTCTTTAGGGTAGTAACAGTAGATGGATGACGGTCTGTGCGCACAACGGCGGGCCACGAAGAGGGGAGACCCACATGGATAGGAAGAAGTGGCTACTGCTCGGGCTGACGTTCGTGCTGCTCGCGGCGTCGCTGGTTCTGGTCGGGTGCGCACAAGAGGAGCCCGAGGCGCCGGAGACAGACGTCGAGGAGCCGGTCGAGGACACCGGGCTCGGCATCGACGTGGTGGATGAGTGGGTCGAGTCGGGGCACTCGAAGCTGGTCTCTGGACCGGCGGTCGAGGAGGATTGCGTGATCTGCCACGACGGCGGGGCATTCGCCGAGCAGATAACGGATCCGACGGAGCTCGAGCGGGACTGGTCGGTGGCGACTGATTGCCGTGCGTGCCACAGCGGGTACGGGGTCGAGGTAGCCGCAAAGGGAGTGGTCGATATCCCCACGATGGCTGGGTTCGAAGCGGGGAAGGGTGCGCTCTGCGCGTCGTGCCACAACGGGCGACGGGTCCCCGACCCGGCTGCCGAGCGCCGCTCGGCGCCGCATCATTCGGTGCAATCTGACGTGCTGACCGCTAGCGGCGGGATGCCGCTCGAGGGTGTCACCTACCTCATCACCGATCAACATGCGGAAATCACGGACGCCTGCGTGGCGTGCCATCTCGATGACTCGAGAGAGGGACCCCCGGTACACACCTTCGAGCCAAACTTCAGCAGCTGTGGTGAGGCCGAGGACTGCCATGACGATCCGGTGGACGTCGAGGTTGTGGCAGCGGCGGACTATGACGGCGACGGAAGCACCGAGGCCTTCCAGGACGAGGTCCAGGGTCTGCTCGACGCTCTCGACAAAGCGCTGCTCGCTGAGCTTGGTGGAGGAGCGTATGCGGCGGAGCGCGGAGCAATCGTCTTCACCGACGAAGCGAGCCAGACCGTGGTGCCAACCAACGAACTGTATGCCGCAACGTACAACAAGATTCTCATCGAGTACGACGGGAGCTCGGGCATGCACAACCCGGCGTTTACGGTGGGTCTGCTGCAGGCAACATACGAGGCGGTTACCGGCAATCCCTCTCCGGGAGAGCCCTTCAACCAAAGCAACTGAGAGTAGCTTCAGAAAACGCCGTGCTAGACGGTGATAAACGGGTCTAGACGACACCAGACGTGACGAAGGGATATGAACTCGAGAACCGCTAGGCGGGTTTCCCCCGTCTCGAGGGTTCGAATCCCTCCCTCTCCGCCATAAAGATGCGAGAAGGGGTCCCAGCCACCGAGTCAGGCGGCTGGGACCTCCTTGCGCATGATGTCCTGCGTTGCGCCTCCTGGTTATGGCGGATTACACGCTTTCGGCCGCGAGTCTGGTGGATGCTGCGATTACGATGTCCTCGCGATGGCCATCGTCGAACTTCCACACGTCGCTCACGGTAGCCGTCCAGGCCGCGAGCAGGAAGAAACCAAGACCTGCTCCGCCGAACAACGCGATGGGCGATATGCGGATTACCGCACCCGAGATCGCCTGCGACACGGGCGCGAGACCCACCATCGCGAGCATGACGAACGACATGACGCGCCCCATGAACTGCTCGGTGGTGGCGCGCTGTATCGACGTCATCGCGATGACCGCGATGTAACCGTTGCCAAGACCGGTGACGAACATGAGCGATGCGGCGATCCAGGTTGCGTGTACGACTCCGAGCGCACCTAAGGCTATGCCGAAGCTGGCAAAGAGCGCCGAGGCGAACCAGGCGAAGAGACGGCCACTCGGCTTGGGCAGCGAACCGGCGGCAAGCATCCCGGCGAGCGAGCCCACTCCAGCTGCGGCCATGATTGCGCCGTAGGCGGCCGCGCCGCCCGTGAGTCGGCTCTGCGCGATCACCGGCAGACCCACGAACATGGGCCCCATCACCAGGAAGTTGGCAACGCCGATGGCGATGATCATGGTACGCAGGTGAGCGCTCGACCACGTGTAGCGTGCGCCTTCAGCGAGGTCGACAAGCGGGTGTGTGCGGGCATCGGCGTTCGCCGCCGGGATGTGACGCATGAAGGCGAGCGCCAGAGCAGAGGCCGCGAAGCTGAAGGCATCAACTGCGAATGCAACGCCGATGCCGGCAAGCGATGCGGCGTGCGTACCAGCCACGTCTGCTCCAGCGCCGAACGCCGCGATGATCAATCCGGCAAGCACAGGCCCGATGAAGCTTGCGAGCTGATTGGAGCCCATCATCGCGGCGTTGCCGCCCTCGAGCTCGTTCTTGTCGAGCAAGCGCGGCACCATCGCCTCGGCAGCGGGCATGAAGAAGCCGCTGACGATGCCGAAGCCGAGCGCTAGCAGGTACACCATCCAAAGCTGTGCTTGGCCGGTGAGGATCATCGCGGCGAGCGCTATCGTCATCGCGAAGCGCGCGGCGTCGGAGGCGAGCATGATGGTGCGCGGGGAATGGCGGTCCGCGATGGCGCCGCCTACGAGCATGAGCAGGGCGCGCGGGATTCCAGCGACGGCGAGCACCGCACCCAGCTGGAGTGGGTCGTGCGTTAGTGAGAGGACGAGCCATGGCAGCGCGATCAGTTGGAACTGGTCGCCGAGGTGGCTTGCCGATTGGCCGATGAACAGAAGCCGGTAGTCTCGGTTAGCGAAGAGGGTCTTCATGACGATTCCTTTCGTACGCTGTACGAGAATTCTTGACACAGTTGAAGAGGGTACGGTGTGTGTTGGTGCCAGAGGGCAGCGCCCTCCCGGTTCGGACCAGTGCTGAGGAGCGCTCAGATTCTGTCTGTGACGAGGCCCTTGATGAGTGCCGAAAGCCCTGCCTCGAAGTCGGCGTCCCAGTCGCCGAACTCTTCGGCGTGCTGCATCGTCTGGAACATGGCGGGGAACTCCTCGGGCGTGAGCTCGGTGTAGTCGCCTTCGCGCTCGTCTCGGTACTCGGAGTCGTTGATGTGGTTCGCGTACATGACGGTGACCCCGACTGCATACTGCCCGATCACGTTGACGGTCTGCATGGCCTGGGCCGGAGACATGCCCGCTTCCGCGAGGACCTGGAGCAGCTTTTCGATGGGCCGAAGCTGAGTGGGCGTTCGCAGCGATCGGCTCATCGCGATGATGGCGGCGCGTGGGTGGTTCAGCAGGGTGTCGCGGATCGCGTGGGCGACGCCCGTCACTCGCGCTTCGACCGGTGCGTCCGGATCGTCGTCAGAGAGGTCGACCTCGCGCAGGCTCGCGTCGAGGATCAGGTCGTAGAGCGCCGACTTGTCCGGCACGTGGTAGTAGAGTGACATCGTTCCGACACCAAGTTCGGCCGCGAGCTTGCGCATGGACAGCGCTTCGAGACCGTCACGGTCGACGATGGTCATCGCAGCCCTGACGATCTGGCCGCGGGTGAGAGTCGGGGTGTTGGCTTTGCGTGGTCCCATGGACTCGCTCCTGTCTACAGTGACGACGCAACGACTGCGTCGGAGGCGGCGTTGTCGTACAGCGTACTATCGCCGGGCGTTCCAGTCGATGGGGCAGCCAAGCGCGACTCTTCGTCGGCACCGGGCATGAGTATGCTCGTTACTCCCGCGCCACGGGTGAACATTGCCTTGCGGTTGATGACTACCGCGAGGATGGCGATTGCCGCGAAGACGAGCGAGTCGTACGGCTGGGCATCCGGCCAGACCGGATTGTTCATTTGGAAGTGATAGAGCGCGGCGATGAGTATGCTTCCGCGGGTCGCGTTGAAGAGCGGCGTTAGGATGAACGATATGGATACGACGCCCACGAAGAAGGCCGGGAACGACCACTGGCTCTGGGGCGTGCCGCTGAGGAAGAACGCCGGCAGGTGCCAGACTGCCCAGAGAATGGAGAGGATCAGGTTGGCGACGATGGGTCGGAACTTGCGCTGCAGCAGCGGCAGCGCTACGCCGCGCCACCCGAACTCCTCCATCGGCCCGATTGCCAGGCCGATCAGCAGCGCAGGTACCACCGTGTACCACGGGGTGAACGGGAACGCGAGTGAGCTGCCCTTGATCCACGCGCCAAGATAGAACGCGGCGGGGATCCCGAGCACCAGATAGGTGAACCACCCAAGCGGCATGCGCCAGAGCGTGAGACGCCTCAAGTACTGGCCGAAGCCCTTGATGCCGTAGTGTCGCAGTACGAGTGCGATGCCGGAGAGACCCGGCGCATACACGGCGATGATAAAGAGCGGGTTCGTATAGCCGATGGGGCCGAAGATCGGCTCAATCTTGTCGGCGAAGAAGATTGCAAAGGCTGCCAGTCCCCATGACAACCCAAATGCCATCGAGAAGAACGGAATCAGCGTCTTGACGCTCATGGGCTTGCGGCTCGTCGTGTCTTTCAGAGGTATCATGGTCCTATCCTTTCGTACAACGTACGATTCATTGTGACAAGCGTATTTATAGTACGGTGTACGAGATATGTCAACCCCGGACTCTGATCTTGTTGGAATAACTCAACGGTGGGGCAGTCGATCTGGCGATAGGGCTATGGTGTCGGGGTCCGGGGCCGCCTCGGAAGCACGGCAAACCTGGGATTACGATGCGCCGACGGTGCCAGACGACACGGAGCTTCTGAAAACGCCGCCCTCTGTGTACTCGTATGGCCGCGAATCACGCGAGCGCGCTCTCGCCACCGCCATCGCGAGTGAACAGGCATGACGATTCGGTGGCGTCGCGCAGACTCCAGAGGAACTCGGCGTCGAGGTGCTCGGCGAGCGGGAAGATATTGAGGTCGGCGCGGGGCGCCCTGCTCGCATAGCGACCAAAGTCGCCGTCGGCGACGTAGGCAGCCGTTCGTGCCGGCAGGCGGGCCAGATCAACGAAGCGTCGCAGGAACCTCTCTGCATCCGGCTTCTCCGACTCCGTCCCGATGGCTGCGATGATGTTCAGGTCGGCGTCCCAGCTCTGCGTGAGCCGGTAGGCGAGGAGGACCGCCAGGTTGAGGTCGCTGAACTCCATCTCCAGCTTCCAGCCCGGCGCTTGGCTGGGCAGCCACAGGTTGACGCGGTTGTGCCGTCCGAGCCCCGTCATCTCATGCCGCACGTACAGGGCGACACCCATTTCCTCTTGTTGTGCTGTAGCGATGAGCTGCTCCAAAGCGGCGTGCGTGTCGGGGTCCTTAGGCAGGTCCAGGAACAGGACGTTCGGTCTGAAGAAGGATCCGGACAACGCCTGCATGCCAACGCGCACGTCGTCGGGGAAGTGATGCCCTTCCATCACAGTCGACGATGCGAACACGCCGGACTCGGCGAACGACTGCTGGGTATCGAGCAGCCGGGTCTGGAGTTCGGCCACCCTGTCCTCGGTCGCAATGCCGAGGATCTTCACCGACCCCATGGGCTTGGCTAGTCGCTCCACGAGTTCGAAGGAGCCCTGGAGTCTGTTAGGGTCCTCGACCGGCAGGAGGATATTGGGTTTCCATGCTCGCGGAGCAGCGCCCTGCGAGAGCTTGACCTGTTTCGCCGCCCATTCCGCGAGGGCCGTGAACAACCCACTGCGCACGTCGCCCGATGGCGTCGTGAGCGCGCGCCGCGTGAGGACGAAGTAGGCGGACAGGACCACGGCGAGCGCGAGCAGGCTGAACGTGGGATTGATGATGAACATGGCGAATAGGCATCCGGCCAGGCCCGCGAGCGGGACGATCCGGGGTATCGGCAGCAGCGGTCTGAAGCTGACCAGGTGAAGGCTCTGTTCGATCGTCACGACGAGATTGATGACCGCGTATGTGAGTAGGAAGATCATGGTGACCAGCGGGGCGATGGCGTTGAGCTCACGCAGCATGATCCCCGCGAGCACGATTCCGGCGGTGAAGAGACTCGCGTTGACGGGTTCGCCCCTGGACGAGCGCTTCGCGAACCATCCTGCGCCGGGGACGATATTGTGCGTGCCGAGAGCCTCGAGGATCCTGGGCGCACCGATGAAGGACGCGAGCGCCGAGGAGAACGTCGCCGCGAGCAGGCCGCCCAGCACGGCCGGACCCCAGAACGCGTAGTCGATCATCGCCGTGTAGTTCCCCGTCAATTCTTCGATGGGGGCCACGCGCATGAGCCAGTAGGCCAGCGCGACGTAGACCACGAGACTCAGTCCGATCGCGGCCATCGTGCCCACGGGGATCGATCTCCGTGGGTCCTTCAGATCACCCGACATGTTCACTCCGGCCATGATGCCGGTGGACGCCGGGAAGAACACTGCGAACACTGCCCAGAACGTCGTTCTCCCGGGCCCGCTCCCCGGACTTCCGGGGAAGTCACCCCACCACACGATCGGATTGTCCATGGGCGCGGTGAGACCGGAGACGAACACCGAGATCAAAGCGCCTACGATGACGGCCAGCACGATGTACTGCACCTTGAAGGCGAAGCTCGTACTCACCATCGCCACACCGAAGATGATCGCGAACACGAGTAGGTCTATCAGGAGCGGGTGGAGGTTCGGAAGGCCCCATGCGTCGATCGCCCAGATGTATCCGGCGCGGAAGCCAAAGACGTACATGACGACGCCCAGCGCCTGGGAAAGGTAGAGCGGGATGCCGATGGCTCCTCCGGCCTCGAGGCCGAGCGACTGCGAGATCATCGAGAACGCCCCGCCGGGACCGACCCGGATATTGGTGACGAAGGTCGACATCGACAGGCCCGTGGCCGCCGTGATGCCGAACGATAGGCCGATGATCAGCAGCGCCCCGCCCAGGCCGGCGTTGCCCACGACCCAGCCAAGCCGCAGGAACAAGATGACGCCGAGGATGGTGAGCAGTGTCGGCGTGAAGACCCCGGGGAGTGTGCCGAACTTCTTCGGCTGTCGCGATTCGTGCTCCTCGACCTGCTGCTGCACGCCCTTCGTGCCGTCAGCCGTGCCAGGCTGACTTGAGCCGGCAAGACCGGAATCGGCTGCGCCAGGTTCAGCTGATGATGGAGGGGCTTGCACGGTGTCGGCCATACTCCTCGGCTCCGTGGACGGACGGTGCGGACTACGCTATGTAGATACCCCGACGTAGCGAGAAGGCCGCGCCATCGGAGATGGCAGGGTGGCGCATGAGTGTCCCGGGCTACTACTCGGCGGTCACGGGTGGCGGCGAGACACGCCTGGCAAGCACCTCGCCCGCGAACAGTGCAAGCGCGGCCCACACAGCCGAGAATCCGATCAGCGTATGCACCGACACCGCTTCCTTGAATACGAACACGCCGAGAAAGAATTGCAGCGTCGGTGCGATGTACTGCAGGATGCCGATCCACACGAGTGGGATGCGACGTGCCGATGAGGCAAAGAGCAGGAGCGGCACCGTCGTCACAACGCCGGTCCCCACGAGCGCGAGGATCGTGCCCCACCCAGATCCTGTGAGGAATCCTCCTCCCGTGCGCTCGGCCAGGCCGAGCACTGCGATCGCCGGCACGAACAGTAGCCCCGTCTCCAACCCCAGGCCCTGGATCGGCCCAAGTGATGCGGTCTTCTTCACCAGGCCATAGAGCGCGAAGGAGAACGCGAGAGCGAGTGCGATCCACGGCGGCCGGCCGTAGTCGTAGGTGAGGTAGGCAACGCCGGCGGCGGCAATGGCCACGGACGTCCACTGAGCCGGGCGCAGACGCTCCCCGAAAAACATGACGCCCAGCACTACGCTGAGCAGCGGGTTGATGAAGTATCCCAGGCTGGTCTCCACCACGAAGCCGGCGTTGACCGCCCACACGTACACGAGCCAGTTGGCGCCGAGCAAAGCCGCGGCAGCACCGTGCAGGACCATGGTCTTGCGGTGGAACGCCGCCGATCGAAACGCCCGAACCTGGCCCATGAGTGCCAGCAGGATCATGAGAAGCACGAACGACCAGGCGATTCTGTGGCTGATGAGCTGCAAAGCGGCGATCCGGTGTAGCGCCTTCCAGTACAGCGGTAGCAGTCCCCAGATCGTGTAGGCCCCTACGGCCTGCCACACCCCCCGATCCATGGCCTCTCCTCGATTCCTCACGCACCGCCGCAGTGAAGCCCCTATGATGCCACAGTGCGACTCGCCGTAAAGGGGAACAAAAGAGTAAATGGCAACCCCGAATGGAGAGGCTGCATGTCCCACAACACGACCCGGTCTGGCTACGTTGAGCTCGTCGAGCGCCTGAACCGCTTCCCGCAAGGTGCACCACCGTCTGAGACGCTCTACAAGATTCTCGCTCTGCTGTTCAGCGAGCGAGAAGCGACCGTCGTTGCGCAACTCCCGATCATGCCGTTCACGGCGCAGCGCGCGGCCAAGATCCTCAAGCTGGACGTGGCCGAGACCCGGCGCATCCTCGACGAACTCGCGAGTCGCGCAATCCTCGTGGACGTCGAGCACGACGACGGTGAGACGACCTACACGCTGCCTCCACCCATGGCGGGCTTTTTCGAGTTCTCGATGATGCGGATCCGCGGCGATGTCGATCAAGAGCTCCTCGGCGAACTGTTCTACCAGTACATGAACGTTGAAGAGGATTTCATCAAAGCGCTGTTCACGGACGGAGAGACCCAAATAGGCAGAGTATTCGTCCACGAGCCGGTGCTCACCAGCGACGATGCGTTGCACGTGCTCGACTACGAGCGCGCGAGCGAGGTCATCCGGACAGCCACGCACCGCGGTATCGGCGTGTGCTATTGCCGACACAAGATGAGCCACGTTGGGCGCAATTGCGATGCGCCCATGGACATCTGCATGACGTTCAATAATGTTGCGAATTCACTCACCCGCCACGGCTACGCGCGCACGGTCGATGTGAGCGAGGGGCTCGATCTGCTCGACCAGGCCTACGAGAGCAACCTCGTGCAGTTCGGCGAGAATGTGCGCGAGGGCGTGAGCTTCATCTGCAACTGCTGCGGCTGCTGCTGCGAAGCCATGATCGCCGCCCGCAACTTCGGGCTGATGAGTCCCGTCCACACCTCCAACTTCCTCCCGGAAGTGAGTGAGGACGCGTGCAACGGCTGCGGTAAGTGCGTCACCGTCTGCCCCGTTGAGGCGCTCTCGCTCGTCTCTGCCAACGATCCGCACGAGCCGAATGCCCGGAGAGCCAAGATCGCCGAGGACATCTGCCTGGGATGTGGGGTCTGCGTTCGCACCTGCTCGCGCGCGGGGCTGTCGCTGCGCTCCCGGCCGCAGCGGGTCATCACGCCGCTCAACTCGGCGCACCGCGTCATCGTGATGGCGATCGAGCGCGGCGACCTGCAAGAACTCATCCTGGACAATCGGGTCATGTGGAACCACCGGGCCATGGCGAGTCTCCTCGGCGTGATTCTGGGGTTGCCGCCGCTCAAGCAGGCGCTCGCGAGCAAGCAAATGAAATCGCACTATCTGGAGACGCTGATCACACGGTTCGGGTAATGGGTCGCGAGTGTAGGCTTCATCTGTAAGGAGTGAATTATGACTACGTACGGGTTCCTGGGCATGGGCATCATGGGCAGCGCGATGGCGGCAAACCTTGTGCGAGCGGGCAACGACGTGATCGTATGGAACCGCACGCCCGAAGGGTGCGCACCGCTGGTTGAGATGGGGGCGAGCATGGGCGTGTCGCCGCGCGACGTGGTCTCGACGGCCGACGTCACATTCGCGATGGTGTCTGACCCCGCCGCTGTCGAGGAGATCTGCCGGGGACCCGAAGGCGTCTTCGAAGGTGCTGGTCCCGGCCACGATCTCATCGACTGCTCGACCGTTGACGACCTCACCTCGGAGCTGCTCGCCGCGGAACTCGCACAGCGGGGCGCACGCTTTCTCGAAGCCCCCGTCACCGGAACCAAGCAGCCCGCCATCGACGGCACGCTTGTCTTTCTCGCGGCCGGCGAACGCTCACTCTACGACGACGTGGCTCCCGCCCTCGACATCATGGGCAAGCTCCACGTCTTCCTGGGGCGCGCCGGCATGGCGTCTCGCATGAAGCTCATCATCAACGCGATCATGGGCAGCACGCTCGCGGCGCTCTGCGAAGGATTGGCACTCGCGCAGAAGAGTGAGCTGGACGGAGCGCAGCTGCTGGAGTTGCTCGACGCCGGAGCTGTTTCGAACCCGATGTTTCGCGGAAAGGGCGCGGCGCTGCTCTCGCAGGAGTATCCCGCGAGCTTCCCGCTCAAGCACATGCAGAAGGACTTCCGGCTGACCTCTGAGCTCTCAGAGCGACTAGGCCAGCCGATACCCTCGATCGCTGTCGCGAACGAGACGTACAAGCGGGCCTTGGCTCAAGGGTACGGAGACGACGACTTCTCAGTCGTCTTCGAGGTCGTCCGCTGAACCCGGCCCGGAATCTGGAGCGCCGAGCCACTCGGGGCTGAGCGCGGTACCGTCGAAACCGTTGGTGGTCTTGAACCGCTCATAGCGGCCGCTGCTCGCTGCCTCGGCGGTGCGCGCAAGCAATTCGGCGCGCTCGTCCGGTGTGAGCGGCTCGAACGAATCGACGACCCGGAGGTCCTGCTCGAGCACTTCCATGCTGTCGATCCCGGTGATCACGCACGACGTTGGTAGACTCAGAGCGTAGCGGAGGCACTCCTCGGCAGATACCGCTCCGCTCTTGAGGATCTCTCCGTCAGCCATCGACTTCATGCCAAGGACGCCGATTCCCTCTGCGACAAGCCGAGGAACCACCTCGTGCTCGAAGCTCCTGAAGTGCGCGTCCATCACGTTGAGTGGCATCTGTACGGCGTCGAAACGGAAACCGTGCTGAGCTGCCACCTCGAGCATCCTGAGGTGGATGATCGGGTCCTTGTGGCCCGTGAATCCGATGTACCTTATGCGACCGTCGTCGCGCGCTTCGGTGATCGCCTGCATAGATCCCCGCTCTGCGAACACGCGATCTGCGTCCTCGAGCCGGATCGTCTCGTGGACCTGGAGCAGGTCGATCGTGTCGGTCCGGAGTCGGGTCAGAGACTCTTCGATCTGCTCCGCCGCCGCATCATAGGTCCGGCCGTCGATCTTGGTCATCAAGAACACGCGCTCGCGGTAACCGTCCTGTAGCGCGGCGCCCATACGCCGTTCGCTGAGACCGTCGTGATAATCCCAGCAGTTGTCCATGAACGTGATGCCGGCATCGATGGCGGCACGGATGAGCCGGATCGCCTCTTCGTCTGTCTCGGGTCGTCCGATGTGGTGACCGCCCAGGCCCAGAGCCGAGATCCGCTCACCGGCATTTCCCAGCCCGCGGTAGAGCATGTTCGTGACCTCCTTTGGGTTTCGGTCGCGCTCGCATGAAGCGACCGTCGTCATAGGAGGTATACCCGGTCACTCCGCTTGTCCGCCGGGTCACCCGAGAGCTCCCTATGCGGGGAATCAGCCCCCGCGCACTCCTTCGGCGATGCGCTCGCCGACATTCTGATCGATGCTGCGCCAGTACTCGAACGCACGCTCCAGCACCGGTTCCGACACGCCGTTCTTTAGGTGCCCGACCACGTTCGCGACCAGCCGATCACGCTGTGCGTCGTCCATCACCTCGCGCACAAGGGCTCCGGGCTGAACGAAGTCGTCGTCATCGGCGCGCTTGGTGTAGGCGGCGCGCATGAACTCGCCATTGACGCTCCAGACGGTGTCGTCCGGGTAGCGCTCGGGGTCCGCCTCGGGGCCGCCCTTTGAGTTGGGCGCATAGACCGGATCGGAGACGTTCTCGACCCGCATCGCGCCGCCCTTGCTGTAGCTGTGCACCGCGCTCTTGGGCCGGTTCACCGGGATCTGTTTGTAGTTGACGCCCAGACGAGCCCGGTGGGCGTCGGAGTACGAGATGAGACGAGCGAGCAGCATCTTATCCGGACTCGGGCCTATACCGGGGACGAGGTTGTTGGGCTCGAATGCCGCCTGTTCGATCTCGGTATGGAAATCACTTGGGTTGCGATCCAGGGTGAGCCGGCCAACCTCGTGTAGCGGATAATCATCGTGGGGCCAGACCTTGGTCAGGTCGAACGGATTGAACCGGTACGTTTCCGCCTCTTCGAACGGCATGATCTGGACTTTGAGGGTCCAGCTGGGGTGATCGCCTCGCTCGATCGCTTCAGCAAGGTCGCGGCGGTGGTAATCGGCATCCTCGCCGGCGATGCGGTCGGCCTCTTCCTGGGTGAGGATCTCGATGCCCTGGTCGGTCTTGAAGTGGTATTTGACCCAGAAGCGCTCGCCTTTGGCATTGATCCACATGTAGGTGTGGCTCGAATAGCCGTTCATGTGTCGGTAGGTCTTGGGCACCCCGCGGTCGCTCATCAGGATGGTGACCTGGTGGGCTGTCTCGGGAGAGAGGGTCCAGAAATCCCACTGCATGTCGTGGTCGCGCAGGCCGCTATCAGCCCGCCGCTTCTGCGAATGGATGAAGTCTTGGAACTTCATCGGGTCGCGCACGAAGAATACCGGGGTGTTGTTGCCGACCATGTCGTAGTTGCCTTCGGTGGTATAGAACTTGAGCGCGAAACCGCGTACGTCACGCCAGGTGTCGGGACTGCCGCTCTCGCCGGCGACTGTCGAGAACCGGGCCAGCACTTCGGTCTCGGCCCCTGGTTGGAGCACGGCCGCCTTTGTATAGGCGCTCATGTCCCGGGTCACCCGGAAGTGCCCAAAGGCACCGGAGCCCTTCGCGTGCGGCTGGCGGTCAGGGATCATCTCACGGTTGAAGTTGGCCATCAGCTCGACGAGATAGTGATCGTGCAGGAGGATCGGTCCGTCGGAGCCCACCGTGAGGGAGAACTCGTCGCTGGACACGGGATTCCCGGCGTCGTTGGTCGTGGGCTTACGATCGTCGTTGGCCATGTGAGCGCACCTCTTTCAAACTGTCTGCTGAGCTTCCGATCATTCACTGAAGCAACGGCCGAACGTCGTTGCGATGCACCACAAAATGGCGGTCACGTTAGCCGTTCGTACAGTACTCGTACCCGCTCAGGCGGGCAGAGAATCCGGTGCGCGAGGCCCGGAGTTCCATTCCGACAAAAGCTACCCAGGCGCGTGAGGTATGGTACTGGTGGAGAGGAACCTGACCTGTGGTAGACGAGCACGAGCGGTGCGCGTCGGAAGGGATGGAATGGATAGTCTTATTGGGATATTCGGAGAGGTGGGCGGCTGGCAGGACTACGCCGGCGCGGCCATGACTCTGTCCATCGTCACGCTCGCTGGTCTGCTCGGTCATATCGTTCTGTTCTCCGCCTTGTCGCGGGTTGCCGCCAGAACGCGGACGCCCTGGGATCAGGTGGTAGTCAAGCACACGAGACGCGCGAGCAAGTTCCTGATTCCTCTTCTCGGTATGAAGCTCGTGCTGCCGGCGCTGACAATGACCGCGCAGGCGCGCGGGCTCCTCGGCCACGTGCTCGACCTGTTGCTCATCGGGGCTGTCGCCTATCTGCTGGTTGGCCTCGTGCGGCTGCTGCGGGACTATGTGCTCGCGCAGTACGATATCGAGAGCAGGAACAATCTCTCGGCTCGTAAGATCTACACTCAGGTGCGCGTGCTCGAGCGGATTCTTTACGCGGTCATCATGATCGCCAGCGTGTCGTTCATGCTGATGACGTTCGAAGGAGTGCGTCGGATCGGCGTGAGCATCCTCGCGTCTGCCGGTGTGGCGGGAGTCGTGCTCGGACTTGCAGCCCAGAAGAGCCTTGGGCTCCTGCTCGCGGGCATACAGATCGCCATTACGCAGCCGATACGGCTCGAAGACGTCGTGGTCGTTGAAGGCGAGTGGGGGAGCGTCAAGGAGATCACGATGACGTACGTCGTGGTGCAGACCTGGGATCTGCGCGATATCGTGTTGCCGATCACGTGGTTCATCGAGAACTCGTTCGAGAATTGGACACGGCACACGTCGGAGATTCTCGGCACGGTGTTCGTCTATGCCGACTACACACTGCCGGTGGATCCGCTGCGCGAAGAGTTCGACCGGCTGCTCAACGAGTCGGGTCTTTGGGACGGCAAGGTCGCGACTGTCCAGATCACCGACAACTCGCCGGGCTCGATGGAGGTCCGCTTCCTGATGAGTGCCGAGGACGCGGGACGGGCCTGGGAACTTCGCTGCTTCGTGCGTGAGCATCTCATCGTCTTCATCCGCGACCGGTTCCCGGAGAGTCTGCCGCGTCTTCGCGCCGAAGTGGAAGGATTGAAGCCGTAGCGCGGTGAGCGCGCTCCGGCCGGGTTCGTGCGGTCGGCGCGTCAGCGGGCGCCGTGCCCCCGCCCGAGCATCCGCTCCCGCCACGCCGCCAGTCCGTGTGGGCTGAGGCGCAGACGGTATCCGGCGATGACCGCCATGTTCACGAGCGTGCCTCGCACCACCCCGTGATCTCGCCATGCGCGAGTCGAGCTGCACACACACGATGACGTGGTGCCAAGGGATCCGAGTCTCTTGCAGCGCACAGCGAACGCGTAGTCCTCCATGACCGGGATATCCGGGAAACCCCCGAGGTCTTCGAAGTCGGTTCGGCGCACGAACAGCGCCTGGTCTCCGTAGGGGAGCGCAAACACGCGGTGCCGCAGACGTCCGAGAGCCGTGATCATCCGATCGACGAAGCGAGCGGGATCCCCTGCCTCGAAGCGAAACGCGCCCATCGTCACGCTCGGATCGTTGAGGACTTCTCGTATCTGTGTGGCGGCGTCGCGGGGCAACCGGCAATCCGCATGCAAGAACACGAGCACATCGCCGGTGGTGTGAGCTGCTCCGGCGTTGAGCTGTCGGCTGCGACCCCGCGGCGCCTGTGTGACGGTGGCTCCCGCGTCGCGAGCCAGACCTACGGTGTTGTCTGAACTCCCACCGTCTGCAACAACGACTTCTCCGATGCCCGCAGCGCGAGCGCTCTCGATCGCACCGGCGATGCGCTCACACTCGTTGAGTGCCGGGATCACTACGGAGATCTCAGGGGAGAGCCGGACTCGTTGTTCCTCGGCGCGTATCTGCTGCCAGATCGCGATATCTTCGGGACGGTCGATGTCAGAGAGCGTCTCCAGGATGGACGCGGCCAGGCCGACACTGGCGAGCGAGGTCACCGTCTCCGAGAAGACTGTGTCGGTACCCCACGGGATGCCGGTATCGAACAGGGCGGGGAGCGCCGCGTCCGCCGCGTCCGCACGGACTCCTACGAGGTAGTAGCCTCCATCTGCCGCAGGACCCAAGACGACGCCGTTGCTCTCGAGCGCACTCAGCGCGGCGCGGATCTGCGTGCCACCCAGGGTCGGGGCATCGGAGCCAACCGCGAGCGCCGCCGGTGCGCCCCCTTTGAGCGCCTCTCGCATCGCCTGGTCGAGCCGCGTGCCCAGGTCGCCGCCGGACTGTGCATTCGTTGTGATGCGCTGCCTGACCCAGCTGCGCATCTGCGACGCGCTGCCCCCCGTGTAGCGGACCTCAAGTTCCACAGCCCCCGATAGCGAGACTGCGTGCAAGCGGTGGATGCAGTGCAGGGCGATATCACTTGCTGCCTGGGCCGCCCCTTGTTCCCCCAGAGTCGTCGCGAGCCGCGTCTTTGCCTGCCCCGGAGCGGGGTAACGCGTCATGACTATGAGCCTTGGACGTGTGGGACCCGACCGGGTCACAGGAGCGTGCCCTGTCAACCGGATCCGGCCTGCGCCGTGCATGCAAAGCAGTGTTCGGCGAAGCGCACGGGGCGTGTTGTGAGTGTCTCCAGATCGAACTCGGACACATGCGATGGGACGCCGCTCGCAACTCGCAGTCCCGCAGCGAGATTGAAGTCGCAATCCGAGAAAGTGCCGTCCCATGCGATCTCAAGGGAGTGGCGGCAGGCGAGATGCTCGACGGTGCAGGGGTTGAACGCGTCACGAAGCGCCTGACGGTAGGTGCCGAGCTCACCCGAGCCCCTCAGAGTCTCCTTCATCCGGCCGATCGGCATGTTCGTGATCGCCACGAGCTCGTCGTAGCACACGCCGAGATCATTCCCGAGTTCGACGCGGAATCGAGCTTCGATCTCGTCGCGCTGCGGCAGTGACACTCCGGCTGGGTTGAACGCGACGTCGAGTCTCAGCTCGGGGTTTCGGGTGTAGCCCGCGTCCTGCAGCCTTTCGAGTGCGCTGACGCAAGCCGCGAAGACCTCGCCGCGCATCGACGCTTCACCTGCCGAGGAGCCCGGCATCGATGCGAGCAGGCGTACGTGATTCTCAGCAAGGAAGTCGATGAGCCCCTCTGCCTCCGGCTCGAGTAGTGCGGTCAGGTTGGTGCGCATCTGAGTGGGAAGGTGCGCTTCTGTCAGGAGTGTGATGAGTGGGCGGAGTCCCGGTTGTAGCTCCGGAGCACCGCCGGTGATATCGATGAGCGCAGGGCGAATACGGTCAGCGATCTCCGCAACTTGTTCGACAAGAGCGAGCGACATCGTTTCGGTTCGCGCGGGCGAACTCGACTGATGGCAGTGTGAACACGCCATGTTGCATCGCAGGCCGACGTTGATCATGAGCGTGTCGATGCGTGACGCGCGCATCGCATCGACATTGATCTCACGGACAGACTGAGCGAACTCCGACATGTGCGCTCCCGGGCGTCAGGTGTTTCGGTTCATTAGGCGGGCTTCCCCCGCCTCCGTGACCGCCAGACTACGCTCCACACGACGATCGCGCTCAGCGCCGCGACGACAGTACCGGCCAGCGCGAAGTCGACCAGCCAGGTCTCGAGCGGGCCGAAGAGCGTCCCCGCGAACGTCGTAGCGCTTTCCTGCGATGCAGAGAACGTTGACTGCGTCAGCGACGCGATCCGGGCGGCCTCCGCTCGCGCCATCATCCATGCCACGCCTCCGCCTGCTGCGACGGCAATGCCTGCTCCGAGCATAGCGTATGAGGCTCTCGGCGCAGCAATCAGCGCCAGCAGGAGCGCAAAGGCCGCGATCCATGGCAGGTACGGGCGCCACGACTCGAGACTTCTGAGGAGGGGCAGCCGGTTCTCGACGAGTTGGGCGTCGAACACCACGACCTGCATCTGCCGGACCGAGTCGGGGACAAGCGCCATGATAAGGCGCTGCGCGAAGAGGTTATCGGCTTGCTCGACAAGCAGCTCGATGTAGGGGCCGAGTGTGACTCGCACCACCGTACCGTCGGCGGCGTACTCTGCCTCAGGGGCCTTCACGGCGCCCACGAGCTTGACGTGCCACACGCGCATTTCGGTGACCCAGAGGTCTTCGAACGCATCGGTGCGGACTGCCGAGGAAACGGTCTCACCGACCAATGTCTCGAATCCTCCGACGATCTCATCGACCAGAGACGATTCAGCACCCGCCAATGCGGCGTCGGCAAGAGCGCGCACGTCGACCGTTTCAATCACCGCTGCGGCAATCGCGTCCGATGCCTGTTCCCGTACTGCGTCATCACCCACGATCGGTTCGACAGCCGTGATGAACGTGTCGGTGTCAAGCAAGACGCTGTCGACCCAGTATGCGAGGACCGCGGCACATGCCGCCAGTACCGCCACGGCCACCAGCAACGCTGAAACGACCGCGCGCAGGTAGGCGACTGGTGAGCGTCGGCCGGCGGGCGTCGACCCCTGATCTTCGGTGCTCCCGGCACCATCCGAGACGCTCGGGGTGGGTTCCACGGGGCGGTGTCCTCCGTTCGCTGTTGTAGGCACTCGATCAGCTAGTCGAGCAATACGACCGCGTCGGTTACGAGCTCATACTCCTCGTCCTCGTTCAGGTCGTGCACGAGTGTCTTCTCGACCTCCAGCTCGCCCTTGACCTCGAGCATTCGGGACTCAGTGAGCAGTTTGACGTCGGAGCGCTTGAGTTCGGACTTGAGCTCATCGCTGATCGCGGGTTCCTTACCCGCAGTCATGAAGACTACGCGTGGAGTGTGCTCAGTGAGGGCGATGGCGAGGCGTGCGGACGCATCTCCCTTGTCGACGACGATCGTGCGCGCATCTGTAAGGACGCTGGGATCTTCGAGTTCGCGGTATACGCCTTTTCCGGTGAGTTCATCGATGCCCGTGATGGGGAGATCTCCGGTCACGCACGCGCATCCGGCACTCTCGTCGGGCGTATCGAGCTCCGGTTTGATTCCCTTGCGCCAGTTTGAGATGGCCTCATGGAGCGCATCTGCGGCCAGGTTCGAGCAGTGCATCTTGACTGGCGGCAAACCGTCGAGCGCGTCGGCAACATCGGTTCGGGTTACCTCGAGTGCCTCGTCAAGCGTCTTGCCCATGACGAGTTCTGTGACCATGCTGCTCGTTGCAACCGCAGAGCCGCAGCCGAACGTCTGGAACTTGATATCGGCGATGCGGTCGTCTTTCACGCGAACGTAGATGTCCATCAGGTCTCCGCAGACGGGGTTGCCAACGCGGCCCACAGCAACATCGTCGCCCTCGAGCGTGCCTACATTGCGGGGGTTGCGGAAGTGATCGAGGGTCTTCTCGGAGTACTGTGTAGATTTCATGGTCGAGCTTCCTTTCGGTTTGCTTCGCGATTAGCGATGTGATGAGTGGCGCCCTCAGTCTGTGTACAGCGGAGACAGAACGCGGAGCCGCTTCACCACCCTCGGTAAGACTTCGATGATGCGGTCGATGTCGGATTCCTTGGTGAAGCGACCCACGGTGAGCTCAAGTGATCCGTGGGCTTCTTCATGGAGCAGACCGCACGAGATCAGTGTGTGAGAGGGTTCGAGCGTCTTTGAAGAACACGCCGATCCTGTGGAGACCGAGATGTTCTCGTCCTTGAGGGACAGCAGCAGCGACTCGCCTTCGATACCCGCGAAGCGGAAGTGAGCGTTGTTGGGCAGCCGATGCTCGGGGTGCCCATTGAGATGGGAGTGCGGTATTCGGGCGAGGATCTCTTTGATGAGGCGATCGCGATAGGCTGCGAGCCTTGAGGTCTCCTCGGCCATTTCTGAGACCATGATGTCGGCGGCTGCGGCCATGCCCACGATCGAGGCAATGTCTTCGGTGCCGGAGCGTAGACCCATTTCCTGTCCGCCGCCGATGATGCTTGGGGTCACCCGCACGCCTTTGCGAAGGTAGAGAGCTCCCAGCCCACGCGGTCCGTAGATGTCGTTGCTCGAGAGTGTCATGAGATCGACTGGTACGTCGGCCATGTCTATGGGCACGAGCCCTTCGGCGGCGACCGCATCGGTATGCAGCGCCACGCCGGTTCCGGTGAGCATCTCTGCGATCTTGCGCATGGGCTGTATGGTGCCGATCTCGTTGCTGGCCCAGCCGATCGACACGAGGATCGTGTCATCGGTGATACGCGCACGGATCTTCTCGGGTGAGACGCGACCGAACTGATCGATCGGGACACGAGCCACCCGAAAGCCCAAGCTCTCGAGCGCTTTGCTGGTGTTGAGGATTGAGATGTGCTCGGCCTCGGAGATCACGACGTGGTCGCCCTTGCGCTTATTGCGCAGACAGTAACCCATGAGCGCGAGATTGTTTGACTCGGTCGCCCCCGAGGTGAAGATGATCTCCTCGGGGGAAGCGCCAAAGAGACGTCCTACGCGCGCCCGCGAATCGTCGAGGGTGCTCGTGGCATCGTCTCCCACGGCGTGAAGTGCCGAAGCATTGCCAAACCGCTCGGTGAAGAACGGTAGCATTGCTTCGACTACACGCGGGTCGACCGGCTTTGAGGATTGATAGTCGAGGTAGACGGGCTCGGTCACGCGGAACTCCCTAGAACCACATAGTGGCGTCGGCATCGAGCGCGAGGTCGTTGAGCGTTCCAGCTCCCACGATCTTGACACCGTCGATCAACTCGACCGACTCCCATCCGAGCATCCGCTTGGATGCCTCGCACACATACACCGTGATGCCCATATCCATCGTGTTCTTGAGGATCTCGGCGAGAGTGGGAAAGTCGCCGGCCCTAATTGACTCAGGGGTCCCGGGGACGAGCATTTTGAGCCCTTGTCCCAGGTAGTAGACGTGAGCCTCAACGTTCATCGCCTTCGCGGTCTGCGCGAGGATGAGCGGCGAGTACTGGCGCTCCGGGTCATCGGACGTCTGGACGTACAGAATGTTCTTGGGATCGCTCATTGGTGTCTCCCTTGTCTACTTGTTACGTCGGATGAGCACGCGGAGCTCACCGCCGTCCTTGTCGATGGCAACGATCTCGTGCCCGGTCCGCTTAGCGAACCTCGTGAGATCTTCTTCGGCAGCAGGATCATCTGCGAGTACCTCAAGTATGTCGCCCTCAGCCAGCCCATCGATATGCTGGCGCGTTTGGAACAGTGGCTCGGGGCAGTACAGGCCTATGCAATCCAGTGTTTCGGTGATTGTGGGCTCGTCCGCCATGGGGTCACCTTTCGTCTCCGGTGTGTGAGTCCGTGTGTGATGTATACCCCGGCGAGGGGGAGGTGATTCGCGGCATCTCTCCCCCGCTTGGCGTACGAGGGCGGTGGTGGGAGTTCGGGAAGATAGAAGTAGAACAGCCGTTGGCGACAGGGGGCCTGATGGAAAAGCAAGAGGAGTTCATGGGATTGGTACTGGACGATGGAGTCCTGAACACGCCATCGGGCCAGATGAGCCTCGGTGATCTGACGCGAGCCGAATTCGTGCGAGACGTGGTCTCGGCAGGCCATGGGCCGAGCACCCAAGGATATTCGCCTCACGCGACAGTTGGCGGGGCGGTCGTTGGCGGGGCGTTGTTTGGAGGAGCCGGGGCGGTGGTCGGGGGGCTCCTCGGCTCGACTGTGAAGCAGGAGGTTCCGGGAGCGCCGGAGTACCGAACCGCGTCGGTGAAACTCATATTCGAGACGGAGTCGTCCGATTTCTCGATGGATATTCCGCGCGACAAGGAGGCTGACGCTCGTGAGTTCGCCCAGAGTGTCGAGAAGGCGATGAAGAGGTACAAGAAGACGCGGTGAGCCCCGAACGCCCGCCTATGAAGGCGCCCTAGCTATCGCGCGCAATCGAAGAAGCCAAGTGCATCCGCGATCACGGTGGCGACACGGAGACGGCCTGGGGCAAGATTCAAGCTGAGTCCTGCGTTGAGAGCGCATCACCTCATGCGGTTTCCCGGCGGAGGCAGCCCATGCATGGTCACGGCGCCTTAGTACGACAGGCGAACCACCTCGCCGGAGGTCGTGAACGAGACGGTCGTGAAGGTCCGGGAGGCCGGGATCAACTCCCAGCCGTAGGCGCCGCCCAGATACTCCCAGTACCAGTAGTTAACCTGCACCCAGTAGGGTGTCGCGCGTACCGGGACGAGAATGTCATTCACTCCCGTCCATCCCGCGCCTGTGTCAGACCCTGCGGATACCACCGAGCCGGTGGCGCCACCGAGACGCACCGTCCAGCTCACTGACTCATCCTCGGCTGGACCGGGCTGACCGTCGACGTCTGCATTGCCCCACACGAGTCGAATCGTTCCGGTCTGACGAACAATCGTGAAGTTCTTGACGTTAGCGGGCTCGATGTTGCCCGCCCAGTCCTCGGACCAGAACTCGAGTGTATGCGCGACGATGCCGTCAACTGCCGGAACGCCGATTGATGTGCCCGTCTGGATGGAGCCTCCGTCGAGCCGATAGTAGGTGGCTTTCACTCCGGCCGAACTCGCATCGGTGGCGGTAAGTTTGATTGTGGCGTTGTAATAGTAGTAGGTATCCTGCGCGTTGGATGTGGTCACAGGCGGAGTCGTATCCTCGGACACGGTGAACGTCGCTGTCTTGGCCGGCGTCTCTGCCAGGCCGTTCTGGTCGATGGACCAGAACTCCATCGAATGGGTGCCAGGCGTTGACACGACCACACTGCTGCCGGTGCTGATTGCACCGCCGTTGATTCGGTAGAAGGTCGTTCCGATAGCAGCTTTCCCTGCCTTAGTGATACTGAAATCGATGCGTCCGGCGCCGGCATATGAAGCTTGAGCGTTCGATGACGTGACCGGCACCGCGGTGCCGTCAGCGCTCGCATGGCAACCAAGGCACTCCGTGATAGTCGGCCACCAGACGGAGGACCAATTGTTGGGGTGACATACCGAGCACGGCTGCGTATCGTACGCGTCCCAGTGGGCATTGAATGGCCCGTCGTGATACGTGGTGTGACAGCCCCCTTGCTGGCAGCTGTTGCCCCAGGACGGGTCGAGTGTGTCGTAGGGAGTTGGATGGCACGCAACACACTGGTCTGCGTGCGCGGGTAGAAGATCTGTGACGTGGCAAGCCGTGCACGCCGCGTCGATGCCATCCTCGGAACCCGAGACATCGTCGTGCTTCTGGTCGAACACCTGGACATAGCCGCTGCCCGGCGTTGCAGTGTGCATCAGGGAATGACAGCTCAGGCAGAGGCTGTGCGGCTCAGCAGGTTCGGGTGCGCGTACAAGGAAGCTCTCCTTGTCGCTCTCGTGTGGAAATGTCTGGAAGCGTGGGTTGTCGGTCGGGCTTGCGTCCGCTCCGTATGTGGTGACGCGGAATTCCTGCTCGGCGCTCGTGAGCGTCGGGTTGGTCTTGCGTGCACTCGGCCCTACATTGCGAGCGTCTTCGTGGCACTGCTGGCAGATTGGCGCCGCGCCTTCCTGAAGGACAGTCTTTTGCGTAGGGTCGCTCAGTGTCGGGCCGGGCATGACATATCCCCGGTTACTCTGGCCGAGAGACCCCATCTCGGTGGTGATGGCGCCGACTCCGGTCACGACAGGCAGCTCGTCATAGGTGTAGCTGTCGTTGTCCAGCACCGGATGGGTCTGCATCGCGCCGGACTCTTCGCTGTGTTTGCCGAGGCGTCCTTTGTGGCAGGCGGCGCACCAACCGGCGCCGTACGTGGTCACCGTGGAGTCTGCGCCCGTGGGCCTCTGCCTGAGGAGCCGATTCGTCTTGGTCGCATAGGCGGTATCGCTTGCCGTGAGGCTTCTGAGTCGATCACCCACGAACGGTTCGACGGTGCCGGAGTCGTGCGGTGAATGGCAGTCGTTGCAGGTGAGAGTGTCACCGGCCCCAGAAAAGAGCACCGTAGCAGAACCGCCTGCAGGGTTGCCCCCGGGAACGGCGTTAGTCTGCCCAATCCTGTGCGTCGCCACAGGATCGACACCGGTGCGCGCCTTGATCACGCCATATACACCAGTCCCGCCAGTACCGTCATGGCAGGATTCGCAGATACCAGCGATCGTGTTGGCGGGAAGCAGGGCCGCATCTGCGACAGGGGCGTCGTGAGGGCGGTGGCACGTCTGACACTTGTCAGTGCCTGAGGTGTATGAGCCGTGTGGACCCTTTCGAACGCTCGCGAGCAGTTCAAGGTCGGAGTCTGGATCGAGAAGGTCTTGTCCCACAGCCGAGTGGCAGTCGACGCAATCCGTGCGTGGGAGCTCGGTAGGGTAGGTGGCGAGGTCGTTGGGGTACGCAGCCGCCACGCCAGGGATGGCAAGAATGGTCAGGAGCATGACGCATCCGATGTGAGCCAGCTTCAACAGTGCAGGGCACACAGAGGACTGTTTGGCGGTGCCAGTCTCAGAATACATAATTTATGCGCATACTCATTCAGGTAGTCTGCCAACCACAATATACCGTGTCATCTCATCCCTCGCGACTACCTTCGCGCTCACAGTGCCCAAGGACCGGGTACCAGCGCTTCAGCCCCTGGTAGGACGCGAGATGCTCTTTGGCATCAGACCCGAGAATACTCGCGACAAGGCCAGACGATCGAGGTCGTAGTGGACCTCGAGCGGATGCACATATTCGATCCCGAGACCGAAGAGACTGTCACGACTGCGCGCGAGCGGCAGAGCTAGTCACCCTCAGGAGTTGAGCACGCGATACCATACGTTCATGCTCTCGACCCCGCCCGAGATGTGGGTGTTGTTCACCAGCGTGCCGGCGAAGGTGTAGTCGCGCCGAGCGAACACCGAGTTCATGCTGGCAGAGGTCGCGCGCGCGATTGTGTATGCCACGCGGATGCCCTGTGCCATCACCGCAGTTTCGAGTCCGGCCAGCAGCGTGCTCGCAAGCCCTTTGCCTCGGCTGTCCGGAAGAGTGGCGAAGTCCGTCAGCTCACACGTGAGTGTCTTGTTGCATAGTTCCGCAGAGGCCGCAGCGATCAGACGTCCTGTCTCATCGCGGACGCCAACGAACACGGTGCCTTCGGACAGCGAACGGTTCAGGAATTCAGGGTCGTCGATGGGGAATGGATAGCTGGCGAACACATGCGAGTACAGTTCCACGAGTTCAGGAACATTCTGTGTTCCAAGTGACTCGACCTTCGCAATGGTTGCAGCGGTGCCTGCAGACGGCTTCCGCACCTGGGGCGTCAGGGCTGCCCGGACTGCCTCGGGGAAGCGTTCCATTGCCCTGTCCGTAGTGAGGAATCGTGTGCAGAAGGAGAGTTCCTCGCCAGGCATGCCTGAGGGAATCTTGGCTTCCACTCCGAATCCGGCATCCAGGAAGGTCTGAGTCACGGAATCGGCCGTCTTTGCAAAGAGCTTGGAGTAGCCGTGCTCCGCCGCCAGGCGCTCAAGAAGCTCGATGTCGGCAGTCGCATCCGGACCGGGCTCGAGAAGGTACACCCGGTCGCTGCAGTGACCATGCTGAACGAGAGCACCACCGATTCGCTCTGTGCGATCGGGGCAACTATCTTGCGTACTTGCGGGACCTGTTTCGGGCACGATACTACGCTTCGTCGTCTCGGCGACCGTGCCGCTCGTTGTCCTCGGGTACAAGTGCGTCGGTGTCGTTGTTATCACGCATCAGACCTGCGACACCGTGGATGGTCCTCTTTGACGGGGGAGGGCCGGTCAAGTCGCACGTCGTGCACTCGTGGTCGCACTGTGAGCGGTCATAGTCGACCGGCTCCTGGTATGTGCAGATGACACCCTCGTAGTTGCGCAAGACAACGCGGTCCGGTGCCCAGGAGACGATGCAGTTGGGCATCACGGGGATCTTGCCGCCGCCATGTGGTGCGTCGATCACATATCTGGGCACAGCGAAGCCACTGGTGTGGCCGATCAGGTTCTCGATGATCTCGATCCCCTTGCTCACCGGTGTGCGGAAGTTTGAGAGGCCCTCGGAGAGGTCGCACTGGTAGAGATAGTAAGGCCGGACGCGGTTGGCCACGAGACGCTCAACGAGTCTCCGCATGATGCGGGGGCAGTCGTTCACGCCGGCCAGCAGAACCGATTGATTGCCGAGGGGTAGCCCTGCGTCTGCCAGACGTCGGAGCGCAGTCTTGGATTCCGGGGTGATCGCGTTGGGGTGGTTGAAGTGTGTGTTCAGCCAAAGTGGCTGATGGGTCGAAAGCATCGTGCACAGCTCTTCGGTTATGCGTTGCGGGAGGACGGCCGGCATGCGGGTGCCCAAACGTACCACTTCGACGTGGTCGATCTCATCCAGCGCCGTCAGTATCTGATCCAGACGCGAGTCAGAAAGCATCAACGGGTCGCCACCTGAGAGAAGGACGTCACGAACGCCCTTGGTGGACCGGATGTAGTCGAGCGCCACTTCGATTTCGTCGGGCATCGGCAGCGAGTCGGTGTCGCCGACTGTTCGCTTGCGAGTGCAGTGGCGGCAGTACATCGAGCACGTATTGCTTATGCGTAGCAGCACGCGATCAGGGTACCTGTGGGTGATCAGAGGAACGGGGCTGTCGGTGTCCTCGGCGAGAGGATCGGCCATGTCGTGCTCTTGGACGATCAACTCATCGGCGCAGGGAACCGCCTGCATGAAGACGGGATCGTTGCGAAAGTCTTCTGTCTCCACGAGCGACAGATAGTAAGGGGTCACGGAGAGAGGGAACTTCTCGAGCGTCTGCTCAAGCAGCATACGTTCCGCGGGCTCGAATCGGATGTCCAGGAACTCCTCGACTTCTTCAAGTGTCGTGATTGAGTTCTTGAGTTGCCAAAGCCAGTCATCCGTGAGCGGATCTATCTTCCGCGACGCGGGGCTGGGTTTGGTGGCGTCGGTTCCTGTGTTGGATATCTGCACGCTATAGGGCCTCCTTGGGGGCTCATTTTGGGCGCAAAAGACGACGGCCTTTCTCGCCTCGGTTCCTTCAGAATAGCAAATGAGTATCCAAGTTATGCCTTGAGGGCTGCGCGCCAGGCTGGTTTGGGGCCCTTGAGCTGCGGTTATGCTTAGCGCGCTGTCACCGTGCTTGCAGTGCGCTCATCTTCGTCTGACCGACTTCGATCAGGTAACCGTCGGGATCGCGAATGTATGCTCGTATCTCGGACGTGTGGTCCTTTGGCTCGGTGAGGAAATCAGCGCCCTTTGCTCGCCAGTCTCTGTAGACCGCGGCGATGTCTGCAACGCGGAGATTCATGAACGCAGAGAGCGTGTTGGGATCCGAAGGAGGTGCCGCAGTGACGGTCGGCTTATCATCTGTGGGGCCGCCACCCGTGTTGATGATCAACCACGTGTTGGCCAACTCGATCATGGCAGGAGTCCCGGCTTCGTCACCCTCCCAGAGAATCTCGCCCCCAAAGATGTTTGAATAGAAGTCACGGGATCGCGCCACGTTCTCGACGATGAGGGTGAAGGCGACGGCCATTCCATCGCGGGGAACCGGCATTTTCTCGAGATCCATGGGTGTTCCTTTCGGTTAGGACTTTGTCTGACTGATTTCGAACAAGTGCCCGGCGGGGTCACGGAAGAACGCACGTACTTCCCACTCATATTCGTGCGGCGGGGTCAGGAATCGTGCACCGCGCGACTTCAGAACCTCGTAGGCCTCGCGACAGTCAGGGACCTTGATGACGATTTCGTGATCGATGCGCACGGGGTCGCCGGGCGGGCAGAACTCGGTATCCGGTTTGTCCTCTGTAGGGCCAGCGCCTGTCACGACCAGAAGCCAACCGCTTCCAAATCTCAAGACGAGAGTCGAGTCTCCATACTCTCTATCAAGCGTCATGCCGAGGACGTCACAATAGAAGGCCCTCGCGCGCGCCAGGTCGCTTACGACCAGTAGGGTCGACCACTCAACATCTGCAGGGAATACATCCAACGCGACTCTCGCTCCGTTCGAGCATCAGGTTCGGCCGTCAGGTGCCCGGCAGCGAAGGTGTGGCGACTGCCACACGTAGCGTCTATACCCACCAGCGAGGTCGCCGGGCTGTTGTGGCAGCTTCTTAATGCGACCTCGGACCCGCTTTCCGAAGAGGGAGGCGGCGTTTGCAGATGTGATGGTGTGTGGCGAGCCGAGTTCGTGCGAGATGTGGCCTCGGCGGGTAACGTTCCGAGCACCTAAGGAACTTCGCCTCACGCGATTCTGCGCGTTGAACTCCTCGGCCTTCCGCCCAAATCCTTCCCTCTTTGCCAGAAGATACCAGGATGCCCGCTCCCAGGGGGGCTTCTGGCCCGGCCGTGCTGGGTGGGTGATGCAGACATCCGATACGCTCCGTCAGGCAGCCTTGTGGGTAAGAACCACATTGGCGCCGCCGCGTGAGCGAACTCTGACCGCCTATCGGTAGTTGTGGCGTCTGGAATGGGTGAGTGGCATGACCGCACCCGCAGTCAAGAGCAAGGCTACCCCGTTGAGTCCGCCTGTGTTCCACGAGGCACTGCTGAACGACCTTGCTCGAATCGTCTACACGACAGCAGCAGCCCTCGCCTCCACAACGGCGATTGCTGTGTTGGTGCTGATTGCTGTCGTCCCGGACAGCAGGGGGGCCTTGCTTGCGGGAACGGTCTGCGTCTTCGTGTCCGCCCTCGCCGCCATTGCCGTGGTGCGGTCCGGTCGTGCGATCGGCGGCGCGCGGGTCCTGACTGGCGGGCTGTGGGTCTCCGGCACGGTGCTGCTGCTGGCGTCGGGAGGGCTGACTTCTTCGGCGGTCACCGTCATGCTGGTCACCATCGTCGTCTCTGGCGTCCTCCTGGGATGGCGCGATACTGTGGCGACGTTCGGCGCGGTAGTTGTGACGGCCTTCGGCGCAGCCTGGGCAGGTGCCGCCGGGCTGATTTCACTGGGCCCACAGGAATCCTCTCTGTGGTATCGAGCGGGAATGCTCGTGGCTCTTGCAGCAGCGGTTTCAGCGTTGCTGGTCTGGTCCACGCGGAATCAACGGAAAGCCGTGCGGGTCGCCAGGGAAGCAAATGCGGCGCTCTCCATGGCCGGGAAGGTCTACGACACGACGGGTGACGGCATCGTCGTGACCACGCCCGACGGCACGATTGTCGACGTGAACGACGGGTACCTGTCGATCCACGGAGTCGAGAGGGCCGACGTCATTGGACAGAATCCACGGATACTGAAGTCTGGCAAGCACGACGCCGCCTTCTACAGCGAGATGTGGGGGACGTTGCTTAGCACCGGCGGTTGGCAAGGAGAGATCTGGGACCGGAAATCGGACGGCTCGCTGGTCGCAAAGTGGCTCTCCATCTCCGCCATCTCCAATGATGAAGGGGAGACCACCCACTACGTCGGTGTCTTCTCGGATATCACCGCATTGAAGCAGGGCGAGGTGGCGTTGGAGTGGCTCGCGACACACGACCCGCTCACGGAGCTGCCGAACCGGGCACTGCTCGATGATCGGCTGACCACAGCACTGGCACGCAGCCGGCGCCTGCAGAGCACCACAGCGGTGCTCTACTTCGATCTCGATCACTTCAAAGACGTGAACGACGCCCTGGGCCATCAGGCGGGAGACCGTGTGCTCGTCGAGGTCGCCGAACGGTGTCTGTCTGTCGTTCGTGAGAGCGACACGGCCGGACGCACCGGTGGCGACGAGTTCGCCATCATCGTGTCGGACTATCTCGGGTTGGAAGGACTGGTCACGCTGGCGAATCGGCTGCTTCCCGCCATCGAGGAGCCCATCACACTGGACGAGCGCGATGTGTATGTGACGGCGAGCATCGGTATCGCGGTGTATCCCCAGGATGGAGCGGATGCCGAGACGCTTGCCGCTCACGCGGACGTCGCCATGTACCGGGCGAAGGACCTTGGCAAGAACAGGTTCGAGTTCTACAGCGAAGGGCTGCGAGATGAGGTGCGGCATCGTGTCGAGGTCGGGACCGAATTGAGGAAGGCTCTGAGAGACGATCGCCTGTTCCTGGTCTACCAGCCCCAGGTCGACCTCATCACGGGACAGATTGTTGGTGTTGAGGCGCTCGTGCGGTGGCGCGACGCCGACGGCTCGGTGATCATGCCTGACGAGTTCATTCCGATCGCCGAGTCTTCCGCCCTGATTCTCAAGGTGGGCGATGCAGTGCTGCGTCACGCTATCGCTGACATGAAGGTTCTGTTCGGCCAGGAACGTGGTCTCACCATGGCCATCAACGTCTCCGCCCGCCAGTGGATGGAGGAGGACGTTGCGACAGTTGTGATCGAGGCGATGGACGCGGCTGGCCTTGATCTCGATCACTTCGAGGTCGAGATCACCGAGTCGGCGTTCATGACGCGAGCCGATACCGCGGCATCTAAGGTGAAGAGCCTACAAGAGGCCGGGGTTGGCGTGTCCCTCGACGACTTTGGTACAGGCTACGCGTCAATGAGCTACGTCATGGACTTCCATCCGAGCAAGCTCAAGATCGATAGGAGTTTCGTTGAAGGGCTGCCCGACGACCCGAGCTCGATTGCCATAGTCAACGCGACGATAGCGCTCGCCAAGGGCATAGGTGCGAAGGTGTTGGCCGAGGGGCCTGAGACCGATGAGCAGGTACGCTACCTGCGCGACAATGGCTGCGACTACGCCCAGGGCTTCTATTTCAGCCAAGGCATACCCCTCGACCGGCTGCTCGAACTCCTTGAGGGCGAACCGTTTCCCTTGCCCAACGGCGTTGACTCGCCTCCCGAGCGGTCAAGGCCGGTAGTTCCCTCGTCATGACTCCCACGCGGTCACCACGCACGATTCATCGGTGGGACGAACGCCATTGGGCAGAGTGCGCGCGATGCGGTGAAGCAGGTGTTGCGGTGGGGCATGCCAACGAGGCGGGCGTCTGCTGTTGGTGCGAGTGTTCAGTGCGCACCTGAGCTGTCACTGAGCTCGAGTCCCGTTGCGAGGAGCGCAACGCCGTTGTAGTTCGCTTCGCGAATTCGTTTCACCTCTCGGGCGATTGAATCCGCCGCCTGATAGCGGGTCGCTCCGGCGATGCGACTACTGCCAATGCGGCGTACGCCCCAGTCGCCGATAGGGCGACTGGGGCTTAGCCGATCAGTCGTGTACCCACTGCCCTGAGTCATCCTTGTGGTATTCGTTCTTCACTGCCGACCAGGCTACACGCATCGCCACCTCTTCGTGGCCCTCGTCGCCGCGTCGCTTATCGGGATCGCTGTAGGTATCCCACGCATTGTTGTACGCGGCTCTGAAGATTTCCTGGGCGTGCCCGGGTAGGTTGTCTCTGACGCTATCGGGCGGATCCTTCGCCGTCTCGTATGGCATGTCGTTCTCCTTCCAAAGGGCGCTGAGTTCGTGGGTTCGCTTGGTATGGCTGACCACGGTTCCTGTGCAGGTCAGTCCTACAGCTTCCTGCGAGCGACCTCTTGGGCGATTGCAGACGACAGGTTCTAGTAGAGGGCCGCGTTCATGAGGGACAGCGTCGTATCACTCACGGCTGCAGCTCCGCCGAACACGATCGCTTCGGCCGGATTCGGATGATTCTCGCAGAATCTCACGGTGATCGGAGACAGGGTCGCCTTCTGGGTCAGCACCATTATTCCGCCCGCTTCACCGGTCGTGACTCCACCAGCAAGCGCATCGGGGAAGTCTTCGCCTGACGAGGCGGCGATGTAGTCGGCGGACGCGTTGATGTACACGTCGTTATGCGCGTAGTTCGCAAGCGAAACCGACGTCGCGTACCTGTCGGAACCTGAGGTGCGCGAGTTGGAGATGCCGAAGGCGCCGAACACGTTCTGAATGCTATCCGACACAGCGGCCTCGCCGCCCACGATAGCCACGAAATCGACATCGGTCGCCTGCATGGTGTTGAACACCGAGAGCGGCAACATCTCCGGGCGCGTGAGCAGAACCGGTCGCTTGACCGAGTAGGCGTACGGTGCGACCGAGAGGCCGTCAGGGTAGGTGTCTCCTCGGGTCAGCCAGACATCGCCCGTCCAGTCGTTACCACCCGCGGGGATCTGCGCGTCATAGATGTCTTGCGCGATCATCGCTGATGTCTCGTAGCGGTCGTCGCCGCCGATGCGGTCCACAGTGAGGCCCTCCGCTTCGAGTTGTGCCCGGACCACATCGCTAATGACATCGGTCCCGCCGATCAGAATGACGCGTCCCGCGGGTGCGTCGAAAGGGGTTACGCGATTGATTTCGGCAAGTACATCGGCAGAGACGAGGTCTCCTTCGGTCAGCAGCAGTGGTGCCTGAAGCTCACCACACAGGCCTGAGGCAGAGAGCGCGTCGGCGAAAGAGTGACCGTTGACCAGCACAACGGAGTTCGTGCTGTCATCGGCCCATTCGGACTGAACGGCCAGAATTGCCGTCTCATAGCGGTCCTGGCCACCGATGCGCTCGACACTTTGCGCGTACGCTTGCGGCACAGTCACGATTGCAGCGGCGCAAACGAGCGCCAGAACAACCACAAAGCGGGAAATCCGCTCTTTGAACTGCATAGAAGTTCCTCCCTGTTGTATCGGGTCTACTCTATAGTCCTACCCGCCGGATTGAGCTAGGAAAACGGTTGAGATGGCCGCGAGCCTGCTACTGACAGAGCGATGGGATACGTTCTCGCAGAAGACAAGCGCCCTCTGAACTGAGTGCCGCGAGTCAGTACTCTGCGTCTCTTGGCGGTGAGTGGCAGCAGATGAGCATGGGTACGTACTGAGTTGTCTCGCGGCTGGAAATGCTGCATGGCACACAAGTTTGAAATCACCACGATGGGAGGCCCCCAATGACGATCCCGGCGCGATACGAGACGGTGGGCAACGCGCTCGCTGATCTCCCGCAACTATCGACCTTCAACCAGCTTGTTCGTCGGTCCGGCGTGATCGTGGACCTGGATGAGGAAGGTCCCTATACGGTCTTCTCTCCAACGAACGAAGCGTTTGCGAGACTTCCCGAGCATTCCCTGGGTAGGATCGTGAACGATCCCTACCAGCTCGAACGCTTCGTGAGACATCACATAGTGGTCGGGCGGCTGGAAGGTAGTGAGATTGCGGGTCACGCTACGCTGCCCACTATGATCGGTGTTGATCTGAGCGTCATGGATGTCGAACCGGGACCCTGGGTAGGCGGCGCGCGCGTTTTGGACACCAACATCGGAGCGGCCAATGGGATCGTTCATACGATCGACACGCCGCTCGCTGTCGACTAGGCGGCGGATGTGCTCGACACGCTGTTTGGCCTGCTTGAAGGCTACGGCTACCCGATCGTGTTGGTAGCTGCGGCGCTTGAGAACACTTTTCTTGTGGGGATGTTCGTTCCGGGACAGGCGATTGTGCTTGCCGCCGGTCTTGCTTCGCGCTTCTCCGATCTCAACCCATTCTACGTCGCTGCGTTGGCCGCTGCTGGTGAAGTCCTCGGCAATGCGATCAGTATCGCCATTGGTCGACGCGCCGGCCCCCGACTGTTCGATCGCTGGGCTGGCTGGTTCGAGCGTCACGGTACCAACATCGAGGGAGCGCGCGAGTACGTCCGAAGGCATGGCGCCGTTGCGCTGCTACTGGGGCGGCCGGCGTGGGGGATAAAGAACCTCATCCCCGCAATCGTGGGTGCGTCCGATATGTCGCCGTGGAAGGCTATGTTCTACGTGTTCATAGCTTCGGCAATCTACTATCCTTTGCTTGTGGGCCTAGGCTGGCTTCTGGGTCTCGGCGTCAGTCAGGCCGCAAGCTTGGCTACGTGGTTCGGAGTGGCGGTGAGCGCGATCGTACTGGTCGCGGCTGGTGTCGCGGTGTGGCGCATGCGAAAGGAGCGCCAGGACTCCAACGAGGGTCCCGGCCAGTAGTCACGGGCCACTACCCGGCGAGATGGTGCGCGCCCAACTATGCTGTCGAGTGGCTTGAACGCCACCTGTTGTGAGGATGTGACGCTCCGAGCATGAGCACCCATCGGATCAGACGCAGGCTCTACGATGTCCTCGAGACTGCAAACGCGGGCGACCGGATCAGCCGCAGCTTCGATATCGCTCTGACCGTGCTCATCCTCGCGAATGTACTCGCGGTCGCGCTCGGAACCGTCGACTCGATCCAGCGCCAATACGGCGCTGCGCTCGCTTCGTTCGAGGTATTCTCGGTAATCGTGTTCACCATCGAATACATGCTGCGTGTTTGGGTCGCGATCGAAGCCCCGCTCTATCGTCGCCCGATTGTGGGTAGGTTGCGCTATATGGCGTCGTGGCCGGCCGTTGTCGACCTCGTCGCGGTGCTGCCATTCTACCTGCCGTTCATTCGCATCGATCTACGTTTCGTACGGCTTCTGCGGCTCTTGAGACTCTTGCGAGTCTTGAAGCTCGGGCGTTACTCGAAGTCGATGCAGGCACTCGTCGACGTGCTCAGTGCGAAGCGCGCCGAGCTGTGGTCCTCGCTCACGATTCTGGCTATCCTGCTCTTCTCTGCAGGAGGGCTCATGTACTACGTCGAGTACCCCGGCCAACCGGAGGTATACTCCAGCATCCCTCAGGCACTGTGGTTGTCAGTGCAGTCATTTTCGGGCAACTCGGTGGCTACGCCCGTCACCACGATGGGACGCATCATCTCTGCCGTCATCAGCGTGTTGAGTGCGGGCCTCTTCGCGCTGCCTGCGGCTATCCTCGCTTCGGGGTTCTCCGAACGAATCCAGCGCGAGATTGCCAAGGAGTACGCCGAGCCGGTCGATGACGACGAACCTTCGGTCGATCGCGGCTAACCCATTCTCCTCTTGTCCGCCCCCGAGAACTATCGGAGGGTCTACGGGGGTACAAACAGGATGAGTCTCGGTGGGATGCGAGCAGGAACGGTTCTCATGGCTCGGTCAATACGCAAATCTGTGCGCAGAGGAGGAAGCGCGTGATACCTAGTAGACTGCGCTCGCTTTGGGACGGAATCAAGTCAAGCATCTGGTTCACTCCGGCATTCACTATTCTGATGTTCGTCGCGGGTGCCATTTTGGTTGCATGGCTGGATAGAACGGTGGTCTCCCAGTGGGATGGAATCACCCTGTACGGGGGTAGGGCGGACGGCGCCCGGGCTCTGCTCAGTACCGTCGCTGCATCAATGCTGTCGCTCGCTGTACTTGTCTTCACGGTCACTCTCATCGTGTTGCAGCTTGCCAGTGCTCAGCTTGGACCGCGGGTGCTCGCACTGTTCCTCTCGGATCGGTGGACCCAGGTAGCAATGGGCGTATTTCTCGGCACATTCGGCTACGCGCTCATGGGGCTGTGGCTCACCATATCTTCCGTCAGCCCGGAAACGGGCTACGTCCCTGTATTGATGGTCAGCGTCACGTTGCCGCTCGTGGCCCTGAGCATCATCGTGTTCATCAACTACGTGCATCGCGTATCTCAGTCCATTCGCGTTGAGACAGTCGCCCGTACTATCGCCCATCAGACCATCGACGCACTGGAGTCCCTTGAGGAGCTGCCAGATGGTTGGAAGGCGGAGTCCGTGTCGCACTCCAGCATCCAAAAGGCCGGTCGTCGGCTTCCGCTCAGGCCCGCCAAGGTATGTGCGCCAAGGTCAGGGCTGGTAACGAGCATCGTCATAGGCATCCTCGCCGAATACGCCCGGAATCATGGGGCTGTCGTGAGGATTCTCGTACCCGTGGGCAAGTTCGTCACTGTCGGCATGCCGGTGGCAGAGGTGTTGGTCGAGCCGGATGTCGAGCTCTCAGCCGACAAAGTGCTGAAGGGAATCATCATCAGCAATGAGCGTGCAGTAGCTCGGGATCCCGTTTTCGGCGTGGATCAACTCGTAGACATCGTCTTGAGGGCGCTCTCTCCGAGCGTGAACGGGCCCGGAGCGGCCATCGTCGTGATCGACCGACTGCACGAGATACTCCACAAGGTCGGGAGTATGGAGCTGTACGGACCCCTATTGATCGATGAGTCGGGAGACGCGAGACTCATCATCCCCCAACTGGGCTGGGATGGCTGGGTTGCGACCGCTTTGCGACCAGTCATCGACAACGGAGAAGACTCCGTTCAGGTGTGTCATCGCCTCTTGCGAATGCTTCACGACCTGAGGGACACGCTGCCCGAATCGCGGGGTGTTGTGCTCGATCAGTACCTGATCGAGCTTGAGGAACTGACGCTCAAGCATTCGGCATATGTTGAATGGCGAGGTGCCGATTCGTCGAGTGTATGAAGCGGGACGGTACGTGCTGCGTGACAAACACCTCGGTTGGTCGGATGTCGACTCGAAGGTTGGGTATGTATCAAGTACGGGCCGAGTGGAAACACGAGACAAGTGATTCCTCTTGGTTCGTTGTGTGCGGTAGACGTCCTCGATGATACGAAGGAGTGGTACGTATGTCCGAAGAGCAGAGAGAAGTGTACAAGCAGAAAGCAGACGCAGAACTGGATGCGATGGGGGCGAAACTTAACGAGATGAAAGCGCGTGCTGAGAGCGCATCAGCGGATGCGAAGGTGGAGCTGCTCTCGCAGGTCGAGGATGTCTCGAAGTCGTATGAAGAGGCAAAGCAGCGCCTCTCGACGATGGCTGATGCCGGGGACGATGCGTGGGACGAGGCAAAGATGCGTTTTGAAGGCGCGTGGGATGCGTTGAAGGAGAAGACCGAGAGTCTCTGGGCCTAAGAGGTAATCTCCAGTCTTGCAGATTCCCGCACCACGAGAGGGGAAACATTGGGAATTCTTAGTTGGGTAATCGTCGGCGGTCTGGCTGGACTGCTTGCTCAGTACCTGATGGGAGAAAGAAGCGGGTGTCTCGTCGCCGTACTCATCGGCATCGTGGGCGCGGTCATCGGCGGATTCGTGCTCAATCTGTTCGGAATCGGCGGAATCAACGGCCTGAGCCTGTGGTCGATCATCGTTGCCACGATCGGTGCTGTGATACTGCTCGCTGCGTTCAGGGCTTTCAGAAGGTAGGGCGGCGTTACCTCTTCCGGAATAAGGGCACCCCTGTGCTAGGCTCGAATATATAGGAGCTGACCGCACAACATGCTTGGGGGTTGTCATGGTTGACGAGACGGATGTCCGGAACCGCGAGTCTGGCGGATCCTATCGCCCCGGTCTCGCGATCGGGGCCGGATTGGTCATAGGAGCAGGCCTTGGAATCTCATTCGGGTCGATCTATGGCGATGTTGCCATGGGGATGGTTTACGGCGCCGCATTCGGACTGATACTAGGCGCCATCCTCGACGGCTTCATCCGAAGGTCCCGGCGAAACGGCGGTACGCGCGAGCAGTGACGCAGTCGCGCTATCGAGGAGTTCGACGCGTGCAGCAGGGTCGTAGGTCCGCAACATGAGCCGAAGTGATGAACTCGGCTATCCTATGTCGACGGGCAGACTGACGTCCTTTGTTGCACTTGCCCTTCTCTTGAGCTGGGCTGTGTGGATTCCCATGGCACTCAGTGACGCCGGCGTGGCCGACTGGGGATTTCATGTTCCCTTGATGGTGAAAGACCTCGCCGCGTGGGCTCCCTCTCTTGCGGCTTTGGGGCTGGCCGTTTCGGGATCCGTTCCGTCGCCGCATGATCTTGGCCAGGCCCTGCTGCAGTGGCGCGTGCGGCCCGCGTGGTACTTCGTCGTCCTCCTCGGCCCGGCGATGCTTGCTCTCCTGTCACTTGCCGCCTGGAGCGTGAGCTCACCGGATTCAGTACCGCCACTCCCGCGTCTGTCAGATTTCGTGTACTTCCCCCTGGTTTTTGGATACGTACTCGTGCTTGGCGGGCCTCTCGGCGAGGAGCTGGGTTGGCGTGGCTACCTGTTGCCTGGTCTGCTCGGACGAATGAGTGCCGGGTCTGCCGCTCTCGTGGTCGGTATCGTCTGGGCGCTGTGGCACACGCCGCTCTTTTGGATCGAGGGGACGGTACAAGCGGACCTGGCGATCGGCTGGTACATGGCGATGACGATCGGCCTCTCCTTCATCTACACGTGGGTCTTTGTGCGCACCAGAGGGAGCGTGTTGATTGCCGTGATTCTGCACACTGCATCGAACGCCTGGATGGGGTTCCTGCCGATCCTCCCAGCCAGCGTACAGCCAGGACCGGAACGCTTTTTCCCGGTCTTGGCAGCGGCCGTGCTGCTGCTAGGGGTCGCGGCGGCCATGAGCATGGCTCGGCGCTGATCTCATTCTTGTCCCCTGGTTCGTTCGCCTCTCGGCGACTACGCGGCGTGTCACACGGCAGAATCCGGGATGGGCGCTGGCGTACAATCATGCATATGTGCAACGAGCCGCGAACGTCCACGTCTCACCACAGTCGTGCAGAATAGGCAGACCCCCCAGGATGAAGGATCACTCATGTCCAGAGACACGATAGTCGTGGCACTTGGAGGCAATGCGCTTCTCAGACGTTCCGATCCGATGACGGTGAGCGCTCAGCGTAGCAATGTGCGTATCGCAGCTCGGGCACTCGCACCTATCTGCGAGGAGCACAACCTCGTTCTCGCTCACGGCAACGGCCCGCAAGTCGGTCTGCTTGCCCTTCAGGCTGCGGCGTACGCCGAAGTGGAACCTTATCCGCTTGATGTGTTGGGCGCGCAGACCGAGGGCATGATCGGTTACATGATCGAGCAGGAGCTTGGCAACCTCGTTCCGTTTGAGCGTCAGATCGCGACGGTACTCACCATGGTTGAGGTCGATCCCAACGATCCGGCTTTCGACAATCCAACCAAGTTCGTCGGTCCTCAGTACGAGCCAGAGGATGCAGAGCGGGTTGCATCGGAGAAGGGTTGGGTCTTCAAGCTCGACCACGACAAGCCGCGACGCGTTGTGGCTTCACCTGAACCCAAACAGATCTTCGAACTAGAGCCGATCAGATGGCTCATCGAAAAGGGCACGATTGTCATCTGTGCCGGCGGGGGTGGAATTCCGACGGCGTATCTCCCCGACGGCACGCGCACACTGGTCGGTTCGGAATGCGTCATTGACAAAGATCTGGCCGCGGAGCTTCTCGCAAAGAACCTGAATGCGGACCTGTTTATCATGGCGACCGATGCGGACGGCGTGTATCTCGACTGGGACACGCCGGAGCAGCGGCTACTCGAGCGCGCGACCCCCGACGAGCTACGCACGCACGAGTTCGCTGCTGGTTCGATGGGACCGAAAGTCGCCGCCGCTATCCGTTTCGTGGAGGCCACCGGCAAGCGAGCCGCCATCGGCAGTCTCGAAGATATCGAGCGCATCGTGGCGGGAGAGGCAGGAACGAGCATCGTTCCGTCGTGCGACACGTAGTTACACAGAGGCGTAGGAACCAGACCATCCGACTGCCCGGTGCTGTAGCAGCGGACGTTTCGCGGCCGGGCAGATGAATCTCTCCTGGGCGCACGTACAAGGCGTGGCAGGCGCGCGTCGCGGTCTGTCTTGGAAGTCGGTGAGGTCCAGCCTCTGCCGGATCTTCACACCAGCTTCTTGGAGATCATTCTCTCGGCGTCTGAGGCGAGACTGAATTCGAAAGCCTTTCCACGCTTCCGCTGCTGAAGATAGCCGGCCTCAACCAAACGGATGAAGTCTTGGCGGGCCGTCTCGTACGCGAGTTCGCGGGTGCGAGCATGGTGCTTGATGGTGAACGTCGTTGAGGGCGCTCGCAACGCGCGATCCAGGATCAGCGCCTGTCGGTGGTTGATGTTCAGGGGGCGGAAACGCGTCGTGACCTCATGGAAGCGGGTGATTCGCTCGCGGAGATTCGCATCGGCCAGCTGCTTGGATGCGCGAATCACCTGGAGCTGATCAATGAAAACCGCGGTCAGGTCAACGCTGTCTTCGAGTTGCTCGTTCAGCCCTCCTGGAAAGCCAACGATACCCGCCACCTGATAGCCATGCCGAGAGGCGTAGGCCATGGAGACAAGCCGGCTCACCAGATAGTTGTGGCGCTCGAACGGCCGGATGCGGCGGAGCCACCATGCCAAGGCAAGCGTCTTGATGAGCGGATGGACGAAGGGGACATCCTGACTCTCGGTGTATGCGTACAGTGATTGCAGCTCGCCAAGGATACGGGCGGGAGGCGTGGAAACGATAGGAGAGTCGAGCACGGGTGCCGGGTGCTCGGTCGTCCTGATCAGACCGGCATCGGGCGCATCTCCGCTGAGGAGCCGGTGGATGCCCACGATGTAGTCCGGTGTGAGTGACTGGGATCTCGCGCCAGACAGCTCGCGCATAGCGTGGTAGAAGCGGCAGGCGACGATCCCGGTATTTGAAGATGGCGGTACTTCATCGTAGAGACAAGCGATCACTTCGGTGCGGGCCTGTCTGAGCGCGCACTCCACACCTTCGCTACTCTCGGCCCTGTCCAGAGCGATCATGACCGCTTCTTCGACCAGCAGACGGTCCTGAACGATCCATTCCTCATCGGCCGGCAGGTCGGTTCTGCCCACGAGACTGCGGGCCGCCCATGTGTCGATCTCGTAGAGCGCCTCCATGAGCTGTGCGGTGGGGGTCACGTTCAGCTGGAAGTCCCCCCAGGCGCTCTCGAGCACCAGTAGTCCGGTGGATCTCCGAATCGCCGAGATGAGACGCCATACGGCTTCGCGTTGGACTCCGACACCGAAGCGAAGCGCTTCGAATCCCTCGTGATCGAAGTACTCGGTGTTCGCTTCCGTGAAGAGATGGTCGAGGCGTCCACTCTCGAAAGCCTCGAGGACCTTGATCGCCTCAGATGGGTCTATAGGTGACGTCACGCTTCCGCCTGCTTTCTCATGGCGCAGTACCTGCCTGCCTCATGCAGATTATCACGCATTCAGCCGATGAATCACTCCCCAGTCCGAGCTTAGCGTCAATGGGCGATTGTCGTTCCGAACACTGCATTGGATGAATCTAGTACTAAAATCATTTTTCCGGCGCAGAATACCTTGCATATGACCCTTCGTTTGAACTTGCAACCAGTAATAGGACTGTTGGGTAGTTAGAAGATAAATGCTCAAACATTGAGAATCACAGATACGTCTGTATGTGATAGGCTATTACTACTAGAAATGAGTAAACAAGTAATACAGGGTTTGCGTTGCCGTATCAACGCTGGCAGTCCGGTCAAGTTCGATGATCCAAGAGAACGGGTGTGCATATGCAGAGGGAGCTTCTGTTCGATTCGCTTGCGTGGCTCGTGTGGCTGGTGCCATTCGTTGGTGTGCTGGCGGCGGCGTTCACCGCGCGCAAGGACCCTGTGGTGGAGGGTGACCGTGTGCTCAGGCACGACAAGGCGGCCATTCTGGAGCATTGGGCACACGGGATAGGTACGGCGGTGCTGCTCGTGAGCGGTATCGCACTGGGAGTTTGGTTCCTGCCCGCACTCGTCGGAAGCGGCGAGCCGGTCTGGACCATGATGAACGTGCACTTCTGGGCTGTTGTGCTGTTCCTGTTCGGTACCTTCTACTACGGTGCGAACACACTTCTGGCGATGAAGCGTTTCCGGGAACACTTGCCCACCAAGGACGCAATCGACTACACCAAGCGCCACTACGGACTACTGCTGGGCTTCAAGAAGTTCACCATGCCGCCCGAGCGCAAGTACTTCGAGTCCGAGAAGATGGCGTACATTCTCGCCCTGGCCTCCACGATAGTCATCATCGTCACGGGCTTCTTCAAAGTGGCGGCGCACTCACTCGACATACCTTCAAGCCTCATGGCATTCATGACGCCCGCACATGACATCGCCACGGTGGCGATGCTCGCATTCTTCGTCGCACACGTCTTCTTTGCAGCGGTGCTCCCCATGAGTTGGCCGGTGCTGCGTTCGATGTTCACCGGCTACGTGGACCTGGAGTACGCCAAGCATGAGCACGCCGGCTGGATGGCCGAGATCGGCGACTCCGAGAAGGACTCCGCAGGAGCGGAGTCAGAGGAACCGGCCGCGTAAGCCAGCACGAGACGGAAACCGAAAGGAAGCACGATGGCAGACATCGACAAGAATACAGACACAGGCGCAACCGCGCCGACAGAAGACAAGACCATAACGCGGCGCCGGTTCCTCGCCGGAATCGGCGGCGCCGGGGTGGGCATCGTTCTGGGAGGGGCGCTCTTTGGCGGCTTTCTTCTCCCCGACGAGGTCATCGCAATCCCTGCATCGGAGGGCTACCTTCTGGTGGACTCCAAGAAGTGTCAGGGGTGCAACACGTGCATGATGGCGTGTTCGCTCACTCACCACGGTGTCCAGAGTCTATCGCTCTCGCGCATCCAGGTGATCCAGGACCCCTTCGCCTCGTTCCCCGATGACAAGTCCATTTCGCAGTGCCGTCAATGCGCATCCCCGACGTGCGTCGAGGTGTGTCCCACGCATGCGATGCACGTGGACGACGAGACGGGCATCCGAACGGTCGACGCTTCCAAGTGCATCGGCTGTCAGAAGTGCGTGACCGCGTGCGAGTTCGACTTGAGTCGTGCGGGCTGGAACTTTCAGGACAAGCACGCGCAGAAGTGCGACTTGTGCCTTGAGACCCCGTTCATGGACGCCGAGGGAGGCCCCGGTGGGCAGCAGGCGTGTGTTGCGGTGTGCCCCACAGGCGCGATCAGCTTCACGAGCGAGATACCGATCCAATCCGACGCCGGCTATCAGGTCAATCTGCGCGATGAGGGCTGGGCGGCCCTCGGCTATCCCATCGATGACGAAGGCAAGGTCAGCCCAGCCGCGCCTGCGTCGACCGGACATTAGAATCACTCGATCGCGCGCGCCGCGATCTGAACTGACTTACCAGGAGGTACAGATATGGCTGCAAATGGATACGTCGGCAAGATCCTGAGACTGGATCTCACCGCTCGAGAGTCATCGGTGATCGACACCGAAGAATACGAGCAGTGGGGTGGCGGTCACGGCATCGGCTCGGCTCTGTTCTGGGATCTATGCAAGGACAAGACAGTGGATGGGCGAGACCCCGGCAACGTGCTCACTATCATGACGTCGCCCCTGTCCGGCACGATGGCCCCGTCGGCATCGGGTCGCGTGGAGGTGCAGGGGATCGGTACGGCCGGATACCCGGTCAACTGGTTCACTCGCTCCAACTTCGGTGGCCGCTTTGGCGGTCAGCTCAAGTACGCGGGTTGGGACGGCATCGTTTTGGAGGGCAAGGCCGATGGGCCCGTGTGGATCGACATCGTCAACGACAAAGTCGTATTCCGTGACGCTGGTGATCTCTGGGGCAAGGATACCCAGGAGACGCAGAAGCTCGTGTGGAAGATGAAAGAGAACGAGGAGCACGGTTGGAGCGAGGTCGGCTCAAGCCGTGATGCCGGACGCACCACGCAGAAGCCGGCGATCATGACCATCGGCCCGGCGGGCGAAAACCTCTCCAGCCTTGGCTGCATCCTGCACGACGCGGGCAACGCAGCGGGCCAGGGCGGCTTTGGTGCGGTGTTTGGTTCCAAGAACCTGAAGGCGATCTGTGTGGTCGGCACCGGGTCTATTGAGGTCGCCGACCCGGCCGCACTATTCAACGCCCGCATGTGGGCCAAGGACGAATACGCGGCGAAGCCCGGTCAGCCGGCGCACCCCAACGGTCCCACGTTCGGCGTGGATCCCGCTCCGGTGCTCATGTATGCCAAGAACCCCGGTGATCCCAAAGGCCCGCAGGCGTGCCAGGGCTGCATCAATGGCTGCCGCGCGCGCTTCAGTACAGGTCTTGCCAACGAGTCCTCGTGCCAGGAGACCTCAATGTACAAGGCGTTTGATGTCCTGGCGCACGGCGAGGGCACTGATGCATCGATTATCGCCACGGACCTGGTACAGAAGATGGGGGTGAACTCTTACGAGCTCATGCAGGGTATGGGTTACCTCTACGCGCTCAGCAAGATGGGCGTCCTCGGCAAGGGCCTTGAGATCGACACCGAGCTCGATATGTCGCGCATCGGCGAGACCGATTTCATAGAGACGCTGGTCGACATGATCTCGAACCGGAAGGGCATAGGCGAGGATCTTGCCGACGGCTTCGTGCGTGCTGCCGAGAAGTGGGGCCGCCTGGAGCAGGACTGGGCCAGTGGCATCCTCGACTTCCCGTATTGGGGCTACGCGAACCACGGATACGATCCTCGCGCAGAGGTCGAGTGGGGCTACAGCTCGATCATGGGCGATCGCGACATGAACGAGCATGGCTTCAACGCCAACTTCTGGAGCGTCATCAAGCACATGATGGGTGGCATCGAAATGCCCGTCTCTGCCGAGGAGTACGCTAAGATCACCACCGCAAAGATGGTGCCGTATCAGGATGACATGTCCATGGTGGATTACAGCACCGAGAACATCTACTCGGAGTCGTTCGCCAAGCTCGTCGTGTGGCAGCGTCACTACACGCGTTTCTGGAAGCAGAGTGCTCTTTACTGCGACTTCCGGTATCCGGACTTCACCAACTACAACCGTCTTGACAACGTGGGCTTGACCGGTGACGGTGAGCCTGTGTTCTGGAACGCGATCACCGGTCAGGATCTCACATTCCTGGAGGGCATCGATCTGGGCCGAAAGATTTGGACCCTGGACAACGCCATCTGGATTCTGCAAGGCAGGCACCGTGACATGGTCCAGTTCGCTCCGTATATCTACGACATTCCACTTGAGGGGAGTCTCGTGGGTCCCTTCTACCCCATGGCTGGCAGAGTCGACGGCGAGTGGGCGTTCATCAACACGCTCGGTCGCTCGATCGATCGCGACGGGTTCGAGGAGTGGAAGACGCACTTCTACAACCTTGAGGGATGGGACACCGCTACAGGCTGGCCCACGCGTGAGGTTCTTGAGGAGTTGGATATGGCAGATGTGGCCACGGTCCTCGAGAATGAAGAGAAGCTTGGAGGCATGTGATGACAGAATTCAGCAATCTGACACCTGCGGCGGCTCGTCGATTTCTGGCCGAGCAGTCGTATGTGGATCGCATCCACGTCAGTCTTATGGGCAAGCACGGCGGATTCCAGCCGGTGCCCGTGCTGTCGGCGGGCGAATTCGTAAAAGTGACTACCGGGCTCAATCCGGTCGTTTCTGCAGAAGCCCTGGGAAAGTGGGTGGCCGAGAAACTGGGCGACCCCGAGTTGGCCGACGCGATTCGAGCCGAGTGTGGCGAGGTGCCCTTGTTCGAGCAAGCACGAGTAGCCTGCGGACTGGTGGCGAAACGGGTTGCTCACGCCGAGGAAGTGCTGGGAACAGCTGCGGAATAGCGCGATTGGATTGTTGTCAGGCACGCCGGTCCCGGTCACCGAGTCAGGTGGCCGGGACTGTGTCGTTCGTACGTGGTTCTCATGGGCTGTCCAGCGCGCGAAGAGCGCTCGCCGACTGCCCAGTCTCCCTCAGATCCGAGCCGGCTGACTCACGGCCTGGCTCGACGCAGGGGCAACAGCATCGGGGTTCGACGCTTGTAGGTCTCGTAGTCGTCTTGCCCGCCCCATCTCTCATCGGCCTTCTTCTCGAGTAATGGGACGCCGCTCACCTTCGTGAGCAGGAGGAAAACGAATGCCGGAGAGATGAGAGTTGCAAGCTGCCAGCCGGAGAGGGTCGGGAAGGCGATGAGCGCGACGCCGATCCAGAGCACGATCTCCCCGAAGTAGTTGGGGTGTCGGGAGCGCGCCCATAAGCCGCTCGTGATGAATCGGCCTGCGTTCGCCGGGTCGGCTCGGAAGCGATTCTTCTGGTTGTCAGCTACCACCTCGATTGCGAAACCCGAGATCCAGACCGCCAGCCCGGCGAGCGCCAACGCGTCTAGTGGCTGTCGGTGTGCCGAGGCCACGGCCGCGAGTGCAGTGGCCAACGTGAGGCTGACCCACAGGCCCTGCAGGGTCCACGTAACGAGGAACCGGGAGAAGGAGAGCTTGATCTCATCGAATCGGACATCTTTGCCTGTGCGGCGCACACGCCGATAGAGGAACGATCCCAGGCGAGCCGCCCAGAGGAGCACGAGCATCATGAGCAGGATGGTGCGTCCATCGACAGGCCTGCTCAAGACCACGGCGAGCGTCATCACGATGGTGTACGTGATGCTGCCCGTGAGGTCAAAGTACCGTTCAGTCCGTATCAGGTATGACGGGATGAATACGAGCCATTGCACGAGGAAGGCAACGCCGACAGCGAGCGCGAAGACCGGCACGTTTCCAATCGACACGCTGTCCTGCGAGCCCGCCCAGGCCATTGCGGCACCGATAACTATGGTCACGACGAATGCGATCGCGCCACCGATCTGTTTCTTGGCCACCTGGCGGCTCCCGTTTTCTCATCGCGAGATGCTGTATACCGGAATGGGAGTGATGCATGGCCGTACGCATAGTGACTGACTCAGCCAGCTGCATCAGTCCCGCGGACAGCCAGCGGCGCCGTTGGCAGGTCTCCTCGGCGGGTGTCGGAGGCCCATGCCACTATCCACTCGCATGTCGTTGTGTGCTATGTTCGCCCTCATGGATAACCACACATCATCTTCATCCGAGCGGAGCGATTTCATTCGCGATATCGTCGCGGCGGATCTTCGCGACGGGCGCGTCGACTCGGTTGTCACAAGGTTCCCCCCGGAACCGAACGGCTATCTCCACATCGGTCACGCCAAGGCGATCTGCCTGAACTTTGGCATCGCATCTGAGTTCGGCGGACGCTGCCACCTTCGGTTTGACGACACGAACCCGGTCAAAGAAGAGCAGGAGTACATCGACGCCATCGAGAAAGATGTCCGCTGGCTCGGATTCGACTGGGGCGAGCATCTCCACTTCACTTCCGATTACTTTGAACAGCTCTACGAATGGGCCGTCCACCTCATCTCCGAGGGCAAGGCCTATGTAGATGATCTTTCTGCCGAGGAGATCCGCGAATATCGCGGCACGCTCACCGAGCCCGGCAAGGCGAGCCCCTGGCGTGATCGTCCGGCCCAGGAGAACCTCGATCTGTTCAAGCGCATGCGGGCAGGGGAGTTCCCCAACGGCTCTCGTGTGCTGCGAGCCCGCATCGACATGGCCTCGGGCAATATCAACTTCCGTGACCCGGTGCTTTACCGCATTCTTCATGCGGCACACCCGCGCACCGGCGATGCGTGGTGCATCTACCCGTCGTACGACTTTGCGCATGGTCAGTCCGATGCGATCGAAGGCATCACGCATTCGATCTGCACACTGGAGTTCCAGGATCACCGGCCGCTCTACGACTGGTTCATCGAGAACCTGCCGGTGCCTTCGACCCCGCATCAGTACGAGTTCGCCCGCCTCAACATCACGCACACGGTGCTCTCCAAGCGCGTGCTGCTCCGCCTCGTCAAAGAAGGTCACGTGCGCGGATGGGACGACCCCCGGATGCCCACGCTCTCCGGTATCCGCCGCCTCGGCTTCCCAGCCGAGGGCATGCGTGACTTTGCGGCGATGATCGGGATTGCTCGCTCTGACAGCGTGGTAGAGATCCAGATGCTCGAGTACGCGGTTCGCCAGGTCCTCAACCGGACGGCACAGCGCCGTTTTGGCGTGCTCAACCCTGTGAAGGTAGTCATTGAGAACTACCCTGAGGGCCAGGTCGAGGAGATGGAGACCGTCAACAATCCCGAGGATCCCTCGGCAGGTACACGGCTCGTGCCGTTCTCGCGCGAGCTTTGGATCGAGCGTGACGACTTTATGGAGGATCCGCCCAAGAAGTTCTTTCGCATGGCGCCCGGCCGAGAAGTCCGACTGCGCTCCGCGTATTTCGTTACGTGCAACGAGGTCGTGAAGGACGCCGACGGTGAGGTCATCGAGCTTAGGTGCACCTACGATCCTGAGACCCGAGGCGGAAGTTCTCCCGATGGCCGCAAGGTGAAGGCCACCCTGCACTGGGTGTCGGCTGCACACGCTGTGCCGGCCGAGGTGCGGCTCTATGATCACCTCTTCACCGATCCGAATCCGGGGTCCGATGGGCGCGACCTCTTTGAGGGCCTGAATCCCGATTCCGAGACCGTTCTTCCCACCTGCTATGTCGAACCCTCACTCGCTGATATCCCTGCAGGCGAGACCGTGCAGTTCGAGCGTCTCGGCTACTTCTGTGTTGATCCGGATTCGACATCTGACTCACTCGTGTTCAATCGGACACTCACGCTCAAGGACGCCTGGGTCAAGGTGCAGGCACAAGGGAAGCAGAACTCGGCCTAGTCGGTCGCACCTCCCGTAGAATCGCGATACCTTTCTTGTGGTGTGACTAGCGAAGTAAAGAATACTTGACATGATGTCAGCATCGCTTTACAGTCTTGATGTCAAAGATATCTGACATCAAGGAGAGCATCATGTCATTTGAAGAGAAACTCACATGGGTGAACGCCTTGGTCACGGGGGTTGTGTCCGCGGTCTATTTCACTACCGTCCTGGGCCAGGTTGGCGAAGTGCCGGTCGGGGAGATCCCCTATCAGGGATTGCTGTTGGTCGCAGTGGGAGCGTCGGTAGTCATGACGATCATCGGTGTGATCATTCTTGCAATCATCTCCAGCATCGCGGCCGAGATCAGGCAGGAAGGCTCCGGCTCTGACATCGACCGCAAGGATGAGCGCGATGTCACGATCAATCGCCGTGGCGATATCGTTGGCTACTACGTCTTGTCGGCCGCGGTTGTAGGGGCGCTTGGACTCGCGATGCTCGAGTTCGAGCACTTCTGGATTGCCAACGCGATCTATGCGTCCTTCGTGCTGGGAGCGCTGGTTTCCTCGGCAGTTAAGATCGTGGCGTATCGGAGGGGCTTCTAGTCATGGGAAAGCCAACAAGAGTGACTAACAGTATCCGGGCACTTAGGTTCGCCGCGAGTGAGATGACCCAGGCCGAGCTTGCTGACAAAGTCGGGGTCACGCGTCAGACGATCATCGCCATCGAGCAGGGGCGGTACTCGCCATCACTTGAGATGGCGTTTCAGATAGCCAGAGTGTTCGCAGTCTCGCTTGACGAAGTGTTTCAGTATCCGGGGGAGGAATCATGAAGAGTTTACGCACCGACCGAGGAAACGCGATCGCTGTCGGAGTCCTGTACATACTCGCGACGGTCGCGGGTGTTCTGTCGATGGTCGCCGGAGGTTCGCTGATTCAAGGACCCGGAATCTCTGCCGACCTTGCCGCGAACGAAACGAGCGTTGCACTGATCGCACTGTGCCTATTGGTCATGGCGCTCGCAGTTGCAGGGGTAGCGTTCATGATGTATCCGATCCTGATCGAGGACTCGGATACCAAGATCAAGCAGGGCCTGAGCATCTGGTACGTCGGAACCAGAATCACCGAGGGTGCCATCTTCGTGGTAGGTCTCGTAGTGCTGTTCGCGTTGCTGGGATTGAGCCGCGAGTTCGTTAACGCCGGCGCAGCCGATGCTGCCAGCTTCCAGGCTACGGGTACGGCACTTTGGACCGCCTACGACTACACATGGATGCTTGGGCAATCCGTCTTCTGTGTTGGGGCGACGATGCTCTACTACCTACTGTACGTCTCTCGCCGAATTCCCCGGTGGCTATCGGTCTGGGGATTGATCGGAGCTCCGCTCATGCTCATCGCCGGCTTCTCTCTCGTGTTCACCGGCGATCCGAATTCAACATTCTCAAGCGTTCTCTATGCACCACTCGGTCTTCAGGAGTTGGCGCTCGCGGTGTGGCTTATAGCGCGCGGTTTCAGGCCGTCCGCGATTCTGGAGGTGTCGTGATGTCAGTCGAGCAGACGGTCCTGGTTCTTGGTGGAACGGGGCGTACGGGCGGTCGCGTTGTGGAGCAGCTGCTCGGTCGCGGTGCCGCTGTCCGGGCCATCGTGCGAACAGCTGAACGACTGCCGGCAGGCGTAGCACAGCATCCGAACATGACGGTGGTCGTGGCTGACCTGCTGTCGCTCAACGCCACTGAGCTCGAGCAGTATGTGCGGGGATGCGATGCGGTGGTTTCCTGTCTGGGTCCGAACCTGAGTCTCAAAGGCGTGTTTGGAGCGCCACGTGACCTGGTTGTGGAGGCAGTGACCCGGGTGTGCCGCGCGATTGAGCGAATACAACCCGCCACACCGGTCAAGTTCATACTCATGAGCACTGTTTCGGTCAACCGACCGCAGCGCCTCGACACGCGTCGGGGAGGCGCGGAGAGAGCCTTCATGTGGCTGCTTCGAGGCGTTATGCCCCCGGCAAAGGACAATCAACGCGCCGCTGACTTCCTGAGCACAGATATCGGAACAGCCAGCCGATCCGTGCAGTGGGTGGCGGTGAGACCGGATTCACTTCTGGAAGGTGATGTGTCGGAGTACGCAGTGCACGAGGGTCTCGTAAGCTCTCTCTTTAGGCCGGATGGCACCAACATGGCCAATGTCGCCCACTTCATGTGTGAACTTGTGACTGATTCCGGAGTGTGGGACAAGTGGCAGGGCGGTATGCCGGTTGTAGTGAATGTGGCCCGATCTACTGCGAGATGATCCTGTATCTGACCTCATGCACTCCACTGAAGTCGAGCGTTCGGACAACGCCGGGCCCGAGATCGAACTCGCGGCCTTCCACGTGTGGCCCTCGGTCGGCGACCCGGGCTACAGCTCGACGGCCGTTGTACTCGAACTCGATCAGCGTGCCAAATGGCAGTGTGCGGTGCGCAACAATCATCGAGTACGAACCGATTTCCTCGCCACTTGCGCCGCGTCCGCTAAAGTTGCGTCCGTAGTGTGAGGCGACAGCCGTTTGCCATGAGCCCGAGCCGGTGATCTCCTGTGGTTGGTCATCTCGCGGGGGAGGGGCGACCAAGGGCTTGGGCTTTGCAGCCGTTTGCGCCTCGTACTCCTGAAGGGCAGCAACACTGGTGGCAAGTTCCTTCTTTGCCGAGGCGACCTCACTGGCCATGGAGTCAATCGCGCGCGCCTGGTCTGCCTGCAGGTCGATCAGCTTCTCTGCAGCATCTTGGGCCTCGATGCGCGCGGCCTTCAGATCCGCCAGGGTTTCCGCATCCCGCCTCACAATTCTCGCCAGCAGATCCCAGCGAGCCACGAATTCGGAGAATGTCGAGGCACTGAGTAGCACCGAGACGAATCCGGCATCGTCGGCCCGATAGGTCGCCAGAACACGAGATCGTAGTTTGCCGCGGGCTTGTCTTTCGTTGGCAATGGCGCTGTCTAGTTGGGTGGATGCCTTGGTCATGCGCGCTTCGATATCGGCGGCCCTATCTTGTGCGGTCTTGTACCGCTCGACTGCGCGCTCCACAGCTTCGCGGTCTGCCGATGTCTGTGCGGCATACGGTGCTGCAGTAGCCGACATCGCTAGTGACATGACGAGGCATGCCGCGAGCACGACCGTGATGAGCGAGCTTGTTGTTCGTGAATGAGACATGACGATTAGTGTACCAACTGGAGCAGTCCCGCAGGTGTGACCGCAGTTCGCGATGCGAGTGGCAGATGGGCTCATCGGCAGACGGAAGTCATGTTTCGAGCCGAAAGGGGTAGCAATCTCGTATAGCGCTCAGGGGAGAGCGCTCGCGTTCGACGGGGGTGATCGATGCTGCAGATCAGGCACGTGCATTGGCAGTATGGCGGGGGACGTCCGCCCTCATCACGGGGAGGAATCAGATGGGCCTATTCAAAGGCATGAAGGACACAGCCAAGAATCTCAAGGAGCTCCAGGACACCGGCAAACAGATGCAGGCCGAGAAGTACGGCACCACGAATCCGTTCAAGCAGATGAGCCAAGGAATCTCCGAGGCGAATGAGGCAATGCAGTCGCTACAGGCCGACTCCGCGAGAATGCAGCACTTGCTCGCGAATGGCATGGCGGGAACGGGCACGATCAAGGAATTGCGTGACACGGGAATGCAGGTCAACATGCAGCCGCAGTTCGACATCGATCTTTCGGTACAGATCGAAGGTCGCGACCCTTATGACGCGACCGTGCGACAGGTCGTGAACCTGGCGGTTCTGCCGCAGTTCCAGCCAGGCGTTGTCATGCCAGTGCACGTGGATCCGGCGGACCCCGCCTCGCTTATGATCGGCTAGGGGAGCGTGGTCGTGCGCGAGGCCGATGCGAGTCAGGATTCTGCGTGGCCTTCTTTCTTGTCACTGATTCTGGTCGCGCTGGGAACACTCGGGCTCTTTGGCTGTGTCGCAGTCCTGTTCATGGGGATGCGCGGCATTCTTGAGCTCGGCGGCTTTGTCGCTGCCGGAGGACCGTATGAGATTGCGCACCCGGCGCCGGATTGGGTGTGGATGCTTCCGGTGTCGTTCATTCTGGGCGCTCTATTCGTCATGATCCAGGCAGTCGGAGCAACATTGGCGGGGGGCTTCAAGATCATTGGTGCCATGTGGGCGGCGCTCTTTCTGTCCCTTGGGTGGAACTTCCTTGAATTCGGGTTCGACGCGCCTGGCGGAGGGCGCTCGTGGGGCTGGATTATCAACGGGGTGGTGTTCATACTCATGGGCATTGTGCCGCTTATTGGGTGGCTGCCGTGGTTCAGTGACTTCCGCGCGCTCATGCATTCCGGGTGGTTCCAACGCAGGGTGTTGGAACCGCGCAGTAGCGCGTGGTATGCGTATCTTGCGATCCACATCGGAGCGGCCGGAGCGGGAGTTGCTGTGGGACTCGCCTTCTTTAATGCGCTCGCCTGAGAGCCTGATCGGCGGTTTGGGCTAGATCCGCATGTTGGGGTCTGCCCCCGCCTGTGCCCCAAAGGACCATTCGCCTCGATGAGATTCGGCACCTACAACATCCATCACGCCGCCGCCCCGTCAGGCGTCGTTTCTCCTCGGCGTATTGCCGAGACGCTTAAGCCGCTCGGGTTGGACGTAGTGGGTTTGCAGGAAGTGTGGCGGGTGTTTAGGCAAGATGGCCAGGCGCGGTCGATCGCGGAGCGCCTGGGGATGGAGCGCGCGTACGGGCACGCGTCATTCCATGGAGTATTCGGGCAGGGAAACGCGGTACTCACTCACGGACGCATTGTCGCGCAGCGCATCTTGCCGCTGCCTTTCGTGAAGGAGCGACGTACCTGCTTGATCAGCGAGATTGAGATTGCAGGCGTGCGCCTATGCGTTGCGGTCACTCACCTCACGTTGGACCGACCGGCGCGCGCTCGGTCGATCGCGCTGCTTGCCAGCGAACTCCCGCGCGACCTGCCGCTGGTGCTGCTTGGAGACATGAACGCGAGCCGCCCCGAGCTTGATCCACTACGCGAGCACTTCGAGGTGCCCGCTGACCCGCCGTGTGCCTATCCGGCTTCGTTACCGCAGCATGCAATCGACCATATCGTGTTCAGCAGACACTGGCGGCTGGAGTCGCTCGAGGCGGTGCCTTCGGACGCATCTGATCACCTGCCGGTGGTTGCCGAGCTCACGCTCAGATAGGGGACGCGGGGACGCGGCTCGAATCACGCAGCTTGCACGCCATTTGCTTTCATCTGGGCAGAAACCCTATGAGAGACATGGTGTCATGGCTGGCTCCCATCGCTCAGCAGTTCTCGTGATCGTGGCCGCAGCGCTATCGGTTGTCTTGCTGATATCAGGCTGCGCGTCGGGGGACACCATCGATTCAGAGGCTCGGAGCACAGAGACGTCCGGGTCACCAAGCGTTGTGGGAGGCGAAGGTATGGCTACGATCTATCTTGCAGGCGGATGCTTCTGGGGCGTCGAGAAGTATATGTCGCTGGTCAACGGTGTGATTCAGGCGGAATCGGGCTACGCCAACGGCACGACCGACTCGCCTTCGTACCAGGACGTGACTACCGGCCGCACAGGCTACACCGAGACAGTGCGCGTCGACTACGACCCTGAGGTGGCGCCGCTTCCGTTCCTGCTCGACCTCTTTTACGAGGCGATCGATCCGACCACGCTCAACCGCCAGGGCAATGACGTGGGGACGCAGTATCGGAGCGGCATCTACTACACCGATCCAGCCGACGGTCCCATCATCGGGCGCTCGCTCGCGGAACTCCAGGAGCGCTACGACGAGCCGATTGTCATCGAGGCGGGACCGCTCACGGGATACACGCCTGCCGAGGAGTACCACCAGGACTACCTCGACAAGAATCCCGGAGGCTACTGCCATATCAGCCGCGACCTCTTTGAGAAGGCTGCAAGCGCGGTTCCGGATTCGGAGTAGCGCTCGACTGCAGCTTGGACTAGCCCTCAGGCCAGACAGCTACGCCCCACACAGTCCCTGTGTGCGTCGCAACAACCGATCCGGCTTCGTACACCACGAGTTCGGTCGCGTCCCAGCGCTGTTTGATGGCCTCGGCGATCCGATGCGCTCTCTCCTCGGAAAGCGCATGCCCCACGGCAAACCTGCCGCTTCGGGCATCACCCATCTGCTTCGAGATCCAGTCCATGGTGTACTCGAGCGCCGCCTTCTCGCCACGGCTGCGTCCGAGAGGAGCGAACGCCCCGTCCTCATCGACAGTGAGCGTGACCTTCAAGTTCAGAAGCGAGCCGAGGAGAGACGAGACCGCTCCGATGCGTCCGCCTCGGCGCAGGTTCTCGAGTGAATCGACGCCCACAAGGAGTTTCACGCGTTCGCGTGTCTTCTCGAGTCGGGCGAGCGTCTCGAGCGTGCTGAGTCCTTCGCGCGCTGCGTCAGCTGAATCCAAGACCTGCCAGGCGAGTCCCCATGACAGGTTGAGTGAGTCAAAGACGTGAACCTTGCCAGTGAACTTCTCGGCAGCTAGACGGGCGGCCTCGACGGTGCCCGAGAGTTTCGAGGAGATGTGTATCGAGATGACGGATTCTGCAGTCTTGAGCGCCTTCTCGTATATCTCGGTGAAGGAGCCAACGCTTGGTTGTGAGGTCGTGGGCAAATCCGGCGCGCTTTGCATGCGCTGAAAGAACTCCTCCTGCGTGAGCACGCCATCGTCCAGCGTCTCACCGTCGATGGTGATCGCGAGCGGGATGACGTCTATGTCGTGCGCGTACGCAATCGCAGGCGTGATGTCTGCGGTGCTGTCTGTGATAACGGCGAACTGGCGCTTCTGAGCAGTGTCCGAATTCATGCTCTCTCCCCATCCTGCACGCGTGTCGCGATGATCTACCCCCGAGCATCGTATCAGAGGTCCGGCGGATCATCATGCCTGCGGGCGAATCTCCAGCCGTACCCTGAGGCGGGTTCGAGATGCACGGCCACCGGAGCTTGCCAGCCGCGCTTCATCGCAAGTAGTCGGATCGTGATGGTCACCGCCACGGTCACGATGAGCGCCGCTGGCTTGACGATGTTCATCAAGGTCACCAGCGTCACATAGAGGGATGAGCCGAGGATGGCCGCGGTCGCCGACAGCGTTCCCGGCCGCATGATCTGCGGAGTTTCGTTGCAAAGCACGTCGCGAATCATGCCTCCGCCAACACTTGTGATCACGCCTAGCAGCACAGCCGGGATGACGCTGAGTCCTGCGCTGAGGGCCTTGTCTGCCCCGACGACAGCGAACAAGCCCAGGGAGAGGGCATCCAGGTAGAGGAACGGCCGATGCAGGCGACGATATGCTGAGGCAAAGAAGAAGCCGAATCCCGCCGCGAGGAGCGCAGCCCCGAGTAGCCGGGGGTTTAAGAACGCGGCGATTCCGTGATCCTGGAGCAGGACATCGCGCAGTATGCCGCCACCGAGGGCGTTGATGATCGCAAGAATCAGGATGCCGGTCAGGTCGAGCCGGCGCTCATCGGCATGAACGGCGCCCGACAGCCCGCCCACGAATGCGGCGGTGAGCTCGTAGAGGCCGGGGACTGTCACGATTGTGGACGTCACCGGAGCCGTGGTCGTCAGTGCCGAGGGAAGAGCGCTCGCGATCGCGCTGGGTACGACGGTCTCAATGATGCTCGCAAGGCTCGTGGGCTCGATTGAGGACGTGGCTGTTGCTGTTGTGGTGGCGGCAACGCTGGCCGCGGCAACGAGATATTCGAACATCCGGTGAATGCACCTCAAGGGTTGAACTTTGGCCGCATGGGCGGCGCAGGCTACCTGTCTCAGTGTGCGCTGCTACAAGGTATGTTCCCGAGTGCGTTGCGGAGCCGTCATGAAGGTCGCCGAGGCGTTGCTTTGCCGCTTCCTAGTACCGGCCTGTCGCTTGAGAAGGCCGCCAGCGCAGCGCCCGATCCGAACTACACAATCACATCGAGCCGCCGTCCCACTCGCGTGAACGCATCGACCGCGAGGTCGAGCTGTTCGTCCGTGTGAGCTGCTGACACCTGCACTCGGATTCGCGCTGCCCCCCGGGGTACCACCGGGAAGCTAAAGCCGATCACGTAGATACCCTCTCCCAGGAGCTCCTCGGCCATCTTGTGGGCGATGGCCTCGTCTCGGAGCATGACGGGGACGATTGGGTGAGTGCCCGGCGTGATGTCAAAGCCGGCGGTGGTGATGCGCTCACGAAACGAAAGCGTGCTGCGCTCCAGCCTGTCTCGTAGAGCTGTCGTCTCGGAGAGGAGATCTAGGACCGCTACCGTGGTCGCCGCAACCACAGGGGCAACGGTGTTTGAAAACAGGTATGGGCGGCTCTTCTGACGCAGCCACTCAACGATTTCGCGACGGCCGCTCAGGCACCCGCCCGACGCGCCACCGAGCGCCTTGCCAAACGTTGTCGTGATCACGTCTACGCGATCTTGCACGCCACACAGCTCCGGCGTACCTCTTCCGGTCGGGCCGACGAAGCCGGTGGCGTGCGAGTCATCGACCATGACGAGTGCGTCGAATTCCTCGGCAAGGTCGCAGATTTCTGCGAGGAGGGCGATGTCGCCGTCCATTGAAAAGACGCCGTCGGTGGCAATCACTCGATATCGTGCATCGCGTGCCTCGGTGAGCTTGGCGCGCAGGTCATCCATGTCCGAGTGCGCGTAGATGAAGCGCTTGGACTTGGTCAGGCGCACGCCGTCAATGACGGACGCATGGTTGAGCGCGTCTGCGATTATGGCGTCCTCGGGTCCGAACAGCGGCTCGAAGAAGCCACCGTTGGCATCGAACGCGGACGAATACAGGATTGTATCTTCGCAGCAGAGGAATTCGCTGAGCCGCGCTTCCAGTTCTTTGTGGATCTCGAACGTCCCGCAGATGAAGCGGACCGATGAGGTGCCAAAGCCCCAGCGGTCCAACGCGGCATGCGCGGCGTCGTTCACGCGGCTGTCGTTGGCCAGCCCAAGGTAGTTGTTGGCGCAGAAGTTGATGACTTCGCGAGTCTGGTCGGCATCCGGGGTGGCCACGCGAATGGTCGAGCCTTGCGGTGAGACAATGACGCGTTCGCTCTTGTAGAGGCTGGCGGCGTGCAGCGCTCCGATCTCGGATCGCAGTGCATCCTTCATGCTCCCGAACATCACAGACCTCCCATATCCAGAATCACTTTGCCGCTCTGTCCGCTCGACATCGCGGCAAAGCCGGCCTCGTACTCATCAAACGGCAGTTCGTGCGTGATGACCGGAGCGATATCGAGACCGCTCTGGAGCATGGTCTGCATCTTGTACCAGGTCTCCCATATCTCGCGTCCGTAGATACCCTTGATCGTGAGCCCTCGGAAAACGACCTCGTCCCAGTCGATGCTGACCGGGCCGGGAGCGATGCCAAGGAGCGCGATGCGCCCGCCGTTGTGCATGCTTTCGAGCATCGTTTCGAATGCCTGGCCATTGCCGCTCATCTCAAGGCCAATGTCGAAGCCGATCATGCCCAGGTCCTTCATTACGTTCGCGATGGTGTCACGATTTACATTTGCGGCCCGAGTGGCGCCCATGCGGAGTGCCAGATCGAGGCGGTAGTCGTTGACGTCGGTGATTACAACGTTGCGCGCGCCGACATGTTTGGCGATGGCCACGGCCATGATGCCAATCGGCCCTGCGCCCGTGATGAGCACGTCCTCGCCAACAAGGTCGAACGAGAGCGTCGCATGCGTTGCGTTGCCAAAGGGGTCGAAGACCGCGGCGATTTGCGATGGGACGGAATCCGCTACGTGCCAGGCGTTCGATGCCGGGAGCGAGAGGTACTCTGCGAAGCAGCCATCACGGTTGACTCCCACGCCGATCGTGTTGGTACACAGGTGGCGTCGCCCTGCTCGGCAGCTGCGACAGACCCCGCACACGATATGACCTTCGCCGGAGACGCGCTCTCCCAGGGTGAATCCGCTGACGCCTTCACCGATTTCGACCACATGCCCCACGAACTCGTGTCCGAGGATTTGCGGCGGATGGATTGTGCGCTGTGCCCACGAGTTCCAGTCGTAGATATGTACATCGGTGCCGCAGATGGCGACCTTCTCGATGCGGATCAGGAGGTCCCCTGGGCCGATCTGCGGTACGGCAACCTCAACGAGTGAGACACCTGGAGCGGAAGTTGTCTTCGCCACCGCTTTCATCGTGCGTTCCATCGCGACACGCCAATCTGCCAGGGGCACGTGCTCGATACAACGATACCCCACGGCGCGGGATGTGCACCTGTAGTCCGAGGCGGGCTCAAGATGCAGGGGCGTCGCGAAAGTTGCCGATACGTTGCTTTGGCGACAGCTAGTACGAGAGCCGTATGACCTGACCTGGGACGGTCGCATAGACATTCGCGAAGTCGGTCTGGTCATCGTAGGTGAGCGGCGGATGCGTCCAGTCGATCCGCACGAAGTACGGCGAAGCCGCGACCGGGACGATGATGTCGTCGACGCCATCCCACGGAGGTGCGGTCCCCGAGCCGGTTCCGCCCGGGACGATCGGACCGGACGGGCCGATGCGACGGACCGTCCACGAAGCCCATGAGCCGGCGCTCGGTGGTCCGGTGGTGTCGCTGTCTCCCCACACCAGCCGAATCGTGGCCGTACCGCTGATTACGGTGAAGATCACCGTCTTGGTTGCCTCGACGTTGCCGGACCAGTCCTCGGACCAGAACTGTAGCGTGTAGGGAATGGTGCCGGGGGTCCCCGGTACCGAAACGGCGGTCCCGGTCTTGGTCGCGCCGCCGTTCAGACGGTAGTTGGTCTGCTTCACTCCCGCGGTACTGGTGTCTACTGCCGTGAGAGTGATGTAGGCGCTCTGATAGTACGTCGTCTGGGCGTTCGATGTCGTGACCGGCGGCGTGACATCTGATGTGACAGCGAAGGTCGCAAACTTGTGTGGCGCTTCGGTGAGGCCGTTCTGGTCGACCGACCAGAACTCGATCGTGTGTGTACCCGGCGTAGAAACGAGTGCACTGCTGGAGGCAATCGTGGCGCCACCGTCGAGGCGGTAGTACGTGGTGCCGATCGCCGCCTTGCCGCCCTTGGTGAGCTGGAAGTCGATGCGGCCCGCGCCGGTGTAGCTTGCCAGTGCGTTCGAGGTTGTCACGGGCGCAGCCACACTGCTCGGGCTGGCGTGACAGGCCATGCACTGCGTGGTCGTGGGCCACCACGTTGACCATGGGTGACACGTCTCGCACGAATCATTGTCATATGCGTCCCAGTGCGCATTGTACGGGCCACCGTGATAGGTGGCGTGGCATCCGCCCTGCTGACAGCCATTGGCCCAGGCTCCGCCGAGCGTGTCGTACGGACTGGAGTGGCACGTCACACACTGGTTGTCGTGAACCGGCAGCAGTTTGGCAACATGGCATGTGGTACACGCCGCAGTGATTCCGTCGCTGTTGTAGGAGGCGCTGTCATGTTTGGCATTGAACACTTCGACGTAGCCGCTGCCGGGTGTTGCATCGTGCACGAGGGAATGGCAGTTCAGGCACAGGCTCCACGGCTCTGTCGGGGCTGGCTCACGCACTACGAGGTTCTCGGCATCGCTTTCGTGGGGAAAGACCTGGAATCGCGGGTTGTCGGTAGCGCTCAACCCATCCGGCTGTGTGACGAGGAATTCCTGGCCAGCGTTCTTGAGCGTGGGATTCGTGAACCGTGCCGTCGGGCCGGTATCACGCTTGTCTTCGTGGCATTGCTGGCAAAGCGGAGCTGCACCTTCCTGAAGAGCCGTCTTCTGGGTCGGCTCGCTGAGCGTCGGGCCCGGCATGACGTAGCCGCGGTTGCTTTGACCGAGGGCACCCAGCGTCGTGGTGAGTGCTCCGACACCGGTTACAACGGGCAGATTGTCGTATGTGTAGGTGTCATCCTGCATCACCGGGTGATCCTCAAGCGGCCCGGCGTCGGGCCCATGCTGCACGAGGCGACCAGCGTGGCATGTTGCGCACCAACCGGCACCGTATGCCGTCGCGGTCGTCTCAGATCCCGTAGGAGCCTGCCTGAGCAGCCGGTTCGTTTTCACTGCGTATGCGGTGTCGCTCGCGACCGAGGAGCGAAGGCGGTCGCCCGTGAATGGCTCTACCGTCTCCGTGTCATGCGGGGAGTGACAGTCGCTGCAGGTGAGTGTTCCTCCCGGACCCATGAACGATCCTGTCAGTGATCCGCCGCCTGCGGCCCCTCCCGGAATGGTGCTCGTCTGTTCGATCCGATGTGCCGAGGCAGACTCGAGCCCGGTCCGTGCTTTGATAACTCCGTAGACCGCAGTGCCACCTGTGCCGTCATGGCATGACTCACAGGTGTTCTTGATGGTCTCTCCGGGCAGGAGGTTGGTTCCGTCAACAGACGCCGAGTGGAGAGAGTGGCATGTCTGGCACTTGCTCGTGCCAGTGGTGTAGCCGCCATGCGGGCCCTTGCGAGTTGCCGCAATGAGCTCAGGATCAGAGCCGGGATTCAAGATGTCGACTTCAGATGCGCTGTGGCAATCCACGCACTCAGTCCGTGGCTCGTCCCCGGTGTATCCGGCGAGCTCATTCGGGTACGCAAAGACGCTGCTCGCCATAGCAAAGAGAATGCATGCAGCGAGCACTGCAACGACCTCGAACCTGGCTGTCTTAACCAAGATCAATCTCTCATGTCGTGTCAAACCGAGACTCTGATTCCATGTGGCAAACGATAAGCAAGCGCCATTCCGTTAAGTCCGATACGGTTATCTAAGCCTCCATTATGCCCTGGATTAGCAAATGAGGGTATTTCGGTACCAATGGCGGATAGACTCCTCGCGTAGGGAGGTTGGGATTACGGCGAGAGTAGCTCGGCGCTAGATAGGCAGTTTGGGCATCTTTGGCATCTTGATTCCAAGAGCCTCAAAGTGCGTACTGTAGCCGTTCATCATCGCCTTGAAGGCGCTCATCATGTAGCGGCGCTTGAAGCCGTCAGGGAGCGCGAATACCTCGATCATCTTATGCGAGTAGAAGCTCATGTAGCATTTACCCAGGGCAATCGTGACCTCTTCGAGCGACATTTCATATGGCTCGATGATCGGCGTTGAGAGGTTGTACTTCGAGTAGTCGAACACGCGGATGCGATCCTTGAGTTCTTCGTGTATCGGGGTGAAGGGCATTGGCGTCAGAACAGGGAAGACTGCGATATCCGGGTTCAGTCGTATTGCCTCGGCGATCGTGTGGTCGATCGACTTCTTGGTCTCGTTGGGGGACCCGATCATGAATGAGGCCTCGGTCATGATGTCGTATTCGCGTGCAAGATCGAGCGCCCGCTTGTTCATGTCGATGTCTGTGCCCTTGTTCAGGCTTTCGAGCAGCTCGTCTGTGCTGCTCTCCGCACCCAGATAGAGGTGAATGACGCCAGCCGCTCGATACTTGTGAAGGATGTCTTCGTCTCGAATGATGTCCTCGACGCGCGTCTCCATGAGCAGGTGAGCGCCGATGTTGGCTTCGATCAGCAGGTCGAGCAGGTGTTCCCACCGCTCTCGGTCTTTGGTGGGATACGGATCGATGAGCGTGATGAACTCCACGTTGTACACGTCGACCAGTTCACGCATTTCCTCGATGACGAGCTCGGGCTTGCGTGCACGCCACGTGCCGCGCCAGAACTGTCGATGACTGCAAAAGGAGCAGCCCATCATGCACCCACGTGAGGTGAGCATCGAAGCCATACGACCCCAGGGCTCGATCGTATAGTGGTAGTCATCCCAGTCGAGCAGATGCCAAGCGGGCTTGAGGGTGTCGAGGTCTTCGATATGCGCGCGTAGAGGCGTTGCGACAGTCTCGCCGTCCCTGAGGAAGGCGATGCCCTCAATGCCATCAACCGTACCGTCTTCAATGGCTGTCAGCAATTCCGGGAAAGTCGCTTCGGATTCTCCCAGGAGTACGAAGTCGACCTTGCTATTCACGTCGGCAAGGATCTCTTCATAGAGGAATGTAGGGTGCGGTCCGCCGATGACAGTGACGATGTCGGGGTCGACGGCCTTCGCGGTGGCGAGCGCCTGGAGTGCGGCAGGCACCGTCGCAGTGCTGATCGCGCCGGTGACCGGCAGATAGTCGAGTGTCATGACGACGTCCGGCTTGTAGCTTTCGACCTCTGCGCGGATGTCGTCGAAGGTGGCGCTCTTGTTCATTGCATCGAAGATACGCGCTTCATGTCCGGCCTGCTCCGTCGCGCCCGCGATGTAGGCGAGTTGGAGAGGCGGCCAGGTGCCGATCACCTGGACACCCCAGCACATGTAGGGCGGCGCAACAAAGAGAATCCTGCTCATGCGCTGAGTCTCCGATCAAAATATTTCGAGAGGTCATCCAAGGCGTTCAAGCATATCACGCGCCAGGAGGATCCATGCTCGGCCGCAGGTGCCCCAGCCAAGGAAATGCGGACGCGAAAGAGGGCCGACCTGGGTCGACCCTCTTTGGTTCTTGCGAGTGTGTTGCGACTAGCGGATGGTGCCCTCTGTCGCATAGGCCGGTGCCAGCTCAAGACTCCGTACCACTGCGAGTTCGTATGCTTCCTGATCGCGACGGGCCAGCCAGAACAGCACTGATGCGGTCAGCATCGGGCCAATCAGCGCGAAGGTCATGATCGTCCACATGCCTGTTTCGAACTGATAGATGACGCCCCATGCAACCACTGCGAGCGATGCCACAAGCAGCAGCGCTGCTGTGAAGCGCTCGTAGTACCATCCAACCACCAGGGTGGCAAGACAGGCGACCGCGGGGATGAAGGCTGCGATCGCCGCGTTGGCGATGCTCGTGTCACGGAACGAGTAGAGGCCCGCGAAGGTGGCTACCGTCCAGAACACCCCACCGGCAAGAACGAATGCGCGTGCGACTCCGCGTTCGACGGCGATGCGCATCGTCGTGTCCTTGACCTCGGTTTCGACCACCTCGGTCGGGCGAGACTTGGCTACGTCGTATGCCATCATGCCAAAGAGCACTGGGATCGCGACCGCAACGGCCGCTGCGAATACTACTCCACCGATAATGAGGACTGCCGTGAGAGCGAGAGACATGGTCCTCTACCTCCAAACGTCTGAGCCGGGTGGCCCGCTTGTACTTCTATATGGACTATGCACCCGTAGCGACCATCTCAGGTTCATGGACGATTGTGGCTTTGTTTGGGTTTCGTGAGGAACTGACAGCCGTCCCTAACATGCGTGCTGGCTCCTAGGAGCCGAGTGGCAACTCAAAGCCGAAGGTTGTACCAGCCCCCGGCGTGGATCTGACCTGTATTCTTGATCCGTGGGCCTCGACAATCTCCTTGGCGATAGCCAGACCAAGCCCCGTTCCGGCGCCGCTCACCCGTGCTGTGTCCGCACGATAGAATCGTTCGAAGACACGAGAGATCTCATCCGGCCCAATGCCGGGCCCCTCATCGGTGACCTCGAAGTGAACGGCAGCATCCTTCTCCGTGGCATGCAGGTGAACCGTTGTGCCCGGAGGTGAGTGCTTGAGTGCATTGTCGGTGAATCCAAGTAGGACTTGCACCATCTTGTCGCGGTCCGCGACCACGCGGACGTCTGCGGGTGCCACCACTGAGAGCTCTACGTTGGCCTGTTCGGCCAATGCTCGCATGATGTTCGCGACATCGTTAAGGAGATCGGCAACAGATTCCGGCGCTAGTTTGAGCCGCATGCTCCCGGACTCGAGCTGCGCGAGAGTGAGCAGGTCGGCAACAAGACGCCCAAGCCGGTCCGTTTCGTCCTGCATGGTGTGTACGAAGTCGTTTCTCACTTCAGGGACTTCGATGGCACCATCGTCCAGGAGCTCCAGCATGCCCTTGAGCGCGGCGATAGGCGTGCGCATCTCGTGGCTTGCATCCGCAATGAACCTGCGTTGGGCATCCTCGATTCGGTGTTGCTCGGTCACGTCTGCAAGAACCAGGACGGCCCCTTCGACCTCATCCTCTGCATTCAGCAGGGGAGTGCAGTGAAGCAACACGATAAAATGGTTGAGCGAGACGGTCTCGGTCAGGCTATTGCCTGCCAAGCCTGCGCGTATGACGTCGAGTACGGCTGGTTCCGTTGAGATTTCCTCGGCAGATGCTCCGAACAGGTCTTGCTCGGCGATCATGAGCAGCCGGGCGGCCTCCGGATTGATGACGCTCACCGCGCCGCTGGCGTTGAAGGCGAGCACGCCTTCGGCCATGGAGTCCACAACGGCTTCGATCTGCTGACGGCCCTCTTGGATTTCTCCGAATGCCTCACCAAGCGTTGCAGCCATTGTGTTGTAGGACTCGGCGAGATCCTGGATCTCGTCCGGGACCAGACTGGTTGGCAGTTGTTGCTTGAAGTCTCCCCCGGCAATTGCGGCGGCCGCGTCTGACATTGCCCGGATGCGTCGCGAAATGATCTCGGAGAATCCCAGTCCCAGGAGACCGGCGATGACGAGAGACACCCAGAATGTGACCCACAATCGATCACGCAGCGCGGTAAGGATCGCGACGGGCTGGTCTACTGCGCTCGCAGTGACAACGACACCCTTGATTGCTTCGCTTGGACCGAGCACCGTTTTCGCGGCCACGACCCAACCGTTCGCCTTGAGATCACTTCTCGCATAGGAAGGATCAGCCGCGAGACCCGCAAGCAGCGCGGATTCAAGGACGGCATCCACCGGCGCGCCATCGAAGGATGATTCGAGCAAGGCACCCTCGCTGTCGTAGACCCATATGCCGCCACCATAGATGTCGCGGTACTCAGCGACCACCTCGCGTACGCGGCTCATTCCATTGGGAGCAACGGGGAGTTCCGGCTCGAGTCGGCGGGCGAGTGAGGACGCGTTGCGCAACTCGTTCGTTTCCGCCATGCGGGTGAGCGTGGTCTTGAGTCCTGCGGATAGCGATCCGGACAGAATAAGCATGGCTACCACGATCACAGCGATGAACAACTCGGTCTGCCAGAGGCGAATCGAACCTCTGCGTTTGCCGGGCATGTGCTTACGACTCCCTCAGCCGGTAGCCATAGCCGCGAACAGTAAGTAAGTAGGTCGGATCGCTGTGGTCAGCCTCGATCTTCTCGCGGATGTTGTGGATGTGTACGTCCACGGCGCGCTCGTCGCCGACCGGGGACTCGTCCCAGAGCGCCGAGAGGATCGCCTGTCTGGAGAAGGCCTTCCCCGGATGTTTTGCGAGATGAAGCAGGATTCCGTACTCGGAGGTCGTGAGATGTATCGGCTGACCGAGCAGGCGAACCTGTCGGGAGAGGGTATCGATCTCAAGGTCACCGATCTGGATGCATGCCTTCTCGGCGGGTCCTCCGTCGACCCGGCGGAGGATGGCCTTGACCCTGCTCACAAGTTCGCGAGGAGAGAACGGCTTGGTCACGTAGTCATCCGCCCCAAACTCGAGGCCCAGAATCCGGTCTACCTCGTCGCCACGAGCCGAGAGCATGATAATGGGTATATTTGACTCAGTGCGAAGATCCCTGGCGATATCAAGTCCGGATTTTCCCGGCAGCATGACGTCGAGGATCACAAGGTCTGGTTTGATCTGTTCGAAGAGGAATTCCGCTCCGTGGCCGTCACGAGCGGTGTGGACCTCATAGCCGGCTTCGGAGAGGGCGTAGTCGACTATCTTGAGGATGGAATCCTCGTCATCGACGACTAGGATTCTTTTCATGCGTGTGCGCTCCCTCACAGGTTGCCACGTCAACGATATAAGCATAGCTCACCCAGCGATAATGACCGCTAACACAACCCTAACACGACGGTAATACTCCATGAATTGTCGAGGTCAGGAGGGCTGTTAGTGTCGGAACAACCATTGCGTCTGCGAAGTGAGGGTGGTGTGAGAGCTATCGAAGTTACGAACGTGCACGGAACATCCGGATTCGGACGGTCGGAGCGCCTGGCTGCAGTAGGACTGGTTGTTCTAATGCTGTTGCTCGCAGCTCTCGTCTTCACCGCTCAGGCGTTCGCGGGGCGTTCGTCGACTGGAGAGCTCGCATTCTACCCGTGTACCGAGTGCCATCCAGTGACAATCGGCCCAGACGGAAACCCAACCTCTCCGCTTCCCATTGATTTTGAGAAGCACGAGATCGAACTTGAGATGCACGACATCCTCGGTGAAGGGGACAAGGCGTGTCTTGCCTGCCACGATGACCCATCGAGGAACCCCGGGATGCTCATCCTGCCCGATGGCACACTCGTCGATGTCTCGGGTGATGTGTCGCGTGTGTGTCAGCGATGCCACTTTGAGAAATACCGGGACTGGCAACTCGGGGTTCACGGCAAAGACGCTCCCAAGTGCAGTTCGGCCGGTTGCCACGACCCCCATACGCCGTCGTGGATATATGTAGCAGCCCTTCCCCCGTTCCAAGGAACCGGGATCGAGGTGCGTGCAGTTTCCGCGCGCGAGCCCTTCAAGCCGCTCGCCGCTCCTCCCGTTGCGCCTCCGATCGAGACTCCCATATGGCTGGCAATCGCTGTATCGCTGGGCGGACTGATATCCCTCGGCGCTCTCGGCTATCTGATTCTGGGAAGGTCCAAGCGATGAGTGAAGACAGAGAGATAGTCCGACCTGAGGACAAAGAACGGGCCCCCGAGGGCTGTACGCTGTCGAGGCGACGATTCCTCGAGGGGGTCGGTGCCGCCGCCGGATTGTTCGCAGCCGGAGCAGTCCCGGCCCTCGTTACCGTTCTGCCACAGGTGGCCAATGCGGCCGAATCCGGAACCGAGTCCACTGGCGACGGCGTACTCGATTCAATCATTGAAGAAGACCACGCCGTCAACTACCCCGGTAAGCCAGTGTACTATGCCGACCCCGCGGGTGCTCAGAAATGGGCGATGGTCATCGATGTCAAGGCGTGCATCGGGTGCCGGCGGTGCGTCTATGCCTGTGTCGAGGAGAACAACATCGGCCGTGAATCAGGATTCACCTACATCCAGGTTCTTGAGATGGAGCCGGGCAAGATCGAACTCGAGAGTGCGAAGCTCGATTACGAAGAGGCCGGCCGACCGGACAAATGGTATATGCCTGTTCAGTGCATGCACTGCGCGAAGCCCACGTGTGTGTACGGGTGCCCGGTGATTGCGACATGGAAAGAGCCCGACGGGATCGTTGTTATTGACTATGACAAGTGCATCGCCTGTCGCAACTGTATGATCACATGCCCCTATGATGCCCGTCATTTCAACTGGGTAGAGCCCGAGGTTCCCGCTGACGAAGTAAACCCTGTTGTGCCTCTCGAAGAAAAGGCCGGCGTAGTCGAAAAATGCACCTTCTGCGTTCAGCTTACGAGAAACGGCCATACAACCGCATGTACCGAGGCGTGCCCTGTGGGAGCCCGGAAGTTCGGAGACCTGAACGATCCGGAGAGCGAGGTCTCGATACTGCTCAAGACCCGCCGCGTCTGGAGACTCAAAGAAGACATGGGTAATGAACCGATGATCTGGTACGTGGGGTGATGGCACATGGCTGAGGTATCCACAACACCGCCGGGCGTGAAGCGCATCATCGGAGTGGACTTCAACTTCGCTGCCCTCAGGACGGCAGGACCGCGCTACTGGGCGTTCGTTTCCCTGCTCCTCACGGTAGGTGTTCTCGGTCTCATGGCCTGGGGGACTCTTCTGACCCAGGGTGGGGTCGTCATGGCCATGCGGGACAGCTACCCGTGGGGTCTATGGTTCACCAACTATATGTACTACGTGGGGTTGGCGGCAGGCGGACTCGTTGTCTATGCGAGTGTCCACCTGTTCGGTGCCAAGCAGTATCATCCCCTGGCTCGCCTCGCCGTTCTCCAGGCTGGCGTGCTTGTGATGATGGCTCTCCTCGGTATCATCACCGACATGGAGCGCCCCTGGCGGGCGATGTGGATGTTGCTCACGCCTAACTTCACATCACCCTTTGTCTTTACCGGTAGTGCGGCAACGCTCTATATGGTGATCTGCTTTGTTGATCTGTGGATTCTGCTCACCGGAAAAGGCGGGGAGAAGCTTGCGCGCCGCATGACGCTGATTGCGCTACCGCTTGCCATCTACATGCACACCACGACAGCGTTTGTGCTTGCGCTCAACAAGTCTCGTGAGCTGTGGCACACTGCCGTGATGGTCCCGATCTTTCTGACTTCTGCCACAGCGTCGGGCATCGCGCTCCTGCTCATCACCGCATACATCTTCCAGCGCTTGGGCATCATGCGCTTCAAGGCAAGTATGTTCAGAAGCATGTCCACGCTGCTTGCAACCGTCATCATCATGGATCTCTTCCTGCTCGTTGTGGAGATACTTGTCGTATTCTGGCCAACGTCGGCTCAGCCGGGACATGTCGTCCGCTTCTCGGAGTTCCTCACCGGCAGCTACGCTTTTGCGTTCGTTCCCGTGCTCGTGTTGGGAACGACTGCATTCATTCTGCTCGCAAGACGCTCAACACGGCATCTACCGGCACTACAGATCACTGCGTCGGTCATGTATGTCGTAGCGATCTTTCTCAAGCGATATTCGCTGATGGCGATGGGTTTCTCGGTGAACCCGCTCGGTCAGCCGGCTCCACCGTTTGTTCCAAGCCTGGTTGAAGTGCTTCTGGCGCTCGGAATCATAGCGCTTGGGATGCTGATCATGACGATCTCAGCCAAGGTGCTGCCGCTCGAAGTACCGGAGGATCACGACGAGGGTCAGGAATCGCCCAGAGTCGAGTTCGCGGTCGAGCCTACCCTAGAGGTTGGGTGATCTTGAGGTGAGCGCGGCCGAGGCAAAGCCCGGGTCCAGATCGCGCAGATCGCGCATCATCATTGTTGTTGCGGTGGTATTCGTTCTTGTGACCATCGTCGCGGTCGTGCTTCCGCTTGCGGTCACATCAACACCCGAGTTCTTCTCTCGCTACCATCTGCTCGAGCGACGCTACGTCAATCTTGGGGATTCGGCACACGAGGGCATCGGTTGTCGTTCGTGTCATGAGACCAAGCCGCTGGAGAACGGGCTGGCTCTGATTGCGGATTACTACACGAGTTTCGTGATCAAGGACGACCCGAGACCCAGGTACTTCACGTTTGGACCGCCAGAGAGAGAGGCGTGTCTCGCGTGTCATGTGGACGACTGGAGCACCGAGCTCTCGCGCACCGATCGGATTCCGCATCCCGCACATCTGCGTGTTGCGAGCGAGACTCGAAACTGTGTGGACTGCCACAAGTGGACGGCGCATCTCGAGACGTATATCGACAAGCACAAGGAGATGCCGTTCAGCGGCGTATGCGTGGCCTATGGATGTCATGTGGGTACCAAGGCGACTGATCAGTGCTTCGACTGCCATCACGTCTTGCACGAAGACGGGGAGCAGTGGAGAACCGAGCATCCTCGGATCGTGGCGGCAACGGGTGAACGAGCGTGTCTCGAGTCCTGCCATCAGGTGGATCAGTGCCAGCTGTGTCATACAACTGGCGAGCGACCGGAATTCACAGGGCTGCCGATCCAGATCGACATGAAGGCGATCGAAGAGTTGCATGTCAAGCCGGAGTGGACGCCGGAATACCATGGCGAAGAAGCGCTCAAAGACATCGACAAGTGTCTGTTGTGTCACCAGTCCGAGGGCGAATGCGATGAGTGCCATCGGGAGCGTCCCGCATTCCACGGTTCGACCAAGACGTGGATCGGGAGGCACAAGGACGCTACTGACAGTATCGATGACCCGCGCTGTCTGGCATGTCACGAGAAGCCATGGTGCGAGGATTGTCATCAGCAGTTCGAGGAGATGGAGTAGGTGCCGGAACGAGAGTCAGACGTAGCGGCTCACTCTGCGGATGATCATAGGCCCGCGCGGGATGATGGTGCAATCGGACGCACCGGAGATCTGCGGCGACGCATTCTTGCGTGGGGCCTGGGCTTTCTCGCGGTTCTTGTGATCGTAGTGCTGGCGCTTCCGATCATCTCGGTATTGCAGCCCGACTACTATCGGCGCTATCCCGCGCTCGGCCAAAGAATGGACAACTGGGAGGTCTCGACGCATTCGCGCATATCGTGTGCGGAATGCCACGTTGAGCCGGGCGTCGGCGGACTCCTGTCGTTTGCAGCTCGATCCATTCCGGCTTTCTATTCACAGCTTGTGAGTGGACCGGATACCACCAATCTATTGGTGGCTCCTGGTCGGGAGGCATGTCAGAAATGCCACACGTCATACCGCAGCGTGGCACCGGGCGGAGATCTACTCATCCCGCATCGAGCGCATGTTGAGATCCTCGAGCTGGACTGCGTTGTCTGTCACAAAGACCTCGTGCACTCGCTGAACCGGAGGGGGTTCAACAGACCCGAGATGGAGACGTGCCTGGAGCAGTGCCACGACGGCGATCAGGCGACCGATGAGTGCGTCAAGTGCCACACGCGCAAGGAGGCGCCCGAGACGCATGCCGCTGAGGATTGGCTTGCGATCCATGGAGCCAAAGCCGAGGAACAGGATTGTGGCGTCTGCCACGACTGGACTCCCGACTACTGCGCCGATTGCCACGAGAAGCGTCCGGCCTCGCATGTTGGCAACTGGAAGAAGGATCATGCGCCACACGCCCTGAAGCGTGGCGATGGTTGTCTCGTATGCCATGGTGGTCAGGAGTTCTGCGATGAATGCCACTGATCGATCCGACTCAGGTGTGTCCAGCAGGAGGCGGCGACTCATGCGCGCGGGCATTGCGGTGCTCGCAGTGTTGCTCCTGGGTGTTCTCCCTGGCTATCTGGCAACACGACCCGCCTTCTATGATCACGTACCCGCGCTGACCGAGGAGTACGAAGCGTGGTCGACCTCCACTCACTTGGAAGCGGGATGCGAGGCGTGTCATGTGCCGCCCACGACAATCGCCCAAACGACCTATCGGGTGCGGATGGTGGGGGAGTTCTACCTATCGCTCGTGTTCCGTTCCCGGGAGCCGCAAGTCTTTGCCACGCCAACCAATGAGGCGTGCCTCGCGTGTCACAGTGACTTGCGCACCGTCTCTCCACGGGGCGATCTTCAGATACCGCACCGCGCGCACGTCTCGATCCTGGAGATGGAATGTGTGGAGTGCCATAACTACCTGGTCCACGAATTGAGCCCGGAGGGGAAGCACGTGCCCCCCATGGTGGAGTGTCTGCGCTGCCATGACGGCGACGCGGCGAAGGATGCATGTACGGCGTGCCACACGGAGAAGGCCGCTCCCGAGTCCCATGCGAACGAAGACTGGTTGGTAGAGCATGCCGAGCAGGCTGATGATCCCGAATGCATCACGTGCCACAAATGGGCCGAGAACTGGTGTGTGGACTGTCACTCGCAACGACCGCAGTCGCACGGTTCCGATTGGAGAGCCGCCCACGGTGCCCAGGTCGAGATCCATCGCAACTGCGAAGCGTGCCACGAGGGACCGTTCTGTATACGCTGTCACGGTGAGGTCCCGCAGTTGAATTTCGATCCGGGACTCACACTCGTTGAGTAGGGAGAACCGTTTGAATTCGAGCGGATCGTCATGAGGAGTCCCGAGCGGTCTTCGCGCGACATAGTCGTTGGAAAGCGACCCCGCTCACTCTGGGCGTGGGTTCGATTGACCGGCGCTCTTCTTGTCGGCGCACTTCTGCTCGGGGTCGCCCTCGACTTCGTTACGGCATCTCCGAGCCTCTGCGCCTCATGCCACGAAATGACGCCGAGGACGGATAGTTGGAAGCAGTCTGCGCACAGCGCAGTTGCTTGTGTGAACTGTCATCAGCCGCCGAGTGCCTGGTATGAGTTGCCTCAGAGACTGATTGACAGGGGGCAACTCCTTGGGCGTGATGCCGTCAGGCATATAGCCGGTGGATACCAAGACCCCGTTGAAGGCCCGGTCGCGGGTGCAGTCCCGGTTACCGACGATATCTGCCTGCAGTGCCATGACTCGAATCGTAAGGCGACCTCAGGATTCCGAATCCTCATCGATCACGCCGAACATGCTGAGCGCAACGGATCCTGCGCCTCGTGCCACGTGAGGACCGGGCATCCTGTGCAGACTCGGGGCAAAGCCTTGTCGCTGATGACGCAGTGTTTCACCTGCCACGGTAGCGCGGAGACCCCCGATGCTCTGGGTGATTGTGGGCTATGCCATCCATCCGGCTATCAGTTGACACCCGCTTCACATGACGCGGCCACGTGGATCAAGGGGCACGGAGCTGTCTCCGACTCCGACCCTGGACAGTGTCAGTTGTGCCACGTCGGCAACTCCTGCAATGACTGTCATGGGCTCGAGATGCCTCATCCGGCAGGTTGGGCCGGGGCGAGCGATGGCCATGTCGTGGCGGCCGAGGAGAGCCGTGCGGTGTGTGCGCGCTGCCACGGAAGCGGGCCCGATCTGTGCACAGTGTGTCATCACCAAGAATATGAGCCCGTGAAGGGCACATGGGTGCAGCAGCACCCCCTCGATGTGGAACAGAGAGGCACTACGTCGTGCATGGGTTGCCACGGTCGTGACTTCTGCGTTCGGTGTCACACGCGCTAGCGGGCGTAGCACAGGGGTGGCGGGTACAATTCACAGGGCGTCTCATCCGAGCGCTTACCCAGGCAGAGGACACAACCATGGCTGACACGCCATCAAATGACCCACTCCACGGCATGACTCTTGAGGCGATACTTCGCAAGTTGGTCAACAAGTTCGGCTGGGAAGGGCTCGCTAAGCGGATCGACATCAACTGCTTCAAGAGCGATCCCAGTATCAACTCCTCGCTCAAGTTCCTGCGCAGGACGCCATGGGCGCGCAAACAGGTTGAGGACTTGTATGTGAATTCCAGGTTCTGGACTCGCGACTAGCCCTACGCATCCTGGAATAGACAGGTACGACCGAGCACGTCGACAAGACTGGCGACATTCTTGCTAAAGCTCTCAAGCGCATATCGCAGTTGCTCGCTCGCGAAGAATAGAAGCGCGAGGGGTTTCTTCAACCACACGCCACAATCAAGGAGAAAGACAATCATTCAACGTGTCCTAAACCCTCGGGCCGGAGTCCGCGTTCAACTAGTAGCCGCTGCGATGATGTGGCTTATCGGAGCGTCGATCCTGCTGGTGAGAGGTGCCGGCTATCTCCATGATCGTTCATGGCACTCATGGGCCCTCGGACTGGGGCTTGCTCTAGGAGCCATCAAGGCACGGGTGCTGCTTGACCGCGTGGCGCGCACTGCAGTAATGCGTGTCCTTGCACGTGGTAAGGCAGGTTTCCTCGGCTTCTTCTCGGTGCGTTCGTGGATGCTCATTGCCGTGATGATGGGCGGAGGTATCGCGTTGCGTCGGCTTGTGGTGCATCCCGGTGTGGTCGGTGCTGGAATCATGGGGGCGATCTACATCGGTGTGGGTACCGCGCTGCTCATTGCTGACCGCATCTTCTGGCGAGCGGTCATCGAGCCGATTCCCGACGCCGGGAATCTGGTTGCCTGAGTCATCTAGCCCGTGAATTGCCCGAGATACGCCGCATAGTCAGGGTCTTGGACAGAAGCGAGAACGCGCTTCCTGCCGACAGGGTTTAGTATTCACATATGCATACAAACAAAGACATAGGGCGTCTGAGGGCTCTGGGCGGTATCAAGTGGCAACGGTTCGGTCCCGACGTGATTCCTGCATGGGTTGCGGATATGGACTTCCCGACAGCGCCCGCGATTGTCAATGCGCTTCGCGGCATGGTCGAGGCGAGTGATTTCGGCTACAGCGGCAGCTCATTTGGTGATGCCGTTCCCATGGCCTGGGTGGACTGGTCCGCGCGGCGCACGGGTTGGAAGCCCGACCTTGAGCGTGTGCGGCTGTTTTCCAACGCGCTCCAACCCATAGCCGCTGCTCTGTCGATTGCAACAGCCCCCGGTGACGGGGTACTTCTCTTTACTCCGAGCTATCCGCCCTTTCTGGGAATGATCGAGAAGGCCGGGCGAAGGCTCGTTGAATACCGCCTCGATCAGCATGACTGGCGCATCGATGCAGACGCACTGCACAGTGCCGTCGAGCCGAGAACGCGCGCACTCGTGCTGTGCAATCCTCACAATCCGAGCGGTCGCTCCTTCACAGCGCATGAGCTCGAAGCGGTGGCCCACGTAGCCGAGGAGTACAACCTCGCTGTTGTGAGTGATGAGATTTGGCAAGACATCGTCTACACGGACGAATCGCAACACATCCCATTCGCCTCGCTTGGCTCTCACATCATGGAGCGAACTGTGACCGTGACTTCGGCGAGCAAGAGTTTCAGCCTGGGTGGATTGAGCTGCGCTGTCGCGCATCTCGGAAATGAGAAGGTTGAGCAAGGCATCGCGGGGATGCTGCCGCATCTGTTGGGTGGCGTCAGCTCACTGGGAGCCACTGCGGCAATCGAGGCGTGGACTCACGGTGAGGACTGGCTCGCAGAGACCGTCGCGACACTTCGCTCGAATCGAGATCATGTCCTGGAACGTTTCGCGCTTGAGCTCCCCGAGGTCTCACTTGCCTGTCCCGACGCCACGTATCTCGCATGGCTGGACTTTCGGGAGACGAGTCTCGGGGCTGATCCCGCCGCCGCCTTGCTCGAGCAAGGCGGCATTGCGCTCTCCCCGGGGCCGGACTTTGGTGTGGCCGGCACCGGGTTCGCCCGGCTGAACTTCGCAACCCACCGAACGCTCCTCGATGAGATCATCGATCGAGTTATCAGCGTTGTGCGATAGGGTGCGATAGGCGTCCGGCGGGTACGGTACTGATAAGTCGACACGTAACGATCGAAGCCTATTCGACCTCGCGAATGCGCTCGAAGATGCTCTTTCTGCCGATGACACGGATGAGGACGCAGTTGCCGATGCGATCTGGGGCCTGAGCGACTGGCGACAAGCGAGTGACTTACAGAGCGCTACTGCGCCTCTGAGAATTCAAAGCCGTCTTTGATGAGGGCCGCGCAGATATCAACGACTTCTGTGTCGAAGCGAGTTCCTCGGCCGTCTTCTAGTTCGTCAAGCGCCGCCGCCTCGCCCAACGAGGGACGATAGGGTCGGTGGGACGCCATGGCTTCGAACACGTCGGCGACCATGAGGATGCGCGACTCAGGGAGCAGACGCTCAGCGCTCAGGCCACGCGGGTACCCTGAACCGTCGAGTCGTTCGTGGTGCTGGTAGACGATTTCGGCAATGGGGTCGTGCAGTTCTGCGGACGCGACGATATCGTAGCCCGCCTGCGCGTGGGACTTCACGAGTTCGAACTCGATATCGGTGAGAACAGTCGGCTTACTCAGTATCTCTGCCGGCACCAGGACTTTGCCGACATCGTGCATTCGCGCTGCAACCTCAAGGGCCATCACGCGGCTCTCCTCCAGACCCATCGCTCGCGCGATTGCGGTTGACAGTTGGGCCACGCGCAATTGGTGGCCCGCAGTGTAGGGGTCGCGCATCTCGATCGTGCGACCCACGATTGCCGTAATCGCCGTGAGATCCGCGCGAGCTTGCGACAGGCTGCGCGTGCGTTCCTCCACGAGTCGCTCGAGCTCCTCGCGGTAGAGAGCGAGCTCTCGTTCGGTCCGCTTGCGATCAGTCAGATCGCGAAAGGTGGTCTGAATGACAGTCTCGCCGCCGAGCGTGATCATCGAGCTGACGGCCTCTGCCTCCCAGGTGGTACCGTCCACGCGTGACAGCTTGATCTCGACAGGCGAGTGCTGAGGTTGACCGGCAAGCAGGGCGGAGATGCGGCCCATTACCAGGCTGCGGGAGTCGGGGTGAACGAACATCGCGACGTCGTACCCATCTACATCCGTGCCTTTGGCCAGACCGAACTGCGTCAGCGCTTCTGGGTTGGCGAAACAGACGTGCGTTCCATCGTGAACCACAACCGCATCTGCTGATGCTTCGAACAGACAGCGAAAGCGAAGCTCGCTCTCAGCAAGGGCCGCCTGCGCCTTCTTCTGTTCCGTCAGGTCGAGCGCGAGTACGTGTATGAGTCGTTGCCCTGAGACCGTCAGTGGCGACGCAATGGTCTCAGCGGAGACCGGGCTTCCGTCTGCCCGGAGGTACGTCTCTTCGACAATCGGAGCCGTCCAGTCTTCCGACATCATTCGCTTGATACGCTCTGCAATGCCGGGCGCTGAATCCGGGTGAACGAGTTTCTGAATCGCCACACCTGTGAGGGCTGACGCGTCCTCATAGCGAAGGAACCGTGCAGCTGCATCGTTGGCAACGACCACCTCACGACCATCGTGAATGACGATCGGCGACGGCGCGAGCTCGAATATGCTCCGGAATCTGGCATCAGATTCGGCGAGCGAACGCTCCGCCTCTCGCAGTGTGGTTATGTCGAGCAATATGCACTTGGTCAGAGTGGAGTTCTCGCCCTCTGTCAAACGCGCAAAGAGCAGGACTTCGCGAACGGCTTCATCTCGTCCTCTCACATGGCATGGTGAGCCGTCGAGATGCCCGTGCTCCAGCAGCGTGTCCATGTTGCGACGAAAGTCGGCCAATTCTTCGGCAGGTATCAACTCGGAATAGAGAAGCCCTGTGACCTCGCTTGCTGAGTAGCCCGTGAAGAGTTCCCATGAAGCGTTGACCGCAAGGATTCTTCCTTCGGTATCTAGAATCTGCAACGGAAGCGGAGTGTCGTCGAGTGTTGTCGGAGCTTGTCGCATTGGCATTGATTCCCCTGATGTCCCGTATCCCGTGTCCCGAGGTCGTGAGCCACACGCTCCTCATGAACAGGTCAACACGCAAACATCATGCCGATGCGTCGGCTCTCATCACTTCGTTGCAGAGTCCCATCAGCGTTCGAACTACGGGGCCTACGGTCCCGCTGCCAATGAGATGGTCATCGATGCGTACGATCGGAACGACTCCGCGCACGCTTGATGTGATGAACGTTTCGTCGGCAGCCAGGGTCTGCTCCATGGTTATCGGGCCGCGGACGATCTCAAATTGCTCTGAGGCCAGTTCGAGCACCATCGTGCCGACCGTGCCGTGGAGTACCCCGCTGTCGGGTGCGTAGATGCGTCCATCCTTGACGACATAGAAGCTCGCGGTAGCGGCTTCGGATACATACCCGTTGGCATGATAGAGCAGGTCTACCGCACCGGTCTCGTCCAGCCGATGATGATTGCGAAGCCACGTGAGGTAGTTCGTGCTCTTGGCCTCGGGAAGCTCCCGACGGTGCTCAACTGCGAGGAGCTGCGCACCTTCAGTGTAGTAGTGCTCGGGCATCGCAAACATCGGGTGGGTGATAATGAGAAACGTGGGCGTCGATGGGTCGAAATGCATTCCATCAGGCGAGTGCCCGCCGGTGAGCACGAGTCTCACGGTCGCCTCATCATGCCCGTTGCGCTTCAACAGCTCGAGAATCGCGGCGTGCATCTCCTCGTTGGTGGCAGGCACCTCAAGCCCGAGCAATGCTGCCGAGGAACGAAATCGTTCCAGGTGCTCATCGAGCTGGAATGGTACGCCGTTGATGGTCTGTAGCAGGTCGAACACCGCGTAGCCGCGCAGCAGCCCGACATCGAACGGCGAGATAGCCGCGTGCTTGGTGGGAATGATGTCACCGTTGAGGTATACGAATCCGTTACTCTGCATAGGGTAGTTTTACCATACGAACAGATTGGTGGCTTGTTGGGCGGGCGATACCGCCCCAGCCTGAGAAGAGGGACTCATGAACAAGGAATTCATCGTTTCAGAGATCACCAACGCCATGCGTGAGAAGGACAAAGTGCGACTGTCGATTCTTCGCATGGTAAAGAACGAGATCGATATCAAGGAAAAGGAGTCAGGTGAAGCGCTCTCCGACGAGGATGTCGTTGCTACATTCAAGAAGGTTCTCAAGCAGACCGGCGAAACTCTCGAAGGGTCGATAAAGGCCGGCACCGACGCCGAGCGCACCGCGCTGTTGCAGTCCCAGATCGACATCCTGACCGGTTACCTGCCCAAGCAGACCACAGGCGATGAGCTCGTGGCGATTATCGATGGCGTGCTCGCGGAGAACGGGTTCTCCGAGAAGCGGGACATGGGCAAAGCCATCGGTCTCGTGGTTGCGGCCACCGGGGGCAATTGCGACAAAGCCGAAGTCGCCAAGATCATCGGGTCACGTCTGGGATAGGACGGTCGTGCGGCTATGCCCCTGATGCGGCGATTCGGTACCGATCCATCAGATCGCGCACGATGGGGCCCGGCGTACCCTCACCGATGATGTGCTTGTCGATGCGAACGATCGGCACGATATCGCGCGTGGTTGAGGTGAGGAACACCTCGTCGGCGTTCAGGGCGTCGCTCACCGACACCTCAGTCGCACGGATCTCATAGTCTCGCCTCGCGAGATCGAGTACGAATGCACCCATTGTCCCGTGGAGCACGTGTTCGCGCGGTGCCAGAATGCAGCCGTCGCGCACGAAGAACACGCTCGCGCTCGCGCCCTCGGTCACGATTCCGCCGGTGTGATACAGCAACTCGAGCGAGCCTTCCTCGGCAGTTTTCGCGTCGCCCAGGAGCTTGGTGAGGTAGTTGGTCGTCTTGGCCTCGGGAATCTCACGGGTGTGCTCGACCAGGGTGAGCTTCGCGCCGTCGGTGTAGATCGAGGCGGGAGGCGAGTGCAGCTCGGCTGTCATGATCATGAACGTTGGCGTGGCGGGGTCGAAGTGCATGCCGTCGGATGAGACGCCACCGGTCAGCAGCAGCCGCACCGTTGCCTCTGTGTGGGCATTCAGCTCCAGCAGCTCCTCAATGACGCGAGTCACCGTGGTGTCGCTGATGGGGACGCGAAGCCCCAGCATGTCAGCCGAGGAGTGGAGGCGCCGCAGATGCTCCTTGAGCAAGAACGGTACGCCGTTGATAGTTCGCAGCAGGTCGAAGACGGCGTAGCCACGCAGGAGTCCCACATCGAAAGGGGAGATCGCTGCGCGCTCGGCGGGCATGATCTCGCCGTTGAGATAGATGAAGTGGTTGGACATACCGCAGTTCTACCACAAGTGAGCAGGTTTGATGCCCCACAGCGTGCGATATTCGCTTAGAGTGAGGGAGGCGGCCCCGGTCGCCCGCGAGGTGCCGGGTTGCGAAGCGAGAGGACGCACGATGCCCACCAAGGGACGATTGCACGTAGTTGCCGGATGCATGAGCAGCGGAAAGACCGGCGAGCTCATTAGGCTGTTGTCCCGACACCGCGTGATCGGCGACACCATGATCATCTACAAGCACTCGGTCGATACCCGCGATGGCTCCAAAGCTCGCTCCCGCCTTGGCACAGAGATGCCTGCAGAAGTGATCTCCTCGGGAGACGAGATCGACGTGAACGGATACCGCGTTGTGGCAATCGAGGAGGCTCAGTTCTTTGATGAGTCGCTCGTTGCCAAAGTGCACGAGCTGCTCGACACGGGCCACGCCGTGTATGTGACCGGTCTCAATCAGGACTTCCGCGGTGAGCCCTTCGGTATCATGCCCACCCTCATGTCACTTGCCGATGAACTCTCGCTCCTCACGGCTATCTGTCAGAAGTGCCACGGCGTGGGGACCCGCACTCAGCGCATCATCGACGGCAAGCCCGCTTCGCGCACAACGCCTACCGTTCTCGTGGGCGGTGCTGACTACTACGAGGCGCGCTGCCCCGATTGTCATGAGGTCGCCGAGTAGGAGCCGCCCCGCCGCCGCTCGCCGACTTGAGGTTGACTACAAAGCGGGCACGGGTCTACGTTTGTAGGGGCGCGCACTCTCCGGCGCGACCCCATCCGGAACGGCATGTGTGGTTCGGATGGCGGGAGGGCGGTCTTCGACGGGGCTGACCATATCTGGCGCGTGTGCATCGCACTGGCAGCCATGCTGCTGCCCGTTCTCTTCACGCCCCACGATCATGATCCTGACGCCCGCATTCTCAAACCGCGATGGCTTTCCTACGATGGCGCGGATTTCGGCGTGTGGGCGGGCAAAGTCGGCTCGCACGCGGCGCATCACGGGTTCGGACGCCTTGGCAGATTGCCCCATGTGCAGGTGAATGTCTGGCGCGTGGGAGTGAAAGGCTCCGGGGTTGCCTATCGTCTGCCGGTAGTCTCGCCGACACGCATCCTCATGACCGCCGGGCAGCTGTTCGTATAGTCCGGGCTACGGCTCGATCAGCACCTTCATCGTGCCAGGCTCGGCCGCAAGCCCCATGGCTTCGAGGCCGCGCGCGAGCGGGAAGCGCGCGTCAATCAGCGGAGTCGGATCGATCTCTCCACGCTCGAGCAAGGCAAGTGCTGTGTCGATGGGGCCACACCGCGATCCGATCAGCGTGATCTCGTCGACAACCAGTGCTGAGATATCGAGCGAGAGATCGCCGCGATACGTTGACTTGAGCACGAACACGCCGCGCGGGCGCACTGCCCTGAGGGCGAGCTCAAAGCCTGAAGGCGAGCCCGTTGCCTCAACCACCACATCCCAGTGTCTGGGAACCACATCCTTCTCGAGGATCGTATCGATGTTTCGAGCATGAAGCAGCGCTCGCTGCTTCTCGTGTCGAGCAACCACAGCCAGCCGGGCATGAGTGGTGGCGAGAACCTGTGCGATCAGCTGTCCGAGCCGACCGGCCCCGACAAGAAGGACTCGATCATCGGCAGTGATTTCGACCTGCTCGAGGATCTCGACCGCGGCGGCTATCGGCTCGGCGAACACGGCGGCGTCATTCGGAACAGACTCGGGCACCCTGCAGAGGTTCTCAAGCGGCAGGGCCACGTATTCTGCGTGGGCTCCATCGCGATTCACGATGCCGAGCACAGTACGCACCTCGCAGTGCGTGGGATTGCCGCGGCGACACGCGTCGCACGTACCGCAGCTCACGTTGATGCCGCCGCACACCCGTGCACCGACCCACGCCGGATCGGGAGAGTGCACGACCTCGCCCACGAACTCGTGTCCGAGCACCCCCGTGTACGGGTAGTAGCCGCGGACGAGTTCGAGATCGGTGCCACAGATGCCGGAGAGCGCGATGCGCACGAGCGCCTCATCGTCTCTCCTCGGCAGGGGTATGTCGCGCATTGAGAGGGCGCGGTCCTCGAGCCAGAGTGCCTTCATGTATCAATGTGTACCATGAGACGAGGCGGTGTGTCGCACGTGGGTAGCTTCGTGAGCAGATGGCGGGGGATGTATCGATGAACGAGCGCGTGATGGGATATCTCGAAGAGCTGACACGCTATCCGGACCGACACGTGGGCAGCCCCGGCAATCGAGCTGCAACGGGGCTTTTCGCGCGAGTAGTCGCGGGATTTGGATTCGACACACAGCGCACGGAGTTCGACTGTATTGAATGGAAGTACGGTGCTGTTGAGCTGCGCGCGGGAGACGAGGACTTCGAGGTCTTGCCCGGACCCTACTCGCTCCCGTGTGAAGTGAGAACCGTTCTCACTTGTGCGAGCACGGTCGAGGAGATAGAGGCGCTGGAGGCACCCGGATCGGTGCTCTTGCTTGGCGGACCGATCGCAGCCGGCCAGGTCATGCCCAAGAACTTCACGTTCTACAATCCCGACAGTCACAAGCGCATCGTGCGCGCGATAGAGTCAGCCGCGCCAGCAGCGGTCATCGCTGCAACCGGACGAGATCCTCAAATGGTGGGAAGCCAGTACCCGTTCCCGATGTTCGAGGATGGGGATTTTGACATCCCGAATGCGTATATGAAGGACGTCGACGGGGAGCTCCTGGTCCCCTTCGACGGCAAAGAGGTCGTCTTGCGTATCGACTCGACACGAGTGCCCACAACCGCTGAGCACGTCGTTGCCAGCAAGAAGGGCTCGATTCCCGGTCGCATCGTGATCACCGCTCACATCGACAGCCGCAAGGACTCACCGGGAGCACTCGACAATGCGAGCGGAGTGGCGACGCTTCTCGCATTGGCCGAACTGCTCAGTGATTACGAGGACGGGCCCACTATCGAGCTTGTGCCATTCAATGGCGAGGACAACTATGCGAATCCCGGCGAGATGTTGTGGGTGGCCGAGAATGAGGGGCGCTGGGACGAGATCGTGCTTGGCATCAACATCGACGATCTTGGCATGCGCGATACCGTCAATCACGTCTCGTTCTACGGATGTCCGCCCGAGATCGAGCAACCCGTTCGTGCGGCGATGGCGGTCTCGCCCGAACACGAAGGCGGCCCCCAATGGTTCCAGAGCGACCACGCCATCTTTGGCATCTACGGCCGCCCCGCCATCGCGCTCGCCTCAAGTGACATCGCGGGATTCATGGCGAACTACGCGCACTCGGAACGTGACACCATCGAGCTTGCCGATCCGATGTTGATAGCATCAGCCGTTCGGTTCATTCGGGACGTGATAGGGAGACTGGCTTAGATATCGATCCGCTCCGGCAGAGGTTCGACATCCTCGAACCAGTCTTCTTCGGCGAAATCGCCCTGGGCGATCTTGTCTATCGGGAGACGGAGATACTTTCCAGTGGCCTCGACTGCCACGGTGCCATCTTCAAGGACGATCTCACCGCTGCTTTCAAAGAGTCGACCAGAGTCTTTGGTGATTCTGCAGATGGCCCTGACCTCTCGGTCGAGCGGAACAGGGCGCCTGAAGCGCACTTTCAACTCTACGGTGACGCCCCATACCGTTGAATCACGTGCGTTGATGGCGCGACCCATTGTCTCGTCGAGCAGCGTAGACGCGATCCCGCCATGCAGTCTCCCCGGATAGCCTTGAAGCTCCGTGCGTGGAGTGAACACTGCGGCGAGTTCGCCATTTTCCAGTTCGTAGAAGCGAGCATGCAGTCCGATCTCGTTCTCGCGTCCGCATACCATGCACATCCTGCTGACGTTCTGCGCTCCCACGATGTTGTGTTGCTTCATCATGCGTCCCTTCGATTCGACCGTGACTGCTCATAATACGCGTACGGGGTACAGTACTCACTGATATGACGTGCGCAGAAAAGGAGTCTCGTTGACGACCATATTCATCGATGCGGATGCCTGTCCGGTGACGCGCGAGGTGCTCATGATCGCCCGTCGCAGGCGTGTCCCGGTGATACTCGTGGGCAACGGCACACAGAGCTTCGATCGCTACACAAACAAGGATGGGGTAGACGCCATCCAGGTGAGTAGCGGACGTGACGCGGCCGACTTCGCGATCATCGAACGGCTCTCTCCCGACGATGTTGTCGTGACGCAGGATATCGGGCTTGCCGCAATGGTCCTTGGGCGCGATGCTCGCGCGATCGGCGTTCGCGGGCGGCTCTACAGCAAGGCAACGATCGACATCGAGATGGAAGTCCGCCATGCCGAGCAGGTCCACCGCCGCAGCGGCGGTCGCACGAAAGGCCCGGCACCCTTTGAGGACGAAGACCGAGAGCGGTTCAGCGATAATCTGAACCGGATACTCGACGACCTAGGCGTCTGAATCGCGAACAAGGGGGATTGCATGTCGCGAATATGGAAGGTCTTCTGGTGGATGATTGCGGCTTCGGCTGCGGTCGCAGCCTTCATTCCCGTGTTCGATACGTACATCCTGAACACCCCCGCACTCCTGCCTGATACCGGCGCGAGCTGGTACTACTGGAAACTCCCGCCCGATCAGGCCACTGCGATCACTCGGGCCTCGGCCTGGATCCCGTATCTGATTCACCAAGTACTTCTGTGGTACTTCATCTTCAAGTTGCGCGCCTCGGGTAAGCGCTGGGACGGCACGCTCAATCGCTGGAACTGGGCAATGCTTGGTCTCACTGCGTTCATGACGGTCGCACATTTTGTGCAGACGGCGCTCTTCTACGATGGCCTTGCCCAGGACGTGACGGTGTGGAGCTCGCAGTATTCGGTCATTGTCATGCTCGTGTTCATTCTCATGATGCGCAATGCAGATCGAGGTCTGTTCTTTGGCAAGAAGGTCAAGCTGCCAAAGAGCTCGCTTGTGCTCACACGTCGGTGGCACGGTTTCTACATCGCGTGGGCAACAACCTACACGTTCTGGTTCCACCCCATGGTCAATGAATGGGCGCATGTGATCGGCTTCTTCTACATGTTCCTGTTGTTCGGTGAGATTGCGCTGACGCGCACGAATGTCCACATGAACAAGTACTGGACGACATCTCTTGAGGTGTTGGTCCTTATACACGGGTCCACCGTGGCGCTTCTGACCCAGGACAGCCTGATCTGGACGATGTTCTTTTCCGGGTTCCTCACGATCTTCATCGCCACACAGATCTACGGGCTCGGGTTGTCCAAGAGGACGATTCGAATCGCGAGCGCAGCATATCTTGGAGTCACGCTGTACCGCTATACGTTCTATCCCGGAGGTACATTCTCGACCGAACGGCTCGCTGACATCCACCAGATCACGTGGATTCCCACGGTTGAGTACGCACTCGTCTTCGTGTTCGCCGGCGTATTGTGGGCAGTGAGTCTGCTCCCGCCGGTGAAGCGCTCGCTTGAATCCGGAGGACAGCGCCCGGATACGCTCTAGGGTAGTGCGCCCGGATCGCAGATCACTGCATCACAGATCTCCTCGGCGGCAGCGCGATCCTCAAGGGTCTCGGCGGTCCAGCCAATAAGCGGACGTCCACGCCACTGCTGAAGCCTCGTGTCTACATTGGGGAGTCCTTCGAGTTCGTATGCAATGAAGTCCGGTTCGCTCGTCCAGTTCATCATGAGGTTTCTCAGTAGAAACGCCTCATAGAAGGCGAGACCTTCGTCACTCAACGTGCCTGAGAGTTGGCCACGTGGGATGGCAGGCTCCGCTTGACCAACCCGTGCGAGCGAGTATGGGTTGAACGAGATGATCGAGACCATGCCGTCGTAGCCGGCGACTTCTCGGGCGACTTTGTCTTCGAGTGTGCCAACGGTACCGCGATTCTTGATCTCAACGAATACGGGAACCCGCCCGCTCACGAGTTCGAGGGCCTCATGCAGGGTGGGGATGCGCTCATCTCCTCCGAGAAGGTGCGTTTTGCGTAGTGCCGTCAGAGGCATCTGGCTCACCGCGCCTGTCTCGCTGGTCATTCGGTCAAGATCGTCGTCGTGAAAGACCACCACTTGGTTGTCGGAGGTCAGTTGCACGTCGAGTTCGATGGCAAGCCCGTTGTTGGCTGCCTCGTCGAATGCAGCGAGCGAATTCTCTGGTCGCAGCGATCCCTCGGCCCATTGGCCGCGATGGGCGATCGTCTGTGCGGTGAGCCACGGCGCAGGATCGCGGTCGGGTATGCCACCTGTGGCATACCAGTAGCCGGTAGCGAGAGCTATGACGACACCGGCAAGTGTGAGCATGAGCCACATGGGCATACGCATGGATCCTCCCGTATCAGTCAAGATCGCGGACGCTTCGGTCACGGAATTCCTCGGCGAAGGTCATGAAGCGATAGACATCTTCGAAGTTCGATGCGATACCGAGCGAGATTCGAACGGTATTGGGCACCTTTCCTGTTCTGTCGCGAATGATGTCGTGGCACTGATCGTAGGTGACGGGCATCGAGGGTTCCGTGAAGCATTTTTGCATGTCGGAGGGCTCGATCTCATGTGCGACCTCACCGTCCCCCGGATTGCAGAAGCATCCCGTGCGGATGGAGATACGCTCCTCGCCCGCGAGTCGCTCGATGCGGTGGACATCGTAGACCGCACCGTCGGGATCGAGCAGGTAGAAGGCGATGGTGGCTCCTCGGCGATCCATGGTGTCAGGTCCAAAGATGCGGAACATCGGCTCGCCATTCGTGTGCACAAGCGTACGCATCTGTTCGAGTAGCCAGCCTGCGAGAGCATCCACGCGACTGTGGATGGCGTCGATTCCGATCTCGCTCACGTGGCGGAGTCCCATGGTGATCGCCGGCAGACCGAGGTAGTCGACAGTTCCGTCTTCGAATCCTGTGTGTCCCGGCGAGAGGTGATGCCAGCCTTCGCCTTGCACCGAGGCGAGCGTAATAGTGCCACCGGCGAACCAGGGGCGGCGAAGCTTGGCGAGCGCCTCGTGGCGCACGATGAGTGCACCGATTCCGGTGGGGTACCCGAACATCTTGTAGAACGACAACGGAACGAAGTCGGGCTTGATAATTCTCAGGTCAAGACGGTTGGTCGGCGCGAAGGCTGCGGAGTCAAGCAGCACGTCCCACCCGAGTTCGTGGGCATGCTCGATCCACTCGAGGGGATGCTGGACGCCGCTGAAGTTCGATTGAGCCGGGTATGCGAAGAGTCTGTTCGGACACGGTGCGTGTTGCGTGAGACCGCGCTCCAGCAGATCGGCGTCAAGGCGCAGGTCGGGCTTGCGCACCGGGATGTAGGCCACGTCGGCGCCGGCACGGCGAGCGAACTCGCGGATTCCATTCACGGAGTTGTGGTTGTCGTAGCTCATGAGATAGCACGCACCGGCTTCAAACGGATAGGACTCACCCACGAGCTTCAGAGCGTGGCTCGCATTGAGTGTGAATATCACGTCGTACTCGGCCGGGTCGGCCTTAAAGAACTCGTGAACCGCCGAGCGCGCCTCTTCAACGAAGTGCGTTGCCGCGAGTGATGTGGGGTTGTGCGAATGCGGATTACCCAGAACGTGATCGGCGAGCCAGGCGTGGTGCTCCTTGAGCTGTGAGTCTGCATACAGACCACCACCCGTGAAGTCCAGGTACGTATGACCGAGGCGCTCCAGGCGACGGTAGTCTTTGGTGCGAAGCGCGTCGATTTCCGCGGCGTGGTAGCCAGGACTGGTTTCTATGAACGCCGCGAGCGAATGCGGCAGAGCGGTGGGCGGATAGTCCACGGATGTGACCTTCCTTTCAGCGAGCGCAGTGCATGGCCTCAGCTGTCGCCTCACGCGGCCACACGGCATCATACCGCGGCCGCATCAGATGTGTCCGTGCCAACAGTGCGCACGACGTGATGGTCACCGTTCCGTTAACAGAACGGTGACGGATGCATAGCAGATACCGCGACTGCATGCACACTCGGGCGAGGTCATTCTGGCAGCCGGGGGAACACATGAGTACGAGTATCGCGCGTGGTATCGCGCTCTTTCTGGGGGCATTCTCTTTCGCGGTGTCATGCGCAGGGATTCTTGGGGGAGCCACAATCGATGGTCTCTGGCTGGTGGACATGCGATTTCTTCCCGACTACGCCGCTGTGCCGCTTGCGACTCTGTCCGCTGCACTACTCATCGCCTGGGCGCTTCGCCCTCGCGCATCACGGTGGCGCAGACATCTCACTGCGACGCTCACGTCGATGGTCGCCGCGATCGCGGTGCGCAATGCAGGTGATTTCTACGCGCTGAGGGATAGCGGCGCCTTTCGCCCTGCGGCCGCGATTCCACTGTCGGTGGTGGTCGCCTGCGCATTCGGGTTGCTCGCGATCGAGATCGCACGGAGTCGCAAGACCGCGCTCTCGCGGGGCAACCATCCGATTCCGGTTCCGGTCGCAACAGTGGCGCTCGTGCTTGCTGTGCTGTTTCCTGTGGCCCAGGTGTATTTCTTTGGCACGACCGACTATCGACGGCCGGCGGATGCGGTCGTGGTACTCGGCGCCCGCGTGTATGACGACGGCCGTCTCTCGGCGAGTCTTGACGATCGTGTGCGCACCGCAGTCGAGCTCTATGACCAGGGACTCGTTTCAAGACTCGTGATGTCGGGTGGTGTGGGAGAGAGCGGGATCGACGAATCGGTCGCCATGCGTAGGCGCGCTGTCGAACTCGGAGTACCTTCCTCGGCGATTCTGCTCGATGGTGGAGGAGTCGACACCGACGCGACCGTGCGAAATACCACCGCGATATTCAGGGATCAGGGCATCGAGCGCGTTCTGGCTGTGAGCCAGTTCTACCATCTGCCCAGGATCAAGCTTGCGTATCGAGCGGCGGGCGTCGACGTGTGCACGGTGCCTGCCATGGAGCGCACGCCGATCAGCGGCACGCGCGTGTCGGTGGCGCGTGAGGTCCCCGGTTTCTGGCTGTACTGGGCGCGCGCATGGGTGAGAGGTCTGAACGGGACGGATGGGGTTGACCTCGCGATGGCTCCTGAATATAGTTCAGCGCATGAACAATTCAGCAAACCAACCATCTTCGAGTGATTCCGCTGGTTCGGAGCATCTGACCGAACTTGAGCAGCTGCTCGATGAGCTCGACGCGACCATGTACCGCATGGGACGCCTCATGTCGTCTCGACAGAGTGAGTTCAGTCGCGACAGCGGGCTTCCCGCCCCGCATTTCATGGTGCTCAAGACGCTCGCATGCTCCGGTCCCACGCGCATATCCGATCTTGCGATTCTCCTTGGCGTGAAGAACCCCGCCGTCTCGATGCTCGTACAGAGCCTTGAAGCCGATGGGTTGATCAATCGCGCGCACGACACCGAGGATAACCGTGTGGTCCGGGTCTCGCTTACTGCCGAGGGAGAACAGCGTCTCGATCGCGCTGAAGGCTATCGGCGCGAACTCATGAAACGCCTCACGGGAAGCCTCGATCTCGAGGATTTGCGTGCGTTTGTGCGAATTATGGATGCACTGGCGGAAGGCGCCGCCGAGGGCGCTCCCATCTCTTAGTGAATGCACGGGTGCGGTGCGCCCGATTGTTGAAAGGAACTCGATGAACTGGCTCACCCGATTCAGTCTCAAGAACGCAGCCGTCGTTGTCTTGGCTGCGATACTGGCAACCGTAGGCGGTCTCTACTTCGCCGGCCAGCTCAAACGCGAGACGATGCCCGATGTGACGATTCCGATCATCGCGGTTGTCACGCCATATCCCGGCGCTGCGCCCGCGGACGTGTTCGACAAGGTCAGTGAGCCCCTCGAAGCGGCCATTGCGGGGGTCGACGGGATCAAGAACACCAACTCCATGTCGAGCGACTCGGTATCGGTCGTGGTGGCAGAGTTCAGTTACTCCGCTGACATGGACCAGGCTGAGTCTGATGTCCTGACTGCTATCGGGACCGTCGATCTCCCCGAAAACGTCATGGACTCCACAACCAATCGCGTGAGCATGGGATCCCAGCCGATCCTGAGTTTTGCCGTTGGCAGCAGTGGTTCTGCCGAGGACCTGCAGGTAGCTGTACGTGACGCGCTTGTGCCTGCCATTGAGAATGTTGACGGGGTCGGTCAGGTCACCATCTCCGATCAGCGTCAAGAGGATGTGCGAATCACCTTCGATGCGGCCAAGCTCGAGGACGAGGGGCTCACGGTTGATGGCGTTATCCAGCAGCTCCAGGCGGCGAACTTGTCGTTCCCGGTGGGGTCTGTGGAGATTGACTCGGTTGATCAGCCCATTCGCGTGAGCGGAACCCTCGATTCGCTCGAATCGATAGAGAACTTCCAGGTTGCGGTCTATCCGGACAGCAATGCGATGTTCGCCGACGCGTTTGCTGCGATCGGTGACGGCATGGGACAGCTTGGCTCGGCGATGGGCGATCTGGGTGGCGCTGTCGGTACCATCGGTAGCGCTGTCGGTGAGATGGGTTCCGGAATGGGCGATCTCGCCACAGGCATGGGTGAGATGGGCCAGGTGCTCGGCATGCAGGCCGGGCTCACGTCCGCTCTCCAGGATGTCCAGGCTCAGTCGCTCGACGCCAAGATACAACTCTCCTCGGCGCAGTCGATCATGCGCGACCTTGAGTCTCAAGGAGCAACGAACACTCCCGAGTACCTCGGGGCCAGCATGGGTGCCGCTCAGCTAGAGGCCGTCATCCCAATGCTCGATGAAGCAGCCGGCAGCATCAAAGCGCAGCTGGCCGAGGTCCAGGCATCCGCAGCCGAAATGCAGCCGCCTGCGGATGCGTCACCATCGACAGGCGGCTCCGTGCCGTCAATGCCGTCGGCTCCATCCGGCGGTGGCAGCGTTTCTATAGACACCGAGATGGAAGAGCCGACCATCGAGCTTGTGAGGCTCGGTGACGTGGCAACGGTCACGTATGGAGCTCATGAGACCGGAGTGTTCTCGCGTGCAGGCGGAGAGCCCGCCGTGCTCATCGATGTGGTCAAGACCCAGGAGGCCAACACCGTCGATGTGTCCGAGGCGGTTCAGGTCGCCGTCGCTGACACGCTCAGTGAGCTTCCTGATGGCACGGAGGTCACGTACTCCTATGATGGTGCGGTCGAGATCAACCAGTCGATCTCGGACATGATCCAGGAGGGCCTCCTTGGTGCGCTGTTCGCCTTCATTGTGATCCTGCTGTTCTTGCGCAACATCCGCTCGACACTTATCTCAGCCATCTCGATTCCGCTTTCGATCGTGCTCGCGCTGCTGTTCATGCGCCTCGCGGGCGTGACCATGAACGTGATGACGCTTGGCGGGCTTACCGTCGCTATCGGTCGAGTAGTCGATGACTCCATCGTCGTTATCGAGAACATCTACAACCATCTTCAGCAGGGCGGTGAGCCGGGAGTCGAACTCATTCGCCGCGCAACCGCTGAGGTTGCTTCGGCAATCACGTCTTCAACGCTGACGACAGTAGCCGTTTTCGCACCGATGATGCTCGTGAGCGGTGTGGTCGGGAAGATATTCACTCCCTTCGCGCTTACGGTTGCGGTTGCTCTGCTCTCCTCGCTTCTCGTATCCCTTACGGTTGTGCCGTTGCTGGCCAAGTGGTCGCTCCTGGGTGTGAAAGTCACCAAGCGTGATGAGGGCGCGACTCGTACGGGCATTGCCTATCGCAAGGGCCTCAGTTGGTCGCTCGATCACCCGGGCCTTGTGGTGACAGCGGCGACGCTGCTCTTTGTGGGCTCGCTCGCCCTGGTCCCCATCATCGGTATGGGCTTCATGCCTCCGAGCGCAGACAAGTTCATCAATGTTGATGTCGACTATCCCGCTGGCTACACGGTCACTGACGTAGACGACGCGCTCAAGGTCATCGAAGGTGAGTTCCAGGCGAATCCTGATGTCGAGTTCTACACGGCTACGATTGAAGTGGAGACCGGCTTTAGCATGGCTGCAGGTGGCGTGACTGGAGGCAACAAGGGTCACGTGTTCGCCAAACTGGGCGAAGATGGCGACCTGGACCAGACGCTCGCTGATATCCAGGAGATAGCTGACCCGCTTGTGGCCGAGGGTGCAAGCATCACTGCTTCTCAGGTCGACATGTCTGGTGCCTCATCGAACTCTCTTGAGATGATCGTGGTCGGTCCGATCGATCAGATCGAGACGGCGATACCGCAGTTGACCGAGGCACTTTCGAGCGTTGATGGCCTGGAGAACGTCTCAAGCAACCTGTCCGAGAAGCGACCGCAGGTGGTTGCCGAGGTCGATCAGGCCAAGGCTGCCGACTACGGTCTCAATGCGGCGATGGTTGCCATGACGATCCGCGGCTACGTTGCCGAGCAGAGTGCGGGGTTCACCGATATCGCCGGTCGCGATGCTGAGATTCTGTACGTCACCGCCCTCGATGACGTCAATGCGGTAGAAGATATCGCGAACAGGACCATGAAGACTCCGCTCGGTGAGGAGATCAAGATCTCCGACGTGGCCGATGTGCGTGAAGTCGATACCGCCACCTCGATTCTCACGTACAACGAGGCGCTGTATGCCTCGGTCACCGGCTCTATCACCGAGCGCGATACCAGCTCGGTGATCACCGCCGCGGAGGATAAGATCAACTCGCTTGACCTGCCGTCGGGAGTGACAGTCGAGGTTTCCGGTGTCGCGCAGATGATGAGCGAGAGCTTCACGCAACTGGGACTGGCCATGCTCGTGGCGGTATTCGCCGTGTATCTCGTCATGGTCATCACATTCGGTGAGTCGATCGCGCCGCTGGCGATCATGTTCTCGCTGCCACTCGCGGTCGTTGGCGGACTGCTCGGTCTCTTCATTGCGGGACTCCCGCTCGACATGCCGGCCATGATCGGTGTACTTATGCTCATTGGTGTTGTGACCACGAACGCGATCATGTTCGTCGAGCGTGTACATCAGCGCATGGCCGAGGGAATGCCAAGACGCGAGGCGCTCCTCGACGCCGGCACGAATCGTATGCGCCCGATCCTTATGACAGCGCTGACTACGATCATCGCGCTTGTCCCCATGGCAAGCGGCTTCAAGGCCGGGGCGCTCATGTCGCAGTCGCTCGCGGTTGTGGTGGTCGGCGGTCTGACCACGTCCACCGCGCTCACTCTCATTGTTGTTCCGGTCATCTACGATCTGCTCGAGTCGCTTAAGTCGCGTGTTTTCAAGGCAGTCGGATTCTTGGACGAGAGCGACGCCATCGAGGTGGAAAAGACGGCGTAGAGAGGCCTGTTTCTTCTCGCTGATATAGGATAGAACCGCAGGGGCAGCCGACTGGCTGCCCCGCGGATGCAGGAGGTCGTGGTGGGCGGATTCGGCGTCTATTCCGAAGTAGGCAGATTACGCACCGTTCTTGTGCATCGACCGGGCCTGGCGCTCGAGCGCCTCACGCCGCACAATCGCGAAGACTTCCTCTTTGACGACCTCGTGTGGGTAGAGCGCGCGCAGCAGGAGCACGATGCATTCGTTCAGGTCATGCGCGATCGAGGTGTCGAGGTTCTCTACCTTCAGGATTTGTTGACCGAGACGATCGCTCACTCCGGGGAGGCCTGCACCGGGCTCGTGGAGCGCGCGATCTCATCCTTCTCCGTCGGCCTATCCCTGGTACACGAATTACGCGCCCACCTGAGCGAACTCGAACCGGCGCGGTTAGCTCAGGCGCTGGTGGGCGGGCTGCTCGTCTCAGAGCTCGAAGGGATCGATCTCGCCGCGCTGAATCGAAGTTCACTGGGAGCGGTCCTCTCCGGTCCCGACTCCTTTGTCCTGCCCCCGCTTCCCAACAGCATCTTTACGCGCGATTCCAGCGCGTGGATATATGGCGGTGTCGTGCTGCCACCATTGTTCTGGTACGCGCGCCGACTCGAAGTCGTGAATCTCTCAGCCATCTACCGCTACCACCCGCGCTTTGCTTCCGAGGAGTTCTCATTCTGGTATCCACCGGGTGGGGATGCGGGTCGATTCGCAGTCGAGGACTTTAGCCAGGGCGTCTCGCTCGAAGGCGGGGATATCATGCCCATCGGCAACAACACGGTTCTCGTTGGCATGGGAGAGCGTTCAACCGGTCGAATGGTGGAGCGGCTGGCACGTTCACTGTTTGCCGAGGGGGCCGCCGAGCGAATCATTGCGTGCCGCATACCTCAGGATCGCGCGTACATGCATCTCGACACAGTGTTCAGCTTCGTGGATCGCGATGCGGTCACGCTCTACCCGGACGTGATCGACTCGATGCAGGTCTACAGCGTCTATCCGGGCGACCGCGATGATGTATTCGACGTCCGTGAGGAGACCGGGCTTCTCGCGGCAGTTGCGAATGCGTTGGGTGTGGCGGGTCTACGCACCATCCCGACCGGCGGGGACTCGTTCAAGGCAGCTCGCGAGCAGTGGGATGATGCGAACAATGTGGTCGCGCTTGAGCCCGGCGTTGTGGTCGGTTATTCAAAGAACACACAGACGAATGCCGCGTTGCGTGCCGCAGGCATAGAGGTCTTGGAGATCGAAGGCAGCGAGCTCGGGAAGGGTCGAGGCGGCTGTCATTGCATGACCTGCCCCGTTGCCCGGGACGCGATCTGAGTACGAGCGGTTCTTACGTGGGAATCAGCGTGTTGGCGAACACGAGCCATGCGAGAAGTGACTTGGCGGCGAGGCTCAGGAGAATGTAGGTGCTCTCCCCAAAGATGTAGTCACGCCACTTACCGACCTTCTTGTACTGGAGAATCATGTTGATGGCAAAGCTGTTGAAGAAGATGAACATCGTGACAAAGATCGCGTATACGAATCCCGGTGGCTCAGCAGCGGTACCGGGGCTCCAGATGTAGATGCCGATGGCAATCCACGGAACCACTCCGGCGACGCAGCCAAAGATGTAGGACAGCCAGTCGGGAGAACCGGGCGATTCGTAGTGCTCCATCAGAAGTCCGAATAGCACCATCATCGCGTTCACACCAAAGATCGCAATGAGCGCTGAGATGTCAAAGATGCCCGGAAGCATGGCAATAAGCACGACCATCAGCGAAGAGCTGAAGGAGTACTCGATCCAGCGTGCATAGTTGCGCTCACGCTTAAGGTTCTTGACGTACCAGTCGAATACGCCGGGTAGCGCCACAGTGAAGTGGGCCGCTGCCGAGAAGAACACGAACAGCGCAACTGCCAGGCCAAGGGGCAACTCGAATAGCGTCTCCGGCGGCCCTGGAGGTGTTCCGGGAGGGCCCTGCATGAAGCTGGCCGTTACCGGGAGAGAGAAATCGTTGGATAGCGCGAGTATCGCCACGCCCTGCGCGGCATGGAAGAAGCCCATGATCACGTTGTACCAACGCAGGCGGATGAATCGCTTTTCGTAACTGCTCAATGAGAGCCCCCGTTCATTGAATTGCCAACAGACGGTAGATACCCATTGCGCAGGTAGAAGTGCTAGGGTCGCCTACGGCTCGTCCATCATCCAGCGAATCTGTCTCCGAACCGTGGGTGAGATGGCAGATTCACCTCCATAGATCGTCACGACGGAGACTTCGGCAAGGTTGTCGCGTATCGCATGGTCTGCGCTCGGGACCAGGCAGTTTGTCGGTGTGAGTTGCAGTACGGACCCTCGCTTTGCCTGGGCTACAGCTCCGGCGAGCGCGTCTGCGTAGCCCGTTCCTGTTGCCAGTGCCACGTTGGCCCAACTCAGCCCCTCTGCCACGCCATGCTGTGCGAGGAGATACGACGTCTTATAGCGATCGGAGCCGCCGAACCGCTTAATGGATCCCACCCCTAGCAGCGCAATCGAGTCGCTCACCGGTCGACCGACTGCCGTTGTGCCGCCAACGATGTAGGCCGATGCGGTCTCGGTAGGGAGCGAAGATATGAAGCGAGCCGTGGGAGAGGGTAGGGTTTCTGAGCCTGCGAGGAGAATCGGACGGCCGGTAAATGCGGCGACTGTGGCTGCTCCGAGTGCGTCGGGGTAGGAGTTGCCTGTGGCCACATAGAAGCCGCCGTCGTGTTCGCGTCCACGGGCTCGAAGCGCGCCGATGGTCTCACTCGCGACCTGTGCGGCGGTTTCGTAGCGGTTCGCGGCACCGATCCGGCGAACAGACACACCCGGAAGGCCCTCGACCGACGAGGCGACATCCCGGCTGATGGCGCGCTCTCCTCCGATGATGAGTACATCCTTCACGCCGAGGCGAGCGATCTCACCTGAAACGCCCGAAGAGAGACCCGTGGGGTTGGTGAGTAGCACCGGTCCATCAACGGCGCCGGCGAGTGCAGAACCACCGAGCGCATCGGGCCAGTTCTCGCCCGAGCACAGCACGGCAGTCGTTGCGCTGGCGCTCTCGAATGCAAGTCGCGAGGCCAGAATAGCTGTGGCATAGCGGTTCGATCCCGAGATGGCGTTGATGTAGGGCCCGTAATCGTTGATCTCCGTGTAGTTTTTGGGTCGGTAGGCGTCAAACTCCTCTTGATCCCAATAGGGGTAGCGTGTGAGCCGCATGACGGCTTTGCCCGCAGAACCGCTTTGCTCAAGCGTCCAGTACCAGGTGTGATCGGCATTCGCCCACTTGTAGAAGACGGCCGCGTGATAGTCGTACTTGAGCATCATGTCGCCCGGCTGAAGCTCGTCGCGTGAGATCCTCACGCCATACGGCGCAAGAGTTCGCGAGGTGTATCCCGGTTGCCAGAGCTTCCATGCCATCGACATCATGCCCGAGCAGTCAGTACGCCATCCTTCGAACCGGCCGCTCTGGTTGTATGGAACCTCAAGATCGACCCAGCGCTGCGCCCTAGAGATGATTTCGGGACGCGTGAGCGCGAGTGCCGAGGAGGGAACGGTCAGCAGCAGGACGAGCGCGAGTGCGACGATGCGCGTTGCACGCGGGTGCATAGATCCTCAGCCTCTCTCGGGGATGCGATTGGGCCCACGCAGTGAGTATCGGCAGGATTGGCGCATAAGTGCAGTCGGGTTGCCCCTCGGCCTCATGATAGTCACCTCCGGTCTCGTTGTCTCGCGGTGCGCGCGGCAGAGCTGCTGCCCGTTGCCCATCGCATGCCGGTGATATGTTGGCTACGATGGGTGGGTTGCCAGAGCCCTTACGTTACCCTCAGGGAGTCATCTTGCTTACCGTGCTACTTGCTGGTTCGACGGCCGCGCTCTTTGGTGCAGCAGACTTCCTGGGAGGTCTGGCCAGCCGTCGCGATGCCGCACTCGTGGTTACAGCAAGTGTGCACCTCGTCGGCGTATTCCTGCTCACTGTGGTCGCATTCGTGTACCCAAACGAGATTGTCACCCGGACCGATATTCTTGCGGGAGCTGCTGCGGGGGTGTCGGGGGGGATCGGCGTGGCGGCTCTCTATGCGGGACTCGCACTCGGGCGTATGAGTGTTGTCGCGCCAATCACGGCCGCCCTGTCAGGATCGCTGCCGGCTATCTACGATGTCTTTACCGGCGGGAATCTGAATTGGCTTGACGGAGCCGGGCTGGTCCTCGCACTCGGCGCGATCATCATGGTGAGCATGTCATCGCATCCGGATGATCCGCATGGTATGCCTGCGGCGGCGATCGGACTCTCGTTACTCGCGGGGGTGGGATTCGCAGGGTCGTTCATTGCGTTTTCCTTCACCGCCGAGTCAAGTGGGATGTGGCCGCTCGTTTCGGCACGGGTTGCGTCGGCTGCCTGCCTTGTGACCGCGGCAACGGTTCGTCATCGCCGCGTGCTGGTTGCCCCCGGCGCGCGCAAGATCTCTCTGGCCACGAGTGCCCTAGACTCGGCGGCGAATATCACGATGCTCTCGGCGATTCATACCGGGCAACTTGCCATCGCATCGATGCTTGGCTCGCTCTACCCGGTGGTGACGGTGCTGCTCGCTTTCGGGATCTTGCGGGAGCGTGTCACCGGTCTACAGCGCCTGGGTATCATCGTTGCGCTCTGTGCGGTGATTCTCACGGCCATCTAGACTCGGTCTTTCGGCGACGCGCCTACTCGAAGAAGCCCTGAGTCCTCTGCTCGAGCAAACCCGAGTTGATGATTTGCCTGAACGCCTCGTCGGGAATCGACGTATCCCAGTTTCCCGTAGCTTTCGCGCCTCCCCAGATCGCCAGCCAGAGACCGACCGCGAGCATGGGCCAGACCCATGGGGCGATGCGCACCGTGCCAAACGCACGAGCTTCAAGACAGTTGTCTACCGGACACTCTTTCACGCAGTCCATGCAGCCGTCGCATTCCGGTGCACGCACGGTGCCGAGTTTCTCAACGTCTACATAGGCGTGACATACATCGGTACAGCGGGAGCAGTTGATGCACGTCTCCGCATCTCGATGAACCGTACAGGGCGAGGCGATGCCGACAGCGCTATAGAGCGCGCCGAGCGGACAGAGCCACCGACACCACACCGGTCCGAGCAGCATAGAGACCACAAAAGTGAGCAGCAATACGAGGATGAAGAGCGGAGCGGCAAAACCGGTGATGATCTTGATGTCGGCGATCCACATGTAGGGAAGTGAGCGAAACGCGATCGACTCGGCGAGCGGGACCGAGGCGAGCAGCAAGAGCGCAGCCCCGCCAATGAGATAGCGCACTCCACGCCCACCGAGATCAAGCCAGCGCGGCAGGCGCAGGTTGTGTCCAAGGAGTTTGCGTCCGAGAGCTGCCGCAAGTTCCCAGACCGTGCCAACGGGACAGATCCATCCGCAGAAGGCACGCTTGAACAGCAGCGAGATCGTGAGCGCAGCAACGATGATAACGAGCCCGGCGGGGAGCAGCGTGTCCCAGCCTCCGCCCTTGAGCCAGCCAAAGAAACTCGTGAAGTGTCCGATCGGGAGAATGCCCGCGACCGCCTCAGGACGTGATACGTACGGTCCGTTGCCTCGTGCCCACTCAGCGAATCGCAGTAGCTGGATCGCCGAGAAGACAAAGAACACCAGGAATGCGGCGCGAACAACGAGTCTGCTCGTTGCGATGGTGCGTATGCGGATCCAGCGTTCGGACACGAACAGCCTTTCTCTCGGACTCAGGGCACGAAGTTGTATGCTACGCCCGAAGCTTCGCCGCTGCCAAGTGGTTTCGCCTCTTCATAGGTCAGCGTTCTGCGTTCGCCGCAGTGGCGTCGCACATGTACCGGGCCATCCCGGGCCGGATCCTCTCGTAGGTTGCTGCGAAACGGGGATCCGCCACGTACATCTTTCCGAGCTCCGCATGCATCTTGCGTGAGCACGGGTAGAACCACGTGTCGATCTGCAGTCTCGCACGGTCAACCGCATCCATCGCGCGTGGGTCGTGTGCTGCAACGCCCTCATCCATCAGCCCTGCAATTGCGGTGTTGATCTCCTCGCTCTCGGCCTTGAAGCGCTTCCAGTCATCTTTGGTGTAGCGCGCGGTTCGTCGGGCCGACTCCTTGTAGCTGTCGGTCTCTCCCCAACGTTCCTGAGCCTCCTGCTCATGCACGGCTGGATCGAAGTCTCCAAAGACCTCGAACAGGTCATCTTTGCTCATTATCGTTCCTCTCTCATGTGCGTCTATGGCTCGCTCAACCGCTTCGATCATGGCGGCGAGCTGCGCGCCTTTGCGTTGGAGCAACTCCCGCTGGCTCTTGAGCGCCTCGTATCGCCGGAATCCGGGATTGCCCATCACCTCCGCGATCTCATCAAGCGGAAACCCGAGTTCGCGGTAGAGGAGAATCTGCTGGAGCCTCTCCAGGTCGGCGTCACTGTAGAGACGGTAGCCGGCCTCTGAATGTCCGGATGCACTCAGGAGGCCTATGTCGTCGTAGTGGTGCAGTGTTCGCACGCTGATATGGGCGAGCTTGGCGACATCTCCAACGGTGTAGGGCACGGAAGGTCTCCTCGGCAGCGGGTGTCGTACGGTGCGGCGCACGTTCACCATAAACCCTCACGTAACGTAAGGGTCAAGGGGGACACCGGGCAGCGATCGAGAATGGACCACGGACACACGCGCAGGCATCGTACGGTTCTACCGGAGCGGATGCGCGACAGATCCCAGAGTTCGGTCGGCAAGGGGCTGCATGGTCGGACTTTCGCTCACCGGCGCGGCCTCTCCGTAGATCGAGCACCCGAGTTCGGAAACGGCTGCGTGGATTCGATCGCGAACGTCGAGCGGGAGCTCGACTGGCAGGAACAGCAGCATGCCCGGTTCCTGCGCGCCGGTTGTATCCCACACGCCTACCGCCTGCCCGTCAACAAACACCGACGCCGCGGCGTTTCCGGCTTTGTCGTATATATACGGGCGAACCGCGTCGTCAACGAATCGGTCCTTGCGTGCGTATCCGGTCGTGAGCGGATCGAGGGTGGGGAGCAGCGCCACATGAGGGCTGTCGAGCAGTGCTGCCGAGGAGAGCTCGTCGACATCGGCGGCGTGCATGAGCAGAGTCTCTTCGGACCCCGCGATGCGCACGTCTACGATCTCGTCGCCCAGCACATCGAGTGCCCGGTCGACTCTGCGCGGGCCGATTCCGGTCCACCACGCTATGTCTCGGCGGGTGACCGGCCCGTATGCGCGCACGTATGCGCGCAGGAGCACCGGGTCAGCAGTCGATTCATCCATACTGTCGAGTTTGATGTCGGGAAGCGCCGAGGCGAACGGCAGGTACGTCCACTGGCGATCCCGCCAGTCGCCAACCGGTCGGTCGCGCACGATCAGCGATGATGCCGACAGATAGCTCACAAGTGCGGCAACGTCGAGATCGGGTTCACCGAGGGCTGTACGGAGTTGGGCGGATGTGAGCGGGCCACCTTTAAGGGCCTCAAGCGCACGGGGGGCGGCGTGCTCGCGGGTCCTTCTGTCGATGCCCCGCGCGGCAAGGAATTCCCGCGCGTACTTGACGACCGGGCGACGCGTTGAGGCGATGACCGCGGTCAGGAGATCATGGCGGACCACGAACAGCGAGCCGCGCATACAGCGCACACGAACCAGCGATCGGTTCTCGTAGAGCGCCGCATCGAGGCGTGCGCGTTCGAATGACGGGAGTCGCGCATCGAGGGCCAGATAGGGTGTCATCGGATAGGTCGCATGAAGGCCAACCGCATCGGCCACGATCGACTCGATGCTCGCGGGTTCGTGAGGGGTGCCGATATGCTGCCGGGCGAGTATGCGCGGTACGGCGCGATCGATCTCGAACGACGGGATTCTGGTTGGCGTGGGGCAGAGTCGCGGCGGACGCTTGGGGGGCACGGTTGTCCCTGACCCGCCTTTTGCGCTCGCAAGACCCTCGACATCGATCATTGCGATCTCCTCGGCAAGGTCGGAGAGGCGAACGAGCGGAATGAGGGTGCGGGCTGTGGCGAACGGTGACGGTTGCTTCTTCTGGCCAAAGGTGAAGTGCTCGAATCCCCTGTACGTGCGCCTGGGCGTGACGCGGCCCTCCGCATCAAGGTTGTACGCGATGAGGCACGCCGCGAGTTCCGCGAGCGAAGCGCGATCCTCTTCTGTGGCGTGCTCGCCGCGCCAGAGGTCGGGGTAGCGCGTGACCGTTTCGAGTACCCAGAGGACGTCGTACCAGAAGTTCGGCCACTTGACGCTCTTGAACTGGTAGCCATGCCCGAACGCGTAAGGACGCTCGGTGATCCGGCGCCGCCAGATCTCGAGCGGGGTGCGTGCGGCGCTCAGGAGCCATTTCGGCCGTTGGTCGCTTGGGACCTGGGACCATACGCGCAGTCCCTCCAGGGTGACTTGAGGGCAGGCATCCGAGACTCTTCCGGGGCCGCGCCAGAGCGTGCTCTTCTCCGGAACGCAACGCCAGGCCTGGCCTTGTGTGCTTCCGGATGCGTCGCTCGCAATCCGTTTCAGCGCCAGTCTCACTCGCGGGTCTTCTGCGCGCCCGAATCGCAGGAGGACGTCGGTGATCGCGTTGGTGTCGCACAGCAACGAACCCCATTCCGGCTTGGGTCGGCCGGGGACGCGGCCGAAACTCAGGAAGCGACCGCTCTTGTCCTGATGCTCGAGCAGAGCATCGAGCAGCCCTTCGATCTGTGGGGCATCGGTTCCTTGAACTCCCATATCCGCCAGAAGATTCAGGCGGTTGGGTAGGAAGGCCGGGCTGTGATGCCCGGGAAAGTCGCCATCCCCCCATTCGGGAAGCCGGGCGATCAGCTCGATAACGCCTGCATCTGCGAGCACCGCATCATGGTCCGAGAGCGCTTCGGCTCCCTCGGGCTCGCCCAGCAACAGCGCGTGAGTCGTCCAACGAGTGTAGGGCTCCTCGGCAGAGAGGAGCCACGGGAGTGGGTCGACTCTGAGCAGGTCTGCGATCCGATGCGGCACCGGGCTCCTCTCTCAGGTATGTCCAGCCTATCGATATTTGCCCGAATTCGCGACAGGAGTGACGCTATACTCGACCGTGCGTGATCGCACTCGAGTCTCCATTCAGGAAAGGCTGCCCGTTGAGACGCTTTCAAGGCATCGCACCTCTGATGGTCATCGTTGCACTCACGCTCGCGGTCTCTGGCTGCGTCGCTGAAGCGCCGGAGCCACTCACGCTCGACCAGATACGGGATATGAGCATGTCTACCGAGCAGAAGCAGTTGGACATGCCGGAGGGATTCCCGCTTCAAGTACCGGTCATCGAGGGCGAGGTCGTGGTCGCGTCCGTATACGACCAGGGCAACGGTGTCTGGCTGTATGATCTTCGCACTGAGCACGCCTGGGCATCTGCTGCGGAGTGGTATCGACGCATGTACCCGATCGCGAACTGGGAGCTGTTGAGCGAGGTCCCGATGTCCAACGGCGAGGTCATAACGTTGGAGTTTGCCAAAGGCGATGCGCGCTCCACAGTTGTTGTGCGCTACGAAGACGGGGGAGCGCTCGTCGAGGCGAGCGTGGCACTCGGTGCTCCGGCGAGCGATACGTTCTAATCGGCACTGCTCGTGCGGCCGTCACCCACACACACCGGCGAGATGCACGCTGCACACGCTCCCACACATACCGGCACTGCACATCCGCACTCCGGGCAGCGCCCGTGCGATGAGTTGAGACGCGCGCCGCACTCGCGACAGACAGGCTCGTCGATCTCCTCCTCGGCCCACACATCGCCAAAGAGCACATCGGCATTCGGGATGTCGAAGCGTTCATGAGTACTCATGCGAACGAGGCAAGCAACCACCACGCCAGGCCGCGTGCTACGCTCCCCGCATGGATACGATGACTCCATTGCTCGAGTTGACCCGTGCCACCGTAGTTCGCGACGGCAACACGATTCTGGACATAGATCATCTCGCGATCGACGAGGGAGAGCATGTCGCTATCCTCGGTCCCAACGGTTCGGGCAAGTCCACGTTGATAGGTCTGCTCACGCGAGACATCCGTCCGCTCTACCGCGAGGATACCCCGCCGGTACGATTCCGCGGACTGGATCGGTGGAATCTCTTTGAGGCCCGCGGCTTCTTTGGGATCGTCTCGGCGAGTTGGCAGCATCTCTATGACCAGCCGGTGACCGTTCGCGATGTCGTGCGTTCGGGCTATTTTGGCTCAGTAGGCGTGCATCCCTCGTCCCATCTCACTCCCGGTCAGGCCATACATGCCGAGGAACTCCTCGGACTTCTTGAGATTCTCAACCTTGCGGATCGGCGTATGGATACGCTCTCAACAGGTGAGGCGCGTAGGGCGTTGATTGCCCGGGCGCTTGTGCACGATCCTGCGTTGCTCGTCCTCGATGAGCCTACGGCCGGCCTCGACCCCGGGGCTGCAATGCGGTTACGCGAGACGTATCGACGTCTGGCCGGCGCGGGTCGCTCGCTTGTGCTTGTGACCCATCATGTCGAGGACATAGGCCCGGAGATCGAGCGCGTCATTCTGTTGAAGGCCGGGCGCATAGAAGCTGATGGACCGGTTCTCGACATACTCACCTCCAGCGCAATGAGCGAACTGTTCGGCGAAGATATCGAGCTCGTGGTACGCGCTGGTCGATTCGCTTTGGGGTAGGCAATCAAGATCGACCCATACTGCATTGGCAGTGTAGAATTAAGCACCCGGTGCTGTGACAGGCAAGGTCACAGGCGGGATCACATCGAATGAAGAAACACGGGGGATACCGGCATGTCCCTGCGCATTCGCGTGGCACTCTTTGCCATCGCGGTCATGATCGTCACGCCGCTGCTCACAGGCTGCACGGGAGATCCTGTGCCCGATGTCTCCGGCCAGCGATTCGAAAGCGCCCGTTTCGCGCTCGAACGTGCTGGCTTCCGCGTGGGCCGCATCAAATACGACGAGAACGCTCAAGGGCCAGTGGGCTTTGTCGTGGGCCAGTATCCCAAGGCCGAAGCGCTTGCCACGCCCGGTGATGATATCGATTTGACGATCTCGGGCGCACTCCTCGTACGCGTACCTATGCTGATTGGCAAAGATGGTGAACGAGCACGAGCCGAGGTTCGGGATTCTGAGCTGAGGGGTGGACGCGTCACGGAGGAGAACCACGACTACATCCCTGCGGGAACGGTGATTTCGCAGGCGATACGGCCGGGATCCTTCGCTCCCAAAGACACGAAGGTCGCCTATGTGATCTCGCTCGGGCCCAAAGACGCCGCCGTTCCGCCCGTGGTTGGTCGCTGGGAAGAGGACGCTGAGGTCTTCCTTGGCGATGTTGGATTCGGTAGCCGTGTGGACCGCGAGCATGCGCGTCAGCCTGAGGGCGTCGTGATCGAGCAGTTCCCGGATGCTCGGACAGACCTCGATCTGGGAGAACGGGTCAAACTGACCGTATCTCGGGGGCCGGTGCTCGCCAAGATTCCCGACGTTCGCGGTCATGACGCAGATCGTGCAACGCGAGCGCTCGAGGCGGAAGGTGTACGCGTATCGTATCGGTTCCAAAGCGGACTCGATCTCGATGCGTGGGAGGACGGAGTCGTTGCCTCACAGGACCCCATCGGTGGCTCGCAGGTTCCGGAAGGGATAGAGGTCATACTCTATCTGCGAGCGCCATAGGCCATCGATCCGTTGCAGAGCTAGATCTCTAGCCAGCGCGCAATGAAGTATCCGACCGCTGCGACCGTGCCTGTGAGCACTGCTCCCCACACCATGTCGATCACCGACACCTGCCATGCCCAACCCTTGAGTGTGGACAGGTTGGTGAGATCGTAGGTTCCGTAGGCGAGGAACCCAAAGATCACTCCCCGCATGATCGCGTCGTTCAGGCTTCCCTTGTCGTAGCCCGGCAGTGATGCGAGGACCAGGACACCGATCACGTAGAGCAAATAGAACGCTCCGGCCACAGGAAGGTTCGGCTTATCGAGCAGCAGGTCACCGATGTAGGGACGATAGACCCGTCCCGTGGCAAAGGTGAGCCACGCGAAGTCGATCGCAAAGAACACTGCAGTGGTCAGTCCATAGAGTTCGACATACTTCACCATCGCGATTCCCTCCCGCGCGTTACGGTCCTCTTGGTAAGATTCCCATTCTCGGGAATCACGCGTCGAGAGCGTCGGCTACTGACCGAGTGTTCTCAAGCGTAGCGGGCGCAACAACAATGCGATGTCGCTTGCAGTTGTCCACTGCTGGTCCTCTGCCGAGATCGAGGCGGGGTTGTCGCCGGGCTGCGGTCCGTACGATCCGAACTGCGCGTGATTGCCTCCTTCGATCGGCACGAACGACGTTGAGGAGGGAAGTAGATCGACGCTGGCTTCGAGAGAGTCGCTCGATAGTACGCCGTCGAGTGTGCCGAATATCGAGGTGACCATCAGATCATTGTCGGAGAGATCGGTGCTCGATGCCGGATAGGCAGCGAGCAGCACGAGAGCGTTAACGGTCTCGGCGTGGCCCTCTGCATACGATGCGGCCATCGCTCCTCCAAGACTGTGACCGCCGACCGCCCACGCAAGGACGTCGGGATGTGCGGCGATGATGTCGTCGGCCCTGTTGGCGTCGAGGACTGCGAGATTGAGGGTGACGCGCGGGACGACAACGAGATATCCACGTGATGCGATCTCGCGGGCGAGGGGAGCATACGAGCGATAGTCGACTCGCCCTCCCGGATATAGAATCACTCCGACATGGGCAGCACTGCCTTCCGGCTGAATCGCGTAGGCGTCGTCTTCGACACGCACATCCATGCCGTCGCCGGACTCGAGCGCCTGGAGCGCCTCCGCGCTCGGACCAAGGGGGGTGAGTGCCCACCAGGTGAAGCCTGCGAGCGCGAGTACGATCGCCGTGGCGACTGCGAGACCCCCGTATGTGAGACCTTTTCTAACCGGCTTTCTCAAGGACACCTCAGTATCGGAAGAGCGCCGCGGCGTCCGTGACGTCTTCGGAGACCTGGGCTGCGTGCACTACACCCCCATGCAGGAGTGTTTCCGCTACAGCGAGATCGGCGAGATCCCAGTCTCCAGGATGCTGTTCTTCGGACAGATCGATTCTACCGCTAGACGGGTCGTAGTGTCCCCATCCAGCCGCTTCCGCCGGTACAAAGAGTACTTGTACGCGTCCTTCGTGGGCTGCGGGGATGATCTCGGTCAGATCGAAGGAGGCTCCTCCGGATGCAGTGGCTGCTTCGAGCAGTTCGCGATCTCGCTCGACGGCGGCGTGAAAGTGCGGCTTGAGTAGATCACGCGTGCGACTCAAGAGTTCCTGCGGCGAGATTTCATCCGGGTTTCCCGACAGGGATTCGTCCATCACGTTCGGATAGGAGTTGGCGTCTCGATAGAGCGGAAGCAGGTAGTCGACTCCTGCGAGGACGAGCGGTGCTGTCTCATCGCGTAGATGTGCGTGCACTCCGCGCTCGACCATGCGGAAATAGCGGAGCAGATTCTCCTTCTCAACGTCCGGCGCACCCCCGTGTCCGTGAAACATCGCCGACCGTCGACCACGTCCGCCGGCTACCGCGGGTGTACCCGAGTGGAACTGCACATGTGATTCGAAATCGTCAAAGCGCAGTGCGTCCTCTAGATTGGCGGGGACATCAGATAGCTCAAGTTCAGCGATGGCGTCCCCCTGCGCTTCCATTAGGCGGACCCGATTCTTACTGAGTGCCAGTACGTAGAAACGCTGCCTTGCCTGAACTGCAGGGAGAAGGGGACGAATCGAGAATCGCTCAGAAACTGAAACATGCTCGTCCAGGGTGGTTTCAGAGCCAAAGATATGCGCCGTATCGTGGGCGAGAAAGAGCGCGAGTCCGTCTGCGCTCTCGCGCCAGAACGCAGCATCTGCGAGAAGCTCGTGCGCGGGTCGCATAAGGTCATCGATCTGCGGTTGTCGGATTTCCCGGTCTTGCAGGATTTCCTCAGCAGACCGAATCAGGTTCTTGAGCCGGATAGGATCTTGTTCTTTTGCGGCGCCGGCGCGGTGCATGGGCATCAGGATGCTTACCGAGGGCGATTCAAAGTGGCGGGCAAGTACTGAGAGGGTGTCTCGATCCAGAGAGTCCATTCGCAGAAGCCTCCTCCGAGTCTTCGATCGGGCGCTGACTGAGCGCCGGGGGGAACAACATCGTACAGATACTGTTCCCGCTCGAGGCCGACTCTAGTTATACTATGTGCTCCGCGTGCCCCGAGTGGGTTCCGGATGGCGGTATGTCGTGAACCTGGTCAGATCCGGAAGGAAGCAGCCATAAGCGGCCTCTATCGGGTGTCCGGGACCCACTCGGGGTACATGGTCAGGGTCGGCCCCATGTGGGTGCGACCCTGTATACTTCTTGGCGTCCGCAGTTTATCGGCAAGAAAGGCGATTCGTGGCGCAGTCTCTGTACCGGAAGTATCGGCCGCAAGGTTTCGACGATGTGGTGGGACAACGTCACATCACTCGTACACTTCGCAACGCTGTTGCCGAGAATTCTGTGGCGCATGCCTACCTCTTCACCGGCCCGCGCGGTACCGGCAAGACGACCACGGCGCGCATTCTCGCCAAAGCCCTCGAATGTGAGAAGGGTCCTACACCGGACCCCGATACGACCTGCGAGCAATGCATCGACGTCGCGGAAGGTCGTCATCCCGATGTATTCGAACTCGATGCGGCGAGTCGCACACAGGTCGAGAACGTCCGGGAAGAAATCATCGGGCGACTCGCGTATGCACCCACGCGTGGTCGCTACAAGGTCTACATCATCGACGAGGTCCATATGCTTTCAACGCATTCGTTCAATGCGTTGCTCAAGAGCATCGAAGAGCCGCCCGAGCACACGGTGTTCATTCTGTGTACGACTCACCCGCAGAAGGTGCCCGATACGATCCATTCGCGCTGCCAGCGCTTCGATTTTCACCGGATAGGAGTCGAAGATATCGTCGGCCGTCTCGAATACATTGCCGCCCAGGAAGGCATCACGGTTGCCGAGGGCTCACTCACGCTTGTGGCAAAGCACGCCGCGGGTGGAATGCGTGATGCGATCTCGACACTGGAGCAGCTCTCGTCGTTCACGGGCAAGACCATCGCCCTCGACGATGTCGAAGGTCTCCTGGGCGAAGTCGATGTCGCACTTCTGATCGAACTTGCCGACCTTGTGGCTCGCCGCGATATCGCCGGATGCTTCCGTTTTGTCGCGCGTCTTGCAACGAGTGGCGTTGACATGACGGAATTCGTACGTGATTTGACCGGGCACTACCGTGATCTGTATGTGACGGCCGCGGTGGGAGACTCCACGGGTATCGTGGATACGACCAACGACCAACTAGCCAAGCTCACTAGTCAGGTGGCACTGTACGGCCCCGACCGACTGGCGCGAATCCTGGATCTCCTCGGCGAACTGGCCACTGAGATGCGTTGGTCCAGCGATCCACGACTGTCTCTTGAGGTCGGGTTGACCCGCATGGCCAGGCCACAGGGCGAACTCACGTTGGAGGCTCTTGCGGAGCGAGTTGAAACACTGGAGATGTCCCGGATGGTAGCTTCTGCTCCAGCCGCGCCCGACGCACCCAACTCGCCCCCGCCGGTTGCCGCACCTGTGGCTGCGGAGCCCTCACCTGCAGCCACACAGGAATCCACGCCGACTGCGGAAGAGGCTGTGAAGCTTCCCGAGGAGCCTGCTCCCGTCGAGGTCATCGAGCTCTCCTCGACCGGACCGCTTGATCGCGCTCATGTGAAACGGGCGTGGCCCGCTGTGATTGCAGAGGTCAAACGAGCCAAGCCCACGCGCGCTCAGTTGTTCATGAGCACAGAAGTCGACATTGATGCACAGGGCTCCTCGATTGTCATCGAGTTCCCGCTGGATCAGAAGTTCACCATGGATATGGCTCAGAATCCCGAGAATCGCCAGTTGCTGCAGCAGGCGTTCGGGAGGGTGTTGGGATCTGTGCCACCTTTTCGTTTCCAGCTCGGGCGCGGCGCGGTACAGCCGACTACTCCGGCGCCAAAGGCCGACCCGCTTCACGAAAGACCCGCCACCGCGGGAGACGAAACCGAGACAGCGCCAGCGAGCTCCGTCGCAGACGATGACGATATCGACAACATTCTTATGAATGAGTTTGGCGCGGAGATGATCGCCGAACACCCCCATGAGACCCCCGAAGGAGAGGATGACGCACGGTGAAACCCAATATGAACAGCATGCTCAAGCAGGCACAGAAGATGCAGGCCGACATGGCTCGCATTCAGGAAGAACTCAAGTCTGATCGCGTAGAGGCTTCGGTTGGTGGCGGAGTCATCAAAGTTGTGATGACCGGTGACTTGAATCTTGAGAGCGTCACAATCGATCCGGCTGCAGTCGACCCTGATGATGTGGCTATGCTCGAAGACATGGTGGTCGCTGCAGTCAATGAGGGTCTCAGGCAGGCCCAGGCCCTTGCGAACTCCAAGATGTCTGCGGTCGCCGGTGGCATGAACATTCCGGGCCTGATGTAGCAATGCGCTACGCGCCCCCCATTGCGCGATTGCTCGAGGAGCTCGAGCGACTGCCGGGTATAGGGCCCAAATCGGCACAGCGCCTTGCCTACTACATATTGCGTGCGGATACCGGTGACGCGACGCGTCTCGCTGATGCAATCACCGAAGTGAAGCGTACGATTCATTTCTGCCCACAGTGCTTCAACTTTGCCGAGGGTGATTTGTGCGAGGTATGCGCCGATGTCGAGCGCGACACGACTGCGCTTTGCGTTGTCGAAGAGCCACGGGATCTGGTAGCCATCGAGCGCACAAACGAGTTTCGAGGTCTCTACCACGTGTTGCAGGGTGCGATTTCTCCGATTGACGGAATCGGGCCAGATCAGCTCCGTATCCGAGAACTGCTTGTCCGACTCGCCGATGAATCCGTCACCGAAGTAGTCGTGGCAACAAATCCGAACGTGGAAGGGGAGACGACAGCGCTCTACATATCGCGTCTCGTCAAGCCACTCGGAATCAGGGTTACACGCATCGCCTCAGGTCTCCCCGTAGGAGGAGATTTGGAGTACGCCGACGAAGTGACTCTAGGACGCGCTCTTGAGGCGCGGCGAGAAATGTAGCGGTTGTCGCTCGGATTGCCAGTATTTGACGTCCGTTCACCGATGACTAGCCACCGTTCGCGTCCACTTACCGCACGGAGGCTACCGCTTACCGAGGGCGCCGCTATCCTAGTGTGACCTTCCGGCGAGGGATTCTTCCTCGGCGGCACGTCCGTCGCACCCGCGACGAACCAGAGAGGGGAGTGACGTATGCAGCAGCTGACGGAGATCCGTTGGCATGCGCGCGCCGGTCAGGGCGCGGTTACTGCGGCGAAGGTCGTCGCCGAGACCGCACTGTCCGCAGACCAGTACATGCAGGCGATGCCTGAGTATGGTCCCGAGCGGATGGGTGCTCCGATCAAGGCGTTTACGCGTATCAGCGATCAGCCAATCGATATCCACTGCAACATTGAGAACCCGAACGTTGTCATCGTGCTCGATGACACGCTTCTCGACGTCGTCGACGTCGCGGAGGGCATCACCTCAGACGGCGTGCTCATTCTCAACACCTGTACGCCCGCCGCCGTCGTGAAGAAGGCTCTCGGATTGCCGGATTCCGTCAAGGTGGCCTGTGTCGATGCTTCAGGCATCGCGCTCGACACGATCAAGCGCGACATTCCGAACACGCCGATCGTGGGTGCGTTCATGAAGGCCGCTCCGGGGATCATCGATCTCGAGACATTCAAAGGGCTTCTCGCCAAGAACCTGGGCAAGAAGTTCGGCCAGGAAATGATCGACGCGAACCATGCAGCTGTCGATCGTGCATATGAGGAGGTGACCGTCGCGTGAAATGGGACATCTCCAAGATTGACTCATGGAAAGCCGAGGAGTTCCCTCTCGGTGCCGCGATACCCGAGGCGGGCAACTCGCGCGACTATCGCACAGGCGGTTGGCGCAGCGAACGCCCCACACTGGACCGCGACACGTGTACTGCCTGCCTGACGTGTTGGATTGATTGTCCGGACACATCCATCCGCGTTGCAGATGAGAAGCTTGCAGAAGACTGGCTCGATCTCGATCACTGCAAGGGATGCGGAATCTGTGCCAATGAATGCCCGGTCGAGGCCATCACCATGGTCCCCGAGGGCTGCGAACTTCCGGGGGTGAAGTAGAGATGGCTGAGCAAAAGACCGTCGCCACCACCGGAAACCTCGTAGTTGCTGAGGCGTTTCGCCAGTGCAAGCCTGACGTGGTCGCCGCGTACCCGATCACTCCTCAGACAACCATTGTTGAGGAGTTCGCGAAGTTCGTAGCTCAGGGTCGCGTCCACGCCGAGTATGTGACTGTCGAGTCCGAGCACTCCGCGATGAGCGCGAGCATTGGCGCTTCGGCTGCCGGTGCCCGCGTCATGACAGCAACCGCCTCACAGGGTCTCGCACTCATGTGGGAAGAGCTCCATATCGCCTCAGGTATGCGTTTGCCGATCGTCATGGCCAACGCCAACCGTGCGTTGTCCGCTCCGATCAACATCCACTGTGATCACGGTGACGCCATGGGTGCCCGCGATGCGGGATGGGTCATGCTCTTTGCAGAGACCGCCCAAGAGGCGTACGACAACACGATCATCTCGGTCAGAGTAGCCGAGGACCCCGAAGTCCTGCTGCCGACCATGACCTGTCTTGATGGATTCATCACCACCCACTCGATCGATCGTATCGACCTGCTCGACGACGAGACCGTCACCGGCTTCGTGGGCGAGTATGAGCCGGTCAATGCGTTGCTCGACACCGACAATCCGGTCACGCACGGAAGTTTTGCGGGTCTCGGAGGACCGTACTTCGAGTTCAAGAAGTCTCAGCGCAACGCGATCGACCGGTCCAAGACCGTCATCGAGCGCGTGGGGGCCGAGTTCTCAGAGATCAGTGGTCGCCCCTTCGGTCTTGTCGAGACGGCCATGATGGATGACGCGGATGTTGCGATCGTCATCATTGGTTCCTCGGCAGGTAATGCACGTCATGTTGCACGTGAGTTGAGGGCCGAGGGCATGAAGGCCGGTGTTGTGAAGGTCCGCTGCTTCCGCCCCTTCCCGGCTGCTGAGGTAGCGGCTGCGATCAAGGGCTGCAAGGCAGTAGCTGTGCTCGATCGCTCCGAGTCATTCGGTGCCGAAGGCGGCCCGCTCTACCTCGAGGTGCGTAGCGCGCTGTACGATCTTGAGACCCGCGTGCCTGTCGTCAACTACATCTACGGACTTGGCGGGGCGGACGTACGTCTCGAGCTCATGCACCAGGTCTACAACGACCTATCCGATATCGCATCTGGTTCGGCACTGCCGGGCAAGATGGTCTACTTGGGCGCCCGATAGGAGGGATTGAGCATGGCTACACTTAAAGAACTCAGCCATCGCGAAGACCGCCTCGAGGGCGGCCACCGGCTTTGCGCCGGTTGTGGTGCCTCGGTGGCGATGCGTCAGATCATGCTCGGAGCAGGCGAGGACCCGATGGTCGTTGGCTGCGCAACCGGGTGTCTTGAGGTTTCGACCTCGATTTATCCGTACACTTCATGGAGCACGCCGTTCATTCATAATGCTTTCGAGAACTCTGCGGCCACCGTCTCCGGTGTCGAGGCGGCGTTCAAGGCGATGCAGCGTGCCGGCAAGATTCCCGCCGACAAGAAGGTTAAGTTCATGGCCGTCGGTGGCGATGGTGGAACGTATGACATTGGTCTGCAGTCACTCTCCGGCGCCATGGAGCGCGGTCACGACATGGTCTACGTGTGCTACGACAACGGTGCGTACATGAACACCGGCATCCAGCGCTCCTCGGCTACGCCCAAAGGCGCGTGGGCAACCACCTCAGAGGTCGGCGCCGCTCAGCAGGGCAAGATTCAGAAGCGCAAGGATCTGACGTCGATTATCGCTGCTCACGGCGTGCCGTACGTTGCGCAGGGCTCGATCAGCCATTGGAAGGACCTCACGACCAAGGCCGAGAAAGCGTTCGCTGTGGACGGGCCCGCCTTCATCAACGTGCTCGCAACCTGCCCGCGCGGTTGGCGGTGTGCGTACAACAAGTCGATTGAGATTGCCAAGCTTGGAGTCCAGACCGGCTACTGGCCTCTCTTTGAGGTTGAAGACGGCGTGTGGAACATGAGCACGCCAAGTAGGGCCCTCATCAAGGCCGGGCGAAAGCCAGTCGAGGAGTTCCTCAAGCCTCAAGGGCGATTCAAGCATCTCTTCAAGCCTGAGAATGAGGCGCTACTTGCCGAGATTCAGCAGGATGTCGACGACTACTACGAGTATGTGAAGAATCGCTGCGGCGAGTAGACTCCGCTACGTTTCTTGTACGAGCTGGACAGAGCGGCCCCGTCAACCATGTCGGGGCCGCTCTGTTGTTGACCTGTGAAAGAGATGCACATCTGCGGTGCTAGAATACGAGTGTTGGCTGCGACCATCATGGGAGAGAGGCAGTGTTGTGATGCGAGTGCTACGGGGGGCTATGCTGCTCATCTGTCTGTCGCTGTCGATGTCACTCGTTACCGCTTGTTCTCCACAGATGGTCGAAGACCCGGGTGACTCCGTCGTTCGCCTGCGAATCTCAGGTTCTGGAACCGCCCTGCCCTTGCTGCAAGTATTGACCGAAGCATATGACGGCGAAGATGTAGAGTTCGTCTACCTGCCGGGGCTGCACAGTGGAGGCGGTATTCGAGGGGTTGCGAACGGCGATCTGGAAATCGGCTGTGTCTCCCGCGAGTTGTCTACCGAAGAGGCCGATATCGGACTCGACTACACCAAGCTTTCAGATGATGGTCTTGTTGTGGCTGTTCATCCGAGTGTGACGATCGATCACCTTACGAGCGAGCAGGTGCGTGGTATCTACTCCGGGGTGTATGACAACTGGTCGGACCTAGGTGGTCCTGACCTCGATATCGTAGTGCTCGATCGCAATGAAGACGAGTCAGCCAAGATAATCCTTCGGGAGTATCTGCTTGGGGACGATCTGGTAGTCACCAGTCAGGCCGTGAATCTGTTCTATGAGTCGGACATGGTCGATGGGGTTCGTCAAACGCCGGGCGCTATCGGATATTTCTCGCTTGGCTACGGTATCTCCGAGAAGATTCCGGTCACGTACGTTGCGCTCGACGGGGTCAGTCCGGGCGTGGGCACCATCGAGTCAGGGGACTACCCTATGATCAGGCCGCTGGGGGTCGTCTGTGATCAAGGTGCCGACGAGGAGGCTCGTCTGTTCTTGGATTGGGCGACGGGCGACGAGGCCCGTACGATCATGGTCGCACAAGGATTCGCTCCGCCAACCGCACAGGACTAGTGATGTCGAGGATCTTCGGTAAGCATCTCTACAACCAGATCGTCGTGCCGCTTGTAGCGGCATCAATCGTGGTCGGCCTGGTGGCGACGATCGTGGCCGTCTACTTCCTATCTGGTTTGACCGATGACTGGATCGACTCCGTCGCTCTTGGCGCAACACAGAACCTCGAGTCCCGATTCAACTCGCATGCTTCCAGCATGGGCCGGGTTGCCAAGGTGGCCGCCGAGGACACACGGCTAAAGCAGGCACTCGCAGAAGATGACATGGGCAAAGTCCGCGGGCTTACGGCCCAGATCAATGTGTCTCTTGGACTCGATCATCTGATGCTCCTTGATTCCGAAGGCACAGTGGTTGCGACCTCGGGGCTCGCACGAGTCGTTGTCGGGGACAAGCCCTGGGGAGCGCGGGAACTCTCTTATGCTGATCTTCAGATGAGTCATGCGTCGTTCCTGGAACTCGATGACTATCTGACCATCACCGCCTTCCAGCCGGTCATGGTTGGTGATGAGGTCTATGTGATGGCCGCATCGCAGGTCGTGCACGATACGTTTCTCGATGACATTACGGGTGGAACCGGCGAGGCATTCGCCTTCTATGATGCCGAGAGCAACCCGGTCGCCACGGCACTTGCCACTGAGACCGACCTGGAACAGCCACTGCAGGCGGGGCTAGCGAATGCGGTCTACGCAGACGATGCTTCGATGGGCGAGGCCATCGCCTCCGTTAGCGCTGATGGTATTGGTTCATCAACGTTGACTGTGGACGGATCTCGTTTTCGAGTGGTTGCCAAGCGACTTGAACTTGAGAATGATCCCTCGGGCAGCTTTGGCTATGTGGTCACGATCGTGAGCCAGGCAGTTACCGATGAGGCACAAGCGACGACGACTAATCTGATCACGATGTGGTCGATCATTGCCGTTCTCGCGCTCGTGGGACTTGGCGGTTGGGTGGCGCGCCGTGTTTCCGATCCACTCGTTGAGCTCATTGAGGGTGCTCGCAGGATCGCGGATGGTGATTTCTCCACCAAGACGCGCGTGACCGGCACAAATGAGATTTCACAACTCGCCGAGAGTTTCAATGCGATGACGGATTCCCTGCGAGAGCGAAGTGAGTCTCTGACAAAGAAGGTTCTCGAACTCGCCACGCTCTATGAGATGAGTCGGGCGCTCGGTTCGACCCTGGAAATGGAAGTGCTTCTGCAATCTGTCCTCGACAGTGCCCTCCGGATCTTTGGAGTTGAGCTCGGCTACGTAACGTTGCGGGACCGCGAGACGGGTCGGCTCGAACTGAAGGTATGGCGTGGGGGTGAGGGTCGTCCGGATGAGGAGGCGTTGCGCTCCTCGATGTCCGAGTGGGTTGTGCGTGAGGGGCGCCCACTTATCTTCAACCCAACCCGCGGTGTTGCAGAAGACCGTGTCGATACGGTTACCGGAGCACTTGCTGCTCTGTGCGTTCCGCTGGTGTCAGCCGAGGGTACACTGGGCTCGGTCACAGTAGGGAGTCACGACAGGGCATTTCGATTCAACAGCGACGATGTGAGACTTCTCTCGACTATTGCGAATCACGTCACCATTGCGATTGGCAACATCGAGCTGTTCTCGACCCTTCAGGAAGCGTACCTGGCCACAGTGCGCTCGCTTGCTGCGGCAGTCGATGCCAAAGACCCCTTCACTCGGGGCCATTCGGATCGGGTCGCCTCATATTCGGTGGTCATCGCAGAGCGTATGGGGCTATCGCATGAACAGCGCACCGCCCTTGAAATGGCGGCATATCTGCACGACATCGGAAAGATAGGCGTGAAAGAGGAGATACTCCTCAAGCCGGGTCGCCTGACCGAGGTGGAGATGGCTCAGATGCGTCATCACCCCTTGATTGGAGCCAACATTCTCAAACCGGTTGGCTTTCCCTGGCCGATCACGCCGGTTGTACGCCACCATCACGAGCGCTGGGACGGGCATGGGTATCCGGCGCAACTGCGTGGCGAGGAGATTCCTCTGCTCGCTCGAATCCTCACGGTGGCCGATGCATTTGAGGCGATGATCGCCGACCGCCCCTATCGCAGAGGTCGGACCATGGAAGACGCGATTGCGGAGCTCCGGCGCTGTGCGGATTCCCATTTTGATGCGCGTATCGTCGAGGCATTCGTCGACGCCCTCGGTGACGAAGGTATCGAGACTCCCCATGTGTCGGGCGTTTCTGATGACGCACAGCCCGATGAGACGGAGGCGATCTTTGTCGCGCTCTGCGATGGCATGTTTGCCAGTTTCAGAAAGCTCGGCGGACCGCGATTAGCTTCGAATGTTGAGATTGAACTGAACGAGACGTTCAAGGGTTTGGAACTGCCATTCCATCTTGCAAATGGGAGGATGACGATGGCGCAGACCGAGTCCGGGGCTGGAGCGAGGCTTGCAATGATGCATGAAGCGCTCGGCCACATCGATGTTTCGATGGGGCGAACCTCAGGGACTACGCTTGTAGACCACTTCTACGCAGATGCGATGGATGGGCTCTCCGAACGAATGCGACAGGTTGCGGTGCGGCTGGCGTTCTACGAGCGCTGACATGTTGTTGCATGCACGCTACCTGCACCTATGCCTGGTCTCGATGCTACAATGGCTCAACCCGCGGGGCTGTGGTGGGTAATCTTGATGTTTGTGAGCCGGAGGAATTCTGATGGCCATTGTGGTCACCAAGTTCGGCGGTACGTCCGTCGGCAATCCAGAGCGTATCCAGAATGTCGCGCGTCGCCTCATCGCCCTCAGGGAGGGTGGTGATTCGATCGTTGCCGTTGTCTCTGCAATGGGAGATGTGACCGACGACTTGCTCACGCTCGCGGCGCAGATATCGCCTCATCCTCCCGAACGCGAGATGGACATGTTGCTCGCGACTGGTGAACAGGTCACGATCGCCCTGCTCGCGATGTCTATTCACGCACTGGGGCACGAGGCGATATCCTTTACTGGCCCTCAGGTCGGCATCGTCACAGATGAAGGGCATACCAAGGCTAAGATCACCGAGGTCCGTGCGGAGAAGGTCAAAGCGTCTCTCTCTGAGGGCAAGATCGTGATTGTCGCAGGCTTCCAAGGAGTGACACCCGACGGGCAGATCACGACTCTCGGTCGTGGCGGATCCGATACGACCGCGATCGCCATCGCAGCGGGCATCGACGCCGATCTCTGCGAGATATACACGGACGTCGACGGTGTGTTCACAGCCGACCCGCGAATCGTGCCTGATGCACGCAAGATCGATGTCATATCGTACGAGGAAATGCTTGAGATTGCGGCGACAGGCGCGCGCGTTCTGCAGCTGCGGGCCGTTGAGTTCGCCCGGAATCATGGTGTTGTTATTCACTGCCGCTCAAGCTTCCATCAAGGGCAGGGAACCATCGTCAGAGAGGGTGACGATTCAATGGAGCAGGCAATCATCTCAGGAGTCACACACGATACCTCTGAGGCAAAGGTCACCATTCGAGACGTTCCTGACACGCCGGGTGTGGCTGCCAGGGTCTTCAACCGGTTGGCAGAAGCGAACGTCAATGTGGATATGATCATCCAGAACGTTTCAGAGGATGGCAGGACTGACATCTCCTTCACCGTGCCTGCCGAGGATCTGACCCGTGCACGTCAGACTACAGCCGAAGTGGCACATGAGTTGAGCGCGCGTGAGTGGACGGTCGACGAGTCTGTGGCCAAGGTTTCGCTCGTAGGCGCTGGCATGAAGACGCATCCCGGTGTGGCGGCACAGATGTTCACCGCGCTGGCTGATGCGGATGTCAATCTGCACATGATCTCTACCTCCTCGATTCGCATATCTTGTGTTATCTCTCGCGAGCAGACTGAGACCGCCGTACGTGCGCTACACGACAGCTTTGGTTTGGCGAACGAGGCTGTGAAGGTAGAGGTCTCTCCCGGCTCGACCGGAGGAGACTGCTGATGGCATGGACCAAGCCAATGCCGTCCCGTCCCGTGGTCGCGGTCGCTGGAGCGACCGGTGCCGTGGGAATCGAGATGCTCAAGGTACTCGAGCAGCGAAGATTTCCTGCTGAGCGTGTCGTTGTGCTTGCTTCATCTCGCTCAGCCGGAAAGCGTCTCCCCTTTGCGGGGGAGGAGCTTGTGGTCGAGGAACTCACAGAGCAATCCTTTAAGGGAGTCGATATCGCCCTATTCTCGGCAGGCGGATCTGTGAGCAAACAGATGGCTCCGCATGCGGTTGAATCAGGATGCGTGGTGGTCGATAACTCCTCGGCATTCCGTATGGATGAGGATGTGCCGCTTGTGGTTCCCGAGGTGAACGCTCGCGACGTTGAGTGGCATTCGGGGATCATCGCCAATCCCAACTGTTCAACCATACAGATGGTCGTCGCGCTCAAGCCGCTGCATGATATCGCTCCGATAACACGTGTCGTCGTCGCCACGTATCAGGCTGCGAGTGGTGCTGGAGCCGCCGCCATGCAGGAGCTCTATGAGCAGAGTCGTCAGTTTCTGGACGGCACCGAACTGAGCGTCGAGCAGTTTGTTCACCGCATTGCTTTCAACTGCATTCCTCAGATCGATGTGTTTCTCGAAGACGGCTCGACCAAAGAAGAGTGGAAGATGGTCGTTGAGACCAAGAAGATCATGGGCGCACCCGAAATCGAGGTGCAGGCCACGTGTGTGCGTGTCCCGGTTCTACGCTGCCATTCTGAAGCTGTCACGGTCCAGTTCTCGAAAGAGGTTGATATTGACCGAGCGCGTGCTGCTCTTGCCGCGACTCCTGGAATCACCGTCCTGGACGAACCAGAGTCCGCGCAGTACCCCATGCCGGCAATGCTGGAAGGCACCGATGACACCTACATCGGGCGGCTTAGAGTGGACTCGACTGTGCCTCACGGACTGAGCATGTGGGTCGTTGCCGATCAGCTCCGAAAGGGCGCTGCGCTCAATGCGGTGCAGATTGCAGAACTGTTGCTTGCGAGCAGATAGTCTGAGTAGTGCGTTAGAATGTTAAGGGTACATTCTTCAGGCTCGGGGACCCGGAGGCAGCAATGGGCGATGCGAATATCTTGATTGTTGAAGACGACGCGACGATCGCGCGTTTCGTGGAACTGGAGCTCGCCCACGCAGGATATGTGGTGAGGAAAGCGGCGGATGGTCGAGCGGGACTCGATGCGGTCGCCGAAGAGGACCCCGATCTACTCATTCTTGACCTCATGTTGCCGGAAATAGATGGCATTGAGGTGGCACGTCGCCTTCGGGCCGACGAGAAAGAGTTTCCGATTCTGATGCTGACAGCGCGTGCTGAGACGCAAGACGTTGTCTCGGGTTTTGACGCAGGTGCTGATGACTATCTTCGCAAGCCATTCGAGATCCCGGAACTGCTCTCCAGAGTGCGCGCGTTGCTCAAGCGCACGGAGCATGAGCGCACGGGCCCCGGCTTGAGTGCATCCGGTGTTGAAGTGGATCCCAACTCCCGCAGGGCCACTGTGGATGGCGAGCTTATCGATCTCACGGCAAAAGAGTTCGACCTGCTGTTCTACCTTGTGACGAACGCAGGTCGTGTCATCACTCGCGACGAGATACTCGAGTCGGTGTGGGGCGGGCAACATGCCACGGACAGCAATGTCATAGAGGTATTCGTCTGTCACTTGCGCAATAAGATCGGCGATAGGGATAACACCACCATCCAGACGATTCGGGGCGTCGGGTACTTTTTTGCGAGGGGCTAGATGCGTCGATCCTCGCTGAGGACGTGGTTGTTGCTCGTTGCGGTTCTCTTCGCATCCCTTGTTGTGGGTGGCGTTGCTCTGACTACGTATGTCGTCGTATCTGATGGTATGGACGTGGTCGCGCACGACTCGACTGTTCGCATCGCTCAGGGCGCCTCGGACATCGTGAAAGTGACCGCTACGGATGCGCAGTTGGCGGCCGCCGAAGAGGGTATCGATGATCCCGTGGAGCGCGATGAAGAGGCCAGACGCATCTTCATGCGGGAAATCCCGGAGATGTTTCGCGCCTCAGGCCTGTCCGAAGGCGAATTCGCGTTCTACGACGCTGATCTTCAACCCATCTGGTACACCGACGAGACGGCCTTGTTCACGGGAGCCCACGAGGACCGTGCTCGTGCGCTCGCCCAGCACCAGACCGTAGAGTCAACGCTGAGTCGCAGCGGCTCGCTAAGCGGACTCGTCCGTTCGGCGAGGCTCGATGTCTATGTGGTGCATGTGCCCGTTGACATCCCCGGAGGTGGGCAGGGTGTGCTCGACGTCACGTACTATCCAAGCCGCGAAGAAACCGTCATCGATAACATCAGAATGCCGATGTTCACGCTCGCGATGTCGGCGCTGTTCATCATGGTTGTCATGATGCAGACGAGCATGAACTGGGTGCTCAAGCTGGTCGACGATCTGCGGCAAGCGGCTGATTCGATCGATACGGGCAACCTCAGCGTGCATCTCCCCGAAGAGGGTGAGCATGAGATCGGCGATTTGGCGCGCTCGCTCAACGCGCTCATCGACCGTCTCAGGCGCAGATCCGAGGCGCAAACCAGATTCGTTGCAGACGCTTCGCATGAACTCGCAACCCCGGTCGCCGGAATCCGTGGCTATACCAACATCCTCAGAGCATGGGGCGGAGATGATCCTGAAGTCCGAGAGGAAGCGATCAGCGCTATTGATCGTGAATCTCGTCGCATGGCGCGGTTGTGTAGCGACTTGCTTGCCCTCGTGCGTGACGAACGCGGCCTGGAATTCCGCAATGTTCGATTCGATCTAAATGTTCGCTGCCGAGAAGTACTTGCCGGTGCAGCGACTCGATACATCGAAAAGGGTCTCGAGTTCATTGGCCCGGGAGAGGGTCAACTCATCATGGTGGGCGATCCTGATCGAATCGAAGATGCGATTTCGATCCTTGTTGATAATGCGGCCAAGTACACGAACGAGGGTACGGTGAGACTTAGTACCCGAAGACGCAGGGAGAGCGTAGTCATCGAAGTGGTCGACACGGGAGTTGGCATTCCCGCTCAGGACCTGCCAAACATCTTCGACCGGTTCTATCGTTCTGATGCATCTCGTTCAAAGCAGACCGGCGGTTTCGGGCTCGGTCTTCCCATTGCTAAGAGCATCATAGATGGTGCAGGTGGAACGCTTGAGGTTGCAAGTGGTCTTGGCACTGGTTCAACGTTCACTATTCGGCTGCCGCGAGGGCGCATCTAGAAACCTTCCTCGAGCACCGGAGGTTCAAGAACTCACCTGGGAGTGCCGATATCTACGAGTAGGCCACACTATCTCTCGGGAGTTCAAAGGTGACGTTCGAATCGGAAATCATGAGCACCGCGTTCGGCAGTGATCGCTGGAAGGCGACCGCCAATGCCCTATTCGAGGCTACGGGGCTCTCGCTCGCCGTGATGGACTCCTCGGCATGTTCGGTCATTGACTCCGTGAACCACTGCCCCTTCTGTGATCTGGCTGTACGTCGAGTTGGTGGAGCTCAGAAGATGTGCTTCGATGATCCGCCTGAGTTCCTTCCTCGCTCGACAACTGAGACGTCATGCCGGTCGGGGCTTCCGAACTACATCACACCGATATATATCGACGGCGATATCGTGTGCACGATCGTGGTCGGAGGGTTCGTCTCATCGACCCGGGAACGCAAGCGACTCTTTGAGAAGTTGCTCGCATTCGGCGTAGAAGAAGATATCGCGCGTGAAGGTGTGCGCAGTATTCCCATCCTGCCAAAACGACAGGTTGAGGCGCTCGTTCGTATGGTTGTGTCCAATGCGAAGGATGCACTCGAGCGCGCTTCTGAACGCATCCGGCTTGAACAGGCCGTCTCCGAGCTCGAGGTCTTCGTCGAGGCTGGTCGTGAGTTCACCGAGCGGCGCGGAATCGGACAAGATCTTCTTGAGGGAGTGCTTACCAAAGGGATGGCGGTCGCCGGTGCCGACAGCGGATCACTCATGTTGCGTCGTGCGGGCACGGACTTGCTTGAAATAGTTGCCCCTCGCGGCGAAACATCGAATGGGACGCACGGCGAAGTCGTTCGTTTCGGCGACGGTATCGCCGGCAAAGTGGCTGAGAATGGTCGCAGTGTGTTGGTCACCGGCGAGAGTGAGCTTCTCGTTCACAGCCGCCGTCCGGGCAGACATATTTCATCTGCGGTCTCGGTCCCGCTGTCGCGCGCAGGCGAGATTCTTGGCGTGCTGAATCTGAACATTTCGGACCCCAATAGACGTCTGACCGGCGATGATGTCCGGCTGATCGAACGATATGCCTATATGGCTGCGGTCACGATCGATAATGCGCGGAAGCATCGTGCAACCGAGCGTGCGATGTTCGAACTCATGCACCTGTCTGAGCTCGCCAAGATGCTCTCCGGGGTGTCGGATACTGATGAGGTCATTACGATTGCCAACTCGGTCATTGAGAAGACCTTCGACTTCAATATCGGCGGTGTCGTCATCACTGGCTGGGGGAGAGATGAGGCGACGATCACCGTTCAGCGGGACACCTCCAGCGACGCAGTGATCCATGTGCTTGGTGTCGCGCTCGGACGAGACCTTGATGCTGAGCCACTCGAGCGCGTGCGCACCGTGACGCACAGGGGCGAGCTCATCGATGATCCGTTCGATCCGGACGAGTGGAATGTGCTGCCGGTAGAACTGGTGATCAACAACTCGGTGATGGGTTACCTCTTTGTTGCGGGTGGAACCGGACAACACTTCGACTCCGACGATCGGCGACTCCTTGCCGGTCTCGCCGATCACCTTGCTCTCGCCATCGACAAGACAGCGATGCTCAAACGCATGCGTGATGATATGGCAAAGACACTCGCCGCGCTCACCATCACCCTTGACGCGAGCGAGCATGCGTCGCCCGGCCACTCTGATCGGGTCATGGATTACGCGATGGCCCTCGGTAAGGAACTCGATCTGTCGATTGAGCAGGTCGAGCTGCTCAGATTCGCCGGTCTCCTGCATGACGTGGGTAAGACCGGTATTTCCGAAGAGATCCTCCTCAAGCCTTCAAAACTCACAGATGATGAGATGAGCGAGGTGAGGAGACATCCCGAGATCGGTGCGAGCATTGTGGATCAGATAGACTTCCTCAATGCGATAGCCCCGATCATCATGCACCACCATGAGAGATGGGATGGCACGGGGTACCCGATGAAGCTTTCGGGAACGGACATACCGCATCTTGCGCGCATTCTCGCTATTGCCGACTCCTTCGATACGATGACGTCCGAGACTCCGTACCGTAGACGCATGTCGTTCGCTGAAGCACGCGAGGAACTTCGCTCTGGCGCTGGATCGCAATTCGATCCCGCTCTGGTTGACTCCTTCATACGTGCGATGGATCGCAAGGCACTGGCAGGTTCCACGGGGCTATTCACCGAGCACCGCACCAGCGGACCACAGCTGCCACTGTAGCGAGTTCGGTTGATGTGGTGGCACCGCCCTGAGGGACACGGGTACTGTGTTAGAATCCGCCCACACATCTCTAGATCACGGGAGTTCCCTCGATGCGTAGAACTGCGTACATCGCGCGGGCCGGAGTCATCGCTGCGTTGTATGCTGCGCTCACGATCCTCGTTCTTCAGTTGCCCTCACAGCTTGGCTGGGGACTCGTGCAGTTCAGATTGAGCGAGGCCGTTACTGTCGTAGCAACACTTACCCCTGCGGCGATACCCGGACTCTGGCTGGGCACCATTCTTGCCAATTCGTTCATAGTCGCGCAGGTTGGACCTATCGCGCTCCTCGATGTGGTATTCGGATCGCTTGCCTCACTTCTGGGCGCTGTGTGGGCCTGGAAGTTTCGAGACCGCACCGCCCTGGCGCTTCTCGGACCGGTGCTGTTCAATGCCTTGATCGTGCCGGCGTATCTCCCCGCAATGCTCGCAGGACTTGGCCTCTATGAGATTCCGTTCTTGGGAGTAGACTTAGAAGGACACTGGATTACCATGTATCTGTTCGGCGTCCTGGCTATCGGTATCGGCCAGGCGGTGGTTGTTTACGGCCTTGGATGGCCTTTGTTAACGGCACTGCGCCGTATGGGGGTTTCTGAGCGCGTTTAGGGAGGGGGCGGGTGACGTGACTGTTCGGGGAACAGGTTGGCAACAGCAGGAACGGTGCGTCGCCCGACCTCGTGCCGAAGCCGACTTTCTCATCCGCGACGCTGGCGATGACTGTCGAGAGTGCTGGGGATGTGTGCGTGCCTGTCCGGCCCGGGCAATTCGTATCACCGATGGTCGGGCCACGATCATTCAGGACAGATGCGTCAAGTGTGGTGAGTGTGTCTCCGAATGCAGACACAATGGAAACCACGTGCGTGATGACCTTCCGCGAGTTCGTGACCTCCTGGCCAGCGGGCGTCCCGTGGTCGCAGTGCTTGCGAGCGAGTTCGTCGCGGCTCTGCACCCGATGTCTGCAGGGGAGATTGAGCGGTCGCTTGAGGCAGCAGGGTTCTTTGCCGTCGAGAGCACCATGATCGCCGAAGAGATGGTGGCCGCGGAGTACGAGCGTTCCTTCGCCCGACCCTGCGCCTCGCTCACGCTGAGATCCACGTGCCCGGTGACCGTGGACTGGGTGCGCAAATTCTACCCCCAGCTTGTTACCGCTCTGACCCCGGTCGTGCCCCCCTATGTCGCACAAGCTCGCCTTGTGAAGAGGCTCTATCCGGATGATACGGCGGTTGTGTACGTGTCTCCCTGTTTCGCACGTAAAGATGAGGCGTACGACCCTCAGTTTGCCGGAGCGGTCGATGCCGCGATCGACTTCGTCGAACTGGAGCGTCTACTCGCCGACAGGAAGCCTCGACCGCCTTACGCAACTATCAGTGTGGGAGGTCGCAAGCCTCAGTTGCTCAAAGAGATCTCGCTGACCGATGGTTTTCCGCGAGCGACTATCGCATCGCGCGACCAGACGGATGGCCATGTCATCACGGTCCGCGGGCTGCATCAACTCGATTCTCTTCTGCGCGCGGTGATGCGCGGCGAGTCGGCACCGGCGGTCGTCGACATGCTCAACTGTGAAGGATGCATCGACGGACCGTCTGTGAGGCCCGGGCTGTCGGTGTTTGCGAAGCGCAATATCGAGGTCGCGGAGCGGGAGCGTGCTCCCAGAGCCCGGGTAACGACGCGCGAGGTTCTCGACTTCCTTCCCGTATTCGATCTCATGCGATCGTTCGAGCCGGACCCGGTTGAAATGAGGATGCCCTCCGACACGCAGATAGATGCCGTGCTTGCAGAGGCTGACATGTGCTCTCGCGCTGATGTCCTGGATTGCGGAGCGTGCGGCTATGACACATGCGTCGAGCATGCGATAGCGATCATAGAGCACAATTCCAGTTGGGAGATGTGCTTCCCGTTTCAGCGGCGGAGCATGCGCGAAGCCAACGAACGCCTCAAGAAGAGCGCTACTATCGACTCGCTTACCGCCTTGGGCAACCGGCGGGCCTTTGACGAACGCCTCGCCGAGGAGCTTGCTCGTGTGAAACGCTACGGGGTGGCGGCTTCGCTCCTCATGGTCGATGTCGACGGCTTCAAGCTGATCAACGACTCGTGGGGACATCCGTTCGGTGATGTGGTTCTCAAAACCGTAGCAGAGGTGTTCCAGGAGCATCTCCGAGAAACGGATATCGCGACGCGCTATGGTGGAGATGAGTTTGCACTCATCCTGCCCGCAACGGGCAAGACGCAGGCATATGCAGTTGCCGAGAAGCTGCGCGAAGCGATTGAGGATTATCCGTTTGTGGCGCCCATAGGCGGGCAATCGGTTCCCGTCACGGTATCGATCGGCATCGCTTCGGCCCAAAGTGATAGCGCAGAAAGCATTGAGATTCTCGAGTCGGCGGATCGCGCGCTGTATCAGGCAAAACATACGGGTAAGAACCAGGTGCGCCTGTCTGCGGGTTAGGAGCATCGCGTGCATATTGCTGAGTTATGGCACCGTGAGGGTGACCGCATCAGATGCGAGTTGTGCCCGAATGCATGCCTTATCGCCGACGGCAACGAAGGTATTTGCGGAGTTCGCCACAACGGGTCAGGAACACTTTTCGCGCTCACCTACGGGCTTCTTTCGTCAATAGTCGCCGATCCTGTCGAGAAGAAGCCTGTCTTTCACTATCATCCGGGCACACGTGTGCTTTCCCTGGGCAGCGTGGGTTGCAGCATGCGGTGCGGGCACTGCCAGAACTGGAGCATCAGTAGAGCAAAGCCCCAGGTCAGCGGCGAGTTCCATCCGCTGGCTGCTCGCGATGTCGTGGAGTTGGCTCGAAAGGATCGCTGTCCGGGAGTTGCCTTCACCTACAACGAACCCGTCATCTGGGCCGAATATGTCCGTGATGTCGCACGAGCGTGCCACGACGAGGGTCTGTTCACCATCATGGTCACGAACGGCTACATCACCACGGCTGGCCTCGATCTCCTCGGTCCGTATATCGATGTATGGCGCGTTGACGTCAAGGGCGCATCAGATGAGACCTATAGATCACTCTGCCATGTTTCGTCGGCCGATCCGGTGATGGGTGGTGCAGAGCGGGCGCTTCATCACTGGGGAATGCACGTCGAGGTCGTAACCAACATCGTTCCCACGGTGAATGACTCAGATGAAGAGCTTCAGGCTATCGCCGAATGGATTGCTGGCTCCCTCGGTAGAGACACGCCCTGGCATGTCACACGGTTCATGCCGTATCTCGAATACAGTCATCTACCGCCGACACCATCCGAAACATTGCACCGGGCGCGCAAGATCGGTGCGGACGCCGGCTTACACTTCGTCTACGTGGGTAATTACGACGAGCCGGGTGCCGAGGATACGGTATGCCCTTCCTGCGGCGCGGTTGCAGTACGCCGTTCGGGGTACACCATACTCAAGCAGGAAACGCGGAATGGATCGTGCGTTCAGTGCGACACACCGCTCAACATCATCGAGTGACGCAAAGGAGATCGGATGCCAGTTGAGGACGGGACCACCGCGTCGTCCGAGGAGCCTGAGCACGAACACGAGGCCGTGATAGAACCACGAGTACTCATTTTCTACGACTATGCTTGACCGTTTTGCTATGTCGACCAGTTCAGGTTCGACACACTACGGATCGAGCGTCCGGATGTGGAGTTCGTTCTCGTCCCGTTCGAGTTGAGACCTGATATGCCCGAAGAGGGCTATCAAATGAGTGAGCTCGAGGCATCTGGCCACTCGGATCGCGTCGAAGAACACCTCATGCGGCTCTCCCAACGCGATGGATTTCCGCTGGTATTACCTTCCTTCCTGCCAAAGACCCATCGTGCGATCGCGCTCGGTGAGATTGGTCGTGACCAGGGACCCGAGGTTCACCGGTCGGTCTATAGGGCCATCTTCGATGCGTATTTCGCGCACGGACTCGATATCGGGACCGAGGATGTACTCCTCGGTATCGCTCGGGACCAGGGCTTCAATGAAAATGAAGTGCATCGAATCTGGGACGAGGGAGTCTATGACGAGCGCTTGCACCAGTTCCGCCACGTGGGAATGCACCTGGGACTTGAGAGCACACCCGCTGCGCTCATCTGCAACGAGCTTGTGATCGGTTCCCGACCGTACCAAGTTCTCAAGGAGTCCCTGGATCGATGTGTGCTCGACGCAGACAACATCGAAGCCGAGGCTACCCGGTCAGCCTGAAAGATGCGCAACAGGGCAGCAGGTACTCCCCGTAAGGAGTATCATTCTCTACGTTCGCCAAGAGAGCGAACTGTGCCTGTTCCCGCATGACAAGGACGTATCCGTGTCTGTTCCTTGCGTAATCATACCTACATTCTGGACTCGCCGCCGAGGGCGGACCCCAGATAACTTGCTCGCCGTCTATGATCATCCCACGCCGGTGGATGAGGACGGCACACTTCCGGCCTGCCTTCAATCGCTTCAGAACGTAGAGGGCCTCGGCCGAGTGGTGCTGATCGTTGCGGCGACCGACCCTGGGATCGAGCATCAGGCCGAGGACCGCGTACGCGATATTCTCGCCGACTTTCCGGGAATCGACGCCCTCGTTTTCGGACCTGCGGAAATGGGTTCTTTGCACCGGCGGATCGAGCAACTGGAGTTTGCCGACATGCTTTCCGGCCTCAGTCTTGTGGGGTATGGAGCTGTGCGCAACGTAGGCCTGATTGCCGGGGCGGTTCTCGGCTGTGAGAGCGTCGTCTTTGTCGATGACGACCAGATCATCACCGACAAGGGTTTTCTGCTGCGCGCATCGGATGGCCTGGGAATGCGCTTGGATGATGGTCGTGCCGTGCTCGCCAAGACGGGCTACTACACAGATGAGTCCGGGGCGTATCAGCGACACGCGTCGCCGCACTGGTCGGACATGTATTGGCGTCAGAACGATGCCTTCAATCAGGCCCTTGCGGCCGTCGATGCTCCTCCTCGGATCAAGCCAAGCCCGCTCGCCTTTGGTGGGTGTTTCGCGCTTCACAAGGATATGTACTTGAACGTTTCGTTCGATCCATGGGTCATGCGAGGCGAGGATATCGACTACGTCATCAATGCACGTATGCACGGCGGCGACGTGTTTCTCGACGGCGACTGGTCCGTTATTCACAATCCACCCAAGTTGAGCAGTGAGGCGCTTCAGTTCAGGCAGGATGTCTACCGCTTCATCTATGAACATCGCAAATTAGAGTTCGCCAAGTCCCAGGTGGATCTGCGACAGGTGTCTCCGGAGTCCATGGCGCCGTATCCGGGACCATTCCTTGGTTCCGGCGTGGCATGGCGAGCCATGGTGACCGCAGTGCTGAGAGGCCTCTCCCGCAGGGAGGGCGGTCGTTATCTGCGAATCGCCCGACTCGCGATGAACGAAGCGGCTGATTATGCGCGTGAGAACTGCCAGAACTACTTCGACTTCCAGCGCCGGTGGCCCATTCTGATGGACCGCATCTGGGACGATGTTGCGCTCAAGTCGCTGTTCACCGGTGAGCGTAAGGTGGATCGCACGGCCATCACGGGACGCTTCCCCTCAGTCGAGGACAGCTGATTCGCTCGTGTTTGATCTCTCACTGGTCGATATCCTACGGCTGCTCCCCGCTGCGGCCGTTGGACTTGCGGCTGGCGTGCTCTCAGGGATGTTCGGGGTTGGGGGTGGGCTTCTCACCACGCCCGCGCTCCGTCTGATTCTCGGTGCCCCTGCGCTCATTGCGGTCGGTACCCCGCTCCCGGTAATCGTTCCTACGGCGATCACGGGCGCGATTGCGTACGCGCGCAGAGGATTGGCTGACGTATCGGCAGGTATTGCGCTTGGCCTGTGGGGTGCACTCGCAGCGATCGGCGGAGCGATTCTGAGCGACCTTGCTGGTGGAAGTATCGTCATGTTCTCCACTGCGGCCCTCATTCTGTTCATGGCGGTCGACATGATTCGCCAGGCGTTCGGGAGCCAACGCCTTGGGCCTCGTCCCATGGAGAACCATCCGCGCCGGGCGTTTGCGCTCGCTACTGTCGGTATCGTGACGGGTCTGTACAGCGGATTCCTTGGACTCGGTGGTGGATTCGTGTTGGTGCCTCTTCTGGTTCGCTGGTTCGGATATCCCATCAAGCGGGCGATCGGCACGAGCCTTGTGGCAATCGCCGTGCTCGCAATTCCGGGATCGGTTACCCATTTCTACCTTGGTCATGTTGATCTCGGCCTCGCACTCTCGCTGATCGTCGGGGTGATTCCCGGAGCACTGCTCGGCGCCAAGTTCACGGCTGTTGCGGGCGATCGAGCTGTGAAGATCGGCTTCGCAGGGCTGCTCATCTTCGCCGGTGTAGCGCTCCTCGTGAGTGAACTGGGTGTCTTCGCGTGAATGTCATCGAGCTGCCCCCGGCTACCGAGACTCAGGTCGAGCAGTTGTGGCCGGCGGTTCGTGCGGCGCATCTCTTCACCGACCGGGAAGGTCTACGCGTGTTTCGGGATGCGGCGCCGTGGCGGGTGCGCGTTGATTCGCGGGACCGGGCGGTTGTCGTGGAGCAGTGGCGGCCCCATCTCACGATCCTTTCCATTCGGGGCCTGTGGGCACCGGGGCGCGACATTCCCGGTATTGTCGCAGGCATCGCCTCGCTTGCCCGGACTCACGCCATGACACAGGTGTTGAGTCCGCTCGTGACACACGAAGGCTCTGAGCTCTATGGTCGCGCGGGACTCACGCCGTGCGCATCCCTCATTGCGTTGAGATCGACTGGTCACGAAGCGGCAACGGCTCATGCTCCGGTTCCCGATGGTGTTGGTGTGCGACCCGGACAGAGCAGTGATCTTGAAGGACTGTTGGCCGCTGATCATGTGTGCTTCGATCCGTTCTGGGCGTACGGACACACGCGACTGGCCGAGGCCCTCGCACACGAGCGAGTGACCATCGCCGAGGAGAACGGCGAACTCATCGGCTATACTCTGTGCACTGTCGAGCGGGGTAGTGGAACGCTGGGCAGGCTTGGTGTCGTGCCGGATTCGCGAGGCCGAGGTGTGGGTGCGTCACTTCTTGCAGAGTCGCTGCGCTACATGGCTCGTGCGGGTGCAAGTTCGGTAAGCTTGTGCACGCAAGAAGAGAACGCCGACTCCAGGTCGCTGTATGCCAGATTCGGTCTGAGGGAGTTGCCCGGTCGCCTGGAACTACTCATTGGCGACGTATAGCGGTCCTGATCGATAGGGAGTGTGTGGCGCGATGCCGATGACCCCCAGCAGACGCTCGATCATCATCGACAGCATATTGCTGTTCGCTGCGGCGGTGCTGGCACTCGTAACTGCATGGGTCCTTCTGGCGAGCGACGCACCTCGCTGGCTGCTCACCGCGTCACTGACCGGGCTCACCATGGTTGCGATGGGCAGTGTGGTCGCCCGATTCGTAAGCCGTCCGGACCATCTGCGTGCGCTGCAGTCGCATGTCATCCTCGACATTGCCAACGAGTCGCTGTCCTACATGCGCAAGGGTCTTACCGAGGAGACCGCCGATGCCGTGTGTCACATCGTACTCGCGGAGACTGAAGTCGCTGCGGTCGCCATCACCGACCGGGACCGAGTCCTCGGTTTCGCCGGACTCGGAGAGAACCATCACAACGTGGGCGGACCGATTCTCACAAGAGCGACGCGTGAGTCGATTCAATTCAACGAACACCGTGTTCTTGGCACGAAAGAGGAGATCGGTTGTCCTGAGCCGAGCTGCCTACTGAAGGCTGCCATCGTTGTGCCGCTCGAAATGCGCGGAGAGCCGGTCGGCACGCTCAAGTTCTACTACACCACGGCGCGTCTGCTCAACGAGACGCAGGTCACCATGGCCGAGGGGCTCGCGAGACTGCTCTCAACACAACTCGATCTGTCCGAACTGGAGCGGCAGACCGAACTCGCGACCCGGATGGAACTCAAAGCCCTCCAGGCGCAGATCAACCCACACTTCCTCTTCAATACGATCAATACGATCGCCATGTTGATACGAACCGACCCCGAGCGGGCTCGTGAACTCCTCAGAGAGTTCGCCACGTTCTACCGGCGAACGCTGGAGTCGGGAGATCAACTTGTGGAACTCGGACGAGAGCTGGAGTACGTTCGTACATACCTGCTCTTTGAGCAAGCCCGTTTCGGTGACCGAATGCGTGTCATCGAGCACATAGACCCGACAACCCTCAGTATGCGCATCCCTGCCTTCATGGTTCAGCCACTCGTTGAGAACGCCATAAAGCATGGCATGGGCAGCGAGGACACGCTCCATGTGGGAATCACGTCGGCGTGTGAAGATCGCGTGCTTACGATCGTGGTTGCAGATGACGGGGTCGGCATTCCCGGACATGATCTGCCTCACGTTTTGGAGCCCGGGTTTGGAAAAGGACTTGGAATCGCGCTCAAGAACGTGGACGATAGACTCAAGGGACATTTCGGAAGAACCTCCGGGCTTGAGATTCAGAGCACCGAAGGGGTAGGAACGACCGTCACGCTGCGAATACAATTCGGTCCGCTTGAGGCGTGCGAAGGAGGCGTGTAGATGCTCAAGGCACTCGTTGTAGATGATGAGGCACCTGCTCGCTCCGAGCTGCGCTATCTGCTTGAGGAAGCCGGTGGCGTCGAGGTCGTGGGGGAGGCCTCGAATGCATCCGAGGCGCTACAGCTCATCAAGGCTATTCCGTACGACGTCGTGTTTCTCGATATCGATATGCCCGGTCTCTCGGGTGTAGAACTCGCAGAGGTACTGACCGATCTGGATCGACAGCCGGCCATCATCTTCGTGACCGCTCACAGCGAGCACGCGGTGAAGGCGTTTGAGGTTGCGGCCACGGATTACCTCGTCAAGCCGGTCGAGGTCGCCCGCCTCAGAGCTGCGATCGGACGTCTCGCTCCTGCCGAGGAGACCACCGCCCGCATTGAGCGCATTCCAGTTGAAAAAGCTGGCAAGAAGCTGCTTCTGCAGGTGGAAGATATCCTCTACATCATGGCCAAGGACGACTACTCGTATATGCATACCGAGGGTGAGCGCTACCTTTCAACCATCTCGCTGGCCCAGTTGGAGCGCAAGCTCGAGCCGTCGGGGTTCTGGCGCGTACACCGCAGGTATCTCGTCAACCTCGGCAAGGTCAAGGAGGTCGTGCCTATGTATGGCGGCACGCTTCTGCTCACGCTCACCGACGCGGATGCCACGCAGGTGCCGGTCTCGCGCCGACGCGTGCCCTCGCTCAAGAAGGTGCTCGGTCTCTAGCGCCGTGTCTGCTGCGGTACTCATCGGAGTCATCTCAGATACCCACGGCACCCTTCCCGCCGCTGCGAGCGAGGCGCTCAAAGGCGTGGACCACATCATCCATGCGGGTGATATCGGCGGTACTGCCGTGCTCTGTGAGCTTGAGGCGATCGCCCCTGTGACCGCTGTGCTCGGAAACACTGACATCGAACCGTATCCGGCGCTGCGTGCGCGTGCGACCGTGACACTGGCGGGCTGCGTTATCGAGGTGTTTCATGACCTGGTGGATGCAAGGCGAGAGCCGATCGGGGCCGACACGTGTGTCCTGATCACCGGCCATACGCATACGCCGTACCTCGGGCAACGGGGTGATGCGCTGCACATCAACCCCGGATCGCCCGTGCACCCGCGCGGTGGGAATGTGCCTACCGTAGCGCTGCTGTCGATCGATGACGACGGCCCGTCTGCACGCCTCGTCCGCCTCTGACCCCACCGCTTCTACCGTTTGCCCCCCGACGCCTTCCGCAGCCTGACCGTGTTCGGCTGCATGGCGGCCGTGAGCGGTCGAACGGTGCGGGTGAGCGGTGTGAGGTCGACACGAATACCATCCACCTGCCGCTGGCGGCGCCATTCTTCCCTCATGCCGAACCGCTTCCACCGACTACGGTCCATCCATCGCGGCGTGCCGCGGAGCGCGTTACCTTGAATCTGTAAACGTGTGGATCCGGGGGATGCCGGATCCCGTTGAGGAGGTGAAACGCATGAAGGTCTGTATCAAGGGTGCTGCCGAGGACATCAAGCTGGGCGACATCGACGAGGTCTGCATCGACGTTGAGCGGATTCTGCTGCCTGTCGATGGTTCGGAGCCGGCAGTCATCGCTACTCAGTATGCGGTGGTGCTCGCCAAGACATTCGGCGCTTCGATCAAGGCGATCTATGTTGACACCGGACTCGAAGCACTCGAGCTTCCCGAGGAGATCGATGCAGAGGACGCCTACGAAGGCAGCCATGCCTCCGTCAAAGGTCTGGCAATCGCAAAGACGATGTGCGATCGAAACGATGTCGAGTGTGAGATCGAGATCGTCAAAGGTGGAGTCGCCAAGAGAATCATTGCGACTGCCAATGACTACAACGCCGACATGGTGATTCTGGGAGACACCGGTCGTACCGGTATCAAGCGCATCGCGCTTGGCTCCATTGCCGAGACAGTAGTGAAGGGTTGTGACCGTCCGGTCTTCGTGATCAAGGGCGATTAGCAACAAGGAAACATGCACGAATGAAGACCGGATAGGTCAGACAAGGAAGGGTAAGGAGGTGCGAGCAACATGGCAACACCCCCGAGCAACGAAGCAACAATGACTTCGACGTATATCAGGCACGGAGATCACGTCGACACCATTGAGAGCGTTGACGTGGTGTTCAGGGCTCAGCGCAAGTTGAGCTTCACGTATGGCGCCGTCTTCTTCGCGGTGACACTGGCGGTGCCCGCGATGACAGTGGCCATTGAAGGCTGGTGGGAGACGACTATTTGGGGTGGCTTCACGGCCAACTACCTGTTCATCTCGCTTCTGTACTACATATTCCTATGGACGATGGCGTGGACGTTCTCAAAGAAGGCGGACCGTCTCGATGAGGATCTCGCCAAGATGGCAGACAAGATCACAGCAGATGCTGCAGCAGCCGTAACCGGCTCCGAAGGATAGGAAGGAGGTCGAATCATGGGCGATCTGAATACCATTGCAATCGTTCTTGTTGTCATCCTTGTCTCGATGACAATCGCTCTGTCCGTGTTCTCACGGCGTTTCACCCGTACAACGGCCGACTTCTACCTTGCAGGACGCAAGGTCGGCTCGTTCTCAAACGCTTCGGCGATCTCCGGTGACTATCTGTCTGCCGCATCGTTCCTTGGTGTTGCAGCTGCAGTCTACGCATCGGGTCTCGACGGCGTGTGGTACGCCGCGGGCTTTGCGGGCGGCTTCATGGTCGTTGTGTTCTTCATCGCGTCGCCTCTGCGCCGCTTTGGTGAGTACACGGTGCCTGACTTCGCGTACGGCCGCTTCGGTACGAACCGAATGCGTCTCGTATCCGTGGTTGGCGTGCTCGCGACCTGCCTGTTCTATATGGCCCCTCAGATGTACGGCGCTGGTACGACGTGGAAGGTTCTCGTCGGTTCCGGTCTGTTCGGCATGGACGCCTACAACACCGGCGTCGTTGTCGTTGGCCTGATCATCATGCTCTATGTGGCCGTGGGCGGTATGAAGGGCACGACGCTCAACCAGATCGTACAGTTCTGGTGGCTCGCCTTCGCTATGATACTCACGCTTCTGTTCGTCACGTTTGGCGGGGTTCAGAACACCGCCAAAGGTGATTTGATGCGGTTCAACTACGCAGAGTATCTGCAGACTGAGTCCGACGGCTATCTCATGGCTCCGGGTACGCTCACCGTTGCTGAGCTCGAGGATCCTGCTGTCTACAGCCAGGTCGAGATTGCAATGACTGAGGCAACCAAGAACAACGCCGGCGCCGCGACGCTCGAAGAAGAGATGGCCAAGATCGACGCCGCCATGGCGGCAGGCGCTCCCGATGACACGGTGAACGTCGTTGTCTTCCAGAAGAACAAGCTGCACCAGCTTAAGAACGATCTTCTCGGAACAGAAGACGCTCTGAAGTTTAACCAGCCCGGCGCTCGCTATGACGCGTTCGGCCAATTCTCCATGGTGCTCGCTCTGGTTCTGGGTACTGCGGGCCTGCCGCACATCCTCAATCGCTACTACACGAACCCTTCCGGTTCAGCGGCTCGCCGTTCAACCTTCTGGGTACTCGTATTCATCGGTGTGTTCTATATTCTGTCGCCTATGGTTGGACTCGCGGGACGATCTATGGTGCGTGCGGCTGTTGACTCCGGACATGCCCCCGCAACGGCTGACTACGTTGGCGGCTTGCTGGTCAAGTCCGATGCGCTCATGCCGACCATCGCGCAGATCGCCGGTGGTGAGATCCTCATGGGTATCGTCGCCGCAGGTGCATTCGCAGCGATGTTCTCAACCCTCGCTGGTCTCCTGATCGCCTCGGCCTCGTCTGTTGGTCACGACGTGTACGAGAAGTACATCAACCCGAACGCGACTGAGAAGCAGAAGGTCTTCGTTGGTAAGTCAGCGGTTGTGTTCTTCGCAATGCTGGCCATTCTCATCGGCTACCTGATTCCTGCTACCGGCCTTAACACGGCGTACCCTGCACTCATCGCTATGATGGTTACCTGGGCCTTCGCGGTCGGCGCCGGTGCGTTCGTCCCCATGCTCATGACGGGTATCTGGTGGAAGGGTACGACTGAGCGTGGTGCAATCGCCGGTATGCTCGTTGGCGGTGGCGGTTCGGTCATCATCATCTTCATGAACATGTTCAAGGCGCTCACTATCATTCCCGCGGATGCAACCGGCATTGTTGGCTTCCTCGCCGGCCTGTCATTCCCGACACTCTTCACGTTCCCGGCGGCCGTGCTTGCAATCATCATCGTGAGCAAGCTCGACGGTCAGCTTCCCAAGAACGTGGATGAGATCTGGATGCGCATCCACGGAAACGCTCACGAGCGCTGGGAGAAGGAGCACGGACTCGACAAGGTCAGTGGCCTCTTCGACAAGGGCACGAAGTAGCGTGTAAACGTTGCCTTCGGGTCCTACCCCCAGGACCTGTAGGATTCCCGGTCTCGGTCCGTACGTCCCACGGGCCGGGACCGGACCCGGAAAGGCGTGGCACGTCCCGGCTGCGCCTTTCCCACATATGAAAGAGGGCGGCAACCCCACTCGGGTTGTCGCCCTCTTCTTACGCGCGCGGGGTTCTATCCTGCGGCGTGGGCAATCGCTCGAGCGATCGTCTCGAGCGTGATTGGATCATCTCCGGGCATGTCGAGCCGCATCGTTCTGCGACCATACCGGGCGAGCGTCACGAGATCTCCTTCGGCCTGTGCGCGATAGAGCTGGGCGAGCGAGAAGTCGCCGCCGGGAATGGCGACATTGGCGAGTTCGCGTGCGGTGAGCATGAGGAAGATGCCAGTATCGGGGCCGCCTTTGTGTAGCTGGCCCGTTGAATGCAAATAGCGTGGTCCCATCTCAACACACACGGCGCAGCCAAGTGACGTCGACAGGCGCGTCGCCGCCTGTCTCAAGGGATCGAAGAAGCGGTCCTCGTACGGCAGATAGGCAAGCAGCGCGATGTAGTCGCCCGGCCGTACGGCGGCGACCAGCGGGGCGAGTGCGTCAGAGAGCTCCGCAGGCGCGGTGGCTCCCGAAAGGCCGCCGGCATACGTTGGCCAGATTCCGTCCAGATCGGCGAGCGCAGGAGGCACAGTCTCGCGACCTTCGAGCACTGCGGTCGTGATCGCTTTGGCCTCGGAGACATTCGGCTCATCGAACGGATTGATGCCCAGGAGATGTCCTAGAAGCGCGATGGCATACTCCCAGCGCACAAACTCCGCTCCGATCTCAATGGGATCGTCGAGTGAATACTCGATGAGGGGGTGCATCTCGCCCACAGACAGGGCGAAATCGGCGAGAGCTGTGTCTGAGGTCTCACGCAGCACCACAACCGCGCGATCGGTGCCATAAGCCGTAGGAGTGCTGGAGGAGTACTCAACGACCGGTATGACTCCGATTCCATTCTTGCCAGTGGATTCGGCCACGAGTTGTTCCACCCACAGGCCAAAAGACCTGAAGCGAGGGGAAGTCACGAGTGTGAGCTTGTCGGCTCCGGCGTCGTACGCATCAGCGATCCAGGCTGCCAGTCGTGCTCCGGGATTCTCTCCCGACGGAGCCTGACACGCGCGCTGCATTGCTTCGGCGTGGTCGAGAAGCGTATCGAGGTCAACACCAATGAGAGCTGCAGGGGTGAGTCCGAACACGCTGAGTGCAGAGAACCGACCTCCGACCGTTGGCGGAGAAGAGAGTGCAACTCGCATTACTTCCTTCTGGCGCATCTTCTCGAGGGGAGTTCCTGGGTCGGTGATCGCGATGAAGTGCTGTCCTGCCTTGGGGCGCTCGAAGCATTCTTCCATCCAGGCACGGAAGATCGCGTAGAGAGACAGCGGCTCTATCGTCGAGCCGGACTTGCTGGAGACGAGAAAGTACGTTCCTGCCTGGTCGAGGCTCTCAAGCAGCGTAGTGGTCATGTGGGGCGATGTGGAATCGAGCACGTGGAGCGCGGGGCTGCCGGGTGCCGACCCCAGCACCTCGGAGAGCACCACCGCTGTGAGAGAGGAACCTCCCATACCCAGGAGCACGATGTCAGTCGCGCCTTCGTCGCGTAGCGCCCGTGCAAGATTGGTGACAAGTGCCACGCGACCTCGCGCCTTGGTCGCCAGATCGGTCCAGCCAAGACGCTGCAGGATCTTCTGTCGCTGGTCGACATCGTTTGAAAAGAGCAGCGGATCTCGATCGGTAAGACGCTTGACCGCTTCTGATTCGGCTAGTCGCGCGAGTGCGTTCATGGGCGTTTTGCCTCCTCTGACTACAGGATGATCTTGTTTCGCCATGTCTGAAGTATCTTCCCGTGTGTCTACGTATCTGTCGTGACGTCCGGTGCTTGAATCAAGAGAGGCGGGCCCTCGACCGATGCACCCGCACGTGTCCGAGCTACCATCGTACCGCCAACGAGAACCGCAAGCCCTCCAACGATAGTCGTGGCGCTCACAGGTTCTCCAAGGAACGCAGCGGCAAAGATCACGGCGCTTACCGGCTCGGCATACGTAACGATCGCCACATGGTCCGCCCGCGCGATCCTAAGAGCCGACAAGAACAAGAAGCCGGTCACAGCTGTGTGGACGATGCCGAGCGTGGCCAACGCGCCGAACTCAGTCGCTCCTTGAGGCCCCGACAGCAGGAGTACGGCTGGAAGGAGCAAGATGGTGGCCGTCCCGTACTCAACGCTCATATACGCAATGGGATCGACCTTGGCAATGAGCCGCTTCGCGTTCACCACGAGTAGTGCGTATGTGATCGCCGAGGAGAATGCGAGCAGTGCTCCCAGCCCCGCTGTTCCGCTCAGGTGTACTCCGTCCGGTCCAACGATCAATGCCGTGCCGCCGAGTGCGAGCATGAGCGGAACGATGATGCCGCGATCGAATGATGTTCGGTTGACCAGAGGGCCGAGTGCGGCAACAAACACAGGACCGCAATAGGCGAGCAAGACTGCCACGGAGACCTCGACGAGCGTGATGGCAGTGAAGAACAGGACCCAGTTCAGTGTCAGGAGCGCCCCCATCACAATGAGCGCACCGAGCGTCCTGCGCGGAATCGAGCGCAGGGTGGCGAGTCGGCCCGAGATCAGCCCGTAAGTGATGAGGACCGTGCCTGCGAAGAAGACGCGATAGAACACGATAACCGCAGGATGCGCCGAGGTGGCGCGCACCAGCAAAGGGATCGAGCCCCAGATCATGGCCGCTATGAGAACCTTGAGCAGGCCCGAACGTTCAGAGGACATGGCGCTGTGGCTGTCCGTCAGCAGATCCTCGGAAGTTGCTCACCAACAAGCATGTCCATGATTCGCTTGGAGCCAAAGCTTGTGTGCACGTAGACCTTGCCCGCGGGAGAATCGACGACTTCACCAACGATTGCCGCATCTTCGCCATATGGTGCCGTTCGCATCGCTTCAAGTGCAGCATCTGCCTGATCGGCGGGTACGATGGCGACCATCTTGCCTTCGTTGGCGACCTGGAACACATCGTAGCCGAGCATCTCGCTCGCTCCACGAACCTGATCGTGCACGGGCACGTCGTTCTCCTCGATCACGATCGAGGTCCCCGACGCTCCCGCAAGCTCGTTGAGGGTCGAGGCAAGACCACCGCGCGTGGGATCCCGGAAGCAGCGCACGTCGGGTGCCGCCGCGACAATCGCAGCGATCATGTGGTTGAGAGGTGCCGCGTCGGTCTCGATATCGGTTTCGAACGAGAGTCCTTCGCGTGTTGAGATCACAGCGATACCGTGGTCGCCCAGCGTGCCGGAAAGCAGTACTTTGTCGCCGGGTTTGCAGTGTGCCGAGGAAAGACTGAGGCCATCAGGCACCACGCCGATCCCGGCGGTGTTGATGTAGCAGCCGTCGCCGTGGCCCTTCTCAACGACCTTGGTGTCGCCGGTGATGATGCGCACACCGGCCTCTGCTGCGGATTCACGCATCGAGACGAGTATCTTGCGCAGGTCCTCGACGGAAAAGCCCTCTTCGAGGATGAAGCCTACTGAGAGATACATGGGTACAGCGCCCGACGTGGCCACATCATTGACGGTCCCGCAGATCGCGAGTCGGCCGATATCGCCACCCGGGAAGAACAGGGGATTCACTACGTAGGTATCGGTCGACATCGCGACACGCCCCGGGGGCATGTCGACTGCCGCGGCATCGTCACCGCGAGAGAGGATGTCATCATCAAACCCGTTCATGAATACGTCCTCGATCAGCTCGCGCATCATCGTGCCGCCGCTGCCGTGGGCGAGAAGGATACGGTCCTGGCGCATGGTCACGTGGCCTTTCCGTAGTCGGTATATCGGTAGTATGCAGCGCACGAGCCCTCAGAGGAGACCATGCACGGGCCGATCGGGTGCTCAGGAGTACAGCTCTTTGCAAAGAGCCTGCATTCGAACGGAAGCGTTACGCCACGAAGGACCTCGCCGCACTGACACCCCTTGATCTCTTTGGGCTCGGGCGGAGTCACCGGGATGCGCTTCATAGCATCGAATTCGGCGTAGGCATCACGAATCGCGAGCCCCGTACCGGGAATGACGCCGATGCCTCTCCACTCTGCATCAACGGGTTCAAAGACCTCAGCGATCTTTGCAATCGCTGTTGGGTTGCCTTCTGGCGGCACGACTCGAGTGTATGCGATCTCGATATCCGCGCGGCCCTCGGCTACCTGCTTGGCGAGCATATAGACGCCCTGAAGGACGTCGATCGGCTCGAAGCCGGTGATCACGCTTGGAACACCGTACTCCTCGGCTAGGAAGCGGTAGGGCTCAAGGCCGATGATGACGGAGACATGGCCGGGCAGGATGAATCCACCCACGGCCACGTCGGGATCGTTCACGAGTGCCCCGAGCGCAGCGGGAACTGTCTTGTGCGCAGAGAACACTGAGAAGTTCGTGAGCTTGCGTCGGGCAGCCTGTTCGATTGCCGCTGCGATGATCGGCACGGTGGTTTCAAAGCCAACACCGATGAATACGACCTGGCTCTCGGGGTTCTTCTCAGCGAGGTCCAGCGCGTCGAGAGGGGAGTAGACGATGCGCACGTCGCGCCCGTCTGCCTTCTCCTGGGAGAGCGATGAGTATGAGCCCGGAACCTTCATCATGTCGCCAAACGTGGTGACGATGACGCCGGGCTGGCGTGCGAACTCGATTGCCGTGTCGATGTCGGTGTTGCCGGTGACACAGACGGGGCAACCGGGGCCCGAGAGCAGTGTGATCGTCTCGGGCATGACATCGCGCAGGCCGTTGCGGGCAATGGCGACGGTATGCGTACCACAGACCTCCATGAACTTCACGGGCTCTGTGGCCGTTGCGTGGATTCTGTCAATCAGCGTTCGGGCGATGGCCGGGTCCCGGAACCCGCTGAGGTCCACGGCTATGCGCCTTGGGCGAGACCAAGCTCGCTGTCGTCGATCATAGCCATGTCTTTCAGAAGCTGCAGGGTCTCTTTGGCATAGGCTTCGTCAACGACCTGGATAGCAAAGCCAGCGTGAACGAGAACCCAATCGTCGACCTTTGACTCAGGAACCAGGTCGAGACTCACGTGGCGCGATACGCCCATGATGTCGACCTCGGCCATATTGTTCTCGCCAATGACTTTCACTCGTGCCGGGATTGCGAGACACATACTATGCACGACCTCCTTTGTGCGAGGTAGCTGACCGGGACTGGCCGGTCACACCTCTTTCCTGTTCGACCACGCAATGACCGCCTGACCGAAGGAGACGGCTCCATCGTTCATTGGCAATCTCACGTGGGTGAGTGGCTCAAGTCCTTCGGCGCGCAGTTCACGCATGGCCCCGCCGAGAACAATGCGATTCATGAAGACACCGCCGGCAAGGGCGACCTTTCGCGTGCCTGCGCGAGAAGCCGCAATTGAGCTGACCTCGACTATAGCGCGGATTAGTGCTCGATGGAAGCGCATCGCAATTACCCCTATGGGTATTTCATCTGCGAATTCATCCAGAATCATCCTAATGACGGGCTCAGGATCGATCACTTTGCACGAACCGTCGTGAGAAGTCACGATGTTGAACTCGTATGCACCTTGTGCCGAGGAGTCGCAGACAGCCTCGAGTTCGATTGCGGCCTGACCCTCGTAGCGCGCATCGTCGCGTACCCCGATCATGGCGGCGACGGCGTCAAAGAGGCGTCCGACAGATGAGGTGAGCGGAGAATTGATGCCCTGGTCCACCATCTGCAGGAGGAGTCTTTCCTCGTTGTCGGCAAGACGCGAGCGGAGCGGTTGCGCCCCCCGATGGCCGAGTAGCCCCAGAGTGTGCAGCGTGCTCACCGCCATGCGAGCCGGGCGCCTGATCGCTGCCATGCCACCAGGCAGCGGAATCTGCCTGAGGTGCCCGACGCGTTCAAAACCGCTCCAGTCGCAGATGAGCACCTCACCGCCCCAGAGCGTTCCGTCACCACCGTAACCCGTGCCGTCGAACGAGATGCCTACAACCGGAGCAGAGACTCCATGCTCTGCGGTCACGCTCACAATGTGCGCATGATGATGCTGTACTCCGACCTTGGGCAGATCCAGCCCCATAGCGAACTTTGTTGACAGGTACTCGGGATGGAGGTCGTATGCAACGATCTTCGGGTCGATTCTGAAGAGGCGTTTGTAGAGCTCGATCGTCTGTTCGTAGTGCTCAAGCGTCTCGGCGTTCTCCATGTCTCCGATGTGCTGGGAGACAAACGCGTATTCACCTGTGATGAGCGTGAACGTATTCTTCTGCTCAGGCCCGGTCGCAAGCACATCGATGTCACTTTCGAACGGGAGACGGATCGGGTAGGGTGCGTAGCCGCGCGCACGCCGTACCGGTTCAACAAGGCCATCGACAACGCGCACTACGCTGTCGTCATAGCGTGAATAGATGTCGCGGTCATGCAGCAGGAATGCATCGGCGATGTCGCCGAGTCGATCGAGGGCCTCGGTATTCCCTGTTGCGATCGGTTCCTCGGAGAGGTTACCCGACGTCATCACGAGAGGGCGGCCCACTCCATCCAGCAGAAGGTGATGCAGTGGCGTGTAGGGGAGCATGACACCCATCTCGCGCAGTCCACCCGCAACGCCCGGCGCGATGTTGCCAGCCGTATCATCACGCAGGCGCAGCAGCACGATTGGTCGGACTGCGCCGGTCAGCAACTCGGCTTCGCGCTCGTTGACGTGACAGAATGCGCGCACATCATCAAGAGAACTCACCATGATGGCAAGTGGCTTTCCCCGACGGTGTTTACGCTCGCGGAGCCGTGTGACCGCCTCCTCGCTTGTCGCATCACAGGCTACATGGAAACCGCCGAGGCCCTTGATGGCGAGGATCCCGCCTTCTTGAAGCACGGTGGCCGCGGCGGCGAGGATCGCGTCGGAGCGAACTCGCTCGGTGTCGCGATCGCGGTGTGGGCGCGGAGCCACATCGCTCGCAGGCGTCCAGACGGCGTTGCCGGGCAGACCGCGATCGCCACCGTTCGGCTCGTTGAAGTACAAGCGGGGACCGCACACGAAGCACGCATCAGGCTGGGCGTGGAATCGCCGATCTGTTGGATCGCCATACTCCGCGCTGCATTCAGGACACATCGGGAAGTCGCGCATCGTGGTCATGGGACGGTCGTAGGGAATGTCCTCGATGATTGTGAATCGCGGGCCGCAGTTGGTGCAGTTGATGAACGGATAGTGCCCTCGACGGTCGGCTGAGGAGAACAGCTCAGTCGAGCATTGCTCGCAGGTGGCGATGTCAGGAGAGACGAGCGTCATCGCTCCTTCGATTGCCGTGGATTCGCGTATCTCGAATCCTTCGAATCCCTCGGGGTCGACCTCCTCGGCGTGCACGTGTTCTACGACCGCCATGGGCGGTGCGTCGTCACGAATCCGGCGCGTGAAATCGTTGACGACCTCGTCATCGCCTTCGACCACGCAGAACACCCCTTCCGAGGAGTTCAGCACCCAGCCGTCGAGCCCGAGCTCACGAGCGAGGTTGTACACAAACGGCCGGAAACCGACGCCCTGGACGATGCCGGTCACATGGAGGGAGACAGCCGTCACGTGGGCCGCCCCGCTACTCGGTCGCCGCGCGCTTGATGGCTTGCGCGCGAACGCCTGCGACGAAGCGGTTGTTTATCTGAACAAACAACTTGTACGCCTGGTCGAGGAGTGTCATCGCCTGCTGAGCCATTTCTTCATCAAGCGTCTCCCTGGGTCCGCGGAACGGCGAGTCGTGTATGAATGCATTGCGCGCCGCTCTCAGTTCGCGCCACTTGTACGGGAACTCGCGAAATCCCATCTCAGCTGCGGCTTCCTCGAACTCCTCTCCTGTGAGGTGAGGGAACAATCGTCCGATGCGTCCGCCAATCGCCCGCTGACCATCGAAGACGACCTCCCGAACCTTCACGTCGGCTCCACGAGCCGTGAGGATTCGGTCGATGATGTCCTCAAGGACAGCCTCGAGGAATGTTTCGACCAGAATCACAACGATTTCTGACTCGCCCTCTGAGTGGTAGTGACGAATCCTCTCGTCGAGACGCCTAAGTCGATCGGTGGGGAAGCGCCGACGCCCGTCGCCGGGTGTATCGCATGAGGGACAACGTTCCTGGCCCAGGCCGAATTGCTCGCTTGGCGACAGAAAGCCACACTCCGGGCACTCGTAGAATGTCGGTGCCGCGGTGCCGTATGTTGCCTTCGGTGGCTTGGGTGGAGGCTGTGTGTATGTTCGCTCTTTCTTCACGCTCCGATTGTACCGCGACGCGCGGCAACGCTGGGCGGAAGCTCCAGTCCATGTTCGTCAAGGAGCTGCGCATCGCCCAGGATCTCCTCGGCTGGTCCGTCGGCGGCGATTCGGCCGCCGTCGACGATGACTGCCCGCTGGCACAGATGCCAGGCGAGATCCATGTCATGCGTTGCCACGATCATGGTTGTGTCCAGTGAGGCCAGGAGTGTGAGCATCTGGTGTCTGGCACGCGGGTCGAGGTTCGAGGTGGGCTCGTCGAGCACCATGATCTCCGGACGCATGGCAAGGATCGTGGCGAGTGCCGCTCGCTTACGCTGGCCGAAAGAGAGGTGCTGGCCGGCTTTGCTCGCGAGATCCGCCAGACCGACAGCGTGGAGCGATTCGTGGACGCGTTCATCGACCTCGCCTTGCGTGAGGCCGGCATTGAGCGGACCGAACGCGACATCGTCGTAGAGCGTTGTCATGAACAGCTGGTCGTCTGGATCCTGAAATACCAATCCGATGCGTGAGCGAATCTCACGAACGGTCGTTGCGTCCAGCCGGGATATGCCGATCGTCACGTTCCCCTCGGTGGGCATGATCACACCGTTCAAGTGCAAGATGAGCGTCGACTTTCCAGCCCCGTTGGGACCCAGAAGAGCCACTCTCTGTCCCGTGGCCACGTCAAGATCGATGCCGTCGAGCGCCCGTGTGCCGTCAGGGTACGCGTATCCGAGACCGGAGATTGTGAGTGCTGTGTTCGCAGCGTGCATCGTGTGACCTCTCAGTACAGAAGGACGGCGGCGACAACGAGTAGTGTTGTTGACAGTGTGAGCCAATCCGCAGAGCGCACGGTGAATGTCTCATTCGACGGAAGTACGCCGGTGTATCCCCGGGAGAGCATGGCTGCGAAGATCCGTTCACCGCGCTCGTATGCACGGATGAACAGGTTTCCGGCGAGATTCCCGTAGAGCAGAACCAGTCGGTGAGGTGAGATTCCAGGGGCGCGACTCGCCACGGAACGGCGCATGGACCGAAGCTGATCCGCGAACACATCTGTAAAGCGGTAGAGGAAGGTGAGGAGCGTGAGAAAGACATCGGGCAGACGCAGCCATTCCAAGGCTTTGAGAATGCGTGGCAGCGGCGTGGTGCTCGATATCAACAGTACGGTGAAGGCGGAAAACCACGCCTTTGACATGATGCTCCATACGAGCATCCAGTTCGCTGCATAGGCCGCTGTCACGCCTGACCACGAAATCGACTCCATGCGCCCGAGCGGTGCAAAGAATGCGATTCCGAACGCAATCGGCAGAACCAGTGCGGCGCGGGCAAAGATCCATCGGAGGGGTACACCTGAGATCAGTACGAGCGCGCCGAGCAGAACCAGTAGAAGCGCAGATTCGATGGGGCGAAGCGTAGGACCGGCTACCACGCCGATAATAAGGGTGAGCGCAGAGATTATCTTGAACCGCGGATCGAGATCGTGAAGCGGTGAGAGCAGATATGTATAGCGTTCGTAGCCGACTGTGTGCGCGTGCTCATGCGCGTTTGGCCCGTGATGGTGGGGATGGCGATGGGCGCGCGCGTCGTCGTGGACGTGCTCGTGGCCGTGCAACTCGGGTGCATGCTCGTGGGCGTTCGTCCGAGTGTCGTGGTTGTGTTCTTGGCGATCAGGCACGCCTGGTGCCGTCCGAGCCTGAGCGCCGACGGCTGACCTGGGTGAAGACTGCGTACACGAGCACTCCGGTTACAACCACCCCGACCATTCCGGCCAGGATTCCGGCGAGCGTTTCGTTGGAGACTCCGGGAATCGCGTAGTCAGGAATCGGGCTGGACACGAGTTGAGTCTCTTGGAAGGCGGCACCCACTCCTTGTTCGAAGTAGGCGAACTCAAGGCCGTCGGGCGAGCTCGATGCAAGGAAGGAGAGTCCCACAGCGCATAGTGCAAGTATCGCCAGACCGTAAGCAAGTGAACGCATCGAGCGTTGAATCGGAGCAGAACCGGCCTCAAGGACATCGGGTCGGACTCTGAGCACGTAGGCCACGAGGCCGGCGGTCACCACTCCCTCACCAGCGCCGATGATCGCGTGCCAGAAGCCCATCGCTCCAAGAATCAGTCCAAGCTGAGCATTGCCTGAGAGCCAGATCTCTGTACCGGCAGCCACTGCTGAAACGAACAGCGACACCCAGGCCGCGATGAACGCGCTTGCGATCTTCAGCCCCCGGCGGTCGTTGATGGCGGTGAGTGCCCGCCATACTCCCCAGCCCACAAAGGGGGCGATGACCGCCAGATTGAGTACGTTGGCCCCCAGCGCAAGAATGCCGCCGTCCGCGAACACGATGGCCTGAATCATGAGGACTGTTGTCATCACTATTCCTGCTGCCCACGGACCAAGAAGGATGGCGGCGAGCGCACCACCGGCAAAGTGGCCCGACGTGCCTCCGGCCACGGGGAAGTTGAGCATCTGCAGCGCAAAGATCAATGCAGCAGTCACGGCCATGAGCACTACTTTGCGCTGGTCGAAGTGTTTCCGTACCCATGCGACTCCATAGCTCACGAAACCGAGCGACGCTGCGCCGCTGGCAACGACTGTCGTATTACTGAGCATCCCGTCAGGTATGTGCATGGTCGATCCCCGGTCTTCCTAGAGGTGCTGCCCCGTTGTGGTCATCACCAGTTTGCCGTGCTTCACGCCCTTGGTGCCCAGGAGAGAGTCTGCGATTGAGCGCACGTCGCTGCTCGCGCCTCGGACCACGATCACTTCGAGGCAGTTGTGGGCATCGAGGTGTACGTGCATCGCTGAGACGATCTTGTCGTGATGCGCGTGTTGAACTCCATCGAGCTTTTCGGACAGGTCACTTGCATGGTGGTCGAAGACCATGGTGACCGTCCCAACGATCTCACCGGTCGAATCCTCCCAGGCCGACTCCACGAGAGCATCGCGTACGAGATCGCGAACCGCTTCTGATCGATTGACCCCGAGTCCGCGTTGCTCAACGAGGTTGTCGAAGCGGGCGAGAAGGTCTTCTTCCATCGCGATGCTGAAACGTGAGAGTCCCACGGGTGCCTCCTTAGCAGTAACACGAATAGAAAAACAGTAACACGCCCGCCCACCTAGTCAAGGTGGACGGGCGTGCAGGTTTCTTCAGAATCGTGAGGTCGAAAGCGAGCTGCTAGATCCGTTCGACCTTCACGTCAGTGTTGGCGCTCGTGTCGAATCCGGCCGCGGCGCTGCCAACTTTGGCGCGAGCTTCTCCGAGAAGCACGGTCGCTTGAGCCACAGTGGCGCTCGGTTCGGTCATGCCCGCGTGGTCGGCAAGATGGTGTATCTGTTCAAGCCACTGCTGCGCCATTGCGAGCGAGTCATCGACTTGTCCGAGCATCAAACGCATTTGGTCGGTATTGACGCCTTTTTCACACATGGACCCTCCTAGAGACACAAAATCGTTGGTGCAAGTCGATCTGCACAGTGCGTGGAGATTGCCGTTCTAGCCGAGCCAGGTCGCCAATTCTTCAAGGAGGCGCTTCTTAGGCATTGCGCCGACGAGCTTCTTCACGACCTCGCCATCTTTGAATACCAGTAGCGTGGGAATCGACAGAACATCGAACTTGGTCGCCGTCGCAGGGTTCTCGTCGACATTGAGTTTTGCAACAACGATCGATTCTGCGTATTCGTCGGCGATTTCCTTGAGAACCGGCTCCATCATGCGGCATGGACCGCACCACGGCGCCCAGAAATCCAGCACAACGGGCTTGCTGTTGCCAAGAACGTCGGTCTCAAAGCCGCTATCTGTAACCTGCATCATTTCGCTCATACCCGTACTCCCTTCACACACTGTCGGTTCAGATCGAGCATACCTTGTTATCTACGTATTTCAGTGCTTCGAACGCGGAGGAAGCACCCTTTGCCGCGGCTGTGATCACTTGCTTCAACTCATTGTCTGTGACATCGCCGGCAGCATAGATGCCCGGGTAGTCAGTGCGGCCATCATGGTCTGTCACGATATATCCTGACTCGTTGAAACTCGTCAGGTCCATCGCGATTGTATTGACGGGGTCGACTCCCACAAAGATGAACACTCCATCGAGCGGCAGAAACTCATCTTCATCGCCGTTAGTGGCGCCAAGTTCAATCCCAACCACTTTGCCGCCTTCACCTTTGACTTCCTTGACGACACGGCTCCACTGCATGGTGATCTTGTCGTTTTCGAAGCACCGCTCTTGAATGCACTTTGTGGCCCTGAGTTCGTCGCGCCGATGGATGAGATGTACCTGGGCGGCAAACTTCGTGAGAAAGAGCGCCTCTTCGGCTGCGGCGTCGCCGCCACCAATGACGGCTACCACTTTATCTTTGAACAGAGCGCCGTCGCACGTGGCACACCATGAGACGCCTCGTCCCGTGAACTCGCTCTCACCCGGGACACCGAGCTTCTTTGGAATGGCGCCCGTTGCAATGATTACGGCTCGCGCAAGGAACTGCTCATCTTCTGAAGTGGTGATGATGAAGTCCAGGTCGGAAGGCTCGATCTTGTCGATCGACGTGAACGGGCGCACCTCGGCTCCGAACTCTTCGGCCTGGGCAAGCATCAGGTCGCCAAGCTCCTGGCCGGATAGCCCCTTAGGGAATCCCGGGTAGTTCTCGACCCAGTCAGTCGTGATGATTTGGCCTCCCGGTATGCCCTGCTCGAATACAACGGTTCGGGCGCGCGCACGAGAAGCATATAGGGCGGCAGTCAGGCCGGCAGGTCCGGCTCCGACAATGGCGATGTCAATGGTCTCCATGTTCTAGAACGTTCCTTCCTGTGGCAGCGGCTGGTCGGCGGCCTCTGCTTCTGCGGTAACCTGCTCAAGCGCAGCTCGGGCATCTGAATTCACAGCCTGCGCATGTGTATCCCCAGTTTCTGTGAGTGCGATTACCTTGTTGAACTGAGTTGCTGCGGCATTGTAGTCGTTTCTGCCGCGCCAATAGAATATGCCCAAGTTGAAATTCGCCTGAAGGTGATTGGGGTTCTGCTCGACGACTTTCAGGGCTTCTTGGATCGCCCGGTCCGTCTGGCCGGCATAGAAGTAGGACGCTGCGAAGTCGGCCCGTACATCGGGACTGTCAGGCTTGACTTCCAGGTACCGCTCGTAGTGCCTGACCGCGAGCTGCGAATACCGGATCTCCCCGGACTGCAGGCGCAAGTCATAATAGACGTTGGCAAGTGCGAGGCGGGTATCCAGGTCGGTCTCATCGCGTTCCAGCGTGAGCAGATAGTCGAGTATCTTCTGTTCATTCACACCCAGTTGCTCGCGGAACTCAGTTGGCACGCCCGAGATCTGATTTGTCCCCGGTGTACCCAGTAGCGACACCAGAACGATTGCAGCGAAGACGGCCACTGCGACGGCGAGTATGCCGATCGGCACGCGATAGCGCTGAAATGGGCGGATGATGTAGCGTCGCCCCCAGCTGCCTTCGACTTCTCCGGCCCTGCGCTCAACAGCCAATCCAAGAGCCTGCGCTTTAAGGAGCATGTTGAGGTCGTTGGTGATTACCGTGAGGCTCTCGCACCCTTCAGCACAAACCTGGTAGGCGACAGCCAGGATCTTATCGTCGGCATTTCGAGTTGAGAACCCATCGGGCAGCGGCTTGTCGGAGTCGTAGGGAACAACCCGGAGTATCCCGCTGTCGGGGATCTTCACTCCGTCGATCAGGCTGCCTTGCTCAGACAGTTCAAAGAGAATCCTGCTGATCTCGCGACCGCGGAACCTGAGGTCGGGATCCACTCGTGAAGTCTTGAGCCGGTCGAGTTCGCCCAGCACCGTCTCGGGGATGACGATCTCCGTGTCTTCGTCGAACTCAAAGATGGCCCCTGGGTCAGCGAGTAAGACGTTGGTGTCGAGCAGGACTGTACGCATGTTGCCTCTCTACCTCTGAACCATCGGACAGACCCCGGTCATCTGAAACTGCCCTGGGTCTCGGACTTGACGTAGTAGGGTTGTGTGAATGTTCCGCCACTGAAGTAGGTCAACACAGTGGCGAGTATCCACGTACCCTCAACCGGTGCCTGCAGCCACGCGTGGAACGTGTTCTCATCCTGGTCGTACAGGTAGACTGTCGTCCCGCGTCCCGCGGCGTATTCTGCCGCCATTGTGGCGTTCTGGTTGCGATCCTTGTCACCCCGGGGGCTGAGTCTGTCACCGGTCTCCATGGCTACATTGTTCACATCGTAGCTCGCTTTGGCGTAGCGCCCCACGTCGTTGACAAGGACGAGGGTAATGACGATGAAGAGCACTATTCCAATCGACTTCCTCATCCGATACCTTTCTTGTCCGAGTGGAAGCAGCCACGCATTCTATATGGTATCAGCAGTAGACACTGAGCGGACGCGGTGGCGGATGAACAGCAACAAGCCTACCAAGACGAGACTTGCCCCGCCGAGAATGGCGAGACGGTCGAGATATGAGGCGCGCACGGTTACAACTGCGCTAGACAGAGCGGTATCGCCCGCCAGTACCTGAATATTCAAGGTCCCTGACAGCGATGACTGAAGATCCACGGGAATGGTGAGGAAGTTGTCTTGGGGACGGACGACAAGTACGACGTCGTTGCCACTGCTGAGTTCGATCCCGGCTGCCGTGGTGACCACCCGGACGGTCAGTGTCTTGTTGGAACTGTTCGCGATGTTGATTGGTACCTCACCGGTCGCGGAGGATAGTGTCATGTCTTGAGTCGAGATCGATATGGCATCGAGGATCGAGTGCGCTTCACGGGATGCCGAGGAAGCAAACCCTCGACCTCGGTCCGCCGAACTCCAGCTTCCATCTGGACCGGCCCATGCAGCGTCTTGTGAGATCAGAGAAGCATCTTGAGCGAGTTGCGCTTGCGCATCGGCAGAACCGGCCGCCACAACGAGCGCCTCGGCGTACTCTCGAGCTTCGGCGCATTCGTCCCAGTAGCCCGCAGGAGCGTTGTCGTTGGTCTCTACGTCGCTGGCTAGGCTTCCGGATGTCAGCGCTGCGCTACTTGCGGCGGCGCCAGGGGACACGAAGTGTACCCACGGCGCGTCGGCAAGCCCGCTCAGACAGGTCGCCAGGGTCTCGATGTTCATGTCTCGACCGGGGCCGACCAAGACGGATGCCACAAGTGGGGCTGTGGGCTCGGCAGAGAGACTGCGCCCAAAGATCATGTGGGCGGCCGAAGTACCGTCACCGGCGGCCAGTGCTGTGGCTATCTCACTATCTGTGGCGAGGGCAACGAAGCGATCGGTCGTTGAGGTTGCCTCGATCAGGTAGGGAGCGGAGACCGGGGTCTCCTCGGCAGAAGCGATCGCTGTTTGTGCGACAACCGCGAATTCGATACCCCTAACCGTGAGGGAGTTGACTGACTCGTTGGGGAGGCGGCCGTCTGCCAGGACCACGCCCGATGAGGGCGATGTCTCAATGCTGGCAACAACCGCAGAAAGACCGCGCTCAAGATGAACGGCGATGTCTCCGAGTCGTCCGCTGCGCTCAAGTCCGGATATCAGCGGATTCGCGTACGGGACGGAAAGCAGTTCGAGCCGTCCCGTATCCAAGGCCTGGTTGAGGAGCTCAAGGGTCGCTTCGTACTCACGTGGTATCGGGGCGTCGACCTCAACTGACTGGATTCCTTCCGGTCCTGAAGTCTCGTATCCGGATGCTACATGCGCCCACTCCTCGAGAAGCACGGGAGGGATTGCGAGTCCCGCTGACATTCGGGGCTCGTCGAGTACGAGGCGGCACAGGGCTTCGACCTCGGTTCGAGCGCGGTCGAATCTTCCGGGATCAACCACAAAGCGACCTGCGGGGTCAGTGGCGGTTGGAGAGGAGACACTCACGATCAGAGAGAAGGGAACGGGCTGTGCAGTTGCGTCGAATAGTATTAGAGACTCTGTGATGATCCACTCACGCACCGTTCCGCTGTCGCTTCGTACGCGAAGCTCGACAGGATAGATGCCAGGGGATAGGTTGAGGTCAGCCAGTTCTCGCTCAAACGTGAAGGTTACGGTTCCCGTGGGCTCGTTGTTGCGTACTTCAGTCTTCTGGAACATGAGGCTGCCGCTGGGATTATGAATCTGTAGTCGCGATTCGAGATACTCAGAGGGCCGATCGATCTGCACGGTCGCATCAATCGAGAACGCCGAGGTCGTTGCGACCCAGGGCTCACCAAGGTCGAGCGTGACAAAGGGACTGCCGTCCGGCAGAACTTCAGGCGACGTCGCAGGGGTAGTGGCTCCGGCTGGGAGCGCGGCAACGAGCCAGACGAGTGCCAGCAGTATTGTCATATGAAGGCGCGCACGTGGGGCGCTAGTAGGGTAGGCGAATCGCATAATGGTCACGGATCTCCAGGTCACTCAATACGTCACATACCATGCACAACCCAGGATGTGGCGTGAATCATGTCGAAGAATCGGGCAGAATGATTATCGCACGTCCACGACGAAAGGAATCGCCGAGGATGTCTGAGCGAAGCGTTGTCGCCCCGATACCTGATGTACTGCCTCTCATCCCGCTGCGGGACTTGATTCTGTTCCCGAATCTTGTCGTGCCGTTGTTCGTGGGTCGCGAGCGGTCGATCAATGCCCTCGAGGAAGCGATGAGAGAGGATCATCTTGTCGCGCTCGTAACACAGAAAGAAGCCGAGGAGCCCGATCCCGGAGCTGAGGATATCTATGAGATCGGCTGCGTCGCCTCAGTGATGCAGGAGCTCAAGCTGCCGGATGGTACCGCCAAAGCTCTTGTCGAAGGACAGCGACGGATGCGGATTGTTGAGTGGATTCAATCCGAGCCATATGTGCAGGTACGCGTGGAACTCATCGATGAAGATGAAACGGTCGACGTTGAGACCGAAGCGATGATGCGCACGCTTATCACTGATTTCGAGCGCGCATCGGACTTGGGTAAGCCGATTCCGCAAGAAGTACTCATGGCGGCCTCGACCATCGAAGAGCCGGGACGCCTCGCCGATTTCGTGGCGTTCCATCTCAATCTGCGCGTCGAGGACAAGCAACAGATTCTTGAGGCTCTTGAGCCCCGAGAGCGGCTGGACAGAGCGAGCACGTTCCTTCGCAAGGAACTGGAGATCCTCGAGCTCGGGTCAAAGATCCAGAGTCGCGTCAAAGAGCAGATGACAAAGACACAGCGCGAATATTTCCTTCGCGAACAGCTCAAGGCGATTCAACAGGAGCTCGGTCAGTATGACGAGGTCCAGGCGGAGATGGATGAGTATCGCGAGAAGATCGCGGCCGCCACGATGCCCGAGGATGTTGAGGAGAAGGCGCTCAAGGAAGTCTCGCGACTCGAGAAGATGCCCGCAGCAGCGGCTGAGACGGGAGTTATCCGTACCTATCTGGATTGGCTCATCGGCCTGCCGTGGAGTTCAGGTTCAGATGAAGTAATCGATCTCAAGGCTGCGCAGGAGGTTCTCGATCACGACCATTACGGTCTTGAGAAGGTCAAGGAGCGCATCCTCGAATATCTGGCGGTTCATAAACTCACCGACCACATGCGCGGTCCGATTCTGTGTTTCGTTGGACCTCCGGGGGTTGGCAAGACATCGCTCGGGAAGTCGATTGCCCGCTCGCTGGGCCGCGAGTTCATCCGTATGTCGCTCGGAGGCGTTCGAGACGAGGCGGAGATCCGCGGGCATCGGCGCACGTATGTTGGCGCGCTGCCGGGGCGGATAATCCAGTCCATCAGTCAGGCGGGAACCAACAATCCTGTGTTCATGATGGATGAGATCGATAAGGTCGGTATGGACTTCAGAGGAGATCCGACTTCGGCTCTGCTCGAAGTGCTCGACCCCGAGCAGAACAACGCGTTCCAGGATCACTATTTGGAAGCGCCGTTCGATCTCTCAAACGTGATGTTCATAACCACGGCGAATCTTCTCGACCCTATTCCGCCGGCTTTGCGAGATCGCATGGAGGTTATTCATTTCCCCGGCTACACAGAGGATGAGAAGCTCCATATCGCTCGGCAGTACCTCATTCCAAAGCAGCTGGGTGAGCACGGGCTTACACCGGGCAAGCTCGATATCGCCGACGAAGCAGTTCGCGAAATCGTGCGTCGCTATACGCGTGAGGCAGGCGTGAGGAATCTTGAACGCACCATCGCCATGATCTGCAGGCAGGTTGCGCGCAAGGTCGTCGAGGGCTACAAACGCAAGACCTCAGTCACGGCCCGCACACTTCACAAGTACCTTGGGCCGCCGAAGTTCTCGTACGGACTTGCCGAGGAACAAGATGAGGTCGGGGTCTCGACAGGGCTGGTATGGACCGAGGTGGGCGGAGACGTCATCTTCATCGAGGCGACGAAGATGAAGGGCACAGGGAAGCTCACTTTGACCGGGCAACTCGGCGACGTGATGAAGGAATCGGCCCAAGCCGCAGTCTCCTACATTCGGACGCGCGCGAAAGATCTCGGGATCGACGAGGATTTCAATGAGAAGCTGGATATGCACATTCATGTTCCGGCTGCGGCGATTCCGAAAGACGGTCCCTCCGCGGGCATCACGATGGCAACGGCGCTTGCCAGTTCTCTGATTGGCTGTCCCGTTCGGCGGGATCTGGCTATGACCGGAGAGATCACCCTTCGCGGACGGGTTCTGCCTATCGGCGGGCTGAAAGAGAAGTTGCTTGCTGCCCACCGGGCAGGGATCAAAACGGCTCTGATTCCCAAGGACAACCTGCGCGACCTCGATCTCCTGCCTCCACACGTTCGTGATGAGCTCGAGATCATCCCGGTTGAGAGTATGGATGAGGTCTTGCCGCGAGCATTGGTCAAGGATTGTAGGCCCGTACTAAAGAAGGCCGCTCGTTCAAAGGGCTCATCTAAGAAGTAGAGGGCGCGGCACAGTGCAAGACTTGAGGACGGACCCCGGGGTCCGTCCTTTTTTTGTACCCGTCTCCATGTGGAATTAGTGCGTACAAAGAATGATGGTTAGTATCGGTTAATAAGGGGCATCTTAGTATTGAAGTAAAAACGAAGTCCGGTTCTCACACGTTGAGACGGCAAGAGGAGCGTAAGAGCTCCACGTTAGGGAGGTGAACAGTGATGCTGTGGGCACAAGCGCAAAAGAGCGGTGTATTCCATACGCTCTCCACGGTTCTTTCTTTGATGCTCGTATTGATGCTGATCAGCCCTGGTATCGCGGCGTTCGCCAACGAGACATCCGCGACACCCGAACCCGTAGTACCTGTCGAAGCTGTCGAGCAGACACCTGCAGACGAGACTGCGGATCTCAATAGCGATGCAGTGACCATCCCTGAGGTGGTTGTTGACTCGGTTGAGGTACCTGCGGAAGAGCCCGCTGACGGACCGGCCAAAGAGCCAGTCGTATCCGAGTCCCTTGAAGCACAATCCGTGACAGTGGCTGCAGTCGTAGCGCTCGCAGTGAGCACGAACGGCGGAGGCCCACGAGATGATTTCCCCGCACCCATCACCGTAGGTGAAGGATGCGAACTCACGACGATCGCAACATTCTGGGCAGGTCAGCACACGGATGCCGGTTCGGTATCGGTGAGCAACGACGCAGACAACGTCTATGTGACATTCGCCACGACCGGCGGATGGACAATGGGCGTTACCCACCTGTATGTGGGAACCACCCCGCCGTCCACGTATGCGCCCGGCCAGTTCCCGCTTCAGACCACCCATAATCCTTACGTGACGTCCTATACCTACACCATCTCCCTCGCCAGCCTCAGCGCAACCGCCGGTGACACGCTCTACATCGCCGCACACGCCGAGGTTCACAACGGCGGGCAGAGCGAGACCGCGTGGGCAGGTCAGGGCCAGTGGCCAGGACTTCTCTTCACGCATGTCGTGCAAGAGTGCGTTGAGCCCCTCCCGGCTGACATCACGGTCGTGAAGTTCAACGACCTCAACGAGAACGGCGAGCTGGACGAAGGCGAGCCCTATCTCGAGGACGTCGAGATCACCATCGAGAGCACAGAGTCCACCGACTCCGCTCTCACCAA
>JAGXFU010000008.1 GCA_024637115.1 Actinomycetes bacterium
AGGGAGTATAGCTTCGCGCTGCCGGTGCTCGCCTCGGCAATGGACGGTGTGGTAGACCCGTCGTTCGCAATCACGCTTGGAAAACTGGGCGGGCTCGCCGTTCTCAACCTTGAGGGCATCCAGACCCGCTACGCCGATCCGGCTCCGCATCTCGACGCGATCGCTTCGTTCGATCATGAAGAGGCAACCGCCAAGATGCAGGCCATCTACGCCGCCGAAGACGTCAAACCCGAGCTCATCACCCAGCGCATCAAAGAGATCAAGGCTGGCGGAGTTCTCGCGGCGGCATCACTCACTCCGCAGAATGTGGAGCGCTACATCGGCCCCGCGCTCGACGGGGGCCTTGATATCCTCATCATCCAGGGCACGGTCGTTTCGGCTGAGCACAAGTCGAGCTACGACGAGCCACTTGATCTCAACGCGTTCGTGAGCAACCTCGATATTCCGTGCATCATCGGCGGCTGCTGCAGCTACCAGGGTGCACTCCACCTCATGCGCGCCGGCGCGATCGGCGTGCTGGTCGGCGTTGGTCCCGGCCACGCCTGCACCTCACGTCGCGTACTCGGCATTGGTGTTCCGCAGTGCACGGCGGTCGCCGATGCGTCCGCCGCTCGTACGCGCTATCTCGAGGAGAGCGGCGTCTACGCACACGTTATCGCCGACGGCGGTATGCGCACCGGTGGCGATCTTGCCAAGGCCATCGCAGTCGGCGCCGATGCGATCATGATCGGCTCGCCGCTCGCCGCAGCCTCTGAGGCACCCGGTCGCGGCTACCACTGGGGCATGGCGACCTTCCATCCCGACCTGCCGCGCGGCACGCGCGTACGTGCGGGAATCAAGGGCAGCCTCGAGGACATCCTCCTTGGCCCCGCGCACCAAAACGACGGCACCCTCAACCTTCTTGGTGGCCTTCGCACCTCGATGGCGACCTGTGGCTACGAGAACCTTAAGGCGTTCCAGAAGGCCGAGGTCATGGTCGCTCCCTCGCTTCAGACCGAAGGCAAGGCACTGCAGAACGCGCAGGGCGTAGGGATGGGCCGGTAGGGGTGACGAGCTACCACGACGAACAGCCGACCGTATTCGTACTCGACTTCGGCGCGCAGTATGCGCAGTTGATCGCACGTCGCGTGCGTGAAGCGCGCGTCTACTCGGAGATCGTCCCGTTCGACATCTCTGCTCAGGAGGTCGCGCGGCGGCGTCCGGCTGCGCTCATCCTCTCAGGAGGCCCCGCGAGTGTGTACGCCGATGGTGCGCCGCACATAGACCCGGCGATTCTCGATCTCGGGATACCCGTGCTCGGTTTCTGCTATGGCATCCAGGAGATGGCACTGCATCTTGGCGGGGAGATCCCCAAGACGGACATCGGCGAGTATGGTTTCGCCGAACTCGAAGTGACCGACACGGACAGTGAGTTGCTTGCGGGAGTGCCCGCACGCTCACAGTGTTGGATGAGCCATCGCGACAGCGTGGGAACCGCGCCTGATGGCTTTCGCGTAACAGCGCGTACCGACACGACCGCCGTAGCCGCCATGGAAGACCCTGCGCGCAAGCTTTACGCCACGCAGTTCCACCCGGAAGTCGCGCACACCGAGCACGGCCAGCACATCATCCGCACGTTCCTGCATGACATCGCGGAGATCCCGCCGGTCTGGACGATGGTCAACATCATCGACGAGACGGTCGCGCTGGTGCGCGAACAGGTCGGTTCTTCGCGAGTGATCTGTGGTCTTTCGGGCGGCGTTGACAGCTCGGTGGTGGCCGCATTGCTGCATCGGGCGATCGGCGACCAGCTCACCTGCGTGTTCGTCGATCACGGCATGATGCGTCTCGACGAGGCCGATCAGGTCGTCAAGACGTTCCGCGACCAGTTCCATATCGACCTCATTCACGTCGACGCCGAGGAGCGCTACCTGACGCTTCTCGCGGGCGTGACCGATCCGGAGCAGAAGCGCCGCATCATAGGCGAGGAATTCTGGAAGGTCTTCTTTGATGAGGCCACCAGGCTCGAGGGAGTTCAGTGGCTCGCCCAGGGCACCCTCTACCCCGACGTGATCGAGAGCGGCAACAAGACCGCCGCCAAGATCAAGAGTCACCACAACCTGATTCCCTTCCCAGAAGGGGTTCACTTCGATCTCATCGAGCCGCTCAAGGCGTTGTTCAAGGATGAGGTTCGCGCTGTGGGATCCGAACTGGGTCTGCCGGATGAGATCGTGCATAGACAGCCGTTTCCCGGACCAGGGCTCGCCGTGCGCATCATCGGAGATATCACGCTTGAGAAGCTCGATCTCTTACGCAAAGCTGATGCGATCGTGCGTGAGGAGATCGGTATCTGGGACACCAATAGGGAGGTCTGGCAGTACTTTGCGGTACTTCCGGATATCCGCAGTGTTGGTGTCATGGGTGACGAGCGCACCTACGGCCATCCGATCATCATTCGGGCGGTTGCCTCGGCAGACGCTATGACCGCTGACTGGGCGCGTTTGCCGCATGAGTTGCTCGCCAAGATGAGCAACCGCATCATCAATGAAGTGGACGGCATCAACCGCGTTGCATATGACATCACGAGTAAGCCACCTGGCACGATCGAGTGGGAATAGACTCTGATACGAGGCACAACGGAACGCCGGCATATGACCGGCGTTTCGCTCAATCAGGCACCGCCGACCAAGGAGAGGGTTATGGCCGACGAGAAGGACGCGCAGGCACAGATCGAGGAGCACAGGACTCGCATTGATGAGATCGATTGCCAGCTCGTGAAGTTGCTGAATGCCCGCGCCACCGAGTCGCTTGCGATTCGTGGCCTCAAGCCGCAGGTTCACTGGGGCCTCTACGACCCCGAACGCGAGGAGCAGATCTTCACAAACCTCGCTGCGTGCAACGAGGGTCCCCTCTACGGCGACAATCTGCGCGAGATCTACGAGGCCATCCTGCATGTCATGAAGGAGCTGAGGAGCTGATGGCTGCCGAGGATAGCCGCGGCACTGTGGCCACCCAGGCAATCCAGCGAGACAAAGGCATGACGATCATCGCCGGTCCGTGTTCGGTGGAGTCGCTCGATCAGATGATGGAGGTCGCTGCCACGCTCAAGGAGCTTGGTATCCGGGTGATGCGAGGCGGAGCGTACAAGCCTCGCACGTCGCCATTCTCGTTCCAGGGACTGGAAGAGGAGGGCCTCAAGATTCTGCGTGAGGCCGCGGATGCCTACGGGCTGCTCGTCGTTACCGAGGTCACAGACTCCGCCCACGCCGAGAAGATCGCGTCGTACGTTGATATGCTTCAGATAGGCACCCGCAACATGGCAAACTTCAGCCTCCTCAAGAAGATCGGTGAGGTCACCGCAGAGTCACAGAAGCCGATCATCTTCAAGCGGGGCATGGCGGCGACTATCGAAGAGTGGCTCCAGGCGAGCAACTACATCACCATGAACGGCAATGAGAATGTGATCTTGTGCGAGCGCGGCATTCGTACGTTTGAGACTGCCACTCGTTTCACACTCGACATCTCGGCGGTCCCGGTTGTGAAGAAGCTCTCGCTTCTTCCGATCATCGTGGACGTGTCGCACCCCACGGGTTCGGCCGATCTCGTGCCGGCGGTGTCGCGTGCTGCAGTCGCCGTGGGGGCGGACGGACTCATGGTCGAGGTGCATCCCGATCCGCGCGCTGCGCTCTGTGACGGACCGCAATCTCTTGATCTTGAAGGGTTAAGGAAACTTGTTGTCGAACTAGAACCAGTAGCGAAGGCTGTAGGCACTTCGCTCACGTAATGGATTCGCACAGGCGTGACCGGAATCGAAGTCGGTTCCGGGGGTAGCTTTCCCGGGTGTGCGGGTCCGCTTCCTGTAGGGGGCGTCGTTGACGGAATCGCGCCTTAGGTTCTGCACTCACTGTGGGGCTGTTGAGTCTGCGCGCCTTGGGCCCTGCAAGGTGTGCGGTACTGCCGTCTGCGAGAAGTGCGGCAACATTCAGCATGTGAGTGGCGAGCGCTCCATTGTCCACAACGAGTGTCTCCGACATACCGGCGACTCGTTCTCTATGATCAAGTTTGTGAAGTGACCTCTAGAGAGCGCCTCTCTCGATCTCGCGCAGGATCCTCCCCAGGAGCGTGCGCGTTTGCCGCACGTACTCATTCCTGGTAGGTTGTAGAACGTAGATTCGCCGTTCGCGGGTCTCATGGCGTCAAGACAGGTAGAGCCCTCTTGCCAGAGCGGTTCCCGGTCTCGACATCGCAGTGAGGGTCGTAGTCGTACGGACACGGACCGCCTCACGCCACCGTCTGGTCGACCCTGATGGGTCGTCAACGAACGCAGAACACAAACCTATCAGTGGATACCTCGCGACCATCCCCATTTGGGAGGATGCGTGAGCGATTCATTGCTCAGATCAGAGCAATGGACGCTTTGCTTTGTCGTGCGGTGCGGCAGGAGGAATTAGTTGAGTCTTATTGACGTCTCGGGCGTCTACAAGGTCTTTGGTCGGAAATCCGACAAGGCATTGGAGATGCTGCAAGCGGGTCATGATCGTGTGGCCGTTCAGGAAGCGACTGGTGCGACGCCAGCGGTCATCGACGCATCATTTCAGGTCGAGAAGGGCGAGATCTTCGTGGTCATGGGCCTCTCGGGCTCAGGCAAGTCCACGCTCGTCCGATGTCTCAATCTGATGCATCCGCCCACTGCGGGCAGTGTGTTGATTGATGGCATCGACATTATGGGATTACCCGCGGCTGATTTGCGTCGACTTCGCGCTGAGAAGATCAGCATGGTATTCCAGCACTTTGGGCTGTTCCCGCATCGAACCGTGCTCGAGAACACGATGTGGGGCCTTGAGGTCCGACACGTGCCGGAGGACGAAAGCCGCGTTCGAGCCAACGAAGCGTTGGAGATGGTGGGGCTGTCGGGTTGGGGGGACTCGCATCCGGGCGAGCTCTCCGGAGGGATGCAGCAGCGGGTCGGCCTCGCCAGGGCACTTGCAACGGACGCAGACATCCTGTTGATGGATGAGGCGTTCTCGGCACTCGACCCTTTGATTCGCGCTGAGATGCAGGAGCAACTTGTTGCGCTGCAGCAGGAGCTGCAGAAGACGATCGTGTTCATCACGCACGACTTGAATGAGGCGATGTACCTCGGCGATCGAATTGCCATGATGAAGGACGGTCGAATCGTCCAGATCGGGACTACCGAGGATATCCTTCAGGATCCTGCGAACGACTACGTCGAGGCGTTTGTCCAGGATGTTGATCGTTCTCGCGTTCTGACGGCCTCGGCAGTCATGGAGGAGCCAATCGCGACCATTCTTCGTCGCGAGGGTCCCAAGGCCGCGCTCAAACACATGAGAGAACGTCAGATATCCGCACTCTTCGTAGTTGACCCCAAGCGTCGGCTGGTTGGTGCCGCGCTTGATGACGATGTTATCGAGGCCGTGCGCTCAGGCGAGGGCAAACTGGACAACTTCATTCACTCTGATGTTGCAACCGTATCGCCTGACACGCCTCTTATCGATCTGCTTATCCCCTCTGCAGAGAGCCGCTTGCCGCTTGCTGTGGTAGAGGATGGCTGCCTGGTCGGAGTTATTCCCCGAGTGACGCTCCTGGCCGCCCTTGGCGGTTCCCGTCGCGAAGACCTATCGACCGACGCGGTCGAGACTCCTCTGAGAGAGGAGGGATCGGCGCAATGAACTTTGATGCCCTAAGAATCCCCGTTGGCGACTGGGTTGATGCTGGAGTTGACTGGCTTACGGTGAACTTCGAGTGGCTCTTCGACGGTATTTCAGCAGTCCTCAGTTTTCTTATTGACGGGATCGAAACAGTTCTGGTGTGGCCGGGACCCCTTGTCATGATTGTAATCCTGGCTGTCGTAGCGCTCCTTGTAGGAACCCGACGGTTCGCGCTGTTCTCGGCAATCGGATTTGGGTTCATTGTGATGCTCGACCAATGGGATGCGGCCATGTCGACCCTCTCGCTGGTACTGGTTGCGAGTCTCATCGCGGTGCTGATCGGTCTTCCACTTGGCATTCTCGCGGCACGCAGGCAGGGATTCAGCTCATTCGTACGGCCGGTTCTCGACTTCATGCAGACCATGCCGTCGTTCGTCTACCTGATTCCCGCAATCATCTTCTTTGGAATCGGCAAGGTGCCGGGAGTCGTCGCAACTGTGGTCTTTGCGATACCCCCCGCTGTGCGTCTCACAGAGCTCGGCTTGCGTCAGGTCGATGAGGAAGTCGTCGAGGCCGCTGGCGCTTTTGGCGCGACCCCGCGCAAGATTCTCACACAGGTTCAGATTCCTCTTGCCCTGCCAACGATCATGGCGGGCATCAATCAGGTCATCATGCTGGCGCTGTCGATGGTGGTCATCGCAGGCATTGTTGGTGCCGGAGGGCTCGGTGCGGAGGTGTTTCGCGGAGTGACGCGCCTTGATGTGGGATTGGGGTTTGAAGCAGGACTTAGCGTCGTAATCGTGGCGATCTATCTGGATCGGATCACGAGTGCGCTTGGTGAACGGGCGTCCAGAAGGACGTCGAAGTGAACGGATATGTATCACACGGTTCTATTAGGAGGTAGTTGCACGAATGCAAAACACAGCTAGCAAGAAGTACCGGCTCATTCTGAGCCTGGTCCTCACCGCAATTCTGGCCATGTCGACTTTGGGTCTCGCGGGCTGCTCTTCCGATGCGTCGGATGATGGCGATGCCGCGGTAGAGGACAAGGGCACGGTCCGCATTGGATGGATTCCGTGGGACGAGGATATCGCGGTCACGTACCTGTGGAAGCAGATTCTCGAGGACGAGGGCTATCAGGTTGAATTGACCCAACTCGACGTTGCTCCCGTCTATGACGGATTGGGCAACGGCGATCTCGATCTGTTCTTTGATGCCTGGCTGCCGGTGACGCACTCGGACTACTGGGCCGAGTACGGTGACACCATCGAAGACCTCGCAGTCTGGTACGACAAGGGTCTGCTGACCTGGGCAGTGCCTGAGTACGTTGAAGCCGACACCATCGGTGATCTGGTGGGTATGGAAGACACCTTCGATGGCAAGATTATCGGTATCGAGCCTGGCTCGGGTCTGATGCGGATATCGCGTGAGGAAGTTGTCCCCGGCTATGGACTCGAGGCATACGACATAGTCGAGGGCTCGACTACTGCCATGCTTGCTGAGCTTGATCGCGCTACTGGTTCCGAGGAGCCGGTTGTCGTGACCCTGTGGCGTCCGCACTGGGCATATGGCGCATACCCGATCAAGGATCTTGAGGATCCCGAGGGTCTGCTCGGTGAAGCAGAAGATCTTCATGTGCTTGGTCGCGAAGCGTTCTCATCTGATTTCCCCGAGATTGCTGAGTGGATCGGCAACTTCCAGATGGATGACGATTCGCTCGCCTCACTGTCCCAGCTCGTGATCAGCGACTATGGTGCAGGCAGCGAAGAGGAAGCTATCGACGAGTGGTTGTCTGATGAGGCCAATCAGGAGCTCGTGAACGTGTGGCTCGGCAGATAGTCTCGTCTTACACCACCGCATGAGAAATCAATCTATTGCAGACGGCCCCGGTATCGCACCGGGGCCGTCTGCCGTGTAAACTAACCACCCTATGACTGTAAATCTGAACGACCTCAACCCAGCCCAGCGTGATGCCGTCGAGGCTGTCGACGGACCGCTACTCGTGCTTGCCGGCGCGGGCAGCGGAAAGACCCGCGTGCTTACCTACCGCGTCGCGCATCTCGTGGATGACCTGCATGTTCCACCTGCAGAGATTCTCGCGATCACGTTCACCAACAAGGCCGCAGGAGAGATGAAGGAGCGCCTTGGTGAGATTGTCGGCAACGGCGTGCGCTCGATGTGGGTCATGACGTTCCATGCGATGTGCGTACGTATGCTTCGGGCAGATGCCGAGCGCGTGGCGGGTCCCGTGGCGCAGGGCGGCTACGATCGCAATTTCACCATCTACGATACCGATGACACCAAACGCATGCTGACCGCCGTCATGGGCGAGTTCGAACTCGATCCCAAGCGCTATCCGGTCAACGGGGTTCTTGGGCGAATCTCCTCGGCAAAGAGCGAGCTCGTTGGGCCGGCCGAGTTCGAGAAGAGCGCCGTGAGCCCGATCGACAAGGCTGCTGCCAAGGTCTACAAACGCTACCGGGCGCGCATGCGTGATGCCAACGCCATGGACTTTGATGACCTGCTGGTGAATGCGCACACGCTTCTTGCTGAGAACTCGGACGTCCTTTCGGCGTATCAGGATCGGTTCCGCTACATCAGCGTCGATGAGTATCAGGACACGAACCATGCGCAGTATCGCATCGTGAACCTGCTCGCGGAGAAGCATCGCAATCTCATGGTGGTTGGCGATGACGATCAGTCCATCTACTCGTGGCGTGGCGCAGACATCCGCAACATCCTCGAGTTCGAGCGTGACTATCCCGCTGCCACCGTCATCAGACTAGAGCAGAACTACCGCTCTACTGAGACGATTCTCGCTGCTGCAAACGCGGTGGTCGCTAACAACAGTGGACGCAAACCCAAGACGCTGTGGACCGCGAATGCGGGCGGTGAAGCCATTAGCCGCTATCACGCCACCGACGAGCGTGATGAGGCGCACTTCATCGCAACCGAGGTGGAACGGCACGTGCGTCAGGGCAGGAGTTACGCTGATTTCGCGATCTTCTATCGAACAAACGCTCAGAGTCGCGTGCTTGAAGACCAGTTCCTGCGAGCGGGGATCCCATATCAGATCATTGGTGGCACGCGCTTCTTTGAGCGCATGGAGATTCGCGATGTCATGGCGTATGTGCGCGCGGTCGCCAACCCGTGTGATGAGATCGCAATCAAGCGAATCATCAACACGCCCAAGCGAAAGATCGGCAAATCGACGGTGGATCGCCTCGACTACGAAGCTCTTGCTGCCGGTATCACCTTCGATGAGGCGATGCACCGAGCGGCGGAGGGCGAATGGCTGAACACCGGCCCTCAGGCTGCTGTTGCCAAGTTCGTTGAGCTGATCGACGCGATGCGAGCAGTTGTTGCCGATGGAGGCTCTTTGAGGGATCTCGTTGAGGAGATCGTCGAGCGTTCCGGACTCCTGGGCGCGCTTCAGGCGGAGCGCACCATGGAAGCCGATGGTCGTGTCGAGAACATCCGTGAGTTCTACGGCGTAGTCGATGAGTTCTCTACGCAGCACGAAGGCGCGGGCATCCCTGAGTTCATGGAGTGGGTCGCATTGCGTGCTGACATCGACTCGATGGCGGATGCGGACTGCACGGTCACGATGATGACCGTGCACACGGCCAAAGGCCTTGAGTTTCCCATCGTGTTCGTTGCCGGCATGGAAGACAGCATCTTCCCTCACGCAAACTCGATGTTCGAGGCGTCCGCTGTCGAAGAAGAGCGGCGTCTTGCCTACGTTGCTATCACCCGTGCTCGCGAGCGCCTCTATCTGACGCATGCGTATCAGCGCTCACTCTATGGCTCGACTCAGTACAACCCGGTCAGTCGCTTCGTGGGTGAGATACCCGAGGAGCACATGAAGGTGAGCGGGGTCGGGTCACAGGGAATCACCGGTACCGGGTTTGCCCGTCGGGGTGAAGGTTCGCGCGGCTCCGGCTACGGTACAGGGTCCGGCAGTTTTGGTGGTTCGGCTCCGGGCGGCGGGCATGTGTTCGGGTCCGGAACGCCCAAGCCGGCATCGAAGCAGCCAAAGGAGCCCACCGACACCTTCGATGCGGGGGACATGGTCGAACACAAAGTGTTCGGCGTTGGAACGGTTGTCCTTGTTGACGGTGACCGCATCGAGGTTTCATTCAAGACCGCGGGTACAAAGAAGCTGCTCGCCGGTTACGCACCGCTCAGGAAGGTGGACGGCTAAGATGTCTGGTGTTGCCGTGCGGACCCAGGGTCTCACGCGCGACTATCCCTCCGTGAGAGCCGTCGACGACCTCACGCTCGAGGTTCCTGCGGGTATCGTCTTTGGCTTCCTTGGCCCCAACGGCTCGGGCAAGACCACCACGGTCCGTCTGCTTCTCGGTCTGCTCGATCCTTCATCCGGTCGAGCGGAAATCCTGGGTCATGACGTTGCCACAGATGCTGCTGCCGTGCGTGCTATGAGCGGCGCATTGATGGAGCACTCAGGTCTCTACGAACGGCTGTCTGCCGAGGAGAACCTGGCATTCTTTGGGCGGGCCGCCGGCATGAAGCGGTCCGAAATCGCACCGCGGATTCGCGAGTTGCTTGAGCCGTTGGGTCTCTACGATCGACGACGAGAGCTCGTGGGGACGTGGAGCCGTGGAATGAAGCAACGCCTGGCGGTCGGTCGGGCGCTCATGCACCACCCTCGGATGCTGTTTCTCGATGAACCCACCGCAGGACTCGATCCCGTGGCCGCAGCAGAACTACGTGACGACCTTGAGCGTCTGGTCGCGGACGAAGGCGTGACTGTCTTCATCAACACGCATCACCTTGCCGAGGCAGAGCGTCTGTGTAATCTCGTTGGCGTGATTCGTGAGGGTCGGCTGATCGCGCTCGGACACCCTGATCAGGTACGAGGTAGTAGCAGCGCGCGCTTTCTGATGATTGGCGGGCAGAATCTCGGCGCGTTGGTGACTGAGCGGATATCGGCGTGTGCGGGGGTCACGTCCGTTGCGCTGGAGGACTCACGTTTGCGCATTGAGCTCGAGGACGGGGCACGGGTGTCCGACATTGTGCGTACAGCGGTCGAGGCAGGTGCCGAGATCGAGGAGGTCCGCCGGGGATCGGAAAGCCTTGAACAGGCCTTCTTGAGCCTGCTCGATATTGACGGTGAGATGCCCGCATGAGCATGACATTCGCCGATGTGTGGCTCGTGGCAACGAAGGAGTTTAGGGAGGTCGCGCTCAGGCAGGGCGGATCTCGCGGGAGTGTGTTCAACCTGGTGCTTATTGTGGCGGTATTTGGCGTGTTCATGCCGCTGCAGGCGGGTCTCTCCTGGGTGCAGACGCCGTGGCTCTTGTTCACCTGGACATGGCTGCCACTTTTCATGGTGAGCGCTCTGGTCGCCGATTCATTCGCCGGTGAGCGGGAACGCCATACGCTCGAAACGTTGCTGACCACGCCTCTCTCAGATCATGCGATTCTCTTTGGCAAGTTGCTCGCTGCGGTGCTCTACGGCTATGGCATGCTGCTTGTGGTATTCGCTGTAAGCCTCGTAACGGTGAACCTGCGCCACGGCACATGGCGCTACCCCTTACTCTTTCCCGGAGAGGTGACGCTCGGTGTCCTTGTGATCGGCTTCCTGGTCACTCTGTTCGTTGCCTCGATCGGTGTGATGATTTCGCTGAAGGCGAAGACGGTGCGGCAAGCCGGACAGACACTGAGCCTGGGAATCTTGGTAACCCTGTGGGTTCCGGGAATTGCGGCCAACTATATGTTTCGCGCTCTGTCAGAACCGATGCGCCGAGCTCTCGTTGACTGGGCTGTTCAGCTCGATTTGTGGATAATCGCCGCTGCGGGAGTCGCCCTCCTTGTACTCGTCGATGCGGTGTTTGTTGGTATCGCGATGCGTAGATTCAGGCGTTCACAACTCACATTCGATTAGAATGCGAGTAAGAGCGGGCGCGCCTGTCGTCCGCGATCTCGGAGGTGTTTGTTCGTGGGACCTGTTCTGGTCTTTGGCCATAAGAACCCGGATAACGATTCGATCTGTTCAGCGGTCGCCTATGCGCACCTCAAGAACCTGACGGATCCGGAGAACGTCTATGTTCCAGCCCGTTTGGGTTCGGTTCCGCACGAGACTGCCTGGGTGTTTGCGCGTTTTGGTGTGCAACTGCCTGAAGAGATCACACATGTGCACACACGCGTACGCGATGTGATGACGGAAAGTGTTGTCTCTGTCTCTGCGGATCAGACGATGCTCGATGCGGGTCGGCTTATGCGCGAGCACCACGTGCGCGCCCTCCCGGTACTTGAGGGAAGTGTCGTTCGTGGACTGGTCAACGTGCGCAATCTTGCCGAGCGCTATCTCGATGAAACCGAGATTCGTGGCTTTGGCAAGGTGCCTGTGAGCGTGGCGAGTCTCGTTCGTGTGCTCGATGGAGATCTTGTTGTCGGTGATCCAAAGGAGCAGCTTGAAGGCAACGTGCTCATTGCTGCAATGGAACCGGCTACCATGCTCGGCTACATTCAGCCGGGCGACACGCTTATCGTGGGCGATCGTAAGCGTACGCAGCCGATGGCACTTGATGCGGGGGTCGCGTGTCTGATTGTGAGCGGGGGCGCGCGTCCGGACGAAGAGGTTCTCGAGGTGGCTCGAGCGAGAGGCGCTGCCGTTATCGCGACGGTGCATGACAGCTACGCCGCCGCGCGCCTGGTCAATCTCTCGACCTCCGTTCGAGACGTCATGGACACACACGTGCCCTATGTCGAGCCGGACACCTTGCTCTCAGAAGCTGCGGAGGACGCGCTATCGAGCGAGCACCGCGAGGCGCTCGTGGTTGATGGCGACGGCCGTCTTGTCGGAATCCTCACACGGACCAACCTCGCGTTCGGCGCGCGCAGGCGTGTCGTGCTCGTTGATCACAACGAACTTGCACAGTCTGCGCCCGGTGTCGCGAATGCCTCGGTAGTTGAGATCGTGGATCATCACAGGGTTGGTGATGTGCAGACAAACGGACCGATTCTCTTTCTCAATCTGCCGGTGGGCTCGACCGCGACGATCGTTGCGCAACGCTACGATGAACTCGGTGTCGAGATTCCGGAATCCATGGCAGGCTTGCTGCTTGCGGCAGTCCTCACGGATACCGTGCTGCTCAAGTCACCCACAACGACGGACGTTGACCGAGCAGTTGCGGACAAGCTTGCAGCGATTCTGGCTGCCGATGCCATCGAGTTTGGTATGGAGATGTTTCGTGCCCGGACGGCTGGTGAGCCTTTCAGCGCAGAGCGGGCTCTCATGGCCGATCTCAAAGAGTACCGTGTGGGCGATGTGACCACGGCGATCGGCCAGGTCGAGACGGTCGACGCAGGTGAGGTGATGGCGCATCTCGAGGAGTTACAGCAGCTCATGGAAGGGTTGCGGACGAATCGAGGTTATGACCTGGTGATTCTTATGGTCACTGATGTAGTACGTGAGGGAAGCAACATCATCGCCATAGGCAAGATACGTCTTGCCGAGCGGGGACTCGACATTTCGCTCACTGATGGGGTGACCTGGATGGACGGTGTGCTGTCCCGCAAGAAGCAGGTTGCATCCCGACTCGTTGACGCAGCTTCGGGATAACAGGGGGGACAGGGGAGCCATGACCACATCGAGCGGAACACCGTGGCGCCGGGATACGCGTCCGGGCGTTCTTGTTGTCCTCGCGGGCATTGCGGCGTTGCTTTTCTTCGGTCTCGTGTTCGTCGTATTGGTGTCCCCGGCGTTTGTTGCTTTTGACGAGGCGGGGTCGGGCCTCTTTCGCTCGATGGATGTCGTATGGTTCGAGCCGTTCTTTGGCGCCGCAACCCATGTCGGGGATTTCTGGGTGATGTTCTTTGCGACAGCCATCGCGGTTGCGGCACTCCACGTGCGTGGCTCTCGCGTTGAGGCAGTCATGTTCGGGCTTACCATGATGTTGGGCACAAGCGTTGGATGGCTTGCAAAGGAGCTTGTCGAGCGTTCCCGCCCAGGACTCGAATATGCTCGAATCACGCTGCCCGACAGCTACAGCTTCCCATCAGGGCACGCATTGGCGACATTTCTGTTCTTTGCCTTGATTGCGTTCATCGTTTCGCTTGAGGCCAAGTCGCTGCGTACTCGAGCAATCGTGTTCACCATATCTGTCGCGATTCCGCTGCTTGTGGGGGCCTCTCGCGTCTACCTCGGAGTGCACTGGTTTGGTGACGTCACCGCATCATGGATACTTGGTGTCGGCATCATGGCGGCCGCGGCGTCGCTCTATTTCAACTTCACACCGACCGAGTAGCGCGCGGTTCTCCCTGCGGACCGCCTAGGCCCGGGGTAGCGACATCGTGAACGTCGACCCCTCGCCCGGATGCGAGACGATCTCAATCGATCCCCCGGCGCGTTCGACAACGTGGCGCACGAGTGCGAGTCCGAGCCCGGTTCCACCGCTTTCGCGTGAGCGCGCGCGATCAACCCGATAGAAACGCTCAAAGACGCGCGGTAGGTCTTCCCCGGGGATTCCAATGCCGGTGTCACGTACCGAAATCAGCACACGGCTCCCGTCGACTGAGACCCCCACCGTCACCGAGCCTTCCTCGGTGTACTTGATCGCGTTGTCCAGTAGATTATCGAGAGCTACCGCGAGATCGGTTGGATCCACCAGGGCGAGGACGTCGATTCCATCGACGTGGGTCAGATCCTTTTCGAGCCCGAGGTTGTTCGTTTCCGCTGCCACGCTATGACCAACCAGGGCGTTCTCGATTGCGGCCCGGACATCCGTCACTGTTCCAGTGGCTGCGGTTGCCTCGAGTCGGGACAGGTCCAGCAGGTCTTGCACGAGCCTGCCAAGACGAGCTGACTCGCTGGCGATCTGCTGCGCGAAGGCGATTGCCTGGTCGACATCACCGTCGGCCGCTGCGTTTGCAGCGGACTCGGCGAGAAGATGAATACCGGCGCTTGGAGTCTTGAGCTCATGGCTGGCATTGGCCACGAAGTCACGCCGCACACTGTCGACCCGGGTGCGTTCAGTGATGTCGCTCATGACTACGATGTGGCGCGTATGCGGGCCGGCGGGGTTCAAGGGAAGCACGCTCACTCGAATGTAGCGACCGCTGGTATCGGGACCGCAATCTCCCACAACGGACTCGTTGGCTGTCAATCCGCGCTTGATGATTCCGACCACTGAGGCTGGGATTGCGAGCGACTCGACGGGTCTGTTCTTCCAACCGGTCGCCGGGGCTTTCAGGAGCGAATCGGTTGCAGTGTTGGCGAATTGGATCGTGCCATCCTGCAAGAGAAGGACGCCGTCGGGAAGCCCATCGAGCACAGAGCGTAGATTGCGCTGTTCGGATTCGAGTTCGCCAACCCGACGACGCATCTGCTCGCGCAACTCGGTCAGTGCTGTGGACAAGACGCGCAGGTCACCAGTCTCTGCGGGTACCGCTGCGTTGAGGTTGCCTGCGGCCATTGAGTTGGCTGCTAATGAGAGTCGGGCTATAGGTTCGGACGCTACAGCAGTCAGCCGAGTGACGATCGCCGCTGCCAGCACGATAGCGATCGCGAGCAGCATGAGTCCGAACCGGCGTGCCGATGCGGCCACGTCACTGATGCGCTCAAGGGAGTCTGAGACTCGGAGCGCCACACGCTCACCGTTGAAACTTGCAGGGACGGCGACGTAGAGCTGTTCGGTGCCTTGCGTGGAACTCAGTCGACGGGCAATGCCGACGTCTCCGTCGAACGCATCGATCACCTCCGGGCGGCCCCCGTGGTTCTCCATGTCGTTCGTGTCTTCTTCGGAGTCCGCGAGTACGGAACCGTCAGAGGCGACGATCGTCATTCGAAGGTTGGTGCGCGCGGTCAACTGCCTGGCGGTCTCCGTGGCAGACGTGTCGGTCTGTCCCAATACAAGTGCGCCGGCTTGTGCGACCGCCTGGAGGTTGTCGCTCTGCTGGCTCACGATCGCCGTGTTGAGCGGACCGAACAAGCTCCACGCCCACGCAGACGCGAAGAGTGCGACCACGATCAGGTATCCGATCGCGAGTCGCGCTCGATACGAGTCCGCCCAGCGGTGTGCGATGTCGGTCATACGGTGGTTGCTCCTTGGGAGATCTCGTCGTGGGGAATTGCACCAAAGCGATAGCCGAGCCCGTGGACGGTGTGTATGTAGACGTAGTCCGAGGGGTCTTCGATCGCCTGTCTGAGCCGGCGGATGTGCACGTCGATCGTGCGTGAGGAGGGGAGGAAGTCGTAGCCCCAGACCTCCTCGGCAAGTGCCTGACGTGTCTTGAGCGCGCCCGGCTCTGAGGCGAGTGAGACAAGTAGCTGGAACTCCTTGAGTCGTAGCTTCGTAGGCACGCCCTTGATGCTGACGCGAAACTCACTCGGCTCGACGATCAAGTCTCCAACCGTGATGGTCTCTTGCTTGGAGAGGACTTCGCGTTCCTTGACCCGGCGCAGGTTGGCCCGAACCCGGGCGAGGAGTTCCTGCATCGAGAATGGCTTGGTGATGTAGTCGTCGGCACCCGCATCCAGTCCGCGAACCTTGTCGCGTTCCTGATCGAGCGCGGTCACCATGATGATTGCGACGTCTTTGTCGGTGGTTCGGAGTTCCTCGGCGACCAGATACCCATCCATGCTGGGCAGCATGAGATCGAGCAGAATCAGGTCCGGCTTGATCCGCCGCGCGGCATCGAGGCCCTCGCGACCGTCGGCAACACTCGTTGTGTCGAATCCTGCCCGCTTGAGGGCGTACTCGACGGTCTGCCGGATGATTGGATCATCTTCCACTACCAGTACTCGCGCCATGCCCAATCCCTTCAAGGGGTGTTCGTGGGCTCATGATTGCATGTCTCGGGAGCAATTCAATTGCGTTTAACAATAGTTTTACCTAGATGTACGCAGGTTTAACAGCGGTGCAACCACTTCCTACGGCATGAATCCTATCGTTGTGCTTGCAAGAGGGCGGAGATGGAGCGCCCAACCGATGATTTGACACATGACAGAGAAGAGGGATTTGGTGAAGGCGAACAAGTTGTTTGCTCTGACGCTGGCTTTCGTGCTCGCGCTCGGCGTGGTCGGTCTTTCCGGCTGCAGTAGCGATAGCACGTCGGACGGCGGGGACACGACCGGCGGCGAGCTCACCGGCTCGATCAACGTCGAAGGCTCCGACACGATCGTGAACATGGGTCAGGCCTGGGCCGAGGAGTTCATGAACGAAAATCCCGGCGTGATGGTCTCTGTGAAGGGCGGCGGCTCGGGTACGGGCATCGCCGGCCTGATCAACGGAACGGTCGATTTCGCAAATGCCTCGCGTGCCATCAAGGACGAAGAGGTCACCGAGGCTGAGGCTGTTGGCGTTGACCCAGTTGAGCATCAGGTCGCCATCGATGGTATCGCGGTAGTAGTGAATCCCGCGAATGGCGTTGCCGAGCTCTCCATGGACGACCTTGGCAAGATCTATCGCGGTGAAGTGACCAACTGGAAAGACATTGGCGGAGTCGACGCTGACATTGTCCTTCTGGGTCGCGACACCTCCTCTGGTACCTATGAGTACTTCAAGGAGGCGGTTGTCGGCGAGGATGCGGAGTACGCACCGTCGATGCGCAACCTCGCTTCGAACCAGGCGCTGGTCGATGAGGTCAAGGGCAACGAACAGGCGATCGCGTATGTCGGTCTTGGCTATCTGACTCCCGACATCAGTGTGGTTGCGGTGGATGGCGTGAAGGCGAGCATCGAGACTGCCGCGGATGGCAGCTACCCGATCAGCCGCTACCTCTACATGTACAGCAACGGTACCCCGGAGGGTGTGCAGGCCGCATACCTTGAGTGGATCCTCGGCGAGGCCGGCCAGGCCATCGTGGTCGATCAGGGCTTCGTACCGCTTCCGTAGTGATACATGACTGACATCCCTCGCAAAACGAGGCGCGGTCTCAGCCGTTCGGTTACTCACCGGGCGGCTGAGGCTGTTGTCTCCAGAATGATTGCCGCGAGCGGTTGGCTCGCAATCGTCATTCTTGCCGCGATAGCGATCTTCCTCTTCTTCAACGCAACGCGTTCGTTCGAAGAAGTCGGCCTGTGGAAGATGGTCTCCGGCGAGTTCTGGTACCCAACGTCCGACCCCGCGCAGTACGGCTTCCTTCCCTCGGAAGCCGGCTCGCTGTGGGTCACGATCGTTGGTCTCGTGGTGTGCGTTCCACTCGGAGTGATGAGCGCGATCTATATATCCGAATTCGCGTCACGCAGGTTCAAAGACATAGCGAAGTCGCTGATCGAGTTCATGGCGGCGATTCCGTCTGTGGTATTCGGTCTCATCGGTCTTGCGCTGCTCGTGCCGTGGACCCAGAAGTTGTTTAATCTCGACACCGGACTGACTGCCTTCTCGGCCGGTGTCATGATCGGTATTCTCACGCTACCGACCATCGTATCGATCGCCGAAGACGCGATGCATGCGGTGCCGCAGGACCTGCGTATGGGTTCGCTGGCGCTCGGCAACACTCGCTGGCAGACCGCATACAAGGTTATTGTGCCGGCCGCGTCATCGGGCATCTTTGCGGCTGTGATGCTGGGCCTTGGTCGTGCCATCGGGGAGACCATGGTCGTGCTCATGCTTGCGGGCAATTCCGGCTTGATCCCATCGCAACCCTTCGTGTCCGCGCGTACGCTGCCGGGGACTATCGCGGGGGAGCTGGGCGAGGTCATTCAGGGTGGTCAGCACTATTCGGTCCTGTTCGCGATGGGGCTGGTGTTGTTCGTGGTTACCTTTCTTGTGAACCTCGCGGCAGACAGCGTACTCGAGCGTCAGCGTAGGAGGTGGCGCCGATGAGAACGTCTCGTTCCGCAGCGCGCATCCGTTCCGCTCGCATCGCAGAGACGGTCGCTAAGTCGATTCTGGGCACAGCAACGATGATTGCGCTTGGCATCGCCGTGTTCTTGATCGGCTACCTCGCATACCGCGGCATGGGCTATGTGAGCTGGGAGTTTCTTACTCAAGCGCCGAGGAAAGCCATGACTGAAGGTGGCATCTACCCGGTAATCGTGGGAACCGTCTGGCTTACGGCGTGGACGGCCTTCTTCGCGCTTCCGTTCGGCATTATGGCGGGAATCTATCTGGCGGAGTACTCGCCTCGGAATCGTGCGAACCGCATCATCCGAATCGCGATTGCGAATATGGCTGGAGTGCCCTCCATCGTGTACGGCCTGTTCGGTGTGGCCCTGTTCGTCTTACAGATGGGTTTGGGGCGCTCAATCATCGCCGGATCGCTGACTCTCGCATGCATGACGCTTCCCGTGATCATCACGGTGACCGAGGAGGCGCTGCGCCAGATCCCGCGCGACCTCAGGCAGGCGTCTCTCGCGCTCGGCGCGACCAAGTTGCGCACGATTCGCAAGGTCGTCTTGCCGGCTGCTGCACCAGGCATCGTCACCGGTTCGATTCTTGCTCTGTCCCGCGCGGCAGGCGAGACGGCTCCGATCCTGTTCACGGCGGTAGCGTTCTTTGCGCCGATCGCTGATTCACCGTTCGATGAGACGATGGCTCTGCCGTATCACATGTATATTATGGCGACTTCCGCCACAAAGCCCGCCCCCCAGATGGTGTGGGGTACAGCATTCGTGCTCGTGGCAGGGGTAAGCCTGATCAACGTAGTTGTTGCATCGTGGAGAGCTCGCCAGAGGAGAAAGATCAGATGGTAGAACGCACACAAACAGATGGCGCATTCGAACTGGTCGACGTCTCGGTTTCGTACGGCAACGAGATGGCGGTCGGGGGAGTGACGATGTCGATACCGGAGCATGCGGTAACTGCCCTTATCGGGCCTTCCGGTTGTGGCAAATCGACACTCTTGCGCTGTCTGAATCGAATGAACGATGAGCTTGGTGATGTCACCGTCGACGGCACGATTCTCCTGGACGGCCAGGATATCTACGCCCGCACGATGGATCCCGTTGAGCTGCGGATTCGGGTTGGACAGGTGTTCCAGAAGCCGAATCCGTTCCCGATGTCGATCTATGACAATGTCGCGTACGGACCTCGTACACACGGGCTACGTGGCAAGGCGGAGCTCGATGCCGTGGTCGAAGAGTCGCTAAAGCGAGCCGCACTGTGGAATGAGGTCAAGGATGCCCTCAAGAAGCATGCGTTCGAGCTGTCCGGAGGACAACAGCAGCGGCTCTGTATCGCGCGGGCGCTTGCCACAGAGCCCGAGGTGCTTCTGATGGATGAGCCAGCTTCGGCACTGGATCCCATATCGACCCAGCAGATCGAGGATACGATCGCAGAGCTCAAGGAGAGCGTGACGATCGTGATCGTGACGCACAACATGCAGCAGGCGGCGCGGATCTCGGATAGGACCGCCTTCATGTTGCGGGAATCCATGGATCGACCCGCGACACTCATCGAAATAGGCGAGACCCGGATGATGTTCACGAATCCTGGTGACAAGCGCACAGAGGCCTACATCACCGGTCGGTTCGGCTAGGCTCACGCGCTGCATATGGTTTTGAGGCCGGTAAGAACCGGTTAGCACCGACACGCCACAATCGTCTTTGTCACGCGGGCCCGCGCGGCGGAGACGATTCGTGTTTTGGTGACTTGGAGGAATCATATGAGTATCAAGCGAGCGTGCAGTGCTCTCTTGCTGGCAGTAGTCGTTGCGGGATCGCTATCGGTCTCACCAGCATGGGCCGCGGGTCGGGCACGAGGACCCAAGGATGGCGTCGGGGGTAGACCGGACATTCCGAAGGAAACCTGCTGGCAGACTCCTGAGGGGTGGGATGAGCGCCCCGATGTGGCCGGATCAACCGGCGACGGGTCGAACTCGCTGTCGTTTACCTCTTTCGACGACGGTGACATCATCGTTGCGATCCAATCATTGTCTGTCGGCCACGCCGGCATATGGGATGACCGCTATGATCGCGGCGTCAGTTCAAGGTGTGTATGGAGCGCGGTGAAGAGTTCACCGGGATGCGTGCTTCGAGAAGCGCCGATCAAGTACCGGACCTATGATCGTGCATACGGTTTGTGGGTCCCAAGCGTGGCATCGTGGCGTCGTGCGTCGGCTCGCTCATATGCGGCTGCACAAGCAGGCGAGAAGTATGACATGTCCTCAAGCAAGTCGAGCCAGAGCCGCTGGTACTGCAGCAAATTGGTATGGGCCGGCTATAAGTACCGGGCGAACGTAGACCTCGATGCGAACGGCGGCTATTGGGTCGCGCCTGTTGACCTGTACAACGACACACAGACTCGCTGCTTCGCGAGCGCGAGTTAGGGGTTCCCATGGCGAGGCGGCTCGTTTCGACTAGGTTGGCAACAGGTGTGGTGTTCCTTGTTCTTGTCATCACGGTGATGGTGGGGATCCGATTCGGGGAATCGGGCACGGAAGCGTCTCGCGCAACCAGCGAGTTCGAGCCCCTCGCTGCCCCAACGCTTGCAGTACTGCTGCTCGAGCCTCCCACAGTGGTGCTACTGAATCCTGAGACGCTGACTGTTGAGCGAGAGATCAGGCTTCGCTCGGAGTCGATCGACATCGAGGCACGCGGTGATGCACTCGTGACAGCGCAGTGTGGCGGGCCGGGCGACGCCAGCGATTCCGCCGTCGCAGTCATCACGCCTGCGACGGGCCGGGTCGAATATGTCGAGACAGGATTTCTCGATGCTGAGCACGTCACGCCATGGGGCTCAGCTGCGGATTCGCGTTGGCTCGTGATTCACGGTGAGGTCAGCAATGGGGGATCTGCGGGGGCGATCGTTGACGCAGCGTCACTACGGGCACGCGACTATTCACTCAGTACAGGTATTCTCTGCGCCGAGAACGTCAATGGCCAAGTCTGGGCAACGGGCCTTACCGGGGATGGATCTGGCGAGAATCTTGCAGAGGAACTGTTTATCGGTAATGACGCAGGATGGAGGCTCATTGAAGCGGTCTCGGATCCGGTTCACGCGATCTGCGAGGTCGATGACGGGGCGGTGGTAGTCCAGTCGCTCGACCAAGGCGTTGCTCGAATCGCCGTGCGCGACAGCGAAGGCCGAGAGATACGCGATGGTCGCGTGGGCGGCTTTCGTGCGGGAGTCGGCCGTGCGTGCAGTGTGAAGCTGGGGTTACTGGCGATCGCAGATTCCGATTGGCGTGACCCAGGCCGAGGCGAGCAGATCATTCTCGTTGATAGCGAGTCCCTCGAGGCTACCGGCCACGTCATGGGAGTTCCGGGGCCGATCACCCTATGTGCGTACGAGGGTGCGCTCCTGGTGGGCTGTGAGAGAACGGGAGAGGTGCTCCGGATCGATACCGATACCGGCAAGATCGTGGCCCGGGTCCTTCTCGAGCGTTCGGCTGTGACCATGGTCGACATGACCGTTTGGCGGGGTGGCGTTTAGCAGGAAATACCCGCTGACGATACTATGAGTATAGCAAGTGATCGGGGATGGCATGAAGATGCGCCGAGTGGTGCTGCTGGCAGGCGTTGTCTTGCTGACTGCGGGTATTGTCGCAGCCGGTGAGTTGCCGCACGCAAACGCAGCAAAACCGCCCCCCTCAGGTACGTTTACCCTCACTGTCGACACCGGAGTGGTCGATTTTGGGGGTGTTGACCCCGAGGTGGACGTTGCCGTTCCCGGTGCAGTAAACATTTTGGTGAGCGGCTTCAAGGCGTGGGGAACGCTCGAGACATCGTTTGAGGCGACCAACTTCCAAAACACGAATCCGGGCGCGGGAACTCCGACAATGCCGGTCGGGGTGATGCGGTATGCGGTCTCTGGAGACGCAACCGTTGCAGAGACACCAATGCTCCCGGCGAGCACGTTTGGGAGCGTCTACATCGATTCGACCGACATCACCAAGAACAACTGGGACTACAGCTACACGTTTGACTTCACGCTGAATGCACCGTTCGATTACGAAGCGGGTACCTACACCTCTTCGATCGTATACACCGCCGTGCTGCAGTAGTGGTAGAACTCCCGGTTCCAATCGAGTACAGCAACAGGACGCGCTGAGGGGGTAGCGCGTCCTGTTTTCGTTCCGAGCGGCGTTTCCCGCCCCGAGGGGGGGGAGGAGGAGAAGGCGGGTCGCCATGCTCTGGCAAAATTGTTAGCAATACGCGTGCCGACTCACAGCACGATCGCCCTAGTGTTCACCGTCTTCAGGTACGGGTATGGGCGCACCGATACGTGTGGCCACATACGTCCGCACATCGTTCATCGAGAAACTCAGGGATGCTTTCGCATCCTTGAGCGGCACATCCATTTCGCTGTCTGCCAGACCGAACACCTGCTGTAGCTCGGACGTCGCAATGCCGCTCGCCTCCGCAACCTGATTCATTGTCATATAGCCCTTGATTGTGTGCCGGACTCCCTCGTGCTCACGAACAAAGGGTATCCTAGCGAGGAACATGGCATCACGGAAGGAGACCCGTGTCGGCTACTGGCAACCTTACTATTCGCAGAGCAGCGCCAGCAGATTCACAGGCGCTCGCTGACATTTACAATCACTATATCGCGACATCGACGGCAACTTTTGACACGCAGCAGAAGAGTGCCGAAGAGCGTCGTGAATGGCTTGATACCCACGGAGACGTACACCCCGTGTTCGTTGCCGAAGTAGCGGGTCGAATCATCGGGTTCGGTGCGTTGAGTGCATGGGGGACACGCTGCGCTTACAGCCGCACCGTCGAAGTCTCGACATATGTGGCGCCGGATTCACGGGGCTCGGGTATTGGAGCGTCACTCATGGAGTCGTTGATTCAGGCTGCGACGGATATCGGACATCACGCGCTGATCGGGCAGATTGTGGCGGGCAATGAGCCCAGTCTCAGGATGTCGCGCAGGTTTGGTTTCGAGCAGGTCGGCTGCTTGCGCGAAGTGGGCTTCAAGTTCAATCAGGCTTTGGATGTCGTACTGATGGAGAGAATACTCCCAGATACCGTTTGATGATTTCGCGCGGTCGCTGCCTCGGGTACACTACGGAGTCTCACATGTGAGGCGATGTGCGTTTCTGCCGCAGAATCGTCCAGCAACGGAAGGGCACCATGATCAAGGGCACCGTCGACAGGACGAAGCGTGGACTCACTCGAGTACACGAGGACTTCATTCACTTCATGCATCTGGAAGTCACCGGCGGTATTGTCTTGCTGGCGGCGGCGATTGTAGCCCTCGTACTCGCCAATTCGGGGCTGTCAGATGCTTATCACGAGCTGTGGCAGGTCGAAGCGGGATTCAACATCGGTGGGTGGGAGTTCCAGGAGACGTTTCTGCACTGGATCGACGATGGCCTGATGGCAGTCTTCTTCTTTGTCGTTGGACTTGAGATCAAGCGCGAGATACTCGTTGGCGAACTCTCCACGGTGCGCAAGGCAGCTCTCCCGATCCTTGCTGCGCTCGGCGGCATGCTTGTTCCGGCTTTGATCTACCTTGCCATCAACCAGGGCGGAGAGGGAGCGAGCGGCTGGGGTATCCCCATGGCTACCGATATCGCATTCGCTCTAGGAGTACTCGCGCTTCTCGGTAGTCGAATCCCTGTGGCACTGAAGGTCTTTCTTACTGCGCTCGCTATCGCAGACGACATCGGTGCCATCCTTGTGATTGCAGCGTTCTACACCGAGCAGATTCACTTTGGGTGGCTCGCCGTCGGAGTTGGTCTGATTTTCGTGCTTATCCTGTTCAACATCTTCGACGTCGACAATCCGGTCCCCTATTTCCTTGTTGCGAGCGTGATTTGGTTCGCGTTCTTGCATTCGGGCGTCCATGCCACGATCGCGGGTGTTCTCGTTGCGTTCACGATTCCCGCGAGGGCGCGCACACAGCCCATCAACTTCGTGGGCTGGGCGAGGGAGAAGCTTGACGAGATCGAAGGGTCTGATGTCCCGGGGTCGCACGTGCTTGACGATCCTGTGCAGCAGTACTGCGCTTTGGAGATTCGCGAGGCTGCCAAACACACCGCTGCTCCCCTCCAGCGGCTTGAAGCGGGCCTGCACCCCTTCGCGACCTATGTCATCTTGCCACTGTTCGCCCTGGCCAATGCCGGAGTCACGCTCACGGAATACAGCATTCTCGACATCATGCTCGAGCCTGTGAGCGTGGGAGTCTTTCTTGGCCTGATTGTTGGCAAGACAGTTGGTATAGTCGGGTTCACCTGGCTTGCGGTGCGCCTGCGACTCGCACAGCTCCCGCAGAGTATTAGATGGCAGCACGTCTTTGGAGCAGGCATTCTCGGCGGCGTTGGCTTCACGATGTCGCTCTTTATCTCCAATCTTGCCTTCCGCGGACAGCTTCTCCAGGCCGAGGCCAAGTTCTCGATCCTGATCACATCACTGCTGGCTGGCGTGCTTGGATACGTGTACTTGAGATATGTCACGCGTCATGACGTAGTATCCCAAGAGGAGCTTGAGTCGGCATAGCGCACGGTCCGCATCCCGGAGAAGGGGTGGGCATGGAATCATTCTCGATCATCGAATGTCCGAGTCCGGTGATTGCGACCGCGATTCATGCGGGTCACGCCCTACGCTCAGATACTGCAACGCAGATAGCGCTGGCGGACTCGGAGCGCACGCGTGAGGAAGACCCTGTCACGGAGAGAATCGCTGACATCGGTCACGCGCTCGTTGTCGTCCACTCGTCTCGCTTTGAGGTCGATTTGAACCGCCCGCGCGATTCTGCGGTCTACCGCACACCGGATCAGGCGTGGGGTCTTGAGGTCTGGCATTCAGGATGCGCGGAGGAGACCGTTGCCGCCTCGCTCGACATCTACGATCGGTTCTATAGAGAGATGCACGCGCTCATCACGCGCACCATTGCCGCATACGGTTACGCGCTCGTGCTCGACATCCACAGCTATAATCACCGCAGGGGCGGGCCCGATGCCCCCGTCGACGATCCGGGTCTGAATCCCGACGTGAATCTCGGCACGGGTACCCTGGACCGCGTGTTCTGGGCACCGGTGATCGACTCATTTGCTGCATCGCTGGCGGGTGATGGCTATGACGCGCGGGAGAATGTGAAGTTCAGGGGCGGGCAGTTCCCTCGCTGGATCCACGAGGAGTTTCCCGGCAGTGCCATGGCTCTTGCCGTCGAATTCAAGAAGGCCTTCATGGATGAGTGGACTGCAAAGATCGATGAATCCGCCGTTCAGCGGGCGAATGGCGCACTCCGCCGCGCCGCCAGCGCTGCCCAGACAGCTGCGCAGGAATTGCAGGGAACATGAATCGCCCGGCACGTCTGACCCACAAGCAGGTTGAATCGATAGTTGGTCGGCTCGCCGAGGACAAGCAGGTTCGTCGGGCGATGCCGGTATGGGGTCGGCTTCACATCGATCGGCAGCTTCCGTTCATCGTCGTGTACCGGCAGCCGCCAAAACTCGAGGATGCGGGGACCTTTCACCTCGCCATCGGAGCGGCGAGCTACCTGCTTGCCTCCGGGCGGGCAAGTCGCTTAGAAGAGACCGCGCGTCTCATTGAGGGAATCGCCAAGGTGATGGTCGAGGCCTACGGGGCGTTCCTGATCATCGAGGTATGGGCCGGGGTGGATGGTCCTGAGATGCCCGTGGGTGCGCCGGCGTATCGGGTTTGCCATCACAAGGACGCCCGCATCGATTCAACTGCCGAGGAGCTCGCTCGCGCTCTCCTGGCTCAACGGGTGTTGCGCCAGAGTCCGACCGTGTCCACCACTGGGCGTACGCGCGTGGCACCGCCGGGAATGAAGCCTCTTTTCACCAAGCGAGCTCTCGACCGGATGGGAGTCTACCTGGTCGGCGTTGAGGTCGCACCGGTGTATCGTGATGCAGACGGCGAAGTCTACCCGATTGCGCTGAGACAGTTCTCGCGGCGCATGTCGATCGCGGTTGATCGGGCAGCGTATCGCTTCACTCTGGCGAGAACCACTGCTCGCCCGGCCTCGTATCATGCCCTCGGCAGGCAAGCATTCGTGCGGGCCGTTCGCGAAGTCGACTCCAAACTCGCGGAGATCGGATCGAGCTTTGATCCGTTGCTTCTTGTTACACCGGTCAATGCCGAACAGGCGTGGCTGGAGTTCAGGCGCTCGAAGTTCTCACGTCAGCCCGTGTTCCACTATCGACCGCTGCCAGAAGACCCACGCTCCCTCAAGTCCCGACTATGGGCGATTCGTCCTGACAGGGTCGAGGATCCGACGCTTCTTTACCTGTTCCGCGATACCCAGGCGTACTTCGATCGCCAGATCAACCTGCTCTTCGATATCGACCGCAGCCGGTTCTTGCATACGAGTATGCAGATCTTTGGCGGTGTTGAGCCGGGACTGCTCTCACTGGCCAATCAGCTTCTCGACATGCTCCCGCCTCGCGCGGGTGCGTCGCGAAGAAGCACGCTGTCTGCGCAGGAGTTCTCGGGTCTCGCGACAGCTGAGATTCTGTGCTATCGGGAGAGCGTGCCGGATTTCGGTGTCTTTCCCGAGGTGCGCACGGACATGTACTCCGGCCTTATGGTGTCGAGCGGTCAGATCTTCATCGGGTCTGAGGCGCGAATATCCTCAGCTCGTGCCGACGCTTTGATTCAGCATGAGATTGGTACTCATGTCGTGACGTACTACAACGGCGGTGTTCAGCCGTTCCGCCTTTTGCGCGAGGGTTTGCCCGGATACGATGAGATGCAAGAAGGCCTTGCTGTGCTTGGGGAGTACATCTCGGGGGGTCTGGACGCGCCGCGAATGCGCACGCTTGCAGCCCGAGTGGTCGCTGTTGCTGCAATGATCGATGGAGCGACATTCGCCGAGACATGGCAGTTGCTCCGTGAGCGCGGATTCGCCCAGCGCGCTGCGTTCACGATTACCACACGCGTGTATCGCGGCGGTGGTCTGACCAAGGACGCGATGTACTTACGGGGTCTTTCGGGAATACTTGATTATATGGCGGAAGGTCGTTCGCTCGAAAATCTCTTCCTGGGCAAGTTCGGGGTGAGACAGGTATCAGTCGTTGAAGAACTACTTGCGAGAGAAACTCTTTCTCCTCCGCGAGTTCTTCCGCGATACTTGGAGCGCCCTGAAGCGGGTGAGAGGATTGCTGCGCTCTCGCGTGGGCTTACGGTTACTGACTTGGTGAAAGGACGTGGGAAGCGCTCATGAGGATCGGGTTTCTCGTTAACGACGTTGCTACCGAACAAGCAGGGTATTCAACGACTCGACTCGCAATGTCGGCGATCAACCGGGGTCATGAAGCATGGGTGATTTCGCCAGGCGACTTCGCGTACGACCCCGATGAGAAGATCAGGGCGCGCGCCGTGCATGCTCCCAAAGATAAATACGTCAAGGGCTCCGCGTATCTCAAGGGACTCATGAGCTCCAAGGCGCGGCATCGCCGCATCACCGTCGATGACCTCGATGTGCTCATGCTGCGAAACGATCCGTCTCAGGATGCGATCAACCGGCCATGGGCAACGGGCGCCGGTGTGGACTTCGGTCGCATCGCAATGCGCAACGGCGTGATCGTTCTCAATGATCCCAACGGTCTGGACAAGGCCGCGAACAAGATGTATTTCCAACTGTTTCCCGAGGAGGTGCGACCGCGCACGGTTATCACCCGCGACCGCGACGAGATCAAGGAGTTCGTCAAGGAAGAGGGCGGTCGAGCCGTGGTCAAGCCACTCCAGGGCTCGGGCGGGCAAGGGGTGTTCTTGGTTGATCCTTCAACCAAGAAGAACCTCAATCAGATGATCGATGCGCTTACACGCGACGGATACGTGATCGTGCAGGAATATCTTGAGAAGGCCGAAGAGGGCGATACGCGCCTGTTCATGATGAACGGGCAGCCGTTGCGCCATAAGGGCAAGTACGCAGCATTCCGCCGAATTCGTCAGGGAGACGACATTCGTTCGAACGTGCATGCGGGCGGCTCGATCGCCGCAGCGGAGATCGGCGAAGCCGAGTTGCGCATTGCAGAGATCGTGAGACCCAAACTCGTTGCCGATGGGATGTTCCTCGTAGGACTGGATATCGTGGGCGACAAGCTGATGGAGGTCAATGTGTTCTCGCCGGGCGGACTTGGGAGTGCGCAGAAGTTCGAGAAGGTGAACTTCGCCCATGCGATCATCGATTCGCTTGAGCGCAAGTGCGAGTACTCCAATTACTACCGTCGGCGGTTCTCCAATATCCAGATGGCCACGCTCTAGAGGAATCGAGGGCGCCGGCGTGCAGAGATCGCGACGTATCGCATTGCTCGCTCACTGCCTGCTCAACGCTAATGCCCGGGTCGAAGGCATTGCGCGCTATCGAGGCATTCATCCGGTTGTACGCGAGTTGGACGCACGGGGTATCGCCATCATTCAACTGCCGTGTCCCGAAGTCACGTTCGCAGGTCTTGACCGGGTGCGCGGGACGCTTGAAGACTACGATACGATCGAGTTCCGTTCGCACTGTCGGTCTCATGCTCTGGCGATAGCCGAGGACGTGCATCTGTACCAGGATGCGGGGTGCGAAGTCGGAGTAGCTCTGGGGGTTGAGGGGAGTCCGAGTTGCGCAGTCGAACTGACAAACTTGCGTGGGCCTGAGGGCAAGGCCGAGCGTGCACCGGGCACCGGAGTGTTCATGCATGAGCTTGCCGCTGTGCTGGAACCCCTGGGGGTGTGCGTTACCGGACTCGACGCGCGCGAAGACGATCGGGGCGTCTCCACCTATTGCGTTGTACTTGACGGGCTCGGGTGGACTCGCGCAGCGAACGCAGAGGAGACAGGATGAACGGGGCACCAAGACGTGAATGGATCTCGGTAGGCTTCTCGATCGTTGCCGCGTTCGTGTGGGCATTCTTTGTTGCATTCAACGCGGTGTTCAGCGATGCCTTCGGTGTATCCCAGTACGTTGGGCTCATGGGCTATGTGCTTGCCGCATACGCAGTTCTCGGGACAGTGTTCGGTTTGATCTGGCCGGGCAAAGGATGGCGCTGGACATTCTGGCTCAGTTGGCCGGCAGCATTCGCACTCGGACTCTACTCCTTCAGCGAGCCACAGCAGATCGGATGGCACGCGGTGGTAATCGTTCTGGCCTTCGTTGGCGCATCGATCGGCGCGGCTGTCGGTGCGGGCGCCAGGCGATCCCGTGACCGTTCCTAGTCGAACGTTCCGAGGGTACGACCCCAGCCATGACCAACGATTGCAGAGTTCAGCTGGTCGCACAGCCTGTGACGGGGATAGTGCCCCGGGGGTAGTAACTCAAAGATGCCGATAACCTCCCGTGGGAGGTCCCAGCACTCCGCACGGAGGATGATCTCGAGGCGCGGTACAAGCTTCGTGTCGCGATAGAGCGTCTCGATCATTCGCTGAACGGTCTCGTGGTATTCGCGCAAATCGGTCACGTGGCTCCTTGGCAGATGTGGAAGGTAGTAGTGTAGCGTGCCGCATGACTGTGCGCACGGGGTTGCGCATGGCAGTGCGTGGGGACACCATGGAGAGGGAGGGATTCTGCACATGGCGCTTCAGGAGACACCACCGCCCGGTTGGCCGCACACCGAGGCAGAGAAGTATCAGACGCACATCTACCCCGAGGTCAGGCCACAGGAGTTCTTGCAGCCCGGCAAGAACATGCCCGCCGGCTCGGTGGAGCCGCCGGCTCGCACCAAAGGCCGGGGGTGCGGGTGTCTGTTCACGGTACTGATCCTGATTGCGATCATCGGAGTTGCCGCTGCCTATGTGGTTCCTCTGCTTGAGGGGCAGGGGGCATTCGATTCGGGTGCGGGGACAGAGGAATCCGCAGCCGAGGAGGCGTTCCTCCTTCAGTATCCGACATGGGATGTAGAGGCGGTCGACCGTCCGGACTCCGAACCGCTTTCCGTTCGTATCGTGGCCTGGGACTCCGATCGCAACATCGGCCGGATCGCCTTCCTCGATCCCGTTGACGGTGCATCCTCAGAATACGCATTGAGACCGATCACGGGTGAGGATTCGCAAGCGGTCGAGGAAGCCTTCCTCGACGCCTTCGCAGCGAGCTGGAGTGACGCAGCGGACTGGACATATATCCGTTTTGCGCAGCCGCCTGATGGGGCTGCCGATGGCGGGACATGGACGGTGTCGTATCGTCAGTGGGATGATGAGACACAGGAGTGGTCGGAGATTCGCGACACGATCGCAGAGCACATGGCGGGAGGCGTATGGTACGTAGTCGGACCTGACTCGTCAGAACCAACGCCCCAGACCGAGGTAACGGAGACACCATAGATGGCCTACCTGAAGTTCGATACGGCAAAGCTTGAGCGTCTCAACGACCCGGCGCGCTTCGAAACGATTCCGCCCGCGCGCCTATGGGATGCGCTCGGTGATCCATCAGATGTCACGACGATCGTTGAGATCGGGGCGGGCACAGGACTCTTTGCAGCCGCATTTGCCGGTTTCATCCCTCACGGCATCGTCTATGCCGCGGACACCGAGGACGTGATGCTTGAGTGGATGCGCCTCAATCGACCTGAGGTCGGCGCCAGAAGGATCATCCCCGTGAAGTCGATGGAATCCCACGTCCCGCTCGAGGACGGAATCGCCGATGTCGTCTACATGGTCAACCTGCACCACGAGCTGGCTGAGCCGGATGCGATGTACGCCGAGGCAAGACGTCTCGTGCGAGTCGGAGGCACGTTGCTCGTGGCTGACTGGGCCGCCACAGAGACGCCAAAAGGGCCACCGCTCGCGGTACGGGTCACAGCCGATGAGCTGGTAGAGTTCCTACAGCGCGCCGGGTTGGATGACGTGATCGTTCACCAGGACGCGTTGCCATGGCACTCCCTGGTGACCGGCAGGCGAACAGGCAACTAGCGCGCGAGCCACGATCGGACGGCAGCCTCAACGCTTTCGCGTCCCGCTTCCACCACGCTGGCAAATCGCTCCTGGGCAGTATCGAGCTCTGCGAGCGCTTTCGGTACGCATGCACACGTGTCGCCAGCGAGTGCCTGAACGCGTGCGAGCATTTCGACTCCGGTAAGGTCAGCTGAATCTTCAGGCAGCGGAGCGTCATAGGCGATGCCCCGTAACGCTCTGAATACGTCGGTACCGAACTTGGCCCAATGTGCAGTCGATACCACAAGTACAGGATTCTGGTCGCGCGTACGCTCGGCGACCTCCCACGCGACTGCCGTGTGAGGATCCATGAGGTAGCCGGTCTCATCAAAGATGCGCTTCACGGTAGCCAGGGCGTCATCATTGCTCACCCAGTCACCCACAAAGATCTCGCGCAGTGCCGCGAACGTCTCGCGATCGATCTGGAAGCGTTTCTCGGAAGCGAGCTGCCCCATCCATTCGCGGACCTTCTCCGGTCCGGCAAGGTGGTACAAGAGGCGCTCGAGGTTGCTCGATATCAGAATATCCATCGACGGCGACGGGGTGGTGACAAAGTCGCGTGCGGAGATGTCGTAGAGCCCTGTGGCGATGAAGTCGGCGAGCACGTTGTTCTCATTGCTTGCGCAGATGAGACGACCGATCGGCACGCCCATGAGCCGCGCGTAGTACGCGCCCAGGATGTTGCCAAAGTTGCCCGTGGGCACGCAGACATCCATTGGTGCTCCGGGTTTCACGCCGCCGCTCGCAACCATGTCCGCGTATGCGCTTACGTAGTAGACGATCTGCGGAAGCAGCCGACCCCAGTTGATCGAGTTTGCCGAGGAAAGTTTGAGCGCATGCGTGTCGTGGAGCCACGCTGCGAATTCCTGGTCCGCGAACGCCTCTTTGACCGCACTCTGGCAATCGTCGAAATTGCCTTGAACACCGAATACGCCAACGTTCTCACCGTGCTGCGTGATCATCTGTTTACGCTGGATATCAGAGACGCCGTCGGCGGGGTAGAACACCACGATGCCCGTGTGATCGCGATCTGCGAACCCTTCCAGGGCAGCCTTGCCGGTGTCACCCGATGTGGCGACCAGAATCAGATAGTCGTCCTGAGCAAGCCCTCGCTCCTGCAGGATCTCAATTGACTCACTAAAGAACAGCGGCAGACACTGGAGCGCCATGTCCTTGAACGCGCTCGTGGGGCCGTGCCAGAGTTCGAGCACGTGCATGTCGGGTCGAACCTCGACCACCGGGGCGATGCGCTCGTCGTCCCACTGGGCCCCGTACGCCTGCCGCATGAGCGCATCGATTCGAGTGGCGTCCATATCAACGCCCAGGAGCGAGAAGATGGCGGCTGCTCGACGCCAGTAGGGCCATGAGGATAGAGCGTAGATCTCCTCGAGCAGGAGCTTGGGCAGCTTCTCAGGAACGTAGAGTCCGCCACCAGGGGCGATGCCCGTGACAATGGCCGAGGAGTACGTTGGGCGCGTGTTGTCGAGGCCGCGCGTATCGAGGTAGTGCGTCTCGTTTCTCATGCGTGCAATCCTACCTGATTGTGCATGTCAGATGCAGGCGGCGCTCAGAAAGAGACCGCGCTCCGGTGTGAGCACGGCCTCTCCTGTCACACATATTTGCTCGTGTTGTTTCCCACCGTGCGCATCCGATGCAATCCTGTTGTACCCTGTATGTGCAGCACACAATGCTTGGGCACGCGTACACCGAGGGGTTCCGCATGAAGTACTGCGTCATCATCCTTGACGGCGCCGCAGGGTGGCCGCTTCCTGAACTCGGGGGACGTACGACCCTTCAGGCAGCCTCTACGCCGAACCTCGACATGATGGCGCGATCCGGAACGACCGGACTCGCGGTCACCGTGCCGGAGAATACCGAACCCTCATCATCGGCTGCGTGTACCTCCATCCTCGGCTATGACCCCATTGAAGACTGCGTGGGACGCGGCGCGATCGAAGCCGCCAGCATGGGCATCGAGTTGGCCGACGATGAGGTCGCCCTGAGACTGAATCTCGTCTCGCTCGATGATGGCGTGATGCGCAGCTACGCCGGCGGTCACATCACCACGGACGACGCACGCGAGATCATCGAGGAACTCGGGAGCGCGCTGGGAAACGAGACGTTTCGCTTCTATCCCGGTGTTGCCTATCGGCATATTCTCGTGGTCAAGGGTCATCCGGAACTGCTCGATCTTGGATATACGCCCCCGCACGACATCACGGATCGGCCGATCGCCAACCACGTACCCCGCGGTAACGGTGCGGAACTCCTTCTTGAGTTGATGGACCGCGCACGGCTCGTTCTCCAGCACAACGCCACGGTGAAGCGTCGGATCTCCGAGGGAGAGTTATCAGTTACCGACATCTGGCCGTTCTGGCCGGGGGCGCGACCGGACGGGATGGTCTCTTTCACCGAGAAGCGCGGTGTGCGGGCTGTGATGACCTCGGGCGTCGATCTGCTCAACGGACTGGCCGTGCTTGCCGGAATCCACCGCCTCACCATCATGGGAGTCTCTGACGGTCCGGACAACGACTACGCTGCACAGGCGGCCGGTGGGCTCTCTGCACTCGATAAGCACGACCTGGTTATCGTTCACGTGGAATCTCCGGATGAGGCCGGTCATGCAGGTGACATGGAGGCTAAGCTCAAGGCGATTGAAGCGATCGATCATGAGGTCGTACGTCGGGCGTTGCGTTACCCGGGGCCGCTGCGCATTCTTGCTATGCCCGATCACCCCACGCCTGTCGCTCTCAAGACTCACGTGGGCGAGGCTGTTCCGTTCGTGCTCTACGGGCCCGGTGTGCAGGCCAACGGAGCCGATGGCTACGACGAGAGCAGCGCGGGAGGGACCGGGTTGTTCCTTGATCCCGGTCATTCGGTGATGGACTTACTTCTTGACAGATAGGGGGTCGCCACGGTGAGCCCCCTTATGCTCTGGGCAATCGTGTTCGTTGGAGCGCTGCTTGTTCTCGTGTTCTCCGCAGATTGGTTCACCGACGGAGCCGAGGAGCTCGGACTGTATCTCGGGATGCCTGCCTATGTGGTGGGCGTTACCATCGTTGCGATCGGCACCTCGCTGCCTGAGCTGGTTTCCTCGGTGATTGCTGTGTCTCAAGGCTCTCCCGAGATCGTGGCCGGCAATGTCGTGGGCTCGAACATCACGAACATCTTCTTGGTGCTCGGGTTTGCCGCGATCATTGGTAAGCGGCTTTCTGTGACCCACGAGATCATCCATGTGGACCTGCCCATGCTCGTGGCGTCGGCGGCCTTCCTGTGGCTGTCTGTCAGGGACGGACAGGTGACCGCGTTCGAGGGCGCGCTCCTGGTGGGCGGTGCGGTTGTCTACCTTCTCTACGCCGTGAACATCTCGCGTCAGAGAGGGCGGCTGCATGAGGAGATAGAGGAAGACTTGGAGGAGGAGCTGGGCGTATACCCCGGAGTCTTCGACAAGATGGTGTGGGTGCGTCTGCTGGGCGGAGCCGCGCTTCTGTACGTGGGTGCCGAGTACACCGTACGGAGCGTCATCCACCTCTCGTCGCTCATGAATATCGGCGCCGATGTGATTGCGATATCGGCGGTCGCCCTGGGTACGTCGCTGCCGGAGCTCGTGGTGTCGGTGAACGCCGCGCGACGTGGCAACCTGGAGATTGCGATGGGTAATGTACTTGGCTCAAGCGTGTTCAACAGCTTTGCTGTCCTGGGTATCCCGGCGTTGATCACGCCGCTTCCGGTCAAGCCTGAGGTCCTTGAGGTGGGTGTGCCGGCGATGCTTGTGGCCGCGCTCCTGTACTTCTTCATGGCGCAGGATCGCGAGATCACCCGATGGGAAGGGTGGCTGCTCATGCTGTTCTACGTATTGTTTTTGGGCACGCTCTTTGGCCTCGCCTGACTTAGATCTTTCCTGCGAGAATCCTCCCGAGTGAGCGCGCCTTGTCGCGCTCCCAGTCCTCGACTTCCGGATGACGCCAGGTGTTGGTCACCGACAATGAGCCGATCGTGCGAATCCCGCTGTGGCCCAGGACGCTTCTGAGCTCTCGTACCGGTCCCGTCGTGTATCCAAAGAACGTGGCAAGAGGTTCCGGTGCCTTGCATGCGGTGATGATCACCGCGCGTCGTGCTGCTCGGGCTACCGGCGAGTAGGGAATCTCGCGCGGACCCATCCCGGGGAGACGAAGCTGACCGGAGTCGGGGAAGTAACTCGCGATGCGGTCCAGGAGGGCCTGTGTGCGCTCATCGGCATGCCTGAAGTAGGATTCGGTGCCAACGATCACGCCGTCTGCCTGAGCGATGCGTTCGGCAAGTCCGGGTAGGTCGTCTGAGATCTTGCAGTGCCCCGTGAGTTTGCACATGCCGCAGGCCGTGCAGTAGCGCACATCCAGGTCGACCAGGCGCACGCGATCCACCGTGGCGCCCGCAGCCTCGGCGGCAAGACACGCCGTATCGACAGATGTTGCTACCGCGCCGGGATAGCGTGTGGCGTCTATCGCAATGATCCTCACCGGGTTTCTCCTCCCGTATCCCCATTGAGCCCGAATAAGCGCTTCTGAGGCGCGCTCCCGCGTTCCTGCGCCTCGGCTTCCGCACGCAGCGTTTCCAGTGCATCGTCGAGCCAGTCGATGTTGGCCCGTTCAGTCGACATGGCTGCCTCAAGGGTCATCTGCGCGAACTCATCACGTCGCGACAGGCGCTTCTTGCCCTTGAGCAATCCGGAGAGCTGTTGTCTCAGATCCCCGAGCCGTTGCTGATGGAAGGAGCGGGACTCTCGCAAGACCTCAGCAAGAGAGTCATCGGTGAGGTGCTCGGCGAAGTACAGCTGAATGAGGAAGGGGTCGCGATAGGGGGGAGGCTCGTGTGCCGAGGAAAGCCACTCCCCAAGTGCGTCTCTGCCCGAGGGGGTGAGCTTGAATACCCTGCGCGAAGGTTTGGCTGTCTGTGCGACATGCCGGGATGTCACCAGGTGGTCGCGCTCGAGGCGATCAAGCGTGCGATACACCTGGGCCTGATCGGCCGTCCAGAAGTGTCGGGCCTGCGTATCGAAGCAGCGGGTCTTCAGGTCGTAGCCTGACTGGTCCGCTTCGGACAAGAAGCCCAATATTGCGAAGTCGAGCGACATCTCTGTCCTCTAGAGTCATATATGACAAGACGAGTATAGGACAAAACATATATGTGGCACAAGTCTCAAGTATGGATAGAGATACAGGGGAATAGTGCCTGGTTGTGGGCATGCAGGGGAGACTCAGGTATGAGTAGAGGGTTTGCCTGAACCAAAGCCAGAGGCGGTTTGACCCCGAACGCACAACGAGACCCCCTTGGGGGCCTCGTCGCACGGGAAGGGAGGGAGGTACCTGGTCTAGCTATTCATGATTCGTACGATCCTGTTGTACTCATCATGGTCGATCTCGCCGCGGTGTAGGCGTTCCGCGGCGATACGGGCAACGATGTCCCCGCTCGGAGGGCTGGCTTGTGTGGCCGGACGAAGATCCTCTACCGCTTGATACGCGAGGAACGCAAACGCGCCGATCGCGAACAGTGGAATGATGAACATCCGACACACCCCTCTCTGCATCCGTGGCGATCCGTCAATGGCCGTGGGTATCGTTCCGTGGTGTAAGTATCACCAACAGGTGCGAAGCAGTGATGAAGGCGTTGTGGAGAATCCGTGAAGCCGTGTCAGGCGGATTCAGCCACAGGATCCGCGACAGGCGCCGGGCTTGTCGCACTACGTGGCGAACGCGTTGGTGCGGTCGTGGTGAGTGCGACTCCCATAACGATCACCGACATCCCGGCAATGACCCAGATGTCGAGCGGCTCGGAGAGAACCGCCCATCCCAGGAGCACGGCGACAACCGGGTTCACGAACGCGTAGGTCATGACCTTGGATGTGGGCACGTTGCGCAACAGCCAGACGAATGAGGTGAAGGCAACGCAAGAGCCCATCAGTATCAGGTAGAGCAGGGCGCCGAGCCCTGACGGAGTGAGTGTGACCTGAGACCACTCTCCGCCGATCGTGGCGATGACGGAGAGCACGATGCCCGCGGTGAGCATTTCGTACGCGGTCGCCACGATCGCGTCGGTCTTTACCGGGCGGCGCTTAGAGATGAACGAGCCCGTTGTCCAGAGTGCTGTGGCGAGAATCTCAAGTCCGATACCCAGGAGTTCGCTCTTTCCTCCGCTTATGCCGGTGAGGCGGGGGTAGAGCAGCAGTCCCAGTCCCGAGAGGCCCAGGACGATTCCCAAGTAGCCTCTCCACGTTGGCCGCTCTACATCGGGCATGACGGAGTCGATTACCGCGGCCCACAGTGGAAGGGCGGCAAGAATGAGCGCGGCGAGCCCACTTGGAATGTGCTGCTCAGCGAGGTAGGTGAAATACTGTCCTCCGAGCAGAAGAAAGAGGCCAACCGTGATGATCGTGCGTCGATCCCGTATGGAGACCTTCAGGCTCGTTCCTCGCATGCGTGCGAATCCGAGCAGTATGAGACCGGCGGGAATGAGACGCAGGGCAAGAAAGCCGGCCGGAGGCATATCCGCGTCAAGGCCGATGCGAATCGCGAGATACGTGGTCCCCCATACTATATAAAGGGTCGCAAATGCCACAACGAGCTTGGCCGTTCGAGGCCATGTAGTCGGGTTGAGCCCCACGGGAGTGTCCCTTTCCCCAGTAAAAATGTCTGCCCAGTCTAGCGCTGCGCAGCACGGCTGTCAGGTACCCCGAATGGCTCCGAGCGAGCCGGTGGATTTCCGCCTTTCACCCTGACATTTGCGCCGTTCACCTAAGCATCGCTGCCGAGAGTCGGCACGTGGCACAATTCATGCTCCACCGCGCTGTACGGGAAGAGCGCTCATGCGCACATGACCAGGCAAGGGTAGGTTTTGACCGAACGAGGACTCAACTGTTGGGAGTACCAGGGCTGTGGACGCGGACCCGCTAATGGCGGGACGTGTCCGACTGCGTCCGTCGATGCGCTTGATGGGACCCACGAGGGAGTCGGGGCCGGGCGCGCATGTTGGGTCGTGGCCGACACACTCTGTGAAGGCGAGCCGTCTGGTTCGTTCGAGCGCAAGATGTCCATGTGCCGCAAATGCGCGTTTTATCACCGCGTTGCGGTGGAGCAAGGCCTTGACTATGTTTCCAGCGAGGATCTGCACGAGCGCTATTGCTCGATCGGCTGATCCCGCGCGGCTCGGCGTGTTCGCGCCCTGCGCTACAATCACCCCATGGTTACGTATGAGTATCCTCGTCCTGCGTTGACGGCTGATGTCGTGTTGTTGGCCGGCGCCCCCGACGCGCTCCAGGTACTTTTGATCAGACGAGGCAATGAACCTTTCCTTGGCCACTGGGCACTCCCCGGTGGCTTTGTCGATGAGGGCGAACGCGTGGAGGATGCCGCACGGCGTGAACTTGCCGAGGAAACCTCCGTCATCTGGAATGGCCCGTTGTATCAGGTGGGTGCGTTCGCCGACCCCGGTCGCGATCCCCGTGGTTGGACCGCCGCGGTGGCGTGGGTCGGATACGCGGGAGCGGTCGCTCTTGACACCCTCGGCGGAGATGATGCGAGCGAGGCACACTGGGCGGCTGTGGCCTCAGTATCGGGACTCGCATTCGATCACGACGACATTTTGCGCGAAGCGCTGGAACGTGCCATCGAACGAGGTCTTCTCGGATAGCGACACATGCAGGGTGAGGATCGATCGGTGCGACTCTGTGAGGGGTCGCCGTTTTCGCGCTGTTGAGTGCGGAGGGGGTTCCTCGGCAGGTGAGAAGGGGTGTCGCTTGACGGGCGCCGGTACGGCGCGTATCGTGGCGTCACTTGAATAGTGACATGCTTTTGATGGGGAAGAGTACGCGGTCCAGTAGGACTCGCAGAGAGCCGGGGTAGCTGCAAACCGGCGTCTGAAGAGCCGCGGAACATGGCCCCGGAGGCATTTGGCAGAAACGCGAAACGCGGAGTAGAGCCGGACGGACGCCCCCGTTACCTTGGGCTAGAAAGCATAGGACCCCGTTGCGGGAGTTCCCGCCGCCGCAATGTGAGCTACCACCGGTCCGGTGCTTGAGAGGTCGCCTCACGGCGACGAAGTCGGGTGGTACCGCGTGAAGCATCCCAAGAGGCGCTTCTCGCCCTGACACGAGTATTGTTGTCGGGCGGGGGCGTTATTTTATTTGGAGGTGACGGAGCATGGCAAAGAGTTGGGAAGAGATCAACGCGCGCATTGCATCGGGTGAGGCGGTCGTGATGACTGCCGAGGAGTTCGGTGCGCTTGCGGCCGACGAGGGTGTGAGTGCGGCAGCGCGCAAGGTCGATGTCGTGACGACAGGGACGTTCGGACCGATGTGTTCGACCGGCGCGTTCCTCAACTTCGGTCACTCCGACCCTCCGATCAAGATGGGCGAGATCACCCTCAACGATGTGCCTGCGAGCGGTGGACTTGCCGCAGTCGACACATACATCGGCGCTACCGAGCCCTCGCGCACTAAAGGCATCGAGTACGGTGGTGCGCATGTGATCGAGGATCTGCTGCGCGGACGCGCGGTGCATCTTAAGGCGACCGGTCCAGGTACCGACTGTTACCCACGTACCGAGATCGATACGTGGGTGACGCTCGAGGATCTCAACCAGGCGTACTTCTTTAATCCTCGGAATGCGTATCAGAACTATGCGGTCGCTGTGAATACGGGCGATCAGGCACTCTACACCTATCTGGGAACGCTGCTTCCGCGGCTGAGCAACGCAACGTATTGCTCCGCCGGGGCACTCTCTCCTCTGCTCAACGACCCGACCTATCGCACGATCGGTGTGGGGTCGCGGATCTTCGTTGCAGGCGCCGCAGGCTACGTGGCCTGGGAGGGCACCCAGCACAACCCGCATCAGGATCGCGACGAGCACGGCGTGCCGGTGAAGCCTGCGGGCACACTCGCCGTGATCGCCGATCTCAAAGCGGCCTCGCCGGAGTACTTCTCGGCAGCCACGTTCACCAAGTACGGCGTGAGCGCTTTCGTGGGAATCGGCGTGCCGATCCCGGTGCTCGATGAGGAGATCGCCGAGACACTTGCGCTCACCGATGCCGATCTCAAGGCGACGATCTTTGACTACGGCGTGCAGCGCAGGTCCCGTCCGGCGCTTGGTCAGGTCAGCTACGCGCAGTTGCGCAGTGGTTCGATCGAGGTCGAAGGCAAGACGGTGCCGACCGGACCGATCAGCTCGCTTCCCAAAGCCCGCGCCATCGCCGCGGAACTCAAGCGGTGGATCGCACAGGAGAAGTTCACTCTCGCGGCTCCCTTACAGCAGTTGCCGCAGCCGGGTTCGCAGGCGTTCAAACCACTCGAGATCCGTACCGAGGAGGCGATCTAGATGGCGCGAAGAAGACTTGATCTCACATTCCCGCCGAGTCAGGCGACCAAGCCGATCGCATACCACCTGGTCAAGGATTTCGATCTCACGCCCAACATCCTGCGTGCGCAGATCCAGCCGGGTCAGCAAGGTCGCATGCTGCTTGAGGTCGTTGGGCCTCGCGAAGCAATCGATGCCGGTGTGGCATTTCTGGCTGGTGAAGGTATAGAAGTATTGCCAGCCGCGAGCGATATCTGTCTTGATGAGGATCAGTGTGTGACGTGTGGCCTGTGTACCGCGGTGTGCAAGCCGGGCGCACTCACGCTCGATAACGATTCAAAGCTCGTGTTCGACAAAGACAAGTGCGTGTATTGCGAAGCGTGTGTGGTGGCGTGTCCGAGACGGGCGATCACGCTGCGCTTCTAGGCAGTTGAGCCCGGGTGGCTACGGTCACCCGGGCGAAACACGGATGAGGGAACAGAGAGCAGATGCCTGACATTCTTATGCGGCTTGAGTCGCAAGTCCTCGTGATCGACGGTGCCTTTGGCACGATGCTGCAGCGACATGAGATACCAGCCGAGCAGTGTCCGACAGAACTCAATGTGACTGCTCCGGAGATGGTTGCCGAGATACATCGCAGCTACTATCTCGCCGGGGCTGACTGCGCGACCACCAATACCTTTGGCGGGAACAGGGCCAAGCTGGCCGAGTATGGTCTCGAGGACCGCGTCGAGGAGCTGAATCGTGCGGGGGTGCGACTCGCGCGAGCGGGCCAGTCGCCGCACATCCTTGGCGACATCGGTCCCACCGGGCGCGTGCTGGAGCCTCTTGGAGATGCGACGTTCGATGAGCTGTTCGCGATCTTTGCGGAACAGGCGTCGGCACTTGCCAAGGAGAGCCCTGACGCGATCTTCATTGAGACGATGACTGACATCGCCGAGGCCCGCTGCGCGGTATTGGCAGCGCGTTCGGTCACGCAGTTGCCGGTGCTTGTAACGTGTACGTTCGGACTGAGCGGGCGCATGGATCTTTCCGGCACCGATGCTGCAACAGCTGCGATCATCCTTGAAGCTGCGGGAGCGTCTGCGGTCGGGATGAACTGTGGACTTGGGCCCGAGCAGATGTTGCCGCTTGTCGAGCAGATGGCTGCGGTGACGGCACTTCCCATCATCGTCCAGCCCAACGCAGGTCTGCCGCGCCTCGAAGAAGGCAAGACGGTATTCCCCGGTACCGCAGATGAGATGGGCGAGTACGCTGCCCGCTTCGTGGATGCCGGTGCCTCACTTGTGGGGTCATGCTGCGGCTCAACACCCGCCTATACCGGCGCGATCATGGACTTTGCCCGCGATAAGCCGGTGCCGGAGTCGCGTGCGGTTGCTGCAGGTGTCGTGATTGCCGGCCCGCGAGGACACGTCAATCTCGGCGAAGGTCCTCTCGCGCTCATTGGCGAGCGCATCAACCCGACCGGCAAGCCTGCCCTACGCGATTCGCTACTCGAGGGCTCGATGGCTGTCATTCGGTCATTCGCGGTTGAGCAGCAGCATGCCGGTGCCCACGCGCTCGATGTGAACGTGGGAGCTCCCGGAGTCGATGCGGCTGTCGTGTTGCCGCAAGCGGTGAAAGCGCTCGTGGGCATGAGTGACCTGCCACTTGTGTTGGACTGTACCGATCCGGTGGCTCTCGACGCAGCGCTGCGCGTCTACCCGGGTCGTGCACTCATTAATAGTGTGAACGGCTCAAGCGAGTCCTATGAAGCGATCCTGCCGATTGCCGAGACGTATGGTGCGGCGATTCTGATCCTTGCACTCGATGACGACGGTATTCCGGACACAGCAGATGGTCGTCTCGAGATCATCGAGCGTGTGCGGGGCGAAGCGCATCGTCACGGCCTGACCGACCGCGACCTCGTGGTCGACTCACTTGTGCTCACCGCAGCAACCGACCCGCATGCGGCCCGCGTCACGCTCGAATGCGTGCGGCGCGTGACCGATGACCTTGGACTGGCAACCGCTCTTGGCGTGAGCAACGTGAGTCACGGCCTTCCCGGACGCCCGCAACTCAACGCCGCTTTCATTGCGATGGCGCGCGCTGCTGGCTTGTCCTCAGCAATCGTGAACCCCGGCGACCAGGATGTGATGGGTGCCGTGAACTCGGCGAACGCCCTCCTCGGTGACGACGAGCAAGCCGCCTCATGGGTGGCTTGGTCTGCTGCCCTCGCCGTGGAGGGACGAGCGCAGGGCGAAGCCTCCGGGCGCGTGCCTCGACCACACTCCGCATCCGTGCCCGGCACCACTGAGTCTGCGGAGGCGCCCTCCGGCTCCGCCCTGCGCTCGCCGCTTCAGGCGGCTGTCATCAGTGGTGACAAGGATGGTGCGCCGAGACTTGTTGATGAGCTCGTGACAGGTGGCATGACGCCTCAAGACGTAATTGGGAAGGTTCTCACTCCTGCGATCCAGGAGTTGGGCGATCGCTATGGACGCGGCGAGGTCTTCTTGCCGCAACTCATGGTCGCTGCCGATGCGATGAAGGCGGCTACGGATCGTGCAAAGAGCCATCTGCCCGAAGGTGAGGCCACGAGCGAAGGTCGTGTGGTGTTCGCTACGGTCAAGGGCGACATTCACTCGATCGGCAAAGATATCTGCATCTCGCTGCTCGAGAGTCAGGGCTTCGAGGTCAACGACCTTGGCGTCGATGTGGCACCCGAGACGGTGCTCACTGCGGCCGCCACTGCCGATGTGGTCTGCCTCTCCGCACTCATGACAACTACGCTGCCCGCAATGGAGGCAACGGTTCGCTCCCTCGCTGAGGAAAGACCGGGTCTTCCGGCGTTCGTTGGCGGTGCAGTGGTGACCGATGACTGGGCTACTTCGATCGGTGCCGGGTACAGCAACGACGCGCCCGGGTGCGTTGCCGTTGTACGCGCGGCTATCGCGGAAGGTGGCAACTCGTGATCATCACCCGTCCACGTGACTGGGCGCGCATCAAGGCGAACCTCGCCGAGGTCGGAGCCGAGAAGGTCTTTCTCATGGGCTGCGGTCAGTGCGCAACGGTCGCAAGTACCGGCGGCGAGAAGGAGATTCTGCAGGCCAAAGCGGCTATCGAGGCAACTGGTCGTACGGTAACAGGGTGGGCCGTGGGCGAGGTCGCGTGTCACTCCGGCGGCACCAAACTCGAGGCACGCAAGCACGTTGGTGACATCTCCGATGCCGATGCTGTGGTCGTGCTCGCATGCGGTGCAGGCGTGCAGACCGTTGCGGACAGCGTCTCCAAGCCGGTGTTTCCCGGACTTGAATCAGTGTTTCTGGGCAACGTGGTTCGTCATGGCGTGTTCGAGGAGCGCTGTCAGATGTGCGGCGACTGTGTCCTCGACAAGACGGCAGGCATCTGCCCGGTCACCACATGCCCAAAGGGTCTGCTCAATGGCCCGTGCGGTGGCATGTGGGGCGGCATGTGTGAAGTGCTCACCGATCGCGAGTGCGCACATGTACGGATACAGCGCCGATTGACAGAGCAGGGCAGGGGCCGGGGTCGCGCCACGCTTGAGCCAAAGGACTTCTCTAAGAAACTCAAGCCCGGTTCTGTGAACCTGCGAGAGAAGAAGGGCACCTCGGCAGGGGGTGGTCGCGATGAGTAGACTTCGCGACGCACTCGCGCGGGGAGAGTTCGTGGTCACCGGCGAGGTCGCTCCTCCGCTGGGCACGGATCTGTCGGCGATGAAGGCCTCGATCGAGAGGATCGGGCCGTACTGCCACGCGGTGAATGTGACCGACAACCAGGGCGCAACGCTGCACCTGTCGAGCCTTGCCGCGTCGCGGGCGGTGCTCGACATGGGCGTGGAGCCGATCTTTCAGCAGACCTGTCGGGATCGAAACAGACTTGCGCTGCAGTCCGACCTGCTCGCGGCGTGGACGCTCGGGCTCGAGAATGTGCTTGTGGTAACAGGTGATGACCCGCGCGGCGGGGATCATCCGCAGGCAAAGGGTGTGTTCGATCTCGATTCGACACAGCTGATGGAAATCACCGCCGGTATGAATGAAGGGCACGACATGCTCGGGCGGGACCTGGCCGGGGCGACCGACTTCTTTATCGGTGGCGCGGTCTTCCCCGAAGCCGATCCGTGGGACATACAGCTTGGACGGGCGCTTTCAAAAGTCGAGGCGGGAGCACGGTTCTTTCAGTCACAGGCGATCTTTGATATGGAGCGCTTTGCACGCACGATGGACGAGCTTAGGCCGAGTGGCGTTAAGGTCATCGCCGGAGTGTTGCTCCTAAAGAGTCCGCGTGTGATCGATTTCATCAACAACAAACTTGCCGGGCTCATGGTGCCCGATCACATCGCCGAACGCATACGGGCGGCGAGCGACCCTGCAAAGGAGTCGATCGCACTCGCCATCGAACAGGTGCGCGCATTACGTGACATCGCCGACGGTGTCCACATCATGCCGCTTGGCAACGATGATGCGGTCGGACGAATACTCACAGGTGCCGGACTCTCCGAGTAGAGTTCCCGTCGCAGTCCATCCTCGTTCATCAGCACATCGTCACCTGGTCGTGCAGTTTATCCGCTGCGCCCGTAACCAGTCACGCGGTTCAACCGTTCTCTCCAATGCGGTGGTATTGTCGCGCCAGGAGGGTGGGGGGTATGCAAGCAGGGGACATCATCATTCCAGCGAGCATCGACGGGGAGATGACTCCAGCTGAGCGTGCATTCTTCGTTCATGTGGACGCAGTTGAGCTCGCACACTTGCGCGCCCGGAAGTATCGGGCTCTCTCGGTACTGTTCCGACTCGACTTCCCGCAGTATCGTGAGGCGATCCAGACGCTCATGGTCGCATGTCCCGGCGTGCTTGACTGTCCGGTTGTACACGGCAACACACAGGAGACCGGGGTAGAGGCGCTCGAGTGGTCGGGCGCTGCGGCAGACCACGTACGGATCACCAGCGAGCATGTCCGCCTGTTTGGAGGCAAGGATATCGCCCGACAGATGCCCATGGTCTCGCCATGCGCGGCAATGTACATGTCCGAGGAGTACGATGGCGCTACCGGCGACGTATCAGCAGCATATCAGGCGCTGGAGTATGTGCCCCGCCTGGAGGAGGGTCGCTGTGCCGCACACATCTCCAACGAGCTGGAGTTCATGGCGCATGCACTCGACCTCATGGGCACCCCGGGTGCGCGCGATGCCGCGTTCGTGACCGGCACATTCCTTGAGACACACCTCTTTGGCTGGGGCGTTGTGTTCTCGGCTGCCACATACTCCAGATCACGGCATCCGGTCACCCGCTTCGCCGGAATGATGCTGGAGCACATGCTCTTTTGTGAACTCGAACATACGCGCTCATACGCGCGCCTATTCAGGCTTCCTCCGCTCGGCCGTCCCGCTTCGTGAATCCACGGACTGATGACGTCCTTGTCGTAGTAGAATGACATCGCAGACTTTCGAACGAACTTGCGAGGGATGATGTCGCACTCTTCAGCGCCCGACCGAGAACCGTCTGGGCGCACGCCCCACCGGGCCTCCCGTGCATGGCTGTACGCGGCGCTTGCCGTGTCGGTTGTGTGTGGTGCGCTGGTGCTCTACTCGCTGTCCGGTCTTGTGAAGATGCCTTCGCTTACATCGGAATCAGCGCCGGTTGCGCCGTCGGATGAGCGCTCATCGCTCGATGTCGCCGTGGCACGTACGGCCGGCGGCCCCGGTGAGTGGAACAACTGGGCACGAGTGTTCAAGTACCTCTCCGAGGAACTTGAGATGCCCCTCAACATCCGCTATCTCTCCAAGGAGGACGAAGCGGCGAGCATCATTGTCGCCAGCGACGCAGACATCGCGTTCATCTGCGCTCACCAGTATCTCGATCTCACCGATGTCAGTGAGGTCGAGGGCGTGTGCGTTCCGATAATCGACGGCACGACGACCACCCGGATGTGGTTGATCGTCCGCGCCGACGACCCGGCGACCTCCATGCAGGACGTGCGCAACTCGGTGGTTGCTGCATCGGACAAGAGTTCCCTTGGCGGATACGCATATCTGATGTATCTGTGTCTTGAGCGTGACTTGGCCCCGTCGGACTTCTTCTCCGAAGTGCGGCTGGGCGATAGCCAGGAATCGAACATGAGTGACGTACTTTCAGGTGATATTCGCGCCACGATCGTGAACAGCGCTCAGGTGGCTTCCTGGGATATGAGTGAGTTCAAGATCATCGAGGAGTCACCACCCTTTGGCGGGCCGCCTGTGGTAGTGAACTCCGACATGCCCCAGGAGTTGCAGGATCGGATTGAGGGCATCCTTATCGGGATGAATGTTGAGTCCCAGCTCGCCGAGGACTCGGTCATTGACGGATTCGTCCCCGTTGATCCCGGTGACTACGAGTTTGCGAAAGTGCTACGCGACTCATGTGGCCACCACGATCACAAGCCGTGATGGCACGGCCGGACCACGCGCCGCGGCGACGCAACATGAGATCGTTGAGCGTTCGCTACATCGGACTCATTGTGGGTATCGTTGTCGTCTCCGGAGTGGTTCTCGGCGCTGCTGTCAGTCTGAGCGCACTCAGAAATGCCGCCGAGGAGCGAATCCGCAGCATCGAATATGCGGGGCATGTGGTCGCAGCGAGCCTGCTGCCGGTCATTGCCGATCAGGATCCCGAGCGTATTCAGGCGCAGCTTGCCGGCATCGTTGAGACATCTGATTTCCACGACATCGAATGCATCGAGATCGAGGACAGCGCCGGCGATGTGATAGCCGAGACCGAGCGAGAGTGCACGTGCGATCTGGTGGAGCCGAGCAACGGATTGCTCGATGTCTTCACCAAGCCACAGGTGGTGCGGGTCCCGATCGAGGTCGAGGGTCTCGCGGTTGCGGTCGTCTCTATTCAGTTTCGCGCGGTCGGACTTGAGCAGTCGCTTGTGCAGCCTCTCGAGACAACTGCGCTCATCCTTGGCATGGCGATGATCGTCTCCGGTCTCTGGGGAGGATGGATGGTTCTGCGGACCGTCGTTGAGCCTATCGAGCGCGTGCGCGATGCGGCCTCCGACATTGCCGCAGGATCACGTTCGATTTCTCTAGACACCGAACGCGGCGACGAGATCGGCGAACTCGCCAGAGCGCTCGATGATATGACCAGACAGCTGGAAGCCCGGGAGGCTGAGTTGTTCGGCTCCTACTCATCGCTGGAATCGGCATTCCGGGAGAAGGCGGATCTTGCGCTGCGCCTGGAGAACACGATGAGCATGAAATCCGATTTCGTCGCGGTTGCTTCGCACGAGATTCGCTCACCGCTCACGGTGATTCAGTTGTACGCCGAGATGCTCACGGACAATGAATTCGGCGATGTCGATCAGCGCTACGTCGAGGCCATCGAGTCGATTGCGAATGCGGTACGCCGACTCAGCGCGATCGTGTCGAGCTTGCTTGATGTTGCGCTGCTCGAGCGCGGGGTCATGCCGCTCGAGTATTCACAATTTGATTTCGCCGACGTAGTCGAACAAGCAGTGGATGACGCCCGCCTCATTGGGGGCGAGGCAGACATTGCTGTTGAGTTCGACTATCAGCATTCCGAGTTGACGCTCGTGGGGGATTCGGTACGCCTGCGCCAGGTCGTGGACAATGTATTGTCGAACGCGATCAAGTACTCTACCGCTGATACGGTGGTTCGCGTGAGCCTCACCGAGGACCCGCAGCATGTCGTGCTCACTGTTGCCGATGCGGGTCTCGGTATTCCCGATGATCGAGCAAATGTGCTCTTTGAGCTGTTCGGACGTGCCGAGACGGCTGACAACGCCCGGGTTGCGGGACTGGGGCTTGGGCTCGCGATCTCAAACCGTATCGTGCAGGCACACCAAGGTGCGATCACGTTCGAGAAGAACCCGGAGGGGCACGGCACCGTGTTCACCGTGCGGCTGCCGCGTTCCTTTGGTGAGGTCGACGGGCCGGCTGAGATCAGGATCACCTAGTGTGATGTAGTGGCGTGTGCGAGGCTGTGTCATACGACAAGTGACAGCGGTCACAAAGGACGATAGGATTTGCTTATGACTGCCAGCGGTGCATATGCGGGACCAATGCGATCAACACTGCGCGGAACGATTCTCATTGTCGATGACAATGCGGATCTTGTGCGCGGACTCGACACGCTGCTGAGCAATGACGGCTACCGCGTGGTCTCGCTTGCGAGCGGAGCGACAGTGGCTGAGTCGGTGGCGGTCACCCGTCCCGACCTGGTCGTGCTTGACGTGATGATGCCAATCGTTGACGGCTGGGAAGCGCTCCGTCGTATCCGTGAGAATCCTTCCAACGATGGTCTCCCGGTCATGATGCTCACCGCCAAGGGCACCGAGGACGCAAAGGTCCATGGCTTCACTCTCGGCGCGGATGACTATCTAGCCAAGCCGTTCTCTGTTCGTGAGTTTCGCTGCAGAGTTGAAGCGCTGCTACGACGCACTCGTTCCAAGGGGGATGAAGAGACCCAGCGGATTCCCGTTGTCGCGGAGTCGGGGACCGAGTTCGTTGACGCATCAGACATCATCTACATCGAGGGCGTTCGCAACTACACCTACATCCACACCTACGATGCTCGATTCCTTGGCAGACTGTCTCTTGGTCAGATCGAGGCCAAGTGCTTGAGCGGATTCATGCGCATCCATCGCTCGTACATCGTTCGTTTGAACGCCGTGCGCGGCTATCACTGGGCGAGTAAGTCCGCCTTCAAGGTGGTTCTCGGCGATGCTGACGGGACCACGGTTCCGGTAAGCCGCAAGCTCGTGACCGACGTCAAAGGGCGAATCACCGAGTAGCCCGTGTCGTGGTGTAGAATCGTCCGAAGTCTTTTCGGTCGTAATCGGCACGCCTGCGAGGCGATGTCGCACGCATCACAACGGGAGGCATCTTCATGCGAATCACGGTTCTTGGCGGTGGCCCGGGCGGCTATTCCGCAGCATTCGAGGCGGCACGACTTGGCGCCAACGTCACGCTCATCGAGAAGGAGCGTCTGGGCGGCACCTGCCTGAACTGGGGCTGTATTCCGACCAAGACCATTCTGCGTTCAGCGCACATCGTGGCCGACACACGTCATGCCGAGGAGTTCGGACTGGATGTAGAGGTCGCCTCGGTAGATGTCGATCGACTGCGCGCGCGCAAAGAAGGCGTGGTCGACGAACTCGTTTCGCAGATCGAGTCAAGCGCCAAGCGTCTCAAGGTGAACATGGTCTACGGTTCGGGAATGCTTGCCGATGCGGGATCGTGTGTTGTTGTCACCCCGGACGGTGAGCAGCGTATCGAGCACGACGCCGTCATCCTTGCCACCGGGTCGGCCGTCTTCAAGCTTCCCAACATCGATCATGAGATGGAAGGCGTGTGGACGAGTGATGACGCGGTGGGACTCTCCGAGATTCCCAAGGACATCACCATCATCGGTGGTGGCGTGATCGGTCTTGAGTTCGCATGCGCCTATGCTGCATTCGGTTCCAAGGTCACCGTGGTCGAGCTTATGCCGCAGGTTCTGCCCGGCAACGACCGGCGGGTCGTGAAAGCAACGCAGGCCTCACTCGAAGCGATGGGTGTCGAGTTCCTGCTTGGCGACGCGGTCGAGAGTATCGAACGTGTCGGCGATCGGATGAGGGCCACATTGCGTAGTGGCGGCGTGCTTGAGAGCGACATCGTCATGAGCGCTGTCGGCCGCATTCCGAACTCCGCCGGCTGTGGGTACCCGGAGGCCGGCGTTGAGATGGACCGGGCGGCTGTGAAGGTCGATGAGTTCTTTCGTACGAACCTTGCCGGCGTCTACGCGATCGGCGATCTCATTGGCGGCATGATGCTCGCGCATGTGGCCGAAGAGGAAGGTCTTGCGGCGGCTCGCAACGCGGTGGCCGTGCTCCAGGGTTCTGAGCCGCACGAGACGGTGGATCTATCCGCCGTACCGGCGTGCGTCTATACGTTTCCCGAGGTCGCGGTCATGGGCTCTTCTCGTGATTCGGCCAAGGAGCGCGGTGTCGATGCGATCCAGGCCGTTGCCAAGTTCGCCGCGAATGGTAAGGCGCTTGGTGAGGGCGACGCCGAGGGGTTCGTGCAGCTGGTTGCCGAGAAAGGCACGGGCGCGATCGTGGGTTGTCAGATCGTTGGACCCCATGCGGTGGAGATCATTCACGAAGTGGCTGTGGCCAAGAGCGGCGGGCTGACCGTTGCCGACCTCGCCCATGCGGTTCATGCGCACCCCACGGTGAGCGAAGTCATCAAGTTCGCGGCGCTCGATGCGGCCGCGAAGTGCGGTATCTAGGAAGCTCGATGGCATACGAGCACGGTAGTGGATCCGGCGCGCAGCGTCTTCCGGCGTGGCTCAGACGTCCGCTTGCCCAACCGGGGCAGTACCAGGCGGTCGAAGGGCTGCTTGGCGAACTTCGTCTCAACACCGTGTGTCAGAGTGCTAAGTGCCCGAACCGCGGTGAATGCTTCTCAAGCGGAACGGCTACCTTCCTGATCATGGGGGATGCGTGTACGCGTGGATGCCGGTTCTGCGCAGTGGAGACCCGCGTTCCCGACCCGCTCGATGACGATGAACCACGCAGGGTTGCGCAGGCGGCTGCGCGCATGGAGCTCTCGCATGTCGTGGTTACCGCTGTTACGCGCGATGACGTTCCGGATGGCGGGGCTGCGCACTTTGTCGCTGTGATCAAGGAGCTGCGCGCCGCAGTGCCGGATGCGAGCGTTGAGGTACTCACGAGCGATTTCGCCGGACGGCTGGAGAGTGTGGATACCGTTGCGGGCGCGCGCCCTGATGTGTTCAACCACAACCTGGAGACGGTTCCCCGGCTGTATCAAGACGTGCGTCCCGGAGCCGACTACCAGCGTTCACTCGCGGTGCTCAAGCGTGCAGCCGAGCGTGGAGTGCCGGTGAAGTCCGGACTCATGCTCGGGTTGGGGGAGACAGAGGATGAGGTGCAGTCGGTCATGCGCGATCTGCTTGAGACAGGCTGCCGTCTGCTCACACTGGGGCAGTATCTGCGACCCAGTTCGCAGCACCTTCCGGTCGCCGAGTTCGTGGAGCCGGACGTGTTCACCCGTCTTGCCCGAACGGGCCGTGTGATGGGATTCACCAGCGTTGCGAGCGCCCCGTTCGTGCGCAGCAGTTATCACGCCAAGGACATGGTTCCGGATCACACCACCGGGACAGTACCTTCCGAATCAGAGGCGGATATGCCGCTCTAGATGGGAACCTGCTCGGCGGGCCGGTAGACGAGCACCTCTCCGATGCGATTCTTGCCGTGTCGCTTGGCGCTGTAGAGGCTCTGGTCGGCCACGGCGAGCAGGCTGTCAACGGTACCGATCGCAGCCTCCGGGCCGGCGATGACTCCGCCAACACTGATCGAGAGCTCGATGTTGCCGCCATCCCAATCGTGCAGTTCGGTGTCGCGTACCGCTTGTACCAGACGGTTCGCGAGGGCGGCGAGTTCCTCGGCATCGGTCTCAGGCGCTACGATCGCGAACTCGTCGCCGCCATAGCGGGCGACCATGTCTGATCCGCGGACTGTGCGCTCGAGTGCCTCGGCCACTGACTTCAGGGCGAGGTCGCCCACGGTGTGACCGTGATTGTCGTTGATCGATTTGAGGTCGTCGACGTCGATGAGGAGCACGCCGAGCGGGCGGTTGTAGCGCTGCGCCCAGGACTGCCACTGCTCGAGGTGTGTCATGAGACCACGTCGGTTGTAGAGCGCGGTGAGTGGATCGCGCGTGGCAAACGCCGCGAGTGCCAGGTTGTCTCGCCAGGCGCGCCGTAGCACGCGGGCTAAGAAGCGCGCGAGGTCGCCCCGCGCGTAGAACATCTCAATGGCACCGATCACGCGCTCGAGATGGCGGGCGTATGCTTCACGGTGAACGCGGGCCCCGCCGGGCTCTGCGAGATCGAGCAGTTCGCCAAAGATCGGATCGAGCATGAAGAACTCGAGGCGGGCGGCGATGTCGAGTTTGAGATCGTCGGGAACCTGGGAGTAGTCCGAAGGGGCGGTCTCCTGCATCTCCTGATACAGCTGCCGCATGTGTCGCTCAAGGCCCTCGGTGTCGTTGACTACGTCGGGAACCAATCCCTGCTCCCATGCCTCGGCCAGGTCGGTCCACCATCCAATGTGATGCTGTTCCTCGATGGCCATGCGGCGGAAGATCTCTGCAAGATCTGGGATGGCGGTATGATCAGCCATTTCGGTATAGGTGGCAAACGCGAGTTCATCCATTCGGATGCAAAGATCGAGAATCGTGCGCATTGTGCCTCCTCCTGACGTCGGATCCCGTAGCCGCCGCCTGATTAACCTACATAAGACTATACCCTTCGGTGATGGTTCAGTCAGCGTACCGATGGTCTTGCGCAGAGTGCGCTCGGGGGACAAGATGGAGACATGACATACGAACCGCGTACATACCGCCGCGCCGTTGAGCCAGAGGGGCTCGTCTGTTTTGAGGTCAGCGTGAAAGAGACCGATCTGCAGATATGCGCGCAGCGTGACTTGAGTGATCATGCCGGCGATCTGGTCGCCCGTGCGCGATGGGACCTCGAGGAATACATCCGCGCCCATCCCCATTTCGCCGAAACGCTCGCGCCGCTCGAGGTGGCAGATGCGGCCCCCGAGATCGTGCGTCGCATGGCGGGAGCGGGCTCGGTGGCCCGGGTGGGGCCTATGGCCGCGGTGGCCGGAGTGATCGCCGAGCACGTTGCGATCGGACTTTCCGAGGAGAGCCCTGAGGTGATCGTTGAGAACGGCGGCGACGTCTATCTCATGGGATCGCGGGACCGGGTTCTTGCGCTCTGGGCAGGCGAAGAGGGCGTTGCGGGCGTGGGCATCGAGATCCGTGGTGCCCTCATGCCGGTCGCGGTGTGCACATCTTCCGGGCGGATCGGTCATTCGACCTCGTTTGGTCAGGCAGATGCCGTGACCGTACTGGCGCGCGACGGCGCCCTCGCCGATGCGGTTGCAACGGCGCTCGCAAACCAGATTCAGAAGCCCGAGGACATCGACCGCGCGATCGAAGCGGCGCGAAACATCACCGGTATCCTGGGCCTGGTCGCCACTATCGATGGCAACATCGGTGCATGGGGCAACGTCAGGCTTGTCTCTCTCGCCTAACGGTCGCCGACCTGCGTGTCATTGCGCCCGCTTTGACTCACGGCTTTCGGGCAAAGAGAGATAGAATCAACTTCAGATGAGAACAGGGGCGTTGCATCAGGCACGCCTCGGCGATTCAAGGGGTCAACACTCATGAACAGCATGGATGAACTGGATTTGTACGAGGCTGAGAAACGCCTTGCGCTCTATAACGAGTACCGCGATGCAGCGCGCGTGTTCACCTGGTATGTGGAGACCGAACTTCGCGCCTACCTGTGCAACGAGGTCGAGGTCACTCCGCACAACAAAGAGGGCGGCGTGTTCTTTGAGATCGTGATGGGCGATGTGTGGATCTACGAGGCCGAGCGGGTCAACCGTTTCGTGCCTGAGGCCAAGGTATGGGCTGTGGGCGACGTACACGTCCAGAAGCTCAAGGGCGACGAGTAGGCACAGGGACACATGGTTACTCCCGAGAACCGCGATTCCGCTGCCGCGCGTGCCAAGACGCTCCGCAAGGAGCTCGAGCGCCACAGCCGGCTCTACTACATAGACGACGCTCCTGAGATCAGCGACGCTGCGTATGACGCGCTCATGCGCGATCTGCAGCAGATCGAGGCAGCGTGGCCGGAACTCATTACCGCCGACTCACCTACACATCGCGTGGGTGCTCCGGCGAGCAATCAGTTCGAATCAGTGACGCATGAGCGCAGAATGTATTCGCTCGACAACGCAATGGATCTCGACGAACTCGACGCCTGGCTTGCGCGCATCGCTGATGTGGTGGGCGATAGGGCATGTGCCTACGTTGCAGAGCTCAAGATCGATGGCTCAAGCATCTCTCTGACATACGAGGACGGCATGCTTGCCGTGGCCGCAACGCGAGGCGATGGCCGGACGGGCGAGAATATCACCGCCAACATCCGCACAGTGCGCGATGTGCCACTCAGGTTGCGCGATCACGTGGCACCCGCACCTGCCGAGGATACCCTGTTCGCTGCTGTGGATGATTCGCTGCCATCGTGGCCGCGCATCACGGTGCGCGGAGAGGTGTACATGCCTAAGGCGAGCTTCGAGCGTCTCAACAACGAGCAGGACGAGGCCGGGGCGGCACCGTTCGCCAACCCGCGAAACGCTGCCGCCGGTAGTGTGCGACAGAAAGATCCGACCATCACCGCATCGCGCGATCTGGCGACCTTCATCTATCAGATCGTGGATCCCCGGGCACTGGGACTTGCCCGTCAGAGCGAGGCGCTGGAGTGGCTGAGGCGTGCGGGCTTTCATGTGAACCCCGACGTGAAGGTCTGCGCGAACGCGGCGGAACTCCGCACGTTTTGTACAGAGGCGATCGAGCGCCGCGATGAGTTGCCCTATGAGATCGATGGTGTGGTCATCAAGATCGATGAGCTGGCGCTCCAAGATGAGCTCGGACACACAAGCAAAGCGCCGCGGTGGGCGATCGCATTCAAGTTTCCGCCGGAGGAAAAGACGACGGTTCTGCGTGACATCCTCATCCAGGTCGGGCGGACGGGGGCGCTCACGCCGCTCGCCGCGTTCGATCCCGTGAGTGTGGCGGGCTCAACGATCGCGCGCGCCACGCTGCACAACCAAGACGAGATCGCCCGAAAGGGTGTGCTGATCGGCGACACGATCATCGTGCGCAAGGCCGGAGATGTGATTCCCGAGGTCGTGGGTCCGATTCCGGGTCTGCGCACCGGCAGCGAGCACGCATTTCACATGCCGGCCGCGTGCCCGAGCTGCGGACGATCGGTGACGCGCCTCGAGGGCGAAGCCGTCACGCGGTGCACGAACGCCGCGTGTCCGGCGCAGCGGCATCAGCGGTTGGTCCACTGGTCATCTCGCGGGGCGATGGATATTGACGGGCTGGGCGAGGAGATACTCGCCCGTCTCGAAGCCGAAGGGCTCGTGCATGATGTGAGCGATCTTTACGTGCTCGATGCAGGGCAGCTCGCGGTGCTCGACATGGGTCGCGTCAAACAGGATGGCGCGCCGGTGCTCCTTGGGGAAACGGTGGCGAGCAAGCTTGTTGAGTCGATCAACACATCGCGCGAGCGTGGGCTCGCGCGCGTGCTGTTCGGACTCGGTATCCGGCATGCGGGCTCAACGGTTGCGGAGCAACTCGCCCGTGAGTTCGTATCGCTTGGGGCGCTCGGCGCTGCGGCAGCCATCGAGGTCCCCGAGCCTGGCGAGGGGCTCACGCGTGCTGCTGCGCTCGCTGCCGACCCGATCGCGCGCGTTGAGGGCGTGGGTCCCGCAATCGCGGATTCGATCCGCACGTTCTTTGAGGGCGAGGAGAATCGCTCCCTCGTTGCACGACTTGGCGAGCGCGGTGTTCGTCTGGCCGACGAGCGCATCGAAAACACCCGGCCGCAAACGCTCTCGGGGCTTACGTTCGTGCTCACCGGAGCGCTTGCAACGCACACGCGCGATGACGCGACTGCCGCGCTCAAGGAGCTCGGAGGCAAGGTCACGAATAGTGTCTCCAAGAAGACGTCGTATGTGATCGCGGGCGCCGATGCCGGCTCGAAACTCGCCAAAGCGATCGAGCTTGGCGTACCCGTCCTTGCCGAGGATGATCTCACGCGGATCATCGAATCCGGCGAGCCACCAGCAACAGCGACCGACTAATGGCGCGCACCTCGGTTCGTCTGTCGCTTGATCCGAACAAGTGCGATCGCTGTGGTCGATGCGTTCGCGTATGCGAGCCGGGTTCACTCAAGGTCGGCCCCTCGTACATCTACGTGGATTGGCGAGCGTGCAACGAGTGCTTCAAGTGCGTTGAAGCGTGCGGCCGGGGAGCGATCACCCGAAGGGAATCCTCGCGGCAGAAGTCAGGCATTGTGGCAGCCACCGGCGCGGGCAAGCCCAAGGCGCGTTCGCGAGAGAAACAACCAGGGAAGTCCGCATCGGCCACACCCCGAAACAAGGTCAAAGTCACCGCTATTCACGGGCCCTGGACGCTGCTCGAGGCGGGACTACTCCTCGCGATCGTGCTCGTGGCGTTCCTGGCAAAGGATGTCGCGCTCGGTTCGGATACCTTCAAGGCCATGACTCCGAGCTCTGCGGTGATGGCACGTGTGATGGTGCTGGCAGCGTTCTACGCCGCTCAGATCGGGGCTCTGTGGGGGCTGGTGCGCAGGCGGGGACTCACTCTCGCCGAGGCATTCTCGCTTGGTCGCATGCGAACGTCTCTTGGGTCCAAGGCAGTCTCGATAGGGCTCGTTGTGGCACTTCTGGTTGGCACGAGGGCCGCGATGTGGACGTACGGCGTGTTCGTCCAGGCACTGGGCTGGAATCCGCCTGTATCTGCAAATGCCGATCTCACGAGCTTATTCGGACCCGACACCTTTGGGCTCATGCTCGCGGTTCTGATAGTTGTCTTGATCGGGCCGATCATCGAAGAGATCGTGTTTCGCGGGGTCCTGCTGGATGCCTTTGAGAATCGCGTGGGGGTCTGGGTTGCGCTTCTGGCTCAGGCAACCTTGTTCGCGCTCTATCACTTCACGCCGTGGATGCTCGTGCCGACATTCGTTCTCGGACTCGCCACCGGCTGGATCGCCCATGCGAGAGACAGCCTGTGGCCGGCTATCGCGCTACATGCGCTGTACAACGCCGTGCCTGTGGGGATTGCGTTCTGGCTCGCCGCGCAAGGGTAGGGCTTTCGCGTCAGGCCACGTTCGTGGCTGCGGTCACGCAGTCGGGTATGATGTTCACGCCCGATTGATGCCGTTTGGGAGGTACTCACACCCATGTCAATTTCCCCGGAGCAGGTGCGTCATGTGGCGCTGCTTGCGCGGCTCGCGCTCAGTGAAGAACAGATCGCGAGTTTCGGCGAGGATCTCAACTCGATCCTTGGCCATATCGATTCGATCCAACAGCTCGATCTCGAGGGCGTTGAGCCTACGGCACATCCTCTCGAGGTCGTGAATGCAATGCGCGAGGACCGTGTACGACCTGGTCTTTCGCGTGAAGACGCACTGCTCAATGCTCCGGCCACAGACGGCACCGCGTTTCTCATTCCGCAGATCGTGGGTCCCGGCGGTGATGAGGCATGAGCATCGATATCTCCTCACTGAATGCCTCTGCGATCCGCGATTCGATCGCACGGGGAGATTTCTCTGCACGTGAGGTGGCCGATGCGGCGTTTGCGCGTGTCGAGTCGGTTGAAGGCGACGTCCATGCCTTCCTGCAGCTCGCTCCCGAACTCGCCTACGACGCCGCCGATCGTGTCGACGCTTCGGTGGTCGCCGCGCGTGCGGACGGCGTGAATCCCGCAGACGTACTGCCGGCTCTCGCCGGTGTTCCTGCGGGCATCAAAGACAACATGAATCTCATTGGCACGAACACAACGTGCGGCAGCAAGATCCTTGAGCCGTACCAGAGCGTGTACACCTGCAGCGCCGTGCAACGTCTGCTCGACGCAGGCGCACTGCCGGTGGGCAAGTGCAACATGGATGAGTTTGCATTCGGCTCGAGTACCGAGAACTCGGCATTCGGTGTGACGCACAACCCGTGGGACCTCACCCGCGTTCCCGGAGGATCGAGCGGTGGTTCGGCGGCATGTGTCAGCGCCGGCGAAGCGGCGGTCTCGCTGGGGTCGGATACGGGTGGCTCGATACGCCAGCCCGGTGCGTTCACCGGCACGGTTGCGCTCAAGCCCACGTACGGTCGCGTGTCACGCTACGGGTGCGTGGCGTTTGGCTCCTCGCTTGATCAGATCGGGCCCTTTGGCAAGACGGTCGAGGATTGCGCACTCGTTCTCGGAGCGATCGCCGGCCAGGATCCCATGGATGCCACAAGCTCCGATGTCGGAGTTGCGGACTACGCCGCCGCCGCGCGGACCGGTGCCAGGGAAGGCGGCGTACGGGGACTTCGCGTGGGTATCGTGACCGATCTGCTCGCCATGGATGGCTGCGCAGAAGAGGTGCGCGCAGCCACGGTGCGCGCTGCTGAGTTGTTCGCAGAGCTCGGCGCCACGGTTGGCGAAGTCGAGCTCCCGAGTGCGCAACACGGCCTCTCGGCCTACTACATCATCGGCCCTGCCGAGGCCAGCTCCAACCTCGCCCGGTTCGACGGAATCCGCTACGGTGCACGTGCCGAGGACCCCGCCGACGTGCTCGATCTCTACATGCGCTCACGCGCCGAGGGGTTTGGCCCGGAGACCATTCGCCGGGTGATGCTGGGTACCTACGCGCTTTCCGCCGGCTACTACGATGCCTATTACGGTCAGGCCCAGAAGGCGCGCACCTTGATCAAGCGGGACTTCGCCAGTGCGTTCGAAGACTTCGATGTCCTCCTGACTCCCACCGCACCAAGCGCGGCATTCAAGGTCGGGGAGAAGTCCCAGGATCCCATGGAGATGTATCTGAACGACATCTTCACCATTCCGGTGAACCTCGCTGGCAACTGTGCGATCAGCGTTCCCGCGGGACTCGGTGTTGATTCGGGTCTGCCTGTCGGCGTGCAGATCATTGGTGACTACTTTGCCGAGGATGTGCTGCTGCGAGCCGCAGCGGCATACGAAGGGGCCGTCGGTTTCGATTCGAGACCGCCGCTGGTTGGCTCCCTCTGACACTCCGTTGTGTATTGACCGGACCCCTTTCGACATACTGAAAGGGGTCCTTCTCGTATCCGGTGAAATGGGTAATCCGTTCGTTTGTTGCGACTATGTTTCAAACATATGTCGAACACGTTACGATATCGCACAAGCTCTCTCGTGAGGACGGGGCACGGGGAGTTCATGAGGGATTGCCCCGTTGGGGAGAGGGAGGACGGTTTCATGAATCTTCAAAGGCCTAATGCCAGTGATGCAACAGGTACGTCGAATCGCTCAAAGGATGTAGTTCCAGGCTCAGGCTTGTGCACTCGGTGCACGGACACATGCAAAGGAAACTGCGAGGTATTCAAGTCATCGTTCCGTGGTCGTGAGGTCATCTATCCCGGTCCTTTTGGTGATGTCACCGCAGGCGGAGACAAGGACTACCCGATTGATTACTCACATCTGAACATCCAGGGTTACGCCCTTGGAGCCAAGGGACTCCCTGAAGGCGTGGAAGGTACACCCGACAATACGCTGTTCCCCATGGTGGATACCGAGACCGAGTTCGGTTACGAGAACAAGGTCAAGATGAAGGTGCCGATCTTTACCGGCGCTCTTGGTTCCACCGAAATCGCACGCAAGAATTGGGAGCACTTTGCTGTAGGTGCTGCGATTGCCGGCATTTCGCTCGTGTGCGGTGAGAACGTGTGCGGCATTGACCCACAGCTTGAACTCGATGCCAAAGGCAAAGTGCTTCGCTCGCCTGACATGGAGCGTCGAATAGAGTCGTACCGTCGCTACCACCAGGGTTACGGCGATGTGCTGGTTCAGCTCAACGTCGAGGATACGCGTCTTGGTGTTGCCGAGTATGTGATTGAGAAGCTTGGCGTTGAGACGATGGAGCTCAAGTGGGGGCAAGGCGCTAAGTGTATCGGTGGAGAGATCAAGGTCGATTCGCTGGAACGGGCGCTTGAACTGCAGAAGCGCGGCTACCTGGTCACGCCGGACCCGAGCAGTCCTGCGGTTCAGGCCGCGTATCAAGATACGGCGATCAAGCAGTTCGAACGTCACTCACGACTTGGGTTCATCGATGAAGAGGAGTTTTCCAAGAGCGTGGAGCACCTTCGCTCACTGGGCGCGAAGCGCGTCACTCTCAAGACCGGTGCCTATCCTATGCGGGAGCTTGCGATGGCCATCAAGTGGGCCTCCAACGCAAAGATCGACCTGCTCACCATTGATGGCGCACCCGGTGGCACGGGCATGAGTCCCTGGCGCATGATGGAGGAGTGGGGCGTTCCCACCTTCTATCTCCAGTCGATGGCGAATGAACTCATCGAGCGTCTACGCCTCAAGGGTGCCTACATCCCGGACATTGCAATCGCCGGCGGATTCTCAGCCGAGGACCATATCTTCAAGGTCCTTGCTATGGGAGCTCCTCACACCAAGGCCGTGTGCATGGGTCGTGCACTCATGATTCCGGGCTTCGTTGGCAAGAACATCGGCAGGTGGATCGCTGACAAGGATCTGCCCAACACGATCAACCGTTTTGGCAGCACCAAGCAGGAGATCTTTGTGAGCTACGAGGCGATCAAGGCGGAGTTCGGCAAGGACGCCGACGATTTCCCGATGGGGGCGCTCGGCGTGTACACGTACGCCGACAAGATCAAGGTCGGACTGCAGCAGCTCATGAGCGGATCACGCAACATGCGACTCGCAACGATCAGCCGAAACGATCTCATGGCTCTCACCCGCGAGGCGGCGGAGGTCTCCGGCATCCCGTTTGTGACCGACGCGTATCGCGAAGAAGCGATGGCGATCATCGACGCGTAGGCGCATTTGGAAATGGATACACGAAAGGCCGGGGCGACTACGTCCCGGCCTTTCGATTTGTGCGGGTAAGGGGTGCTACGCGACGGGTCCTTCGTTCAGAACTGCGATGATCTCATTGATTGCGTGGTCGAGATCCTCTCGCGAGATTGAGAGCGGCGGCGCTACGCGCATCGTGGTCGAGTGCGTGTCCTTCACGATGATGCCCCTCTCGAGTAGTCTGTCGCAGTAGCTACGGGCCGTGCCGGCGGCAGGGTCGATCTCGATACCGGCCCACAGGCCGATGCTGCGAATCTCGCGAACGTGCGCGGGCGACTCGGCGCGGAGACGCGCAGCCAGGTGCTCGCCAAGCTCCTTGGAGCGGCGCTGGAACTCTCCCGTGCGCACAAGGCGCAGGACGGCGAGACCGACCGCGCATGCGAGTGGGTTGCCGCCAAAGGTCGAACCATGGGTACCCGGCGTCATGACGCCCAGGATCGTGCTGTCGGCAACGACGGCTGACAGAGGCATGATTCCTCCGCCGAGCGCCTTGCCGAGGATGTACATGTCGGGCTTGACGTTCTCGTGGTCGCAGGCGAACGTCTCGCCCGTGCGGCCAAAGCCGGTCTGGATCTCGTCGGCCATCATGAGGATGTTGTGGCGGGTACAGATTTCGCGGACTTCGCGCAGGTAGCTGGGCGGAGGAACGATGATCCCGCCTTCGCCCTGTACCGGCTCAAAGAGGAAGCCGACGGTGTCGGGAGTGATTGCTGCCTCGAGCGCGGCCGCGTCACCATAGGGGACTGAGTCAAAGCCGGGCGTGAAGGGGGCAAAGCCACCGCGCGCGGTCTCATCGTCTGAGAAGCTCACGATCGTGGTGGTGCGTCCGTGGAAGTTGCCGTCGCAGACGATGATGCGGGCTGATTCGGGAGTGACGCCTTTGACGTCGTAGCCCCACTTGCGCGAGGTCTTGATGGCGGTTTCGACCGCCTCGGCACCGGTGTTCATGGGCAGCACCATGTCCATGCCGCAGACATCCGCGAGTTCACGGGCAAACGAGCCGAACAGGTCGTTGTGTACCGCACGACTGGTGAGGGTCACATGATCGAGCTGGTTGTGCATCGCGGCGATCAGCGATGGGTGACGGTGCCCAAAGTTGAGCGCGGAGTAGGCGGAGAGGAGGTCGAGGTAGCGCTTGCCGTCAACGTCGGTGACCCATGCGCCTTCTGCATGGGCGACTACGACAGGGAGCGGGTGGTAGTTGGGGGCGCTGAACCGACCCTCTTCTGCGATGAAGTCCGCTGCGGTGCTGTGCGGGGTTTCCGGGTTCATGGTGTCGTTGGTGGGTGCATCGAGTCGGACGTCGTCGGTCATGCGTGTACTCCTCATCGCCAGGTTGAGCGGGGTCGGGGTCGTGCCACACGTAGTATGCAATATGTGGGCCGCAATATACAGAGGTGGGTCGGACCTGTTCCTCTATGTCTATGACATATATAGTTGACATATATGTCGTACGGCGCGCACACTCAAGGCATGAAGAAGACAATGATCTATCTGCCCGAAGAGATGCATCGCTACCTCACCGTCGAGGCGGGTCGGCGCGGCGTTTCTATGGCGGAACTCGCCCGTGAGGCTATCGCTCACTACCGCACTGAGCATGCCGCGGAGCCCGCAGTCACTCTCGATGCACTCTTCGGATCGGTGCAGGACACCGATCCGGCCGATGATCTGGCGCTGCATATCGACGAGGTGCTCACCGACCACTACGCGAGCGGCACCTGGGAGTCAATCGGTCGTGCGCAGGGGACCGAGTAGCGTGGGTCCTGTCCTCATCGATTCAAGCGTGTTGATCGCAGCTGCGCGACCGAGCGAATCCCGACATGCGGACGCCCGCGCGGCTCTTGAGCGTCATGCAGGTTCACTCGCGGTCCCCGTGACGATTCTCAGTGAGACTATGGCGTTTCTCGTTGCGCGATTGGGAATCGAGCAGCAGAGACGCTTCTGGGACGCATTCTTGGTCTCCGGTATCGAACTGATCGCGACGGACGGCGCTCTGCTCGCCGAGGCGCGAGAGATTGACCGCTCATACGCCGATGTGAGCTTTGGGTTCGCTGACTGCACGTTGCTGGCCGCGTGCGAGACTCTCAAGGCGGAGGCGCTGCTCACGCTCGATGCCCGCCTCGGGCTCTATCGTCCCCGCTACGCATCCGGAATGACTATCGAGCCCTAGAATCCACGCATCTCGCCCTTTGTCGGGTAGAATCATCGTCGTGACTCATGGGCGCGGAAGGCGCGCGCGTGCAGAGGAATCGACAACCCCGAGGGAGAGCGGACACCCGTGGCGAAAGATCGTCTGGCAGAAGTGCTCAAGGACTGGGAGGCCGTGATCGGTCTCGAGATTCACACCGAGCTCACCTCTACCAACACCAAGATGTTCTGCGGATGTCCGATCGACTTTGGCGGTGAGCCCAACACCCGGGTGTGTCCGGTGTGTCTGGGGCTCCCGGGAGCACTTCCCGTTCCCAACAAGCGCGCAATCGAGCTCACGGTGTTCGCGGGGCTCGCGATCGACTGCGAGATCGCTCCCTGGAGTCAGTTCCACCGCAAGAACTACTTCTATCCCGACATGCCCAAGGATTATCAGATCTCCCAGTATGACCTGCCGTTTTGCGGCGTGGGACATCTCGACATCAACATCACCGGCGATGGCGTTGAGCAGCGTCTCGACCGCGACAGCGCTGAGAATGTGACGCCGGCAGCAGATGGATCCGGCTACCGCGCACGCATCGGCGTGACGCGCATCCATCTCGAAGAAGACACCGGCAAGATGATTCACATTGGCGGCTCTGACGGTCGCATTGCGGGGGCAACCCACTCGCTGATCGACTTCAACCGCGCAGGCACTCCGCTCATCGAGCTTGTGAGCGAGCCCGATATCCGCACGCCCGAAGAAGCCCGTCAGTTCGCGCAGATGCTGCGTCTGACCTGGCTCACACTCGGCATCTCGGACTGCAACATGGAAGAGGGCTCGATGCGTGTTGACGCCAACGTGAGCGTTCGCCGCCGCGGAGACACCACGCTCGGGACTCGCGCCGAGATCAAGAACATGAACTCCTTCAAGGCGCTCCACGACGGAGTCGCCCACGAGATCGTTCGCCAGGCGGAGCTTCTGGAGAGCGGCGTACACATCGTGCAGGAGACCCGCCACTGGGACGCCGGTGCAAAGCGCACCAGCTCGCTTCGCAGCAAAGAAGAAGCGCATGACTACCGCTACTTCCCCGAGCCGGATATGGTGCCATTCGAATTCACCGAGGAGTGGATCGAATCTGTCCGCGCCCAGCTGCCGGAGCTGCCGGGTGCGCGCCACACGCGCTACATGACCGAGTTCGGCCTGTCCGCTTATGACGCAGGCATCTTTGTCAACGACTTGGAGATGGCTGAATTCTACGAGGCGGCTGTGACATTGGCCGGTATGGATCGCGCCAAGGCGGTTGCGAATGTCATCCTGAACGACCTTTCGGCGCATCTGAATGCCGAGGGGCTCGCAATCACCGAGTCCCGCGTTGTGCCGGCGATGGTGGCAGAGCTCGTTGAGCTCGTGGAAGACGAGACGATCTCAAGCAAGCAGGCCAAGGTGGTCTTTGCCGAGATGGCGGAGACCGGTGACGCCCCCGGCGCCATCGTGGAGCTCAAGGGCATGAAGCAGGTCAGCGACACGGGTGCGATCGAGGAAGCCGTTGATCGCGTGATCGCAGCCAACCCAGACGAGGTTGCCTCATATCGCGACGGCAAGGAGTCGGTCATCGGCTTCTTTGTCGGCCAGGTCATGCGCGAGATGCGCGGCCAGGGCAATCCCAAGATCATCAACGAGGTGCTGCGCAGCAAGCTCGCGGGGTAGCCGCGCGGGCTACTCGAGGCTGCTTCCCGTGTGGCCAAGGAGTCGTATCTGACACGCTCCTGATGCGGCAAGTCGGCGGTCAGCTGTCACGAGCTCGGCTCCGAGTTCGCGTGCGAGTGCTGCGAACGCAGCGTCGTAGAGCGTGAGGTCGTGTCGGGTGGCGAGGAGCGCGGCATCTGCAGCGAGACCGGCCAGCTCGTGGAGCTCTAGCTGCACATCGATCAGGCTGCGAGCGAGTCGCTCCATATGGGATTCGCCAGCCCCACGCGCGCGTGCTGCATTGAGTACCTCGAGCAACAGGTGCGATGGTGCCGCCAGGACGACGCTCCCTTCGAGGTGAGACTCGAGAAGCGCCCGGGCATCTGCCACATGATGCTCGCGATCAGACTCGATCCACTTGAAGGCAACCGAGGAGTCAACAACAAGGCGCGATGCATCCGACCTGCTTGATGCCACCCGCGACTCACTACTCATGGCTGTGACCATGGTCGCTGTCGCGATCCGCCCGAATGAGAGCGGTGCCGTCTCTGCCGGGAGGCAGCTCGTGCGCGATACTCCGCATCTCTTTGATTCCGCGCTCGATGCTTTCTCGGTGCTCCCGCTCAGCCTGTTCCGCGCGAAGGTGCGCCACATAGTGCGCGGTAGCTTCCTGCACGAGTCCGCTGCGGGAGCGGTCGAGCTCCTCGGCCAGCTCATCGACCTGCAAGAGCAGCTCATCTGGGAGCGAAACGTTCACTTTGGCCATGGTGTTCTCCAATGGTAGTGCCATACGGTAGTGCTCGTAGGGAGTATACCCGCTTGGTGACGGGATGAGGGAGGGGCCCCGCCGCAGCTGCGACGAAGACCCCTCGGTTCATGCACAACGCATGTGGTTGGTTACACCACGTCGAACGGACGCATCATTTCGTGATCCTCGTGCTCAAGGATGTGGCAGTGCCACACGTAGCGTCCCTTGATGTCGAAGGTCGCGATGATGTCGGTGATGTAGCCGGGGTTTGCGCGTACCGTGTCCTTCCAGCCCATCTCATTAGGTTCCGGAGCTTCCATCTCGCCGGTGATGAAGTCGGCGATCGCGGGCTTGGTGCGCCCACTCGCGCCCATCTCCTCGCCGTCATCGCCATCCATCTCTTCGCCGTCATCGTCATCCATCTCTTCGAGTGCCTCGAGGTACGCTTCGGCATCGAAGGGGGTGCGGCCAATGACCTGGAAGGCAACGAGGTGCAGGTGGATCGGGTGCACGTCCTCGGTCGGATTGACGAGTCGCCAGACCTCGGTGGAGTCGAGTGCGGGCTTTTCTGTGACCGGGTCGTCCCACATGAGGCCGTCAAGGAGCAGGTGCAGGCGTCCGAACTCGTCTTCGCCTTCGAGCAGCGCGAGCTCTCGCGTTGCCGCGGCAGTCGCCGGATCCATGCGCTCGATCGGTACGAGGGCCTCTGGAACCGCACTCTCATCTGCCGAGGAAGTCTCTGAGGCCACTCGGAACATCATGATCTCTTCGAGTTGGACCTCGTCGCCATCCTGGTCGTCGCTCTTGTAGGGGGTCTTGGCATCTGAGTGCAGGATGAATTCCTTGCCCTCAAAGCCGGCGAAGTCGACCACGAGGTCGCAACGCTCGGCCGGCGCCATGAGCAGACGACCATCGATGGTGACGGGAGCGGCAAGGAGCCCCTGGTCGCTGCCGATCTGAATGAGCGGGGGCCCGTCTTCTGCGGCCGTCTCGGCATCTTGGAGCGCGAGGTTGTAGAAGCGCGAGTTGCTGCCGTTGAGAAGGCGGAGGCGGTAGCGACGCGGCTCGACTTCGAGCACCGGCCAGATCTTGCCGTTGACGACCGAGACGTCGCCAAAATCCTCGGGCTTGATGCTTTCGGCGATATCGGTATCGTCTGCGGTGACGTAGAGCAGTGAGCCGTCATCGGTGAATTTGCGATCCTGGAACACGATCGGGATCTCGAACTCGCCCGCGGGCAGGCCCAGGGCGTCCTCGGCATCGTCGCGAATGATGTAGAACGAGGCGAGTCCCGCGTAGACGTTGAGGCGGGTGATGCCCATCGCGTGGTCGTGATACCACAGAGTGGCCGCGTGCTGATCGTTCGAGTACTCGTTGACGTCCTCGGCCTTTCCGGGGGCGACCCAGTTCTCGGGGTAGCCGTCGGCCTCGGGGGAGACGTGGCCGCCGTGGAGGTGCGTGACCATGCGTACGGCGGGCTTGTCGGCCTCGGCGCCGTGCAGGGTCGTGTCTACCGGCAGCAGATGCTCAGAGGGAAGTTCGTTCATGAACTTCACCTGTATCGGCGTGCCTGTGCGTGCTTCGATCGTGGGTCCCGGGTAGGTGCCGCCGTATCCCCAGACCGTGGTCGGGCCAAGCTCGCTGTGGAGCTGCTGCGTGAACTCGGTGGCCTCGATCTCGTAGTAGTCGATACCGTCGGTCGTGCTCGTGGGCATGAGTACTGCGGGAATCGGCAATGCGTCCACGTACTTGGTAACGTCCTTTGGTGCGGGAAGTGGATCGGTGCTCTCGCCGGTGGTGCTGTCCACCGCAGGGGTGCAGCCGGTTGCGAGGCCTGCACCCAGGAGTCCGGTCACTTGCAGGAACGATCGACGATTCAACATAGGCGGATCCCTTCTTGTGGGTTTGGTGCAAGGTCTATACCCAGATTTCTTAATGTGCGCGTTTCGGGTATTTTTGGGTTTGGTTAAGGGTGTGGGGCTCATTAGCGGCATTGTCTGGTTCGTGATCATCGTCTCGCCGCTCTCGTGGTTTGCCGAGGACGGACGCAAGGCTCGCAAGCGGGCCATGACCGGGGCGTCACCGAGCGGGCTGCGGTAGGGGCGAAGCCCGAGAAGGGTACACGCCCGTACCGAAATCGGGTACACTGTCTCTTTGGGAGGTGTGCTCGCTCATGCTCGACGAACTGTTCGGCTCCAAGACACGTGCCGCGCTCCTGGGCGCTCTACTCGAAACGCCTGGTGAGAGCATCCATCTGCGCGAACTCGTGCGTCGCAGCGGAGGCAGTATCTCCGGCGTGCAGCGCGAACTTGAGCGCCTCGAGGGTATGGGCCTCGTGCACTCGGAAGCAGGCGAGGGCGGACGTCGAGAGATATCGCTTGTGTCTACGCACCCCCTTGCCGCGCCCCTCGCCGGTCTCATAGCTGCCGAGGAGAGCGCTCCGTACGTGGTGGCCGCCCCGGTGCAGCCTGCGAGCTCGCGCACGCTTGAGCGACTGAACCCGCGCGCGCGGCATCTCGTGCCGCGCATCATCGACATTGCCGAGAGCTATGGCGTGCTGCGCCTCGCGCTCTTTGGCTCCGCGACCCAGGTGGACGTGACCGTGGTGCCCCGCGACCTCGATGTCTCTGTGCGCTTCGACCCGAACGATCGCCGCTCGCGAGCCGATCGCGTGTTCGGCCTGCGGGCAGAGCTTGCGGCTGCTTGCGAGATGAAGGTCGACCTGCTTGAGGCCGATGCGGTGGAGAACCCCTACCTGCTCCGCGAGCTCGACGAGTCAGAGGTGGTGCTCTATGAGGCACCAAGCGGGGACCCATCTGAGCAGAGGAATCACCCCTAGATCGCAGGGGTTGTCAGTTGACAACCACAGAGCCGGACACTAGAATACCGGAGAGAAACGCAGTGCCGAGAAGATGTCATCCCGACCCCGAAATAGAGGTCGCAGTCGCATACGCTGAGGCTCACGGATGGCGCATCAAGGTCGGCAAGGCGCGCTCGCACGCATGGGGAATGATGATGTGCCCCAACAATGATGCTTCATGCCGTTGCGGCGAGTTCTGCATCACGAGCATCTGGAGTACGCCTAGGAATCCTGTGGCGCACGCCAGGCAGCTCAGGAGAGTAGTGGACAACTGCACGTCGCCGTTGCCGGACACCGATTAGCGAACGCCGAGGGAGCACCCATGCCAGAGTTCGAGTTCACGTTGCGGTTCGACGTCTCCCGTGTGGCCTCATCGACCGATGAGCAGCTTGAGCTCCTTCCAGCACACGGTTGCGACGATGCCACAATCGGCGTGGGGATCGCCGGACGCCTCGCACTCGCATTCGCCCGCGATTCCGACACTGCGGCAGACGCCGTATCCAGTGCCCTCGCAGACGTCTTGTCCGCGCTGCCCGAAGCGACCTTCGTTGAGGCATCCCCCGACTACGTTGGCATTACCGAAGTCGCAGAGATGGTCGGCAAGACGCGTCAGAACATCCGGAAGCTCATGGTAGGGTGCAGGACCGGCGTTCCCACACCGGTGCACGAAGGCTCGCCCTCGATCTGGCATCTGGCGCCCGTTCTCCAGTGGCTCCATGATGAGAAGCATTACACGATCGAGCAGCACCTGTTGGACCTCGCCGTGTACAACATGCAGTTGAATGTCACGGCGGCGGGAAGCTCCGTTGACCCCCGCACAAAGAACGCTATCGAGTCGCTCGTGGCCGAGGCCTGAGTATCGATACCCGCCTCGACCACGACCAAGGAGCCTCACCACCCGTGCCCATACGCACCACCACCATCGACACCACACTCGCCGAGGTATTCGGCTTCTCCGAGTTCCGTCCGCACCAGCGCGAGATCATCGAGCACATCACCCAGGGTGGCGACGCGTTTGTCCTCATGCCCACCGGTGGCGGCAAGTCGCTCTGCTATCAGATCCCGGCACTCCACATGCCCGGTACCGCGATCGTGGTCTCGCCACTTATCTCGCTCATGAAAGACCAGGTCGACGCCCTCCAGGCTAACGGCGTGCGCGCCGCATGCCTGAACTCCTCCCTCGACGCCGACCAGGCCAGCGCCACCCTCCGCGACCTGCGCGAAGGCGCCCTCGACCTGCTCTACGTTGCTCCCGAGCGCCTCATGCTGCCCGGCTTCCTCAACGTGCTCCACACCTGTGACATTGCGCTGTTCGCCATCGACGAGGCGCACTGCGTCTCCCAGTGGGGCCACGACTTTCGCCCCACCTACGTGGCACTTGGCGAGCTGCGCGAGCTCTTTCCCCGCACCCCGCTGATCGCGCTCACCGCCACCGCCGATGACCAGACGCGCGAAGACGTCCGCATCCGCCTCCACATCGCGACCGCGCCGGTGTTCGCCGCCGGATTCGACCGCCCCAACATCCGCTACACGGTCGCCGACAAGCGCCAGGCACCCCAGCAGCTCGCGCGCTTCGTCTCCGAGTTCCCGGATGACTCCGGAATCGTCTACTGCCTCTCGCGCAAGCGCGTTGAGCAGGTCGCCGCGCGCCTCAAGTCCTCAGGCGTGGCCGCCGCCGCATATCACGCGGGCCTTTCCGCACCCGAGCGCACCCGCGTCCAAGACGCCTTCCTTGCCGATGAGATCCGTGTCGTGGTCGCCACCGTGGCCTTTGGCATGGGCATCGACAAGCCCGACGTGCGCTTCGTGGTCCACTACGACCTCCCCAAATCGATCGAGAGCTACTACCAGGAGACCGGCCGCTCAGGTCGCGACGGACTCCCTGCCGAGGCGCTGCTCCTCTTTGGCCTGCAAGACGCCATGACCGCACGCATGCTCATTGAGAGCGGCTCGAACCCCGATCAGGTGCGCATCGAGCTGCACAAGCTTCAGACCATGATCGCCTTTGCCGAGGCAACAACGTGCCGTCGGCGAGTCCTCCTGGGCTACTTTGGTGAGCGACAGCCCCAGGAGTGCGGCAACTGCGATGTCTGCCTCGACCCTCCGCAGCTCTACGATGCGACCGTGGACGCGCAGAAGGCACTCTCGGCGGTGCACCGCACGGGGCAGCGGTTCGGTATCGGGCACGTGGTCGACGTGCTACGCGGACGCTCCACTGACAAGGTCGGCGAGTGGGGACATGAAGGCCTTTCGGTATTTGGGGTAGGCGAGGAGCTCAGTGTCGACGAGTGGACGAGTGTGATCCGTCAGCTGATTCACCACGGCCATCTCACACAAGACATCGCCGCTTACTCGGCACTCAAGTTCACCGAGACGACCGGGGATGTGCTGCGCGGCGACGTGGAGCTGCAGTTCGCGAGGCCGCGCGCGAAAGCACCGAAAGCCGCGAAGGCACCCAAGCGATCGCGCGCGCTCGAGGGTCTCGAAGTCGACGAGGAGCTGTTCGAGCGCTTGCGCGAGCTGCGCACCGTGCTGGCTGCCGAGGCAGGCGTGCCGGCGTATGTGGTGTTTGCGGACCGGACGCTTGCGGACATGGCCGCGAGGAGACCGACAACGCCCGAGGAGATGCTTGAAGTGCATGGGGTGGGAGCTGCGAAGCTGCGTCGGTACGGGGAGGCGTTTCTGGAGGTCGTGGGGGACGCGCGTGGGTAGAACCCGTTTGGCTCGGTGAGATACAGACGTATCGATTTAGATACCAGCGTATAGGAGGGGGGAGGAGCAGGCGGAGTTCCTGAGAGAAACTGTCCTGCACATGTAAATGGCGGATTTGATGCGGGCATCTGATTACGATGAGCGTGTTGACTGGCGGTGGTTTCACTGTTAGTGTATGTTTCACCAAACGGTGAAAGAGCGGTTTACAGTGAAAGAACTTGAGCTCATAGAGAAGTTCTCCGAGGCACTCGAGAAGTGTCTGGACAACGTTCCGCGTTCTGCGATCGACCGCGTCGACCGTGAGGTTCGCCTGACGAACGGGATGGTGGCGGATCTAGTCGTAGATCTGAAGGTCTTGGGCCGCAGGCAGAGAATGCTCGTTGAAGCGAAATCGAGCGGTCAGCCCCGTCGTGCCAGGGAGGCGATAGACCAACTCAAGCGAATGCTATCCGACTCCCGTGTGAGTGATGCGTATCCGGTATTCGCCGCTCCCTACATATCCGAGGCGAGTGCTCGAATCTGTCGTGAGTGCGAGACCGGGTATCTGGATCTGGTTGGGAACTGTGGGCTGGCGTTTGACAATGCCTATGTGGAGAGAGTCTCACCAGAGAACACCTACAAGGAGCGACGTAGTCGGGCGTCGCTGTTCTCGCCGAAGTCGTCACGCGTCATTCGCCTCATGCTGGGTGGCTCACGGCCATGGCAGGTTCAGCAGCTTGCGGCTAGCGCCGAGGTGAGCCTCGGCCTTGTCTCGAAGGTCAAGAAGGAACTCGTTGAACGAGAGTGGATCCTCTCCACAGAGGACGGCATCAAGCTCTCCAATCCCGAGCAGGTGCTAGAGGAATGGGCGCAGTCGTACTCGTATAGGAACAGTGATGTTGCCGAGTACTACACAATGGCCAGCAACGATGAGTCCGAGGCGACCGTTGCGGGATGGTGTAAAGAGAATCGGGTGCGCTATGCCCTGACCGGCTTCTCTGGTGCTCGCATGTCATCACCGAGAGTAAGATACAACCGGTCAACCATCTATGTGGACTCGAATCCCGAGGTTGTCGCCGCCAGCACCGAGCTCAAACGCGTGGAAACGGGCGGCAATGCCCTCCTACTGAAACCGTACGATGAAGGTGTCTTCCAGGAATCTCGGGTCCTGTACGGCAGCCGAGTGGTAGGGCCGGTACAACTGTATCTGGATCTGCAGTCTATGCCCGGGCGTGGTGAAGAAGCGGCCGAGGAAGTGCTTGTCAGAGAGCTGAGGCCGCTATGGTGAAGAGTACGGCTGACTACCCGCCTGATGCTGTTGAAGCCGCCAAGTCTGTTCTCGTCGAGCTTGTGCACGTTCTTGGCGAGTACCGCGACGACATGGTAATCGTCGGAGGATGGGTGCCGCCGCTACTAATGCCTGACAGTTCCGGCCATGTTGGCAGCACTGATGTTGACATCGCTTTGAACCACCTGGCGGAGAACGACGAGACCTACTCTCGAATCTCGGAATCCCTCAGGGCTCACGCCTACGAGCAGGATGAGAAGCAGCCGTTCATCTGGTATCGCACGGTCGAAGTCAATGGAGACCCCATTGTTGTGGAAGTCGACTTTCTTGCAGGCGAGTATGGTGGCCGGGGCAAGGGACATAGGACTCAACGGATCCAGGATCTGCAGCCACGCAAGGCACGCGGTGCCGACCTCCTGTTCGATCAGTCCGTGGAACGCGAGGTCGTCGCACAGTTGCCCAACGGTGCGATTGACGCGGTTGTTGTGAAGGTTGCCGGCGTCGTCCCGTACATCGTGATGAAGAGCGCAGCGCTGAACACGCGAATCAAGGAGAAGGACGCCTACGACATATGGTTCACGCTCTCGAACTATCCGGGAGGAGTGACTGCTATCGCCAACGAGTTCGAGGGTTTGGCAGACCATGGCTTGGTTGCTGAGGCCCTCGCCGTGCTCGAGGCGAAGTACGCTTCACCGAATCACTTTGGCCCCAGCTCCGTCGCAGTCTTTCTCGACGTTGACGGAGAAGAAGCGGAGCTGGCCAAGCGTGACGCCTACGAGCGCGTGCAGGCTCTGCTGTCGGCTCTACGTGGCGAACTCGAAGGCTGAGCTCCGGATAATCACGCCGTCTGATCGCAATACCCAGCCAGGTCACAACGCCGTGTACTTCGCCCTGCTTCCCCGAGACTTGTCGGCCGGATACTTCGCCGCATTTCGCCACCGTGGCCTTTGGCATGGGCATCGACAAGCCCGAGGCGTTGCTCCTCTTTGGCCTGCAAGACGCCATGACCGCACGCATGCTCATTGAGAGCGGCTCGAACCCCGATCAGGTGCGCATCGAGCTCCACAAACTCCAGACTATGATCGCCTTTGCCGAGGCAACAACGTGCCGTCGCCGGGTCCTCCTGGGCTACTTTGGCGAGCGACAGCCCCAGGAGTGCGGGAACTGCGATGTCTGCCTCGACCCTCCGCAACTCTACGATGCAACGATCGACGCGCAGAAGGCGCTCTCAGCAGTGCACCGCACCGGGCAGCGCTTTGGTATCGGACACGTGGTTGATGTGCTGCGCGGACGCTCGACTGACAAGGTCGGCGAGTGGGGACACGAGAGCCTCTCCGTCTTTGGAGTAGGCGAGGAGCTCAGTGTCGACGAGTGGACGAGCGTGATCCGTCAGCTGATCCACCACGGCCACCTCACCCAAGACATCGCGGCCTACTCGGCGCTCAAGTTCACCGAGTCGACTGGAGATGTACTGCGCGGCGAGGTCGAGCTGCGCTTCGCGAGGCCGCGTGCGAAGGCGCCCAAGGCCGCGAAAGCGGCGAAGCGCTCGCGTGCGCTCGAGGGACTCGAAGTTGACGAGCAGCTGTTCGAACGACTGCGCGAATTGCGCACCGTGCTGGCTGCCGAGGCAGGCGTGCCGGCCTACGTGGTGTTCGCGGATCGGACGCTCGCGGACATGGCCGCGAGGAGGCCGACCACACCCGAGGAGATGCTCGAGGTGCACGGGGTGGGAGCTGCGAAGCTGCGGCGGTATGGGGAGGCGTTTCTGGAGGTCGTGGGGGCGGGGTAGAGATCTCGTCCCTGGTGCTGCGCGTGGGTCGCTACGTTGCTCGAATGGCGCCTGACGCAAGAGATACGTGACAAGAACGTGTGGATCGAGTCGTTGAACTAGACTATTTCGAGTACTCTACGTCTTCGTGTCAGCGCTCAGTATCTTCCGTCCTCTCAGCAGCATTTCAGTCTCTTGGAGGAAATGCCGGTGCTGAAGATGCGCTATCTTGTTGTCTGGGCTGGATAATCATGGCTAGAGCGAACGGGTGGTACTGCGAATGCCCAGTGTCTTCATGAGTCACAGTTGCGTCGACAAGCCTTTCGCCCGACGGCTGTCGGGCGATCTCGGCGCATTGGGAGCGCAGGTTTGGCTTGATGAGGCCGAGATCGGCATCGGCGATTCTCTGATAGACAAGATTGAGTCAGCGATTGACGGAGTTGACTTCTTGGCCGTGATTCTCTCGCCCGATTCAGTCGCATCCTCGTGGGTTCGGGAAGAGGTCAAACAGGCACTCGCTGGCCAGCTTGCCGGGCGCGAAATACGGGTGCTTCCGTTGCTCCTTCGTGAGTGCACCCTCCCCGGATTCCTCAGGGAGAAGCTGTACGCAGACTTTCGCGATGAGGCTCTCTACGACTCCACACTCACGCGTCTCGCCGACACAATCGGACTCCCGCACAACCTGCGTGACGGATTCGTGCGAGATCCATTCGCGGCGAAGTTCAGCCGGGTCTCAAGTTACTTCGCGCGCCCGCTCCAGTGGTACTGCGCTAGCTGTGGACACGAACATGATGGCAGCTACAACAGCTACGCATGCCACGAGTGTAAGACGCTGCGGGTGCTGTGGGCGGACTCCGCAACGATGATTCGATGCGGTGAATGTGAGAACTGGAGTTTGGCTCTGGCACACTACTGCGAATGGTGCGGGCACAAGTTTTCGTCGGTCTAGCCCGCGCTTCCAGCAGAAGGCGCGCCCCTCGTCAGGTAGACTCAGGCAGGAAGCGCGTGAGGGCGCGCTTCAGCTGAAGCGCAAACATTAGACCCATAGAGGGGGGATTCCGGTGAGTGACTACTATGCGAGTCTGCTTGCATCGGAGGCGGCGAAGGCCAACCGACGTAAGTGCTTTGTTTCGTACTACAGTGGCGACAAGACCGCTGTTGACAAGTTCATTGCAGACTTTGGTGATGTGTTCATCCCAAAGGCGATTGGCGTAAGCGAAGGCGACGACTTCATCAACAGCACCGACTCAGGCTACGTGATGTCAAAGATTCGAGAGAAGTACTTGGGCGATTCGACCGTCACCCTCTGTTTGATCGGCAACTGCACTCACAGTCGGCGCTACGTGGACTGGGAGCTCAAGACCACACTGCGCCAGGGCAGCCATACGCCGAACGGGCTCATTGGAATACTACTTCCGTCAATGGGCACGTCCGGACACCTTCCGCCTCGCTTCAAAGACAACTGGAATGAAGATGAGTCCAAGGGTTATGCGATTTACCGATCCTATCCAGGCAGCTCCAGTGATTTGCGAGGCTGGATTGAGGTCGCGTTCGCTCGGAGGGCCAGTCACGCATCACTGATTGCCAACTCGCAGGACATGATGAAGTACAACCGAAACTGCCGTGTCCACGACGTCACACACTAGGATTGAATATGGACGAATCAGACTATCCTGCCCTGTACGGTGCAGCTGACTCAGCGTCAAACGAGGCACAGGCCAACTTGCTGCTTGCCTACAAGGTCAACTCCTGGCTTCTTGCGAGCGGTGCGGCCATTGCCCTCGCTAGTACCATGACGAGTTGGCTCGCGATAATCGCGGCTGTCGTCTTTATCGCGTCGCTTCTCGTCTACGGCTTCGCACAGTATCGCGACTTTCAGGGACGCTGGTATCAAGCTCGCGCCTTGGCGGAATCGGTCAAGACGGCGACCTGGCGCCTCATGATGTCCGCTGACCCATTTGGCGATGACGACCCAGAGTCCAATCTTGAGAGATTCCGCCGTCTACTAACTGAGCTAATTCGGGATAACCAGGGGATCGGCGAGCACCTGTCCGGCGACTGGTCCAAGCAGGATCAAATCACCATTCGTATGCGGGAGGTATTGGAATCACCATTTGTAGAGAGGAAGACCCTGTACTCGAGAGCTCGTATTGAGGAACAGCGATCGTGGTATGCGCGGCGGGCGAAGGAGAATCGGCGCGATTCCCGGAACTGTTTCATCTGGGTATGCGTTGCGTACGGCGCCGCAATCATCCTGCTGCTTGTGAGGATAGCCGTTCCACAGGCTCAGTATCTTCCCATCGAGGTGTTCGCCGTAGTCGCCAGTGGCATGATTGGCTGGAAGCAGCTTCGCAGATTCGATGAACTCGCCAGTGCCTACGGCCTTACTGCTCACGAACTCGGGATCGTTCAGAGCCGGTACGATTCAGTTGTTGACGACGCTGCGCTGGGCGACTTCGTAAGCGACTCCGAGAACGCCTTCTCGCGGGAGCATACGCAGTGGGCAGCAAGACGAGATCATTAGCACTCAACCTGCGGATCAACCTGACTCGCTCGCAGGTGATTCGCAAGCGTATTGGACGATTAGGGAAGGCTGTGAGGTCGAATTGGCAGGCAGGGGCGAACTGCAGTATTGGCTGGTCGTTGAGAAACGTGACGGCTCAAGGGCCGTGCTCAGCGTGTACAAGCATGGCGGCTCGCTCGTCATTGTTGAAGGTGATGGGGAGCCGACACGAGTTGGACGTGATAGGAAGCTCGAGAGCGAGCTGCGTATTGTGTACGGGGCAACATTGCTCGAGACGGTCATGCCTTCAGAAGGCTTTCCGACCGTCGACGTTCAGTAGACCACTGCAGAAGCGGAGGACTCAAATGCAGCTATCGTCTGTTGCTGAAGGTGTACTCAAGCACCTTGTCGGAGTTGAGCGTGAACACGTGGCGCTCTCAGCCAATCCTTGCCGCTGGAGGTTTCTTCCAAACGGAATGGGTGCTGCATTCCGGGGACCCCATATCATCGGGCCCGATGGAAAGCCGTACCTCATTTCGCTGGACGCCATCGAAGAACTGATCGATCTCGGATGCCTTTCAATCTTCATGCAGGATCCCAAGGGCAATCTGGAGATTGAGCTCACCGCCCTCGGTCGAATTGAAGCAGCTTAGTCGCTCAACGAGCGCATCGAGCAGAACGCCACGAGGTAGCTGACCTGCGAGCTCGTCGGCTTCTGCTCCCAAGTGAGGATTGGTGCCGTGGCATTTGAACAGACTTACTCCATCCAGCGAGGCCCGAGTGCCCTGTCCATGAACGACTATGTGAAGCTCGCGACGGACGAGTATCAGCGGATTCTTGGGGAGGCTAGCACTGAGTCTCCTATGCAGCGCTTCTTTGAGGCCAATCCTATCTTCGTGCCTGGTGCCGCCACGCCTGGCGTTGGATCAGGCCACGATCCGATGCACTGCGCGCTGATCACTCAACCAGAGCTCACCGGTTTGAAGAGCAGGCGTCCTGACTTTCTCTGGATTTCGGCGCACAGCGGCGCCTGGTTCCCCACATTCATCGAGATCGAAAGCCCAGACAAGCGAGTCTTCAGGCAAGATGGCATCCCGAACGCGGACTTCACGCAGGCTAGGAACCAGCTGGATCAATGGCGCGTTTGGCTTGAGGATCCGCTCAATCAAGCGAAGTTCATTCGTGAGTACGGCATCGGTGAGACGTACACCCGTCATCGTGTCATGCGCCCGCACTACGTTCTCGCGTATGGGCGACGCGCGGAGTTCGAGGGTAATCCGACTCTGTCCAGGCACCGCGGGATGCTAATGGGTCGAGATGACATGGACCTCATGTCCTACGACAGGCTCAAGCCTACTAGGGTGCTGGGCGACGCGATAACCGTGCGCGCGATTGGAGAGGGGCGGTACCGGGTTCATGGTGTGATGCCCACTATCACGCTCGGTCCCAATCACGCATGCCGGTTGCCGCATCTGGAGGGACTCAAAGATGCGATTCGAGCGGAGAGCAGGATATCTCAGGAGCGTCGGGAGTTCCTCGCGTCGCGAGTCGACTACTGGACGGACTGGGCAAAGGCCGGTGGCCGTGGAGTCATCCAGACATCAGACGTCGAATAGCGGGCGCTCATCCGCGAACATATTGGGCAAGTGGAACTAGTCTCGCGCAAGTGGCACCAAGGCTCGATTTCGTTCATGGCATAAGACACCAGCCGTTCAGATACAGGTGAATTGCAGTACTTCCCGGATCGAAGATGACTGCGTGAGACGTGAGCCGGACAAGAGTGAGTAGCTAGTAGTTGATCAGCAGATCTTCCACGAGTCCTTATCCCCGTGTCACAGGCATCGACTATATTCGTGTCAGCAATACAAGGGGGAGACGTGCCTGGGATTAGCCTGTTCGATCTGAACGTGAACTTCCGGTCGGCGTCGACACTCGATGCGGTCAAGGACATCCCTGACGTTATCTGCCTCCAGGAAGTGACACTAAGACGGTCCCAGGATTTTCAAGAGCGGCTGGACTCCATGGGTTTCGACCACTGCTTCTACAGCGGCGTCGACGATGCCGAGGAGAAGAGGTACGGCAACCTTATTGCGTCGAAGTGGCCTATGACCCCTCATCCGCTATCTGAGACTGAACTCCTGCGCTGGCCTCAGCTTGTGGCTTCTGCGACCATCCACCATCCTGCCGGTGCATTCGCCCTGATCAACGTCCATGTGCCCAACGCTTCAGGCAACGGATGGGCGAAAGTAGACACTATCGACTTCCTGCACGGTCTGCTGATGTCTCTTCACGGCACGCCCTGCATCCTGGTCGGCGATTTCAACGAACCACAATATGCGATTCAGGACGATCGAGTCGTCACCTTTGCTGAGGAGCCGATGCCTGGCGGTGGATGGGAAGTCGGCAGACTCTGGAAGGGCAGAGCGCTGTCTGAGTGGGATGCTTCGGTGCGCTGGCTGTTCGAGGCCGAAGACGCTCACGGACTCAGACTGGCCTACTGGCAAGTCGAGAAGCCCGGATCGCTTGAACCCACTCACATCTCTCGAGGCAATCCACGTTGGATGGATCATGCGTTCGTGTCGCCAGAGTTCGCAGTTCGAGGTTTCCGATATGAGCACGGCGTACGTGAGGAACTCGATCTCAGTGATCACAGCGCGCTCCTGATGGAATTGGACTACTGTCCGGCATAGCGAAAGGCGATGGTCATGGGTAGTGCTTCGGTTCACCGATGTCGAAGTTGTGGATACGAGACGGACTACATCACACTCGACTTCGACTACGGCATGAGCGCTGTTGTTGTCACTCCAGTGTTGTGTGCGACTCACGGTGTCATGACAGCCGAGACGGGTCTCATGGCCTGGGATACGGACTGGGAATCGCAGAAGGCAGACGAATACCCATGTCCGGAGTGCGGGGAGTTGAGTCCTCGCTGGAATCGGCGTACCTGTCCACAATGTGGCAAGAAGAGCATGGGTATCTGGCGGGACAGCCCCGTGATGATGTGGGACTAATCCTCGGATGCACCAGCCGGGCGGGCTCGTCCGTCTGGGGTATGCTTCCAGCGAGTGCAAGACAAGGAATGGGGGAACGATGACTGTCTCAAGGATCTCGGCGGTAGAGTGGTTGTCAGCTAGGCAGGTTGTTGGTGGCGAAGCCACTGACTTCACACCCTGGTTGGCCGAGAATCTCAATCTGATGCAGGATGCCCTCGGTCTCGATGAGCTAATCCTCAAAGAGGTGGAGGCAGACGTTCAGGGCAAGAGCCTGGACATCTTGGCCCAAGGTGTTGACCAGTTTGGGCATGAGTTCCCCGTCATCATCGAGAACCAATACGGAACAACAGATCATCGGCACCTTGGTCAGCTCGTGACCTACCTGGCACAGTACGGGCCAGGCTACGCAGTCTGGGTGGTCGAAGACAGCCATCCGGCTCTTGTGACGGCTCTGGATTTCCTGAACAGAACATCACCTGAGGACGTGAACTACTACATGGTCCGTGTGCGCTTCACGCATGGACCCGAGTACACACATCAGGTTGACTTCCAGGTGTTGGTTCAGCCTGACTACGCGGCCAAACCCCGGCGTGCGTCTCGCTCCAAGGGTAGCAAGCTGAACGAAGAGAAGATCGCATACATGGGAGAGATCCTGGGTCGGGTTAAGCAGCCTCTCGCCGACGCCGGATACAGGAGTGTGCGCATGCACACCTACGGTTCCTACATAGAGATGAGGCTCCCGATCCCTGTGCTGGATGCATGGGATGCGAGAGTGAAGATCTTCGCCAACAAGGATGAGGCAACAGTCCGGTTGTACGTCGTCAATCAAGACCTCGACCATGCGCACAACGCGGCAGCGATTGAGGTCATCAAGGATCGATACGCCGAATCATGGCAGTCGAAGCTTCCTGGTGAGGTGCTCGAATGGAATGGTGGTCCCGAGACGGCCATTGGCGATTTCGTCAGGGTGGCTCGTTCGGGACTCGGGTATACGGACGGCGGAGCCGCGGACGCAGCTGATTGGGCAACAGGTGTCGCAGCCGCCTGGCTAGAGGACATGCTTGCAGACCCGATTGATGACCTCGAAGATCCTGTTGCTGCGCTCATCACTTATGCTGAGGATGCAGACACCGACGGGTAGGTCCCAGTGACCGCGACGAGGAAGGTTTCCATGATTGCGCACAAGGATCTTTACGTCAGGTTCATCATCAGCCGTGGAGTCGGCTCAAACGACAAGGTCGCCTCCTCTCCAGACTCGTACGTCTCGTATCTGAATGGCGTGGCAAGGCTCATCGAGTCCGACATAACACCTCACACTCTGCGTAGTGAGGCTGACATCAGCAACATCACGGAGAGAATCAAAGGCAAGAGATCCGAAAACACGATCAGGCACTACCAGACCGCGATGAGGCAGTACGTGGCCATGGTTGAAGCTCAGGACTTGTAGTCAGTTCCGGTCATGGAGGGGATGACTCGCTTCGAGAGCCGGCTGTCAGCCGAGCATCACTGAGCACCCGACCAGCGGATAGTCCAGCACTACATGTCCTCGTGTCAGGGACATAACGTATGCTGGACTCCGTTCTTTTGGATGGTTCATTTGAGGGGGCTCCATGGCTGGACTATTTCTGATTGACCAGGACGGCAAGCTGACGTCGCTCAAACAGTCAGAGTATGTCTCTGAAGATCTATTCCAGGAGCTGCTTGAGGACTATCCGGATCTGCTGGGCGGCGACCAAATGGGATTTGAGACTCCTCGGCGGTGGTTGTTCGTGGCCCGTGAGGCTCCGATTCCAGATACCGAGGGAGGTAGCGGTCGATGGTCGGTCGATCACCTCTTCCTCGATCAGGATGCGATTCCAACCTTCGTTGAGGTGAAGAGAGCCACCGATACTCGCATACGGCGAGAAGTAGTTGGCCAGATGCTCGACTACGCGGCCAATGGATTGCGGTACTGGCCGGTTGAGACGATACAGGGGTTCTTGGCTCAGGCGGGATCGAGTGCGGAAGAGCGTCTCGTTGAAGAGTTTGGTGCCGACGTGGATTCTGTTGCCTACTGGCAACAACTTCGAGAGAACCTCTCTGAAGGGCGCATCCGTCTACTCTTCGTCGCAGACAAGATTCCGAGTGAGTTGCTTGCTGTCGTCGAGTTCCTGAACACGCACATGGATCACACTGAGGTTCTTGCAGTAGAGATTCCTCAGTTCATTGGTGAAGGAGGCGTTCGGACGCTTGCCCCAAGGGTTCTTGGCCAGACCCAGGCGGCGATACAGCAGAAGCGGTCGGGGGGCCGTTCATCACGTGCATGGAATGAGGATAGCTATTTCGATGCAGCGAGAGGAGATCTCTCGCCGGACGACTTTGTCTTCACTAGGCGCTACTTCGATTGGATAGTAGAGCAGGGCTGGGAAGTCGTATTCGGCAGGGGCTCAGTGAACGGCTCCTTCTGCGGCAAGTTCAAGATTGGCGGCGAGGATTATCCGTATCCAGTGATTTGTTACTCGGGTGGCTGGATGGAGTTCAGCTTTGCCGGACTGGGTAGACCTCCGTTTGACGATGACGCGAAGCGTCGAGAGCTTGTACGTCGGCTTAATGTCATCTCGAATGCTGACTTCTCCGAAGACACGACCACCCCCGGTAACAAGTACCCCTCACGAGCGCTCTCAATCTTCGCCTCAGAAGAAGGATTCAAAACTCTGACCGATGCGATTCTCTGGTACAAGCAGGAGGCAGACAGGGGGGCGTCGGCGTGACAGCTTCCTGTTAGTTCTGTGAATGATTGCGGGCGAAGGACGCAAGACATACGTGACATTGGCACTAGTAATCATGCGTCTAGCAGCAACTACTCCGGGATTGAAAATCCGCGTGTCGGTGGTTCAAGTCCGTCTCTGGCCACCACCGCAATGACGAAGACCCTTTCGATCCGGCGGGGTCTTCTTGTATGTCCAGTTGCGGGCTCTCTTCCGCTACTACGCATCGTTTCCTGAAGCAGCCAAGAGATCTGTGGTTGGAAGGCCGCCAGGCGTCACCAAACAATGCTTGGCAGCCAGATCTTGATCTGATTGTGCCCGCGTGAGATCGTCGACATGGCCGAGTCAGACCGAGCGGCCACCGATGTTAGTGCGCCTCACCCTCAGGCAGGCTACGTGGCTTCCGACAAATCCTACTCCATCACCCTCAGTAACAACCGCACAGAGAAGGCCGCCATCGACTACTTGATGGAGGCTGACGTCGGCTTTCTGAACCCCTCAGCGGGTTCCCGAAAGCGCATCCTGGAGATCCTGGAGCTCCCAAAGACATTCTCGCGTGCTTTCGATTTGATTCGAGTGCCAGGTCGCATCAACTCGGAATCCGAGATCACTGTCGAGGATAGGGATTCAATCACACTCGTTGAGCTGAAGACAACGCAGAAGCATCTGCCTGGATGCCCGAAAGGCTTCTTCTTCGGTGCTACCGAGAACGAGTTTAATCTGGCGAAGTTGCTGGGGGATAGGTACCTGTTCTGCTTCGTGTGTCTGCATCCGGAATCGGCGGGCTTCCATCTTCTCAGCCTCGCTGAGCTTGAGCCGCTGATTCGAACCAAGAGGACCCAGTATCAGATCAACCTGTAGGCGTGCCTGTGATTCCCCCCATTGACCAGGTCCAGCTCGCTGCAGTCGTGGGAATTAGAGTACAGTCTGACAGCGAGCGCATCTGACTTCGGTCGGCGTGTTCCATCCCGAGCTTTCGCCCAGTGGTTCGTTCGCCGTCTCCTCTTCTGTGATCTCTCCGTCTGCCTCAAGGTAGGCGAATACTTCATAGCGTATTTCATAGATGAGTGACAACGACCGGTCATCCTTCAGATCTGACTCGCATGTGGGGCAGGTCTCGGGGATATCAAGCCACATCAACCATCAGCTCCTTTTCGAACAGAGGCCCGAACCGCGGCTCCATTGTAGGCATACGCTGCGCGTCGTGTGCCGCGGATACATCGCCTTCCGTCAACGAAGGCGCGGCCACGCCTAGCATTCGAGCCGCAAGACACGTTCAGGTATGCCGATGGTATGATTTTACTGTTCAGCCAGGGCGATGCAGGCTTTCGGGGGTTCCATGGCGTGGGAAGTGGCGCATGCAGAGACCTTTCCGCTCGACTTGGGCAGGGCGCCCAAGAAGATCCGGAATGCCTGGACCAAGGCTGTCTTGCCAGTTCTTCGCGACAGGCCGGATGTCAGCGCGCCGCCCAAGGTGAAGAAACTCCAGGGCTATCGAGAGCTGTGGCGGCTACGGGTCAGCGACGAGTACCGGCTGATCTATCGAGTTGAGCTCGACTCCAAGTTGGTCATCGTGCTTATGCTGGATCACCGAAGCAAGGTCTATGATCGCCTGGGGATGGACGAAAACGGTACTCCCGGCAGCCGCATAGTGGCTGACGCACAGCACCTCTTGGAGAAGGAGCCGACTGCGGCCGAGGTAGGTCTGGCTGAGATGCAGAAGGGTTCTCGTGATGACGATCAGTCGCCTGAACCGGACAAGCCGCTGGAGAAACCCCTCGACCTGGCCACTCTGACTGAATGGGGGGTTCCTGAGAAGTACCGTCCTCGCCTTCTGGCCGTTCGCAGCGAGGGTCAACTCCTTTCTCTCTGTTCAGAGATTCCTGAGTCCGTGCTGGAAACGGTTTTGAATGGACTGTGGCCGGCAACCATTGAGGACACCTTCCAGCAGCCTACTCGTGTCGCATCCGATCCCGCAGAACTCCTTGAGGTTGCAGAGAAGGGGCGTGATCTTGAGAGCTTCCTTCTCCGTTTAGATCCAGAGCAGAAAGCGTTTCTTGGTCGATTCGAGGAGCCGACTCCAGTTGGGCCCTGGCTGCTCAAGGGTGGTCCTGGTTCAGGCAAGTCCACGGTGGCCCTCTACTGCATGGTTGCCCTAGCGGCGCGCGCACAATCTCAGCTACCGCTGGGTCAGCGGCCCACGAAGATCCTATTCACCACGTTCACGCATTCGCTGGTGAATGCTGCAGCCCATTTGACTCGCAGTCTGGGCATCGAGCCAGGACGGGTCGTCGAGGTGTCGAATGTGGACAAGCTGGCGTACACAGACTTGCCTAGCGAATGGAAACGACGAACGGTTCTAAATGAGAGAGAATCCCGAACGCGTGCAACCGAGGCCCTTGCGGCCTGCTTGCTAGATACCCGCGGCTTCTCGTTCACACGCAGTGACATCGAATTCCTAATGGATGAGATTGACTGGGTGCTAGTTGGTCAAGACCTAGACAATGTGGATGAGTATGTGGCGGCGGAAAGGTCCGGACGCGGACGCGCAATGAATGAGTCGCAGCGTCGCAGTATCTGGCTCTTCTGGACAGAGCTCAAGCGTATTCTCGGCAAAGAGAATGAGTGCCTCTTTAGCCAGAGATTGCAGGCCGCCGCTCATCACACCAAGGCTCGCTATGACTTCGTATTCATCGATGAAGCACAGGACCTCAAGCCTGTGGCCATCCGCTATCTAGCTCGGTTGTGCACCAATGGTAAGAACGTATTTCTCACGGCGGACTCCAATCAGAGTATCTACGGCTCAGGAATGTCTTGGTCCAGCGTAGCCAAGGATCTCAACTTCCAAGGCCGAGCTCGAATCCTTAAACGAAACTACAGAACCACCCACGAGATATGGCGGGCGCTGTCGCAGCTCGCTCCAGTGGAGGGCAACGCGGACAAAGAGACTCTTGATGTGGAGACGGTCTACTCCGGGCCGTATCCATCGCTGGTACTGCATTCCGACGGAGCAGACAGAACGCGCCGTCTCAATGAGTATCTGCACCAATCGCTGAGAGAGGAGCGGCTTCCGGTGAGCTGTGCGGCAGTCCTCTGTGCGACCAACAAGGAAGCCGAGGAGGTCGCACGGGCTCTCGATCCCATGTTCAATGCCCTGGCGATGAGTTCCAGAAAGGCTGATCTGAGCCATCCAGGGGTGAAGGTTCTCACGATGCACACGGCCAAAGGCCTCCAATTCCCTGTTGTTGCTGTGGTTGGAGTCGAAGCGGGCAGACTGCCATCCCGTGTTCCAGAGGGGATGGATGAGGCAGAGCACCTCATGCGACAGAGGCGGTTACTGTTCGTGGCATGCAGTCGTGCTATGCGACGACTCGCTGTGTTCGCAGCACGCAACAGGCCATCCCCGTTCCTTGATGAAGCCGATGATGAATTCTGGGAGGTAGAACCAGCCTAGCTCCGACGCATTGCGGTAGCATAGGACACACACTGCCACCCAGGAGCGAGTCGTGTACCGAGACATGGAATCGGATGTGTCTATGCCCAGTACGTCGGTTGCGCTGTTTGCGGGTATCGGCGGACTGGAGCTCGGATTGTCCGACTGCGGGATAGAGACGCAGCTCTTCTGTGATATTGATCCGGCGGCTCGTACGGTGCTGAGTGATCACTTTCCTAGCGCGAACATCACCTCAGACGTCCGTGAGCTCCGAGAGTTGCCCGAGACGGATCTGCTCACCGCAGGCTTTCCGTGCCAGGACTTGAGCCAGGTCGGTCGTCGAGCCGGCATTTCCGGAGGCAAGTCGAGCATCGTCAGCACCGTATTCAAGCTCATTAGGGATGCGAGCAAGAAGCCCGATTGGGTTCTGATCGAGAATGTCCCGTTCATGCTGCGCCTAGATCAAGGCGCAGCGATGTCGTACTTGGTCACGGAGCTTGAGCGGCTCGGCTACACGTGGGCCTACCGAGTGGTCGATGCTCGAGCATTCGGAATCCCCCAGCGCCGCAGGCGCGTATTCCTTCTCGCCTCACTAGTTGGAGATCCGAGACTGATTCTGGCCGATCAGGCCGAGCAGCGACCGGAGCCCGCATGGGATGGCGAGACGACGGGATTCTACTGGACCGAAGGGAATCGCGGTCTTGGGTGGGCCCCCGGTGCTGTACCCACGCTCAAGGGAGGTTCCGGACTAGGAATTCCATCGCCGCCAGCAGTCTGGGTCCCCGGCAAGACAATCGGGACACCAGACATCAGAGACGCTGAGCGACTTCAGGGCTTCTCCGAGGACTGGACGCGCTCGGTATCTGGGGGCCGGAGGGGCGAGGGCGCAAGGTGGCGTCTCGTTGGCAATGCCGTATGCGTTCCGGTCGCAAGGTGGATTGGCGGTTTGCTGATAGGGCCGGAGCCACACGGACTCCCAGAGGGACTTGAGATGTTGTCATCCGCCAAGTGGCCTACTGCAGCGTGGGGGGCGGGTGGGCGCCGATTCGAAGTCCCCTGTGGCGAGTGGCCGCAATCTGTCGCTACGGCTCCAATAGCTGAGTTCCTGCGCCATCCGTTGAAACCGCTCTCACACAAGGCCACGGCGGGGTTCTACTCTAGACTGTCCAAGAGCGGATTGAGCCGCCCTGCAGAGTTCGATGAGGACCTGGTGCTTCACATCGCACGCATGGCGAGGGAAAGCGCAACCGTCTACTGTCCAAGCTAGCCCCGACGCTCAAGGCACGGCGGGTTCTGCATCCAAAAAGCTAGTTGCATGCGCCCCCATGTCATTTCCTTACTGTAAACTGACTAGGTTCAAACTGATTCCTGAATGTGCGCTTGAGGGGGAATGGTATGACCGAGGGGACGACGGTCGTTGAGGGCGGCGGGAGTCTGCCTGAGCTCGGCCAGTTGGTTGAGGTCAGGCGGCGCCAATTCGTGGTGTCCGATATCGATCGCTCGTCCATGCCCCCCGATCCGCTCACAGGCGAAGTGCGAGCGCCCCAGCACCTGCTCACGCTTACATCGGTTGAGGATGATGCTCTCGGCGAGGAGCTCCAAGTCGTGTGGGAGATCGAGCCCGGCGCGCGGACGATTGAGCGCGGCGGACTGCCTCGGCCCGACGGGTTCGATGATCCTCGAAGGCTGCAAGCGTTCCTGCACGCGGTCCGCTGGGGCGCGGTTACGGACGCCGATCACCGCAATCTCCAGTCGCCTTTCCGGAGCGGCATCACTCTTGAGGACTATCAACTTGATCCGGTAGTGCGGGCTATCCAGATGCCGCGCGCGAACCTGCTGGTCGCTGACGATGTGGGACTCGGCAAGACGATCGAAGCTGGGCTCGTGATACAGGAGCTGATGCTCCGGCACCGCGCGCGTACAACGCTCATCGTCTGCCCCTCATCTCTGACCACCAAATGGCGCGATGAGATGCACGACAAGTTCGGCTTGGAGTTCCGAATCGTTGACACGCAGCTACTCAAGGAGCTCAGGCGCTCTCGCGGACTGCACGTGAACCCCTGGACTCACTTTCCGCGGCTCATCGTGTCGATTGACTGGCTCAAGCGGGACATCCCAATGCGAATGTTCCGAGACGTGCTGCCATCCATGCCAACATACCCCCGGCCGTTCGACATCATGGTCGTCGATGAGGCTCACAACGTGGCACCGTCCGCGTCTGGCAATTACGCGGTGGACAGCCAGCGGACCAAGGCGATTCGGACCCTGGTGCCGCATTTCGAGCACCGCCTGTTCCTGACGGCGACACCGCATAATGGCTATCCTGAGTCATTCTCCTCACTGCTTGAGTTGCTCGATGATCAGCGTTTTGCGCGCGGCGTTGATCCGGATCGTGAGCAGCTGGCCAAGGTCATGGTTCGCCGTCTCAAAGACGAGATAGTCGACTGGCAAGGCAAACCAAAGTTCGCCAAGCGCGTACTCGTCCCGATCGAGGTTGAGTACTCAGATGATGAGCGCAAGGCGCATGCACTGCTGAGCGAATACTCCTCCCTGCGCTCAAGCGCGGCGAAACGTGCCGGCGGCGGTTTCGCGACCGACTTCGTCCTCAAGTTGCTCAAGAAGCGGCTCTTCTCGTCGCCTGCCGCGTTCACCACAACTCTCGAGAAACATCGAGCACGTCTTGAGGGCCGTGTTGTGGCCGAGGACCGCAAGTCCGCCTTCGACAAAGGAATTCTCAAGCGTGCGATCGAGAAGGTGGAAGAGGACTACGCGATAGACGAAGAGTATGAGTTGGCGCTCGATGAGGCTGTCGAGGCCGCCACTTCAGAAGCGGTCGAGCTTTCCCCACGCGAGATCGAGCTTCTCGATGAGATGAGCTCCTGGGCGCAGAGAGCATCAGGGCGTTCCGACTCGAAAGCAGAAGCGCTGTTCGCTTGGCTCGATGAGTATCTACGCCCTGGCGGGGTTTGGTCCGACCAGCGCGCCATCATCTTCACGGAGTATCGCGCGACGCAGGTATGGTTCGCGAACCTGCTCGCCTCGCGGGGTTTCGCAGGCGAGCACCTCATGCAGCTCTATGGCGGTATGGATCCCGAGGACCGCGACCGCGTTAAGGCGGCGTTCCAGGCGAGTCCCAAGGATGCCGAAGTGCGCATCCTCCTGGCGACGGATGCGGCGTCCGAAGGAATCGACCTACAGAACCACTGCTCATTCATGATTCACATTGAGGTTCCTTGGAACCCCAACCGACTGGAGCAGCGCAATGGCCGTATTGACCGTCACGGTCAACGAGCCCCAGAGGTGCGCATTCACCATTTCGTTCCAAGTGGCTTCCAGGAGTCAATTGAGCATGCTGAGTCGAGGGGGGATCTTGATGGTGATCTTGAGTTCCTTTGGGTCGCCGTCAAGAAGATAGAAGCGATCCGTCAGGATCTTGGACGTGTTGGTCCGGTGATTGCCAGCCAGGTAGAGGATGCGATGCTCGGACGTCGAGTGAACCTCGCTACCGATCAGGCTGAGAAGCAAGCGGCCGCGGCGCGCAAGGTGCTTGGGATTGAGAGACGCCTTGGTGAACAGATCCAGCGGCTTCACGACCGGGTCGAAGATACGCGCCGGGACCTAGACCTCACCCCGGAGAACGTGGAGCTCGTTGTCAGTACTGCGCTCGACCTTGCAGGTCAGCCATCGCTTGAGCGGATCGAGCTCTCTGGAGCAGAGACACCGGTGTTCCGCATGCCGGCGCTCAAGGGCACGTGGGCTCACTGCCAGGACGGGCTCCTTCACCCACACACCGCCAAACGCCGACCCATCACGTTCGACAACTCCGCAATCGATGGTCGCGACGACGTCGTCCTGGCGCACCTCGAGCACCGACTCGTTCAGATGAGCCTACGTCTCCTGCGGGCTGAAGTGTGGGCACCTGACAGCTACAAGCGCCTGCATCGTGTGACGGCGATGGTCGTCCCGGATTCCGTCCTCGATACTCCGGCTGTGGTCGCCTGGGCAAGGCTCATTGTTGTTGGCGAGAATCGTCATCGCCTTCATGAGGAGATCATTCAGGCAGGTGGAGCCATTCGCTCAGGCCGTTTTGCACGATTCGGTAAGGAGCAGCTGGACGCCATTATCGAGCGTGCCGAGTTGCATCTGCCCAAAGGGGCGATGCTCGACCAGCTGACAGAAGTCTGGTCCAAAGTCGAAGACTCGCTCCTGGCCTCGATTGACGCGCGCAAGGACGACCGCATGCAGTACGTCCAAAACGCGCTCGACCGGCGTCGCGACAAAGAGGTCGAGGACATGCGTGGGATCCTCAACGAACTTGAGCGTTCTATTCGCTCGCAGCTTGAGGAGCCGGAACATATGCAGCTTGAGCTCTGGAACAGCGCCGAGAAGGAGCAGCTGCAGCGCAACATCGGAGCACTGCAGCAGCGCCTTGAGCGCATCCCGGCTGAGACTGACAATGAGGCGCGCGTGATCGAGGCGCGCTACTCGTCGCCGTCGGACCGAGTGTTTCCTGTCGCGGTCGCCTTCCTCGTGCCGCAGTCCATGGCCGGGGGTACGCAATGAGTACGCCCATCAATCATGCCGAGTGGCTTTCGCTCATCGATGTATCCGGTCCCTTCCTGTCGATTCCGGTGCTCGACAAGGTGTTTCCTCAGGGTCTCGACGTCGTGGAGCCATCGACAGCGTCTCGAGTTCGCAGCGCCTACGAAGAATGGCGTGAATCAACGGATGATACTCTTCAGCAAGCCTGGACAGAGTTCATCCTGGGTGAGGTTCTGGAGTATGAGTCGCGCGTCTTGAAGACGGATTCAGATATCCCGGCAACTCTACGCCACACGGTTGCCGAGCATGGCGTTGAGCTACGTCCGTCGGCCGTGCTCGTTGAGCCGGGCGATGCGACGGCAGCCCGCCTCCTTGTCGCCGAGTGGCCAGCGACACAGAAGGATCTTCAGCAGGCGGCGGCGGTAGACTCGTGGGCTGCGAGCCCCGCCGAGCGCATGACGGCGCTTTGCAGGGCGACGGGTGTCCGCCTCGGCCTCGTCACCAACGGCGAGCAATGGCTGTTGGTGGATGCGCCTCAGGGTGAGACTCCAGCGTATGTGACCTGGTACGCATCGTTCTGGATAGAGGAACGCATCACGCTCCAGGCATTCCGTTCTCTCTTGGGCGTACAGCGTTTCTTTGCGGTGGCAGCGGATGAGACGCTTGAGCAGATGCTTGCGGACTCGGTTCAGTATCAGGCCGAGGTCACCGACCAGCTGGGTGCCCAGGTTCGCCGAGCAGTAGAGGTGCTCATCCAGGCGCTGGACAAGGCCGACGCCGACGCCGGTCGGAAGCTCCTTGGCGATATTCCGGAATCAGTTCTGTACGAAGCGTCGATCACCGTGATGATGCGCCTCGTGTTCCTGTTCTGTGCCGAAGAGCGCGACTTGTTGCTGCTTGGCGACCCCGTTTACGACCAGTACTATGCGGTCTCGACGCTTCGCTCCATCCTGCGCGAAGAGGCTGATCAACACGGGATCGAGGTACTCGAACGCCGTCAAGACGCATGGAGCCGACTGCTCGCGACTTTCCGGGGAATCTACGGCGGCATTGATCACGAGTCACTTCGCCTGCCGGCATACGGCGGTAGCTTGTTCGACCCCGATCGTTTTCCATTTCTTGAGGGGCGCGCGCCGGGGACGTCATGGAAGGGTACTCTGGCCAGTCCACTTCCAGTGGACAACCGGACCGTCCTCCACCTTCTAGAGGCTCTGCAGCTCCTGCAGATGAAGGGGAGAGGCGGTGTCGTTGCCGCGAGGAAGCTCTCGTTCCGCGCCCTCGACATCGAGCAGATAGGCCACGTGTACGAGAGCCTGCTCGATCACACGGCGGTGCGTGCCGACGTTCCAACGCTGGGGCTAGTAGGCAAGCTTGGCGAGGAGCCCGAAGTCTCTCTTCTTGCTGTCGAGGAACAGTGGATGGCGAGTGAGGAGAGTCTACTCGACTTCCTGCATGATGAAACGGGCAAGTCAAAGTCTGCTCTGCAGAAGCTCCTTCTGCGCGAAGTAGAGTCAGAGTGGGGCGACCAGCTCAAGCGCGAGTGTGGAGACTCCGAGCTCTACAAGCGAGTCGAGCCTTTCCATGCGTTGGTGCGGGAGGACCCGTGGGGAGATCCTGTCGTCATGCGCCCGGGAGACATCTATGTCACGGCGGGAACAGACCGCCGTAGCTCCGGCACGCACTACACGCCCAAAGCACTGACCGAGGAAATCGTCCGATACACACTGGAACCGTTGGCCTACATAGGGCCAGCCGAGGGCAAATCGCGAGAAGACTGGAAGCTCAAGCCGTCGGCCGACCTTCTGGGTCTGAAGATCTGCGACCCCGCCATGGGTTCGGGTGCATTCCTCGTCCAGGTCGTGCGTTGGCTCTCGGAGCGTATCGTCGAGGCCTGGGATGTCGAGCAGGCCGTGGAGTCTCAGGTCGAGAGTCGCGAGGAGCGGGTCATGCACGCCCGGCGTTTGGTCGCTGAGCGGTGTGTGTACGGGGTCGACGTGAATCCTCTCGCGGTGGAGATGGGAAAGCTCTCGCTCTGGCTCGTGACCCTATCGAAAGGCCGCCCGTTTGGGTTCCTCGATCATGCGCTGAGATGTGGCGACAGCCTTCTGGGAGTTCACGATCTTGACCAGATTCGCTACTTCCACCCGGATCCTGCAGAGGGCAAGAAGCGCAAGCTGACCTTCTTTGACCCCGGACCGCTGATCGAAGACGCGATTGATAGGTCTGAGAAGCTCCGCACCGAGCTTGAGTCCTTTGAGGTGCTTGATGTACGTGATGCACAGCAGAAGCAGGCCTTGCTGACCCAAGCGTCTGAAGCGACTGTTGCAGTCCGCGTGGTGGCGGATCTCGTTACATGCGCTGCGATATCAACAGCGGGTGAGTCGGCATCCGCACGGGACACTCGTTTGCGGGCCTTTGAGCAGGAGTTGGCCTCGCGAGTCCAAGAATGGGAGGCAGTAGGCGAGGAGAGTAGACGCCTATTGAATGCGGGCATTCCGGCTGGGCGAGATCCCCGGCAGCCGTTCCATTGGCCACTTGAGTTTCCGGAGGTGTTTGCTGGCGGAGGCTTCGATGCGCTATGCATGAACCCGCCGTTCGTGGGAGGGCAGAGGATTAGCGGCGTGTTCGGCGACGACTATCGATCCTACCTGCAGGAGCATGTTGCGGGGGGTGTCAGAGGGAGCGCGGACTTATCGGCGCTGTTCTTCCGGCGTGTGGCTGCAGTTGCCAGCCCACGAGCGAGCGTAGGTTCGCTTGCGACGAACACGATCTCACAGGGCGCAACACGCGAGGTGGGTCTCGCTGCTCTCCGATTGCTGGGTTGGCATGTGGCGCGCGCGGTCTCGAGCCGTCCCTGGCCGGGCCAGGCGAATCTGGAGATCGCCGAAGTGTGGCTTCGTCGTGAAGCGGTCAAGAATCCTGTGCTGGACGAGCGATCCGTCCGATCCATCGGCCCCGACCTTCGGGAGCCGGGACGTGTGGAGGGTGAGCCACACGTTCTAGTGGCCAATCAAGGCACCTGCTTCCAGGGTTCGATTCTGCAGGGCATTGGGTTTGTGCTCAGCGATGATGAGGCGCATCGTGTCCTTCAACTGGATTCACGATACGCGGAGGTAGTCAAACCGTACATTACCGCGGAAGACCTGTACTCGCGACCGGACGCCGGTGCGAGTAGATGGACGATTGATTTCGGTGACATGCTGATCGAGCAGGCCTCTGCGTTTGTGGAACCCATGAGAATCGTTACTGAGCGAGTCAAGCCCCAACGAGAGACAATCAAGCGCCAGCGCAACCGCGAGCGTTGGTGGCAGTTTGCTGAGACCAGACCCGGTCTTTATGGCTCAGTGCGCTGCTTGGGACGGGTGTTGGTGATCGGGGCTGTCAGCAAAGTGGTTCTACCGGCCTGGGCTCAGAATGGTCAGGTCTTTTCACATCGAGTGTTTGTCTTCGCCTCAGAAGATGACTCCCTCTTTGGACTCCTCACAAGCTCAATTCATTGGGTCTGGGCCGTGACGCGTTCCTCCACTTTGGAGACGAGAACTAACTACTCTCCGTCAGACTGTTTTGTGAACTTCCCTCAGCCGCTGGACCTTTCCCGCATTGAGCCTCTCGGCAAGGCGCTTCACGAACATCGGAGTGCCATGATGCTTGAGCGTCAGCTCGGCATTACAGCGACATACAATCTCGTAATCGATGAGTCATGCAGTGATCAGGATGTCGAAGGGTTGCGCTGCCTTCACCGCGAACTTGATGAGGTAGTGGCACGCGCTTACGGCTGGGATGACCTGGTGCTGGATCACGGCTTCTACGACACGAAGTGGGGGCCTCGGTACACGGTCGGCCCAGTGGTGCGACAGGAGATCCTCGACAGGTTACTCGAACTGAACCATGAACGCTACGCCGAGGAGGTCGCCCAAGGCCTTCACGACAAAGGTGCCAAGAAGAAGAGAAAGCGCAATGCGGTCTCTGACACGCAATCACTGTTCTAGGGGGATGCATGGCTGATCAAGCACGACTGACAGAACTCCGCGAGCAGCTCTTTGATGCTGTTGGCCGCGATCTCCTCGGCCCTGTGGATGGACCTGATGAGGAGGTTCCAACGCGACCGGATATTCGGGCGCGTTATCTGGTCGGTCAGCTCGTGCCGATGGGGAGCGAGCTGGACCCTTCGGAGTTCGATGAACTCGGACGGGTGGGTGACAAGGTGCGAGAGGATGGCGACACGGATTCCGACACCCCTCAGTCGCAGTCGCTCATGTCTTCGTCGATCGGGATGACCTTTTCGGTCGAAGCCGGCGCGAAGACGATCGAGGTTCTCACGCGATGGGGTCACTATGACCGCATCAAGAGCCAGGATGTCGAGAACATGACCGAGTCCGGCGAGGGCAAGTCGGTCTGGAAGCGCACGCACGTCGAGCCAACACCGATTCATCTTGACCTTGTCGATGGCCAGTTGGAGCCCATCCGCTTGTGGTCCATGGAAGACGAAGGCGGCGAGCCGCACTCAGAGACGAGGGCGATCTTCCTTGAGGGCCGGATTCGCAAGGGTGATGGAAACTGGATCGTCACGCTGTTCCTGGTGAATCGCGACCGGAGCCCGGACCCAGATGAGCGTCCCGAAAAGGACCCTCGACGCTGGATCTTCCAGGCCGAGATCGAAGTACGCGCGTCAGACGGGGCCGCGAATTTCATCAGGCATGGGGTGAGACGCCCGGAGGATCCGGAGCGCGAGATCCTTCAGATGCTCTATCGCAATGAGGTTGAGTTCGCTGTGGGGCATGGTGTTGCGACTCACGCGACACTTGCGGAGGGCCGTCGCGATCGGGCGATCTCGCTCTCCACGCGATGGATACCGTGGTACGACGTGGCCCAGACTGAGACGCCGTCTGTGGAGGACTGGCCCGGGCTCGCCGAGCTTGAGCTCGACATGCAGTCGCTAGCCGAGTTGCCGGACGTTGAGTTGTTCGCGACACTGCGAGTCCTGACTCGCGAGTACGAAGCGTGGATCGAAAAACAGCAGGCACGAGTGGACGCAGGTGAGCTCGCAGTGCACGAGGGAGCCGCCAAGTCCGTCCTTGGCAAATGTACCTACACGCTTGGGCGCCTGTCGGACGGCATCGAGGTGCTCGAATCCGAGGCCGACGCTCTAGAGGCATTTCGCTTCGCAAATCTGGCGATGGCGACGCAGCGAAGACGTTCCATCTTTGCGTTGAAGCGCAGGCGTGGTGAGGAAGTCGTGCTAGATGAGATCGAGCGGCCCAAGTGGCGTGCGTTCCAGTTGGCGTTCCTGCTGCTCAATGTGCCGGCACTAGTCGACCCGTCAGTTCGAGATCGCGTCGATCCGCGCGATGCCGTAGCGGATCTCATCTGGTTCCCGACAGGTGGCGGCAAGACCGAGGCGTATCTTGGCGTGGCGGCTTTCGCGATGGGAATGCGACGGCTTCAGGGTGTGGTGGAGGGCTACGACGGACGCTATGGCGTCGCAGTCATCATGCGCTACACGTTGAGGCTACTCACTGTCCAGCAGTTTCAGCGCGCGACAACTCTCATATGCGCGATGGAGATCATTCGGCGGGAAGACCCAGAGACGTGGGGCGATGAACCCTTCCGCATCGGGTTGTGGGTGGGTGGCAAGTCTACTCCCAACTCCACAGAAGACTCAGAGAAGGCGATCAAGGAGGAGAAGGGTCAGGGATACAGCCGCGGCGGTGGGTCACCCTACCAGCTGACCAATTGTCCGTGGTGCGGAGCGCCAATTTCCCCGAAATACGGTGACTACAGAGTCAGCCGTGAGCTGCAGCGCACGCTGATAACCTGTTCGGACAAGCTTGGTGAATGCGAGTTCACGGCCAAGAGATCTGACGGTGAGGGCATCCCGGCAGTTGTAGTCGATGAGGAGTTGTATCGGCTGTTGCCGTCGCTCGTCATCGGAACGGTCGACAAGTTCGCGCAGATGTCCTGGAACGGCGTGGTGCAAACGCTCTTTGGACGAGTTCACGGACGTTGTGCTCGGCATGGCTTCATTCACCCGGAAGCCAAGATCGAGTGCAGTGGCAACCACAACGTCTCGCGGAATGGGCTGGCTGCCACCAAGAAGGAACCGATTGAGGAGCTTCGACCACCGGACCTGATCATTCAAGACGAGCTGCACCTGATCAGCGGTCCGCTAGGGACCATGGTCGGGCTCTATGAGGCAGCTGTCGACAAGTTGTGCGAGTGGCAATTCCGCGGCAAGACAGTGCGGCCTAAGGTAATCGCCTCCACGGCGACGATTCGTCGAGCAAAGGAGCAGGTCCACGGCCTGTTCGTGCGCCGAGTGGAGGTCTTCCCGCCACGAGGCCTTGATATCGAGGACAATTTCTTCTCGGTGATGCGTGAGGTGACGCCCGAGAAACCGGGTCGGCGGTACATGGGGATCTGTGCACTCGGTAAGAGCCGGCCTGCGACATTGATTCGCGTATACACGGCATTCCTCACGGCGGCTCAGAAGATCTACAACGACAACGGCCGGGACGCTGACACGTGGATGACTCTCCTCGGCTATTTCAACTCGTTGCGTGAACTCGGCGGCATGCGTCGACTGGTCGACGACGATGTGAAGACTCGTGCTTACCGGATCGCAATGGATGAGGACCTCGCACGCGAAGAACTCGCCCAGCGGGATGTGCGGACGGTCGACGAGCTCACTTCTCGCAGGGTGGCCAAAGACATCCCCAAGGTGCTCGACGGCTTGGAGCTTGAGTTCGATCCTGTGAAGGCCGCTGAGCGCGAGAAGGCCAAGAAGGAGAAGCGCCCGCTTGGCCCGTCTCCCTACGATGTGATGCTGGCCACGAACATGGTCTCGGTTGGCGTCGACGTTGGCCGGCTCGGCCTCATGGTCGTGGCGGGACAGCCCAAGAACACGGCGGAGTACATCCAGGCGACGAGCCGTGTTGGTCGTCAGACGCCTGGCTTGATCTGCACGGTTCTCAACTGGGCTCGCCCTCGAGACCTGTCGCACTATGAGCGATTCGAGCACTATCACGCGACCTTCTACCAGCAAGTGGAGGCGCTCTCAGTCACACCCTTTGCTCCTCGCGCGATTGACAAGGGGCTGACCGGCGTCGCCGTAGCGATGCTGCGCATGAATGAGCGCACACTGAACCCGAACAAGGGGGCCGGTGACTTCTCCCTTGCGGAGAACTATTCAGCCGATCTAGTGCAGGAAGTAGCTGATCGTTCCTGGGAGGTCTCCGAGAAGCCTAGCGTGCGAGATTACGTCGCATCCCAGTTGAAGGTGCGTCTCGACGAGTGGGCACGTGAGACCCAGAAGCCCGGAAGAACCCTGGGATACAAGAAGCCTCGATCGGCGAAGGACGGCGCGTTGGCGCCGCTTCTGAAGCAGCCGGGCAAGGAAGAGTGGACGAGGCTCACTGTAATGAACTCACTGCGCGAAGTTGAACCTACGGTCGGGCTTGTCTTGAATGAGGCGGGATCCGACTGGAGCGGACCCGACTGGGAGATGTCGATGGCCGGTGAGAACGATGAGTAACATCAAGGAGACTCGCGTTGGCGAGATGCGTCCGAGCCAACTGCTGTGGGCCTACGGTCCCGGAGCGGTGGTGGATCTGCCGAACTTCTCGGTGGTTGTGAAGGGGCTCGATTTCTGGGATCCCAGCAGGTGCACCCCACTAAAGGAGCCTCGGCTGCTGCAGGCGGTTAAGGGTCGCCTTGGCTGGCAGGTGGAGAGGCTCCTCGCGCCGCCCACCATCGAAGACGATGGCGGGCCGACTATGGGTGAGGACGCCGGTATCGGAGTTCCCGTCGGGACGTTCCCGCAGTGGCTCCGATGTCCATTCTGTGGTCTACTCGCGCCGGTTGACACCGGACTGTTTAGTTTCAAGACCAACCCCTATCGACTCGACAGAATTCAGTGGGTCCATGAGGGCTGCCCGAAGGCTAAACGGCCTGTCGCGATCGCCTCTCGTTTTGTTGTCGCTTGCGACCAAGGCCACCTCGATGACTTTCCATGGCGCTACTACGTGCATCGTGGGCACAGCGACTGCAAAGAGCCCTTGAAGTTCTACGAGGTCGGGGCGTCACTTGAGAATGCGAATCTGTTCGTTGAGTGCGGGTGTGGCGAGAAGCGTTCGATGGTGGAAGCATTTGGACCCAGCGCGGTGGAGGCACTCCCTGACTGTAGGGGTCGTCATCCGCACCTAGGTACTTTCAGCAGGTGCGAAGCACCGATCCGAACTCTGCTACTCGGCGCATCCAACGGGTGGTTTCCTGAGACCATTTCGGTTCTGGCGGTGCCGACCGAAGGCACTCGGCTAGAGCAGCTTGTCGAAGAGAACTGGGATGATCTCAAGGCAATTCCCACGCTTGAGACGCTGACCTGGTATCGCAGCACGTCAGGGATGGTTGCATTCGTCGACTTCTCCAACGAAGCGATTTGGGCAGCGGTTGAGGGCAAGCGCAATGAGCCTGCTGAGCCCGATGTGCAGGATGACTACGATCTCAAACGCCCCGAATGGCTTGCGTTTATGAAGGGCGAGAATCATGGCGAGCACCTGAAGGACTTCCGACTCTCACTAGGCGTAGTCCCAGAGCGATACACGGATGTCATCGACCGCGTTGTGAGGGTCGAGCGCCTGCGCGAGGTCAATGCACTCACCGGGTTCACGCGCATAAGTCCTCCTGAGGAAATGACCGATGAGTCGGGGAAACAGTTCAGGGCACCAATCTCTTCGGAGAAGCCGACGTTTGCTCCAGCATCGGAAGTCCGGGGCGAAGGCCTGTTCATCGCCTTCAAGCCGGAGGTCTTGGAGAAGTGGTCCCAGGAGCCAGCGGTGCGCCTGCGTGAAGAAAGACTGCTCTCAGCACATCGCGAGTGGAGATCTTCCCGCCATCTTGAGCCGCTTGATCAGGGCTTCCCCGGGGCAGTCTACTCCGCGTTGCACAGCTTCTCGCATGCCTTAATGCGTGAGATTGCCCTTGAGTGTGGTTACAACTCGGCGAGCGTCCGGGAACGAGTGTACGCATCTCGTTTCGGCGAGCAAGTGACGATGGCGGGGGTGCTGGTCTACACGGCGGCTCCAGACAGCGAGGGGACCCTCGGCGGCCTGGTAGCGCTCGGTGAACCTGCGGAGCTTGAACGGCTCATCACCCAAGCACTTCGCTCGGCCGCCCTCTGCTCGTCCGATCCACTTTGCAGCGAACACGATCCGGTTCGTGACAAGAGTCTGCACGGGGCCTCATGCCATGCGTGCCTGTTTGCGCCGGAGACGTCATGCGAGCGTGGCAACCGCTATTTGGACCGCGCGCTTCTGGTGCCGACTTGGGCGGCGAACAATACGGCTCTGTTCGCCCCGTCAGAAGATCAGACATGATTTCCGAGCTGCTCATTGGTCACCTGACCCTGATGGCGCGCACATTGCCGCCCGGGGCCGTGAGGCAAATCACCGGTGCGATAAGACGCGGTGGGCTTGACGACGGTTCTGTGGTTGAGGCTGCGGCCACACCTGAAACGCGCGGTTTGCTACAGCAGATGCTGTGCGACTGGAAGGCCTGCGACGAGTGTTCGCCAACCGAGGTCGCCAGCGCACTTGAGGTGGCGAACCTTGCCGTTGTTTGCGAGCGTGCTGAGCACTGTCTTGAGGTTGTTTGGACCGGTCCCAGGTCAGATGTGGTTCCTGTTCGCCGTATCGATCAGGTTCTCTACCAGATTATCGAGGCATCGCGGAACAGATTGCTCATTGTGAGCTACGCAGTCTACGGGGTTCCGCTTGTTCTCAAGGCGGTGAACGATGCCGCAGCAAGGGGGGTGCGAGTTGATCTCGTGCTGGAGTTCGAGGGCCACGGGGGGGATCAAGACTGGGATCCACTGCGAGCGCTAGGAGCACTTGATGCGCGTGTTCGCGTGTTCGAGTGGCCGCTTGAACAGCGCCCAGCCCTTGCGGGAGGACGACGCGGAATGATACATGCGAAGTGCGCGGTCGCGGACTCTCGATCAGCGATTGTCTCAAGCGCGAACCTTACTGAATACGCGCTCGATGCCAATATGGAGCTCGGTATGCTTGTCGAGGGCGTTGCGGTAGCAGCGGACATCGACAATCACTTTCGGGGGCTGATGGATTCGGGCGTGTTGCAGCTCCGCCCGAATTCTCGGCATGCGAATGAGATGGGCGAAGCGGAGTGAACGACGAAGGGTTGCTTGCGCATCTGAGAACTTCTGGTGCGCGTTTGATCGAGTCGCTCGCCGCATCGACGGGGCTCACGGTCGTTGACCTTGAGGCGCGCCTTGAAGACCTGAAAGCGGCTGACGAGGTGCGAAAGAGCCCTGCCGGACGCTGGTTTGTGCCAGGGCACGCCCGAGGCACAGTCGTTGAGGTGAAACCAGGTTTCGATGATCAACTTGAGTCCATCAGGCGCTTCGCCGAATACATGCGCCTGTGCGCCCTAGAGGAGGAGGGAAGCCCTGCGCTTCTGCGCTCCCTGGAAATGGGAGAGAGTTGGATTGGCTGGCCGTCATCGCGTGAGTGGTCCCGTGATGGAGGCGACATTGTACGCGTAGACAGCAGTACAGCCAGACGCTTCGTGGAGAGTGCTGCGAGTCCCAACGCTCGACTGCTATACGGCTACCCGCTCTATGTGGTTCACCGCATGTCCGAGCAGGGTGCAACCTGGCACGCGATTCCGCTCTTGGTCCAGGCTGTGGATGTTGTGGAGACGAGCTCATCAGGCGTTCGGATCGCGCTCGCTGATGACTACCCACGAGTCAACCCGCAGTTCCTAACCGAAGTATTTGACTGGCCCGAAGAACGACGCGATTTTGTCGAGGCTCTGGGCCTGCTTGGGTCCGATGTGGAGGCTGGTGTCTCGGTCCACGAGTGTGCGGATCGACTTCTTGAGCTTGGGTTGCCCTACCCGATGGAGTACGTCGACGAGCTGGCTCCCGAGTTGGCCTCGATCCGAGAGCACCCGGTTCCGGTCGAGGGCGTTCACAATGCTGCCGTTTTGGCCACTGCTGGGGAGCTGAAGTATCGCAAGAGTCTTGTCGATGAACTCGACAAGATCGCCAATACCGGCAAGACCGCTGACCTGGGTCGCACAGCGCTGGCCACTCTCGTTGGGCAGGGGCTGCCTGCAGAGTCCATTGGGAACATCGATGTCACCGATGATTTGCCGTTGGACGAATGGCAGCTCGGTGTTGTGGAGGCTGCGATGACGCGGCCGCTCACGGTAGTAACCGGACCGCCGGGGACAGGGAAGTCTCAGGTTGTTGCGGCGATTCTCGCGCACTCGGCTCTGCAGGGGAAGTCGGTGTTGTTCGCTAGCTACAACCACAAAGCTGTGAGCGTGGTCGAAGACAAGCTCAACGGGCTCTTTGGTGATCGACTGCTCCTGCGGTGTGGTGCATCGCGGGGGGAGCGCGAGCACCGTTTGGAGATCGCCGACACGCTGGAGTCGATGATCGCCGGTGTGCTCCCTGACAAAGACGCTCCAAGTGGCACGCTTGCCAGAGCCTTGATTGACGCTCGAAGTGACCTGATGCGCAATGCCACAAATCGGGATCGTTCCCAACTCGAAGAGCTGGCTAGCGCTGCCCGAGCGATTGCTGAAGATGGCTCGGGATACGCGGACTGGTTCCGGGCGTTTGCTGGGGCAAAACAGATGGTCGGGCTGTGGTGTGTGACTAACCTATCAGCAAAGTGGAGTTTCCCGCTTGATCCTGGCCTCTTTGACCTGCTGGTTGTCGATGAGGCGAGTCAGTGTGATGTTGCCTCGGCGCTTCCTCTGTTCTATCGGGCGCGTCGCGCGGTCATTATTGGCGATCCGCGACAGCTTAGACACATCACATCGGTACCGGGTAGCCGTTCGGTCCAGCTGGCCAGCTCTGCTGGTGCGAGAGCGGAGTGTGGTCCGTGCGACTACTCCAAGCATTCACTGTATGACTACACTGCTGGCGTGGTCGGTCCGGAGCGGGTGCTCAACCTTGATGCTCACTATCGGTCCCATCCTGAGATTATTGGCTTTCCGAATCAGCAATGGTACGAGGGCGCGATACAGGTCATGACCGACGTGTCTGCCCTTGTGGACACCGGCGTCGTAGGACATGGGATGTATTGGTGGCCGGTGCGGAGCACTGTGACGCCTGGATCGACGGGCGTGACCGTCGATGACGAAGCGAGGATCATCGTTGATCGGCTGGCTGTTCTGCTGCTCGAGGAGGCGTTTGAGGGGACTGTTGGAGTGGTCACTCCATTCAAAGCGCAGCGAGACTTGATCGAAGGGATGCTGTTTGATGCTGTCCCTGCTGAGGTGCTTGAGGCTCGGTCTGTTGTGGTGAGAACGGCTCATGGGTTTCAGGGTGACGAGCGAGACATCATGTTCTTTTCGCCGTGCCTTAGGCCCGACATCACAAGAGGCTCCTTTCGCTTCCTCAGAGATACCGAGCATCTTGTCAACGTAGCTATGACCCGGGCTCGAGCAGCGCTGATTATCGTGGGGGATCTCGACGCCTGCCGCGGTTGCCGCATCCCGCATTTCGAGGAGCTGGCACGGTACTGGGATGAGCTACGAGCGAGCAAGGCCGCGACTGACAGCCATATGCAGGGAGAGGCAGAACTGTTCGAGCGCCTCGTCCAGCTCAGACGCGGCATCGCGAAGGAGCAGGGCGTTCCAGGCTATGTTGTCTTTCCTGATGAGACACTCAGATTCCTCGCAGCGACTCGGCCCAAGACACTGGATGAGATGCGCATGATTAAGGGCGTCGGACCGGTGAAGCTGCAGAAGTACGGGGAGCTCTTCTTGGAGGAGCTTGCTCGTTTCGAGAATGGCTAGCGTGTCAGACCCATATGAAAGAGTGTGTCAGCTTCGTTTGTGAGGGGGAGCGGGTGTTCAAGCCAGGAGATCCAGTACGTCGGAGGGCAACGGGCGAGCGGGGAGTTGTGGTACAGGTCGGGCCAGCCGAGTTCTGCCTGGCACGAACCCCATAGAAGATCCCTCTGTGAGTTCGGTTTGTCGGCTGAGACTCAGGTCGACACCTGTAGTTCAATCGTCGACAGGGTTGTGGCGTTTTCGACCGCCGGCAAAGGAGTGCTTCGCGTCCGCGCTGCCGACGGTCGGACTGGCTGCATGGTTCTCGCGTGAACGGGTGGCGATGATGGAGGGTCCTCTGGCAGCCGTCTGCGCGAAGGATCATTCGTTGGCGAAAGCGGCGCTCCACTCCTCCGACGGTTGCGTTGTATGAAAATGGGCGAACCGTTCGTTGACAGTATCGATCCAATTGAACGCCCTCTGACCCCGACACCACGAAACCACGGCCTTCACGAGATCTGCGTGCTGGTCAGCGGTTACGCAGGAGTAGCAGACGCTTGCTGCCCTTTCGGATTGGATGACCCCAGCATCAACGAGTCTGTCGAGCCCAGAGAGGATGGCAAGGGTATCTGTGGGCGTCGGACTCTCTTCCTTCGAGAGCCAACTCTCGCAGACCTCGCACAGGAGTTCGCCTCCAGCCCCCCATGATAGCCTAGCTACTTCCATTGCGATTGCTTCGAATACCGGCCCCAGACGATCATCCCTCAGCATGCCCCGCAGGACGTGATTCGCTGATGGCAGTGCTTCGCCGAAGCCCTGCAACGTTGGCACGAGGTCCAGCGCAGCATCAGGCGAACGGGCGATGACGGCGCTCGTGATCGCCCAACCAGTTCGAGATGTGTGGGCTCCGGATTGCATTGCCAGATTCAGGAGCACGCCTCGCCAGAAGGTTACGCTCTTCTGGTCTCCGCACCTCTCGGAGGCCTCGTTCGCTAGACCGTGCCTGAAGAAGCGATGCTTTGAGGCCGCTTCAGCGAGAATGAGTTCGTACGCCTGGTAGCGCATCGCGTACAGCACTCGCTCGCCTAGTTTCGCGGCAAGCCTGTTCAGGCCCAACCATCCTGGAGGGTGGCCGTGCTCGTACCGCGTTACCAGCGCCCACTTGAGGTACCGGGAATAGGTGTAGAGGGACCCCGCGGATACATAGGTCACTCCAGAGATCCCAAGTGCGAGCCCCCACAGCAAGGCAGCGCGGTCCCCTTCGCCCTGCCAGCGAATGAGTATCCCCGAGACCAGCATCGGCGTCGCAAGTGCTGTCAGTAGGACCAAGTACCGCGCCGTGCCGTAGATTGCGTACATTCGCTCCTGCGACATCGAAATGGCAACGTCACGCTTCTGGATGATCGCTTCCAAGACATGCTGCACAAACCACAATACAAAGCCGGCGAACAGAACGTACAGCGGATACAGCGAGCTGCCCAGATTCTCTACGACGAGAGCTACTTCGGTTGTCCAATTGCCGCCGACCACCTCTTCGAATTCTGCGGATGAGAGAACTGCAAAGAACAGCAGGATGGAGGGCAACGCCCATCCCAGCAGCCTCCTGGCTTTGAATGCGTTTCGCACCGGCTCCTGCACTTCTATTTCGCCAGCGGTGCCGGTGCTGGCACCGATCTCCAGCGCCAAACCCTGATTGAGCGCGTTGATGAAAAGTATCGCCAAGCATGCATAGGGGGCCAGCGCAAAGAGGGTCGCGTCTAGCTTCTGCCATGCAATCGACAGCATGGGTACGAGAAGACTGCACAGCGCGAGGAGCACAAGGAAGGGGCGCATGTACCACTTCAGATAGTCGTTGCGGCGTTGGAGGAATCCCTCGTATCCTCCTTCGGAGTAGGCATCGTGCATGCGGTAGAAGTCGTTGCCCCCAGCGCTTTCGTGAGCGATAGCGCGCTCACCTAGACCACCCGCCACTTTGTCCGCGACGAGCACTTCCTTTGCGCGATGAGCACACAAACGAAGGTAGTCGACGGTCACTAGCATGAGTGCGGCCCCGACAAGAGCCAGCAAGTCACTCGCGCCCATACTTGCGGGCGTCCGGTGATAGGTCCATGCAAGGGTAAAGATTGAAGTCACCCACATGATCAAGAATACCGATGACGCAAGGAACCCACGTTCTATAGTGTCTCTCGACACGATGCTCAGGTATGTGACTTGAGCGAAGAATATCACCGCGAGGAACATAGATTGCACGATCCTGGCCTGACTGAACTCAACCATGGCGAGCATCCCACACACGCCCACGAGGAGAGCTGCGCGGCTCGGTATGGGGAATTCCTTGACCAAGTGCCGCGCCGTCTGGTTGTTACCACCAGCGACAGCTAGGCCAGCGGCCAATCCGGCCACAAGCACCATCGCGACTCCCGCGAAGGCCTCGCGAACCGACTGCGTGGAGCCGGTCGAACCGAGGGTGAACAAGATGAACAGCGCAGCAGAGAGCAAAGCCACTCGAACGGATCGATGGACCCCCGACAACCTGCTGGGTCTCGCTGCCCCCAGACTCGTATATGCGGTGGCACGCGAGGAGTGTACTCGGCGGTTGGCAGTGCCTACTGATGGCACATGGGGGTGGGAGCTGGTGACGACCTCTTCGAACCTATCGTCTCCAGAGCTGGGGAGTTGTTCTTCCAATTCTCTCAGAGCACGCTGTTGTAGTTCTGGATCAGGCTGAGGTGCGGCAGAGATGCGCACTTCTGATCTTCTGAGAAGGAGATACCGACGAGACGGATGACTGGATTAGCGGTATCGCGTTTGATGGTGTGCTTCGCGAACAACCCGAAGGCGCAAGGATCATGGTCGTCTCCATCAACATTGATGCGCACAAACTCGGGAAGCCCAGCGTCGTCACTTGCCCACATTTCCTTGAGGGTGGCGAATTCCGCCCCAGTCGCCAAATTCACAAGTCGAAGGTACAGCGAGGCGTACGAAACTGAATCGTCGTCTTCGCCTGACGGAGGGTCGTCAAGCAACCTGGCGACATCATTGAGCGATTCGGCAGTGATGAATCGATAGGCTGCGGGCGAACTCGTGGTGAAGGCAATGATCTCTACCATGTATGACACAAGGCTGCCACCGACGAAGTCGGTGTAGTAATCACACACGACGTTGCACGCCTTGCGGCGAGCCTCTCCAGCTTCCAAGAGGAACTCGTCGATCTGTGACGGACGCAGCCGTCCAACGCTATTTGACTTGAGTGCCGTAGTTGCCCAGACTTTGGCCATTGCCACAGGGGCGCACGGGTACACCAGGATGTCCAGTGGCGACTGTCCGCACTCGCGCCACTGAAGCCTGGAGATTCGTAGCTTCCTAGCTTTGAATCCGCGAATGACCTCGAGCATTTCCCCGTTCTCATCCTTCATGTCTTCGCGTTCAACCTTGAACTCGCGTGTCCCAAGTCCGAAATAGTGGCCGAGCCTGCGACCGAGCTCAGCAGCGGATCTTACGAAGCTGGCGGCGTCGGCCTCTGCAAGAGCATCAAGATCACTCTCTGACGAAAGGTCTCTGTCAGCGTTCTCGATGAATCTTCCAGTCCAGCTCATGCAGCTCTCAATGCAGACCGCACGAATCGACGACTCGGACGATACCCGACCCATGATGCGACTTGACACGACGCTCCTTCCTTGGGGCAAGAGGATATCCTATTCGGCCGTGCGCGTTGGCGCGCTTCGCAGGCGGTTTGGATCATGATCCAAACTCGTGCTGGTTGAGGCGAGACCAGATCGCAGGCCATGCGTGCGGTACACTGGGATCTTGCCCTCCACCTGACCGATCCCCGAACGGATAATCTTGCCATCAATTCGAACCATTGACGCCAGCCGAGCGGCGGTACACGCTCGGTCGGGACCGTGACATTTTGATCGAAAGCAGATATCACCTGAGGCGGCCACACTCAGGCCACAACAACACGCATCTAGCGTCAGTTCGTCTGGCTCAGCCCCGCCGGACGTTGGGCCTCGGCCTCTGTAGGAGAGTTTGAGATAGCCTTCCGACAGGTCAGCCCCGTCTTGGGCCGGCTCCATGCTGTGCACGCGCACATGCCCGTTGACGACGATGCCACGTCGAGACTCGAAGCATGGGGTGTCCCACAAGTGCTGCCTCTCCTCAAGCTCAGAGGCGAACAGGTTATCGCCACATGGCTCTGGTCTGCTGCGCTCAAGAACCTCACCGTACATCTCGTGGATTTCTCCGCCGTGGGCGGCGTAGATACGGATGCTGTGTTGCCCTTCAACGATCTTCAAGTTGCATGGCTGTTCGCCAAGTCGACCATCTCTCAGATAGAGAGCCTCTTCTTCGGCGACCGCCAGCGGCGGCTCTGCCGGACCTCTGGTGGCATGTCTGGGAATTCGGTGCAGAGTAGCCACCCGACCTTATTCCATGCGCCCCCCGGCGCCCCCGTGTACCTACTCTTGAAGCATACCCCATTGCAGCGTCGTGGACACCTGCGATCTCGACGGACAGAGAGCTGGGCAAGTACAGGCGGTCGCCCCGTTATCATGCGGCCGCGGACTCGCCGGCTACAGTCTTCACAGCGCAGAAACACAGGCGCGTCCGCGAGCTAGTGGTTCCTCGGCCATTCGGTCTCCCGTTTTGGCACATTCTGTGCTAGTATCGCGACAGGTAGCGATATATCGGTACATATCGCCGAACACGTACGACCGAAAGGAAATGACATGCATCATCACCATCAACACAACCAGGATTCCTCTGGCAACAACACCTGTCACCACCACCCGTCATTTGGCCGACACGGCTTTAAGTCATCGTTCGGCGCAGGCATGCCCATGGGCGGCTTTGGCCACGGCGGCATGCGTGCGCGTCGCGGTGACGTTCGCACGGCCGTCTTGCGTCTGCTCGCAGAAACACCCATGCACGGCTACCAGATCATCCAGGAGCTCGCCGCGCGCAGCGAAGGTCTCTGGACTCCCAGCGCAGGCTCGGTCTACCCCACGCTGCAGCAGCTCGCCGATGAAGATCTCGTAGTTGCCCAGGAGACCGGTGGCAAGAAGGTATTCAGCCTCACCGATGCCGGTGTTGCGGAGGTCGCAAAGACCGCCGACCAGCCCGCTCCGTGGGAAGACGCCGCAGGAAGCGACTCCGGAATCGGGGACTATCGCGCAACTGTGGGTAAGCTCATGCAAGCGGCCTTCCAGATCGGCACGTCTGGCTCCAAGGAGCAGCGTGAGAAGGCGACCGAGATCATGGCCGAGGCTCGCAAGAAGCTCTACGCGATCCTCGCCGAGGACTAGAGTCCCTATCGATCGAGTCGGCCCAAAGCATCTACCCGCGGCCTGTGGAGTGTGAATGACGACCTGGCAACTGCGCGCCCGGTACTGGCGCATCGTATGGTTCTTTGCCCGAGTGACTCTGGGCTTCATAGCGTGGGAGATCGTTCTCCCACGCATTGGCCTGCGCGGCTGGACTCGGCGCACCCGCTCCGAGCGCAGCCGGCGCATCGCCGTGCGCTTCCGTGCGCTCGCCATCACTATGGGCGGGCTCATGATCAAGGTCGGCCAGTTCCTCTCGGCACGCCTCGATGTGCTGCCGCCTGAGATCACCGACGAGCTCGCCGGTCTCCAGGACGAGGTGCCACCCGCGGAATTCGAGGCGATCCGTGAGCTGGCCGAGAGCGAACTCGGCCAATCGCTGTCGACATACTACGACTGGTTCGAAGAGACACCCGTGGCCGCGGCCTCACTGGGGCAGGCACACCGTGCGCGACTGCGTGATGCAGACGCCGCCGAACTCGGGTTCACCAACGTTGTCGTCAAGGTCCAGCGTCCCCACATAGGGAAGATCGTGGATGTCGACCTCGCGGCGATACGCCGGGTCGGCGGATGGCTCCAGCGATACGAACCGATCGCCAAGCGTGCCAATGTCGGTGCACTGGTGCAGGAGTTTGCTACGACCACCCTGGCCGAGATCGATTACCTGGCCGAGGCCAGCAACGCCGAGACCTTTGCCATGAACTTTGCGGACAATCCGCAAGTGCACGTCCCGCAGGTGGCCTGGGAGCTCACCACACGTAGGGTGCTCACACTCGAAGACGTCACCGCCATCAAGCTGGGAGACTACGACGCCATCACCGCAGCGGGAATCGACCGCAGCGAGGTGGCACAGGTACTCCTCGGCACCTACATGCAGCAGATCTTTGAAGACGGCTTTATCCACGCCGACCCACACCCCGGCAACCTGTTCGTGACCCCGGCTGACGGAGACGGTGAGGACGGCGCGCCCGGGTGGAGACTCACGTTCATCGATTTCGGGATGATCGCTCACGTACCCGAGAATCTGCGCGCGGGTTTGCGCGAGGCGGTCATGGCCATTGGCACCCAGGACGGTGCGCGCCTGGTGCGGAGCTTCAAGACCCTCGATGTGTTGCTGCCCAGCGCCGACCTCCAGTTGATCGAGCGGGCGAGCATGCAGGTCTTTGATCGCTTTGGCGGAATGAGCATGAGCGAGCTGCGCGAGATCGATCACGCCGAGATGATGAACTTTGGCCTGCAGTTCCGAGAGCTGATGCTCAACATGCCGTTCCAACTGCCCGAAGACCTCCTGCTCCTGGGACGTTCGGTCGCTATCCTCTCAGGCATGTGTACCGGACTCGATCCGGAGTTCAACGCGTGGGGATCGATCGCCCCGTACGCATCCAAACTCATCTCCGACGAGGGTGGCACCACGTGGGACACCGTGGTTGCCGAGGGCACCAGGATCGCCCAGACGCTCGTTGCGCTGCCGGGTCGTGTCGACCGCGTGCTCTCGCAGGTCGAACGCGGCGAGCTCAGTGTGCAGACGCCGCTGCTTGACCTGCGCGTGCGACGCCTCGAACGCTCGGTGAGCCGGGTCGCGATGGCGCTGGTCTTTGCCGCGCTGCTGATCGCGGGAGCCATTCTCTACGGCGTTGAGCCAACGCTGGCCAAGTGGCTCATGGTGGCCTCGGCGTTGCCGCTCCTGCGGGCGATATCCGGTGGCCGAGGCGGCCATCCCGGGCGAGGGTAGAGCACGTGGTTCCCGCGCTCTGACCTGCTGCGTTCGGGTACATCCTCTCTATGAGCGACCCCACGCCACACATCGACTCGTCCTCGCACACCCGCACCGTGCTCGTGAGCATCGTGAGGGCCCTCGTTCGGCGGCCTGTCCTGTATGTGGCGCTCGTGGCGATCTCGGTCACGACAATCCTGGCTCTGCCTGCGGCGGCACCGGGTCATGTGCCGACCGTCGAGGACACACAGGGCTTTGAGGACGACGTGGGCGACGACGGTGAGACGCAGATCGGCGGACCGGAGAAGTCGCGGGCGGTCTACGGCTATCTGGAAGACGGCGTTGACCGCTATGCCTTCAGGGCCACCGAGCCGGTTGTCCGAACCATTGGCGTTATCGTCCCCGCATACAAGGAACATGCGACGTTCTACCCGACGATGGTCCTTGAGGAGGATGGCATCGAGGTAGCACGCTCGGATGACCTGGCCCTTGCCGAGCGAACAGGCGAGTTCGAACCGTTCTCCCTGACAACCTTCTGGGAGGGCGCAGAACTCGTGTATGACTTTGAGCCCGGACACGACTACCTGGTACGCATTGAGCCGGGCGAAAGTGGAGCGACCAGTGGCCGGTACGTGCTCGTCTTCGGGGGTCCCGAAGCGTTCAGCGGATCAGACATTGCCGAGACGCTCCGTGGATTGCCGAGAATCTGGTTTGGCGCCTACGGAGGAGCACCTTTCCGATTCAACCCCCTCGCTTTGATCCCCTTCGCTATTGTGGCGGGGATACTCGGTTTACTCGGTATGCTGGTCGTTCGCATGCTGCGACGACGGGCACAGGGTACTCGCTGATACAATCGGTCAACGCATGACTAAGGAGCGAGCTGTGGATTTGCCCGCATTGAGCGTGCGTGACCTGGAAGCTGCGCTACGAACTGCGACCCGCTAGCTCATGGATCGCAAACGTCTGACCGTCATCTTCATCATCGTGTTTGTGGATGTCCTCGGCTTTGGCTTGATTCTGCCGCTGCTGCCCTACTACGCGACTGAGTTTGGGGCGAGCCCGGCCGTCATAGGTCTGCTTGTGGCCTCGTATGCCGTTGCCCAGTTGATCGGTGCGCCCGCGTTGGGGCGCCTTTCTGACATCTACGGCCGACGGCCGATTCTGATGGTATGCATATTCGGAACCACCGCGGGCTTCCTGATACTGGGCTTTGCTTCCACCCTGTGGATGCTGTTTCTCGGCCGCATCGTTGACGGACTCACCGGAGCGAACTTCGTGGTGGCGCAGTCCTACATCTCGGATGTGACCGACTCAAAGAACCGGGCGCGGGGACTGGGTCTCACAGGAGCTGCGTTCGGATTGGGGTTCATCATAGGCCCGGCACTCGGAGGGTTGCTTTCCTCGATCAGCTACTCGGCACCGGCGTTCGTGGCTGCCGGGGTGGGGCTGAGCAATGCAGTGCTCGTGCTCGCGTTCCTGCCGGAGACACTCACTCCGGAGCGCAAGCTGGCGCTCTCGAAGGCTCCCCAAGCCGGCTTCACGTATGCGCGACTGCGCGCCGCGCTTGCCCGCCCGCTCTTTGGGCAGGTGCTCACCGTTCGATTCCTCTTCTGGTTCGCGTTCGCGCTGTTTCGGGGCACGTTCTCCCAGTGGGGGCTGCTGGCGCTTGATATGAGTCCGCAGACCAACGGTCTGATCTTGGGCTACGTGGGCGTCATTTCAGTGCTCGTGCAGGTGACCCTCATCGGTCCTCTGACGAAGCGGTTCCCGGAAGTTCGGCTCGCCGTGTGGGCGCTCGCGGTTGCGGCCGTTTGTCTGCCGCTGTGGAGCGCATCGACCGGTATCGCGATGCTCCTGTTCGTTCTTGCTCCCCTCGGCGTGGCCGTGGCCGTGGAAAACACGGTGATCTCGAGTCTCATCTCCAAATCGGTCTCGCCCGATGAGATCGGCGGAGCGTTTGGGCTTTCCGGCGGACTCAGGAGCGTAGGATCGATCTTTGGCCCGATACTGGGCGGCGCGCTCCTGCAATCGGTGGGCACGTGGGCACCCGGACTCGTCGCGGGCCTGCTCCTGGCAGCGCTCCTGCCCTACGCCGTGACGAAACTCATGCGCCCCGTAGAAGCGGGGACACTGCGCTTTGTTGAGCGGTCCCGCTAGCCGCCGATGGTGCCGCCCTACTCGGGCCGCAACTCGCTGATCCTGTAGCATCACCCAGAATGTGCGCACAGCGGTGAAGCAGCTGCTGCGCTTAAGCTCCGTCCCGCACGAACGTCCCGTCATCGAGTTCCCGCCACGCTTGCTCGAGCTCCTCTTGCGTGTTCATCACGATCGGGCCACGCCAGGCGACCGGCTCCCCGAGCGGCTTGCCGCTCACGAGGAGCATTCGGGCACCCTCGCTCCCGGCGGTGATCGCGACCTGATCGCCATCGGCGAGCAGCACGAGCGTTCCTTCTTCGGCAACTATCATCTCGCCGCTCTCTCCGAACTTCGCAGCGCCTTCGAACAGGTAGGCGAAGACGGTATGACCGGGCGGGGTGGGGTGTGACCAGCTCGCATCCGCATCGAGCGTTACGTCGAGGTACTCGGGCTCGATCACGATGTCTTGTGCCGGTCCGGTGGATGCGCCCACGCTTCCGCAGATGACACGGATGTGGGCGCCGGGGGGTTCCTCGGCAGGTATTTCTGAGGCGGTGATACCGCAGTAGCGCGGCGGGATCATCTTGTGGCTGGCGGGGAGGTTGGCCCAGAGCTGGAATCCGCCCATGCGGCCGAGCTCGTTGCCGCGGGGCATCTCCTGGTGGATCACGCCGCTGCCGGCGGTCATCCACTGCACGTCGCCGGGGCCGATCGTGCCTGCGTTGCCCATTGAGTCGCCGTGTTCGACTTCGCCTTCGAGTATGTAGGTGATCGTCTCAATGCCGCGGTGGGGGTGCCAGGGAAAGCCCGCGAGGTAGAGCGCGGGGTCGGTGCCGCGAAAGTCGTCGAGCAGCAGGAATGGATCGAAGCGGTTCTCACGGCCAAACCCGAACGCGCGGCGCAGGTGTACGCCCGCGCCTTCGAGGGTGGGGTGGCTGGGGGATACGAGGGCGACTTCTCTTGTGGTGGGCATGGCGGGCTCCCTGGGGGCTGCGGAGGATCGTTTGAGAGAGTGTTCCCGGAATCAGGGTCGCATGTCGGTTTGGTGCGGTAGAATTGTGGCAATCGCAGGGCGACGCTTGGGGACTCGTGTCTGCGCACACGCCGAGAGACGGGGGAGCTCTATATGCGTCGCATCTTTCCTGCGCTGATTCTTGCGGTGATCGTCGTTCTCGCATTACCGATGACCGCTCATGCGGCCAGCGTGAGTGTCTCAGTCCTTGGCAGCGATACGCTCGGCGATGGTTCCATCGCAAAGCCGTATGCGACTATTCAGCACGCGATTGATATGGCAGCGACCGGAGACGTCGTGAGCGTTGGCACGGGGACGTTTTCCGGCGATGTGATGATGAAGAACGGCGTCTCGCTCTATGGCTCGGGGCCCGCCACGATTATTGAGGGCACCGGCGCCGACTCTGCATTGACTGCATCGGGTATTGGCGGCGGCGAGACGGTATGGGGGCTCTCGATCACCGGTGGCGATGCCTTCGAGGGTGGCGGCATCTACTGCAGCGCATCGTCACCAACGATCATGTTGTGCTCGATTGTGGGCAACACGGCATTCATGGGCGGCGGCATCTACTGCGACGCACTGTCGTTCCCACTGATTCTGAACAACTCGATCAACAGCAACTTTGCTTCAGGTCTGGGCGGTGGCATCTATTGCGCCTCCGATGGGGCAGTGATTCGAGGCAACAGCATCGTGGACAACGCTGTCTCCGTTGGTGAAGTCAGCGGTAGTGGCGGCGGCATCTACTGCGATGGCGCTTCGCCAACGATTGAGCACAATACGATCAGTAGCAACGACGCCGGACTTGGCGGGGGCATCTATTGCGGGAGCCTGTCGTGGCCAAAGATCGTTGGCAATGTCATTTCCGAGAACAATGCGCACAGCGGTGCAGGCATCTACAGCTACGGATCCTCCTCGGATGTGGTGAACAATACCGTGGTCGACAACACGGCGAGCGTTCTAGGCGGGGGTGTGTGCCGGGAATCCGTTGGGACCCTGAGAATCGTCAACTGCATCCTCTGGGGCAACGGCGACGATCTATATGGTTGCGCGGCCACGTATTCGGATATCGAAGACGGGGATGTGGGGACAGGCAACGTCTCGGCCGATCCCATGTTTGTTGACCGTGCCAACGGCGACTACCGGCTGCGTTCTGACTCGCCGTGTATCAATCGGGCGAACTCGGCCGAACCGCTCCCTCCCTCTATAGACATCAGAGGCGTGGCGCGTCCGCAAGGCACGAGTCATGACATGGGCGCGCACGAGTATGAAGGCCCTCTCGATCCGCACGTTTCATCTCCGACGCATACGGTTGCCGCGTGGTCAGCCGAGCAAACGGTGACTATCGTTCTGACCGAGACGTCAGAGACGGTTGCTCCTGCGGCTGGATATGCGATCTCCGTTGGCTCCCTCGGCAGTCCGAGCCCTGTGGTCACTCACGGAGCCGAGACGACTTCATGCGTGCTGTTTGTGCCGTCGGGCAGAGACAGCTATGTCAACCTCGCAACCGTTGACGCGGATGGCAACTGGTCAAACGGGACGAGTTTCGGTCCGATCTATGTCGACACGACCGCGCCCGTGACCACGGCGGTAACGATGCCTTCGAGTGCCATTTCGCTCAGTGCCATGGATCCGTTCTCCGGCGTTGCGCTGACTGAATGGAGTTTGGACGGCGCAGAATGGGTGGAAGGAACCCGGGTCACGCCTTCAGAGCCTGGTGTGTACACCCTACGTTTCCACTCGGTGGATGCAGTCGGCAACAACGAAGCCATATCCACGATGGAGTTTGACTATCAGCCGTACCGATATGTCTCGCTGCTGGGCAGTGACGCAATTGGTGACGGGACGTTGGAGAACCCGTATGCAACGCCCCAACATGCGATTGATATGGCAGTGGCCGGCCAGACTGTCTGTGTGGGGCCGGGAACATTCACGGGCAATGTGACGATGAAGAACGGCGTGTCGCTCATTGGGAGTGGTGCAAACGAGACGATTCTCAATGGGACGGGCAGCGACTCTGTGGTGAGGTTTTCTAACCTCTACACTGACGAGCTGCTCTCAGACCTCACGGTCACCGGCGGGAGTGCGACCGATGGTGGAGGCATCTATTGCAATGCATCATCGCCTACCATCTCGAACGTGATTGTCACCGGCAACACCGCTGCGTCGAAAGGCGCGGGCATCTACTGTGGCGCAGCTTCCTCGGCTGTCATTGTCAACACTGTTGTGAGCGACAACATGCAGACGGCTTTTCGCCAGCCTTCGACGGGTGGCACCGCCATCTTTTGTAGTTCCTCGTCGCCTAAGATCTTGAACTGCACGGTGGTCGACAATGAATGCAGAGATCTTCGATACACGCTGCCGGGGGCGATTCAGAGCGACTCTTTGTTGCCCACCATCGAGAACTGCATAATCTGGGGCAACATGGGGGCCGGGCTCAAACTGTGCACCGCCACCTACTCCGACAATCAGGATGGCGCCGCGGGTATTGGCAACATCTCGATCGATCCCCGTTTCGTGAGTTCCGTGATCGGTGAGTACCAACTGCGTGCTGATTCGCCATGCATCGACGTGGCGAATCCGGTGACGGCGCCCGCGAGCGATATTCGTGGTGCGTATCGACCGCAGGGCGCGGGCAGCGATATGGGCGCATTCGAGTACTATGACGCCGCAAGTGCCTCGCCCATCGACCCGATGCTTTCCTCGGCAACTCACAGCGCCGGGGTCTGGTCATCGAGTACGAGCGTAGCGGTCGAGCTGACCGATGCGAGGGGGACGGTCGCGCCTGTCGCCGGGTTTGCGATCTCGGTGTCGACGGAGGCGACAGCGCCTGGTGAGGTGCTCTCGCGCGGGGCAACGACGGCCAGCTATGCGTTCACTGCCCCGGCGAGCGGCACGTACTACGTGAATGTGGCTACGGTTGACGAGCTCGGCAACTGGTCCGAGGGCGTGCACTTTGGTCCGATTCTGATCGATACGTTGGCACCCGTAGATCCGTTCCTGAGCTCTGCAAGCCATCTCGTTGGAGCATGGAGTCGGGAGGGGACGGCAACACTGACGCTCGCCGGTGCGAGTGATGCCGACGGATCAGGGGTCGCCGGCTACAGCATCGAATGGACGCAAGACGCGACGGCTGTCCCTGAGCCAGTGATTTCCCATGGTGTCGAGACGTCGATGACGGTGACCGGTCTCGCCTCGGATGGTACGTGGTATGCGCGCGTGCGCACTGTTGACGCGGCTGGAAACTGGTCGGGCGGCTCAGAGCTCGGACCCATCCTGGTAGACCGTGCGGCCCCGGTGATCTCGGCGACGCCAACGGCGACTGTGGTCATCGACGGTGTGACGATCTCGCTTCACGCCACCGACGCCCTGTCTGGGGTTGGCGCGGTGTACTGCGCAGTCGATGGCGCCAGCGGGGTTGCAACCGACACAGTGCGCCTGGATTCAGTCGGGGACCATGTGATCGAATTCTGGGCTGTCGACGTCGCAGGCAACGAGAGCGTACACGGCTCTCGGAGTGTGAGAGTGAGCCCGTCGGAAACGGCGCATCTTGGCATCGCGGGCGACACTCGCTACGCGACGGCAGCAGCGGTCTCACGGCGGAGCTTTCCCAACGGGGCCAACACGGTGATAGTCGCGACGGGTGAGAATTGGCCGGATGCTCTGGGTGGAGCAGCACTTGCAGGCGCCCACGACGCTCCGGTGCTGCTGACGGGCCCGAAATGGCTGTCGGCTGATGCCGCGGTCGAGATCAAGCGGCTCAAGCCGCAACACGTGATCATTCTCGGCGGCGTAGGAGTCGTTTCAGAGGATGTCGCAGTTCAGTTGCGCGGGCTGGCGGTCCACGGCGCGGACATTGAACGGTTGTCCGGGAGCGATCGCTATGCAACTTCCGAAGCCATCGCGGCACGCGTAGTGAGCGATTCGCGCCTCTTTGATGGCACGGCCTTCGTGACCACAGGCGTGTCGTTCCCTGATGCACTGGCCGCGGCACCGCTTGCCGCAGCGCTGGAGCGTCCTCTCTATCTGGCGGGACCGCACGGGCTCAGCGCAGAGACCTTGAGCGAGATGAAGCAGGCAGGAGTGAGCGATGTTGTGATCCTTGGAGGCGTAAAGGCTGTCTCCGAGGTCGTGCCAGATCAGCTCGATGCCGCATCGATCGATTACATGCGAATCTCGGGGATCGATCGCTACGCAACAGCTCTCGAGATCGCCAAGCAGGGGGTTGCAGAGGGGCTCACCTGGAACAAGCTCGCCTTTGCGTGTGGGACGGACTTCCCCGATGCCCTTGCTGGCGGTGTAATGCAGGGTCATGACTCCTCGGTCATGGTGCTCACAGAATGCGACTCGCTCGATGTCGGGGTCCGTACGGCTCTGGTCGAGCAGCGCGACATCATTGGCGAGGTGCGCTACATAGGCGGTCTTAGGGCGATCGACCAGAGCGTGCGCGATGCGGTGAAGCAGCTGCTGCGCTAGGCCTTCCGTAACCTCTGGCGTTCTGTCGCTTGCGGCGCGGTGACCGGTTCCAAGACGGCAATGCCGCAAGAATGTGGCTCTATGTGCGTAAACCCCGCTATAGTCAGCACAGACGCAGCACGAGCCGGGGAGGGTTCATGGGCGAGGGGTCCGCGCTATTCTGCACTCACTGTGGGGTATCGCTTGGCAGCTCGGACAAGTTCTGCACGAAATGCGGGACTCCACGAAGGGTCCCGGCTGCGGGAGAGTCTGCCCCAGCTCCAGCCCCTGCGCAGCGATCTCCCTCCGTCGCAGGTGTCGTTGCGAGTGCGACCGGGGCAGCATCTATGGCCGCGGGTCTCCCCTGGCAAACGATCGTAGCCGGTGAGACGCCGGATCTTCGCGCGATGCTCTCGGGTGCGGCCATACCCGCCGCTCGGTCTGTCGTGCAGCGGTCCCTCAAGCGCCCCGGGCTTTCGATGGCTGCCACCGTTGCGCTTGACCTGCTCGTGGCGGGTGTCTCCGGAGGGCCGGCGGCACTGGTGGCGGCGATTCCTCGCGCGCTTGGGGGAGGCCTGACCTCGCTGCTCTCGCTGATCACCGGCTCCAAGGGTGGTGCGCTGCGCGGTCTCACGGGTGTCGTGTCTCTGGTGACCGCCGCCATCCAGATCGTCTCGCTGGGCGGGACGCTGCTCTCGGGGTTCTCAGACGGAACACCGCTGCTCACGCTCGCGCCAATGGCCGTAGCGACCGCCTCTGCGCTTGTCATGGCGCTCAAGACGGCCTCGGTGGCCTTGAGGAGGCGGTCGTAGATGCGCACACTTCGTCGCTCCGCGATTCGTCGCGCGATCGCGCTTTGTATGCTCGTCTCACTTGCGGCGCTCCTTATGTTGCCGGCTCTGGCGTTTGCCGCCGAGAACCTCGTGACCTCCTACAACATCCCCGGCTTCTGGATGCAGGGTAGCAACGATGAGGACTCCTTCTCGGCAAGCGGGGAATACGGCGAGATCGATGGCTGGAACGGCACGGCTGATGTCATCGTCGGCCGCAAGACCCCCGAGAACCCCTACACAGGCGCGCCCGACGAGAACTACTACAGCTCGTTTGAGGACTTCGCCGCGCGCTCGGGCGGGGCGGTCACGCTCTACGGGCCCGACGATGTAGTGGCGATTGAGATCGACTATGTATGGACAGAGGCCCAGAAGACGACCCTCGGCGGGCTCGAGGCCTGGTCGAATATCGGCGTATTCAAGAAGTACGACGATTACCCCTGGTTCCAGACCGAGTATCAGTACTGGATACCCACGGGCGACGGCGGCATCTACGTTGTCGGCGGCGGGAACCTCGCCGGCGAGGACGCCGATGTGAATTTCGGCTCGATGGTGAACGATATCGAGTCCGTTCTCGCGTCACTGCGGTTCAACGCTTCCGGCGCGAGCGCCGGGTCCGCAACACCCGCCGATGGTGAGTCGTCGCCCTGGCGCACCGTGGTCGGCGGCATCGGCGCTCTGGCAGCAGCCGCGATCGCGATGGCGGGAGCCGCTGCGAGTGCTCGCGCCAAGAACGGGGAACCCGAGCCGGAGCCGGACAAGCCGATCGGCTACGTGCTGCAGCTCTCCTCGGCGCGTTTGACCGTGAGCGAGCAGCACTCCGCGACGCTCACCATCCAGGCGTTCCGGGTGCTTCCGAGCGGACAGTACCAGCCCGCGCCCGAGGCGGGCATCGCCATCACGCCTTCGAGCGGCGTGAGCGTGGAGCCCTCAAGCGCGTACGGCACGCTGACGGCAGCCGTGTGGCAGACCGGGCCGGTCGCGCTGGGTGCGGGTATCGCGATTCAGGCAACCGCTCCGCTCGGCACCACGCAGGCGATGGTGCGCGTTGCCACCGCAGGTGTGAGTCGCATCGCCACGCGCTTTGAGCCCGCCGGCAAACTCGAACTCCGCACCGAGGGCGAGGATTCCGTCGTGCTCGTGGCGGCGGTCGAACTCATCGGTCCGGATACGATGGATCCCGCGATCGATCAGGCCACCGTTAGGTCGTCGATCACGTTTGCCGAGGACTCCGAGTGGCTCGAGATATCTGCTCCCGCCGACTACGAGGATGGCCGCGCGATCACGGTGCGGGCGTCGCGGCCCGACTCCTCGACCTTTGTCCAGCCGCCGGAGAGCGCGATCGTGCGCGTGAACGCGATGGTGGGGGAGCGACCCCTGACCGAGATGGTCCCCATCACGTTGGCGCGCCTGCCCTGGCTCGAAGCGCAGCCCGACCAGATCTCGCTCGCCGCCGATTCGGGCGCGTCTGCCGAGGTACGGGTGTGGGTCGAAAGCGGCAGCGGCGTGCAGTGGCAGTTCGACACCGAGTGGCGCGAGGGCGCGCGGCTGATCGCGACACCCGACATCTCCTCAACGGGTGCATCGACGGCCACGCTCACGCTCACCGAGAGCGCGGGCGACCGGCTCGACCCCGCGCGTCCGCAGACTGCCGCCACCCTCGTGGTGCTCGCCCGGGCCGAGGGATTCGAGCCGCTCAAGCGTGAGATTCAGGTCGTCGTCACTCAGGAAGGGCTGTTCATCGACCGCACGAACGTCGACCCTGTGACGGGCGTGTTTCACCTCAACGCCGATGGCAGCGTCGCGCTCACCGATGTCGATGTGCGGGTCTACGTACGCGATCCGGCCACCAACGCGATCACGCCCGACATCGGCCTTGCGCAGCAGGTGCTGCTCGAGATCGGTGGCGAGGAGGGGACTCCCGGCCGCGCGGGCCTGAAGTCAGGCGGTCTGCTGGTCGAGCCCGCAGGCGTGCGCCCCAGCAACGTACCGAGCGCCACATTCCGCCTCGGCATTGAGCGGCAGCTGCCCACCGGTGGCGAACCGCTTCCCGCCACGCTGCGCGCCAGCGTGCCCGGACACGACGAAGAGCCCTACAGCGCGCTCGTGGCGCTGCGACTCATTGGCGTGAACACCGAGCCATTCTCGGCAGCGTGGCAGACCGAACTCGATGGCTGCCGCAACGTCATCCAGTTCTACGTGCCCCACGAGTACCAGGCGCGTCTCTACGAGCTGCTCAAGGAACGCTCGCTCACCTTGGGCGCCGAGGGTCTGTATGTGATGCGCATGCAGCTGTGGAGTTTCGCCCACGACCAGCTCGTGAAAGAGGCGCACGAGTACATGGATTCCGCGTGGTGGATCCAGCAGATCGAGGACACCCTCGACTGGGTCTCATGGTGCGGCGACATCGCTTTCGGCGTGGCGAGCGGCACGTATCTGGGAGTTGTGGGCGCCGTTGCGATCGGCATGCTCAAGCCGCTGCTCGTCTCGGCCATGGAGGTCTGGATCGCCGGTGGCTCACTCGAGGACTGGCTCGCCGCGCAGTCCACCATGCTCACAGGAACTGCCGAGGGGATGCTGACGGACCCGGACGTGCTCTCCAAGCTCACCGCCGACAAGAAGGCGATCGCCTGGGCGCTCTTCATCGCCTACTACTTTGCCAAGGAGCTCTACAACGACCCGAACATGTCGGTCACCAATGCCATGAAGAATGTGGGCAAGCAGTTGCGTGACGAGGGACTTATCATGTTCCTTCGGCATATCGCGAACATGAAGTCTGTGGGCAAGCCAAAGGTCGGCGGCGGGACTTCGAAGAAGCCCGGTGCGCCCGATGGGCCGACCAGGAAGCCTGCCGCGCCGGATGCACCGGATGCACCGGACGCGCGCAAGCGGCCGGACGCGCCGGAGAAGCAGCCGGACGCGCCTGAGAAGAAGCCCGACGCGCCGGAAAAGCAGCCGGACGCGCCGGATAAGCCGGCGCCCAAGAAGCCCAAGGGCTCGCCCAAGGAGCGCGCGGCGGCGATCGCCGACGATATCGCAGCTAAGACCGCCGACGGCAACCCGCTCGATCGGGCTACCGTCGACCGCATCATGGTCGATCCCGATGCCATGCGCGAGCTCAAGAACAACAACCCCGAGGCCTGGAGCAAGATCAACGAGACCCGTTCAAAGATCTACGAGGGTCACGATGCCCAGCTGAAGGAATGGATCGAGAACAACGTGCCCGAGGCCGAGGGCCGCCAGGTCGAGGTCCGCACGTTCGGTACCGCAGACGGCGTTGATCGCGACTACCGTGCCGGCTACGTCACCACAGGCCCCGACGGCACACAGCGATTCATCGAGCTCAAGAAGGAGACGTGGGCCGGCGAGTCGCAGCGGATATTTGCCAAGGAGACCGGTGGGCCCAGTGATCCTGCGGGCGCTGCCAAGTGGGCAAAGGACCGCCAGCAGGTCGCCACAGACCAGTACCACGCCGAAGCGAGCGTGGATATGGCTGACCAGGGCACGGTCAAGAACAAGCAGACCGGTAAATGGGAGAAGACCCAGATCACGCCGAACGCCGACCTCGTCAAGCGGGGAGAATCAACGCTGATCGATCCAGAGGGCTACGGCAAGACGTATGAGTCAAAGGTGGCCGAGGCCTATCACGAGGGCAACCATCTCGACGCCTACGCTCAGGCTGACAAGGCGGTGCACTCGCTCGAAGGCGTCCGCGAGGGCTACATGTTGCAGCACTACGGAATCAAGCAGCTGCCGCCCAAGATCGATGCCGGTATGCAGACGATCAAGGACGTGCAGGCCGGCAGACTCACCCCGGCCCAGGCCGACGCGCGACTCAGGGAGCTCAAGTACCCGGGTGGCCTGCCGGACTTCATGGAGAAGATCTCGGGGCAGTTCGGGGGCCTCAAGTGGGCGCGAAAGCCGTAAGGTTCGGTCGGGAGCGGAGCGCGAGGCCCTACTCGCCCCACAGTCCTCGGCTCGCCTCACGTGCCTCAACCTGCGCGTCGAGGAACATGTCCTCGTACTTCACGTTGGGCGGGTAGGTCGAGACCATCGCGTAGCCGTCGGCCACCAGCAGCGCGTTGAGCATCTGCTCGCGTACTTCCTGGGGCGAACCCGTTTGGGGCGGCGCGAGCCAGACATAGGCGAGCAGGCGGTCGTAGCGATCGCGGAGTTCGATATCGGCCTCGAGCCACACGTCAGAGCCCAGCGGTATCATACGCTCGGTGTAGGCGCTCGCCTCGCGGCCGTAGGGCTCGACCCCGCCATAGACCTCAGGGGTGTCCATGCCAATGAAGCGCACCTTCTCTTCGGTGCCGTCATCATAGCGAAAGTACGCGGTATCGCCGTCGGTGTGCTTGATGACGATCGCGTGTTCGGCGAGCGGGGATTCGGGTGTGGCGGGCTCAGTGCGCGCGTCAGCGATGCAGCCGGTAAGCGCAACCGCGAGCAGGGGGACAAGCAGGAGGTGCACAGGGTGCCAGGACGCTGGGGCGTTCGGGTGTGATGTGTGCGTGAGTTGTTCGGTTGAGTTCATAGTCGAGAGTGTACCGCGCAATGCACGAGCCGCCCCACCCGTGACGGGCGAGGCGGCTCGGATTCGAACCAGGGGAGGGTTCGCGTGCTACTTGAGCAGTGACTTGAGCGTTGTGGAGATCAGTCCCATGAACTCGGCAAAGAACTGCTCGAACTTGCCGATCTCATCGTTGGTGCCGTCTGGCACGAACTGCGCGTCAAAGTCGCCACCGGCTACACGCATCGAGATGCTCTCGATGCTCGCCATCATCGCCCTGAGGCGCTTGAACACCAGCGTGTCGACCAAGAAGCCGATGAACAGCGTGGCGACCAGCAGCGTGAGGCCGATCACGATGAGGGTCTGGATCATCGAGGTCTTGGCATCATTGGCGCGAGTCGTGATGTTCTGGACCGCGTATACGATTCCCACGGGCTGACCATCGCCGCCCATGATCGGGAACGCGCCGTGCGCACGGCTGATGGAGTCGGAACTCCAGCGAGTCGTCCAGTAGTCGCCCTCGCCGGTCAGACCGTCGTGGCAGAGTTTGGAGCACGCGCCGTTCTCAATGCCAATGCCTTTGCCCATCTCGGGTACATCAGACGGCGGGAGACTGAATTGCATGAGCAATTCGGGTGCATTCTCGGTCGTTACGAGCAAGGCGTAGTCTCCGCGTTCATCCCAGTTGCTGGCAAGTCCCAGCTGTTCGCGGGCTGCAACATACGCATCCTGCTCGACCAGGGGCTTGTCAACCATCAGTCCGTAGTCGACACCCGTGATCTCTTTCATGCCTTCAAGGACGCGGGCGGCTTCTGCCGGGTCGGCGAGGGGGTCGAGAGTCGTGTCGACTCCCTTGATCTGATCCCAGGCCGCAATGCCCTGCGTGGCAACGACAGTCGCCGCGGTGTCGATGCTTTTCGAGTACGACTGGTGGAGGTACACGACCACCGCCAGCGCTCCCAGCAGGTTCACAACAACGACCCCTGCCAGGATTCTTGACCGGATGGAACTGTTCTTCATCATCGCGCGATCTCCCCTCGCTTACATTTCCTGGTGACTACTGTACGACATGGCAGGTCAGACAGAGGTCTGTTTCCACAGATTCTAGTCTGACTGCAGTGGTGCTTTCGCTCGAGCCTGTCTCCTCGCCCACGCAGAGCGGTACTTCCGGTTCAGGTTGATCCTCGGCAGGAGTCTCGGGTTCAGGGATCGGATCCGGATCCGGAGACTCGGGTGTCGTTGCCTCGATCGAGGCGGGCACGCTTGCGGGAGTCGATCCGACAGGATCGACGGTGGATGCGCTTTCGGGGACGGACTCGAGTATGCGGGGTAGCGCTGCCGGAGACGCAGGCGGTGCTATGACGCATGCGGGTGTGGGCGAAGCCACGGCAACGGGTCCGTCGACGGGTCCTCCGGCGTGGCAGGCGATACAGCGCTTGTCATGGTTGGCGATCGCCGTTTTCACGGCGGTCAGTTCGCTGTAAGTACCGTTGCCCGGGTCGTCTGGATGCGCGTGGCAGATCGTGCACGAGTTGGCCGAGGTGCCCTCAAGGGTACCCGCGGTGCGTCGAGCAGAGTGCTCGCTCGTGAGGCTCGAAACGTGGCAGGCGCCATCGACGCAGCCCTCATTCTCGCCGGGGCCGTAGGTGATGCCGTTGACGGTGCCCGTCGTGTCCGCCGAGTGATCGACACGGTGACGTTCTGAGCCCGCATGGCACCCCTCAAAGCCTTCAGGACCGCCACAACTTATGAGTGAGGGACCATCGGCCATATGGCAGCCGGGTGTGTTGTAGCAACGACCGGTGACATGTAGGTAACGGACGTCGATGGTCGGGTGACAACCGCTCTTTACGCAGCCGCCCGGTGAGGGATCGCCGTACTTATCGATCTCAGTCGCCTGATGCTTGTCTGTGTAGTTCGCGTGACGGTTGCTGCTGGTGTGGCACGAGTCTGCGCCGTCAGGCCCGCCGCACGTCATGAGACGCGGTCCGCCGACCATGTGGCACCCTGCGGTGTCGTAGCAATGGGTGGTCACGTGCAGGGCTTTGACGTCGACCGTTGCGTGACAGCCGGCCTTCGCGCACGAGCCCGGCGCAGGATCGCCGTACTTGTCGAGCTCGGTGGCTGTGTGCTTGGCGACAGAGTTGGAGTGGCGCAGTGAGCCGGCGTGACATGCGGGCGTACCCTCGGGTCCGCCACAGGTCATCACTTCGGGTCCGCCGACCATGTGGCAGCCTGCGGTGTCGTAGCAGTGCGTGGTCACGTGCAGTTCACGCACATCTGCAGTGGCGTGACAGCCGGCATGGGCGCACGAGCCGACTTCGGGCTCGCCGGTGGCGTAATTGCGCTCCGTGGCCTGGTGCTTCGAGTCGATGTCGGTGTGGCGCGCATTACCTGCGTGACAGCCACCACTATCAGCCGGACCGCCGCAACTCGTGATGCCCGTTCCGCGGATCGCGCCGGTCGCGCTGTGGCATCCGGCGTTGTCGCAGCCTTTGGCTGCGTGCAGGACACGGAGGTCGAGCGTTGCGTGACAGCCGGGCTTGGCACACGAGCCCGGTGAGGGCAGGCCGGTTGTGCGGTCGAGTTCTGTTGCAGTGTGCGCGGTGTCTTTGCCGCTGTGGGCCGCTGACGCGCCGCTGTGGCACGTCTCGCATGTTCCGGCGGGCCACGAGTCCTTGACGGCCGCTGCGGTCACAGCACTCGCATTGTGACAGCCCGTGCAACTCTCCGTGGCAATCGATGCGTGCTCGCGTGTGTGTTCCACACCGAGGGTCATGTCGTGGCAGGTGTCACAGCGGGTGTTGGTGTCGCTCGCGGCATCAAAGAGCGCTGCTGAAGCCTGCGACGCTGCAGCGGCGTGCTCCGTTCCTCGGCCTGTGGTCTCGCCGTGCGAGTCACCGGAGGTGTAGTCGCCCGGCAGACTGTGGCAGTCGCGACCTTCGCCGCAGGTGGTGGCGGTGGGGTTGTAGCTCAGGTTGGTCCCGCTCGCGGTGCGATCGTGACAGGTCAGGCAGTCGTCGTGCAGTGCCCCGGTGGCTGAACCCACACGCGAGAGATCGGACTCGGGATGGCAGCCGGCGCCGCTCTCGGCGCAGCCTTCGCTCCCGGACGTGATGGTGTGAACCGCGCTGAGCGATGAACTGTGTGCGGCATCGAGGCCCGTGCTGCCATGGCATGTCGAGCATGCATATGATGTGTCGCGCACGGACCAGTCGCCCTCGATCGCTTCAAGCGACGCGGGGTCGTTGTGGCAGTTGCGGCACGAGTTCTCGGTGTCGTTGGTGCGAGCCGAGGTTGCGAGATCGTGCTCGGTTACCAGACTCGTGCCATCGGTGCTCATATAATGGCAGCTCCCGCATGCAACGCCTTCGTAGCGTCCATTGGCAGGCGTGGGGCTCTTGGGTGAGTGATTCGTGCGGTCGTTCTTGTGCGTGTAGAGGTCGTTGGCGTAGGGCTGGTGACAAGCACCGGCGTCTCCGCCTCCGCATGCCCGGGCGGTCGGCGCGTGCGACTCGACCTCGAGGTCGTGGCAGCCTGCCTCGCCCTCGGCTGCGCTGCCCGAACACGTCTCGGGTGCGTCCGGATGCAGGAGATGCAGGTCATCAACGTCGTGGCATCCAGATCCGGTTGCCGCGCAACCCGCGGTGCCGCTGCTCTCGACAGAGTCGGCGATCTCAGCCGAGTGCATGGGAGACGAGCTGCCGACCGCGTGGCACTCCTCGCATGTACGGCTCTCCCAGTCGGCGAGAACCTGCGCCAGGCCGTTTGACCGCACGTCGTTGTGGCACTCACCACACCCGACTGACTCGCCGTAGGGGCTGCCGGCGACTACCGGAACACCCGTGTGGGCGTCTTTCAGGTCGCGCGAGTGACAGGCCTCGCAGGTTGCTTGCGCTGATCCGCCCATGGCGGACAGGACGACCTGGTCCATGTCGGTACCCATTGCGGTGTGGGTGGTCTCGCGGTAGTGGCCGTTCGGGAACGGATCGACCAGGCGCACGCAGTCCGAGGCGCCCGGCATCGAGCCGTCGTGGCATGCCGCGCACTCGTGCGAGGTGGGGGTATGACAGGGAATGCACCCAACGCCGGTGTAGTCATGGCAGGTCGTGCAGTCCGTGTTCGGATGGTAGTCGTTGAAGTTCGCATATTCTGTCTCAGCACCGTGGCAGCCCTCGCCGCTGTTGGTGCAGCCGGCGTCACGCGCGGCGCTGTAGTCACTCGCGGTCGTGAAGTCGTGCTGGGTGGTGATCGGCGGATTCCAGAGTGCCGCAAATGAGAGCACGGCCGTCAGCGCGATCACGGTCAGGCCAATGCGACCCTTGCGGGTGGACATGACCTGTTTCGCTCTCTCTGTTCCGGTGAGTGCGGTGCCCATAGCGGGTCCCGGCGGCCTCGAATTCGAGGGTGTCATCTGTAGCGAGCTCCCTAGTTGAGGGTGAGGCCGAGGACGTCGTGCGCGGCTTCGCGCAGCGAAGTGATCTTCTGTACATCATCGGGATCATCCTCGCCGATCAGCGTGATGATGAAGCCACACTTGATTGCGAGTGCCCCGCGGGTGCGGAACACATCAAGACTATTCGACTCGATGTGCTGATTGATTTGCGTGCAGTAGTCGTATAGCTTCCCCATGAGTGTGCCCTCCGTCACAAATGGTACCTACTACTCTTTTCGGCTGCACAACGGAGGGGTTGAGTGTTTTTGTCCATAATTATCAAAGATTCTTGACCGTACCCTTGTTGACCCGCCATTCATCTTGGGTAAGGTGTATTTCGTCACAAGCATAGCAGGTAGTTGCTATCCGCTTGCATCCGCGCCGCGGGGTCGATTCACTACACACCGCTCATCGAATCTTCCGTCCAGGGGGGGCCGAGTCCGCTATGCTCGGCGAGGGGAGAGCAGGGGTTCACGCGTGGGACCGTTCAGCCGCAATCTCTTGGTTCGGACCTGTCGGTTTCCGATGAGAGACTCAGGAGGTGCCGTGCGTTGCTCGTCTACGCGATGATCGTCCTCACAATCGTCTCGTTTGCCGCCGTTCCCATGTCGCTTGAGCTCTACTACAAGCGACGAGAACCGCGTCATCTCTATCTGCTCGCATACGGTTGGCTCGCGTATGCCGCATCACCGGCCATGTTCGTCGTTTCCAGCAACACCGGAGATCCACTGGCGACCGCGCTGTTCGGCGCGCTGCAACTGGCCGGCGTGTCGCTGATCGTCGTTGGCGCACTTTCCTACTTCATAGAAGTACCGGCGAAGCGGGTGGCAGCCTCGATCACGATCGTGTGTATTGCAATCGGTATCGTCTTCTACGTGGTTCCCGAGGCGGCGACCCTCACGATCATTGCCGAGAATGTCATCATGTTCTCTGCAGCGATCGTTGGTCTGAGTCAACCGAAGCGTTTTCTTCGGGTCGGGGGATCGAGCTACTACTGGTTGCTTGCCGTGGTCATGGTTGGTGCCGTGGCTGCGCTGTTGTGGTTGCCCTATGCATCCGTTCCAATCGATAGCCCGCCGGTAGAGCCATGGCTGGGCACGACCGCTGTCGTCCTCCTTGCTGCATTCTTTGTGGTGCATCTCGAACACAATTCCGCACTGATCGCACTCGAGCGACGGGATCAAGAGCTCTCGGCGTATCACGATCACCTCGAAGTGCTCGTAGAGCGGCGTACCGAGGAGCTCTATCAGGCAAGTCGTGCAAAGAGTGACTTCCTCGCAGCAATGAGTCACGAGTTGCGCACGCCACTCAATTCGATCCTTGGGTTCTCCGGGGTGCTGCTACAAGACCTGGCAGGGGAGCTGAACGACGAGCAACGGCGACAGGTCGAGATGATCAGGCGATCCGGCGGACGTCTGCTGCGCCTTGTCGACCAGGTGTTGGATCTGGAGCAGATCGAGGCAGGCCAGGTTCAGATCGAGCCCACGCTATTCGACTGCGGTGAGGTCGCCGTAGGGGTGACCGACACCCTCCGTCCACTCGCGGAGCAGAAGGGACTCATGCTTGAACTCGTCTTAGAAGAAGACGGGGGGGACATCTACACCGACCGGGCACGCATGGAGCAGATACTGCTCAACCTTGTGAGCAACGCGCTAAAGAACACCGATACCGGCGGTGTGATCGTCGAGGTCATGTGTGTGAGTGGAGGAGTGACCTACTCCGTGCGTGACACAGGTGTTGGCATCGAGGCCAATGACCTGGCTCGCATTTTCGAGGATTTCTATCAGGCGCGCCCGTCCGACGGGGGCAAGCGAGCGGGCTCCGGTCTGGGCCTGCCGGTCTCAGCACGGCTCGCCGCGCTCCTGGGCGGCACGATCGAGGTCGACAGCACGCCCGGAAGAGGCAGTGAGTTCAGGTTCACTGTGCCGCGCTATTCCACCTAGTTCGCTGGTCACAGGCTTGCATCTTCTTCTCATGATGGTCCAGACTGTTCTCGCCATGGGACTCTAGGGGAGAGATGCTCGAGATACGTTTGATCTCACTGATTCCGTTCGCGACCGCGCTCCTTGCCGCCTTCCTCGCTGCGAGTACGCTGCGGGTTCCCAGGCGTGGCGAACGTACGATTCTGTACTTCTTTCTTTTGAACATCGCCAATATGCTGTGGGCGTTCTTCTATGCCGTTGAGATCAATCTCGACACGACCGTAGTGCTCGATGTCGCCCCCATTGGGAGTGCGGCGTGGATTGTCTACGTGTTCGAGATCATTGGTCTGGCCGCGGCACCCACCTACTGGTTGCTCTTTGCTGCCTCCTACGCGCACAAAGACCGCCTTTCGCGTGGCTGGGGTGCGTCGCTCGTACACATACCTTTCGTGTACACGGTTGTCGTGGCGGTCACCAATCCGGTTCACCAGCTCTTTGTGAGCCAGGCCGGGCCGGGGCAGCCGGTAGGATACGGTCCGCTGGCATATCCGCACCTCGTGGGAACCTTTGTGCTCGTTGCATGGGGGGCCGTGTTGCTTGTTGGCGCGGTGTTGCGACCGGGTACTCGCATGAGTCGGATGCGTGCCGGGGTGCTTGCCGTCGCGATATTCACGCCCATCATTGGCGGACTTGCCTGGGCGCTTCGCGGTCCGCTTGATCTGCCGCTCGAGGTGCACCCTGTCCCCTTGCTCTTTACGCTCACCAACGTGGTGTTTCTTTACATGGTGCTGGCCGACGGGCTCGCCGATATCATTCCGATTGCGGCGATTCAGGCCTTCAAGACCATGAGCGATGCCGTCCTCGTGGTCGACAGCGAGGGTGTTATCGTTGCCTTGAACCCCGCAGCAGCACGCTTGTTTCCGGGGGTTGATCCGCGAGTCCTGCTTGCCACTGCATCTCCCGCGATCGCTGAACACGTAGAACCGTTTGTTGCCTCGGGCGATGACTATGGCGAATTCGAGCTCCTGAGTGAGCACGCTGTTCATTGGGGTAGAACACGACGCACGCGCGACAGTCAGGGTCGCGTCCTTGGCCTCATTGTGTTGCTCACGGATGTGACCGAGCTTAGAGCTGCTCAGCTTGAGCTCGAGGACTTGAACGAAACGCTTCGAGATCGTGTACGCGATCTGCACAGAGAACGTTCAATCGCCGAGGAGCGAGGTCGGCAACTCTACGCCGCCAACCTTCAGCTCGAAGAGGCGACGCAATCAAAGAGCCGCTTCCTGGCCAACATGAGCCATGAGTTGAGGACTCCGCTCAACTCGATCATTGGATTCAGCTCCGTCTTGCTCAAGGGCGTTCCCGGCGAGCTCAACAGCGAGCAGCACACGCAGGTGGAGATGGTCAATACGTCGGGCAGACGACTGCTCTCTCTGATCGATGACATCCTCGACCTATCCAAGACCGAGGCCGGCCGAGTCGAGGTACGCCTCGAGCGGGTCGTCGCTGAGAGCGTGCTCGAATCGGTTCGCAGGGTCGCGCTGCCGTTGTGCACGGAGAAGGGTCTGTCCCTCAAGATCCGCGTCATGGGAGATGCACCGAGTCTTGTGACGGACCCCAGGCGTGTTGAGCAGATCCTGGTCAATCTTGTTACCAACGCGGTGAAGTACACGGATTTCGGCGGCATTGTCATCGAGGCGGAGGTAGCCGAGTGCGGGTTTCAACTCCGCGTGATCGACAGCGGTGTCGGTATTCCCGCCGAGGCAACCGAGACGATATTCGCCGAGTTCGAGCAGCTTTCGCGCGCCAACGGCACCAAGCGACCCGGCGCCGGACTGGGACTTGCCATCAGCCGCCAACTTGCGCGCCTGCTGAGCGGAGACCTCTCCGTGAACAGTCAGGTTGGTCGTGGCTCGACATTCACCCTCACGCTCCCGCGTGACTAACCACAGCTCAACGCTGATTCCGGGCACGGTGTGCGCTCCTCGCGGTAGGATGTAGCCATGTCTACACTGTTGATCGTATCGAGCATCCTCATCACGTGTGCTCTGGTCTTCTATTCGCTCGGGGTGTGGGCTGAGCGCCTCGCCCGGTTTCTCAAGCCCTGGCACGTGGTGTCGTTCTGGATCGGGTTCGCGTTCGATGTTGCGGGAACGCTCGGGATGCACTTGATGACGGTCGGCCACTTCGACCCTACGGCTCCGCATACATTGACCGGGCAGATCGCGATATGGCTCATGCTGGCCCACGCGGTGTGGGCTACGATCGTGGTACGCAAAGGAACCCCGAAGGCGCGTGCAGGCTTCCATCGATACAGCCTGATTGTGTGGCTTGTCTGGCTTGTACCGTATTTCGGCGGTATGTTCGTGGGTATGAGGAACCTCGGGTAAGCATGTTGATGCAGCAAGAAGGGAATGTGTGTGGCTGAACTCCTTGGCATATTCTGGCTTACTCGTCTCACGTCGAGGCTTGCCGTGAGCAAGGGCTATTCGAAATGGTATGCGGCACTCGTGCCACTCATGTGGATTACGACTGAATTCACTGCGATGTTCCTGATGCAGGTTTTTGTACCGGACGCGGACTTCGTGCTCCTGATGTTCGTTGGTGTTGCCGGTGGCGCGGTGGGCGGCGCCATCGTGTACTGGCGCATGCGGCTGCGTGTTCCTCAGGGTGCCGCAGTGGTCATGCCTGCGGCTGGCACTGCGGCTCCCGGTGCTCCTGCACCGCCGGTCACGCAGGCACCGGGCGGTAGCCAGGCGCTCGCCGGTTACTGCGAGCAGTGCGGCACGAACACCTGGCTCACGCCAGAGGGCGCGTGCGAGAGGGGACACGACGCTGATTCCGTGAGCGGTGTGTACTGGGCGCTGCGTCGATAGGGGATTCAGACTCCAGTCTTCGCGGACTACTCATGGAGGGATGAGACGTGACTGAGAATCAACCGCGAGTTGCATTCATTGGCACAGGGGTCATGGGGAGTTCCATGGCGGGACATCTGCTCGACGCCGGCTACCCCCTTGTGGTGCACAACCGCACACGCTCCAAGGCCAACGCCGTGCTGGAGCGTGGCGCAACGTGGGCGGATTCGCCGGGTGAGGCGGCCGCTCAAGCGGACGTGACGATCACGATCGTGGGCTATCCCCACGATGTATCCGAGATCTACCTTGGCGGCGCCGGGATTCTCGAGCAGGCGCGTCCGGGTTCGCTCGTGATAGACATGACCACATCAACTCCCACTCTGGCGGTCACAATCGCAGAGCGCGGGCACGAACGACAGATCGATGCCCTCGATGCACCGGTGTCGGGCGGAGACATCGGAGCCCGCGAGGCGCGACTCACCATCATGTGCGGCGGATCAGCCGAGGCATACCAGCGTGCGTTGCCGCTCTTTGAGATCATGGGCCGCTCCGTGAATCACCTGGGTGGTCCGGGTGCGGGCCAGCACACCAAGATGGCGAATCAGATCAAGATCGCAGGCGTGATGCTCGGCATGGTCGAGGCGCTTGCATACGCCAGTGCCGCCGGGCTCGACCTCGCGGCGGTGCACAGAACACTTGCGGGCGGCTCGGCAAACTCGTGGTCCTGGGAGAACTACGTTCCGCGGATTCTCTCGGGTGATATGAATCCCGGCTTCTTTGTGAAGCACTACATCAAAGACCTGCGCATCGCGATCGACGAAGCGCACAAGATGGGCCTCGAGCTACCCGGACTCGATCTGGCGGAGACCCTTTACGTGCGCCTCGCGCAGGAGACCGAGTACGAAGGAGTCAGCGGAGGAGACCTGGGCACACAGGCACTCTGGCTCCTCTACGAGCAGGATATGCGAGCTCAGGGACAGGATGTCTGAGATGTCAGAAGACACACAGAGCGCGGACCCGGGCCAGGCCAGCCTTGAGTGGCGCTACGACGTACCGCTGCTAAGCAGCCGTTTCATGGTGTGGGATTTCGTGCGGGTGACGCTGATCTCAGCCACAGTCTCCTACGTGCTGGTGGCGATCACCGGGTGGCTTGTTGACGGTGAGCCGGTCTACCTTCCGATATTCGCTCTGTTTGTGATGATCGGCGTTCTTCTGGGACTCTTTGTGCTCGTGAGCGCGTTGCTGGGAAACAGGCATGGGGCGGTATTCGGTATCGGCCCAACCGGTGCAACGTACAGCGCGGGAGAACGCGAACAGAAAATCAACCGGTTGGTGGCGATGGCCGGAGCCCTCGCGGGGAATCCGACCACGACCGGAGCGGGCCTCATTGCCACAGGCCAGGAGCATATGCGCCTCCCGTGGGATGAGGTGTATCACGTGGTCTACTATCCACGGTCGCGGGTCATCGTGCTGCGCAACACGTGGCGCGCGGTGCTCCGACTTCATCTTACGAGCGAGCTCTATCCCGAGGCGGCAGCTCTCGTGGATGGCTACTGGCGCCATGCTGCGCCGGTGCGCAACCGTGCGCTCGCGGGGCGACCCGTGCGCGCGCCCTGGTTCTACTATGCCGCACTCGTTCTCGCGGTTTCGCTTGCGGGCCTGGGTGCCCAGGTCTGGTACTGGAACGACTATGAACTCTCCGGGCGCCTGGGGCTGGTGGGTGTTGTGCTTCTCGTGGTAGCGCTGCTGGCCGAAGGTCCCGTGAGACGAATCTGCGGTTTTCTGTCTCTTCCGTTCCTTGTGGTGCATCTCGGGGCGATCGTGCGGTCCGCAACGGAGACCGTCGAGGCCAGCTTTGGGGCGTTTCGTGTCGCGGCTCTCGATCCTGCGGAACTCACCCTGAGCATCCTGTCGCTGCTCGTGTTGCTCGGGATGGCCGGATGGCGCGCGTTCGGTCTTGGCACCGAGCAGGATCGACCCGCGCCCTAGATCAGCTCGGCCGCTATGAGCGCTTGCTTGGCCTGACCCATGCCTGAGTTGATATCCAGGTCATACTTCTCCCCGGCAGTGGTCTTGATCAACAGTCGATCAGGCGAGGAGCCCGTATCCTCGTCGCCCACTCGTCCGGCCTTGAGTTTGATCTTGTCGATCGCCGACTCCTCAAGTGCGAAGTTGTCCGGATTCTCGGATAGCGCAGCGTTCGGGTCCATGGCGAGATAGCCCTCGGCGAGTGCACTATACGCGCTCAGTTGTGCACCCCACTGACCAAAGAAACCCTTGCCGTCGCTCTTGGCCTGATCGCGGGCATCGGCCACCGACTGCTTGAGCATGGCGCTCGTGGTCTCCGCGAAGATGATGCGCTTGTCGGTGAGCACGAGAGTGAACATCTTTCGCTTCATTCCCATGAAACCGCTCTTGAGCGATACGTTGGGTATGACGGCGACCGGGCTTTCACCTCCTGCAACAGGCGAAGAGACGACCGGTGCGGACTCCGCAGCCGATTCCGCCACCACGGCTGCCCCGCAACCCGTGCAGAACCGCGAACCATCTGCCAGCGCTGCTCCGCAGCCGGTGCAGAACTTTGGTGTCATCTCGCTCATGTCATGGACTCCTTCGCTCGTGTGCACCGGGTTCACTGGTATTCGAGACCGTCAACGAGCGCGCGGCCGTCCTGTTCGATTACGAAGTACATCACGCTCTCAGGCCCGGAGTTCCAGTCCTCGCTGACAAGAACAACGAACGCCGCCGCGTCCGGATACGCATCCACGACCTCGAACTTCGAAAGTGCACCCTCGGCAGAGAAGAAGAAGCCGGGGTCCGAGGAGAGAAAGTTCGACGTAGCGTAGGACTTCATCTCGTTCACATCGCCTGTCTGCATCGCGTAGAGCATGGAGCCCACCGCATCTACGGCTTCTTCGACCCCCACGGTCGCACCTTGTGGTTCGCCCGCTCCGGCGTCTCCGATGTCCTCGGCAGTGACCCAGTCGTCGATCTTCCAGGCGCCGTTCTCGTTGATGAGGATATAGGTGTAGGTGTAGGTGGGCAGGTCGCCGTCGTATTCCTGTACGTCAACGTTGTAGATTCCGTCACCCTGATCGCTGCTACCCACTATGCGGTACTCGGGTGTGGTCCAGCCTTCGAACATTCCGGGCTCGGCGTAGTAGGCGAGTTCCTCGGACATCGTTGCTTTCACGGCTTCGATATCACCGGAGGCCACAGCGAGATAGAAGGCGTCGACCACGGCTTCGGGGGAGCTGGGATCGAGCGCTACTTCTCCGGGGTCGGTGTTGTCCGGATCGAGGCTGTAGTCGATCGTGGTTTCGATGCCGTCGGCCACATCGTTGATAGCGCGCGCGAATGCGACTCCGCCGATTATGGCGCCTGCGATACTTACGAGCAGGGCAACGATGAGCACGATGATGGCCATGGTCTTGCCGCTTGCAACCGCGTGTCCACGAGCCGCGACCTCGGTTGCCCGCGCGACTTGCGTTTTTGCGGCTTTGTCTCCGAGACGACGTCCATCCTTATCGGAGATGACGAGCACCGGTTCCGCCAGAGTTCCGATCACCGGGATGATTCCGAGCGCCCACCAGACAAGCTGACGCACGATCGAGGCACCCATGGAGGCAGGGGCGCCGGACTCAACGCGGGTGACCACGAGTCCCGTGAGACGCTTGCCGAATCCGGCGCCGCGAAAGCCGTCGCGTCCGAGCGTGTAGCCGAGTTGCCAGAGTCCGCCAAGGCCGACCAGGACGAACCCAATGACCGAGGCCTGCTTTTGTGCCACACCGGCATACACGAGCAGGAGGCCGAGGGGCAGGAGGGCGGACCCGATGATGCCGTCTGCGATGAAGGCGAGTAGTCGGGCGCCAAGCGGTGCTTTGGTGTAGGGAGCGCCTGCTGCCACCTGGCTGACCGGCACGGCGGGCTGCTGCGGCTGCGGCGGCGCGTAGACCACGGGAGCTCCGGGCGGCACGGGCGGTGTCGGTACGGACGCCGCGGGAGGCACAGGCGGTGTCGGTGCAGGTGCTGCCGGCTGCTGAGGTTCAGCCGCTGGTGCCCCCCCGCGCACATCGGCTCCGCACATCGGACAGAACGCATCTCCATCGGCCATGCTGGTACCACATTGCGGACAGAACACTGAGCCACCCCTCTCACTGTGCCTTGTTCGGTCGCTATTCTCTCTAGTACATCAGTACGACAGGAGGCAGCGAACCTGAACTGAGATTCTCCCCGCTCGAGTTCACTACGCTCACCTTCTCAACGAACGTCTGTCCCGACATGGCGATCGCCATCCTGATAAGGGTTGTGGGCTGCTGATTGACGGCGTCGGAGCCGGAACCCGTGAGGTCGGTGTGTACGATGAGCCCCGCAACGTCGTAGCCAGATAGTCTCTCGACATACTCGGCGCCGGTCACGTGCGCATACCAGGCTTCACCGCTCTCGGCAAAGACCTCGTCGAGCCATGCTTCGAGTTCCTCGGCATTCGTTGGAGCGGACGGCAATCCAAGATCGGTCTGCTCAAGCGACTGACCTGATCCGGAGCCAGCCATCTGAAGTCCGCTCGGGCCACTGAGAATGGCGATGTTCGGGATGGAGTCCTCGAGTAGCGGCGAAAGCGCGACTGGGATCTCCCGTGCAATGTCATAGGCCGGACCGCTTGCGTCGGAGGCAAGGTCGATCGTGATGACCGCGACCGGGGTGAGGAGCTGCTGTTCGATGGCGGCGCTGGTGATGTTCGCGTACCACGACTCATCTGCGAAGTTCGCGTCGATCGCGGCCTGGAGATCCTCTGTCGTGGTGATCGTCTCGGGAGTCGTGCTCTCCGCTGCGGTGCCGCCGCTCTTGTCGACAGTGCCCTCATCGCTTCCGCACGCTGTCAGCACAAAGGCCACGAGAAGGGTCACACAGATCAATCCGACCATGCGCATCGTGCGTCCGTGCGTGATTCCGATGTTGCGTGCCATGACGCCTCCCCGTCGCAGCCAACACGGCTACTCGCATGATAGCGCGAGCAGGCTCTAAACGTCAGGGTGAGGAATGTCCGATCGCGATCGTCACGTGAGTGCGCGCGCTGCAACTGCGAGTGCGTGGCCTGCGAGCCCCGGAGCGATCTCTGCGGTGCGACCAAACTGACCGAGGAGTCCGAGCGCGACCGTGCCCTTATCTTCTTTGGAGGCTCCGGGCTCGAGCGCGGCGAGCTGCAATTCGTTCTCCGCATGCACGGACGCTCCCGCAGGGGTTGGAGCGTCGTCTTGTTCGATGACACTCATGGGGAGCAGTGGGTCGCCTACGCTCATCACGAGACCGGAATCGGTCGTGAATCGCTTGCTCGTTGCGTTGTGGAGCTTGCGTGCGAGCTTGAGTGCCTTGGGTCGCTCACCCGTTGTATGGGCCGCGAGGAGTGCCGCAACCGTGTTAGCAGCATCCTCAAGGAAACGGATGTCGGCGACCGATCGGTCACCGATGGCATGCAACACATCGGTGCGCCACACGGCGGTATCGCAGAGCCAGTCGACGGCGCTCAGCCCGGCCGTGACAAGCTCCGGTTCGCTGAGCGCATGTCCGGCCTCGATGAGACCGCGCGCCGCCAGGGCGTTCCATGACACGATCGTGTTGTCGATGACCGCAGGCTGGGTCCGTGCTGCGCGTTCCTGAAAGATACGGTCGAGCACTGCGTTGACGGCTCCCGCCTGATCGCCCTCGGCATCGCGGCCTGCGCGTCGCGTCAGGATCGTGGTGTGTCGCTCCCAGTTTCCGGCTTCTGAGACACCCAGGAACTCCTCGGCCAGTTCGAGTTCGGCGGGCGTGAGGAAGGTGGCGAGTTCATCGTGTGTCCAGACGTACGTGTCGCCTTCGACCCCGCCGGCTTCGGCATCGATCGATGAGTAGAAGCCACCGTCGGGCCGGGGGAGGTCACGCGTGAGGAAGCGACCGGTCGAGCGAGCGATCTGTGCGAGTTCGTCGCGCGTGGTCGAGTCCGCAAACGGTGCGAGCTGCGCGATGGTGGAGAGTAACAATCCCTGGTCATACAGCATCTTCTCAAAGTGCGGTACGAGCCACTGCTCGTCCACCGAGTAGCGGAACAGCCCGCCCCCGGCGTGATCGAATACGCCGCCGCGGACCATCGCCAGAAGGGCACGAAGGGCCGATTGGGCAGGACGCTCATCATTGCTGAGGGCGGTATACGCAGCGAGGAAGGACAACTGCGTCGCCTGGGGAAACTTGGGCGAGCCGCCGAACCCGCCGTGGCGCGGGTCTTCGGATGCAAGGATGTGTGTGGCGGCATCATCAAGAATGTGGCGCGTGAGGGGTTTGTGTGCTCCGAGTTGCTGGGTTCTGAGAAAGTCGAGAGCTTCCTCTGCAACTTCATCTGTGTGTTCGCGGGAGAGAACCCAGGAGCTGCGCACGACTTCGAGCACATCGCGAAACGCGGGATAACGCTCGCCGGGTGAGATGCGTGGAAAGTAGGTGCCACCAAAGAATGGCGCGCCGTCCGGTGTGAGGAACACACTCATAGGCCAGCCGCCGGAGCCGGTGCTCGCCTGGACGTACGCCATGTAGAGCGCATCGACGTCCGGACGGACCTCGCGGTCCACCTTCACCGGAATGCAGAGGCGGCTGAGAATCGCCGCGGTGTCGGCATCGCGAAAGGACTCGCGCTGCATCACATGGCACCAGTGGCATGACTGATAACCGATGCTCAGGAAGATCGGACGATTGAGCTTACGCGCGGTGGCAAACGTCTTGGCGTTCCAGGGGTGCCACTTGACCGGGTCGTTGGCGTGCGCGCGCAAGTATGCCGAGGACTCGCGGTCCAGCCCATTCGGGCTCATGAGGCCTCTCCGTCGTTGAGCGGGGGAATGGTAACGGTGAATGTGGATCCTGAGTCGAGAACGCTTGTAACGGTGATGGTGCCGCCGAGCATTTCGGCGAGCCTCTGCGAGATCGGCAGGCCGAGTCCGAATCCGCTGCTCTTGGCCGTTTCGGGTTGCGATAACTGGTAGAAATCCTGGAACGCATGAGGTATCTGCTCGGCGGACATGCCCACGCCGGTGTCAGTGACGGAGATTTTGGCGGAGGTATCGTGGCACTCCGCCCCAACCTTGATGCTGCCAGCGGAAGTGTATTTGACGGCGTTGTTCAGCAGGTTGATCAGTATCTGAAGGAGCATCCTGCGGTCGGTGCTCACTGTCCCAAGATCGTGGGACTCTACTGTGAGGCTGATGCCCTTGGCACGCGCGCGGCTCTCGATGGTGCCGGCGGCTTCGGCAATCAACTCGTCAAGGTCCACCGTCTGAGCTTGAGGCTCGACTCGCCCTGATTCGACGCGCGTAAGGTCGAGAACGTCATTCACCAGTGAGAGCAGATGCGTCCCTGAGGTATTGATCATGACCAACTGCCGACGCTGCTCATCGCTGATTTCCCCTGCAAGACCCTTGAGCATGATGCTCGAGAAACCGATCACGGAGTTCAGAGGCGTGCGCAACTCGTGGCTCATGTTGGCGAGAAACACTGACTTGGCCTGACTCGCAGCCGCCAGCTCCAGGTTCGCTTTGATCAGGTCATCCGTGCGCTTCGCGACCGCCCTCTCGAGTTCGATCGCACGATCGCGTTCGGCCTGGTCACTCAGTTGTTTCTCGGTCACGTCGCGAATGATGAGGAGCAGTTCTTCTTCGCTCGCTTTAGAGAAGCGTCCTTCATGGTGCCGAATGGGGCCATCGGGCATTGGGTTAGCGAGTTGATAGGGGACGGTCCGCGAGACGCCGCTCTGTGCGGTGGAGGACACGGCTGAGTCGAACTGCTCCCTCAGTGTTCCGGGTAACGGAAGCTCCGAGAGCCGCCGGCCAAGGAACTCCTCGGGCGGAATGGCTGGCTCCCAGTCGATCGCGGGCTTGAAGTCGCTGATGCGCCCTTCTGTATCGAGGGTGAAGATGGCATCAGGAATGGCAAGGAAGAGTGCGCGGAAGCGATCGAGCGACTCATCGAGATCCTGGGTCCGGCTGCGCACGAGAAAACGCTGAGCGATTGCCAAGGTTGCGAGCAACACGACCAATCCAACCGACCCAAGGAAGGTTGGGAGAGCCCAGCTCGGCCAACCTGTTTGGGTTGCCCCGTAGGTGCCAAAGTGTCGGTCGATCGAAGCGTAGTAGGCTGATTCGGGGTCCGCCTGTAAGCGCAGGAGAGTTGAGTCGATTTCACTCAGCGCCTGCAATATCTCGGGGCTGTTGGCGGGGCCTGCGAAGCGCGTGGAAATCGGATTGATCAGCATCGATGTCGACCCAAGGCCGTACTCGGTGCCGAGCGTCGCATTCGCCAGTCGGTTGATGAGCCCGAGATCTGTGTCGCCAGCCGCAGTCGCCTCAAGGGCATCGTCATAGGACTCGAATTCGACGATCTCCACAGTGATGCCGGCATTCTCTAGAAAGAAGCGAAGCCCACCGGGTCCGTCCAGAAAGACATCCTTTCTCAATGCTGCGATGCGCGCGCCCTCAAGATCCTCGAATTCGGAGTAGTCTTTGGTTCGGTCGGGTAGTGCGGTCAGCACGCCCCAGTTTCCAAGGACCGTGACGCTTGAAAATGCATAGAGCTCCGCACGTGGAGATGTCCATGCAACTGGCCCTACTACAGTGATTGAGCCACTGTCGAGGTTTTCGAGCTGCTCCGGCCAGGTCCCCACGACGTACTCGACATCCCAATCGTGCTCGAGGGCCACCTCGTCGATGATGTCAGGGATGATTCCGGTGACGTCGTTGCCATCGACAGTGAGAAACGGCGGATTGTCATAGACGCCAACACGCACAGGTGTTCCCGCGAATGCTGGCGCAACACAGATGGTCGTGAGTACGGTCGCAAAGGTCAGAGCGAGTAAGGCGGCGTGGTGCCTAGCGATACGCACACTCACGCAAGCCCCCATTCGAAACGTTTGACCTCGTCCAGTCAGTATAGCGCGGCACGAGGTCGCCGACTGAGCAACCCGACGGACGGCAGACTATTCCGTTGCGGGGCGAGTCGTTTGCGTCGGTCGCATCGCCGGCTTCGAGCAGGCCGCCATCGGGAGGTCTACGGATTCGGCGAGAAGGGCTCATCCGCGGACCGCAGGCCCTGGAGTTCGTTGGCTCCCGGAGGGCGTTCGCAGTCGATTGCCGCAGCCTCCCTGAATGACAGCGTCGCCAGTATTGTGGCCACGAGTCCGCCGCCGATCAGCACTGCCTGCACGCCAAAGGTCGCAGCGAGCCAGGGGGCGATTCCGAGCGGTATGATCTCGCCGCCACGTCTATGGACTTCTGCGATTCCCATGACCCGGCCTACCGCAGAGCGGGGGGCATCTCTATGCAGAAGGGTGCGCAGGAGCGGTTCGGTCACCCCAACGACCGCAGCCCACACGAATGCGCCAACAGCGATGATCCTGAGGTCAGCCGAACCAACGTAGAGCACGGCGCCAAAGCCGGTCAGCGCCACCATCACGGCGAGCCCTCGGGCTGATATCAACGCAGTGGGCAGTCGCGGTAGCAGGGATGCTCCCACCAGGAACCCAACGCCAAAGAGGGAGTTCATCCACCCCATGGTCTCAACCCCGACTCCGACAACATCTCTAAAGAACAAGGGCTCAAGCGCGCCAAACGATCCGAATGCAAGCCACACAAGGCTGCCTGCAAGTACGTAGTAGCGCAGACTGCGTATACCGTAGGCAATCCTGAGACCGGCTGAGAACTGAGAGAGAGCTCCTCGGCTGACTGTTTCGCCTTCATGCACGATCGGTGGCAAGGCAACGCGCCACACGACAACCGCGGCCACGAGCGACGTGGCTGCGTCGAGGATGAACACCCAGTCAACGGATGCGTAGCGCACGAGCAGCGCGCCGACCGCAGGTCCCACGGCAAATGCGAGGGATCCGGCACCTTCGATCAGGGCGTTCGTTCGTTTCAGGTCGGATTCCTGGGTCACCAGGAACGGGGCGAATGATGCACCCGCGGTCACCACGGGAGCTCCAATGAACGCCCAGACCGCGACGATCACGCTGAGCTGTGAGAGATCGCGCGCAAACGCGATGGCGATTGCGGCCGGGATGAAGAATACCTCGGCAACGACAAGCACGTTCCTCGGCCCGTATCGGTCGACAAGGACTCCGGCGCTCACACTTCCGAGAATCGAGCTCACCGACAGGATGAACATGATCAGGGCGAGCTGACCTGCGCTGGCCTGCATCTCGAAGGCGGCCTTGCCCCACACGCCGACAAAGAACGCTGCTTCGGATCCCGAGCGTGAGAGGAAGCGCGCCGCGACAACCCGGTACACATCGGTTCTGTGCATCACGTGAGCTCGCCCCCCAAAGACGCTCTATGCAGAGTGCGTTCGAACGCATGCATATCCAACGATGGAATAGCGTAGCAGAAGGTGGTCGTTGTGCCGTACTACGGCGAGGAGAATAGACGCACTTACGAGTCGGTGTTCACTTGATCTCGTCCCGCAGACTTCGCGCGATACAAGGCCTCGTCTGCTCTCATCAGCAGCGCGTCGTAGTTCAGATCAGCCTCATCGAGCTGTGCGACGCCTGCACTTGCGGTCATCGTGACCGTCCCGGGACAGTCGGTGAGCGGAACCCTGCGCATGGCGTTGAGGATGCGTTCCCCGAGAGCGGAGGCTTCAGCGAGGGTGGTGTTTGGAGCGAGCACAAGGAACTCCTCGCCTCCAACACGCCCGAACACGTCGTAGTTTCGGGTCACGGATTGAACCCTCTCGGTGAATTCCCGGAGGGCGCAATCGCCCGTGGCATGACCATGTACGTCGTTGATGTTCTTGAAGTGGTCGAGGTCGAGCGATATCACACTCAGGGGATCGTCGGTGCGCTTGCTTCGTTCGAACTCCTCGGCGAGGCGAGCGAGCGTGGCACGTCGGTTGAGAATGCCTGTGAGTTCATCGGTGACGGCCATGATCTGCAGCTGGCTGTTGGCCACGTGAAGACGGGTCCGAAGTCGGGTGACCATAGTGAGAGCGATCCCTACGCCGATTGCCAGGGTGAAGACGGCCAGAGCTGAGAGGACGATTGAGAACCGACGCATCTGGCTGTCGAACGTGGTTGTGGGGATGGAAACGCCAAGGCCGCCCTTGCGCTGGCCAACGGAGTAGCCCTGCTCGCTCGTGTGACAACCCATGCAGGACGTGTCCACGATGAGAGGCTCGATGTAGCGATAGACGGGAGTCTGTCCGGGCGTTCGGACGAAGGTTTCAGCCCAGGAGCCACCTTCATCTATCTCGGCAAGTCCGCTGGCTTCCCACTCGTCGGGGGCGTTGGCCGGATTCAGAGGATTCTCACCGACAAGATGGAAGATGATGCCCCTTCCTTCTTCGGTGAGTTCTGACATCTCACGAGTCATGGCGGACGGGTTCCTGAGCACGAGTTCCGCGCCGTCCTCAGTCGTGATCTCTGGATCGATTCCGAGAGAGCGCAAGAATGCGTTCGGTTCGACACCTTCGCGTTTCAGGACCCACACGCCGCCGTGGGAAGCGTTCCATTGGCGGGTCGTGAGTACGAGGTCGATGTAGGAGGCGGCCTGAGCCCTCAATGAGTCGGCAAGTATGGTGCGCGTCAGGACAAAGATGCCACCGTAGACAATGAGTGTGTAGACCACGATGAGCACAATGAGTTGAATACGAAACCGATTCACGCCGCCTGAGTCGGCGGATGTCATGGGTGCGCCGTCGCCGTTGCTCAACCGGGCCTCCCGATCACGCGGGTCTTATTGTCAGTTTAGCAGGCGAGCGCGTGGTCGCTCGACTACTCCTGAATTTCCGCACGTTTGATTTGCTGCTCGAACCGTTCTCGACGGCTCTTGCGCTCCTCTTGGACGTACAGTGCGGTGGCGTGATCTGCCGCGCGTTCCCCAACGTGCGTGGGTGCGGGGTCTTTCGATACTGATGAACCATCGTTCGGTGGTGGTGCCATTGGTACGCGATGTGCCACGGTGCCTCCCCAGTATGACCATCTGGCGTCCTGTGCCCCCTCCGTTATACCCTTTCCGCTGGCGTAAGACATAGAGCTCATTCAACTTGATTAACCGTGGATTCCGGCGCGCGCGGCGTGGCGCGCGCCGTGGGCTTGGAGTAGGGTCGAGACATGTCATGGGCATACGACAGGAGAAGACGGCATGTCGATTGACTCATATCAGGGCTCCGGGTTGTTTGTCGACTTCTATGAACTCACCATGGCAAACGGCTATTTCTTGGCCGGGCTCCATGAGAGAGAGACCTCTTTCTACCTCTCGTTTCGGGAGAGTCCGTTTCAGGGTGGCTATGCGTTGATGTGCGGACTCGAGGAAGCTGTCGATCACCTCGAGCAACTTCACTTCACCGCGAGTGACATCGAGTTTCTCGCCGAACAGACGGGCAATGACGGCGCTGGACTGTTCGACTCACGATTCCTTGAGTGGCTTAGGGAGTTCAGATTCCGGTGTGATGTCGACGCCGTCCCTGAGGGCACGGTCGTGTTTCCCGGTGAGCCACTTCTCCGCGTAACGGGTTCTATCGTTGCCTGTCAGCTTGTCGAGACCATGCTGCTCAATTCAATCAACTTTCAGACGCTCGTGGCCACAAAGGCTGCCAGGGTGTGTCAGGCGGCTCACGGAGATCCCGTCGTGGAGTTCGGCCTCCGCAGGGCGCAGGGTCCGAACGGTGGATTGTCGGCTACGCGGGCGGCCTACGTTGGTGGATGCACGGGCACGTCGAATACCTATGCTGCTCGGAAACTGGGGATTCCCGTGTCAGGAACACACGCTCACAGTTGGGTGATGGCCTTTGACGACGAGGTCGAGGCCTTCTCGGCATATGCTGCGGCACTGCCGAACAACTGCACGTTCGTGGTGGATACCTACGACACGCTTCGCGGCGTTGAGCGTGCGGTCGAAGTCGGTACCCGTCTCAGGCAGCAGGGGTTCGAGATGGTCGGAATCAGAATTGACTCGGGAGATCTCGCGTGGCTCTCGATCAGAGCCCGACGCCTGCTCGATGAGGGAGGTTTTCCCTCGGCAAAGATCGTGGCGAGCAACGAACTCGATGAGTACCTGATTGAGAGCCTCAAGGAACAAGGCGCGAGGATCGATGTGTGGGGGGTCGGCACAAAACTCGTGACCGCGTTCGATCAGCCCGCGCTCGGGGGGGTCTACAAGCTCTCGGCGATTCGTGACGAGGCCGGGGAGTGGCAGCCACGAGTCAAAGTCAGCGATGCACTGGCAAAGGTCACGATTCCCGGAGTGCTCGGGGTTCGCCGCTACACCCTTGATGGACGGTTCGCGGGCGACATGGTGCACGATCTCTCGAGTTCGAGAATGGATTCGACCACCATGGTCGATCCGGCCGATCCGATCCGCACCAAAAGCTTTGAGTCCGGAGAACAGTCAACCGAGCTGCTTGAGCCGGTACTCCGTGCCGGGAGACGCGTGGGGGTCGAGCGGGACCTCGCTGCGATACGCGAACGTGTCGCCTGTCAGCTCGCACAGGTCGATGACTCGATTACGCGATTTCTCAATCCCCACACGTACCCCGTGGGACTGGAGAAGGGTCTCCATGATCTGAGAACCCAGCTGGTTCTCGACGCGCGCGGCGGTCAGTAAATCATGCAAGGGAAGGGTGCCATGGATGCGTTGATACTTGTGGATGTTCAAAATGATTTCATGCCGTTTGGCGCGCTTCCCGTTCCTGGCGGCGATGACGTCGTTTCAGTCGCGAACAGACTTGCGCACGCATTTCAACTCGTTGTCGCCTCTCAAGACTGGCATCCACCAGGACATGGGAGCTTCGCTACTGCGCACACGGGAGCAGTGGCGGGGGACATCGTCGAGCTGGGAGGGGCACCGCAGGTACTCTGGCCGGACCACTGTGTCCAGCAGCTTCCCGGTGCCTCATTTCACTCCGCTCTGGATGTGACCGGAATCGGCCACGTGGTGCAGAAGGGAATCGATGCAGGTATCGACTCCTACAGCGCGTTCTTTGACAACAACCACGCGAGAGATACCGGACTGAGCGGGCTTCTGCGTTCGCAGGGCGTCTCAACAGTGTTCCTGCTTGGATTGGCTACTGACTATTGCGTGAAGTACACCGCGCTTGACGCCCGCGAGATCGGGTTTGACGTCACGATCGTGACCGATGGATGCAGGGCGGTTGATCTCACTCCGGGGGACGGTGAGCGAGCTTTGGAGGAGATGCGCGCTGCGGGGTGCCGTATGCTGGATTCCGATCAGGTGCTGCAGCTACGGGGGTAGAGACGTATCCCCGCTGGGCGGTGGATGACGCTGGGCTAGAAAAGTTCCCCGAGCCCCTCCATCGTTTCGCTCGCGTACTCCAAGTGCCAATCGTCAATGGAGAGATAGAACTTCGGGTTGAACACCACGCCCATTGCTTTCACGACCTCGATGACGCGGTCGAGCAGATACTCGCTCTCGACCAGGTGGTCAATGAGCGGAGGAGCGATGTAGTCGCTCGTTCGCGGCATGGGCGTCCAGAAGAACTTCTCGTCCCCGCGCTTGACGATGAGGTCGAGTATCAGGTTTCCTGCCGTGGTCACCACGACTTCATATCCATCGGGTGTTGTGGTCGAATACGCTGCCAGATGCTTATGGAGGCGTGCGACTCTCAAGAGCGTCTGCTCATCGACAGCCATCTGGAAAGGCGAAGCCGGCAACGACTTGAAGACCTCGCGCAGATTGATGGTGGTGACGAGGGAGCGCTCCGGCACGGTCTTGTGGAGCAGATCGAGAGCGATGTTCGCTTCGACCACGCTCGTTGCGTTCAAGACGATACGAAACAGATACTTGGTGTCGACCGTGTAGTGTGATCTGATCTGTGTCAGACCCTGTGTGGTTGTAAGCACGTGTGTTCGACCTCGCGTGGTGGGTGGCCCCTGGACTCCGCTGATTGCTAGTATCGGCAATCTGCGTGGGGGATATGAGGAAACGGCGACGAGCGGCTTTACTATCCCATCAGCGGCCAGAATTCCGCCTGATTCGGTCCGATCCTTGTTCCACAGCGACCCGAATGGCATCCACACGGCGGAAGATCTCCTCGCCAAACAGGGTACTCGGTTGTGCGTGAACGCCATGGTGCTCGTGTACTGTGTGAGTAACGGGTTTGAGTCTCAAGGAGGTATGGATGGCGGTTCGCATAGTCACCGACAGCACGTCGTATCTGCCAGAAGCTGAACTCGAGCGCTACGGTATCCAACAGGTCTCGCTCGCAGTGACCTATGCGGATGGAACCACAGAGCGTGAACTCGATATCGATAGTTCTCGATTCTACAAACGTCTTGTCGTAGATGGTGAGATCCCCAAGTCATCTCAGCCGTCAGTTGCCGAGATGGCGGAAGCGTTCCGGGCGGCGGTCTCCGCTGGCGATTCGGTGGTGGGCGTCTTCCTGTCTTCAAAGATGAGCGGCACGTACGCATCCGCGTTGCTCGCATCCGACTTGATCACCGAGGAGTTCCCCGATGCGGTGATCGAGATCGTTGATTCGCTGTCGAATTGTATGCAGCTTGGAATGTGCGTGCTTGAGGCCGCTCGCGCGGCGCGCCGAGGAGACGACGCTGCATCGGTGGCGGCGGCTGCACGTGCAGCCATCACGAGAACCAGGTTCCTGTTCACTCCCCATGATCTGGTGTACCTGAAGAAGGGCGGCCGTATCGGTGGGGCGTCAGCGCTCGTGGGTACGCTGCTTCAGATACGACCGGTACTCACGGTCGAGGCGGGTGAGACCGAGGTGTTCACCAAGGTGCGTACCAAGCGTCGAGCGATGAGCGCCATCGCCGAGGCGTTCGAGGCCGAGGCCGAACGTGCGGGACTGCTCGAGGTGGTCGTGCATCACATCGATGATGAAGCCGAAGGCCGTGCGCTCGCGGCGCTGCTTCAGCATGTTGTGAGCGATCCCATACCGGTGATTCCGCTCGGACCGGTGATCGGTCTGCATGTTGGCCCGGGCACGGTGGGCGTCGTGTATCGGACAGAACTCGAGGTTCGTCCATTGGATAGAAAGGGATGATGATGAAGATCGTAGGAGTCAATGGATCTGCACGCGCTGGTGGAAACACCGCGCTGCTCATACAGACCGCGTTCGAGCCGCTTGTGGCTGCGGGTCACGACTGTCAGCTCATTGAGCTGGCGGGGCATCGGGTGGAGGGGTGCACGGCGTGCGGCGTGTGCCGCAAGGAGCGTGACCGGCGCTGCCATGGGCGCGATGACTATGGCAACGAGGTGATCGAGGCGATCGACGACGCTGATGCGATCATCCTCGGTTCGCCCGTCTATTTTGCGGATGTCACCGCTGAGATGAAGGCACTCATCGATCGCGTGGGCTACGTCTCGCGCGGCAACGGCAACATGCTCGCCCGAAAGCCCGGTGGATGTCTTGTTGCGGTGCGCCGGGGCGGAGCCATTCACGCGCTGGACACGATGAACCATCTGTTCCTCATAGGAGAGATGATCCTCGTGGGATCGGGCTACTGGAACATCGGTATCGGGGCTGCATCCGGTGCTGTGAGCGAGGACACCGAGGGACTCGAAACGATGCAGCGTCTGGGTGAGAACCTCGCGTGGGTACTGGAGCGCTTCGCAGGCGGGCAGTAGCGCGCATGATTCTGACCGATCCCCATCTGGTCGAGACGCTCGAGGAGTACTCCGTGGCGGAGATGTCGCAGTTCGCGCATCTCGCACAGGAGTTGTTTCCCGGTCATGGAGTTGCGCTCAGAGAGGTGTCGACCGGTGTCGCAGTCTGCGGCGGGACGGTGATTCCATTCTCTGAGGCAGTGGGCACCGGCATCAAAGGTGTGCCGACCGACACACACCTTGATCTGCTCGAAGCCTTCTATGACGACTGCGCAGGACCGGTTTCTGTGGCGGTCGTGTCACCCGGCGTCGAGGGGTATCCGCAGCGTCTCGCGCAGCGCGGGTGGAGGCCGGACGGTTTTGAAGACGTACTCGTTCGCGAGATCGATGGTTCATGCCTCATTCCCCATGGCTCCTCGGTCGTCAGCCGGGTGGAGGAGCATGAGCGTTCCCAATGGGCGGAGCAGGTGGTGACCGGCTTTGCCGATGGATCACCTTCTGAGACGCACATGCGGTTCGCGCGCGTGCTGGCCGCTCGTCGGGAACTGATGGCTTTCTGGGTCCTGAAGCAAGACGGGCCCGCGGCCACGGGCGAGCTCGTGGTGAGTGGTGAATGGGCCTGGCTTGCCGCTGATACGACAAAGCCGCAGTACCGACGGCAGGGGTTGCAGGAGGCTTTGCAACGCGCACGTCTTGACCGGGCTGCCCGTGAGGGATGCCGATATGCGGCTGCCGAGGCGCGACCGGGCAGCATATCGCATCGTAACTATCAGAGACTCGGGTTCGCGGTCGCGTACACACGATTGTGGATGAGCAAGGGCGTTGCGAAATGATCGGCCAAGAGGTGCAGTTTCCGGCCGGCTTCGTCTGGGGTTCCGGGATATCTGCGCATCAGGCCGAAGGCGGCAATGACGCCAATGACTGGGCACGGTTCGAGCGTGCCGGTGGTGTGAAGCGTGGTCAGGTGTCGGGACCTGCGAGCCACCACTTCGAACGCTACGCCGAGGACTTTGCGCTTGCGGCTGAACTGGGTCACCAGGCCGTCAAGCTTTCAGTCGAGTGGTCGCGCGTGGAGCCCCGAAAGGGGCAGTGGGACGAGGGCGCGATCGCTCATTACGTTGATGTGGTCAGGTCCGCGCGGGATCATGGCTTGTCGCCCTATGTGGTCCTGCATCACTTCACGAATCCGCTGTGGTTGGAGCAGTACGGATGGTGGAAAGGCGGGGAGACACCCGCGCTGTTTGAACGATACGTGCGGCGAATCGCGGAGCCGTTGGGACACTGGGTCGATACGTGGATCACCGTGAATGAGCCGATGCTACTTGCCGGTGCAGGGTACCTGTTCGGCGTGTGGCCCCCGCAGGAGCGCAGTTATCGATCGACGTGGTCGGTCGCGCGCAACCTGATGAAAGCGCACATTCTTGCCTACGACGCCGTTCACGAGGTGGCCGGCGTGTGTCGTGTGGGTCCTGCCGTCAACGTGACGGCCTTCAAGCAGCCTCATAGAGCACCCCTGCGCGATCGCGTGCTGGGAAGCTCCCTCGATTGGTTTGCCAACCATTACTACATAGATCGCGTACGTCATCGGTCGGACTTCATTGGCATTCAGTACTACAGCCGCGCGACGGTGCAGCAGCTGTTGTCCGGGGATCCACTCGCGGTTCCCGACGGCATGCGCAGGCTGCCAAAGACCGATATGGGCTGGGAGATCTACCCGAAAGGGCTCTACCACACTGTTCGGGATATGTGGCAGAGATGTGGATTGCCGATAATCGTCACCGAGAACGGAATCGCCGATGCCAACGATGAGCGTCGTTCGCTATTCATCAGAGACCATCTTGTCTGGCTCAAGCGGGCGATCGACGAAGGCGCTGACGTTCGCGGGTACCTCCACTGGGCTCTTCTTGACAACTTCGAGTGGGCCGAGGGATTCGATGCGCGCTTCGGGCTGATAGAAGTGGACTATGCGTCGGGAGAGCGCACGGTTCGACCGAGCGCGAGATACTACGAGAAGATTTGCAGGAGTGGAGCTGTGTCGCTCGTGGATCCTGTTCCGTTCGATCACTAGTTTGAGGGAGAGTGTCGTGGAAACTGTGCTGTCGATCGCGGGTGGCGCACTCGGTCTCGTTGCCGGTGCCGCACTGAGTTACTGGGTGGGTGGAGCAATCTCAACCCGTTCCGTATGGTTGTATCGACTCGGGAATGGGCTGCTGATCGTGGTCGGCGTGGTGCTCGCCTATGTGGGTCTGACCCAGGAGATGCGATGGCTGGCGATCGGAGCTATCGGTCTGGAGGCGGGCGGACTCACCGGCCTCAAATATGGATACAGAACCTGATCAAGCGGAGCTACTTCGCGGACTCCTCTGCACAGAAGCTATAGATACGCTGGGTGTTGATCGCGGTCATGCCGAAAAGGTGTTCGATTCTGCCATCGGAATCCACAAAGACCCATCGCGGCCACGTCATCATGGCGATGCCTTCGATAACGGGAGTCGGAACGTCGTATTCTTCATAGGCGGCGTCATGACCACTCGCGTCGGTATACCTGTTGAATGACGTGATGTCGATGTCGGGAAAGTCCTTCCCGAGTTGGTTGAGTTCCTTTTCGAGCGCCAACTGGTGATCAACCAACTCCTCGATCGTGACGTTGCCCGTGAGCACAGAGTTGCTGGGATCGGTGCTGAACAGGTAGATCACCTTGGGCGGGACGGTGGCGTGCCGCGCCGCTGATCCTTCGAACGTTCCTTTCCACGCATCATGGCCGCCCTCGAGGTAGTACACCAACTGGAAGCCGGCGCGTGTGAGGTGACCCGCACCGCTGCGAGACGTTGCGTCAACGAGGCTGGTGAGGATGATGACGTCATCCTTTTTCCAGGTGCTGGACACTGAGTCGAAGTCTTTGAGCGGCACATTCGATGAGTCGCGTACGCGCTCCTTTCCAAAATCCGCTCTGGTATCGCAGTTGAGCAGCCGGGCCCCGTTGGCCAGGAGGCTGTTGATCTCGCCCCACGAGGCGGGCTGTGAAAGGCCCAGGGTGAGGATTTCTTCTTCGGCAGCGGATACAGCTCCGGCTGATGCAGTCTCTTCGATTGCTGGTGTTGCATCCGGTGTCCCGCTCGACGCGGGAGGAGTGGTGACAACGGGCTCGGCTCCTCCGCCTCCGGTGCAGGCGGTCAGTCCGACGATGAGTATGATCGCGACCAGGATTACGGCAGTCGAGCGCAGCCGCCCGAGTGTGCCGCCGAGTGCGATGCGATGCATAGGTGGTGCTCCTCCCATGAGCGTTCGTTGTTGTGATTATCGCCGTTCTGGCTCTCGATGTTTAGCCCCTCTATTTCCGGCCTGCTCGAAGAGCGATCGGGCGTTCGTTGTCACCTGGTGGTGGTACCATCTTTGAGAGGTCGCGTTTGACGACCGACAAGCCGTACCACCCAAGGGGGATTCATGGCCGAAGAAGCACACTCGCTGGCCGTATTCATAGACTTCGAGAACCTGGCGATCGGAGCAGAGCAGGCAGAGCGCAAGGCGCGCGCCCGCTCAAAGTCAAAGCCATCAGCGGCACCGCTCGATATGCGACTTGTTCTCGAGCGTCTCGTTGAGAAAGGCAAGATCGTCTCCAAGCGAGCCTACGCCGACTGGGGTCGATGGAAAGACTACGTGACTCCTTTGCATGAGCTGGGTATCGAGCTCACCGAGATTCCCGAGCGAGGGATGACCGGCAAGAACTCAGCTGACATCCGGCTCGCGGTTGATGCGATGGAGCTCAGCTACACCAAGGAACACATCGACACGTTCGTGGTGGTGTCGGGAGACAGTGACTTCACGCCGCTGGTCTCAAAGCTCAAGGAGAATGGCAAGACCGTGATCGGTCTTGGCATGAAGGATTCAACGAGTGATCTTCTCGCCGCCAACTGTGACGAGTTCGTCTACTACGAAGACCTCGGTGTGACCGCGGGAGCGCCCGCGATCGGAAGCCAGGTCACCAAGAAGAAGATGCCCGCATTCAAGTTGCTCTTTGAAACGATTGAGGCGTTGCAACGAGAAAACGTCGAGGTGATGCATGCATCGCTGATAAAGGACACGATCAAGCGCAAGCAGCCTTCGTTCACGGAGTCGGGCTACGGCTACCGCTCCTTCACTCAGTTGCTCGAAGAGGCCCAGAGCCTCGGGTTTATCACCCTGCACAAGGATCATCGCTCGGGCACATATGTGGTCGAGGGCTTCGTTGAGAGCCGATAGAGCCCGCACATGAACCGTCTCATGCTGTTCGCTCCGTGTGCTCTAGGGCTTGAAGGCCTCCTTGCCAAAGAAGTACGTACATTTGGTGCCGAGCGCGTGCGAGAGTCGCGCGCAGGCGTCTCTTTCGAAGGCTCGCTTGAGGTCGCGTACCGCGCCTGTCTCTGGTCGCGGTTCGCATCGCGCATACTCCTCAGGATCGTCGAGGTACCTGCCGGATCACCCGAGGAGCTCTATGAGCGACTCAAGGCGTTGCCGTGGGAAGAGCATCTGTCGCTCGAGTCCACGTTTGCCGTTGACTTCACGGCCAGTCGATCGCCGATCACCCACACGCACTACGGCGCCCTGAAGGCAAAGGACGCGATCGTCGATCGCTTTCGGGATCGCACGGGCGACCGACCGAACGTGGACACCGATACTCCTGATCTGCGCATCAACGTGGCGGCACGCTCGAGGTCCGCTGTTGTGAGCATCGATCTGTCGGGGGACGCGCTTCATCGGCGTGGCTATCGCGAACAGGGCATTCAGGTCGAGGCACCGCTCAAAGAGACGTTGGCTGCAGCAGTGCTCGCGCTCTGTGGATGGCCCGAGCTCGCCGAGCGCGGCGAGGCACTCTTTGATCCCATGTGCGGCTCCGGCACGCTCGTGATCGAGGCCGCGCTGATGGCGGCCGATCGGGCGCCGGGTCTCCTGCGAGCGCGTTGGGGATTCGACGGATGGCTGAAGCACGAGAGTGAGATATGGCACACCTTGCTTGACGAGGCCGACGACCGTGCTGAGCAGGGGCTTTCGACCGACGCATACCTGCTTGGCAGCGACTTTGACCCCCGTGCGATCTCGATTGCAACCGCATGCGCCAAGCGTGCAGGCGTGGCATCTATCACGCGCTTCGTTGAGGCGGATGCGCGCGCGGCAGAAACGCCCGATGCCGGCGAAGGACTTGTCGTCATCAACCCGCCGTACGGTGGGCGCCTCCAGCCCAAAGACGGCCTTGAGATGCTCTACGGCGAGGTGGGCGCGCACCTTCGTGCGGCCGTACCCGGGTGGCGTATCGGGATCATCGCTGCAGATGACAGTCCGGTCGGCTTCTTTGGAGTCCCTGCCGAGGAAACCTATCCCGTTCGCAACGGTCGAATTCCGGCCACCGTGCGCGTTGGGGCGTTTCCTCCGTCGGTTGAAGACAGCATGTTCGCGAATCGTTTGAGAAAGAACCACAAGCGATTGCGCAAGTGGGCTCGCAAGGCAGGCGTCACCTGCTATCGGGTGTACGACGCTGACATGCCCGAGTACTCGGCCGCCATCGACCTGTATGAAGGCGCAGGTCCTGATGAGGGCGGGCGGTGGGTCTACGTTGCCGAGTACGCCTCGCCCAAGACTGTCGACGCCGGGGCAGCCGCACGGCGGCTCTCCGAGGTGATCACGGCCGTACCCGAAGTGCTCGATGTGGCGCCGCAGGACGTGACGCTTCGACGCAGAGAGCGCCAGCGGGGAAACGAGCAGTACGAGCGGGCGGAGACCAAAGTCCAGCGAAAGGTCGTCGCCGAAGGCGGACTGCTGTTTGCGGTGGACCTGGACACATATCTCGACACGGGCCTCTTTCTCGATCACCGGCTGACCCGCTCAATGATTCGTGAACGGGCGGCAGGTGCGCGATTCTGCAATCTCTTTGCCTACACCGGCTCCGTGAGTGTGTATGCGGCAGCAGGTGGTGCTGCACAGACGACCACGGTCGATCTTTCCGCGACCTATCTCAAGTGGGCGCAGCACAACATGCGCCTGAACGATCTGAACGGTGAGCAGCATCAGTTCGTTCGGGCAGATGTCATGCAGTGGCTGGGAGAGCAACCGGCGGGCGGCTACGATCTTGTCTTTTGCGATCCGCCCACGTTCTCAAACTCCAAGCGGATGGATGACACGTTCGACGTTCAGCGGGACCAGGTCGAACTGATCACCGCCGCTGCCCGGATACTCGCACCCGGTGGTGAACTGTGGTTCTCTACGAACCGCCGAGGATTCAAACTTGATGAGGATGGACTCATTGGTTTGACGGCAGTTGAGTTCACGGCCGAGACGATCCCCGAAGATTTCGCGCGCAGGCCCATGATGCATCGCATCTGGCGCGTGACCGCCACATGAGCGCCACGCTGCCCGACTACTCGGTGCGGCGTAGTCCACGGGCGCGCAGGGTCAGGCTCACGGTGACGGCCCGCGATGGTCTTGTAGTCACACTTCCCGCGCGAGCGTCACTCGCTCGCGCCGAGGAGGCCGTACGGGCGAGGCACGTGTGGGCGTCCCATGCGCTCGAGAGTGTTGCGGTCCGCAGGAGTGAACTGCTGGCACCAGCCTCGGAGCGCCTGCCGATCCACGTCGACCTGCGGGGTTTCGGCGAACGATTCACGGTTGACTACCACCAGTCCGCAGCAGCAGGTGTACGCGTGACCGAGCGAGACGGACAGCTTGTTGCCACAGGTGACATCACCGATGCCGAGGAGTGCTTGCGTGCGCTGCGCCGTTGGCGTGACCGCGCTGCACGGGAGCGGCTTCCGGTCGTACTCGGGGCTCACGCTGCTCCTCTTGGCGTTTCGCCTCAGCGAGTCACCGTGCGCGGCCAGAGATCGAGATGGGGATCGTGTTCCTCGAGGGGCACGATCTCGCTCAATAGGGACCTCATCTTCTTGCCGCGTCACATGCTGGACTACATCCTGATCCATGAGCTTGCTCATCTCGTACACCCGAATCATTCGCGCGAATTTCACGCGCTCGTTTCGCACTGGTTCGAAGGTGCATCAGACGTGCGGCGGAACATGAGGGAGGCGTCGCACTATGTTCCGGCATGGGCGGTGGAGTAGCGCACTACCCTTCGCGATGGTGATTCTGTGCTGCACGGTCGTTGCGCTGGTCGCTATCGGCTGTGATTCTCCCGAGCGGCCCACGACGGCACGAATCTCTCTTGACGGAACGCGTCTGACCGTTGAAGTAGCGGATACGGTTCGCGAGCGCGCCCGTGGCCTTCAAGGACGACCGCAACTTACCGATGATGCCGGCATGCTCTTTGTGTGGGAGAGTCCGGGGCGCCGCGAGTTCGCCACCAAGGACGTCGCGTACGATCTTGACGTCATCTTCATCGATGAGAACGGTGTGGTGACCGAGGTACTCCCTCTGTCTCCGGCCGGGCCATTCAGCGCACAGAGTGCAGGAGACGTCCAGTGGGTGGTCGAGGTGCAAGGTGGCTGGGCAGATGATCATGGGATCGGGCCCGGCTCGCAGTTCGTGCTTGAAGACGAGTAGCCCCTACTCCCGGGGCGGGTCGCCCAGAAGGGGCGAGCCATCCGCGACTCGTGACACGAGTGCTGCGACCTCGATGCGTACGCGTTCGGACAGCGCAGGCAGTGGGGTGTAGGAATCCTCGCTCAACTGCCGGGGAGCCGCTTCACCTGAGGCCGATTCACTCATGTGACGCCAGGGCTCGGGTATTTCTTCGGCCACCTTCGTTTCCAGGAGCTCCGCGAGCACCATTGTCCACGCACGCGGAACGACAGAGTACGTTCCGTAGCCGCCTCCACCGGTGCAGCAGATGCGACCTTCACTGGTCTCCTCGGCAGCGTCGATCAGTGCCCGGATGAGTGTCCGATAGCCCTTAAGGGTGAGGCCAAGATGGGTGAGGGGATCGGCGTGATGTGCGTCCGCGCCACACTGGGCGAGCACAACGTCGGGTCGAAATGCCCTGATAGCCGGGGTGATGATGTCGTGCGCGACCATGGCATAGCATTCGTCGTCGGATAGCGGGGGGAGCGGAACGTTGATGGTGGTGCCGTATCCCTCGCCCGTGCCGCGCTCAACCACACGACCGGTGCCTGGAAACAGGTAGCGTCCGGACTCATGGACCGAGAGCGTGAGGATGTCGGGATCATCGTAGAAGGCCTCCTGCACGCCGTCGCCGTGGTGGGCGTCGATATCAACGTAGGCGATCCGCAGGCCCGGGTGATCGCGCGTGAGAACCGCGATCGCCACCGCGGGGTCGTTATACACGCAGAATCCGGCAGCCCGATCGCGATGCGCATGATGCAATCCTCCGGCCACGGAGAATGCGCGTCTCGTGTCGCCTTCGACCACCGCTCGGAGCGCTGTGGTGGTGGCAGCGCAGACACGAGTGGCTGCATCGTGCATGTGATGGAAGGCAGGAGTGTCACCGTCGCCGATCCCGTGCTCAGGCTCGATCACGCTCGGATCCGCGGATGCCCTCTTGACTGCTGCAATGTAGGAGTTGTCGTGAACCAGCGCGAGCGCATTATCGGGTAGCGGCTCGATGTCGATACGCATGGCCATATCGGGCGTTTCCGCAGAGCCATCGAGGGCTATGAGTCCATAGGCGTGCATGAGTTGAAACGAAAGCATGAAGCGCTCCGGCTTGAGGGGGTGGGCCCGGCCCAGGTCGTATTCGGCCAGGCGATCGCTGTAGGGGACCCAGACGCTCATGCACTGTCCTTCTCTCGGAGTCTTTGACTGATACCTTCCCGTGAATCGGCTTGGACAGCGGGATTTGGTGAAGGAGACGTGCTGTCGTAGAATATCGTTCTGCGCTTCTACGCCTTGCGCCCGCGCGACAGCGTGCGGCGGCGTGTACCTATGACTATTCTTCAGGTCGCATAGCGCGGTCTGGACTATTCGGTTGGGAGGATTGTTGTGGACAAGAGCCTCGTGTATCTCGCGCCGTTTGAAAGCAAACTGGGCTCTCTGCCGATCAAGTTCGACGACACGACACTCCGCGACGGCGAGCAGACCGCAGGCGTGGTCTTTGCGAACAAAGAGAAGATCCGTATCGCCAAGCTGCTCGATGAGGTTGGCGTTCACCAGATCGAAGCCGGCATCGCGGCTATGGGTGGAGATGAGCGTGAAACGATCGAGGAGATCGCGCATCTCGGTCTCAAGGCCTCCGTGCTCGGATGGAATCGTGCGAACCTTGGCGACATCAAGGCCTCGATAGACTGCGGGGTCGATGCGGTAGCCATCTCGCTGGCGACCTCTGACATCCACATCGAGACCAAACTCAAGAAGGATCGCGCATGGGTCATCTCCACGATGCGCGAGGCTGTCGCCTTCGCAAAGAGCCATGGGGTGTACGTATCGGTGAACGCCGAGGATGCGTCACGCACCGACATGAGCTTTCTGATCGAGTACGCCGATGCTGCCGCCAAAGAAGGGGCGGATCGAATCCGCTTCTGCGATACGATCGGCATCATGGAGCCGTTTCGGACCTACCAGGCGATCACCACACTCAGGGAGAACTGTGACCTTGAGATCGAGATGCACACTCATAACGACTTTGGCATGGCCGTGGCAAACGCCATCGCGGGAATTCATGCCGGAGCGAACTGGGTGAACGTCACCGTCGCCGGACTGGGCGAGCGGGCCGGCAACGCCGCACTTGAAGAGGTCGCCATGGCGCTCAAGTACGTTGAGAATCTCGATATCGAGATGGATACCGTACGTTTTCGGGAGATCGCCGAGTACGTGATGGCGGCGGCTGGTCGCAAGATCCCGCTCTGGAAATCGGTCATTGGGACGAACATGTTCGCTCATGAGAGCGGTATCCATGCCGATGGTGTTATCAAGAACCCTAAGACGTACGAGATCTTCTCGCCCGAGGAAGTAGGTCTCGTGCGTCAGATCGTCATTGGCAAGCATTCGGGTTCCAAGTCCATCGAGATGAAGTTCGCGGAATACGGCATCGAACTCGACGCCGGACAGGCCGCAGAGATGCTGCCGCTTGTTCGGACAATGTCTGTAGAACTCAAGCGAAGTCTGTTTGATAAGGAACTGTTGTATATCTACAACGACTTCATGGGGAACAAGTAGTAGGCAGGGAGTTATCCTGCACGCTCGACTCGAGCTCGAATTTGAAAGAAGGGTGATCACTATTACGGGAAAGACGATCGCCGAGAAGATATTCTCGGCGCATTCAGGAACTGACGCACGCGCCGGCGACATCGTCATTGCGGACGTCGACTTCGTGATGGGGCAGGACGGTACATCACCACTCGCGATCCGTGCTCTTGAGAACATGGGAGTGGACAGCGTCTTCGATCCGTCGAAAGTCGCGGTTGTCATGGATCATAGTTCGCCGAGCCCGATCGAGGGCGTGAGCGCTCTGCATACCATGATGCGCGAATTCGGTAAGAAGACGGGAGTGACCGTCTACGATATCGGTGAGGGCGTCTGTCACCAGATCATCCCGGAGCGCGGACACGTGGTCCCCGGAGACCTGATGGTGGGTTGCGACAGCCATACCTGCACGTACGGAGCGGTCAACGTCTTTTCCACAGGCGTTGGCTCTACCGATGGCGCTGCCGCGATGGCTGCAGGCAAGCTGTGGTTCAAGGTTCCTGACACCATGAAGGTCACGTACACCGGTGCGCTCAATCCCGGCGTCTTCAGCAAGGACCTCATCCTTTATCTCGCCGGCAAGATCGGCGTTGATGGAGCGACCTACATGGCGCTCGAATTCCACGGACCTGTGATCGACGCTCTGTCCGTTGAAGCGCGCATGACCATCAGCAACATGGCTATCGAGGTCGGCGCAAAGAGCGGTCTTATGGTTGCTGACGAGAAGACGATCGAATGGTTCAAAGGACGTGGCGAGAAGACCCCCGATCCGCAGTCGCCGGATGCGGACGCCGTCTACGCTGATTCCATCGAGATCGACGCGAGCCAGATCGGTCCTCAGATCGCCAAACCACATGCGGTTGACAACGTCTCGCCGATCGAAGAGGTCGAGGGTACCCCGATCGCCCAGGGCGTGTTGGGTACATGCACCAACGGTCGCCTTGAAGATTTCGCGATCGCAGCACAGATCCTTGAGGGTCGAAAGGTCCACCCGGACGTACGCTTCATCGTGGCACCCTCGTCGCGTCAGGTGTATCTGGACGCCATCGAGGCGGGCTACATTCAGACACTGACCCGTGCCGGCGCCGCGGTGGTCACACCCGGTTGCGGCCCGTGTGTTGGAACTCATAATGGCGTTCCGAGTGATGGCGAGAATGTGATCTCGACAGCGAATCGCAACTTCAAGGGGCGCATGGGCAACAGCAATGCCTTCATCTACCTTGGCAGCCCCGCAACGGTCGCAGCTTCGGTCATCGAGGCAAAGATCACCGATCCGCGGAAGTATTTCGAGTAGACCGGCCGAGGAAGAGTATAGGAGCGATACAGGTATGGAATTCCAGGCGAAGGCCTTCAAATACGGTGACGATATCAACACCGACTACATCATCAGTGGCAAGCACAAGTTTAAGTCTGCGGACATGGAGGCCATGGCAGTACATGCTATGGAGGACCTCGATTCCGAGTACTACAACAAGGTAAAGCCGAACGGCGGATTTCTGGTCGCCGGCAAGAATTTCGGTATGGGCTCCAGCCGTGAGCAGGCACCGCTCGTACTGATTCATAGCAACACCAAGGCGATCATCGCCAAGAGCTTCGCACGGATCTTCTTTCGCAATGCCATCAACACAGGGCTTCCGGTCATTGAGTGCGATACGGACCTGATCGATGACGGTGACGAGCTGTTCGTCGACCTTGAGTCCGGAGTCGTGCGTGACCTGACCAAGGACATCGAGATCCCGTTTCCTCCGCTGCCACCCGTCATGGCGCAGCTTCTGGCTGACGGGGGTCTCGTTGAACACTTCAAGAAGCACGGCGGTTTCAGTATCTAGTCAGGCGACAAGTAGAGGGAGACGCGCATGAGCGCGACGGACCCGATAGCAAAAGGCGGCATACTCGTTGGCACGAGAGACGAGGTCGCGGAGAAAGCTGCTCGCGGCAAGCGGGCACGTGCATACGTGTTCTCGGCACTCGCGGGAGAGGATCGAGCACAGCGTGTGCTCGCGGCACGTGTGGTCCACGAACTCTCCATCAAGAAGCCGGAGGTCCTTCGAGACTTCGGTGCCGAGATGGCCGATGCGCTCGACCGACCCGAAGCGCAGACGCGCTGGGAGATTCTCGGGGCGCTCGAGCAGATGGTAGCTGAGGACGCACGCGTATGCGATAAGGCGATCGTGCCTGCGACCACAGCGCTGCACGACGCGGATTCGGGTGTCGTTCGTCTTGCGGCTTTCCGGATGCTCACTGCATACGGTGCCACGACATCGCACCGCAGTGAGAAGGTGTGGCCCCTGATCGACGAGGCGATTCGTGTCTACCACGGCGATCCGGAGTTCCTGCAGATGCTTTCCGGCGTATTCCGTCTCGTTAACGGCGAGGCGTCCGACGCAGTGAAGATAGCCGCAGCCGACCGCATGGAATTCGACGCCGACAACGCCAAGGGGCTCCTTGGCAAGCGCGCGAAGCGCATCGTTTCGTGTGCTCCCAAGCGCCGGCGCAAGAAGAAACCACCCGAGGAGACAAAGCCCGAGGAGTAGCATCACCGCTTCTCATGTAGACGAACACCAACGAAAGGAATGCACAGACGTGGCAAAGCACACCGTGACACTTATTCCCGGCGACGGCATTGGCCCGGAGCTGACACGCGCTATGACCCGCGTGGTCGAAGCGACCGGAGTCGACATCGAGTGGGAGACCGTCGAAGCCGGCGCTGACGTGGTAGACAAGTACGGCACGCCGCTTCCGGAGCACGTGCTGGACTCGGTTCGCAAGAACAAGGTCGCCATCAAAGGCCCGATCACCACGCCGGTGGGCACAGGGTTTCGCAGTGTGAATGTCGCGATTCGCAAGGAACTCGATCTCTACGCGTGTTTGCGTCCGGCGTTCTCGATCCCGGGTTCCGGCGCGCGCTACGATGACATCGACATCGTGATCGTCCGCGAGAATACCGAGGATCTGTACGCAGGAATCGAGTTCGAGCAGGGCTCGCAGGATGCTGCCGACCTCATCAGGTTCGCAGCGGATCGTGGCGCCGGAATCATCCGTCCGGATTCGGGCATCTCCCTCAAGCCGATCTCGATCACCGGAACGCGTCGGATTGTGAAGTACGCGTTCGACTATGCGATCGCCAATGGCCGCAAGAAGGTCACCGCCGTCCACAAGGCCAACATCCTCAAGATGAGCGACGGCCTGTTCCTGAAAGTCGCGCGCGAGGTTGCCGAGGAGTACAAGGACTCGGGTATCGAGTTCGAGGACTACATCGTTGACGCCACCTGCATGCAGCTTGTTCTGCATCCGGAGTGGTGGGATGTTCTCGTGCTACCCAACCTGTACGGAGACATCATCAGCGACCTCTCAGCGGGCCTGATCGGTGGTCTCGGTATCGCAATGGGCGCGAACATCGGTACGGACTATGCCGTGTTCGAGCCGGTTCATGGCTCCGCTCCCAAGTATGCGGGCAAGGACATGGCCAACCCAACGGCCGAGATCCTCTCCGCCATGCTGATGCTCAAACACCTGGGCGAGACTGAAGCGTCCGATCGCGTGCTTGCGGCTGTGCGTACCGTCATCGGTGCAGGTGAGTCAGTCACGTACGACGTCAAGCGTTCCGTGACCGGCAGTACTGACGGGTGCGTTGGAACGCAGGCATATGCCGATGCGTTGATTCGGGCGATGGGCTAGAGCCCGAGAGAGGGGTACGGCGTGGAAACGGACCGCGTCGACATTCCTAAGTCATTCTGGGAGCGCCTCATCTCCGACAAGCGTCGTCTGGCGCTGGTTGGAGGCGGGGCGCTCCTTGTGTTGCTCGCACTCGCCTGGGCAGTCCTCGCGGGTCCGTTGGCCGGAGGGGGAGGCGAGTGGGGCCAGGCTCGGCCGGTTGCGCTCGATCCTATCGAGGAGAGCACTGAGATCTCGCGCTCTGCTGAGCCCACAGCGACTGAGACAAGCTCGCGCACGGCTGACGCCGACACTGACACCGAAGGTGATTCCGGCACACGGGAGTCCGAACCGGATGGCCCTGAGTTTGTTCGCGCGCCAATCGTTGCATATCGTCTCGAGGACGCCCTGTGGACGGCGAACGAAGATGGCTCCGGATCGCGACTCATTGCGTCGAGCCCCACAGGTGCCTACGCGCTCTCGCCGGATGGCACAACGCTGGCGTGGGTCGACTCCGGTGCTCACACGTTTCACCTGACCGAGGTGCGTTCCGGCAAGGACATGGTGATCGGACCTGCCGAGGATGTTCGGCCATGTTGGGCGCCCGATTCCTCATATGTGGCGTATACGGGAGTCGCCAGCGCACATCTGCAGGTACGCGCTGTGATGAGCGACGGAAGAGGCGATCATCTCCTGGGAGACGGTCACTCTCCTTCGGTCTCCCAAGACGGCCGAATCGCGTTCATCTCGAGTGGTGCTCCGGGGGCAATGGGTCCGATCGTCGTGACCGATACGCGCCAGAAGTCCGTGGAACTCCCCACCCGTGCAAATGCGGTCGCATTTGGCGGGGACGGACTGGTGTGGGTGTCCATCGGGGCAGGAGTGGGCAGCGAACGAATCATGACGTCCCGGACCGATGGATCTTCAGCCCGGGAGTTGATCGGGAGTTCCTCGCTTGATCGGCCGGTAACGTATGCGATGCTGTGCGTGTCCCCTTCGGGCGATCATATCCTGTATGGAACGAGTGGGGACGATGGGTTCTCGCGTGCGTTTGTCAGTGCACTCACAAAGCCGAGTCCGGTTTCCCTCACCGTGAGACGCGACACCTACCCACACGGCTGGAGTGCCGATGGCTCTCGGGTCTTCTTCTTTGAGGGCAATACGTTTCAAGGGGAGACCTCGGCACTCGTGCGCTGTGATACGAGCGGGTTCGGGCGCGTCACCGTGGTCCGGGGTGCGGAGCTCTAGCGGACTGTTGTTGTGCCGCGTACAGTTCTCGGAGTGTGACCGATATCACGCGGACCCCCTTCTATCCGAAACCCCGGCATCTCGGGGTCCCTGGTACGCCAATCGCTTCGTGTTGGCAGAGTCTTTGTCATGCGACGGAGGCTACCGGGCAGCACATGGGAGAATCAGTCAGGTGGAGCTTCAGACCTTTTCGCTCTACACGGTGCTCGTCTCCGCGGTAATCGTTGGGATCATTCTTGCGTATCTCTACGTCCTGCAGCGTGACAGCCACACCGGTATCTGGGCGCTTGGCATGCTGGCATATGCAGGCACATTCGCCTCAGACCTGCTCATTCACGAATCGCTCAGGGTGCCCGGCGGCGAGATCGGCGTTGTGCTCACATCTGTGCTCGCAGGTATCCTCTTTGTTGAAGGGGCTCGAATCCTGCGCGGCAGAACCGGGTCTTCGCTGATCTGGCGGATTGCCGCTGTGATCAGCGTTATCGCGACACTCGTGCTCCCGGTCGAGCCGTCTTGGGTACGCATCGCTCCGTCTGCGATCTACCTCGGGGCAGGACTTCTCTACGCCGGTTACCTGATACTCCGTGCCGAGGAGCGCGCCGGCAAAGCGCACTATATGGTCGGGACATCGTTCTTGGCGCTTGGGGCCCTCGCCTGGATACACCCGATTCTGGAGTCATCCCCCGGGCCCGAAGGTCTGCGCGGAGACTACCTCTGGACGAGCGTATTCGGCATCTCACTCGGTATAGGGGTGCTGTTCATGCATGTGCGCGAATTCGCCGCGCGACTTGCAGAGCAAGGCACGGAGGTCGCTCGCCAGGCGGCCCTTCTCGATCAGGTCAGTGACGGCATCCTCAGACTCGACCTTGCTCTCAACGTGACGTTCTGGAGTAGCGCGTGCGAGCGCATGTACGGGCTCGCGCCAGAGGAGGTCATTGGCCGGTCGGTTGTTGCTGTCTTGCCGGGTGAGTTCGTGACAGTCAGGCCGGATGTCGTGTTTCGACGATTCGCCGAGGAGGGTCGTGCGTCATGGACGATGAAGTATCAGGTTGCAGATGGCGAATCTGTCTACTTCGAGATATCTGGTTCCCGAGTTTTGGACGGGGCCGACCAGCCCGTCGGATACGTGGCCGTTGTAAGAGATGTCACCGAACGCTTCAGGTTTCAACTTGAGATTGATGAAGGTCGCGAGCGATATCGAACCCTCTTTGAGTCGTCGCCGATTCCGCTGTGGGAGGAGGATCTCTCCTCGGTCAAGGAGTACCTTGATGGTCTCAAGGCTTCGGGAGTCGTAGATATCGCCGCCTACCTCCGCGAGAATCGGGATGCACTCTTAGAGTGCGTCACCCGCGTTCGAGTGATCGATGTCAATGATGCAACGGTCAGATTGTATCGCGCTGATAGCAAGGACACATTCCGCGCCGGCCTTGAGCCGTACGTTCACGAGGACAGCATTCCGGCATTTGCCGAGGAGTTCGCGGCGCTCGCCGCCGGCGCAACGAACTACACCTCGGAGGTGCGCTCGAAGACCATCGACGGTCGAGATCTCGTTGTGCGGTTCACCCTTGCGGTCCCACCCGGATACGAGGAGAGTCTCGAGCTTGTTCTCGTGTCGGACATGGACTTGACCTCATATGTGGGTGTTCAGCGCGAGCTTGAGCGATATCAGGACGACCTCGAGGAATTGGTCGAACGTAGAACGGCTCAGCTGCGCATAGTCAACGACAAGATGCAGGAGGCAATCGGTGCCAAGGATCGCCTGCTCGCCAACGTGAGTCACGAGATGCGCACCCCGCTCAACTCGATCATCGGTTTCACGGGAGTGGTGGCGCAGGGACTTGCAGGTGAGGTGACCGATGAGGCGAAGCACCAGCTCACGATGGCGAACCGAAGCGGCAAGCAGTTGCTGGCGCTCGTCAACGACTTGCTTGATCTCAACCGGCTCGGTAACGGCACACTCGAGTTGGAGCGCGCGCCTGTTGATATCGTGAATCTGCTTGAGTCCACGTGCAGCATCGTCGAACCCTTTGCCGAGGAGAAGGGACTTGTGCTCACGTGCGACGCCCATGCCATGCCCGAGATCGTCACCGATGGTGACCGGGTACGACAGGTCTTGCTTAACCTGATATCGAATGCGATCAAGTACACCCATAGCGGCAGCGTTGATGTGCAGGCGAGCGCCGATCACCAGGGTGTGCATCTGAGCGTGTCGGACACAGGCATTGGCATCAAGAAGGCCGACCTGGAGCATGTCTTTGACGCGTTTCATCAGCTGGCCCCAACGCGCGAAGCCAAACACAGCGGGGCTGGCCTCGGCCTTGCGATCTCTCGCGAGATCACCCAGTTGCTCGGCGGTACCCTGTCTGCAGAGAGCAAGGTGGGCCATGGATCGGTCTTTACGTTGACCCTGCCGTTCGACGAGGTGTGACCTGCGGCAATCCTCTTGCCTGCCCCTGTGCGTGCGCGTATACTCCCGACCTACAACCGAGAACGCAACAGGGCGTTGACGGGGAGAAGTAGAGGCCAATCCTGGCTTCAGAGAGTCGGGTACCGGTGAAAGCCCGACGCAGGACGCCTCGAAACTGACCCCTGAGCCACTCGGCGAACGCAGCGATGACCTCTCACGCGGACGATCTTCGCGCGGAATCGCAGCAAGTAGACCGGGTCGGTGGCATCCGTTATCTGCCGCAATGAGTGGGCGCACCGCCCGGCTGTTCGCCTCTGGCGAGCGGTTGGATCCGTTGCGTCAAGCGGGGTGGTACCGCGGGAGTTCGTCTCTCGCCCCGGCGTGGGCGCGAGCGTGCGTCCGCGGCTTTTTTGTTTTCCGGCACCCTGCGCCGAACCGATAGATCCTTCTGGGGCATATCGGGTTCCTCGGCAACCTCGAGCGGCAGATGGGGGATTCCCCGCGCGAGGAAGGGTTAACGCATGGTGCTGAGGAGCGAAACGATGAAGGGCGGGCCATCCAAGGCCCCGCACCGCAGCCTGCTCAAGGCTGACGGTCTCACTGACGAGGAGATATCGCGACCATTGGTGGCGATCGTCAACTCGGTCAACGATGTCATCCCCGGTCATTTGATGCTCGATAAGATCGCTGATGCGGTCAAGGCGGGCGTGTACATGGCGGGCGGAACACCGCTTGAGTTCGCTACCATTGGCGTGTGTGACGGTATCGCAATGAACCACGCGGGGATGCGCTACTCGCTTGCATCACGCGAGGTCATCGCCGACAGCGTCGAGATCGCAATCCAGGCACACGCGTTCGACGCGATGGTGATGATCCCCAACTGCGACAAGGTCATTCCCGGCATGCTCATGGCTGCGGCCCGACTCGACATCCCAACGGTCGTGGTCAGCGGTGGTCCCATGCTCGCCGGCAAGTTCCAGGGCAAGAACGTGGATCTCGATACCGTGTTCACTGCGGTGGGCAAAGTCAAAGCGGGCGAGATGTCCACGGGTGAGCTGCTCGAGCTTGAGAACGCGGCATGTCCGACATGCGGCTCGTGCGCGGGTCTCTTTACCGCCAACTCAATGAACTGTCTCACCGAGGCGATCGGCCTTGGTCTGCCCGGCAACGGTACGATCCCCGCGGTCTACTCCGAGCGCATCCGACTTGCCAAGCGCGCTGGCATGCAGGTGATGGATCTATTCGAGCGTGGCGTAACGGCGCGTCAGATCCTGAATCGCGACGGGATTCGCAACGCCATGGCACTCGACATGGCGTTTGGCGGTTCGAGTAATACGGTCTTGCACCTCACGGCGATCGCTCATGAGGCGGATGCCGACATCACGCTCGATGACTGGTCTGAGATCAGCGCTGCAACGCCGAACCTGTGTCGTATCAGTCCGGCGAGTGACTATCACATGGAAGACCTCTACGCCGTTGGTGGCGTTGCCACGATCATGCGCGAACTCGATAAGAAGGGGATCGTCGCCCGCGAGGCGATGACCGTGACCGGCCAGACGTTTGGCGAGATCGTTGACGGTGCCCGCGACGCGGATGGTGCTGTGGTTCGCTCGATCGACAATCCCTACTACCCCGAGGGCGGTCTGCGCATCCTGCATGGCAATCTCGCGATGGATGGATGCGTTATCAAGCAGTCGGCCGTCTCCGCGGAGATGCGAGAACACACGGGTCCGGCACGCGTCTTTGACTGTGAAGAGGATGCGGTCGAAGCAATCTTTGGCGGACGCATCACTTCAGGCGACGTGGTCGTCATTCGCTACGAAGGCCCCCGGGGCGGCCCCGGCATGCGAGAGATGCTCACGCCCACGAGTGCGATCAGTGGCATGGGTCTTTCCACAAGCGTTGCGCTCATCACCGACGGTCGCTTCTCCGGTGCTACCAAGGGCCCCGCGATCGGCCATGTCTCACCCGAGGCGGCGGCCGGCGGCACGATCGCGCTCGTGAACGAAGGCGACTCGATCTCAATCAATATCGACGAGGGCTCGATAACCCTCGACGTTGCCGAGGACGTGCTTGCCGAGCGCTGGGCGTCACTTGTGCAGCCCGAGCCGCGCGTTACAACCGGCTATCTCGCGCGCTACGCGCGCTTCGTGTCCAGCGCAGATAAGGGGGCGGTGTTGTTGTGAGCGAACGAATGACCGGCGCGGAAGCGATGGTTCGCTGCTTGGAGGCCGAAGGAGTAGAAGTGCTCTTTGGCTATCCGGGCGGTGTCGCGCTTCCGATATTCGATGCGCTGTGGGATTCCGAGCAGATTCGTACGATTCTGCCGCGCCATGAGCAGGGCGCAGTCCACATGGCCGACGGCTATGCACGTGCGACCGGAAAGGTCGCGCCTGTCGTTGTCACGAGCGGTCCGGGTGCGACCAACACGATCACCGGACTCGCGAATGCATACATGGACTCGATCCCCCTGGTGGTGTTCACGGCTCAGGTTTCCTCGGCAGTCATTGGTACCGACGCCTTCCAGGAAGCTGATATGACCGGCATCACGCTGCCGATCACCAAGCACAACTACCTGATCAAGCGCTCCGAGGATATCCCGACGGTGATCAAAGAGGCGTTCCATATCGCCACCACGGGTCGTCCGGGTCCGGTGCTTATCGACCTGCCGGTCGACGTGGCCAAGGGTGAGATCGACTTCGAGTATCCGGAGTCGGTGAATCTGCCCGGCTACAAGCCAACGTACAAAGGCCACGCCAAGCAGGTCAAGCAGGCCGCTCAGATGATCACCAAGGCGCGCAAGCCCCTGCTGTACGTGGGCGGCGGCGTGATTGCGTCGAACGCTTCGGCGGAGCTCAAGGAACTCGCCGAGCTCATGCAGCTGCCGGTCACGACCACGATGATGGGCAAAGGCTGTTTCCCCGAAGATCATCACCTGTGGATCGGCATGCCGGGTATGCACGGTGCCAAGTACACCAACTACACGCTCACCGAGGCCGATCTGCTCATTGCGGTCGGCGTGCGATTCGATGACCGCGTGACCGGCAAGCTCGCGAGCTTTGCGAGTAAGGCCAAAGTCATCCATATCGACATCGATCCGGCGGAGATCGGCAAGAACAAGGCGGTCGACATCCCGATCGTTGGCGATGCAAAGCATATTCTTACGGGCATCGTTGCCGAATTGCGCAAAGGCGGAGCGGAACCGCGCACTGATGCGTGGATGCGCGCGGTCGATGACTGGCGCAAGCGGTTCCCGCTGCACTACGGCGGTGCCGACGATGGTCAGCTCTACCCGCAGTACGTCGTGCAGCGTGTCAGCGAGCTCACCAAGGATCGCGATACCGTCATCTGTACTGAGGTCGGGCAGAACCAGATGTGGGCGTGTCAGTTCTATACGCTGCGTCGTCCGCGGACCTGGATCTCATCCGGCGGCCTGGGAACGATGGGCTTTGGTCTGCCTGCCGCAATCGGCGCACAGGCCGGTCGCCCCGATGCACTCGTGATCGATATCGCGGGTGACGGGTCGATTCAGATGAACAGCCAGGAGATGGCTACGGCGGCAATCGACAAGCTGCCCGTGAAGGTCGTCTTGCTCAACAACGGCTACCTCGGCATGGTTCGTCAGTGGCAGGAGCTCTTTTATGGCAAGCGCTACAGCGCCTCCGTTCTTGGCCAGGAGAACCCCGATTTCGTGAAACTGGCTGATGCATACGGATGGCTCGGCATACGCGTCACCGACCCCAAAGATGTCGATGACGCGCTCAAGCAGGCGTTCGACCATGATGGTCCGGCGTTCATCGACTTCCGGGTCGTGCGCGAAGAGTGCGTGTTCCCCATGGTCGCACCGGGCGGCTCGATCGACGAGATGCTCGGCGGCGTGCCCGGATGCGCGGTATCCGAGATGCTTGACGACGAGCTCCTTGAGGAGGTGTGGGAGTAATCATGGATCATCACACACTCTCAGTCCTGGTCGAGAACCAGCCGGGTGTCCTGACGCGAGTCGCGTCGCTGTTCGCCCGTCGTGGATTCAATATCGACTCACTCGCCGTTGGCGTGACCGAGGACCCCACGCTCTCCCGCATCACGATCGTGGTGAGCGCCGAGGACACACCGCTCGAGCAGATAACCAAGCAGCTCCACAAGCTGGTGAACGTGATCAAGATCCAGGATCTGGATCCGAGTGAGTCCATTGATCGCGAACTCGCGCTGTTCAAGGTGAATGCGCCTGCCGAGCGCCGAGGCGAGATCGTGGAGATAGTGAACGTCTTCCGGGCCAAGATCGTTGATGTGGGCAAGAACTCGCTCACCATCGAAGCGACAGGCTCGTCTGACAAGCTCGAGGCGATGGAAGATCTCTTCCGCGCCTACGGGATAAAGGAATTGGCACGTACCGGGAAGATCGCCCTCGCGAGGGGCTCTAAAGAAAGCTAGGAGGAGTAGTAATGGCTACTATCTACTACCAGAAGGATTGTGATCTTTCGTTTATCAAGGATCGCAAGATCGCGGTTATCGGATACGGTTCACAGGGTCACGCACATGCTCTGAATCTTCATGATTCGGGATGCGACGTGCGCGTTGGTCTTCGTCCCGGATCCAAGAGCTGGGACAAGGTCAAAGAGGCCGGCCTGAAGGTGGCCACGCCGCGCGAAGCAGCCGCCGAGGCCGAGATCGTGATGATCCTGACTCCCGATGAGACCCAGGCGCACACGTACTACTCGGAGATCCATGAGTCCATGACCACCGGCAAGGTGCTTGCCTTTGCTCACGGCTTCAACATCCACTTTGGGCAGATCGAGCCGCCCGAGGATGTCGATGTTGTCATGATCGCCCCCAAAGGACCCGGCCATATGGTCCGCCGTACCTTTGTCGAGGGTAGCGGAGTCCCGAACCTCATCGCTGTCTACCAGGATGCGACCGGGAACGCCAAGGATATCGCTCTCGCGTGGGCCGAGGGTATCGGCGGCGCTCGCGCAGGCATCATCGAGACCACCTTCGAAGAAGAGACCGAGACGGATCTCTTTGGCGAGCAGGTCGTGTTGTGCGGTGGCGCCACCGAGCTCGTGATGGCGGGATTCGAGACGCTCGTTGAGGCTGGCTACCAGCCGGAGATCGCATACTTCGAGTGCTTGCACGAGCTCAAGCTGATCGTCGACCTCATGTACGAGGGCGGCATGGCCAAGATGTTCGACTCGATTTCGAACACCGCTGAGTACGGCGCGTATGTCACCGGCCCCCGCATCATCACCGACGAGACTCGCGAAGCGATGGCGGAGGTTCTCTGGGAGATCCAGAACGGCACCTTTGCGCGCAACTGGATTCTTGAGAACAAGGCAGGCAATGCCTACTTCAAGGCAACGCGCCGCATCAACTCCGAGCATCTCGTCGAGGCCGTGGGCGGCGAGCTTCGAAACATGTTTGCCTGGCTCAAGAAGGACTAAGGGGGACTCTGAGAATGCAGAAGAAGTACCTGATGACACCGGGCCCGACCCCGGTGCCGGCCGAGGTGCTGCTCACCCAGAGCGCGCCAATGATCCATCACCGTACGCCGGACTTCTCGGCAACGCTGATGGGCGCTGTTGCGGGTCTCAAGTACGTGTTTCAGACCGAAGGTGACGTGCTGGTCATGGCGTGCTCCGGCACGGGTGTGATGGAGGCATCGATCTCCAACTGCTTCTGCGCGGGCGATACGATCATCGTTACCCGCAACGGCAAGTTCGGCGACCGCATGAAGCAGCTCGCCGAGGTATATGGCCTGAACGTCGTCGATCTGTCGTATGAATGGACCCAGGTGGTGAGTCCCGCCGACGTGGCGGCCGCCCTTGAGGCGAATCCGGATGCTCGCGGCGTTGTCGTGACGCAGTCAGAGACGTCAAGCGGGGTGCTCAACGACGTCAAGGCGATCGGCGAGATCGTTGCCGGCTACCCTGACTGCGTGTTCATCGTTGACAGCATCACCGGCATTGGAGCTGTTGAGTGCAAGACAGATGCATGGAACCTCGACGTTGTCATGACCGGCTCCCAGAAGGGTCTCATGCTCCCGCCGGGTCTTGCTGCATGCACGGTCTCGGAGAAGGCATGGCGTGCCTATGAGCGCTCCACGCTTCCCAAGTATTACTTTGACTGGAAGAAGTACAAGAAGTCGCTCGACAAAGACACAACACCGTTCACGCCCGCCGTCTCGCTCATCATCGGCCTGGCCAAGGCGCTCGAGATGATTCGCGACGAGGGCATCGAGAACACCATCGCCCGCCATTCGCGTCTTGCCGAGGCAACCCGTCGCGGGTGCGAGGCTCTCGGCATGAAGCTCTTTGCGCCACCGGAGGGACGCGGTTCCGCGGTCACTCCTGTCTGGGTACCAGAGGGAGTCGATGGCAAGGCGATCGTCAAGATCATGAAGGAGAAGCACGGCGTTACCATCGCCGGCGGACAAGATGACTATGTGGGCCGCATCTTCCGTGTGGGTCACCTTGGGTACTTCGGCGACTTTGACATCATCATCACCCTTTCGGCGCTCGAGATGACGCTCGCCGAGTTGGGATACGAGTTCGACCGTGGTGCCGGCATCGTTGCGGCACAGACCGTGTTTATGGGGGAGTAAGGGGTAACGATGAAGGTACTGGTAGCGGAGAAGATCGCAACAAGCGGTGTTGAGCTGTTAAAGACCGAGTTCGATGTTGAGGTCAAACTCGATCTCACACCTGAGCAGCTTGTGGCCGAGATCCCGGGCTATGATGCGTTGATCGTGCGCTCGGCGACCCGAGCGACCAGAGAGGTTATCGAGGCCGGCACAAGTCTCAAGATCATCGGACGAGCAGGTGTTGGCGTGGACAATGTCGATGTCCAGGCGGCGACAGAGCGCGGCATCATCGTGTGCAATGCGCCGACCTCGAACATCGTATCGGCTGCCGAGCACACCGTAGCGCTCATGCTGGCTCAGTCACGCAATATCCCACAGGCTGCAGCGAGCATGCGCGAGTGTAAGTGGGAGCGCTCAAAGTTCACGGGCTCAGAGCTCTATGAGAAGACGCTGGCTATCTTTGGCCTTGGTCGTATCGGCGGACTTGTCGCCGATCGGGCGCGCAGCTTTGGTATGCGTCTCATTGGATATGACCCCTACACCACGCCCGAGCGTGCCCAGGCAATGGGTGTCACGCTCATGGACAGTGTCGACGACATCCTTGCCGAGGCTGACTACATCACCGTTCATCTTCCCAAGACCAAAGAGACGATCGGCATGTTCGGTCCGGAGCAGTTCGCCAAGATGAAAGACGGCGTTCGTCTCATCAACACCGCTCGAGGCGGAATCTATCAGGATGCCGCGTTGATCGAAGCCCTGGAGAGCGGCAAAGTCGCCAGCGCAGCGATCGACGTCTACGAGCAGGAACCGTGCACGGATTCACCTCTCGCGGGACTTGAGAACGTCATTCTCACTCCGCACCTGGGCGCGAGCACCTCAGAGGCCCAGGATCGCGCCGGAGAGCAGATTGCCGAGTTCGTGGCCGCCGGTCTTCGCGGCGAGATGGTCCCGACTGCGGTCAATATCGCTCCGGTGGCCCCCGAGGTCTACGAGAAGGTCGGTCCCTACATCCAGCTTTCCGAGAACCTCGGCAAGATGGTCGCTCAGATGGCTCACGGCGGCGTTGAGTCGCTTGAGACGCTCTTTGTCGGCTCGCTCGCTGAGACCGACACACGCATTCTCAAGACGGCCGTACTCAAAGGCATGCTCACCGTTGTCGGCGCTGAGTCGGTCAACTTCGTCAATGCCGACTTTTACGCCGAGCAGCGCGGGATTCAGGTCACTGAGACGAAGCGCTCCGAGACGCATGACTATGTCGCGATGGTCGTTGTCAAAGCTCATACGCCCGAAGGTCCGATCGAGATCGGCGCCACGCTAATGGGCAAGAAGAATGAGCCGCGTCTCGTGTCGCTGTACGGATTCGATCTCGACATGATTCCTTCGCAGCACATGTCGTTCTTCCTTTACGAGGATCGCCCGGGCATGATCGGCAAGGTCGGCACGGTTCTCGGAGCGCACGACATCAACATCGGCGCGATGCAGGTCGGTCGCGAGAGGCAGGGTGGTACGGCACTCATGGGTATCAATGTCGATATCCCCGTGCCGAGAGAGACGCTCAACAAGATCATTGCCGAGGCGGGAATCGAGAGCGCCTGGAGTGTCGAGCTATAAAGACATCGCCCCTGAGGGTAGAGGGTGGTCGCACATCCGTGCGGCCGCCCCCGCGATGTCGATAAGGAGACCAGCCAGTGAGTACCGACAAAGTCTATATATTCGATACAACGCTTCGGGATGGCGAGCAGTCGCCCGGCGCGAGCATGAACACCGATGAGAAGCTCGAGATCGCCCGACAGTTGGTGCGTCTCGGAGTCGACGTGATCGAGGCGGGTTTTCCGATCTCGAGTCCCGGGGACTTCGAGAGCGTGCGACGGATCGGCGAGGAGGTCGGCGACGCGTGTGTGGTGTGTGCTCTGTCGCGCGCCGTGCCCAAGGATATCGAGCGAGCGGCCGAGGCTCTCAAAACGGCCGTCCGCCCGCGAATCCACACCGGTATCGGCGTGAGCCAGTCCCACCTTCGCGACAAATTGCGTATCTCCGAAGACACCGCCGTTGAACGTGGTGTCGCCGCAGTCAAGCTCGCGCGCAACTTTGTCGATGATGTCGAGTTCTATGCCGAAGATGCCGGACGCGCTGAACCGGCATTCCTGTATCGCATGATTCAGGAAGTCATCGCTGCAGGTGCGACGGTCGTGAATATCCCGGACACCACGGGCTATGCGTATCCGGAGAACTTCGGCGCACTCATCGCGGGCCTCGTTGAGCATGTGAGCGGTATCGAGAAGGCAATCATCTCAGTGCACTGTCACAACGATCTCGGCATGGCCACAGCCAACGCTCTCGCGGGCGTGGCCGGCGGCGCGCGTCAGATCGAGTGCACGATCAACGGCCTTGGCGAACGTGCGGGCAACACGGCCATGGAGGAAGTCGTCATGGCGCTTCGCCAGCGACAGGATGTCTTTGGAGCGGATAGCACGGTCAATTCGCGCGAGATCATGCGTACCTCACGACTTGTATCGAGCATCACCGGCATCAACGTCCAGCCGAACAAGGCGATTGTGGGAGCCAACGCGTTCGCGCACAGCAGCGGCATTCACCAGGATGGGGTGCTCAAGGAGCGTTCCACCTACGAGATCATCGATCCTGCCGACGTTGGCGTAGGCGGCTCGAGCATCGTGCTGACCGCGCGCAGCGGGCGTCATGCCTTGAAGCATCGGCTCGAAGAGCTCGGATTCTCGCTGGCCGAGGCCGAGTTTGAGCCAGTCTATGATGCATTCCTCGAACTCGCTGACAAGAAGAAGGAAGTCTACGACGAGGACCTTGAGGCGCTCGTTGGCGAACAGGAGCGGACAGTTCGCGAGGAGTTTCATATGGAGTCCGTGCAGGTCGTGTGTGGTGAGCCCGGTATCCCGACGGCTACCGTCGAGCTTGTCGATCGTGAGGGAAACCACATGATCGACTCAAGCCACGGTACCGGACCCGTCGACGCAGTCTATAAGGCGATCAACCGCATGATCGATGTGGAGAACGACCTGACGGAGTTCTCCGTGAAGTCGGTCACGCGTGGTATCGACGCACTTGGAGAAGTCACCATTCGGGTGCGCGCCGCCGACGACCGCGTATTCACCGGCCGAGGAGCCCACAGCGACATCATCGTGGCCTCGGCAAAAGCGTATACGAACGCATTGAACAGGCTGCTAATCAGCCAGAGGAAGATCGTCGAAGAGGAGTTGTGAGCATGCCCCGACCCATGACCATCACCGAGAAGATCCTTGCGGCCCACTCCGGCCTTGATGAGGTGACTCCCGGACAGCTCATAGAGTGCGATCTCGACATCGTGCTTTCCAATGATGTGACTGCGCCGATCGCGATCAAGGAGTTCCGCAAGACCGGTCTGGACAAGGTCTGGGATCCCACCAAGATCGCGCTTGTTCCCGATCACTACACGCCAAACAAGGACATCAAGAGCGCCGAGCAGGCCAAGATGATGCGTGACTTCGTGCGCGAGCAGGAGATCACTCATTACTATGAGATCGGGTGCATGGGTGTCGAGCACGCACTTCTCCCGGAACAGGGCGTTGTTGGCGCGGGCGATGTGATTATCGGAGCCGATAGTCATACCTGCACGTATGGTGCGCTCGGAGCATTTGCCACCGGTGTCGGATCGACCGATGCCGCGGCAGGCATGGCAACGGGTCAGGCATGGTTCAAGGTGCCTGCATCGCTCAAGTTCAACATCACCGGCGAACTGAGTGAGTGGGTGAGCGGCAAGGACGTTATCCTGCACATCATTGGCATGATCGGGGTCGATGGTGCGCTCTATCAGTCGATGGAGTTCACCGGCGACACCATCGAGCGTATGGGCATGGATGATCGCATGACGATCTGCAACATGGCTATCGAGGCTGGCGGCAAGTCCGGCATCATTGCGGTCGATGACACCACCCGTGCGTATATGACCGACCGCGTGGAGCGCGAGTGGACCGAGTACTTCTCGGATCCGGATTCCGAGTACGCACAGGTCTATGAGATCGACGCTGCTGCGATCAAGCCGACCGTTGCGTTCCCGCATCTCCCTTCGAACACACGAAATGCCGAGGATGCACGTGATATCTGGGTCGATCAGGTGGTCATCGGATCGTGCACGAACGGACGCATCGAAGACATGCGCATCGCAGCGAGCATCCTCAAAGGACGCAAGGCACACGAGAATGTGCGCCTGATCATCATTCCGGCCACCCAGGAGATCTATCGCCAGGCCATGCACGAGGGCTTGTTCGACATCTTCCTGGATGCGAATGCGGCAGTCTCAACGCCTACCTGTGGTCCGTGTCTTGGCGGCCACATGGGCATCCTTGCGGCGGGAGAGCGTGCGGTGGCCACCACCAATCGCAACTTCGTCGGTCGAATGGGCGACCCCACGAGCGAGGTCTATCTGAGCTCACCTGCCGTGGCCGCGGCAACCGCGATCGCAGGACATATCGCGCTTCCTGGCGACCTGGGGTAATATCACTCCACTACCAATGTTCATCTAGATTCATACTTGGTCTGGTATTTGCATTGGTATCAGTCGGCGAATCAAACGAAACACTATGTGCAACGTGGGAGAGATTGCAGCTTGCTCACGCATGGTGTTTCCGCGCCCGCACTGAGTTAGGACTCCGTTTCTGTTCGCGGATGTGAATTCAATAGCGCTTCGGAGGGTGCAATGCCTGAGTCGAATCAAGATCACAACGACCCGAATGAGGTTCAATTGGATAGAGAAGACGCCGTCTCGGACGCCTCTGAAGACGTTGTTGATGCAGCAAGTCCCCCGGCTAGACCGGGAATCTTCGCTGATCCGGTTGTGCGAAGGTTGTCGTGGCTAGGCGGTCTCATGCTGGTGGCATTCCTCGCAGCCGTTGCATCGGCACTACTGTTCGGTGTGCTCAATCCGCCGGCTCCCCGTACCGCGAGCGAGCGAGATCTCAAGCTTGCTGAGACACAGATCGATGCCGGAAGCACCGAGCCCGAAGTGTGGTTCTCCTACATTTCTGCGTTGATTTCCACCGATCAGTACTCAAAAGCTGAACGGATGATCAACAAGGCGCGAGATGCGGGCTACGAAGATCCCGCTAAGCAGTATTTGCTTGTTGCACAGGTGCGTCTTGATCTGGCGCGAGAAGAATACCAGGCGGCGCTTGACGACTCCGACTTGGCTATCCAGGCGCTTGAGGCGCAGCTGGTGATCGAGGAGGAGCAGTTCGCCGGTACCAAGACGCCAACGGTGATGATTGCCGAGGGGCTTGGTGAGAACTACGAGACGCTCTTACTGAACCGGGCTGAGGCCTTCGAGAACCTCGGCCAGTCAGAAGATGCGATCGCCGCTCTCGATGAGTATCTGCTCAAAAACGAGCGAGCCGCGGATATTCTCGTATGGAGAGGTGACCTGAAATCTGCCGCGGGCGATACTCAGGGGGCGATATCTGACTACGAGAACGCCTCCCAGTACATGCCCGGTGACGAGGAAATCCTTAAGAAGCTAGCAGAACTGGGAGCAACAGATGGCTAAGGCAGTACTCCATGACCAGTCGGGCTCAGCCGCTCATCTAGACACAGACGAGTCGGGAGACCGGACCGTCAAGTCGAAGCGAGGTCGTCGGCTGGTAACCGTCATTCTCATCTTCTTGTTCCTGCTGCTGTGCGCGGCTTCGTACTTCTTGTTGAGGCTCGTTGTGCCTGCGGGAGATATTGCCACGAGCGATGAGGCGGGCGGTATCACGTGGGTGCGTTCGATATATGGATGGGGTCCGGGTCCGGATCAACAGTTGAGCAGACCTGGTGCCGTGGCGATCGCAGGAGACGGGACGATTCTTGTTCCTCAGATTTCCGGTAATGCTCAGGTACTTCGGTTCAACCCCGACGGGTCGTTCGACGGATCCTTCGACGGGGGAGAAGACGAAGGCCGCATACTCTATCCGACCGGCATTCGAGTAGGTCCTGACGGTGCTATCTATGTCGTACAAACGACTCAAGGGAATCTGCTCAAGCTATCCCCTGACGGGAACGAGACGATCTTCGCCCTCGACGTGGTCGAGCCGAGTTCCGTTGCTGTCGCCGCTGACAGAATCGTGGTGGGTGCCAAAGAAGGATTCGCGATCCTCGACCTGGACGGTACTCCCGTCAACGTGATTGGAACCGGCGGATTCGCCGATGATCAGTTCGATACCGTGTCCGGTGTCGCCATTGACGACAACGGTGACATCTACATCGTTGACACGTACAACAACCGAATCAGCAAGTACGACCAGGACGGTCAGCGCATCTGGATCGTCACGACCGGTAATCCCGGCAACCAGAGCGCCAATCAGGGCGGGGGCAGTGTAAACGTCGAGACGGATGCTCCTGCCGGAATGCAGACCCCCGGCACGGCCGTAATCGACGGCAATGGTCGTCTCGTGGTATTGGACATGCTCGACTTCTCCTTGGCGGTATTCGATTCCGAGAATGGTGACTTTCTCGAGAAGTACGGGACGTTTGGCGCCGAAGAAGGCAAGTTCGTATACCCATCTGGCATCGCATACGACGCCGAGCGCGATTGGTTCGCAATCGGGGATCTGGGCAACGACAGGGTTCAGATTGTTCGCATTCCGGGTTCCTCGAGTTCTTCGCTGCTGCCGACAGCCAGACGCGCCCTCTCTGGGGCGCTCAGAGCTCTGCTCCTGCCGCTCATCCTGCTGCTGCTCGCTCTCGGATACTGGATCTATCGGAAAGTCCGTGAGCGACGCGCGAATCGTTTGGAGATGCACGAATTCTCGGATGAGCATACACTTGAGAGCGCTGAATAGCCGAACAAACCACTGCTCCGTCTTAAGTGATTAAGGTTGCTTTAGGACGCCAAATGGAGCATAATGAGGGCTACTCATGAGGATTCTGTCCTCAGGTAAGAATACTGTTCTCGGAACGGAGGTGATATATATGAAAGAGATCCATGTTTCTACTCACAACCAAACAATGGGAGTACCAATGAAGAGGATATTTTTTGTTGCCACTCTGGCAATGATGCTGCTCTTGGCCTTCTCCAGCGTTGCGCTGGCCAAGGGTTATTCCCCCAGTAACCGTTCCTCCTCGTTCCTTGACAAGGGCGAGAGCTACGTCGCATGGGACAAGGCGCAGGCCACGATGGACCTCGCTTCTGAGACCAACACTGCGAGCGTTCATGGCAACTACACCACGACAACCGTTAAGTGCCAGGTTTGCCATTCCGCTCACAAGGCTGCCGCCGCAGGCGACACGCTTCTTCAGAGCACCGCTTCACAGGCTTGCGTGCCGTGCCACCTCGGCGCCAACGCGAGCTCGAGCACCAAGGTTTCTGAAGGTAATCGTCACGGTTCGGCCAGCGGCTGTACCAACGGCTACTGCCACTCTGTGGCCCCGCACGGCGTTGGCGATATCTCTAGTTACGCCACGCTCTCTGGCGCGATGTTGACCGATCACGGCGACAGCCTTCTCGGCGCTGCAATTCTTTCGGGCAGCACCGGTAATCCTGAAGAGGGCTACATCTATGCCACAGGTTCTGACAGCTCACTCGTAGCGTCTCGTATCGCTACGATGACTGTCTACAACCCCGGCGTGACCGCCGCGATCCTCAACGATACGAGCGATGCTGCAGCGATTTCGTTTGGTCGCGCAGTCGGTACCGGCTACATCTGCTCCAACGGTGGCTGTCACATGAACGGTGCCTTCAACGCACTGACCGCTGATGCGACCTGGAGCGAGTGGGGCGGAATGCTTCACACGGACCTCGCCGAATATGGCCAGCCGCTTGGCTATGGCACATGGTGGGGCCCCGTCGACGTTCCTGCGGGTGACTACGCGCAGGGGTCGATTATTTCCTCGGGCGGAGTCGACTACGATGTCTGGGATCTCTTCGACATGCGTCAGGACGCTGTCAAGGGTCACACGCTCGCAGCCGTTGCTGATCTCACCACTCGTGACGTTGCATTCGCCAACGTTGGCGCTTGCAAGACATGTCACGACAGCATTGACTACCGCATCAGCCCGACCGCCAAGCAGTTCCCGCATGGCAACGACGTCATCAACGTTGGTGGCTTTGATGAGGGCACGAACAGTGCTGCATGGTTCACCGTTGCCGGTTCTCTGGGCAGCGGCGACGCGACCACCACGGTTCGCGGCACCGGCATCACTTCTGGTAGTGACGGCGCTTGCATGAAGTGCCACCGCAACACCGGCGCAACTTCTGGTGTTGGCATCACCTACTAGAGCCTTACTTGCACCAAGAACTGCACGAGGGGGGATCGGTCCCGAAAGGGGCCGGTCCCCACTCTTGTGCAAGAGAACAGGTAGTATTCGAAGCAAAGGCCGTACATTTCTTTCGATTGGCTTACTGTGAGTCTCAGCGAGAGCACACCGATGGACACCCGGGCGGCGCTGTTCCTGAAATGGACCGTTCGAATACTCCTGGCGTTCGTTGCCTTGAACGTGATTGCCATTGGGGCGGTCTCGGTCGCTCCCGAGCGCTGTTCGAGTTGCCATCTCCAGGAACCGGATCCGATCGAAGTACGAGAGGCCCACGCGTTTGTCCGCTGCAATGATTGTCATGGCGGTCTCACCACCATCGCGCAGGTTGATTTCGCCGCGCGGCAGGTCTACGGAATGTATCTCGGGCTGCCTGTGCTCAACGGGCGAACAACTGCGGCAATCTCGGACAGTGCCTGTCTGAGCTGCCATGAACTATCGAGCACACCATCGAGCACGAGTGCCATTCGTATTAATCACGTCGCGTGTGTCGGCGACTTGTCGTGTACCGACTGTCACTCCCGCATTGCGCACGGCGATGATGTCCAATGGCCGCGCTCATACGACATGTTCGAGTGCGTGTCGTGCCATATGACACGCTCCGTGTCAGTGGAATGCGACCTGTGCCACACAGCACGAACCCCGCAAGAGCGAATTCGCACAGGTTCATTCGCGCTTACCCATGCTGAGAACTGGAGGCAGGCGCATGGCATGGGGGATTCTCTCGCATGTGCAGCCTGCCATTCTGAGGACAAGTGCGTCCAGTGTCACGGCTCCGGCGTTCCGCACACCGCTGCGTTCGCGGTGAACCACAGCGAATTCGCGGTGTTGGACACGGCGCAGTGCACGACGTGCCACACTCCTCAGTTCTGTAGCGATTGCCACGGTCTCGAAATGCCGCATCCTGAAACGTTCGCTTCGGAGCACGCAGCGCTCGTTGAAGCTGATGGCCGCGTGGCATGTGACAACTGCCATGCGGACTCAGACTGCACCACCTGTCATATTCTCCATATCCATCCGGGGAATGCCGGTCAGGGCGGGGGCGACTAATGCAGGAGTTGCTGACACGGGACTACGGTGAGACGTTCAGGCTGATATGGGAAATCATCATGGATCCCGCGTCCAAGCCTACCGAGGCGATGCTCGCTTTCGCCGTTATCGTGATCATCCTCGTCATTGCAATGATCGCAGTGATTCTTCTTGTGATGCGAGGAACCGAAGATGAAGACGAGTCGCCTACGGGCGACCGGGTAGATGCCGTCAGCGCTCAGCGGGTGCGTACTGATTCCTCGGCAGAATCGGGTGCCACGACTGTGAGCCCTCGGCGCGTTTCCACACGTTGGATCGTCGTGGGGACACTGCTGCTCTGGTGGTTCGCCACCGGCTTGATGACAACGCTTCCTTCCGTATGCGAGTCGTGCCATGTGGATGGCGCGCATACCACCACGAATGCAGCTGATCCGCATGAGGCGACATCCTGCATCCGTTGTCATGAGGCAGGTGGCTATGTCGGCGCGCTCACGACAGGAGTCCCGAGCCGCGTTTCCCATATCGTTTCGGGCGTGCTGAGCGATGACATGACCGGATCGTATGGCTTCATATCCAGCGGTGCATGCGCACAGTGTCATGATGCTCAAATTGCTGATACGACCACAAATGAGCTTCGAGCGGTCAAGATGTCTCATGTGGAGCCTATCGAGGCAGGCGCTCAATGTCTCGATTGTCACCGACTGAGCGAGGGGGTCGTGGGTTTGTACACCACAGGGATGCGCCCATGCCTGCTGTGTCATGACAATGATTCCGCACCGGGAGAGTGCTCGTACTGCCACACCGGTGACATCGCTCTCGCGATTACGAGCTCGAGCAGGGCGTCCACTTCGACCGCGCAACGACTCATTCCGAATCCGGACTGCGGAGGATGTCACGATCAGACTTCGTGCGATGCCTGTCATGGGCTCCGCATGCCCCATTCGGCTGAGTTCATGGAGTACGCGCACGCGCGGCAGGGCGTTGAGGATATCTGGTTCAATGCCGGCAGGACATGCGGAAAATGCCACAGCGATCAGAAACGTCCCTGCACTACATGTCACAAAGGGAGCTTCTCGTCACACGGTTCGGGGCTGATTCGCACACATAGCAGCGGTACGTCAGTCGGCTGCGATGTGTGCCACAGCGCGATGGCCTACCGCCCCCGCAGGGACTTCTGCATAGATCTGTGTCATCAACCCCAGGCTCCGTAGGGCTCACGGCCCGCGGTGCGCTACTTCTCTGAGGCGAGATCTCCTCGGCGAGTAAGCATTCTCGCTGCAGTCAGGACGCACAGGGCGGCCATCACGTTGAGACCCGCACCCACGAGTGCGGACCGGGTGAGTCCGAGCATGGGCTCAAGATACAGACCCGCGACCGCAGCGCCCACTGCTGAGCCAAAGGAGCTGGCCGCAGCGACCCAGCCACTCGCCTTCTGAACATCTACAAGTCGTGCCGCGGCCGCGGTTGCCAATGGGAATGTCATTCCAAAGACGATAGCGGGAATGCACATGACCACGAACGAGAAGAGTGCTCTCAGAAGCAATGAGAGCTCGGGTGTAGCATTGGTGCTGAGTGATACGAGCACGTAGGCGCGTCCTGCGACTGCGAGAGCAGGTACGGACAGCGCCCCGATCAGGGCAGCGACGAGTTCAAGTCTGAGCAGTGCACGGAGCGGCGAGGCAAGACTGTCAGCCCTGCGGCCCGCGAGCCAGCTGCCGAACGCCAAGCCGCCCAGAAACGCCGAGAGCATGACTGAGGACGCCAGTGCCGTGGAGCCCAGCGACATGCCGAGCTGGCGGATCCAGACAACCTCATAGAGTAGTGAAGCGGAGCCGGCCGTGAACACCATGAGAAGCAATAGACGAAAAGGCCAACCGCTCGATACACGAGTGTTGTTGGATGACATGGCCATGTTGGTGGGCGTTTTTGGCACGAGCCCTACTCCCTTGACTGTGAGATCACGTTGTTGAGCAGGTTCCAGAACACTCGATACTCGAGCGATGAGTGATCATCGGTGTTCAGTGGAACGAGCGGGTCATTTACGGCTCGTTCAAGGCCGGGCATGTCGCCGTATACAGAGAGCGTCTCGCTTGTAATGGCAGGGTTATCCCGAGAGAACGTGGGTCTGAGCTCACTGATTCGGGTCACGATCTCCTCGTGTGACGGGCTCGTATCATCCAGATATCCAATGAGGAGCAACTCTGATTCCGGGGCACCAGGGAAATTGATCGCCCATACGTCCACGCGCGGATACACTTGGCGCATGGTCTTGTACATCATCTCCACGTCCCGGGGCTCAAGAAGGTAGTTCGGGAGCCACTGGCAGTACACTCCGCCCGGATTGAGACGTGCTTTCGCGGTCGACATGAACTCCTCGGTGAAGAGGGCGGCCACGCTTGAACTCCACGGCCAACTCGGTTCCGATGCGATAACGTCGTATGTTTTCGGATTGGTGAGTAGGTGTGAGCGGGCGTCGTCGACGATAACGCGCCACGTGTCGTCTTGAGGTATTTCACCAACAAAGTAGCTTGAAGCAGGGACCACCTCGGGATTGATCTCAACTGTGGTCACATGGTCGAAACCCAGTTGGTGATATGCCAGCGAGGTATAGCCGGTTCCGAGCCCGACAACGAGCGCCGATTCGGTACTGGTGGCGCTTGCGGCCGGCACAAGACCCAGCATAGTGGTGGTGCCCTTGTCGGTGTCACCGCTGTTTCCTTCGTCGAGCGCTCCGTTCGCAAGCGTTCGCAGCCCCCATCCGTCTTCATATACGGTGACTCGGGAGTACGTGCCCTCTTCCTCGTACAGGATCTCTCTGACCGAGGACGCGACCTTGTACTGGGTCGATGACTCATAGAAATAGACCTGCCCCAGCCCGAGGGCCGCGCCAGACGAAGCCGGAATCGCGAGAAGTGCGAGCAATACGACGGGAACGAGTGCAAATTCGAGTGAGCGAAGGAAAGAAGGCGCGTTCGACAGGCGCGTCGCGAGGATGGAGAAGAGAATCGCGGCGCACGAGCTGAGGACTGCGGCAGTGATGAGTGCGCCCTTCAATCCAATGATGGGGATCAGTATGAACCCCGTTGTGAGGGAGCCAATGATCGCCCCGGCGGTGTTGCAGGAGTAGAGTCTGCCGGCCCACCCACCGAGTTCGTGCTTTCTTCCGACTGCTTCGATAACGAGCGGATAGGTAGCGCCCATGGCCATCGTGGGTAGCACCATGATCAGAAATGAGATGCCGAACTGAACGGCAAGGAAGACGGTACCGGACATGTTCCATTGCTGGATCATGTCGAAGTAGATCGAGGGCAGGTAGCGCAGTCCAAGGAGGGCGACAACCGAGAAGACCGCTACAGCCAGTTCGGCGTGGGCCGCGTCTCTCAGTGGGTGCCGTGTGTGAGTAGCTCTGCGCGTTCCTAGCAGTGCGCCAATGCCCAATCCGGTCATGAACGCCGAGAGCATCAGGGCAGCTGAATACGCGGTGGAGCCGAACATCGAACTGAGTTCTCGCATCCATGAGACCTCGTAGGCCAGAGCGGCTGCACCGGAGAGGCCGTAGGCAAGCAGCAATATCGCCACGCTCGCCGGGGTCAGGTGTGCTTTCGATGGAGCATGTTCGGCGTTCGTGCGGGCACTCATAGGTGAAGCCTCATGCCGTGTCCCCTCGGGTCTCGCGGATCGTGGAGGTGCGCGTAGTGCACAACCGAGAATTGTGAAGCGAAATTAATGCCAGCAGGAGGTCAGTTTACTACACGTATCGATGGCAATGAGCCTTCACGTGGCCTGCGGGAACCACTCCCTAGAGCGTTCGGTTTCCTAGAGACCCATGAGGTACTGGTCGACGGGCGCAAAATCGTCCGTGATGAGTGGAATGGATTCGTAGCCCTGGGCCCCCGCCAACTCGGTGATTCTCTGCTTCGCAAGTTCAGGAGCGACTCGCTCAATAGTCTCCATGAGATCGATCGACGTGCTCTTGCTTGCGAGCACTGAGATGTTCTGAATATCGGAAAGCTCGGCTGGATCGTAGACTGCAAATACCTCGACCTGCGGGAATATCTCCATCAGGGTGCCGTATTCAGCCCACAGGAATCTGCTGCCCGCGCCGTCCACCGAAGCGATCAGATTCATGGCGAGAATGCCGTCTTCATCCAGCACGTCGTAGCAGTGTTGCATCGACTCGTAGGTCGTGAGCTGATACGGGATCGAGCTTGCGGACTTGAAGGCATCGATGAGGATGACGTCATAGTTGTCCTGTGAGTCGTTGAGAAATGTCCGGCCGTCTTCGACCACTACATTCAGGCGCGGATCGTCTGTGAGGGAGAACGTGCTGCGGGCGACCTCAACGAGCTGCGGATCGATCTCAACTGCGTCGGTCGTCGAGTCGGGGTAGTTCTCGAGCTGGTGGCGTGGGTAGGAGAACGCGCCTCCGCCTATCAGCAGTGTCTTCCTCACGTCCGGCACGCTTTGCAGCGCAAGGTCGTAGTAGTCGTAATAGTCGAGAAGGAATGGCTCTCCATTGTCTGAGTAGGTTGCCGACTCGATCGAATACGTGTCACGCGCGAGTGTCACAACGGGCCGAAGTGTCCCACTTTCAATCTCCCGGCCAATGAAGTAGCGATCGTATTGAGTGTCGAACGATCCCTCGGATGTTCCGGGGTAGTACATCGCTCCAAGCAGCATTGCGAGAGCCGCTATCAGTCCTGCAGATCTCTTCATGGTGAGTGGCGGTGCGAGGATCGCTGCGAGGATGAGCACCACTGCTGCAAGCCAGGCCACGAGATCATGGCTTCCGATGTTCGCAATCAGCCAGAAACCGGCGGCAAAGGTGCCCGTAATGCTGCCAACGGTCGATAGCGCATAGAGCGATCCGACCGTTGCGCCCGAGTCCGCGAGCGCGTGCAGCCGCAGGCGCGTGCAATACGGCGATACGGCTCCCAGCAGAGTTGAAGGAATAGCGAACAGGAGTGTTGCGGAGATCACAGCCGCGATTCTCAGTGTCGAGCCCGCTGCGAGACTGGGAAGAAGCGTGCCTTCCGTGAAGGACACAAGAGAAATGGATATCGACGCGGACAGTAGAATCCAGAAGAGAATCTTTGTTGAGAGATGTCGGTCTCCCAGGCGCCCGCCAAGGAAACCGCCGAGTGCCATGAATCCAAGCATGACGCCGATCAGGCTCGTCCACACGAACAGCGAGTTGCCGTAGAAGGGTGCGAGCAGCCTGGAGCCGACAAGCTCGAGCACCATCACGACCGCTCCGGACACGAACACGACCAGACCGATCAGGAAGGCGGACGTGTCGATAACGATGCCAGTGTCTTCACCAGTGCGTTGCATCAAGGAACCTCTTGCGTCTGTATGGTGGGCAGGGCGATCTTCCTGAGAGCGCGGGAGTCTTGGTAGCACATGTGTATTCGTTCGAAGCTGTGACCGTTGTTACGGATTCTACCAGCACAGACCGTACCAGTGCGGCGGATTTGTGCAAGATACGCTCGTTCGGGGACGGGCGCTTCCCTGCACTGTCCGCCCGCTTGCACCTCGAAAGACGGATATGACATCATGCGGGTCTGGGGAAGCGGCAGCGGGCACCGCGAATCGCGATCCGGCGGATCGGTTTCGTGATTTCGCCGATGAGGTTCCGGAAGTCCCTCCGCTGTTGCTGCCGCCATGCGTTGTTGGGGGCCGCGCTTCCCAACGACACGAGCTAGGAGTCAGCGAATGAAGTTCCACGGAACGGCCCACAGATATGGACGTGACATCGACACCGATGTGATCATCCCTGCGAGGTACCTCAACACGAGCATTCCCGAGGAACTGGCAAAGCACTGCATGGAGGATCTGGATGCCGAGTTCGTCTCAAAGATAGAGTTCGGAGACATTCTCGTTGCCGAGGAGAATTTCGGGTGCGGTTCAAGTAGGGAACATGCACCGATTTCGATCAGGGCGGCCGGCGTGAGCGTTGTGATCGCCAAGAGTTTTGCCCGGATATTCTATCGCAACGCGATAAATACGGGCCTGCCTATCATGGAAGCGCCCGAGGCGGTCGATGGAATCAGCATGGGGGATGAAGTCGAGGTCGATGCCGACGCCGGAATCATCGTGAACAAGACTACCGGCCAGACGTTTCGTGCTCAGCCGTTCCCCCCGTTCATCAAGGATATCATTGAGAAGGGTGGGCTGATCGAGGCGACCAAGGGCCGAATGGGCCAGTAGGAATGAGCGCAGCGAGCAGCCTCTTTGACTGACTCCAAGGGTCCCGTTGCGGGCTGTCGCGCACACTGCATTCGGTGAGAATCGAAAGGCTTGCTATCGGTAGGAGTTTTGCTAGTATTGCTTGCCGACTATTCAGATTGCGCAAGATACTGCTGATTCGCAATGGTCTCCATTCGCATTCTTGTGATCACAGGAAGGTGGTACATGAGTCAGCTCTCAGAGGAGTCCCGCATGATGGATATCCAATCTGATTTGCCTCAACCCCGTCCGGCCGGCAAGGCCGGGGGGGTAACCAATCGGAGCCTTGTCCTTGCGATTCTCGTCGTGTCGGTTCTTTGGTTGTCGTTTCTCGCGTCCGCCCTCGTGCTAGGAATACTGAACCCGCCGGCGCCACGCACCGCGGTTGAGCGTTCGATTGGCGTCTATGGCGACGCCGTTGAGCAAGGCACAACGGATGCGGTGATTTGGGCGGACTACATAAGTGCGCTCATCGCTGGAAAGCAGTACTCCCGGGCAGAGGGGGCGATAGAAGACGCTTTGGCTGCGGTTACCGATAAGACCTCGCTCATACTTGCACAGAGGACACGACTCGATTTCGAGCTCGGCGACTATGAGAGCACAGTGGAGTCAGCCGACGGAGCCATCGCGGCTTCGCGAGAGGAAACGGACATCATGAGGGAGAATTTTGCGAAGCGGGGTATCACCTCCGAACCTGATCCCTCTCCTGCGCTCGCGAATGCACAGTTGCTCAAAGCTCAGGCGCTTGCAGAGCTTATGCAATTTGACGATGCAATTGAAGTGCTCGATGAGTTTCTTGAGACTGCTCCATCCGCCGCCGACGCCCTCGTTTTGCGTGCATCGTATAAGCGGGAAGCGGGCGACATTGATGGTGCCCGGGCTGACTATGAGCAGGCTCTCCTCTACATCCCCGACTATGCAGCAGCCCTCGAGGGCCTAGAGTCTATTGGAGCGATCGACTGATGCGTGAGCAGGCAATGAACGATGATTCACAGGTCGTTTCCTCGCCCAAGTCAACCACCCGCCGCGCGTTGATTCTGGTGCTGACGGCCCTGGTGCTCATTCTCCTGGGGACGAGCTACTTTCTCTACTCGATAATCAAACCGGTGGGACGCGTTGCAACCATCGAGGAAGCAGGCGGGCTTGAGTGGGTGCGCTCCATCTACGGGTACGGTGACACGCTCGAAGAACAGTTGCGCCAGCCCAATGATGTCGCAATCGGCCCTGATGGCACGATTTGGATTACCGATCAAACCAAGCAGCAGGTCGTGGGATTCAATCCCGACGGGAGTTTCGAGGCGTTGCTTCACCAGGGTCCACGAGGGTCATCTCCGCATGCGTTCTCTTTTCCGAATGCTCTGGCGGTCGATGAAGAGGGACTTATCTACGTTGGAGACTCCGAAAAGGATCGCATTACTGTTCTTCGCAGGGACAATACGGTGGTTCTCGAGTACGTAGTTCCCGACGTGCGTTCGGTTGCGGTTCGCGGGGATCGTGTCGTGGCTGGTTCGATTGCGGGATTTGTCATTCTTGACAAGGCTGGCGAAGTCGTCAGGCTTCTCGGAACTCGAGGGCAAGGAATTGACCAATTCGATACTGTGTCGGGCGTTGCGGTGTCGCCGAGCGGGATGATCTACGCTGTTGACACGTATAACAACCGGTTGAGTGCCTACGACCGTGATGGGAATCGCCTGTGGATTCGTCAACTCGGCGTTCCGGGCAATCAAGGGGGACAGATACAGAGCGAAGGACTGTCGGGAGAGGAGGGTCAATCGCCGGAGACGCAGCTCCCTCTCCGTTTGACCCTCGACGGAGCGGGAAGGCTCGTCGTGGTGGACTCGTTCGACTTCAGCATCACTGTACTTGACCCCGCCGACGGGCATTTGATTGGGAAGTACGGCGCCCCAGGAGATGCTGAGGGTCAGTTCACGTATCCTGTTGGAATTGACTATGATGAATCCAGGGACTGGTTTGCCGTCGCGGATCTCTACAATAGCCGTGTACAGGTTGTCAGGATTCCCGATTCGGGAAATCGGCCGTTGTCGCCCGTATTGCGCAGTCTGTCGGGTCCGTGGCGCGCATGTCTGTTCCCGCTGGCGCTGCTCCTCATGCTGATACTGGTTGCGTTGGTCGTTCGCCGGCGTCGTCGGTCGCGGGCTCGTGCTGAGCGTGCAGCATTCGAACAGGCTCCAGCGCAGGAGTAGGGTTGTGCCTGGGTGAACCGTTGACAGAAAAGCCATTGCCAAGCGCAGATTCTTTGCTCATTCCTATTGAACTGTCCGATACAAGTCTCTAATATCAGTTAAGCATCAAAACAGGACACTTGTGCGCGCAATCAGTGTTCTGTAGATGAGAATCATTCTCGGAAGGGGGGTGTGTTCGATGAATGAGATGTCCAGAAGTGAGATCAACGGAGGAGCCTTTATGAAGAGAATCATATCCATCGCGGTCTTGGCCGCACTGATGGTTTTTGCAATGAGCGGCGTTGCGATGGCGAAGAACGCCGTCGTTAATTGGCCTGCTGCTGGTTCTGTGGCAGAGGGACCTGATTCGTACCTGATTTACAACCCCTGGACCACAACGGCTACGGCTACGTGGGCTGCCGATGATTTTGCGGCGAATGCAGGGTATACGTCACCGCATGGCGGTTACACCACCACGACTGTCAAGTGTGCTGTCTGCCACGCGGTTCACGTAGCCTCAGCTGAAGGCGACACCTTGCTCAAGATGCCGGCGAATGAAGCCTGCGTTTCATGCCATGTTGCGGCACAGCTTGGCGGCACGAACATGGTCTACGGCGGAGACGCTGCTATTGCCAACGCGAGCGGCATGGATCACCACACGACGAGCAGCAACTGTTCCCGGTGTCATGCTACTGTGCACGGCGCCGGCGCAATCGCTGATGTGCCGTCGATCACCTCGATCATTCTTGCTGAAGAGTACAGCAACGATGACATGAACCCTCGCATCGTCAACAGCTGGATTACCACCGGTACAGCTATTGCCGGTATGACTACTGCTCAGGTTGACACACTGCTGAATACCGATGCTAGCGCCGCCACGCGCGAGGTCGCCATCGGTCTGTTCTGTCAGGGTTGCCACTCTGGTTCATACCAGAATGGTGTAGCCGGTACCCTTGGCAACGGCAATGACGGTGTCGCAATCGGCGATCGTACAGGTCACCGTGTTGGTTCAGCCGTGGTAGCCAATGCTTCATACGATGCACCGTATGCCTACAACCTCGACGCTACGAGTACCGTTTCCTACACGGGTCAGGTTGCCTGGGCTGCCGCTACTAACTGCAAGTCGTGTCACGACGCGACGCAGTTCGCTGACGGTACGGGTGGATCTGGATTCCCGCACTTCACCCAGGGCGCAGCTCGCTTCCTCAATAGGGCGGCGTCTGCGACCGATCTGTCCGGTCCTACCGGCGTATCTGTTTCGGCCGACGCGTCCTATGCGGGTACCGAGACCGCTACGTACTCAGGCACGGGTGACGGCGCAGTTGCAGAGTTTTCTCTCCGCGACGGTGTTTGCCTCAAGTGTCACAAGGGAGACGCGGCCACGGGTGTTGGTCAGGAGTACTAGTCTCTTATCAGAGGTTTGTGATCGACCCATGCTTCTTGGGTGGGGCCGGCTCTTCGGAGTCGGCCCCGCTTGCTTGCACTTCAGTGTGGACACTGTGCATTCCAACCCCGGCCGTCGAGTTTACGCTGGCATAGTACTTGTTTGATGCTTGATGCTTACTAGGAGTCGGTTGCCTCGTGCCCTCGGTTACCAACATGCAGACAAGCGATGCTCCGGATGCCGCATCTCCTGAGGGAGTCGTGGCGGATTCCGGTGCATTGGTTTTTGTGCGATGGGTATTTGTCGGACTGGCGCTCCTGGCGCTTGTGTTCACTGTCTCGATTGCCTATGTTGCCGTTGCGCAGCCAGGTTGTGAGTCGTGCCATCTTGTCGGGGAGTATGGCGAGGCAACAATCGCAAGCTCGCACGCTTCCGTGAAGTGCATGGCGTGTCATCCGGGGAGTGGAGTGCTTCAGCGGCTTTCATTCTCGTCAAATGTGGTCAACTCCATGCTTCTCGGGATAGTTCCCTCTCAGGGAAGGCCGGGAGCGAGCGTCGAGGATGCGGCATGCCTCGCGTGCCACGACTTAGTGCTTGAGCAACTCACGGATTCCAAAGGCTATCGCATCCAGCATCTCACGTGTGCCGCTGATCGCAGCTGCGTGGACTGCCATTCTTCGGTGGCGCATGGTTCAGCTTCCACGTGGCCGCGCTCATCGGAGATGTCTGTCTGCGTCGAGTGCCACGACGGTGCGACCGCTTCAAATCAATGCGATGCGTGCCACTCCGGAAAGACGGAGTCTGAACGTATTGGTCAAGGCGCTTGGCGGGTCACGCATGGCCAGGACTGGCGTAGTGCTCATGGCATGGGGAACTTTGAGACATGCTCTGCGTGTCACCCTAAGGACTACTGTGTTCGTTGCCATGGTATCGCGCTCCCTCATGACGAGGACTTCATGAGGGAACACGCTGTCCTTTCTCTCACCCCCGGCTCTCTTTGCGATGATTGTCATCACACTTCGTTTTGCAGCGACTGCCACGGAATCGAAATGCCGCATCCTGTCACCTTTATTGCCGAGCATGCAGTGATCGTGGCTGCTGAAGGCGATGATGTCTGTATTGAGTGCCATAAGGCTTCCGATTGTGCAAACTGTCATCTCCTGCACGTTCACCCTGGTCTGTCTGACGCTGCTCTTGATTCTCTCGGGGGTGTGCGCTAGTGGACAGCCAGCGCTTCATTGACACCCTCGGTGCAATACCTGACATCATCCGAGAACCTTCGGTCAACATGACCGCGGCAGTGCTTCTTCTGGCTGTTATCACCACCATGCTCCTGATAGCAGTAATCGCCGGACTCTTGTATCTGCTCAGGGGTGATGGCGCCGATAGGCGAGAAGCTGACATCTCAGCCACCAACGACGTGGTCTTGGGCGGAGACGGGCTCACTCACTCACTCGCGCCTCCTCCAGCCACTCGAGCATTTCAGTCGATGGCGTTCGTAGGCTTGGGGACAGCGGCTTGCCTCGTTCTGTGGGCCGCACTAGGAGTCTCGTCGTCTGCCGGATCGGTCTGCGAGTCTTGCCATTCGGATAGCCCGCACGTGGGTTCTGAGTCAATCGACCCCCACTCCGCCGTGGCGTGCACCTTGTGCCATGAGCCGGGTGGAGTCTTCGAGCGCGTGATTCCGAACGTGCCCGGGCGCTTGGCGCATATTCTGCGGGGCCAACTCTCTGAAGCGCAATCTGATTCATCGTATGGGTCCCCCATCTCTTCGCGGGAGTGCAGTGGCTGTCATGCTGCGGGTTTGAACGAGATCACTGTGGACGAGCAGCGGGGCGTTCTCATGTCCCATCAAGAGCCGCTCGAAGCGGGAGCGGAGTGCATGGATTGTCATGTTCTTCGTGGGGGGGTCGTGTCCGATCAGACCATTGGACATGATCCATGCCTCCGTTGCCACGGGACGACAGGAGTCTCGGCTGACTGCGGCACGTGCCATTCCAAGGAGCCGGCTTATGCGATTCGATCGGATCTCGTGCCGGCGGGTTCACGAGCGAGGGAACACGTGCCTGATCCGACATGCGGAGGTTGCCATTCGGAGCGGTCCTGTGACGCGTGTCATGGAATGCGCATGCCTCATTCTGCTGCATTCAAGGGGATTGGGCACGCACGCCTCGCCACCATTGACATATGGGGGAACGGTGGGAGAGCCTGTCAAAGGTGTCACTACAGTGGTCACAACGCATGCAGCCAGTGTCATTCAGGCAGTTTCCCCGCACATGCGCTCTCCTGGCGATTGGATCATCAGCAAGCCGACGACGCCAAGCAGAGCTGCGCTTGCCATCTCACGCCTAATCTGATTGCCGACCCGAACCGGACGTTCTGCGACATCTGCCATGATCCGGCGTATCAGGTTGAACGTTGAACGGTGTTAGCACGGCGCTGAGTCGCGCGGCGCGCAAGGAAGCTAGCTTCTCGTCTGCTAGACTCGACGCACGTTTCTGATAGGGAGGAACCGCAGTGACGAACCCAAGGCGCATCTGTCTGTTGCCCGGAGACGGGATCGGGCCTGAGATCACCGTCGAGGCGGTCAAGGTGCTCGATGCAATCGGCGCCTTGAATGATGTAACGTTTTCCTATGACGAGGCGCTCCTCGGCGGAATAGCCATCGACGCAACCGGTTCTCCGTTACCCGATGCTACGCTTGATGCGGCACGAGCCGCAGACGCCGTGTTACTGGCTGCGATCGGTGGCCCCAAGTGGGACACGACTGACCCGGACAAGCCGCGACCAGAGCAGGGGCTCCTCGGCATACGCAAGGCGTTGGGTCTGTTTGCCAATCTCCGGCCAGTCAAGTTGTTCCCCGCGCTCGTGGGTGCATCTTCGCTCAAGCCGGAGCATCTTGAAGGCGTCGACATGCTGATCGTGCGTGAGCTCACGGGTGGCATCTATTTTGGCGAACGCGGGCGCGAGCGCGATGTGCCCGGCGCCGGTGCCGACGGCGGTTCCGGGATGCGCGCGTATGACACCGAGGTGTATGCGGAGTATGAGATCGAACGAATCGCCCGTATTGCGTTCGATGCCGCGCGTACACGCCGCAACAAGGTGCACTCTGTTGACAAGGCAAACGTGCTGGAGTCGAGTCGCCTGTGGCGGGAGGTTGTTCACCGCGTGCATGATGCGGAGTACTCCGATGTGGAGCTCGTCGATCAGCTGGTCGACAACTCGGCCATGCAACTCGTTCGCTGGCCGGCTCAGTTCGATGTCATGGTCACCGGCAATATCTTTGGCGACATCCTCTCCGATGAAGCGTCGATGCTGACCGGTTCGCTCGGAATGCTTGCAAGTGCATCGCTTGGCGATGGAACTGCGCTCTACGAGCCGAGCCATGGATCGGCGCCTGATATCGCCGGCCAGGGGGTCGCAAACCCACTTGCGATGCTGCTCTCCGTCGAACTGATGCTTCGTCACAGCTTCGAGATGCATGGCGCGGCCGATACGCTCTCGACAGCGATCGAGAATGTGCTCGCCGAGGGTTGGCGAACGCGTGATATCGCCGATGAGGGTACACCTGCGGATCGACTCGTGGGCACAAGCGAGATGGGCGACCTGGTCGTCACACAGCTGTAGCCAGGGCACTCGCTCGGGAGCGAGAACTCCAGACGGAATTCACTGCGTGGGCCCAGGACGAGAGCGGGCGGGCGCGCTAAGATGGACGAACACCCAGAGCGGCCTGGGTATCTCGCGAGGTTGGGAAGGGGATCGACGATGGCGGCATTGCCCAAGGTAGACAAGATCTGGATGGATGGGGAACTCGTGGACTGGGATAAAGCCCAGGTGCACGTGCTCACCCACGCGCTGCACTATGGCTCGGGGATCTTTGAGGGTATCCGCTGCTACAGTACCGACTCCGGTTCGGCGGTCTTTCGCCTCACAGAGCACATGGAGCGTTTTGAGCGCAGTGCCAAGATGCTGCTCATGGATCTCGGCTACACGGTCGATGAGATGGTCGAGGCCGTCAAGGAGACCATCCGGGTCAACAGACTCGATAGTTGCTACATCCGTCCGATCGCGTTTCGTGGCTACGGCGTGATGGGCCTCGATCCCCTGCCTGCTCCCGTCCAGATGTCGATTGCCGCCTGGTCCTGGGATTCCTTTCTCGGCCAGGAGGCGCTTGCCAAGGGTATGGACGTTGGCGTATCGAGCTGGCGTCAGCGGACCGTGAACGCGAACCCACCTGCGATCAAGGCAACTGCGAACTACATGAACTCCTCGCTCGCTCGCATCGAAGCAAACAAGCATGGATATGCCGAGGCGATCCTGCTCAACGAAGAGGGCAAGGTCTGCGAGGGAACCGGCGAGAACATCTTCATTGTGAAGAAAGGCGTCATCTACACGCCGCCGGTCTCGGACGGAATCCTGGAGGGCATTACCCGTGACTCGCTCATGACGATTGGTCGCGATAAGGGCATCGAGGTCGTTGAGCGCTCGATGGTCCGGACGGAGCTATACAGCGCCGACGAGGTCTTCATGTGTGGATCCGCAGCCGAGGTCGTGCCTGTGCGTTCAGTTGACGGCCGCGAAGTCGGCGATCCGGGACCGATTACGCTGGACCTGCAGAAGACATTCTTCGATGTCGTTGCGGGTCGTGTGCCCGAGTACTCGGCGTGGCTCGAGTACGTGTAGCAAGCCGGGCGTTCATCGCTGTGGCGTATGCTGGCACACGATTCTCTGTATCGAGTGTTGTGACGTAATCTGAACCAAGGAGTGAGCGTGGTGAGCAGGCGACGCCTCATCAAGGTACTGTCGCTCGCATCGGGCCTCCTGACGATACTCATGGTGCTGGCGTTGGCGCTCGCAGGGTACCTGTGGGTCTTGTCCGGACGCCTGCCTGACCTCCAAAATGATCCCACGGCGTTCAAAGTGGCAGAGACTTCGATTGTCTACGCATCTGATGGAACGGTTCTCGCCGAATGGTATGACGAGCAGAACCGCATCGTGGTATCCGTTGATATACTCCCTGCAAATCTCGAGGACGCCACCGTCGCCATTGAGGACAAGCGCTTCTACGAGCATCAGGGTGTGGATCCTCAGGCGATTGCTCGCGCCTTGTCAATCAACTCCGGGGCTGGCGAAGTCATACAAGGCGGTTCTACCATCACGCAGCAAGCCGTGAAGCTGCTCTTTACCGATGGCGAGCGCACCTTTGGGCGCAAGGTCGAGGAGGCGCTGCTCGCCCTTTCCCTTGAGGCGCGGATCACCAAAGAAGACGTACTCGGTATCTATCTCAATACGGTCTACTTTGGCCGCGGTGCGTATGGTGTTGAGCGAGCGGCGGAGCGGTTCTTTGGCGTAACCACGTCAGACCTGACGCTGGCGCAGTGCGCACTTCTTGCAGGCTGCATTCAGTCGCCCACGCGCTACGACCCCTTTGTCAATCCGGGTCCTGCTCTCGATCGGCGCAATACGGTGATCCGTGAGATGCGAGACCAGGGCTACATATCCGCCCAGGAAGCTATGCAAGCTTCGGCTGAGCCATTGGGTGTCACCGACACGAACGAGACCCCTACGCTCGCTCCCCATTTTGTTGAGTACGTACGGCGTGATCTGCTCGAGCGCCTCGGCTCTGAGCGGTTGTATCAAGGGGGCCTCAGGATATATACAACGCTCGACCCGGTTGCGCAGCGATCCGCAGAAGCAGCGGCCAAGAAGGTCCTTCCGGATGCAGAATCAGATCCGGAGGTGGCGGTGGCGGCGGTTCGATGGCGCGATGGCGCTGTGATCGCAATCGTGGGCGGCCGCGACTTCTCGGTCGAGGCGTTCGACCTGGCAACACAGGGTCGTCGGCAGGCGGGCTCGGCATTCAAGCCCTTTGTGCTTGCAGCCGCGCTCGAGCAGGGCTACACGATGGACTCCGAATGGGATGCCTCTCCGTTCTCCACACCGGTGAAGGACGAGATATGGCATGTGGAGAACTACGAGAACAGTATCAAAGGCGGTAGCTATACCCTGGAAATGGCGACCATCTGGTCCATCAACACGGTCTACGCGCGTCTGATCACTGCGGTGGGCGCCGAAAAGGTGGTCGATGTCGCGCATAGGATGGGAATCACTGCTCCTATCGATCCCGACCCGGCGATCGCACTCGGCGGACTCACGCGCGGCGTTTCCCCGCTTGAGATGGCCTCGGCATTCGGCACGATCGCGAATGATGGCGTTGCTGTCAAACCGTCCGGTATCGAGCGCGTGACCGATGACGCTGGTGAGCTTATCTACGCACCGGACCGACAGGGAACTCGCGCGATATCATCTGAGATAGCCACCTCGATATCGGCAGTCCTGAATCAGGTCTACGAGCGGGGCACCGGAACCGGAGCGAATATCGGTCAGTGGGGAGCGGTGAAGACGGGGACAGCTCAGTCGTGGCGCGATGCATGGATCGTTGGCTACTCGGGGGATATCAGCACGGCGGTGTGGGTCGGATATCCCCAAGCTCAGGTGTCCATGGATAATGTCCACGGAATTCCGGTGACCGGCGGCAGCTATCCGGCACAGGTGTGGAAGGGCTTCATGCAGGTTTCTGCACGACATGTCACTGCGCCTCAGCCCGCGCCGGAGGAAGGCAACCTAGGGCCAGCAACTGACCTGACGGTCTACATGCTGTGTCCCGAATCGCTCAACATCGCTCGTCCTGACTGCCCTGAGCCCATGGAACTCTCCCTGCCGACAGGTTCGATCTCACAGGAACTGTGCACCCTGGAGCACTGATCAGGTCCGATCAGTGATGTGAGGGACGCTCCGGATCTGCAGCAGAACACGGGGACAGCACCTCGGTTACAATAGATGGTCAGCCAGGCAATCCAACGAGACCGGCTCGTTCGTGGAAGGATCGCACAGCGTTGATCACCCTTTACGACACCACGCTCAGGGATGGTACCCAGCGCGAGAATCTCTCGCTTTCGGTCGAGGACAAGCTACGCATCTGCCAGCGGCTCGACGACCTGGGCGTGCACTACATCGAAGGCGGATGGCCGGGTGCCAATCCCAAAGACACGGAGTTCTTTGAGCGCGCGCGCGACCTTGAGCTCTCCTCGGCAGTTATCTCGGCGTTTGGCTCTACGCGTCGCAAGGATGTGTCCGTAGAGCAGGATGCGCAGATCCAGGGACTTCTCGACACGGGTGCCAAGGCGCTGTGCGTATTCGGCAAGGCGTGGGACATTCACGTGACCGAGACGTTGCACGCAACGCTCGAGGAGAATCTCGCGATGGTGGGTGACACAGTCCGCTACCTCAAAGAGCAGGGTCGCACGGTGTTCTTTGACGCCGAGCACTTCTTTGATGGATACGCGAACAACGCCAGTTACGCGATCGAAGTCTGCACGGTCGCCGCAGAGGCGGGCGCGGACGCGGTCGTGCTGTGCGACACCAACGGCGGCACTCTGCCGCACGAGGTGCTCAGGACCGTCTCCGCTATGAGGCTGGTCATTGAGGTGCCCCTCGGCATTCACGCGCACAACGATGCCGGCTGCGCGGTGGCCAACTCGCTGATCGCGATCGATGCCGGCTGCACGCATGTGCAGGGCACGGTCAACGGGTATGGTGAGCGCGCCGGCAATGCGAATCTGACAACCATCATCCCGTCGCTCGTTCTCAAGATGAACGACGACTGCATCACGCGGGATCAGCTCAGGCTCATTACCGAGGTGAGCCATTTCGTGGCTGAGACCGCGAACATCTCGCCGGAACCGCATCAGCCGTATGTGGGCTCCTCGGCATTTGCGCACAAGGGCGGCATTCACGCGAGCGCTGCTCAGCGTTTGCCCGAGGCTTACGAGCACATCGACGCGGCTTTGGTGGGCAACCTCGCACGCGTCGTTGTGAGTGAGATGGCAGGACGTGCATCGCTGCAGATGAAGGCACAGGAACTCGGAATCGATCTCACGGGTGATCCCGAGACGGTCGGAGCGGTGCTCGACAACATCAAGGAACTCGAGCACCAGGGTTACAGCTTCGAAGCCGCCGATGCGTCGCTCGAGGTCATGCTGCGCAAGCAGATGGGTACGTACGAGCCCTTCTTCAAGCTCGAGTCCTTCCGCGCGATCATGGAGAAGCGCGAGGACGGCAAAGTCATGACCGAGGCGACTATCAAGGTCCACATCGGCGGGCATCGCTACATCGCGACAGCAGAGGGCAACGGTCCTGTGAACGCCCTCGACAAGGCGCTTCGCATCGCCATCGGGCGTTTCTATCCCGCACTCGACGCGATCGAGCTCATGGACTTCAAAGTGCGTGTCCTTGATGAGAAGAAGGGCACCGCTGCAGTCACGCGCGTGCTCATCGAGTCGAGCGACGGCGAAAAGAGCTGGGGCACGGTGGGGCTCTCCGAGAACATCATCGAAGCGTCGTGGGAGGCGCTCGTGGACTCGGTTGTGTTCGGCCTTTCGCATCCGCGATCTGCCCCCGAGGAGTAGCGGCGGACCGTATCGTCTGCCGATTCCTCCGCAGTTGGTCATCTCGTATGCAGGAGGGTGGCGTGCTTCATGGAAGTTAACTCGCAAGATGCCATCACACGAATCAAGGAGAGTGGCATGCGTGTCGTCCGCCTGATTGCGGACGGTGATTGCAGATATGGACTCGCCGACAACGCCACCGTCACGCTGATTTCCGATGAACCATTCGCCGCTTGGGAACCCGAGGGGGCAATCGGGCTTCGGAGCGCTCAACTGTTGACCCCGGTCGTACCCACGAAGATCGTGTGTGTGGGAATCAACTACCGCGGTCACGCCGAGGAGATGGGACACGAGATCCCCACCGAGCCGGTGATCTTCCTCAAGCCGCCGACAACGATGAACCATCCCGGTGGTGAGATCGTGATACCGCCGGGAACCGGCCGCGTGGACTTCGAGGCTGAACTGGCTGTCGTGATCGGTCGACGCACGCATCGTGTCACAGCCGAGGAAGCTGCACACAACATCCTCGGCTACACATGCGCCAATGACATCACTGCTCGCGACATCCAGAAACGCGATGGCCAATGGACCCGTGCCAAGAGCTTCGACGGCTTCTGCCCGCTCGGTCCCTGGGTCGAGACGGACGTTGACCCAAGCGACTTGCGCATACGTTCCTATGTGAATGGTTCGGTGCGCCAAGATGCGCGCACGAGCGACATGATCTTCAATGTCTTTGAACTCGTGAGCTTCGTGAGTCACGTGATGACTCTCGTACCGGGTGACGTTGTGCTGACCGGTACGCCAAGCGGAATCGGGCCGATTGAACCGGGCGACGAGGTCGAGGTCGAGATCGAGGACATCGGCTCGCTCGTGAACACGGTGGTCTAGCCGTTCGCGCGTCTCCCTGCGACAGGCGGAAGCGTTGCACCGCATCCTTGCGGGGCCTTGTCCGTCCGTCGCGTTCGGGTCACCGCTCGGCTATCCACAGCCCCTAGATGTCGTGGTCGCGTGCTAGACTGAACCCGTCATCTTGTGGTGGGAGAGGTCCGAATCGGTATGGCATCTGATCGTCTGCGCACGTCCGAAGTTGAAGAACTGATCACGGCTCTGTTGGCGCTCGATAGTGCCGACGAGGCGTATGCGCTGCTGCAGGATCTCTGCACCATCCGTGAGGTTCAGGATATGGCTCAACGGCTTCAGGTCGCCCGCATGCTCTCCGCTGGCGAGCACTATGCTCATATCCAGGAGGTCACGGGCGCATCGGCCACCACCATCAGTCGGGTGAGCAAGTCTCTCAACTACGGTGCTGACGGCTATCGCGCAATCCTTGGCAAGCTCGATTCGCAGGAGGCGTAGGGCCCGTGTCCTTCGTTCACTTGCATACGCATACCGAATATTCCCTGCTTGACGGCGCCGCACGTGTCAAAGAGGTTATCGCGCGCGCGGTCGAGTATGAGATGCCCGCGCTGGCCATTACCGATCACGGCAACATGTACGGGGCGGTCGACTTTTATCGACAGGCCACCGAGGCGGGGATCAAGCCGATCGTGGGCTGTGAAGTCTACTTCACGCCGAATTCACGGCTCAAGCGCGGTGGCAAACCCGAGCTCTACCACCTGCTGCTCCTGGCCAAGAACAACGAGGGCTATCGCAACCTGCGCACGCTTGTGAGCCATGCCGCGGTCGAGGGGTTCTACTACAAGCCGCAGGTCGATATGGAGCTGCTTGAGCGTTACAGCGAAGGGCTCATCGGAACCAGCGCGTGTATGAGCGGAATCGTGAGCAAGTCCATCGAGATGGGCAGTCCGGATACGGCTCGCACGTGGGCGGAACGGTACACAGAAGTATTTGCGCCGGGTGATTTCTACCTTGAGATCCAGAACCAGGGAATCACTGCCAACAATGGCACCACTCAGGCGCAGTTGAATCGCGAGATCGCGAGTATCGCTTCCGAGCTCGGCGTTGGCCTCGTCGCCACCAACGACATCCACTACGTTACCCGCGAACACGCTAAGACCCAGGATCTGTTGCTGTGCATCGGTACCGGCACCGTCCTCGACGACACCAAGCGCATGAAGTTCTCCTGCGACGAGTTCTTCATGAAGTCCGCCGAGGAGATGGGTGAGGCCATCGGCCCATATCCCGAGGCCCTGGCCAACACCCTCGAAATCGCCCGGAAGTGCGACATCTCGATGGAGTTCGACAAGATGCACCTCCCTGTGTTCCAGGTGCCCGAGCTGCATACCCAGGAGAGTTTCCTGCGCGAGGAGTGTGTCGCCGGCCTCAAGGAGCGCTATGGCGACCCGCTGCCACCTGAGGTCGTTGAGCGACTCGAACATGAACTCGAGGTCATCAACGACAAAGGGTTCGCACCATACTTCCTGATCGTTGCGGACTTTGTGCGGTGGGCCAAGGGCAACGACATCGGCGTCGGTCCCGGACGTGGTAGCGCCGCAGGCTCGATCATCGCGTACTCCCTGGGCATCACAGCACTGGATCCGATCAAGAATGGGCTCCTGTTCGAGCGATTTCTGAATCCCGAGCGCTCGGAGATGCCCGATATCGATATCGACTTCGACGATGAGCGTCGTGGCGAGGTCATTGACTATGTTCGCGAGATCTACGGCGACGATCATGTCGCACAGATCATCACATTCGGCACGATGAAGGCGCGCGCAGCCGTGCGCGATGCGGGTCGCGTGCTCGGCTATCCCTACGGTGTGCCGGATCGCATTTCCAAGATGATCCTCGATGAGTTGGGCGCAACGATCGACGGGTCGATCAAGGCCAACTCCGAGTTCAAGACCGACTATGCGGACAATACCGATACGCAGCGAATTGTGGACGCGGCTCGCTCGCTTGAGGGCATCGTGCGAGGTGAAGGTGTGCACGCGGCTGGCGTGGTCATCTGCCCCGACCCGGTCTATCAGCACGTGCCTGTCAAGTACGACACCAAAGGCGGCGCGGTCATCACGCAGTGGGACGGTCCCACAGTCGCAGACCTCGGCCTCCTCAAGATGGACTTCCTGGGCCTGAGAACCCTCACTGTGATCGCGAATGCGGTCAAGAATGTGCGCGCGAATCACGGGATCGATCTCGATCCGAATGACTTTCCACTTGATGACGAAGCCACGTTCGACCTGCTTCGCCGGGCGGACACGATGGGTGTGTTCCAGGTCGAGTCCGGCGGCATGCGCCAGCTCCTCAAGAAGATGAAGCCCGAGACGTTTGGCGATGTGGTCGCGATTCTTGCACTGTATCGCCCCGGGCCTCTCGGCTCAGGTATGGTCGATGACTTCGTCGAGCGCAAGAGCGGCCGCCGTGCGGTGACCTACTACGACGAGCGTCTCAAACCGATCCTCGAAGAGACGTATGGCGCAATCGTGTATCAGGAACAGGTCATGCGCATCTCCATGATGATGTCGGGCTTCTCGGCAGCCAAAGCGGACAAACTGCGTAAGGCCATGGGCAAGAAGCTCATGGACGTCCTGTCCGCGCTCAAGACCGACTGGGTCGAGGGTGCGAAGGCAAACGAATACGACCCACAGCTCGCTGAAAGAATGTGGGAAGACATCCTGCCCTTCGCCGAGTACGCGTTCAACAAGTCACATTCCGCCGCCTACGGTCTCATCACGATGCAGACGGCGTATCTCAAGGCGCACTATCCGACCGAATATATGGCGGCTGTTCTCACAAGCTACCAGGGCAAGACGGATCACATCGTCAAGTACGTTGCCGAGTGCAACCGTGCTGGGATGACGGTGCTTCCTCCCGACGTGAACTCCTCGGGTCGGGACTTCACTGCCGTGCCCGACGGCATTCGCTTTGGTATGGCGGGCATTCGGGGCGTTGGCGAGGCCGTTGTCGACTCGATTATCGCTACGCGCGATGAGAGCGGCCCATTCACGTCTCTCCAGGACTTTTGTGCCCGGGTACCAATGCGGACCATGAACAAGAAGACCGTCGAAGCCCTCATCAAGGCAGGCGCATTCGATTCGACCGGATATACCCGAAAGAACCTCATTGAGATGTACGAGCCGTGCATCGAGTCGGCATCTCAGCGACAGAAGGATCAGGAGAACGGCCAGGTCTCTATGTTCGAGATGTTTGCCGAAGAAGACCACGGATTTTCAGAGGAGATACCGCCCCCCAACGGTGATGAGTGGGACAAGAAGATCAAACTCGCGTTCGAGAAGGAGATGCTTGGCATCTACGTTTCGGACCACCCACTCTCGGACATCTCCGATGCCATCAGCATGGCCGCGGACTATTCGCTCGGTGATCTCGATGAGATTCCCGGCGGAACGTATGGCTGGTTCGCGGGCATTCTCGCAAGCGTTGAGCGCAAGCCGACCCGCAAGGGCACGATGATGGCGATAGCCACGCTCGAAGACATGAGCGGCGGGATTGAGTGCGTCCTCTTTCCGCAGACCTACGACAAGCATCGTGACCTGATCGTCGAAGATACCGTACTTCGGTTCAGGGCAAAGCTCGAAGAGGACGACCGCGGCCGCAAGCTCATCGTTCAGGAAGTCCAGCCGTTCGACGGTCAGGCCTTCAACCATCCACCGGGCAAGATAGTCGTGGAGACCCAAGCGGCCACATTCAGGAATGGTCGAGATCAACTCAAAGAAGTACTCGGTCGCTACCCCGGACGTGACATTCTCGAGTTTCAGATCAAAGGCGAGAACTCCACCAAGACCTGGAAGTGCGGCACCGTGAACCGGGATGCCAACGGACTTTTTGCGGAACTCATGGAGATCTTCGGTGGCGCAGCGGTGCGCGAAGCTGGGTAGCCAGTGTACGCTTGACACCGCTCGGCACAATGCTACACTGCTCTAGCACTCTACTGTAATAGAGTGCGCTGATGAGGGTATGCACCATTCGTGATGTCCCCGCGCGATTCGTACGCGAACGAGAAGGAGCACTCTGGTGAGACCGGTCACCCCACGTGGATTCAGGGATGTACTGCCCCGCGAGGCGGCAGAGCGTGATTCAATCGCCCGTTCCATGTCTGGAGCGATGGCTGCATGGGGCTATGGTCTTGTGGAGACCCCGGTGGTTGAAGCGTACGCCACGCTGGAGGCGGGGGTGGGAGGCTCGCTCGAGGGAACGGCATTTCGTCTGTTTGACTCGGATGGAGGCCTCCTGGCCTTGCGTCCGGAGATGACGGTTCCGATTGCCCGACTCGCGGCAACACGCTTTGCTGCGGAGCCGGGCCCATACCGTCTCCGCTATGTCTCAGAGGTGTTTCGTGAGCAGGCGTCGATGCGCGGGCAGGCACGACAGTTCACCCAGGTAGGCCTTGAGCTTATTGGAGCGAGCGGTCCGGCTGCCGATGCAGAGGTGATCGCTGTTCTCGTGGAGGCACTCCGCTCGTCTGACCTGTCGGACTTCACCGTCGGTGTTGGCACCGTTGAAGTTCTGCGAGCAATCATCGACGCCGCAGGTATGGATAGTGCGTGGGAAGATTCAGTGCTCAAGGCTGCACACGAGCGCAATCTTGTTGCTATCGACGAACTCGCTGACTCGGTCGGAGTCAACAAGCATGCCGCCAAGGCTCTCCGCGAAGTACCCCGCATTCGCGGTTCTCGAAAGGCTATTGAGGAGTGCCGGAGTGCGGCTGCCGCCTGCTGTGTGGACACTGCATTGGACGCACTCGGTGAGACGTGGGATCTGCTCGAGACGCTGGGTGTTGCCGGCAAGGTCTCGATCGACTTTGGGATCATGCGGTCCTTCGATTACTACACCGGCATCGTGCTCGAGGTGTACACGTCTGCTCTCGGACTTCCAGTCGGCGGCGGAGGCCGCTACGACGGGGTAATGGCAGAATTCGAGACGCCGATGCCCGCAGCGGGTTTTGCGATTGGAATCGAGCGACTGCATATCGCCCTCTCGGAGCAACAAGCTGAGATACCTGTTCCCCGGCTCGATGCTGTGCTGGGCGGAGATGCTGTGTTCGCCTTCGCCGCAGCTCGAAGACTGCGCGAGGCCGGTTGGGCCGTTCGCCTGTCGGAGCGTGTTGGTCTCGACCTGGTGCGAGAGGCGGAGAGCGCCGAGGCACGAGAGGCGCTGGTTGCCCGGGAAGGGCAGATCGTGCGTTTGGGTCGCGCAGGAGAACGTGCCTTGCCCCTCGATGATCCGTTGCCTGAACCACCAACAAAGAGCTGGGCAACAGGGGAGGGATCCGCATGATCGCGCGTAGTACGAGGGCCTCGTCAGATGATTCGAAGACTCGTTTCGCCATTCCTAAAGGCGCACTGCTCAAGGACAGTATCGCAGTTCTTGAAGCGGTAGGCGTGGACGTGGCCGGTCTGGCAGATCCCGGACGCCAGCTCGTTATTCACGCACCCGAGTTCGAGTTCATCATCGGCAAACCGAGTGACATCCCGATCTATGTCGCGAGTGGAGCTGCGGACGTGGGTATCTCGGGCAAGGACGTGCTCGAGGAGCTCGACCTTGATGTGGTCGAGATGGTGGATCTCGGGTTCGGTGAGTGCCGTTTCGTGGTGGCCGAGCCCGAGGACGCGCACGCCAGTATCGAAGAGCAGTATGCCCATCTGGGCGTGATCAGGGTTGCAACCAAATATCCGCGCGTTACCGAGGCATACTTCGCCGACCGAGGCGTGCAGGTGGAGATCGTCAAGCTCAATGGGAACATCGAGATAGCACCGCTCATCGGCATCGCCGATCAGGTTGTCGACATCACGCAGACCGGGACAACGTTGCGCGAGAATCAACTCAAGATCGTGGCCGAAGTGATGGAATCGAGTGCACGGTTCATTGCCAATCCGGTCGCTCTTCGAACGAGTGGCGAGCGAGTCACCGGGCTGGCGAATCTACTCGCTGAGGCGGTTTCGAGATAGCGCAGTGCGCCCGTGTGGAGGTTCGGCAACAGCACCACGATTGCGTTTCGCATGCAGGTAGAATGGACACGGCGCTCGCACTGCGAGCGGCTCGTACTACGAGAAGAGAACGCCAGAGAAAGGCGTGAGATACCACATGCTTCGACACATAGAACTCCAGAGAGGCGAGCGGCTCAACGAGAAGTCACTCGCACGTTCGGGCGGAGTCGACGCCGAGATTATCGCTGCGACATCTCGCATCGTTGACGACGTACGCGACCGTGGCGACGCTGCGGTTCTTGAGTACACGGCCAGGTTCGACAAGGTAGAACTCACCGCGATGCTCGTTACCGAAGACGAGATCGAGATGGCCATCGCGCAGGTCGACGATGAGTTTCTCGACGCGATTTCCGTTGCTGCGGGAGCCATCGCCGATTTCCATGCCCGCCAGGTGACTCAGTCGTGGTTCACCACGCAAGAGGGCGGCGTGTTCCTCGGTCAGAAGGTGACTCCGATTCGTCGTGTCGGCATCTACGTCCCCGGGGGTCGTGCGTGCTATCCGTCCAGCGTGCTCATGAACGCCATCCCGGCGCAGGTCGCAGGTGTCGATGAGATCGTCATGGTGGTGCCGCCGGATGCCGATGGCACCGTGAATCCCCACACACTGGCGGCTGCACGCGAAGCCGGTGTCGAGGAGATCTACAAGATCGGTGGTGCGCAGGCCGTTGCAGCGCTCGCATACGGAACGGACACGATTCCGCGTGTCGACAAGATCGTGGGTCCGGGCAATGCGTTCGTCACTGCGGCAAAGAAGCTCGTGATGGGTGAGTGTGGCATCGACATGCTCGCCGGTCCATCCGAGGTGCTCGTGCTTGCCGATGAGACCGCGATACCGCATTTTGTCGCAATCGACCTCATGGCGCAGGCCGAGCACGATCCTCGCGCTGCAACCTACCTTGTGACCACGGACCCGGAACTACCGGCGGCGGTCGAGGATGCGCTGGATACCCTGCTTGAGCTGTCGCCTCGCGGAGAGATAACCCGTCGCTCGCTCGAGGACAACGGCGTGTCGATTCTGTGCCCGGACATCGTGGCGGCTCTCGACACGGTCGATTTGATTGCGCCGGAACACCTCGAGATTCAGATGGCGGAGCCGTTTGAGATCCTCGGCTCGATTCGCAATGCGGGAGCTATCTTCCTCGGTCCCTGGACGCCTGAGTCAGTGGGTGACTATGTGGCCGGTCCCAACCATGTCCTGCCCACGGGCGGAACTGCTCGTTTCTCAAGCCCCCTGTCGGTCGATGACTTCGTTAAGAAGTCGAGCGTGCTGTCGTACAGCTACGAAGCGCTCGAGATGGATGGGCCCACGGCGATGATCATGGCCGAGCGTGAGGGACTCTGGGCGCACGGCACGGCAGTCGCGCTCAGGCTCGAAGCCCTCGAGGATATCGCCGGAGACTTCATCGATGCGGAGGATGAGTAGATGGATCGGATCAGAGATCCACGCCCCGAGCTCGAATTCCTCACCCCGTATGACGCAAAAGACATCAAGGCCGATGTCGTCCTGGCGAGCAACGAGCATCCCGACAATATTCCGGGTGAGATTCTCGAATGGTTCGCCGAGCGGCTTCCGCGTTTTCCGTTCAACCGCTATCCGGATCCGACCGCCAAGGAGCTTCGGAAACTGGTCGCTGAGGCGAACGGTCTTGACGCGGAGAACATCCTTGTCGGCAACGGTGGCGATGAGCTGATCTTTGACATCTTGCTGGCCTGGGGCGGACCGGGGCGCAAGCTGCTCGACATGCCGCCAACATTTGCGATGTATGGGATCGACGCCCAGGTCACCGGCACGGAGGTCGTGAGCATCCAGCGCAAGGCTGATTTCGCAGTCGACGAGGAAGCGGTGATCGCGCGTCTTAGTGAGGGCGACATCGATATCGTCATGATCGCGCATCCCAACAATCCGACAGGCAATATCTCGCCGGAGACGTTCCTGATCGACGTGCTTAACACCACAGATGCACTCGTCCTCGTGGACGAGGCGTACTTTGAGTTCAGTCGCCATACGATGCGTCCGCACATGGAGCGTCATCCGAACCTGGTGATCCTCAGGACCTTTAGCAAGGCATTCTCGCTTGCGGGCATGCGCGTGGGCTACATCCTCGGCCAGGAGAGCGTGATTCGCGAGATCATGAAAGTGCGCCAGCCGTACTCGGTCAACGCGTTCTCACAGTGGGTGGCGACCAAGGTATTCCGCGAGCGAGTCGTCTTTCAGTCCGAGATCCGCGAGCTCATGCGGGAGCGTGACCGATTGCTGCACGGTCTCGAAGAGCTGCAGGGGGTCGAGTCGTTTCCGACCGAGGCGAACTTCGTCTTGTTCAAGGTCGAACAGGCAGGGGCGCTCTGGCGCGACCTGCTACACAGCCACTCGGTGCTCATCCGTGACTTCTCACGTGTTCCCGGCCTCGAGGATTGCCTGCGCGTCACGGTCGGTTCCACCGAGGAGAACACACGCTTTCTTGAGGCGATGCGCGACATCCTCACACAGCGTCGGCAGGCACAGATCATGACCAACGGCGCACACGCGCGCCACGGTTCGGCGGGGGAGCTGGGGTACTGACATGAAGCGAAACGCAAAAATCACGCGAAAGACGAGAGAGACCGACATCTCGATAGTTCTCGACCTGGATGGCACGGGTGAGGTCTCGGTTGAGACGGGTGTGCCGTTCTTTGATCACATGCTCGATGCATTTGGACGACACGCTCTGTTGGACCTCACAATCAGTGCCTCCGGTGATCTCGATGTCGATGCACACCACACCGTAGAAGACGTTGGCATTGTGCTGGGTCAAGCGCTCGAGGAAGCGCTTGGCGACAAGAAGGGTGTACGTCGCTTTGGGTCAGCGGCTATTCCCATGGACGAGGCATGTGTGCTCGCAGCCATCGATCTATCGGGCCGTGGAGGCCTTGTGTATCAGATCGACCTGCCGATCGAGTTCATTGGCTCGTTTGATACCACGCTTGCCAAGGAGTTCTTGACGGCGTTGGTCATGAACGCGGGAATCACCCTGCATGTGCACATGCTTTCGGGTGAGAACAGTCACCACATCGTCGAGGCGGTGTTCAAGGCACTCGCCCGCGCTCTGTACGAGGCCGTTTCTCCCGACCCTCGGGTGAGCGGCGTGCCTTCCACCAAGGGTTCGCTCTAACAACACGACATGCCGACCTGTACGTAGGGAGAATCCACGTGATCGCGATCATCGACTACAAGATGGGGAATCTGCGCAGCGTGCAGAAGGGTTTTGAGCACGCTGGTGTCGTTGATGTTCGTGTGACCGACGACCCCGCGGTGGTTGAGGCGGCCGACGGCGTCGTGCTTCCGGGTGTGGGGGCGTTTCGCGATGCGAGCCGCAACCTCAAAGCCAGTGGCCTGTGGGATATCGTTGTCAGACGGGTGCGCGAAGGCACGCCGTTCCTTGGTATCTGTCTCGGCATGCAGCTTCTCGCCGATGTCGGGCTCGAAGATGGTGAATGGGAAGGACTTGGGCTCGTGGCCGGGACGTGCGAACGGATTCCCGGGGGAGTCAAGATTCCGCACATTGGGTGGAACACGGTTCAGTACCCGCGGGAGAGCCCGCTGTTCGCGGGTATTCCGCACGATACGGCCTTCTATTTCGTACACTCCTACCATCTGAACCCGACGGATGCTTCCTGTATCATCGGAAACGTTGAATACGGAGTGCAGTTTGCAGCTGCGGTCCAGGTGACTCCGAGAGCGTTCGCTGTGCAGTTTCATCCGGAGAAGTCCTCGGACGCAGGGCTGCATCTGTTGGCGAATTTCGGTCGAATCGTGGAGGAGAACACAGAGTGAAGATATTTCCCGCAATCGATATCCTCGACGGCAAAGCGGTACGGCTTTATCAGGGCCGCCTCGATTCCGTGAAGGTCTACCACGATGACCCTGTTGAGCAGGCGCGCATCTGGGCGGATCAAGGCGCCGAGTGGATTCACGTGGTCGATCTCGACGGCGCAGTGCTTGGGCGGCCGGCGAATGCGGAGGTCATCGAGCGCATCGTCAAAGCCGTGAGCGTCCCGATTCAGACCGGCGGCGGAATCCGTTCGATGGACACGCTGGAGCGACTGTGTGATGCGGGCGTATCCCGAGCAGTCCTCGGAACGGCTCTCGTGACGCAGCCGGATTTCGTGAGTGAGGCGTGCGCGACATTCCCGGGCATCGTTGCCGGAATCGATGCGCGCGACGGCAAGGTGGCGATCGAGGGCTGGAAGCAGGGTACCGAGCACGGCGTGCTCGAGCTCATTCACGAGTTGGAACTCCTCGGCGTGCGCCGGGTGGCGTACACCGATATCTCCAAAGACGGCACCCAGGGCGGCATCAACTACGGCGCGTACCGTGCGCTCGTTGATCAGATCGACATCCCCGTCATAGCTAGCGGCGGCGTTGCGACTCTCGATGATATCCGCGACCTCGTTTCGATCGGCGATCGGGTCGAGGGCGTCATTGTCGGCACCGCGCTCTACGAGAACAACTTCACGCTCGACCAGGCTATCAACGCCGGTCGCGGCTCCGGGGAGGAGTAGACCCCCGTGCTCACAAAGCGTGTGATTCCGTGCCTCGATGTTCACGAGGGACGCGTCGTCAAGGGCATCAACTTCGTGAACCTGCGCGACGCCGGTGATCCCGTTGAGCTCGCTGCTGCGTACGACAAAGAGGGCGCCGACGAACTCGTATTCCTCGATATCACCGCCACGCACGAGGACCGTCCCTACATGCTCGACGTGGCCACGAGAACTGCCGAGGAGGTATTCATCCCCTATACGGTTGGCGGGGGGATGCGTTCTGCGGCTGATATCCGTGCAATGCTCGCTGCGGGGTGTGACAAGACGTCGCTGAACTCCGCTGCTGTCAGCAATCCTGCATTGGTGAAGGAAGCTGCGCTCATCTATGGCTCGCAGTGCATCGTTGTGGCCATCGATGCGCGTCGCGTACCGGGCTCCTCGCCGGCGCGCTGGGAGGTCTTCACTGCGGGCGGGCGCAACAACACGGAGATCAATGCGGTCGAGTGGGCGCGCGAGGTCGAGCGACTTGGCGCCGGAGAGATCCTGCTCACCAGTATGGATTGCGACGGCACCAAGGATGGCTACGACATCGAGCTGACTCGTGCGATCACGAGGGCGCTCAACATCCCTGTCATTGCCAGCGGGGGCGCCGGAGAGCTCGATCACTTTGCAGAGGTTGTGGCCGAAGCGGATGCAGATGCGGTGCTTGCGGCGAGCGTGTTTCACTTTGGCGAGTTCTCAATCAGACAGGTCAAGGAACACATGCGCAGCCACGGTATTCCCGTGCGCCTGTAAGAGGAGGCACTATGGATCGCGAGAGAGACCCTTTGAGCCCTGACGATCTCAAGTTCGATGATGCAGGCCTCATTCCCGCCGTCATCCAACAGTTCGACACTCACGAGATCCTGATGGTCGCGTACATGAACCGAGAGTCGGTCGAAAAGACGCTGGAGACCGGCAAGACCTGGTTCTGGAGCCGCAGTCGTCAGAAGTACTGGATGAAAGGCGAATCCAGCGGTCACACGCAGGAAGTCAAAGACGTGTTGTACGATTGCGACGCGGATTGCCTTCTCGTGTTTGTCGACCAGACCGGCGTTGCGTGTCACACCGGCAACCGCACGTGCTTCTATCGATCGCTCGCGCATCCCGAAAACGACGTGTGCCCAGCCCCATAGTGAGGCCGGGCAGGTATTTGGAGGCGTTTCTGTATGAGTGACAATTCGCTTGACGCGCTCGGGGCGCCGACTCCCGCCGCACAGCCGACTGTGGGCGATGTTCTGCCGGCCCTCTATGAGGTTCTCGAAAAGCGCAAGCGCGACATGCCCGAGGAGAGTTACACCGCCAAGTTGCTGCTCGGTCACGAGGACAAGCTCCTCAAGAAGATCGGCGAGGAGGCGACGGAGGTTGTCATGGCCGCGAAAGACGGGAGCCACGATCAACTTCGCTACGAGATCGCTGATCTGATCTATCACCTCATGGTGGTTATGGTGCGGTGGGACCTCACCCTCGATGAACTTGCCGAGGAGCTCGACGGGCGCCGTCGCAAGTAGCACGACCGGGGGAGCACTGTGGCGGACTACCAGGTACGCAAGAAGCACATCGAGCCGCTCTGGGATCGCGTCGATCGCAATCGGATCGGGCTCGCAATCTTCCTGCTTCTGTTCTTCGTCGGAATGTCCCTCTTTGTCGCCCTGCTGCTCTTTGCGTTCGTGGCCTGTCTCGATGTGGCGATCGCCCTCGTCTTTGCGTTCTTTGCCGAGGAGTTCGCTCGCTCGGGAATCGGGCTTGGGGCCATTCTGCAAATCTGGGGGTACTTCCCCCATATGGTCGCAGTCTCAGCACTGGCGGTGGTCGGATATATGGCGTGGTCGCTTGGGCGGGATGAGCGTTGGTTTGCCCGACGTATGCATGCCAAGATCGCTCCCAAGGGCGAAATGCTGACCACCAAGTACGCGCTCAAAGACATGGCGATCGCGAGCGGGTTTGACGTGGCTCCGGCTCTCTATGTACTTGAGACCGACAATGTGAACGCGTTCGTATTCCAACACGGCAAGCGCAGGGCGGTTGTTGGGGTGACGCGTGGGCTGACCACGCGGCTGAGCGAAGGGGAGCAGCGCGCGGTCTTTGCCAACCTCATGGCCCGTCTCAGGGGCGGGGATATGCTCTGGGCGAGTATCATGACCGCGCTCATGTCACCCTTGTGGTACTTCTACGAGAAGCCTCTGGGAGATGCTGAGATCATTCAGTTCAAGGAATATCGGGATCCCGAATCCGGACGGCTTGTGACCCAGCCTCTAGGCGTGGCTTCCATCATGTACTCACCGCTGTCCGCAGTGCCCGTGTTCGCATTCGTCACGGTGTTCGTGGTGCTCTCCGAACTGCTCGCGTTCGGGCACCGCCGCTCCCAGCTCCGGCACGCCGAGGTGGCCGATGCCGAGGGGATGCTGCTCCTCAAGGACCCGCACTCAATGCTGTCAGCACTCGAGAAGTCGGTACGCTTCAACAACTTTGTGCCAACGGCCGGACCGGGTATGACCCAGTTGTTCTATGCGTGGACCGGAGACTCGAGTACGGATGACGATCAGGATCCCGAGATGCGCAGAGTCGTACGATTGCGCGAGGTTCTGGGAGTAGAAGGAATGGCACCACCGGCAGTCAAGCCGAACGTGCCAGAGTTCCTCGTGGCACCAGCAGCGCCGCGTCTTGGGCGCGACTAGCGGCGGGGGAGCTCGATTCGAACATTGAACCCGTTGCCGCCACAGTGGGGGCACTCGGTGGTCTTGATGCGGCCGTCAGACGTGGTCACAGGGACGTACTTGTTTCCCTTGCAGGCCGGGCATGTCTCTTTGCGGACCATTTGTGACACCTCCGCGTGCGACTTCGTTCCGTCAAGCACATCGTCTACTAGATGATGTTTGCTTAAGCGAGAATCATGCCGAACTGCGGGATTGCCGTTGCTTCGGAGGTGGGCTAGTCAGATGGGGGTGAGTCATCACCTTCGCGCGCTACGACCAGGAGCAACTCGACGTGGTCGACATAGTCGACACCCTGTTCGACATGGACGAGTTCAAAGAACTCGCACCGACGACAGGTCGCGTACTTCTCGTTGAAGTCGCCGCACACAACGCCATTGCAGAGGGTTCCGGGAATCACCCAGCAGGCTCGACCTCCGAATGTGCCGCTGTTGTAGCCGTCAAGAGAGGTCTTCGTTGCCGCGGTGCACGGGCCGAGTTCCGAGGCTTTGGGGCCCCCCGGCTCGCGCCCGCAGTTCGTGTACTCCCAGCAATTGAGTTTCCCGTTGGCAGCCATGCGGCATCCCTTCCAAAGGTGCGCACTATCCATGATACAAGAGATTCTCCGAGCTCGTCGCGGACGTGCGACGGACGGTCCTTATTGCATGCGCGCATCAAGCGGTGCTACACTCCTCGGCAATCGAATACATGCCTGTGACGGGGAGGAGTACCCCGGTCAGCGAAGCATAGAGAGTCGGTGGATGGTGGAAACCGACATGAGCTGCCGGAGAGAATGGACCCTAGAGGCACCGAGGGCAAAGGCGAACGTGGCCGACTAGTCCCGGCGGATCCCCACCGATAGAAGGGGCCTGGTATCGGAAGTGCAACTGTTCCCGTACTGCAGGAGCTGAGTGGGTGTGACGTACTGCGTCGCATCAACAAGGGTGGCAACGCGAGAGAAGCTCTCGTCCCTTGATGGGATGAGGGCTATTTTATTTGCCCCCGAAAGCACCTGCGCGATGGAGCGCAAGGAGCAACAGAACATGATAATACCGAGCAAAGAAGAGTTCGTTCGGCTGGCAGCAGACCACGACGTGGTCCCTGTGGCGCGTGAGGTCTACGCCGATCTGGCAACACCTATCAGTGCGTTCATGGCGCTTGCCAACGACGCCGAGCACGCGTTTCTGCTGGAGAGCGTTGTCGGGGGCGAGCGACTTGGTCGCTACAGTTTTCTCGGGGTGGGGGATCGTGAGGTCGTCACAGCCCGGGGTGAGCAAGTAGTCATCGAGAACGGCGGAGTGACCGGTGAGCGGGCCAGAGACCCGCTTGAGGTCGTGAAGCGCCGCCTTGATGCGGGGAGCGTCGCGCGAGTTCCCGGATTGCCGCTGTTCGTGGGTGGCGCTGTCGGCTTTGTGGGCTACGAGGCTGCAGGCGGTTTCGACCGCATCCCACGGCACGACAACGATGAGCTCGGTGTTCCCGACATCGTGTTCATGCTCGCCGACATCGTCGTTGCATTCGACCATGCACGCCGCGTGATGCAGGTCATCGCGCCGGTACGACCGGGGGGTGCGCCCGAGGCAGCATATGACCACGCGCTGACCCGCATCGAAGCGTATCTTCGCCGCATCGACAAAGGACCCGGCGCACTCGAACTCGGCGCGGTCGGCCTTGCCAAAGACACACCGCTCAAGTCTCATACCTCCCGTGAGGACTTCATGGATCAGGTACGCACCGCCAAGGAACACATCGACGCCGGTGATGTGTTCCAGGTTGTGCTCTCACAGCGCTTCAGTGCCCCGTATGAGGGCGACGGGCTCGATCTCTACCGTGTGCTCCGCGCCGTCAATCCAAGCCCGTACATGTTTTACGTACGGACTCGTGATGTCACGCTCGTCGGCTCAAGCCCTGAGCCGCTCGTTCGGGTCGAGGACGACGAGGTCTTGACCCGTCCGCTCGCCGGAACGCGACCCCGCGGCGCGGACCGTGTCGAGGATGGACGGCTCCGGGCTGATCTTCTCTCTGACGACAAAGAGCGAGCCGAGCACGTCATGCTCGTGGATCTCGGGCGCAACGATCTCGGCAGAGTGTCCAAGCCCGGGACGGTAGTCGTCGATGAGCTTATGGAAGTCGAGTACTACAGCCACGTGATGCATATCGTGAGCAACGTCACCGGGGTTCTCGATACCGGCAAGGACGCGTTCGACGCCTTGCGGGCGACGTTCCCCGCCGGGACGGTGTCAGGGGCGCCAAAGATTCGCGCAATGGAGATCATTCGGGATCTCGAGCCAGCCGCACGCGGGCCGTATGCCGGCACGGTAGGCTACTTCGGCCTCGATGGCGCCATGGACATGTGCATCACGATCCGCACGTTCGTGCTTGCTGACGGCACCGCCTACCTGCAGTCCGGAGCGGGCATCGTTGCCGATTCCGATCCTGAACGGGAATACGAGGAGTGTCTGCACAAGGCTCGGGTGCTGCACCGCGCTCTGGAGCTGGCGCGCGGCATGCACGACCCGGAAAGCTCCGGGACCGAAGGGGGCGTGGGCGCATGATTCTCATGATCGACAACTACGATTCCTTCACCTACAACCTCGTTCAGTTGTTGGCAGCGCTCGGTGCCGACGTGCGTGTGGAGCGAAACGATGCACTCACTGCCGAGGAAGTCCTTGCGCTCTCACCGGCCGGTATCGTCATCTCGCCCGGACCGGGTGTTCCCGCCGATGCCGGCATTTCCAAAGCCGTGATAGCTCTTGCTGCCGAGGCTGGCGTGCCGTTGTTCGGAGTCTGCCTCGGTCATCAGTCGATCGCCGAGGTGTTCGGCGGTGTCGTGTGCCGTGCTCCAAAGGCGATTCATGGCAAGACTGATGAGGTCTCTCATGATGGAGTCGATCTGTTTGCCGGAGTGCCGAGTCCGTTCACGGCAACGCGCTACCATTCGCTGTGTGTCGAGTCGGACTCCGTGCCCGAGTCGCTCGAGGTGCAGGCCCGCACTCCCGACGGGGTTGTGATGGCGCTCAAGCATCGCGACAAGCCGGTCTACGGCGTCCAGTTCCATCCCGAGAGCGTTCTCACTCCCGAAGGCGCAAAGCTGCTTGCTAACTTTCTCGATGTCTGTGGGGAGGTGCCGCTTTCTCGTGGGGTGAGCGGTGCTCCGGCAACCATCGCAGCAGCCGGGGGCACGGAGCGGGCAAGCGCGAACGCTGCTGCCATCGTGACGATCGGTGATGCGATCAGGCGTGTGAGCACAGGTGCCTCGCTCACCGAGGCCCAGGCGCACAATGTGATGACCCAGGTGATGGATGGCGAAGCAACACCCTCGCAAATCAGCGCCCTGGTTGTTGGAATGCGCATGAAAGGCGAGACCGTCGATGAGATCGTGGGCTTCGCCCGGGCGATGCGAGAGCATGCGACCCCGGTCACCCCTACGGTTTCAGGCTACATCGACACGTGTGGCACCGGCGGAGACGGCCTCCATACATTCAATATCTCGACGACCACCGCGTTTGTGGTCGCCGGTGCAGGAGTGCCCGTAGCCAAACACGGCAACCGTGCCGTATCGAGCGCGGCAGGCTCAGCTGATGTACTCGAGGCGCTTGGAGTCGATGTCACCCTCGGGGCGGCCGATATGGCGCGATGTGTCGATGAGTGCGGGGTCGGGTTCCTGTTCGCCCAGTCGCTGCATTCCAGCATGCGCCACGCAGCGGTTCCGCGACGTGAGATCGGAATCCGCACGGTCTTCAATATCCTGGGTCCGCTCACGAATCCGGCCGGTGCCGCTCGTCAGCTTCTCGGTGTCTACGACCCGGCTCTCGCACCGATCATGGCTGAGGTCGCGGGTCGTCTGGGTGCCGAGCGTGTGCTCGTGGTCAACGGGCACCCGGGAATGGATGAGGTCTCTGCCAGCGGGGCTACTACCGTGGCGGAGTTCGATGCCGAGCGCGGCGATGTTCGCGTCTATGAAGTAACCCCGGAATCAGTCGGAATCGCGCGTGGAACACTCGCCGATATCGCGGGCGGCGATGCTGCCGAGAACGCTCGAATCGTACGGGATGTCTTGGAGGGTGTGCATAGTGCGCGCAGAGATGTCGTGCTTATGAATGCCGCGGCCGCGTTGCTTGCCGCAGGCGTGGTTGCCGACCTGGCCGAGGGCGTGGTGCGCGCACGCGAATCGATTGACAGCGGCAAGGCGCTTGCCGCCCTCGAACTGCTTGTGGCCACGTCTGCACGCCTCGCGAAGGAACCATCATGAGTTTCCTTGAAACGATGATGTCGCGCCGGAGGGCGCGAATCGCCGAGGAGTACGGGACGCTCTCGCCCGCCGACCTTGAGCGTCTTGCCTGTGCCGGGCGACCGGTACGCGATTTCGGGGCCGCCCTGCGCGATCGTGCGGACGTTGCGGTAATCGCAGAGGTGAAGAAGGCGTCTCCGAGTGCCGGTCCGATCGCCCCTGAGTGTGAGGCTTCCAAGCAAGCCGTTCATTACCAGCATGGTGGCGCGGCCGCTATCAGCGTCCTCACCGAGCCGGAAAGCTTTGGCGGATCGTTCACCGATCTGTCCGATGTCGCCGACGCGGTCGACATTCCGGTCCTGTGCAAGGACTTCGTCGTCGATCCAAGGCAGCTCTTTGTGGCACGAGGTCATGGGGCCGATGCGGTTCTGCTCATGGTGAGCGTGCTCGGCAATATGACACGCGATTACGTCGCTCACGCGACAACGCTCGGTTTGGCTCCGATCGTTGAGGTCATCACCCTCGACGAACTCGATATGGCTGCCGGTGCCGGCGCCGAGATCGTTGCGGTGAACAATCGTAACCTGCACACACTTGAGGTCGATACCGAGGCGGTCCGCGAAATCCTCGATGAGGCCCGCAGGCTCGATGTAATGCTGATCTCCGCGAGCGGAGTGAGAACGCGCAGTGATGTTGAACGAGCGGCACGGGCAGGTGCTGATGCGGTCCTTGTCGGCGAATCGCTGATGCGGGCGCCGTTTCCCGAGGAGATGGTTGAGGGTTTGACGGGAGTGGCACGGGAAGTATCCGTTGCCTGAGCAGGTTACACGCGGTTCGGCATATGCCGACCGCAGGATTTCGGGGCGACATCGCCTCGAGGAGGGAGTCGGACATGGGTAGTGACAAGACAAGGTTCGGGCTCGACGAGACCAGGATCCCCGAGGCCTGGTACAACGTGATTCCTGATCTCAAGAAGCCGCCCGCGCCACCAAAGGTGGTTACACCGGATGGCGTGGAGCTCGGTCCTGACCAGATCGGCGAGGTCATGATGAAGCTCTTTCCCATGGAGTGCCTCAAGCAGGAGTCCTCGCCGGACCGTTGGATCGACATCCCCGGTGCGGTCATCGACGTCTACAAGACGTACCGCCCGTCTCCGATGCTGCGTGCACGCCAGCTCGAGCGCGACCTCGGCTTGCCCGAGGGCGTCAAGATCTTCTACAAGTACGAGGGCGTGAGCCCGGCAGGTTCACACAAGCCCAACACCGCCATCCCGCAGGCCTACTACAACAAGCAGGAAGGCATCACCAAGATCTCGACCGAGACCGGAGCCGGTCAGTGGGGCAGCGCCCTCTCGATCGCCGGAGCGCTGTACGGCATCGATGTCGAGATATTCATGGTCGGCGTCAGCTACGACCAGAAGCCCTACCGACGCATCCTCATGGAGACCTATGGCGGTACGGTTCATAAGTCCCCGAGCAACCTCACAGAGGCGGGCCGCCATGTGCTGAGCATGGATCCCAACTCGACCGGCTCGCTCGGTATTGCGATCTCCGAGGCCGTTGAGGTCGCTATGAAGAACGACGATACTCACTACTCGCTTGGATCGGTTCTCAACCACGTGTGTCTGCACCAGACCATCATCGGCCTCGAGGCCATCGAGCAGATGGCCCTCGCCGACGAAGAGCCCGACGTCGTAGTCGCCTGTGTTGGTGGCGGTTCGAACTTCGCGGGTCTTGCCTTCCCGTACTATCACCGCAAGCTCGAGGGCAAGAGCAACGCGCGTCTCGTGGCGGTCGAGCCCAAGGCGTGTCCGACGCTCACAGCCGGTGAGTACCGCTACGATCTCGGCGACGAGGCGGGCATGACGCCGCAGATGCTCATGTACACGCTCGGCCACGACTTCGTGCCTGCGGGCATCCACGCCGGTGGCCTTCGCTACCATGGCGACTCGCCGCTCGTCTCGCAGCTCGTCCATGAGGGCGAGGTCGAGGCGATCGCGGTCGACCAGACCAAGTGCTTCGAAGCCGCGGTGCAGTTCGCACGTGCTGAAGGAATCCTGCCCGCACCCGAGTCGAGCCATGCCATTCGAGCTGCGATCGATGAGGCGCTCGCTGCGCAGGCCGCAGGCGAGGACCGCACCATCCTGTTCAACCTCTCGGGTCACGGTCACTTCGATCTGGCCGCCTACGAGGCGTACAACAGCGGCAGCCTTGTTGATTACGACTTCGCTGCAGGCTCAACGCTCTGCGAGAACGAGTAGACCCGGATATCCGCTCGCTGGCGGGGCGTCCGCGATGAACGGGCGCCCCGCCGGTATCACGATTCAATGGAGACCATGACCGCCCACGTGACACGAACGCGAATCAAGATGTGCGGACTCACCCGCGCCAAAGACGCTGCCGAGGCCGTGCGTCTTGGTGCTGATGCGCTCGGAGTCGTGCTTGCTCCTTCTCCTCGGCAGGTGACCATTGAGGAAGCCGGGGAGGTGCTTGGCGCAGCACCGCCGGGCATAGCGCGTGTGGGAGTGTTCGTTGACGCAGACCCGGAGTATGTGGCCGAGGCGGTGGCTCGAATCGGTCTCACCGCTGTGCAGTTTCATGGATCAGAGACTCCCGAGCAGTGTGCTGCCGCGCCAGTACCGGTCATCAAGGCGCTGCGTGTCGGCACGGAATTTGATTACGTCAGTGTGGAGCCCTTCCAGGCACAGGTGGCCGCACTGCTTCTCGACACGTATGACTCGCAACAAGCAGGCGGTACTGGCAAACAGTTCGAGTGGAATCTAGTCACCGAGCTGTCTGGTCGGGCTCTTGTCTTTCTTGCAGGGGGCCTTACTCCACTCAATGTCGCGCAGGCTATTGCTGTCGTGCATCCGTTCGCGGTCGATGTCTCATCGGGAATCGAGCTCTCCCCCGGTGTGAAGGGCCACGAATTGATGCACGCGTTCGCAGCAGCAGTGCGGGAAGCCGATGAGAAGGGGCGAGCATGACAAACGAATCTGCACATGAGACCGGCTATTCCGGTGCCGATGAACGCGGCTACTTTGGGCCCTACGGTGGCGCTTTCGTGCCCGAGACCGTTGTCCCGGCACTCGAGGAGTTGTCACGCGCATTCTCTGAGGCGATGGCCGATCCATTGTTTGTGGAGGCATACTCCACGCTGCTCAGGGACTATGTCGGTCGTCCCTCTGCGCTCTACCGGGCTGATCGTCTTGCCGCCGCGGTCGGGCTTGGTGCGGTCTATCTCAAACGCGAGGATCTCAACCACACCGGCGCGCACAAGATAAACAACACGCTCGGACAATGTCTGCTTGCCAAGCGCATGGGCAAGCAGCGAGTGATTGCTGAGACAGGGGCCGGACAGCATGGCGTGGCGACCGCAACGGCGGCGGCCTTGCTCGACCTTGAATGCGTCGTATTCATGGGCACCGAGGATATCCGCAGACAATCGCTCAACGTCTACAAGATGGGGCTCCTTGGTGCGGAGGTCGTGCCCGTCGATGATGGGACGGGTACGCTTGCTGATGCGGTCACTGCTGCCATGAGGCACTGGGTCGAGCGTGTCGAGGATACGTTCTACGTGCTCGGCTCAGCACTCGGACCACATCCGTATCCTACGATCGTGCGTGAGTTCCAGAAGATGATCGGGTCCGAGTCTATCGCCCAGCTCGCCGAGCGGGGTGTTGCGCGTCCGGACGCGGTGGTGGCGTGTGTTGGCGGTGGTAGCAATGCGATCGGCACGTTCTACCCGTTCCTGATGCACTATGGTCGCGATGAGCTCCCGTTGCTCGTGGGCGCTGAGGCCGCGGGAAAGGGCATCGACTCTCCGCTCACAGGCGCTTCGATCGCCCTGGGCGATCCCGGTGTGATGCACGGCTTCTTCTCGTATCTATTGCAAGACGAGCGCGGTAATCCGCTCGAGGCATACTCCATCTCGGCTGGTCTCGACTACCCGGGTATCGGTCCGGAGCATGCGTATCTCCATGATGAGGGACTGGTGCGCTATGTGCCCGTCACCGACAGCGAGGCAGTGGCTGCGTTCTCCCAGTTGTGCACGCTTGAGGGCATCATCCCGGCCATCGAATCATCGCATGCGCTTGCGCTTCTTCCCGCGCTCGCGGCCGAGCTCGGACCCGCTGCGATCGTGCTTCTGACTGTGTCCGGGCGTGGCGACAAGGACATCGATATCGTGAAGGAGGCTGGTCTCTAGTGGCCCAGGGATTGAAGCGAGGGTTCAGCTACGGCCGGCCGGCGCTCGTTGCGTATCTCATGGCGGGCTATCCGGATCGCGAACGTTCTCTTGCTGCGGTGCGAGCGGTGGCCGCTGCGGGCGCGGATGTCATCGAACTCGGCGTGCCGTATGGAGATGCGCTGGCCGACGGCCCTACGATCGTGCGTGCGGCCAATGAGGCCATGAACGCGAACGACGGAGGGTTTGGACTCGCCGACACGATTGAGCTCGCCGCTGAATTCCTTGCAGCGCCCGGTGTGACTGAGGCGCCTCCTGTGGCGCTCATGACCTACTACAATCCAATGCTCCGTCTCGGTCTCGCTCAGACCTCCGAACTCGCACGGCGTGCGGGTGTGAGCGGTTTCATCGTTCCTGACCTGCCGCCGGATGCGGCTGGTGAGTGGCTGAGCGCATCTGAGGGTCTCGATACGGTGTTCCTCGCGGCTCCGACCTCGACACCTGAGCGTCTCGCCAAAGTAGGGGAGATGTCGACCGGATTCGTGTACTGCGTCTCAACGACCGGCATCACCGGTGAGCGTGCAGACCTGCCGGCTCTGCTCGCTGATACCGTGGCGCGGGTCAAGTCGTTCACCGCGCTCCCTGTTGCGGTTGGTTTCGGCGTGTCGACCCCGGCGCACGCGCGGGCTGTCGCCGGTCTTGCTGATGGGGTCGTGGTCGGCAGTGCCATCGTGAAGCGCCAGCACGACCTCGCTGATCTCACGGAGTTCGTGTCTGAGCTTGCCCGTGCCGTGCGAACCCCCTGAGGCTACCTGCCAAGGAGTGAGTCCAGTGCTTCGCCGAGCGCTCGGTGGGAGTAGTCATAACCACTCGCGCGCAACTTCGCCGTGTCGGCGCGCTGACTCATGATCGTGTAGGGGGCGACCTCCCCGAGAACGAGGCGCAGCGCAATGAGCGGCACGGGAAACCACGAGGGCCGATGTATCGCGTGCCCGAATGCCTGCGCGAACTGTTTCATAGTGACCGGATCACCAGCTGCGTTCACCGGGCCTTCAAGCGTTTCGTTCTCGATCGCGTGAGCGTACATCGCCGTGATGTCGTCGATGTGTACCCAGCTCACCCACTGCTTCCCGCTGCCGATCGGGCCTCCTACAAAGAATCGGAAGGGGCGGGACATCTGCGGCACGAGCCCTTCGTCTCCGAGAACGAGCCCCGTACGAATCACGACCGTACGGATGCCCAGATCAACCGCACGCAGTGCTTCGAACTCCACTCGACAGCCAAAGAAGCGAGCCAGTCCGCACCGGGCGATGATTCTTCGCTCAGCAGGTCATCGCCCCGGTCGCCATAGACTCCGATTCCGGAAGCGCTCACAAAGACAGAGGGACGCTGCGAAGGAGGTAGCTCGTCGAAACGGCGTATCAGTGCGCGGCCGGTCTCGATTCGGCTGTCTCTTAGAAGGTGCTTCACTTGTGGATTCCAACGAGATGAGATCGGGTATCCCGAGAGATTCACGACTGCGTCCGCAAGGGCGACCTCGCCGGTCCACGGTCCCGCCGCGTCATGGGGGTCAAAGACGACCTCAAGACTCGGTGAATAGGCCTCTGCCGGAGTTGTGCGACCCGGTCGATGTGACATCCATACAACGCGGTGTCCCCGGCTCTTGAGTAGGCGCGTTAGATTGCGTCCGATGTAGCCGTTTCCCCCGGCGATCGCAACATACATGGGCTATCTCCTCATAGACATCGTTGCGTGCAACGGTTGCAGTTCCCTATACCCCCGGGGTGGCGACACATATCTTCGCATCACATGAAGTGGCTGGTAGAAAGGGGTGTTTAGCTAACCTCCCGCCTAACTGTGAGCTCGGCGCACCAATACCCGAGGGGGTATACTAGTGGCCCTATGCGGTGGTATGCTGTCGATACTGCGTCCGGGATGTTCGGGAGGTTGTGCGTGCGTATAGCCCTGGCCCAACTCAATCCTACGGTAGGCGATATCGCCGGGAACACGCGACGCGCCATCGAGGCAATCTCAACTGCGCACGATGCGGGCGCAGGATTCATTCTCTTGCCGGAGCTTGTGATCACCGGCTATCCGCCGGAGGATCTCCTTGGCAAACCGCATTTTGTCGAGGCGAACCTCGACGCGCTCGAGGAGATCTCCTCCGTGTGCGGCAACGCCACCATCGTTGGATTCGTTGACCGCGTAGAAGGCAGGCTCTACAACGCGGCCGCCCTCTGCGGCAATCACCGGGTGCTGCAGGTCTATCACAAGCGCGAGCTACCCAACTACGGTGTCTTTGATGAACAGCGCTACTTCGCGGCCGGTGACTCTCCGGGGCTGCTCGAACTCGGGGGCACGATGTACGGCACCACGATCTGCGAGGATATCTGGGTCGATCACGTTGCCGAGGAGCTCGTGGCAGAGGGTGCTCGGGTGATCTTCAATATCTCCGCGAGTCCGTTTCATGCGGGCAAGGGCGATGAGCGCGAGCGTATGTTGTGCGAACGCGCGCGCTCCAACAACGTGTGGCTTGCGTACTGCAATCTGGTTGGCGGTCAGGACGAACTCGTCTTTGACGGCAGGTCACTTATCGTCTCGCCCTCGGGAGAGGTAGTGGCACGAGCTGCGAGCTTCCAAGAGGACCTGTTGATTGCCGATTTCATGCCCGAGGGAAAGCTTGGGGCAGCGGAGCACCTTGTGGCGGCTCCGGGCCCTGAAGAAGAGGTTTACGAGGCGCTGAAGCTCGGATTGCACGACTACGTGACCAAGAATGGCTTCACCGACGTTGTGATCGGATTGTCGGGAGGCATCGATTCGGCGCTCACTGCCGCTATCGCGACCGACGCGCTCGGTGCGGAGCATGTGCACGGCGTGATGATGCCGAGCTGCTATTCCTCGGCAGGAAGTATCGATGACTCACGCGTCCTGGCCTCGAATCTGGGGATCGAGGTGCGGGAGTTGCCCATCGAGCTGCCATTCGATGCGTTCGAAACCACGCTTGCTGAGTCGTTTCGCGGGGAAGAGAGTGATGTTACCGAGGAGAACTTGCAGGCCAGGGTGCGCGGCACACTCCTGATGGCACTCTCCAACAAGTTCGGGTGGCTCGTTCTTGCCACCGGGAATAAGAGTGAACTCTCTGTTGGATACTCCACGTTGTACGGGGATATGGTCGGTGGATTCGCGCCGATCAAGGACGTGCTCAAAGAGCGGGTCTATGAGCTTGCGCGTTGGCGCAATGGTTCCGGCAGTGCTCCGGTGATTCCTGTCGAGATCATCGACAAGGCGCCCAGTGCAGAATTGCGACCGGATCAACTCGACCAGGACAGTCTTCCGCCGTACGATGTGCTAGATGCTATTCTTTCTGCCTACGTTGAAAGAGATCGATCTGTCGACGAGATTGTTGCAGAGGGATTTGATTCGGGTACAGTCGACCAGGTGACCAATATGGTCGACGCTTCAGAGTACAAGCGGAGGCAGGGTCCCCTCGGCATCAAGATAACCCCGAAGGCGTTCGGTCGTGATCGGCGCATGCCAGTCACGAATCGCTTCAGAGGGTAGGTTCTTCCAAGAACCTTTTGTGTCCTGGCGTATCATGTGTATTGTGCACTCTGACGATATTTCAAGTAGGTGTGCATCACCTGCGGAGGGGGCGGGAATATGGGTCGGCTTTACGACGCCATTCAATCCGTTGAAAGCATCATCCAGGCAAAAGGGCTCAACCCGAGTGAGACACGCGGGATGATTGGTATGAAGGCTGGCTTCTTTTTGGTGATTATCCGACCTGATACCGAAGACGATCCCGAGAAATTGGCCTCACTCAAGCGCGCTGCCGAGGATGTGCTGGGCGTTCGGGTACCTTTCTAGTTCCCTCAAGATCGATTCGCTCGATCGAGTGCTGTCATAGCAACAACGAACATCTGAATGGGTGACATCGCGGGTTCGCGAAGTCGCCCATCGTTAGGTAGTGGGGCACAAACATGGTCGAGGCGTTTGAGCTACGTCTGATTGAACCGGGATCTGCCGAATACCTCGAGGCACGCGAGATTCGATTCGACGCGCTCTACCTTGGGCTGAACCTGCCGCGCTCTCTCATCGAGGATCATGACGGGCGCTCCTATCGTCATCTCGTTGCGGTGCGTGATGGCCGTGTCGTTGGATACGCACGACTGTATCTCGAGGACGGGGAGAGCAAAGTATTCCAAGTCTCGGTTGCAGAGACCGTGCGCGGTCAAGGCATCGCGACTGCGCTCATGGCTCGACTCGAGGCCGTGGCCACAGCCGAGGGTCGAGATGAGATCACGCTGGACGCACGCGAACACGCCGTTGGTTTCTACGAGCGTTTGGGCTACGCGGTTGAGGGCGAGCCATTCCTGTCTGCGCGTACAGGCACGCCGCACCTATTCATGCGCAAGCGACTGGGCTAGACGAGATCCGCGGTGCGCACATGGTCGAAAAGGATGCCCCGCGGGTAGAAAAGGACTGCGTGTTCACGTACCCTGGTCATGCGCTCCGAGGGACTTCGGCTGATCGGTCGGAGATGTGGGGCGAGTCACATTGTGTATACGCGAAGGCGATACGTTTCAGGAGGGGTTCGAATGCCTACAATCACGCGCGATCAGGTTCGTGTGCCGGCTGATGTGCCTGCCGCAATGCGAGAGATCTACATAGACAACTATATGGCTGCCACACATGGCACGGGTCGACTGATGCTCTTTGCGTGCGACCAGAAGATCGAGCATCTCAACGATGACTTTCATGGTGAAGGAATCGCAGCGGCTGATTCGGAGCCCGAGCACCTGTTCCGCATTGGGGACCAGGGTGTGACCGGCGTGCTTGCCGGTCAGCGTGGACTTGTTGCGCAGTATGCAGCGGACTATCCCGACATCAACTACCTCATCAAGATGAACAGCAAGACGCACCTGATCAGCACGAGTCAGGACGATCCGTATAGCCCTCAGCTCTATGACATCGGCAACATACTCGATATGCGCGAGAACGGTGTGAATGTTGTTGGCATCGGCTACACGATCTACATAGGGTCAGAGTACGAGTCTCAGATGATGATGGAAGCCGGACAGTTGACGGCCGATGCGCACGCCGCAGGGCTGCTCGTGGTGCTCTGGCTCTATCCTCGTGGCAAAGCGGTTGCAAGCGAGAAGGATGCGCATCTCATTGCCGGTGCTGCAGGTCTGGCCGTTTCTCTCGGCGCCGACTTTGTAAAGGTCAACCCGCCCAAGGGCGACGACAGTGGATCCTCGGCGGAGAAGCTCAAAGAAGCCTCGATGGCTGCGGGTCGCTGCGGGCTCGTGTGTGCCGGCGGTTCAACGGTGGATGCCAAGACATTCCTCACACAGCTGTGGGAGCAGATTCATGTTGGAGGGGCGATCGGTAATGCGACCGGGCGCAACATCCATCAGCGCGATCTCGATGAGGCCGTGCGTCTTACAAAGGCCATCAGCGCTATCACGCTTGCGGACTACGATGCAGATCGCGCGCTCAAGGTCTTCGAGGGCGAGGAAGATTTCACTGGCTGATTTGGCGCTGAGCGCGGCTTTCGCCCTGGTTAGGGCATACAACAAGTAAGAGTTGTGACGCACTGCGCGGCGCTGCCCGGGGAAATCTCGGGCGGTGCCGCGAAATGCTATTCGGAGTCGTTGGCTCCAGGAATGAGAATAGAGTTCGCATGCCGATTGCAGATTGGTTCAAGGCACGAGAGGATCGCAAGTACACGCCTTCAGAGCAGAACCGGGGTTCCGGGGACGTTCCTGACGGCGTGTGGAGTAAGTGCGAATCGTGTAAGCACATCATCTATGAAGGTGAGCTGGCACAGAACGCTCGCGTCTGTAATTACTGCGGCCATCACTTCCCACTCACGGCTCCTCAGCGCATTGAGCTCCTCGTCGACGAGGACACGTTTGAGGAAACCCATGCGCACATCTCCTCTGGTGATCCCCTGGAGTGGTCTTCGCCCAAGTCGTACCCGGTCGGTCTTGAGTCGGCCCGGGAGAAGTCCTCGTTGGCCGAGGCGGTCATGACGGGACGGGCCTCCATCGCGGATCACCCGGTCGTCATCGGGGCAATGGATTTTCGATTCGTTGGCGCATCGATGGGGTCGGTGGTTGGCGAGAAGGTGGCGCGTGCCTTTGAGCTGGCGCTCGCTGAACACAGGCCGCTGGTGCTTTCGATTGCATCGGGGGGAGCCCGGATGCAGGAAGGCATGCTCTCGCTCATGCAGATGGCCAAGACCTCAGCCGCCGCTGCGCGCCTCGCTGATGAGGGCGTACCCTATATCTCCGTTCTCACGAATCCTACGTATGGCGGCGTCACGGCGTCGTTCGCGGTACTCGCCGATGTCATTGTTGCCGAGCCGGCCTCGCTTGTCGGGTTCACCGGGCAGCGAATCATTGAACAGACGATTCGACAGAAACTGCCCAAAGGGTTTCAGACTGCAGAGTTCCTTGTCGAGCACGGCATGATCGATGAGGTCATTCCGCGATCCGATCTGAGAGCTCATATCGGCCTGCTACTCGACTACCTGGACATCCCGGGGGGTGAGCGCTCATGAAATCCCGTTTCGTGATGGAGTTCGAACGTCCACTGGTCGAGCTTGAACGCAAATTGGCAGAACTCCGTGAGCTGAACGTCTCAGAGAATCCGGAACTTGCGGTTGAAATATCGGACCTTGGGCGACAGGTGGAGCGTCTGCATGAGGAGACGTATACCAACCTCGCGCCGTGGGCACGTGTCCAGATCTCCAGACATCCTGATCGACCAAAGACTCAGGACTATGTCGATGCCTGTTTCGATGACGTGATCGAGTTGCATGGCGATCGCCATTTCGGTGATGACGAGGCCATGATGACATCACTTGCCACTCTCGCGGGACGGAGAGTGGCCGTGATCGGACATCGCAAGGGCAAGAACACCAAAGAGAACCTGCGTCGGAACTTTGGAAGCCCTCAACCCGAGGGCTTCAGAAAAGCAATGCGTTTGATGCGATTGGCCGACAAGTTCGCGCTACCCATCGTCACGTTTCTTGACACTCCGGGGGCGTACCCCGGAGTCGAGGCCGAGGAGCGCGGACAGGCGTGGGCGATTGCGGAATCGCTGGCCCTGCTCTCGGGCGTTCGTGTTCCTGTTGTGGTCGTGGGAATCGGTGAAGGTGGCAGCGGCGGCGCATTGGCGATCGGATTCGGCGACCGCCTGATCATGCTCGAGAACGCCTACTACTCTGTGAGCAGCCCCGAGGCCTGTGCTTCGATTCTCTATAAGGACGCAGCGCATGCCTGCGATGCCGCCGTGTCACTCAAGATGACCGCGGCTGACCTGCTGCACTTCGGGATTGCCGATGAGATCGTGGCCGAACCTCTTGGCGGCGCCCATCATGATCACGAGGCGATGTTCAGCGCAGTCGGGGAGCGCGTGAATGCGGCACTCAATGAACTCGTCGGGGAGGAACCGACCGACCTGGTAGAGAAGCGGTATGAGAGGCTTCGTGCGATCGGAGTGTTTGAAGAGGGGGCGTAGGTGGCTATGGCAGTCACACGTGTCGCGGTACTCACAAGTGGAGGCGATGCACCCGGAATGAACGCGGCCGTGAGAGCGGTCGTTCGTTCAACCATCGCCCGAGGCGGCGAGGCATTTGGCGTTGAGCACGGCTACGAGGGTCTTCTCGAAGCCGCGATCCGACCGCTGAATCTGGGTGATGTTGGAGGGGTGCTTGATCGCGGGGGCACATTTCTTGGCACGTCTCGTTCCGAGCGGTATCGCTCGCCCGAGGGCGTCGCCGAGGCGGCGCGCATCCTCAAAGAGCAAGATATCGAAGCACTGGTAGTCATTGGCGGGGACGGGAGTTACCGCGGCGCTGACGAACTCGCCGCGCATGGAATCGCCACCGTGGGAGTCCCGGGTACGATTGACAACGACATCAATGGAACTGACACGAGCATCGGTTTCGATACTGCCCTGAACACGATCTGCGATGCGGTCGGTAAGGTGCGCGATACGGCATCGAGTCACGAGCGGACATTCGTAATCGAAGTGATGGGTCGTGACTCCGGCATCCTGGCGTTGTACAGCGGACTCGCCACGGGCGCGGACTGTATCCTGGTTCCCGAGGTCCCCTGGGGGCTCGATGATGTGTGCGCCGCGGTGGCTCAAGGAGTAGCGCGGGGCAAGAAGCACTCGATCATCATGGTCGCCGAGGGTGCAGCGCATGCGTTCGGTCTCGCCGAGGATCTTGCCGAGGCGTGTGCACATCGCGTGCGCACGGTGGTGCTGGGGCATATTCAGCGCGGTGGAGCGCCGTCTGGATTCGACCGGATTCTGGCGAGTCGGATGGGGGCGGAAGCATGTAGCGCTCTTGCCAAGGGCGAGAGCGGGGTCGCTGTGGGTCTCAGGCATGCCGACACGGTCACGTACCCTCTCAAGGAAGCCTATGCGTCGGCGCATGTGCTTCGCCGAGAGATCTACGAACTTGCAAAGGTGCTGTCGCTCTAGCAGCGCGATGGCCTGATAGAACGTCCGGTGAGCAAAGGAGAATCGCGTGAAGGAGTTCGATCCGATTATCGGTAAGGACTGGGTGGAGCGCTTCTCGGCTGTTGGACGCGACCTGTTTCTCACGGGTGCAGTCTCGAGTCACGGAGGAAACATGTCCGTGCGCGTGGGCGATCGGATCATCATTACCCGCCGAGGATCCATGCTTGGCCGAATCGGCGTTCATGATGTCGTGTGGACGCACATGGCGGCATGCGATCTCGACGAGGAGTGCAGTCGCGAGATCGTGGTGCATCGGGCGATCTACAAGGCGACGGGTGCGAGCGCAATCGTACACGCACACCCCGAGCACACCATCTACCGATCGCTGATTGAGAGCTCAATCACCCCGATTGACTCAGAAGCCGCGTATGTTCTCGGTGCCTCGATTCCTGTTGTGAGCGCGCAGCAGACCATCGCTTCGCCTGAGGCGGCTGTCAAGCTTGCAGAGATACTCGAAGATCGCAAGATCGCAGTCCTCAAGTCGCATGGTCCTTTCGCGGTGGGAGACACACTCGAAGAAGCCTTCTACCACGTGAGCGCACTTGAGGTCGCCTGCCGGATCCTTGATATCCGTGACAGCTCTTGTCGCGGCTCAGCCATCCGGGAGGCAAGCGAGTGACCAGCAACGACGAGCGAGGACATGAGGCCGGGAGCGAATCGAGTGAGGGCGAGCGACGGCATGAGGTCGATCGGCCTTCTTTGCTCGAGCAGGTTACCGGTGCAGAGGCCGAGTTTCTCGCCGGTAGGCGTCGTCACTCAGATAATGTCGAGAGCGCGGTTCGAATCTTTCTCGAATTTCTGAGAGGGTTTGAGTTTCTCTCGATCGACGAGCCGAGCGTGACGGTATTCGGCTCCGCACGCTTTCCCGAGGGGCACCCGTGGTATGAGATGGCCCGGGAGGTTGGTCGAAGGTTTGCCGAGGACGGATATGCCGTGATGACCGGCGGCGGACCCGGTGTCATGGAGGCGGCGAACCGCGGCTGCAAAGAAGCCGGTGGTTTGTCCCTTGGCGCCAATATCCATCTTCCTCACGAGCAGTATCCGAACCCGTACGTGGATCGATTCATCGAGTTCGAGCACTTCTTTGTTCGAAAGGTGATGATGGTCAAGTACTCCTGCGCTTTCATCATCCTGCCGGGCGGTTTTGGGACACTCGATGAGCTGTTCGAGGCCCTGACGCTCATCCAGACCCACAAGATAGACCATTTCCCGGTGATTGTGATGGGCACCGATTTCTGGCGTCCAATGCTCGACTTCTTTAGTGAGAGCCTCATCGCTGAGGGCACGATTTCTCCGGCTGACATGGATCTGGTGTTCCTCACCGACTCGATCGACGAGGCATTCGACTACATTCGGCGGCATCCACACGGGTGTCGCGACAACATCGGGCATACGTAGACAGTCAGTCTGCTTCCCGGCTCCACATCTTTCGAGCTCCAGAGCGGATGTTTTCAGTTGTTGTGACCGCGCCCGACAAGACGCCATCCGACTCCGTGCATTCCTGGATCCCGATGTGCAGTTCCGTGCAGAGGTTCGCCACATTATCGGTGATGAATCTGGAGCGGAGCGCATAGCCGTGGGTGTCTGAGCGTCCGTACGGCTGGGTGTAGTAGCGCAGTGGCCAGGTGACATACAGGTCATTTCGTGCGCGAGTACATGCGACATAGAGCAGGCGACGCTCCTCTTCGATCTCTTCGGTACTTCCCGTGGCCATGTCTGAGGGGATATTGCCATCGGCTGCGTGGATGACAAAGACCACGTCGAATTCGAGGCCCTTGGCCGAATGGATAGTCGATAGGATCAGGTAGTCCTCGTCGAGCAGCGGCGGCCCTGCATAATCTTGTGTGTACGAAGGAGGATCGAGCGCGAGTTCAGTGAGCAGGCGCTCGCGATTCGGGTAACGAGAAGCCAGTGATTCGATCTGCTCAAGGTCCCTGAGGCGGGCTTCTGCATTGTCGTAGCGCATGCTCAGCAGGGGGGCATAGAACGTTCGCACCGCGTGCACCTGGGTCGCAAGATCACCGGGCTCTGCACCCGAGAGGCCTCGCATGAGAGTCACGAATCCCGGCCACGCACCCGCTGCGGCCTGTGGGGCGCGGTAGCCAACCCACGCACCTTCGAAATCTCCTGAGTGGTGATCGAGCGCATCGGCGAGGTCTTGGGCGGTTTTGGGCCCGATTCCCGGAATCAGGCCCAGGATGCGCATGCCTGAGATGCGGTCCCGTGGGTTGGCGGCGAGCCTAAGGAATGCAAGCAGGTCCTTGATATGCGCCATCTCAACGAATTTCAGTCCGCCGAATTTGACAAACGGGACATTCCGTCGAGTGAGTTCGATCTCCAACGCTGCAGAATGATGCGCCGTTCGGAACAGCACGGCTTGGTCTTTGAGGGCTACCCCACGCTCCCGGTGCTCAAGAATTCGTTCGATGACGAAGTCGGTCTGCTCTGTTTCATCTTTGCAGCATGCGAGTGCCGGTAGAGAGCCGTCATGGCGATCCGTAACGAGGTTCTTCTCTCTTCGTTCCCTTGCTTCGTGCATGAGCGAGTTGGTGGTGTTAAGGATGGACGCCGTGGAACGATAGTTCTGTTCCAGGGTGACAACCTGCGCGAGCGGGAATCGTTCCTCGAACTCGAGGATGTTGCGCACGGTGGCTGCTCGAAACGAGTAGATTGCCTGTGCGTCATCGCCCACGGCGGTCAGTTCGCTACCGTGTGAACATAGCAGCGAGAGAATCTCAGCTTGCAGAATGTTGGTGTCTTGATACTCATCGACAAGGATGTGGTCGAAGCGCTCACACACGCGATCGCCGGACGGGGATGCCAGCAGTCCGTGCAAGAAGATGAGAAGGTCATCGTAGTCGAGCACCGTCTGTGCCTCTTTTCGTTCTGTGTAGAGGTCGAACAGTCCGGCAAGATCCTCGATGTCATCCCGGCACCACGGGAAGCGCGTGGAGACCACGTGGGTCAACCTTTCTTGTGCGTTCACGCATCGACTATAGATATCGAGACAGGTCGCCTTCTGCGGGAAGCGTCGCCGTTTCTCACTCAGCCCGAGTTCGGTTCGACACACATGCATGAGGTCCTCGGAATCCGCGCGATCCATGATCGTGAACTCCGGCTCCAGTCCGATGTCGCGACCGTGCAGACGCAGGAGCCTGCATGCGACTGAATGGAACGTTCCGCTCCAGACTTTGGCACCGGCTACGTGCTGTGGCCTTGCCGTGTCCCCTGGGTCGGATAGTCCGGGACGCAACAGTTCGTCCACTCGTCGAGTCATCTCTACGGCGGCACGGCGTGTGAAGGTAAGCAGGAGGATGCGTCCGGGATCGACATCTTGCGAGATGAGAAAGGCGACGCGGTGGGCGAGGGTCGCCGTCTTACCGGTTCCCGCCCCGGCGACTATCAACAGCGGACTGCCCTGGTGTTTCGCAGCGGCTCGTTGAGCAGGGTTGAGTTTTGCGAGCAGGGCAGGTGTATCCACGATGGGCTCCTCGGCGGACGGTGGGTATCGAACATATGTTCGCATACAAGATACGCCCTACGCAAGCTGACTCGGTTCGCTTTGGGGAACGTTACAAGCGGGCAAACTGAACCTGAGGAGGTAGCGTGATGCTGCGACATGAATAGCACGCACAGCCAGGGCCAGCGTGTCGTGAGGGTATACCTGACAACGAACGCGATGTTCACGCTCGCGACCTCGCTGATATGGGGAGTCAATACCCTGTTCTTGCTCGATGCCGGACTCGACCTCTTTCAGGTGATGGTCGTGAATGGTGCCTACAGCATTGGTCAGATGATCTTCGAGGTACCGACCGGAGTCGTGGCTGACACCATAGGACGCCGGGCTTCGTATGCGTTCGGCATCTTCACACTGTTCGTCTCCACGTCACTCTATGTGGCCTCCGCGCGCTTTGGATGGGGGATGGGCGGCTTCCTGGCCGCGTCGGCGCTTCTGGGCCTTGGGTACACGTTCCAGACCGGTGCGGTCGACGCGTGGCTTGTGGATGCGCTCGATCACCTGCATCATGCCCAGCCGCGAAGCCAGGTGTTTGCCCGCGGCGGCATGGTGAATGGTGTGACGATGCTGGTAGGGACGCTCGCGGGTGGTTTCCTGGGTCAGGCCGATCTCATGCTCCCTTATGTGGTTCGGGCGGTGATCCTGATCCTGGCGCTGATTGTGGTTCTCGTACTCATGCGCGATATCGGATTTGAGCCACGCCCGCTCAAGATTTCACGGTTCGGAGATGAGACGCGCCTCATTCTGAGCGCGGGCATCGATTACGGCTGGCGCAGTCCGGTCGTGCGCCCGCTTATGCTCGTATCTGCGGCACAGGGAACGTTCATGATGTTCTTCTTCTACTCGTCGCAGCCCTATGCACTTGAACTCCTCGGCCGCGCTGACCTTGTCTGGGTCGCAGGCGCACTGACGGCGATGTTCGGTCTCACCGGTGTCATCGGGAATCTATGCGTGGGTCCGGTAACGAGGACGAACTGGGGTCACTCAGCCACTCGAGTGCTGACTGCGGGCGCGCTGCTCCTCGCGGCGCTCGTAGCGATTCTGGGAGTGGTGGGAGTGCTGACTCCGAGTGGAGGGAGCATCGCCTCATTCGTGGTCTTGGTGGTTGTGTTCGCGCTCTTTGGCGTGGTGTTCGGCATCATCGGTCCTGTACGCCAGGCGTTCATAAACGAACACATCCCGTCGGCACAGCGCGCCACCGTACTCTCACTTGACTCGTTCTTTGGAGACGCCGGCGCAGCTATCGGACAACCGGGATTTGGCTGGTTCTCGCGCACGATAACGATTCCGGCCAGCTATCTGTTCGGAGCCGCGATGTTGTCACTTGCCGTGCCGTTCTACCGTCGCGCCGGGAGAAATGCTGATAGTGACGAGTGCGAAGATGTCCGCGCCGAGGATTTGCCCGCAAGCAACGTTGGCAATCGTCCGGCTTAGAGGAAGCCGCTCGTTGCGGTGAGGTGTGGTGCCCGGGGCGGGGATCGAACCCGCACTCCCTTTCGAGAACCGGTTTTTGAGACCGGCGCGTCTGCCTGTTCCGCCACCCGGGCATCGAGTGGTGCACGGCGAGATTATACGGGAACATGCGCTCGCCGTCGCATTTTTCGCGATGGGTGAGCTCTATTAGGTGTTTCGCATGTGTGCTGACCCATTGTGGCTCGGCCGGGTGGGCATGCTCTTGCGGAGCGAGCAGTTGGATCTCTTAGGCCGGAGTACGTACCTGCGCCGGGCGTGCGCTGGTTGCCCGGGTATCGGCGATTCCCGAGACATCATGACCTACGACCTGCATGAATGCCCGCACGACTTCCGCATCGTAGAGGGAGCCCGCTCCCCGCATGAGAGCCGAGACCGCCGTGGCTGGCGTCTGGCGAGACGTGCCGGGTCGTGGAGAAGTCATTGCATCGTAGGTGTCGCACACGGCCAGTATTCGCGCGGCGACGGGTATCGAGTCACCCTTGCGTCCGCGAGGATATCCTGATCCGTCGAGCCGCTCATGGTGCGCGTGAATTGCTTCTTGGACATTGGCGCTGAAGTACGCCCGTCTTGCCACATCGGCGCCTTCGGCCGGATGTTGCTGTACGAGTTGGAGTTCATGGGCCTCTAGCGGACGACCGGCGCTGACCAGGTCGGCAGGCACCTGCAACATTCCTACATCGGCCAGGAGAGCAGCGATTTTCAGATCAGTGAGATCCTTGTGGTTGAGGCCGATGGAGCGCCCGACGGCGACAGCCTGTTCGGCCATTCTCGTGGAGTGTTGCGCGTAGTCGGGAAGGCGCTGACCGATCAAGGTTGAGAGCACCGATAGCGTCCCCGCCAATTGATCCCGCACCTCCTGAAGCAGGATTCGGTTCTCCAGGGATAGCTCGATTATGCGGGCCATGAGAATCAGGCCTTCGAGCTGGTCGGTCGGGAAAGCGTCACCCTGTCGCCAGAGACAAATGACTGATTTGAGTTCACCTTGAATCCGCAAGGGCACCGCGATTGCCTCGCCACCGGTAGCGCGTTCTGAGGTTGTCATCGCTTTGCCTGCTCGCACTGCATCCAGCGCGACCTGAAGGACTGCCGATTCCGCGCCGGTGGCGTCAACATCTGCGTTCGAAATCAACGTGATCTCCTCGCCGACCACCGCAGCGGCGTCGGCGCCAAAGTGACGAGATGCGTCTTCAAGGATGCGTTCCAGAGCATTCGGCTCGCTGAGTGATGTCATGACGGAGGCGGTGTGCTGGGCGAAAGACAGTCGGTCATACGCCGAGGTGATCTCATTGTTGGCACGCTCGAGTCGATCGTGCGTGTCGAGCAACTCGCTTCTCAGACGGTGGTGCTGGTCGAAGAGATAGATGATGAACATGAGGAGCGTACCCACGAATAGGGTCTGCGCTATCTGGTTGCCCACAACTTCTAGTCCGGACACTTCCCAGCCAGAAACCAGAGGCACGATGAGGGCAACGACCATTCCAAGCAGCGCCACAATGATTGCGTACGCGATGCCGTTGAGCTGGCTTTCCCGTTTCAGGACCTTTTTCAGATCGGTGCTTGCCATTTCGAACCCCTCCGTCGAGAGTGACCTACTTATCACATCGACTTCGGGAGATAAGTGGTTGAATTATTTGGACAAACGGTAGCCGATGACACAATACACCCGCTAAACGGCGTTCGGCACCATCGCGCGGTCGAGAATTGTGCGATTCCTCACCCTGCTCTCGGTCAATTCGACTCAGCCCTTGTATACTCTGCATATGGCTTCTCACCAGCAGATATCTCAGTACGACATTGATGATCACCTCGGGAATCTTAGTGACAATCTCCAGTTCTTAGCCGACCTCGGTTACGGCGATGTCGCGTTGGTCGTCCCCGACGACACCGGTGACCTCAAGGTTGTTGCGGATGCGCGACCAATGACGGCGATCGCCGCCATCGCTTCATCACGAGCGGGACGCACGCTGCGACGCGACGATGAACCTGAGGTCTATCAGGCGTACTCGCTGGGCGACACGGTTCGTGGCGACCGTCGGCGCACTACAAGAGGAATCGCCTACACGACCATGGCGTACCCCGTGCGCGGCAACGGTGAGATTGTGGGCGTCGTCGTGCGAGATCTTGCCCAGCAGGTCTCCGAAGCGCCCGGCAAGATGGAGACGGTGTTCATGCACGTGGCCGAGGATCTCCTCGGCCAGTTGTGTAACGGTCCTTTGTTGAGGTTGGGTACCGAGGAGCCGTTCAGCACGAGTCGTCGTGCCGGAGATGGGGTCTTGCGGATTTCGAGCGACGGACTCGTGTCCTATGCAAGTCCGAATGCGGTCAATATCATGCGGCTTGCGGGAATCGAGGGTGCAGTTTCGGGACGAGCTGCAGCAGGTCTTCCCGGATTCGGGGTCGTGATCGTCCCGCTGCTTTCCAACCGGGCTGCGCTTGCGATCGAGATGGAGGTCAATGGTCGAGTTCTCGGCTATCGCTCGATCGGGCTTGCTGATGGCGCGGTCGTACTCGTTGAAGACATCACCGAGGCGCGGCGCCGTGAGCAGGAGATCAAGGTCAAAGAGGCCACCATTCGCGAGGTCCATCACCGCGTGAAGAACAACTTGCAGACCATCGCATCACTGTTGCGCATCCAGGGCCGTCGTACGGAATCAGAGGAGGCTCGCCGGGCGCTCTCGGAGGCGATGGAGCGTGTTTCTTCTATGGCGGTGGTTCATGAAATGCTTGCGGGTTCCACCGAGGAGCGCATCGATTTCACCGAGGCGGCTTCGACGGTGGTCGACATGGTCAGACGAGGTCTTTCCGGTGACAATGCCGACATTGTCGTTGAAACGAGCGGCTCGACCGGCATGGTTCCGGCACAGGTAGCCACGTCGCTCGCGCTCGTCGTCGCCGAACTCGTACACAACGCGATCGAGCACGGGCTCGCCGGTAGCGCACAGGGTAAGGTTACCGTGGCGTTTCGTAGACTTCCTGCCGAACTTGTGCTGACTGTGCGAGACGCGGGGGCCGGTTTTCCAACAGGGTTCGAACTTGAGGGCGGATCGAATCTTGGTCTCGCAATCGTGCGCACCATCGTTGAAGACGACTTGCGCGGAACGCTCTCGTTTGGCACCGGACCCGGCACGACCGTCACGGTTCGCTTTCCGCTTGAGTCACCTCCGGAGGTCTAGGCATGCGCATCCTTATTGCAGAAGACGAGGCGCTGATTCGCATGGATCTCAGAGAGATGCTCGAAGAAGAGGGACATGAGGTTGTTGGCGAAGCCCGCGATGGGGCGGAAGCGGTGAGCCTCGCTCATGCGCTCACTCCGGACCTGATCTTCATGGATATCGAGATGCCGACCAAGAACGGCATCGAGGCTGCGTGCGAGATTGGAGAGGCTGATATCGCGCCCATCGTGATGGTGAGCGCCTTCTCTCAGAAGTCCTACGTCGAGGACGCATGCAGTGCCGGTGCCATGGCGTACCTGGTCAAACCGTTCGCAAAGCATGATATTCTGCCTGCGATGCAGATCGCCGCATCTCGATTCGCCGAATCACGCGCCCTTGCTGGTGAGGTCGCGGATCTCACCGACCGCCTTGAGACGCGCAAGGTGCTCGATCGAGCCAAAGGCGTGCTTATGGCCCGGGGGCTCAGTGAGCCCGAGGCGTTCAAGAGCCTTCAGAGACTCGCGATGGACAAGCGCAAGTCGTTGCGTGAGATTGCCGAGGCTATCTTGCTCGCCGAGGAGGCCGCAGGAAAGTAGTGTCGCTATGCTTTGGGCGGTTCGACCGCGCTGAAGTCCCCAGTGCTTTCGAGACTCCCCACTGGTCGACGCGTATCCCCAGGCATGCGTGGATAGTCGACCCGGCGCACCGGGTGGTCACCGCGTGACGCGCGCATCTCGACAATGACCTGCGTGGGCGTCACATCGATCATGTTGTATGACGGTGGCGTGAATCCACGCGTCCTCCACGTTGATGCCGTACCGCTTGTGACCACAAGCATGCCTGCGGTGGGCCAGACATAGGGCACGTGTTTGTGACCGGCAAGCACGAGGTCAACGTTCTCCTGAGCGAGGATCTCGAGTACCTCGCCCGCATCCCACACAACATTGCGCTCGCGCCCTGTGCCAGGAATGCTCACCAGGTGATGGTGAAGCGTCACGACTTTGAATCCGGTAGCAGCCTTGAGCCTGTCGCGCAGCCACTCGTGGCGATGGCGACCGATCTCGCCATCATCGAGGTCAGGTTTGGTCGAGTCGAGTCCGACCACGGTGACACATTCGCTGACGTCAGGGTCGCAATCCATGTCTAGCTTGAAGTCCCATGAGCGGTAGCGCGTGCCAAACATCTCCTCAAAGAGTTCGTAGCCGACCTTGCGCGCATCATGGTTGCCAATGAGCACTGCGACTTCTTCGCATTCGAGTTTCGAGAGGAAGCGTCCCGCCTCGGCAAATTCGTCCGGGTAACCGGAGGCGGTGAGGTCTCCGGGGACGATGACGAGATCTGGCTCATCGCGATTGATTTCATCGACAACGCGCTGCAGCAGTCCGGCGTCAAAGCGGGGGTCGCCACAGTGGAGGTCCGAGAACTGCGCGATGCGGAAGCGGTCCTTTGCCATGGGGATGTCCTCGCGTTGAATTGGAATCAGGTCCTAAGCATCTCATACCCGAGGTCGAAGACGCATCAACGTCATGTGTTTCCGCTTCGTTTCTTCCCAGGTGGCAGGAGGGGCCGGACCCTGCTATACTCTGCGGACTCGTACAGTGACGTGCGAGAGCCATAGGCAATCGAGCAATGACGCTCGCCAGACCCATTCGGGTCTCGGCGAGTTTTTCTATTTTGACGACAGAGGAAGGATCTGAAGCGCATGAAGGAATTCGCGGTCTTCTGGGGATGTACGATCCCCGCGCGCTTCCCGTTCATCGAGAAGTCCACCCGACTTGTCTTTGATGATCTGGGAGCGAAGGTCCACGAGCTTGAAGGGCATACATGCTGTCCCGAGGGCACACTCGTGAAGGCGAACGATGAGAACGCGTTCTACACCGCGGCGGCACGCAACCTCGCGCTTGTGGAGAAGGCGGGTCTCGATGTGGTCACGCCGTGCAACGGCTGCTACTCGACGTTCAAGGAGGCTTCGAGCCACCTCAGAACGCATTGGCGGGTTAAGGACGAGATCAACACGCGCCTTGCCCGAGAGGAACTCGAATACAAGGGCGATCTGCAGATCACTCACTTTGCCGAGTGGCTCTCGGACCAGATGGGTACCGGCCTGGTCGCGAGCAAGGTCGTCAAGCCGCTGTGGGGTATGCGCATCGCGGTCCACTATGGCTGCCATCTCTTGCGCCCTCAGCCCGCTGTGCGCTGGGATGACCCGCTGCATCCCACCAAGGTCGAGGCCATGGTCGCCGCTCTCGGCGCCCGTGTGATCGACTACAGCACCAAGATGCAGTGCTGCGGAGGAGCCCTCGACCGCGTTGGCGAGCGCGACGCATCGCTCGCATTCGCCCGTCGCAAACTCGCAGAACTTCAGCGCGAGCAGGTTGATGCGCTCGTAGTCGTCTGTCCGAGCTGCTTCCAGCAGTTCGATCTCAACCAGGCAGCGCTGCAGCGCAACAACGAGGATATCCACGTACCCGTGCTCTATCTCTCGGAGCTGATCTCGCTCGCTTACGGTCACACGCCCGAGGAGATCGGCCTGGGCATGCACCGGGTGAGCGTGGACCCCTTCCTCGAGAAGTGGGGCGATCGTCAGGTCGACAAGGAGAAACTCGCCGAGTACTTCGATGTGTCACTCCTTGGCAAGTGCGCGAGCTGTCAGGCGTGCAAGGACGACTGTCCGGTGTGCAAGGTCGATACGACCTTCCAGCCGACTGAGATCATCGAAGCACTCGTGCGCGGCAAGCTTGACGATGTCATCAACGATACGCAGCTCTGGAAGTGTCTCGAGTGCTACACGTGTCATGAACTGTGTCACTCGGAGATCGGCATGGCTGATACATTCCGCAAGCTCAAGGAGATCGCCATGGCGGCCGGGACGGGTCCTGACTCGGTTTCCGGCGCCTACAAGCAGTTCCTGGAGCAGGGCACGCTCGGAAAGCCCAAAGAAGGTGCGCGCAAGAAACTCGGCCTGAGCCCGCTTCCCGCAACGGGTGGCGATGTGATCGCAGGCCTTCTTTCCGCCTGCGAAGACGAGGGAGATGAGGAGTAATGGAGTTCAACCCGCTACTTGAGCGGATGCCGACCTCGAAGATGCCGTCCTTCACTGATCGTGAAGGTCTGTTCAACGAAGAGCGTCCGCGCTATGCCGAGGAGGCCGCGTCCAAGATCCATGGCGGCTGCGGCCTCATGGGCATCTGCGATGAATCGGGAACGCCCATGAGCGGCGTTGAGGCCATCAAGGCGATGGCCGTTCAGCGCGACCGGGGCAACGGTCTTGGCGGAGGTTACGCCGGCTACGGAATCTATCCCGAGTTCCCGGATCACTACTGCTTCCACATGATGTATCACGACATCAAAGCCAAAGAAGACGCCGAGGCCATCTTCGATCAGTACTTCGTGGTCGATCTGGCCGAGCCGATGCCGACTCGTCCGGTCAAGGGCATCAGCGATGCGCCCCTGCTCTGGCGCTATTTCCTCAATCCCGATTCCTACAAGCTCGAGAGTTCTGAGATGAGTACCGAGGACTTCATCGTTCACACGGTCATGCTCATCAACTCGAGTGTCGATGGCGCATTCGTGGCATCGAGTGGCAAGAACATGGGTGCGTTCAAGGGCGTGGGTTTCCCCGAGGAGATCGGTCACTACTACCGTCTCGATGAGTACGAAGGTAACACGTGGGTCGGTCACAACCGATTCCCAACGAACACTCCCGGCTGGTGGGGCGGAGCACACCCGTTCACCCTGCTTGACTGGTCGATCGTGCACAACGGCGAGATTTCGAGCTACGGCATCAACAGCCGCTACCTTGAGGCGTTCGGCTACAAGTGCACGCTGGGAACTGACACCGAGGTCGCAGCGTATCTGTTCGACCTGCTGCTGCGACGCCACAAGTTACCTCTTGAGCTCGCGTGCAAAGCGCTCGCCTCACCGTTGTGGACCGAGATCGACCGCATGCCCGAGTCCGAGCAGGCCGTGATGCGCTCGCTGCGGGCGGTGTATGGGCCGGGAATGCTCAACGGTCCCTTCGCCATCGTGCTGGGCTTCAATGGCGGCATGGTTGCGCTCAACGATCGCATCAAGCTGCGTCCGCTCGTTGCCGCGCGTCAGGGCACCCGACTGATGGTTGCTTCCGAGGAGAGCGCGATGCGCGAGGTCCTCGATGCGCCGGACAAGGTATGGGCCCCCAGGGCCGGCGAGCCGGTCATTGCCCGGGTCAAAGGTCAGGACTGGCCGATCCATGGTGACTTGCATCTGTCCGCTTCAGAGGTTTCGTGCGCCGTGACCGGCGTTGAAAGCTCCTGTGAGACTGTCGAGGTGAACTAGCGATGCCGATCAGCCTCATCCAGCCTGAGTTCAAGGTAGAGATCGACTACGACAAGTGCCACAAGTGTGGTCGCTGCGTTCAGCAGTGCGGGTGGGGGGTCTACTCATTCAATGAGCGGCCCATCCCCGATGATTCCAAGTGTCGTGCGTGTCACCGCTGCGTGACGTACTGTCCGGCTCACTGCATCGTTATCAAGAAGAACGATTTGGCACTGCGGGACAACGCCAACTGGACAAGCGCGCTGCGCAAGTCCGTGTGGCGTCAGGCAGAGACCGGCGGCGTGATGCTCGCAGGCATGGGCAATGACAAGCCGTATCAGAGCGTGTTCGACCATCTGGTGCTCGATGCGTGTCAGGTCACGAATCCCTCCATCGACCCGCTGCGTGAGCCGATGGAGCTGCGGACATACCTGGGTCGCAAGCCCGACAATGTCGAGGTCGAGCCTGATGGCGCTGGCGGATACAAGCTCAAAGAGGGCGCAGGCGTAACCAACAACATCAAACTTGAGACGCCTATGATCTTCTCGCCCATGAGCTATGGGTCGGTCTCGCTCAACGTGCACAAATCGCTTGCCATGGCCGCTGAACGGTGCGGGATTCTCATGAACACCGGTGAAGGCGGTCTTCATGCCGATCTCTATCCGTATCAGGACAACGTGATCGTGCAGGTCGCGTCGGGACGCTTTGGTGTCAATCCCGAGTACCTGAACCGTGGCGCTGCCATGGAGATCAAAGTCGGACAGGGCGCCAAGCCTGGTATCGGCGGGCATCTCCCCGGAGAGAAGATCAACAAGGAAGTCTCCGAGACCCGCATGATTCCGCAGGGTTCCGACGCCATTTCGCCTGCACCGCATCACGACATCTACTCGATCGAGGATCTTCGCCAACTGATCTACTCGCTCAAAGAAGCGACAGGCTACAAGCCGGTCGGCGTGAAGATCGCCGCTGTGCACAACGTTGCCGCCATCGCGAGCGGAATCGTTCGCGCCGGTGCCGACTACGTGTACCTGGATGGATTCAAGGGTGGCACGGGCGCGGCTCCGCAAATCATCCGAGATCACGTTGGATTGCCGATCGAGATCGCCATCGCCGTGGTCGACCAGCGGCTGCGCGATGAAGGCATCCGCAACCAGGCATCGATTATCGCAGCCGGGTCGATTCGTTCCTCGGCAGACTTTGCGAAAGCCATCGCACTCGGTGCAGACGTTGTCGCGATCGGGTCTGCGGCGCTCATGGCGCTCGGTTGCCATATGTGCCAGGGGTGTCACACGGGTTCGTGCTCATGGGGCCTTACCACCCAGAAGCCGGAGCTCACTCGCAGGGTCGATCCTGAGTGGGGTGCTGAGAGGCTCTCTAATCTCGTGCACGCGTGGAGCCATGAACTGCAAGAGATACTCGGAGCGCTTGGTGTGAACTCGGTCGAGTCGCTGCGCGGCTCAAGAGAGCGCCTGCGCGCCATCGGGCTCGATGAGCAGACCTGCAAGATCATTGGCGTCAAGCCAGCAGGAATGTAGGGGAGGACGAGACTGCATGACTGAGACAACTGAAATACGCCAGGGTCCCATCGAGGGCTATCTCATGGTCGAGCCGCACGTCACGCGCGATGGTGACACGGTGACCATCGACGCTGCGAGCGTCTACTACAAGTATGTGAATCAGGCGATTCGCGCCGCTATCGCCGATGGCGTCACGACCGTGCGCGTGATCAACGTGAATGGTCAGCGCTACATCGGCAATGGTCTGAGCGGCACCGACGTGACGATCGAGGTCTACGGCACAGCCGGACAGGATCTTTCGATGTTCATGAACGGCCCCACCGTGCGTATCCACGGCAATGCCCAAGACGGGGTGGGCAATACCATGAACGCCGGTCGGGTCATGATCCATGGTGATGCGGGCGACGTCCTCGGCTACGGGATGCGCGGCGGTCGCGTCTATATCAAGGGCGACGTTGGATATCGCGTGGGTATTCACATGAAGGCCTACGAGAGTCTGGTGCCTGTCATGGTCTGTGGCGGCAAGTCACGTGACTTCTCTGGCGAGTACATGGCCGGCGGCATGCTCGTGCTGCTCGGAATGAACTCGCAGTTCGACGGTCCTATTGTTGGCGGCTATATCGGCACCGGCATGCACGGTGGCGTTATCTATCTGCGCGGCGAGGTGGAACCATGGCAGGTGGGAAAGGAGTGCGGGATCTTTACCGCGGATGAGGAGGATATGAAGACTCTTGGCCCGGTGCTGAAGGAATATGCCGAGGAGTTCGGCATGGACTATGACGAGATCATCTCGGTCCCGTTCACAAAACTGGTTCCGATCAGTCACCGTCCATACGGAAAGCTGTACACGTACGTCTGAGGGCCAGTCGAAGAAGGCTGAGATTTCTGCGGGAGGAATCACCGCGGAGTTCTGGTGCTGAGTATCGAATTTGCACGAAATCGAAACACCGATGAAACATTAGGTACGTAGTATTTCCAGTAGAACCTGACATACAGGCTCGTATCGTCACACATGAAAACAGTGTAGGCGTGTCGGATTAGGAGGAAAGCATGGCACCGAAGATGGACAAGGATTTCGTCCTCAAGTCAATCGAGGAGCGCGGCGTCAAGTTTGTACGCTATTGGTTCACGGATGTGTTGGGTGTTCTCAAGTCATTCGCTGTGACTGACAGCGAGGTAGAGACCTCGTTTGAAGAGGGCATGGGCTTCGATGGATCATCCATCGACGGCTTCACCCGCATTCAGGAGTCGGACATGGTCGCATATCCGGATGCCAGCACGTTCCAGACGCTTCCCTGGCGTCCCTCGGGCGACGGCGTTGCCCGCATGTTCACCGATATCCAGAAGCCGGACGGTTCTCCGTTCGAGGGTGATCCCCGCTATGCACTCAAGCGCATGATCGCCAAGGCCGCTGACATGGGCTACACCATGTACGTGGGCCCGGAACTTGAGTTCTTCTACTTCGCCGATGATCAGGGCACCGAGGTGCTCGATCATGGCGGCTACTTCGACCTCACCCCGCTTGATATCGCGAGCGATCTGCGTCGCGAGACCGTTCTCACTCTTGAGAAGATGGGTATCCCGGTCGAGTACTCGCATCACGAGGTTGCTCCATCACAGCACGAGATCGACCTTCGCTACCAGGATGCGCTCACGATGGCCGATGCTGTCATGACCTATCGCCTGGTCGTCAAAGAGGTTGCCTACTCGAACGGCGTATACGCCACCTTCATGCCCAAGCCGATCCAGGGCATCAACGGTTCCGGTATGCACGTCCACCAGTCGCTGTTCACCAAGGAGGGCAACGCCTTCTTTGATGCCGACAAGCCGGGCCACCTGTCCGACGTTGCCAGGCACTACATCGCGGGTCTCCTCAAGTACGCACCGGAGTTCTGCGCGATCACCAACCCGCTTGTGAACTCCTACAAGCGTCTCATTCCCGGCTTTGAGGCTCCCGTATACGTCTCATGGGCACAGGCTAACCGTTCCGCGATGGTTCGCGTGCCTCTGTACAAGCCCGGCAAGGAAGCTGCAACTCGTCTCGAGTTGCGCAATCCTGATCCCTCGGCCAACCCCTATCTCGCCTTCGCTGTTATGCTCGGCGCCGGCCTGAAGGGTATCGAGGAGAAGCTTGAGCTCATGCCCGAGGCCACGAACGACATCTTTGAGATGACTCCGCAGGAGCTCGAGGATGCCGGTATCAAGACGCTTCCCAAGGACCTCGGTGAGGCCATTGCACTCTTTGAGGGCTCTGAGACCATGAAAGAGATCCTTGGCGATCACATCCACACCTTCTACTCCGCAAACAAGAAGGCCGAGTGGCTCGACTACATCCAGTCGGTCACCCCGTGGGAGCTTGACCGCTACCTGAGTGTTATCTAGTCACGAGCCCCACGTGACGCGTGCTTTTCGGCAATGGCGCCGGACGGGAGTAATCTCGTCCGGCGCCTTCTTTTCTTGCTATGGATCGCGCCAGCCGGCAGAGATATCTACGTGAGCTTCGAGGAGCGGTATCATCATGCACATGAAACGCATCCTGATAGCATCCGATGACACCCACACACGTGCCTGGGTCCGAAACTCGCTGGACCCGCTCGACGTGACGATCGAGGAATGCTCAGTCAGTGACCTCGCGTCCCGTCTGACTTCCGAGGAGTTCGCACTTGTTGCGGTTGACGGTGGGCGGGACCCTGAGCCGCTCGTGCAGATCTTTGAGCGCATTGCTACAGAGGGTCTTGATGTTCGGCTACTGCTTCTGATCGAAGGAGAGGCTCTGTCCGGTCTGCGTGTGCCATCCACCCTGGGTGCAGACTTCATGGTCAGAGGTGGGTCCTCGGCTGAGCTCGTTGCGCGTGTTCGAACACTGTTGTGGCCGGGTGAGGAGGCCTCAGGACAGGAACTGATTCGAGTAGAGAATCTCACGGTGAATCTCGCAACATATCAGGTATACATCGAGGGTCAGTCCGTTGACTTCACGTATCTCGAGTACGCCCTCTTTGCCTTCTTAGTTACACATCCAAACCGCGCGTACAGTCGCGAGGTGCTCTTGCGACGAGTGTGGGGATCTGACTACTACGGTGGTCTGCGAACGGTCGATGTTCATGTGAGGCGTGTTCGCGCGAAGATCGATCCACTCTCTCGCAGACTTGAGACGGTACGCAATGTCGGGTACCTCTGGCACGGATAGTGTGCGCGGGATCAGATTCCCTTGTTCGATGTGTGGGTGGTTGGCCAGGTGCCGATGAGGACGTCAATGAACGTCTCCACAAGGTCCGGGTCGAACTGAGTTCCAGCGCATCGCCGCATCTCATCCACGGTCTCCGCGACAGTCATCGCCCGCTTGTAGGGACGATCTGATGTCATCGCGTCGTAGGCGTCGCAGATTGCGAGAACTCGCCCTTCGAGCGGAATGTCCGGTCCAACTGTCCCCGCCGGATAGCCCTTGCCGTCCCAGCGTTCGTGATGGGATTCAATCCACTGAAGCATTTCAGGGCGAGTACTCGCTTGCAGGATACGCGTCCCCAGGCTGGGGTGCTCCTCGATCTTCATGCGTTCCGCTTCATCGAGTCTTCCGGGTTTGAGCAAGATGGAGTCAGGAATGCCGATCTTGCCTACATCGTGGAGCTGGGCAGCAGAGTAGATCAGGCGGACATGTTCGTCGGTCAGCCCAAGCGCCTCACCAAGGCCCTGCGCAAGCTTGGCAACATTGGCCGAATGGTATCGCGTGTCAGGATCGCGTGCATCGACCGCGGCGGCGAGCGATTCCACGAGCCTCAGGTGCGACTCTTCTTCGAGCATCGTGAGATGCTCCTTGGAGTCGAGGGCATCTACGACATTCGGGTCGAACACGACGATCCTGTTTCCCCCCAACGATGTGGCCCAGTATTGTGAGCCCGATGCATACCGTATGAGTGATTCAGCGTCACTGGCGTGTTCGGGCAGCACTGCAATCCCGACCGAGAGGTTCACTCCGGGCATGCTTCCGCCACCCAGTGCTCCTGCTCGCATTGCAATGCGGGTGGCGATCTCATGCGCCTCCATTACGCCGCGACCGGGAAGCAGCAGGGCAAAATCGTCGCCTCCGATTCGGAACGCGAGTCCCCCTGCGCGCGCTTCATCGAAGAGCCTGGCCACGTCCTGCAATCGGATATCGCCGGCGCGATAGCCGAACTCGCTGTTAAACGAATCGAATGCGTCGATGTTGGCGATGCATACCGAGAGATCCGTGCCGAGAAGACGCGCCTCGGCAACTTCTTCATCGACGCGGGCTCTGAAATACCTGTTGTTGAACACGCCTGTGAGCGGATCCCAGATGGACTGCTGTGCAAGACGTCGATTCTCATAGGTGACAACTGCGCTGCGGGCAACCACGGCCACCGCGAATGCAGACACCGCAAGCGATAACACGATTCGCACGAGCAGATCATCGATTCGGGCGGATGCGAGTATGAGTGCTGGTATTCCCACGAGTGCGAGCCCAAGGGAGAGCAGCCCCGGCCATTGGGGAAGGTCTGCCTCGGGCGCAGGTCGTGTGGACACACGTTCGCGTTGTGTGTACACGTGCACACCAGCGAGAGCGAACAGAAGAAGAGATGCGGAGATCAGGAGATCCGCCCTGGCTGCGTGCGCCGTCCCGGGAATGTATGACCCGATATACGCAACAGCCACAGTGACGCCGATCGCGAAGATAGCGAGAGCCGCCAGAACCAGGGCATCTGATGATCGCCATGAGGTTCGCTTGAATACCACGAGATACAGGGTCAACGCGAACGCCATGACGGGATACAGTGCGAACAGCATTGTTGATCCGACGGATGTGCCGCTTTCTGTACCGGGCGATGTTGAGAACAGTACGATCAATGAGATTGACCAGACAGCAATAAGCATGCTTATCAGGTCAAGGGTCGCGCGCAACTTTCGCAGTCCCACAACTTCGAACGGCTCAGTAATAAGAAGGACGACAGGGATGAGCACAACGAGTCCAAGAACGAAGACCACGTCTTCGAAGGATCCCGATCTTGGAAAGCGCCCTTCGGTGATCACAACGAGGGATCGATAGCTCAGCCCGAGCAGGAATAGGCTCATTGAGACGGCGAGAAGGCGCCAGAGCCTGAATCGTTTTCCCGCAGATGAGCGGGTAGCGAGGAAGGCAGCAAGGAGGGCAGCGCCGGCAGGTAGCGGGAAGATGGCGGCGATGAATGTCGCACGAGTACTCTGCTCTGGAAGGAGCAGGAAGGCTGCCACGAACGTTATGAGATAGATTGATGCGCCAATCCAGGCGACCAGGCGCACGCGGGCGCTCTGCCGTGTGAGATTGTTGTGTGTGAACTCCGACGCCCTGGACATGATGTATTCCCCCGCGTCGATCTGTGATTCTCGTCCAGTATAGGGTGTGTGTGCGTTTCGGGCGACGGGCACTATGAAGCTTGGACGTCTCCTACGAAACGGTATGACGCGCCGCTCATCTTCGTGCAGGTTCCTGAGATCCCGTGCTGTGACATGAAGTGACACATCTGGTCGGGAGTAAAGAACGCGCCCGGTTCACCCAGGAGCTTTTCGGCGAGAACGATTGCGCGCATCACCAGCCCCCGCGGGTCGAGTTCTACCACCAGTACGCCACCACCGGGTCGTATGACCCTGCGAAACTCCTGGATGGCTCCGGGTTGGTCACGAAAATGATGGAACGCGTCGGTCACGATTACCACATCGAAGGCATCGTCTTTGAAGGGCATTTCCTCGGCAACACCGAGAACTGCTGTCACCGGCCCGTCTTTGGAGATGTAGCGCAGCATCTGCGGCGTTGGATCGAGAACGGTGACCTGGGCATTGGTGACTTCATGGAGCCGCGTTGCGAGCGCTCCCGTGCCGCCTCCAACGTCAAGGATCTTGTTCTGGGTCGCGTCATCGGCCACGAGATATGAATCGAGCCATCCTGCGACTTCGCGAATCGTCTCGTGCGACCAACGATCAGCGAAGTGCCCAAAGGCCGGTGCGGCCCAATTGAAGAAACCCACGGACGTGTCCTCCCTGTCGGGTAGAATCGAATAGTCCCCCCGAGGACTTGCGCGTCCGCTGACGAGCTCATCGCCACGGTCGCGCTCTCTGCTCCCAATTGTACCTGCCAAGGAGTGCTTCCGTGACACGCACTATCGCCATAGTCGATGGCAATGCCATGATCCATCGCGCATTCCATGCGCTTCCACCGTCGATGACTGCGCCTGACGGGCGTCCAACGAATGCGGTCTTTGGATTGGTTTCGATGCTCATCAAGCTGGTAGATGAGCTGCGTCCGGATGGTGTGGTGGTTGCCTGGGACAAAGGGAAGCCCGCGTTTCGAACCGAGGCGCTCGCGCAGTACAAGGCGCATCGTCCTCCCACTGCCCAGGAACTGCGGGATCAGTTTCCCATGGCAAAAGAGGTACTCGATGCACTTGCGGTGCCCCAGGTCGAAGTCGAAGGCTGGGAGGCCGACGATCTCCTCGGAACGCTTGCCTCGCGTGGTACGGCAGCAGGTCTGCACGTGCTGCTTGTTACGAGTGACCGCGATGCATTGCAGCTCGTGAACGAGACGGTTCATGTTGTCTCGACCAAGAAAGGTATCACCGATATCAAGATCTACGATCCGGAAGGCGTTAAAGAACGCTTTGGAATTCGCCCCGATCAGATCATTGACTACCTCGGTCTCAAAGGGGATACAAGCGACAATATCCCCGGGGTGCCCGGAGTAGGCGAGAAGACCGCTGCCAAGTTGCTCGATGAGTATGGGACGCTCGATGCCGTCTATGAGAATGCAAGCGGCATCAAAGGCAAGCTCGGTGAGAATCTGCGAGAGCATGAGCAGAGTGCCCGAATCTCAAGGACCGTCGCCACGATTTCGCTTGAGGTCCCGGTGGACCTCGACATGTCTGCCGTTGAGTGGGGCGGGTATGACCCACACCGCCTGGCTGAGACGTTCAGCAAGTTTCGATTCACCACACTTCTTGATCGGGTGCTCGCACTCGCAGGTGCGGGGACGGGAGAATCAGACGCGCCTGCGGTGGTGACAGCGCACCCGGAATCAGTCGAGTGGGATCGTATTGCAGGAGCCGCAGCTCTCGACGCGGTCCGTGAGTGGGCGAGTGGCCCATCGTGGATCGGCGTAGCACTCGATGACGGCACAGCCGACTCCCTCTTTGCGGTACGCCGCGATGTAGCGGTCGCTTCAGCGGCCCACTCGAGGGTTGCGCTCATTGATGGCGATCATGCCGAGAGCATCTGGGCAACGCTGCTGGGGACCGGTCATGTGGCCTCTGGCGACACAAAGGCCCTCTTGCACGAACTCTGCCCCCCGCTCTCCGATGGGCGCTGCGACCTCTCCTTTGACAGCGTCAGTCCTGAGCGACTCTTTGACTGTTCGCTCGCCTCATATCTTCTTGAGTCGCATCGCAGCTCATTCGATGTTGCGGCACTATCTGCCGACTACCTGGCCCGACCGCTCATGGACAGCGGTACCGAACATGATCGCGTGGCCTTCGAAGCCCGCGCGGCGGCGGAACTGGCACCGGTCCTCGAAGAGCGTCTTCGCGCCGACGGTTCCCTCTCGGTACTCAAGGATATCGAGATACCGCTCGTGCCCGTGCTCGCCCGGATGGAGCGCGCGGGCGTGGGTCTCGATATCTCCGTTCTCACCGGACTTGCCGAGGAGACACGCGGGCGAATCAGCACCCTGCGCGCGGAGATTCTGCGTGAGGCCGATGCTGACTTCAATCCTGATTCACCCAAGCAGCTGGCCGAGGTCATGTTCGAGAAGATGGGGCTGCCGGCGAGCAAGAAGACCAAGACCGGATATAGCACCGATGCGAGCGTGCTGCGGGATCTCGCTGCCGCAGGCCATCGGATTGCGCAGCTCGTCATGGAATACCGTGAACTCACCAAGCTGCAGTCCACATACATTGAGGCACTACCGCTGCTTGTGGCCGATGACGGACGTATCCACACCACGTTCAACCAGACCGTGGCTGCAACCGGCCGCCTTTCGAGCAGCAACCCCAATCTTCAGAACATACCGGTCCGCACTGAATTTGGTCGCCGGATTCGTGCAGCGTTTGTTCCTGGGGAGCCGGGATGGGTGATGGTCGGTGCTGATTATTCGCAGATCGAGCTGCGGGTGCTTGCGCACCTCTCGGGTGACACCGGGCTCATAGAGGCCTTCACGAGCGGAGAGGACTTCCACGCTGCCACCGCAGCCCGCGTTTTTGGGGTCCCGGTCGATGGAGTTACGACCGAGTATCGTTCTCGGGCGAAGGCGGTCAATTTCGGCATCGTGTACGGACAAAGTGCCCATGGTCTCGCTGACTCGCTCAAGATCGGCCATGCTGAGGCGCAGGCGATGATCGATCGCTACTACGCCGCCTATCCCGGCGTGCGTGCGTATCTCGATGAGACGATCGCCTCAGCGCATCGTGAGGGGTTCGCGATCACCATGTTTGGCAGAAAGCGGCGTATTCCTGAGTTGGCGAGCAGAAACTACAACATGCGGTCCTTTGGCGAGCGCACGGCCATGAACCATCCCATGCAGGGAACTGCCGCGGACATCATGAAACTCGCGATGATCGAGGTCGATCGCCGTCTGAGATTGAGTGACCTACGTGCTCGCATGTTGCTCCAAGTACACGACGAGCTTGTGTTCGAGTGCCCGGCCCACGAGGTCGAGGAGCTCTCCGACCTCGTGCGAGCGGCAATGTCCGATGCCGCGGAGCTGTCGGTGCCTTTGGATGTCGATGTGAGCACCGGTGCGAACTGGGCGACTGCGAAGTAGCGCGGTTTCCATCTGCGATGCCAATTCGTTCCATTGGGTACCGTCTCTGTAGATGAGAGTCGGCATGGACGGGAGTGAGCGTTGGACGACACACGAGGGGCACTCGTACTGAGCGTCGACGACGATCCCGATCTCCGTCAGTTGCTCGCCATAACACTCGAGACGGCGGGTTTTCGTGTCAAGACCGCAGCTGACGGCGCCAGCGCTTTGGCGGCCGTCGAGCAAGAACGACCCGACATCATACTCCTGGATTACATGATGCCCGGCATGAGCGGTATGGATGTGTGCGCGAAGCTTCAGGAAGATCCCCGCACAAGTCACATCCCGGTTGTATTTCTGACTGCAGTCAGTGGTGAGGTGGAACGAGCTCGCGCGTTTGCTCTGGGCGCGGTTGACTACATCGTCAAACCTTTTGAGCGCGAAGAGATCATCGAGACGGTAAACCGTCACCTTGCCACAGCGAGCCGGTTTCAGGAGTTCGAGTCGCACGGGGCCAAGGAGTCGTGGCCCGAGCGGATTCAACCATCAGCGTTCATGGAGCTTCGGTCATTTCTCTCTGAAGAACTCATGCTGGGACCTGAATCGCTGCCGGCCCTTTCGTCCATGACCCCCGCAACGGTCCTTCCTGTCGCGCGGCGTCTTGGAATACCTCCCGCGCGACTTGCGGAGGCGCTTGCGAAGTTCCTTAATATTGAGGTCGCAACGGCCATTTCTCCTCGTGAGGTACGCCTCGGAGTGCTCCCAACGCCATACAGCAAGTCCAATCTCGTTGTCCCCATTCGAAACCACATCGTTGGTGACGCGTTCGTACTCAGCAATCCCTTCGATTGGGATTTGATAGAGAACCTGGAGCGAGTCACGCCGGATGGAGAGACCTTCAATCTGCTCATTGCTGAGCCGGATACCATCCTCTCCGTGTTCGAGATGGCTCTCGAACAGGTGCGTCGACGCATCGAGATATCGCCCGAGGACCACAAGAGTCCCGTTGATTCCATTGGCGCAGAGCGGCAACCCGTGGCATTCGTTGCGGACGACATTATCGTGAGCGCCATCAAGAGTGGCGCGCATGACGTGTCGATAGACCCGGGACTTACGCGGGCCGATGTGCGACTTCGTATCGGCGGCGATGCTCGAGATTTGGTCTCTGTGGGCGCAGAACGGGCTGCGATGCTTGTCTCCCGGCTCAAAGCGCTTGGCGGCATGGATATCTCAGAGAAGCGCAGGCCTCAGCGCGGATCCATCGAGATTGGATATGGCCGAGAAGACTACGACCTCATCTTGCATACCGGTCCCACGCAGCACGGCGAGACCATTGTTGGGAGGCTTATCCCGGTAGGACGGCCTCCTCGTTCGCTTGTTGAACTCGGGATGAGTGCGTCGCAGGCGGAGACTGCCCGGACATTCATGTCCAGACCGCGAGGACTCCTCGTGATTGCCGGACCTGCGGGGTCAGGTAAGACCACCACTGCACATTCATTGCTGTCATTCGCGACCGATCACTCTCGAAGCATCCTCACAATCGAGGACCCGATCGAGTATCGTCTGGCGTTTGCCAATCAGCAGCAGGTCGATGCCAAGGCAAGCGTCACGTATGAGGCGCTCATGGGGGTGGCGCAGCGTCGGAACCCCGACATTCTCTTCATTGGTGAAATCGAAGAGGATGCGCTCATTCTCGCGGCAATCGAGTTTGCGAAGTCGCGATCCCTTGTGGTGGCAACCATGCGAGCTTCGGACACCCTTGATGCTCTCGAGCGAATCGAGCGGGCCGGTGTTTCCCGAGAGCAGATGGCCGAAGGAGTGGTGGGTGTTGTCGCGCAGCGACTGTCGCGAACTCCGTGCGCCCAGTGCCGTGTGAGCGAGGAGCCCACTCAGGTCGAAGCATCTCAGCTTGCGGAGTATCTCAAGGTGCTGCCGGACCGGCTCATCCATGAGATCGGCTGTCCACAGTGCGCGGGGACCGGGTTCAGGGGCCAGCTCGGAGTATTCGAAGTAACGAAGATGGCTGGGGTCCTCGACGGTATGCTTCGTACATCTACCGCGTGGGCTGACATGAGAACCGTGTGGGCGCGGCGTGGCACCGACTCGCTCGCGGACTCTGTGTTGCAGCGAGTCATCGATCGCGAACTCTCACTTGGTGAGGCATTCCGAACGGTTCTGGTTGAAGCGGGGGATTCAGCGAAACTCGCCCGAGCCTCACAAGATGTCGAGGACGGCGCACTCGGCGTCGTCGGTCGTATTCTTGTCGTTGACGACTCTGAGGATATGCGCGATCTGCTTGAGTCGGTACTTGGGGGAGCCGGCCATGATGTCACGTCGGCGCGAAACGGGGTTGAAGCACTTCGCCTCATGAGTATTCACGACTACGACCTGGTGGTATCCGACCTGAACATGCCACTCATGGGAGGGTTGGACCTGTTTGCCCGGACGAATACGGGTCAGAGCGCGGTGCCGGCGATTCTGTATTCGGCCAGCGACAGTGACAAGGATGAGATTCAGTCCCTGCGCATGGGTGCATCTGACTATCTGAGGATGCCGGCCAACCCCGAGGTTCTCCGACTTCGGGTCGCACGCGCGCTTGCATAGTATCGCTGGCATATGCGTACGTCGCACGCTATACTTCTCACTTGGCGCTTTGGGTCGGATGCCCAGGCGCTTGCGTACTGTCGGCCCCGAGTGCATGGAAAGCTCCCTAGGCGACGTTTCTGACCTGTACCTGACGATTCGGACCTGTAGGCGACGAGTGCATGGCATGGGGCCCCGAGGCACGAAAGGGGCCAACCCAACGTGAGTGAGTATCTGGACGACTCGGTCGTAGAAAAGACCGAGTATACCGATGAGGAAATGCATGCCCTCATCGATGGCACGATGACCGATTTCGACGAGGGTGACCTGGTCAGCGGTACTATCGTGAAGGTTGAGCGTGACGAAGTCCTGCTCGACATCGGCTACAAATCTGAAGGCGTCATTCCCTCCCGCGAACTGTCCATCCGCAAGGATGCCAATCCCGCAGATATCGTTTCTGTCGGCGACGCGGTCGAGGCCCTGGTTCTCCAGAAGGAGGACAAGGACGGTCGTCTTATTCTGTCAAAGAAGCGTGCGGAGTACGAGCGCGCCTGGTCCAAGATCGAAGACAAGTTCAACGATGGCGAGAGCGTCGAGGGCGAGGTCATCGAGGTCGTCAAGGGCGGTCTTATCCTCGACATCGGCCTGCGCGGCTTCCTGCCGGCATCGCTTGTTGACCTTCGTCGCGTGAAGGACCTGCAGTCCTTCATGGGTGATCGTCTCGAGGCGCGTGTCATCGAGATGGATCGCAATCGCAACAACGTCGTTCTCTCGCGCCGCGTGGTGCTGGAGGAGGGCCGCAAGGAGGAGCGTGCGGAGATTCTCGGCAAGCTCGAGAAGGGCATGATCCTGCCGGGTACCGTTTCAAGCATCGTCGACTTTGGTGCCTTCGTGGACCTCGGCGGCATCGACGGACTCGTGCACATCTCCGAGCTGTCTTGGAGCCATGTCAACCATCCGTCCGAGGTCGTCAAGGTCGGCGACAAGGTCGAAGTCAAGGTCCTCGAGGTCGATCTCGACCGCGAGCGCATCTCGCTCGGTCTCAAGCAGACCCAGGCGGATCCGTGGCAGGAGCTCGTCAAGAACTTCCCGATCGGCTCGATCATCGAGGGTAACGTTACGAAGCTCGTGCCTTTCGGCGCATTCGTACAGCTTTCTGATGGCGTTGAGGGCCTCGTGCACATCTCCGAGATGGCGCGCGGTCACGTCGAGACTCCCGAGCAGGTCACTGCCGTTGGTGAGCATGTGCACATCAAGGTTATGGATGTCGACCTCGACCGTCGTCGTATCTCACTCTCGATGCGCGCCGCTGGTGAGGCTCTGGGTACCGTCATCGAGGTTCCCAGCAAGGAAGAGCTCGAGGCTGCTGCAGCCGAGGGCGTCGAGGCTGAGGCCACAGAAGAGGCAGTTGCAATCGAAGGTGCCGAAGAGGCCATCGTCGAAGAGGTCACAGAAGAGGCCATCGTCGAAGAGGTCACCGAAGCCCTTGAGGCAGCGGTTGCCAAAGAGGTCAACGAAGAGGTCACCGAAGAGGTTGCAGAAGAGGTTGCAGAAGAGGTTGCCGAAGAGGTTGCAGACGAGGAGACTGAAGATGTCGCCGAGGTTGCTGCTGACGAAGAGGCTACCGAAGAGTAGTTTCGACCGTACTCTGAACGTCTAGAGCGGGGCCGGGCCGACGCGTGAGCGTGGCCCGGCCCCGATTCATCGGATGGGAGGAAGGCGCTGCATGTATGTCATCGCAGTGACGGGAGGAATGTGTTCGGGGAAGTCCGCCGCATGTGACTACTTTGCATCGCGCGGCGCGATCGTGCTGAGTCTCGACGAGATAGCCCACGTGGCGCTTGAGCCGGGTTTGATTGCATATGAGCGTGTCGTTGAAGAGTACGGAGCTGCGGTTCTTGACGGCGACGGACGCATCGATCGAGGAGCCCTTGCCACTATCGTGTTTGCCGATGAGGCCGCGCTACGTCGGCTCAATCGCATCGTGCACCCCGTCGTACTCAAAGAGGTTGTCGAGGGCATCACGAGCCTGCGGCTCATGGAGCGCCCTCCGCGCGTCGTCGTGCTCGAGATTCCACTGCTCGTTGAGGCCCCTGTCTTTGCCGACGTTGCCGACACGGTGCTCGCCATCCAGGCCCCTGCCGAAGCGAGGCTGCGGCGAGCGATCGATGCAGGAATGGACCCGCTCGACGCGAGCAGACGCATCGCGCGTCAGGCGACGGACGATGAGCGATCGGCGCTCGCGCAGCATTGCATCTCAAACGACGGCACGTTCGATGAGTTTCTCGCGAACCTGGAAGAGTATTGGGATGATATGGGTCCGCGTGGAGCGTAGCAGCATCCTGTGGCCGTATCGGCTCGCAATTGCCGGTGTGGTTGTAGCCCTGGCTTTCCTTACCTTCCTCTTCCTGAGAGGACCTGGAGGGTTTCAGCGACTCTACTACCCCTTACCGGTCGAGTATCGTGAGGCAATCACCGATTCGGCCGAACGTCACCAGGTGAACCCGTACCTGGTCGCTGCGGTCATCGATGCCGAGTCCGGCTGGGATGCGGGTAGTGTTTCCTCGGCAGGGGCGATCGGTCTGATGCAGATGTTGCCCGAGACTGCCCAGGAGCTCGAGCAAGAGGGGTATGTTGACATCAGTGACGTGCTTTCATTTGAGCAGGGTCTCAGTTCGAAAGGACCGGGACCGCTTTACGATCCTGCGGTGAACATCGAGTTTGGCACCGCGTATCTGAGGTTTCTCATCGAGCGGTATCACGAGGTCGAGCCCGCGCTTGCGGCGTACAATGCCGGAATGGGCAACGTCGATCAGTGGGTCGGGCGCAGCGATGACATTCGGGATTCGATCGAGTTTCCTGAGACCAGGCATTATGTTCTCAGGGTCGCCCGTGCGCAGGATAAGTATGAGGAACTCTACCCGGGAGCGTTCTAGCTCCTTGGAAGGACGGTCATGGTACGGCCTGAACGAAGTGACAACAAGTTCAACGTCGTGTCCGAGTTTGAGCCCGCCGGCGATCAGCCGCAGGCAATCGCCGAGCTCGCCAGCGGGGTGCTCTCTGATCAGCGATATCAGACACTCCTTGGCGTAACCGGGTCTGGAAAGACGTTCACGATGGCCAAGTTGATCGAGCAGGTTCAGCGGCCCACGCTTGTGATGGCTCCGAACAAGACGCTCGCAGCCCAGCTCGCTTCAGAACTTCGTGACTTCATGCCGGACAACGCGGTCGTCTACTTCGTGTCCTATTACGACTATTATCAGCCCGAAGCGTATGTCGCGCAGACCGATACCTTCATCGAGAAGGATGCGAGCATCAATGCCGAGGTCGAGAAGTTGCGCCACGCGGCGACTGCGGCGCTTCTCTCGAGAAGAGATGTGGTCGTTGTCGCCAGTGTGAGCTGCATCTACGGTATCGGCTCTCCCGAGGACTATGCGGGTATGGCGGTCTTTCTTCAGCTCGGCAAGGAATACGACAGGGATCGGCTGATTCGCGATCTCATCGAGGTGCAGTACGATCGCAACGACTACGAACCGGCGCGCGGGACCTTTCGCGTTCGCGGGGATGTCGTTGACATCTTTCCCCCATACGCCGACCATCCGGTGCGCGTTGAGTTCTTTGGCGAGGAGATCGAGGCGATCGCTGACGTCGACCACATCACCGGTGAAGTCCTCATGGAGTACAAGTGGCTTCCTATTTGGCCGGCTACCCACTATGTGACGGCGCCCGAACGCCTTCAGGCAGCGCTGCAGACAATCCGTGACGAGCTCGGAGGACGCCTGCGCGAGTTCAAGTCGGAGGGCAAGTTGCTTGAGGCTCAGCGGCTTGAGATGAGAACCAACTACGATCTTGAGATGCTTGAGACCATTGGCTTCTGCAGTGGCGTTGAGAACTACTCACGACATCTCGACGGCCGAGAGCCGGGAGAACCCGCCAATACGCTCATCGACTACTTTCCGGATGACTTCCTCTGCATCATCGACGAGTCACACATCACGATCCCGCAGATTCGGGGGATGTACGAGGGGGACAAGTCCCGCAAGACCAACCTTGTCGAGCATGGCTTTCGACTTCCAAGCGCACTGGACAACCGACCCCTTCGGTTCGATGAGTTCGAGCAGAAGGTGGATCAGGTCATCTACGTTTCAGCCACCCCGGGCGACTATGAGATGCAGAAATCGGAAAGCATCGTTGAGCAGATCATCCGCCCCACAGGCCTGATCGATCCCGAGGTCGTGGTCCGTCCGGTGAAGGGTCAGGTCGACGATCTCATTGCAGAGGTCAAGGAGCGGGTCGAGCGCGATGAGCGGGTTCTCGTGACCACGCTGACCAAGAAGATGGCCGAGGATCTGTCGGACTATCTCTTTGAGTCAGGGGTCAAGGCGCGCTACCTGCACAGCGACATCGGGACATTCGAACGCATCGAGATCCTCAGAGACCTTCGGGCCGGCGTATTCGACTGCCTGGTCGGCATCAACCTTCTGAGAGAGGGCCTCGATCTACCCGAAGTCTCGCTGGTGGCGATTCTTGATGCCGACAAGGAAGGGTTTCTGCGAAATCACCGGTCGCTCATTCAGACGATCGGACGCGCGGCTCGAAATGTATCCGGCCGCGTCATCATGTATGCCGACAACATGACCGACTCGATGCGAGCCGCGATCGACGAAACGAGCCGCCGACGCTCAATCCAGGCTGCCTACAACGTTGAACACGGCATTGAGCCCCAGACTATTCGAAAGGCGATTGCAGACATCGTCCAATACGCACGTGAGGGCGATGCGCAGATGACAACAGCTGCCGAGGCGGCAAAGGAGCTCGCGAGACTGCCTCGCGAGGAGCTGCTCAGGCTCATCACCACGCTCGAAGAGGATATGGGCGCCGCTGCCGAGACGCTCGATTTCGAATCAGCCGCACGATTGCGCGATCAAGTCGTGAAGCTCAAGGCCGAGATCGAGTCATCGACTGAGGGCGATGTGCTCAAGCGCCTCAAACAGGGCGCGCGCAAGGGCAGCGAATATGGGACGCGCAAACGGCGCTAGAACTTTCTTACGGGATGTACTGCTCTTCGATATCCACGATGACCCCGTTGGCGATCGTGATCCAGTAGGGAACATGCTGGACTTCATAGCCCGGACTCATACCAACGAAGGAATCGTGCCATTCTCCGAGTCCCACATCGAGACCATCGATGCCCTGTCCGGAGCTTGCCGTGAGGTGAACCTGAATAGCGGACTTCACAGGAAACGTTCTCAGCTTGGGATTCACATTGCGGATGAAGAAGTCGTTCGGCGGGGGAGACTCCTCGCCAGCCGCCGTGGCGGCCGCATTCGCTTCGGTGCCTGTGAGCATCTCCGCGTAGTCGACCGTGACCATCGTCTCACCGGTCTCGTTGACAATGCCGGTCACGAAGCAGAAATGTCGCCCATCCTCGGCGGTCGCCGAGGCCGATTCGTCCTCATCGGCATCAGCTCCGGTCTCTTCTACAGCGACATCGGGGGATTCTGAGCTCGAGGATGCGCGCTCGTATGCAGCTGTGAGGCTTGCGACTTCAGCTTCCAGTTCACTCACGCGTTCCTCGGCTGTTTGAGAGTCCATCCCGTTGGTCCGAGTGTTGGAGGTGATTGCCCAGGTGGCCACTCCGGCAATGAGTGCCGCGGCCAGTCCGACCCCCAGGTAGCCCATGACGATCTTCTGACGTGCTTCCATGTCTTTCTCCCCACCCCGGGTGCAACGTCTGTACTCGAAGCATACACGCCGCGGATCGAGGAGAGGGAGTCTCAGAGGAAGGGTGTTGCGCTCCGGCCGGGGAGCGGGTATGGTTTTCATATGAACAGTCATTCACATGAAACTGACGCGTCAGGCACGTGCGATGCCACGGCGATCAATGCCGGGGAAGTGGCTCGCATACGTGATCTCCTGGCCAAAGAAGGCCATATTCACACAGTTGTCCCGCTGTTCGCCGCGTTCGCCGATGCGACGCGTCTCACCATTCTTTCTGCGCTCTCGCATGGCGAGCTGTGCGTGTGTGACCTTGCGCAGATCTCTGGCATAACCCAGTCAGGGGCAAGTCACCAATTGCGCGTCCTGCGTGATCTTGATCTGGTGACGTTTCGTCGTGAAGGCAAGCGGGCGGTGTATCGTCTGGCCGATGATCACGTTGTTGCTCTGATCGTTGCGGCGAGGGAGCACGTCTCAGAGCCGCCTCGGAGCCGGTCATGAGTGCCGTTGAGCGGATCAGCGTGTCAGTGGTCCTGCCTGGAGGAGAGCACTGCACGGAGTGCGCGCACCGCCTCGATGCGAGCGTTACCGCACTGCCGGGCGTGGGCTCGGCACAGGTCGACGCCCTGAACTCGGAACTCACGGTCGACTACGATTCCTCTCTCCTTACCCGAGAACAGATCGTCGCGGAGATCGAGCGCCTCGGATATGAGATCGAGGCCGCAGTCTCACACGTCTCCTGGCGGGTGCGGGGCCTTGATTGTCCGGACTGCGCTCGAACCGTGGATGTCTCGGTTGCACGCGTCGATCATGTGCTTTCTGCTTCACTCAACTTCGCGAGTGGTGTGCTGTTCGTCGAGTATGAGACGCCACATGATCCACGGGCGGCGATCGAGAGCATGCTCGCAGAAATGGGATACGAGTCGGAATGTCTCGAGGGCGACACCACGCATCCCGTGGCTGAATTCACGCTTGCGGGGGTTGACTGTCCTGACTGCGCACGCTCGCTTGCTGAGCAGATTCGGTCGCTTTCCGGCGTGCACGACAGCGAGATCGACTTTGGATCATCGCGTCTTCGAATCGCCTATGATCCTGCCGTGGTCGCGGAGCGGGATCTCTCAGCGGCCGTAGTGAAGGCGGGCTACGCGGTCACCACGGCGTCACCTACGGGCGAGACCGTGCCGCAGACCCGGACTTCTCCCGTGGCGCGGGCAGAGCGCGACACGTGGATCAGCGGCATCCTGATTTTCGTCGGTTGGGCGGTTGGCTGGTTCCTTGGTGGTTCACCTGACGCGTTTCGTCCATGGGTGACGGATGTGGCTGGTGCGGCACCGTTCGCGGCGGCAATCATTGTCGGCGGGGGCTTGATCTTCCGCCGGGCCCGCTCGTCGATTCGCGCCAGGATTCTGGACATGAACGTGCTGATGACCGTCGCTGTGGTCGGGGCGGCGTTTCTCGGAGAGTGGTCCGAGGCCGCAACCGTAGTGTTCCTGTTCTCGATCGGAGGCATGCTTGAGACGCGCTCGCTCGAGCGGACCCGGAGTTCGATTCGCGGACTCATGGATCTCGCTCCGCCTGTGGCGCACCTGATCGTGAACGGGGCTCAGCGCGATGTGTCGCCGATCGATGTCGCTGTGGGCAGCACGATATCCGTGCGTCCGGGAGAACGTGTGCCGCTTGACGGTCGCATCACCGCCGGAGCCTCCGCGCTCGATGAGTCAGCGATCACCGGTGAGTCCCTCCCGGCCGAGAAGCATGACGGCGACGAGGTGTTCGCAGGGACGCTCAACACCGTGGGGTTGCTGGAGATCGAAGTCACCGCACCTGCCGAGGAAACCACGCTGGCCAGAGTCATCTATCTTGTCGAAGAGGCACAGGCCAAGCGAGCGCCGTTTCAGACGCTCGTTGATCGTTTCACCCGATGGTACACGCCTATCGTGACCCTGCTTGCCTTTGCACTCGCCGTGATGCCTCCTGCGCTCGGAGCTCTGCTTGGTGCCGATAACGTGCCGTTCGACTCGTCGTTTTCGGTATGGTTCTATCGCGCGCTCGTTCTCTTGGTCGTGGGCTGCCCGTGCGCTCTGGTGATCTCGACGCCGGTGGCGATCGTTTCGGCGATCACGCGGGCATCACGAGACGGAGTGCTCGTGAAGGGCGGGACATTTCTCGAACTCGCTCCCCGGGTTCGTGCACTGGCCTTCGACAAAACCGGCACCCTGACCAATGGTCGCCCTGAAGTCGCTGATGTGGTTGCGATGGGGGACTCGAGTGCCGCTGAGATGCTGGCGCTTGCAGCCGCTCTTGAGATGGGATCCACCCATCCTCTCGCTCGTGCTGTAGTGCGCGCAGTTGGTGATGCTCCAGTGGCGCGCGCGGTCGATGTCGTTGAGACTCCCGGCCGCGGTATTTCAGGCAGTGTCGACGGCGAGGATATTTCGGTTGGAACGCCTGACCACGTGCTTGATGGTGAGGGCATGCCTGAGGATGTCGATGAGCTCATTATCCGTCTCGAAAGCGAAGGTCACACCGTACTTGTCGTGGCACGCCGGGGTGCGATACTCGGCGTCGTCGGCATCTCGGATACGCCGCGAGCTTCCGGGCCTGAGACGATTGCGAAGCTCAGGGCGGCTGGCATCTCGGAGATCACGATGCTCACAGGAGACAACGAGCGGGTCGCTTCGGCTATTGCGGCAGCGAGCGGGCTCGACTCGTTTCATGCCAGGATGCTCCCGGCTGACAAGGTCAGCGAGGTTCGCGCACTCAAGGAGCGATGGGGCGTCGTGGCGATGGTCGGCGATGGTATCAATGATGCGCCTGCACTCGCCGCCGCCGATCTGGGGATTGCGATGGGTGCAGCCGGGAGCGATACCGCGCTTGAGACCGCGGACATCGCATTGATGTCCGATGACTTGACTGCGCTGCCCCGGTTCTTTGATCTGAGTCGACGGACGGTGGCCAACATCCGTCAGAATGTGGTCGTCTCCATCGTGCTGAAGTTTGCTGTGCTGGTCGCTGCGGTGTTTGGCTACGCTCCGCTCTGGCTCGCGGTCTTTGCTGACACAGGAGTTGCCCTCCTGGTGATTCTGAACGGTCTGCGACTGCTCCGAGCCCGGTAGGGGTCGGCGGGCTCGTCGTGGAATACTACATAGAGCAACTTCTCACGGCAGGGGGATCATGATGTCCGATGATTTCATGCGATTCATGGCGACGTGGGCACTTGTGCACGAGACGGCCGACGAGGGCTGGAAGGCGGCAGTTGCCCGCGGAGTAGCGGGTGAGGGCGGCGAGATGACTGCGAGCGCCGATGCGTTCGTTGACGGACTCTCCGCTATGATCGCCGAGGAGAAGGAGCGTCTCAAAGCCGAGCTGTCGTCCGGGCGCACGGAGCCCGCCGGGGACAAGGGCGATGTGATAGCAAAACTCGACGAACTCACATTTGAAGTTGGAGAGTTGCGCGGCCGACTAGAGACGATGCAGGCCTCACTCGATGCGGCTCTCGATCACGGCGAAGGTTAGCTCATGTCGGCACGTTCTCGCCGCATTGCAGGCGTCTTCCTGAGGCGTTTCGCGCGAGCGCTGTGGGATGCGAAGCTGGGCCTGTCAGTGCCTGCCGGCCGTCGCGCTGCATGGGCTCGCCAGATTCGACTCGCCTGTGAGGAGCTAGGCCCCACGTTCATCAAGCTGGGCCAACTCGCTTCGATCAGGCCGGATCTGTTCAGTGCTGAGATCGTCTTCGAGTTGGAGAAACTGCAGGATTCAGTCAGACCCGTCCCGGTCGATGCCATTCGGGCGCGAATCAGGAGTGACCTGGGGAGCAATCCCGAGGAACTGTTTGCGAGTTTTGACCCGGTCCCGCTCGCCTCGGCATCGATCGCTCAGGTTCATCGGGCAACGCTTGCACAGGAGTGTCGTCCCGCCTGTGGGGACACATTGCCGGTCGGCACCGATGTGGTGATCAAGGTCGTTCGCCCGGGAATCGAGCGCATTATCGCCGCGGATCTTGCGGTCGCACGGCGTTTGATCTCTCGCGTAGGCGGCATCGGAGCGCTCAAACGTTTGCCCCTGGCGCGCTTTCTTGATGAGTTCGAGGAGTCGCTCGCCAGCGAGCTCGATCTGAGGAACGAAGGGAGGATTGCGGACCGATTCTCATTCGACTTTCGCGATGATCCGCTTGTTGTCGTACCGCGGGTGGTGTGGCGCCGCAGCGCACGCCGGATTCTCACGATGGAGTATATCGACGGCTGGCGACTGACCGAGCTGGATAGCGTGAATAGGGCGGGGATCGACGGTTATCGTCTTGCGCTCCACGGGGCCGAGGTCTTCATGCGCCAGGTGCTCGTGTTGGGCCGCTATCATGCAGACCTGCATCCCGCGAATCTCTTTGTCACACGTGATGGACGCATCTGCTATCTCGACTTTGGCATCACGGGTCGTACGAGACCCGAGCAACGAATTGCCATCGCGCAGGTACTCGCGGCAACTGTGTACGGAGATGCGGACCGAGCACTGCGGTACTCGCGCGAACTCGGCCTGGAGATCCCTTTAGAATCAGAGGACGCGGTGCGCTCACGCGTAGCCGATATCCTTGCTTCTACGATGGGTGGTCCCGGGCCGTCAGACGTACGAGGCTTCGCTGTAGGTTTCCTGTCGATGCTTGCTGACTACCGCATCGAGGTTCCTCCGGGCTACGGACTGCTCGTCAAAGCGCTCGTGACGGTCGAAGGCGTGTCCCGCGCGCTCTATCCGGATATCGACATCGCTGCTGCGGCCAAGCCATTCGCAACGCGACTGATTGCGCGTGAATTCATGCGTCCGGAGCGTATCGCTGAGCGGATGCCGCATGCGATCGCAGCGGCTCTCAGGGAGTTCACGCGCTAGAACCGGGCCGGGCTACTCGCCGGCGACCACGGCTTCCTCAGCGGCACGTTCATCGCGGCGTTCAGCGCGATCCGAATCGTAGCTCTCATGAGTTGTCAGCGTTTCGTTGAGGCTACCGCTTCGGTATCCCTCGAGATCTTGCGCGACAAAGGCAAAGCCCGCATCTTTGATGGCGGTTGCCACGGCGTCGCGCATCTCCCACGCGTCTTCCATCTCATCCGGTTCCACTTCGAGGCGGGCAACGTTGCCATGTGCGCGAACGCGGAACTGCCGCAGCCCCATCTCCCTGAGCGTTGATTCAGCGGTGGCAACTCGGGCAAGGTTCTCCTCGGTGATCTCCTCGCCGTAGGGGAAACGTGAGGCCAGGCAGGCCATGGACGGCTTGTCCCAGTTGGGAAGGCCGAGCATCGCGGCAATCTCCCTGATTTCTTGCTTGGTAAGGCCAACGTCGGCGAGGGGACTGACGATGCCGATCTCCTGGGCGGCTTGCATTCCCGGGCGGTAGTCACTGTGGTCATCGAGATTCGTGCCGTCGGCAACCTGCTCGATCCCGCGGCTGTCCGCCACGGTTCGCAGAAGGCCAAAGAGCTCGATCTTGCAGTGGTAGCAACGATCAGGTTCATTCGCGCGAAAACGTGGGTCAACGAGTTCATGGGTGTCGACCTCGATCAAGCGCAGTCCAAGATCCTTTGCTATCTGCCGTGCGTACTCGACCTCGCTGGATGGATACGTGTCCGAGATCGCGAGAACGGCGAGGCACCGTGTTCCGAGAACGACATGGGCGGCGACTGCGAGGAGCGTGGAGTCGACCCCGCCACTGAAGGCCACCAACACGCTCTTGAATTGGGACATCCGTTCGAGAAGCGCTTCGTATTTCGCGATTGGATTCGCGTCGGAATTCACGTACAGATGCCCCCCTCTTGCCTGAATCGGCTCGTGGACTACGCGTACTCGACGGGGTGAGCCCGGGAGCCGGAGGGTTCAGTATAGACCGACTAGTCGCAGCGAGAAGCCGGGTTGCCGGCTTTTCCGAAGAGCGGTGAGAAACACGCGAAGAGCGGTTCACATGCATTGCCGAAGGGAGTGAACGCCCGTTCGGGAAAGAAGATGACAGGAGACGCTGTATAGAACTGCGCCGGCTTGGCAGATGAGATGCACGCACCGCCGTATGAGGAGGACGCATGGCTGACGAGAGCACGGACAAGGGATTTGAGCATTATTCCACCGAGGAGCGAATCATCGATCCGCCGGAATGGTTTTCGGGCGACGCTGAGATTCCAACGATGGAGGCGTACCGCGGACTCTATGATCGGTCCGTTCAGGACCCCGAGGAATTCTGGGGCGAGATGGGACGCGAGCATCTCGAGTGGATCGAGCCATTCACCACGGTGCGCTCGGGTGGTTTCGAGAATCTAGACGTGCGATGGTTCGAAGACGGTGTACTCAACGTCAGCGCCAACTGCCTCGATCGTCATCTGCACACCTGGCGCCGTAACAAGGCGGCCTTGATCTGGGAGGGTGATGACGGCACAAGCCGGACATACACCTACCAGCAGCTTCACTACGAAGTCTCGCGATTCTCAAACGTGTTGCGCAAGAAGGGCGTGGGAAAGGGTGACCGAGTTGCCCTCTACATGCCCATGGTTCCCGAGCTCGCCATCGCGATGCTCGCATGCACGCGCGTCGGGGCGATTCACTCCATCATCTTTGGCGGATTCTCGTCTTCCGCGCTCAAGGGTCGCATCCAGGACTGCGGCGCCAAACTGCTGATAACCGCCGATGAGGGCATTCGTGGCGGGCGCAAGGTTCCGCTCAAGGCGGCGGCTGATGAAGCGCTATTCGAGTGCCCGAGTGTTGAGGCCTGCATCGTGGTGAAGCGCGGAGCCGGTGATGTCGATATGGAGCCGGGGCGTGACACGTGGTGGCATCAGGAGATCACAGCGCCCGAGGTACGCAAGCCATTCGAGCCCGAGCCGATGGGCGCTGAGGATCCGCTGTTCATCCTGTATACGTCAGGATCGACCGGCAAGCCAAAGGGCGTCCTGCACACGACAGCCGGCTATCTGCTCTACTCGATGCTTACGTTCAAGACGGTATTCGACTATCGCGACGAGGATGTCTTTTGGTGCACCGCCGATATCGGCTGGATCACCGGGCATAGTTACATCGTATATGGTCCGCTCGCGGCTGGGGCGACCACGCTCATGTTTGAAGGTGTCCCCACCTATCCTGATCCCGGTCGTTTCTGGGCAGTGGTCGAGAAGTACCAGGTCAACACGTTCTACACTGCGCCGACTGCGATTCGTGCGCTTATGCGACACGGTGAGGGATGGCCCGCTCGCTATGACCTGGGCAGTCTGAGACTTCTCGGTACCGTGGGGGAGCCGATCAACCCGGAGGTGGGGATGTGGTACCGACGTGTCATTGGTCGGGAGGAGCTGCCGATCGTTGACACGTATTGGCAGACGGAGACCGGTGGGTTCCTGATCACGCCGTTCCCGGGAGCCACGCCACTCAAGCCCGGTTCGGCAACGGTTCCGTTCTTTGGTGTGACTCCCAGAGTCGTGAAGGAGGATGGCTCCGATGCGCCGGTCAACGAGGGCGGATATCTCGTTGTCGATGATCCATGGCCCGGAATGCTTCGCGGAACCTGGGGCGATCCGGATCACGCCCGCATGCGCGAGGTCTACTTCGACCGTTTCCCGGGTCGCTATTTCACCGGCGACGGCGCGCGTATGGATGACGATGGGTACTTCTGGCTTCTTGGCCGTGTCGACGATGTCATCAACGTGAGCGGACATCGTCTGGGCACCGCCGAGATCGAGAGCGCACTGGTCTCCCATGAGGCCGTGAGCGAGGCCGCCGTGGTTGGATTCCCGCATCCGGTCAAGGGTGAAGGCATCCACGCATTCGTGATCTTGCGCGATGGAGGATACGCGAGTGAGGATCTCTCAAAGATTCTGCGCGGACACGTGCGCAAGATCATCGGTCCGATCGCCACCCCGGATCACATCCAATTCGCACGCGACCTGCCAAAGACGCGCAGCGGCAAGATCATGCGCCGTATTCTGCGCAAGCTCGCTGCGGGCGAGAAGGAGATGGAAGCGTTCGGCGATATCTCGACACTCGCCGATCCCAAGGTCGTAAAGGAGTTGGTTGTGGGGGGAGACACCTACTAGCCCGGACTCACAGTGCACAGTGCACCGTCTCATCTGACCCGCCATGCATGAGTGTGGCGGGTCAGTCTTTGGTTGCACTCACCGAGAACAGGAGCGGAACGTCGCCAACGCTCGGCGGCATGCGCCACGAGCCCGCTTCGTCCTGCTCCATCCAGGGGAACCACGCCCAGGCGATCCGGTCGTACTCTTTGAGCGCGGTGATGCGGAGCCCTGCGCCGAGCAGCGAGCCAACGATGTCCTCAAAGGTGTGCTGCCATGAGAACGTCACTGTCTCAACAGTGCTCTCTGGATCGGCGTAGTTCCCCGTCATTTCATCGCGAATGGGCTCGGTACCAAAGTATGGGTACTTGTAGCGAAGCGAAGCGTCTGCGACCGGTGTCTCAGGCGGATCGGTGTCGTCGTAGACCCACAGTGCAGGATGGTGATCCGCGACAAAGAGGTGCCCGCCAGGAGCGAGTACCGTAGCGATTGTCTGCGCCCAGGACCCCAGGTCCGGAAGCCAGCTGATAGCGCCATAGGACACGAACACGATGTCGAACTCGCCACTCAGGTGCTCGCGAGCGTCTGCCACGTCGCAGCACACGAACTCCGCGTCGATTCCGACTTCGCCGGCCAGTTCCCGCGCTCTCTCGATCGCCCGCTCTGAGAAGTCGACGCCGGTGACCGTTGCACCCAACCGCGCCCACGAGAGCGTGTCCATCCCAAAGTGACACTGGAGGTGCAGCAACCGCTTGCCGGTCACGTCACCGACCCCGGCTCGCTCGATGTCATCGAGGGCCACGCGTCCCGCCTTAAAGCCGGCCACGTCGTAGAAGTCGCATTCGAAGTTCAGGTCGGCCCATCGATCCCAGGATCTTCGGTTCTCTTCGACAAACTCGCGATTCTCGCTCATAGCGCTGGGTCCCAGTACGTATCGCCGCCAAGATACGCTTCATTCGCGACCCGTGCCATGGCAAAGAGCAGGTCGGACAGGCGATTCACGAACGCGATGAGATCCGCATCGACCGGTTCTTCGTCGGCGAAGGCGAGAATCTGTCGCTCCGCCCGTCGCGTTACCGTGCGCGCTACGTGGAGTCGGGCGCCGAGCTCGCACCCGCCGGGGAGTACGAAGCCCTTGAATTCGCCCGCCTCGGCCATGTATCGATCAATCGCACTTTCGAGCTTGGTAACATTTGCGGGCGTCACCTCGGGCGTGGTCTCGCTCACGGCCTCATCCGGTGTGGCAAGACGACTCGAGCAGTTGAACAACTTGTGCTGCACGAACTCGAGCACCACGTCGAAGTCGGCCTCAAGCTCAAGTTTGCGTGAGAGCCGCGTCCGAACGAGTCCGATCGCCGCATTCGCTTCATCGACGGTTCCGTACGCCTCAACGCGTGCGCTGTGCTTGGGAACGCGCGTGCCGCCCACGAGTGATGTCTCGCCGGTATCGCCATCGCGCGTGTAGATGCTGTCGCTCACAGAGAGTCCTCCTCGGCACTGGTGTCTGCCCTCACTATAATGCTCGGCGGCGACACGCTCTAGCCGAGTTCTCTAAGCCGCATCTTTAGATGGCCGAGGAGCCCTTCGGGGGGCACCTGGCCGTCACGGTCGATGACACGAAAGGTGTCGATCGCGCGGTCGTCGCGGGTTGTGGCGGTGACGCCGATGATGTTGAGTTCGCTGTCGGCGATTGCCCGCGAGACGTCGTAGAGCAGACCGAGTCGATCTCGCGCGCTCACCCGGATGACGGCCGCGTACGGGTCGGATGCGTCGACACTTATGCGCGGAGCCTCGCGATGCTCCTGTCGATAGTGGCGCTGACGTTCGTCGAGACGGACGCCGATCGCGAGGCGGTTGCGCAGTGCCGACGTGAGACTGCGCTCAAGGCCCGACCACGTGTCGCCGCCGATCGTGGCGCGTGTCGAGGACTGCACGGTGAACGTGTCGAGCACAACGCCGCCCGGCACCGTGATGGCCTGTACTCCCAGGATGCTGAGTCCCGAAAGCGCGATGCAACCGGCGAATGTCGAGAACAGCCCGGGACGGTCTGCGGCCGCGATTGTGACCCGATACGAGCCGGGCAGGGGCCCTGCGGCGATCTCGGTCTCATGTGCTCCCGGCGCACGATCCGCGGCGAGGCTGGCCACCAGGAACGCGTGTCGCACGACCTCGGTGGGCTCGCGATCCGCCAGATAGCGCACGGGTGCATGCGTGATGAAGTGCGCCTCGCGGCTCTGTTCGGGAACGAGTGCGGCTGCAGCGGCACGTGTTTCCTCGGCAGCGCGGGCGAGGCCTGCTCCGTCGATCTCGGGAGACAGTGCCGCGTCGAGTCGCATCACGAGCTTGCCGATGAGAGCTTCGTGCCAGTCGGTCCATGCGTTCGGGCCGGTTGCGATCGAGTCAGCGATCGTGAGCAGGTGCAGAGGTGCAAGGAGCGCCCGGTCGCCGATCCGATTTGCGGTGCGAAGAATCGCATCTTCATCATCGAGATCCTCGCTCGATGCCGTCTCTGCGAGAACAAGATGCAGCTCGACGAGCGCTGCAACGTCGTTCTCTGCGCTTTCGAGCCCAAACAAGTGGGCCACGGTGCGTGCGGTTTCGGCTCCACGCTCGGCGTGACCCGGTCCTGCGATCTCCTTGCCAATGTCGTGTACGAGCGCGGCAACGGTCACGGGGGCGAGATCATCCAGTGCGCCTGCCGATCGGGAGGCTATCTCTCCTGCGACCCCGTGTCCGATCTCCGAGACCAACGTTGCGGATTTGAGGCAGTGAGCACCGACGGTGAGTGTATGGGCCAGCCCGGGTCTGCGCAGTGTGAGCAGATCCCCAAAGCCCGGAATGAGCGCATCGAGCCTTCCGTTCCAGCCTGCCTGTTCGAGGTCGCCCAGCGATGCGGCGCCTTGAGCGACCAGGGAGAGTACCGACTGTGCCGACAAGGGGTCGCGCGGCGGAGTTGTGCTGCCGGCGAGCGATGCACGCGCATACTGAAGAAGGTGGTGCGTGTCGGCGAGAGCTTGCTGAACGGCCTGCGCATCGCAGCGAAGATCGTCTGCCGCGTCGAGCGACATGAGCGACCCGACACCGGCGAGCTGGAGCTCCCAGCGGGCTGCCGCGACCCGGTTCGCCGCGTGTTCGAGGCGTGTAGCGTCCTGCGGCGAGAGGATTGCGAGCGAAACGAGCGCAGCGGGGTCACCCTGAGGCGCTCCGGTGAGTATCGCCGCGGTCCAGGTGAGTTCGTCGTAGTCACGTCTACCCCCGGCACCCTCCTTGAGATCGGGCTCGAGCAGGTACGGCGATCCGGACCGAATGCGCGAGTGTAGCTCCGAGAGCACTGCCCCACGTCGCTTGCTCGCATCAGTTGCGCACGCGTGGAGCACATCGGTCGCGAGCCGGTCATCGCCGGCGATCGCTCTGCCGGTGAGCGTGGCAGTCAGGGTGGACAGATCCTCCCGCACCGCTTTGAGCTGCTCTTTGGGCGAGCGCACCTGGTGCCCGACCTTGAGTCCGCCATCCCACAGGGGATAGAGAACGGCTTCCACAAACGGTTTGAGCGTTGCCGAGGAACCGGTGCTCACAATCAGCAGATCGAGGTCGCTGCCCGGTAGCAGGGCCCCCGACCCGTAGCCTCCGAGGGCAACGAGCGCCCATTTCGTTCGGCGAGGCAGGAGCTCCGCCGCATCGCTGGCGAGCGTTGCGAGCATCTCGTCGGTGAGACGCGACAACTGCCGCGCCGGGTCGATGCCCGGCACGGCAGTTGTGATCAATCGTTCGCGCTCTCTGAGATAGCGGGGGAGGTCCATATGAGTATGTATCTCCTCGGCATCTCTCGGAGGCGGGCGTTTACGTGCGGGTGCTAGAGCGCCTCGGGGCCGCGCTCACCGGTGCGGATACGAACCGCGCCTTCGCAGTCGTAGGTAAAGACCTTGCCGTCGCCGATCTTGCCGGTCGAGGCATGCTCGATGATCGCCTCTTCGACCTTTGCCGCGAGCTCATCATCGACAACGAGTTCGATCTTGACCTTGGGTCGGAAGTCCACGGTGTATTCTGCACCGCGGTAGACCTCTGTGTGGCCCTTCTGGCGGCCGTAGCCTTTGACCTCATATGCGGTCATTCCGGCAACGCCGATGGCGTTGAGTGCTTCCTTCACTTCTTCAAGCTTGTGCGGCTTGATGATCGCTTCGATCTTCTTCACGGTTCGACTCCTTCTCGTGTCACCGTTCGCGAATGCTTACTACGTACCCGACCTGAGTCGGGACAGAGCCCTCACAGCAGGACTAGAACATGTTGTCCGTCTGTACAAAGTCCGGGTATGCACGGTTTCCGTGCTCTCCGATGTCGAGGCCTTCGAGCTCCTCTTCTTCAGTCACGCGAATGCCAAGGGTTGCCTTGAGGATCAGCCATGCTACGAGAGATACGGTGAAGACGGCTGCGCCAACGGCGGCGACGCCGATCAGCTGGCTCGTCAGAAGTCCAAAGCCACCGCCAAAGAACAGGCCGTCGCCGGTCGTGCCGGGGGCGATCGAGTCCTGGGCGAACAGGCCTACAGCCAGCGTGCCAAAGATGCCGCCCATGCCGTGCACGGCGAGTGCGCCGACCGGATCGTCGAGCTTGAGCTTGTCGAGGAGCAACACGCCGCCCACGATAATCGCGCCGGCGATGCCACCGATGATCAGTGAGCTACCGATGCCCACGAATGCGCAACCGGCGGTGATACCCACGAGGCCGCCGAGCGCGCCGTTGATCGTCATGCCCAGGTCAGGCTTGCCAAGAAACATCCACGCAAGCGCAGTGGCCATGAGTGCGCCGGCAGCTGCAGCCATGTTCGTGGTCACCACGATGTGCGAGATCGCCATCGGATCAGCGGCCATGGTCGAGCCGGGGTTGAAGCCGAACCAACCGAGCCACAGGATGAGCCCACCGGTCAGGGCCGAGGTCATGTTGTGACCGGGAATCGCGTGTGCCTTGCCGTGTGAATCGAACTTCCCGATACGCGGACCGAGCACGATCACGCCGGCGAGCGCTGCCCACGCGCCGACTGAGTGCACAACGGTTGATCCTGCGAAGTCCCAGAAGCCGAGCTCAGCGAGCCAGCCGCCGCCCCAGATCCAGTGGCCAACGATCGGGTAGACGAACGCGACCAGAATGAACGAGAAGATGATGAAGGAGCTGTACTTGATACGCTCAGCCACAGCTCCAGACACGATCGTTGCCGCGGTTCCCGCGAACACAAGCTGGAAAAAGAACTTCGCCGTCAGCGGCACACCCGTCCAGCTCATTGCTGAGTAGACGCCCTGATACGCGTCACCCGTGGCCGGGCTGTTGTCGGCGCCGCCCAAGAAGAACAGGCCCTTGAGTCCCATGATCGAGTTGCCATCGCCGTACATGAGTCCCCAGCCGATAAGAAGAAACGCGACCGATGCCACAGAAAACACGATGAAGTTCTTTGAGATGATGTTGACGGTGTTCTTTGCCCGCGCGAATCCTGACTCCACAAGGCCAAACCCGAGGTTCATGAAGAACACGAGCATGCCTGCGATCAGAACCCACAGGGTATCCAGTGATACTTGGAAATCCATCAGTTCCTCCTGCTCCCATTTGCCGGTACTGCCCTGGTAAGAGCATCGATGCTTCGTGTTTCGAGGAGATTGCAGAGGGGTTAAATCTGGATGCCGAGGATTTCGATGGTATTGCGGGGGGTCAGTGCGTGATTGCTACCGTGTTGCGACAGACGCGCAACAGGCCCGCCGGATGTGGCGGGCCTGTTGTCATTCGCAGTCATACATGGTGCTACAGCGCCTCGGGGCCGCGCTCACCGGTGCGGATGCGAACGGCACCCTCGCAGTCGTAGGTGAACACCTTGCCGTCGCCGATCTTGCCGGTGGAGGCATGCTCGATGATGGCCGCCTCGGCCTTGGCTGCGAGCTCATCATCGACCACGAGCTCGATCTTGACCTTGGGGCGGAAGTCCACTGTGTACTCCGCGCCACGGTAGACCTCTGTGTGGCCCTTCTGGCGGCCGTAGCCTTTGACCTCGTAGGCAGTCATGCCCGCCACGCCAAGAGCGTTGAGTGCTTCTTTCACTTCTTCAAGCTTGTGCGGCTTGATGATCGCTTCGATCTTCTTCACGGTTCGACTCCCTCGTGTCGTTTCGTTGCGTCAGATGCTACAGGACATAGCCGGTCTCGTTGTGTTCGGAGAGGTCGAGTCCGATTTCCTCGGCATCACCTTCGACTCGAAGTCCAATCGTCTTGTCGAGAAGCTTGAAGAGTATATAGCTCACCGTGAATGAGAACGCGATGGTCGCGACTACTCCAATGAGCTGCTCAAGCATGAGCGCACCGTTGCCTTCCAGAAGGCCGGGTACACCGTTGATCGCCTCGGCAGCGAAGACTCCGGTGAGGAGTGCGCCGACCGTTCCGCCAACACCGTGGATGCCCACGACGTCAAGTGCGTCGTCGAACCCGAACTTGCTCTTGAGCGAGATGCCGTAGTAACACACCGCTCCCGTGACGAGGCCGATCACGATGGCGGCCATCGGCCCGACAAAGCCGGCGGCAGGAGTGATGCCCACGAGTCCGGCCACCGCGCCCGAAGCGGCGCCGAGCGTGGTTGCTTTACCGTGCTGGATCTTCTCGAACGCGAGCCAGGACAGCATCGCGGCCGAGGCCGAGAGATGCGTTGCCATGAATGCAGTACCTGCGAGTTCATTGGCCGCTAGTGCCGATCCGGCGTTGAACCCGAACCATCCGAACCAGAGGATTCCGGCGCCAAGGACCGTCATGGGAAGGTTGTGAGGCTGGAAGTTCGCTTTGCCGAACCCCTTGCGTTTGCCCACAACGATCGCGCCCGCGAGCGCTGCTGCTGCAGAGGCGATGTGCACCACGGTACCGCCCGCGAAGTCGAGTGCTCCGCGCTCCATGAGCCAGCCGCCGCCCCACACCCAGTGGGCGAGGGGAGCGTAGACGATGATCGACCACAGACCAATGAAGATCGCATACGCGCTGAACTTGATTCGCTCGGCGAACGCTCCCGTGATGAGTGCGGCTGTGATGATCGCGAACATGCCCTGGAACATCGCGAACACAGGCGTTGGGATTGTGCCTGTCACCTCGCCGATCGTTCCCGCAAGGCCGATGTGATCAAAGCTGCCGATGAATGCGCCAAGCGGGCCGTCGCTCGATCCAAAGGCGATCGTGTATCCCACAAGCGCCCAGATCACCGAGATAAGACCCATGGCAAAGAAGCTGTGCATGGTAGTTGAGAGGATGTTCTTGGAGCGCACGAGTCCTCCATAGAACAACGCGAGGCCCGGCGTCATGAACAATACGAGGGCCGAACAGATGAGGATGAACGAGGTATCCCCGAAATCAATCGCAGGCATATGGCGTTCCACCTTTCCCTAACTGCGCGATCCGATTGCGCAATCGTGAGCTGGTAGAAACGAGCGTATGGGTCTTGTGTTTCCAATTGGTTTCGAGCGTATTGCGGCGCTGGTACATGGTGTGAGTTGCGTCTCGCCCGCGGTTCTGACCAGGCATAATGCTCCTGCGAAACTGCCGTACGATGTGTTGCGCGCATGTGTCATGATTGTGCGAACCGGCCATCTGTAGTGCCGCCGTGCAAGGGGGAAACCGTGACCGCTTCGCAGACGTTCAGTTCCGACCGCTACCTCGTGCGTCGCAAGATACTCAAGCTTGCCGGCGGGGCGTTTCACGTCTACGACCAGAGCGGGAATACCGTGGCCTTCTCCGAGCAGAAGGCGTTCAAGCTCAAAGAGGACATTCGCGTCTATGCCGATGAGACCAAGGTGCAAGAGGTACTCTCGATCCAGGCGCGGCAGGTTATTGACTGGTCGGCTGCGTACGATGTGGTCGACAGCGTGACCGGCGAGAAGGTGGGTGCGCTGCGCCGTCGTGGCGCGCGCTCGATGCTGCGTGACGAGTGGCACGTGCTCGATGCTGCCGATGCTGAGATTGGCGTGCTGATCGAGGACAGCATGGCGCTTGCGTTGCTCAGGCGTTTCCTCGCCGACTTCATTCCTCAGCGCTACGACGTGTACATGCCCGACATCGAGACCGGTCAGAAGGTCGCCAGTCTCGACCAGAACTTCAATCCGTTCGTCTACAAGCTCGACGTGGATTTCACATTCGACACGCAAGGCCGTCTCGATCGGCGAATGGGTATCGCTGCGGGGATCTTGCTGGCTGCCGTCGAGGGCAAGCAGAGCTAGCACCATGGCCTACGGCTACGACGATGACGGGCTCGTCACCTCCGCCGCGCCCTTCGAGATCGCACGCCGGGCCGACAACGCGCTTCCCACCACCGTGACCGCGCCGGACTTCGCGCTCACCCGCGACTTCAACGCCTACGGCGAGATAGACGCCGCCGACTACGGCGCCTATTCCTGCGAGGTCACCCGCGACGTATCCGGCCGCATCGTGACTAAGGCCGAGGAGACATCTGCCACGCTCACAACATCCGCATACACCTATGACGCCCTCGGTCGCCTCGCAGAAGTCACGCGAGACGGTGAGCTCTCCGAGTCCTACGCCTACGACGAGAACGGCAACCGCACAGATGCCCGCGTGCCGCTTCGCAGTATCGACACCACCCAGAGCGCTCACTTCGATACCGAGGACCGCGCCACGCATGTGGGGGATGCCACCTACACCTACACCCCGGATGGCTACCTCGCGCTCAAGCACTCGCAGGAAGGCACCACCACGTATGCCTACACCGCCTTCGGAGAGCTTGCGCAAGCCACGTTGCCCGATGGGCGCCACGTCACCTACACCTACGATGCGTCCAGACGCCGCACG
>JAGXFU010000009.1 GCA_024637115.1 Actinomycetes bacterium
ATCTCTGGGCGGACACCACCCGCCTGCTCGCCACCTACGACGCCGAGGGCACGCTTGCGATGCGCTTCCTCTACGCCGATGCTCGCACGCCGTTCGGCGCAGACACACATGCGGGCCGCATCTTCTTCGCATACGACCAGACTGGCAGCCTGCGCACGGTCACTGCCGAGGATGGCTCTCTCCTCAAGAGCGTGGCCCACGACAGCTTCGGCAACCTCATCGCCGACAGTGCGCCGGGCCTAGCGGTGCCCCTCGGCTTCGCAGGTGGCCTGTATGATGCCGACACCGGCCTCACGTTCTTTGGCGCGCGCGACTACGATGCAGAGCTCGGACGCTGGATAGCGAAGGACCCGATCGGCTTTGCCGGAGGGGACGCGAACCTCTACGGCTATTGCCTGGGAGATCCCGTGAACCTGGTGGATCCGAGTGGGTTGTGGACCATCGGCCTTCCCATGCCGTCATCACTGTCCATTGATGTCAACACTGGGTTGTCAGTTGGGACTGACCTGAACATGCTTGTGATCGACGGTCACGGGAATGTCGGAGTCATCGAAAGCGGTTCGGGTGGCATAGGCACCGGGCTAGGCGGTAGCGCCGGCTGGGCGTTGCAGTTCACTGATGCTGACTGCATCTTCCAACTCGAAGGGTGGGGGTGGCTCGCCGGCGGCAGTTGGACCTTCTTGCCGGGCGGAGTACCAACGAGTGTGGGAGGCGAATACGTCAGCAACCCCGACGGCGACTTCAGTGGGGTGAACGTGAATGTGGGCGTGGGATTCGCGATCACCCCACTCCTGGCAGGCCTGCCTGGTGAGGCCCATGGACGCGTGAGCTATTCTAAGATTACTAGCAGCGCCAATGTTTGGGACGGGCTGAAGGTTCTGGACAACACACTCACGCGCATCTCGAGGGATGCGGTACATCGAGCGTATGGGGGGTAGGCCATGAGTCTCGAGGCTTGTTCGCCGGTGGGCATGTTCAGAGCGCAGCGACTTCTGCTTCCCATGTTTCCCGTCGGGATTTGGTGGGCGTCTGCTGCGATACTCGGGTGGGGCAGCTTTCCCTTTCTACTTCTGACTCCGGTGTTCATCGTGGGGACTGTCGCGCTGGTGGCAACAAGTCTGCGGACTCAGTACCCGGACGCGGTGCGGGTGACCGGCGACGGTGAGGCATTCGAGTTCGTGAGGAAGGGACACCCCGAACGGATTGACCGGCAGGCGATTCAGACGCCTGTTCGTATCGCTGACGTGTACGGTCGTCCAGTGATCTATTTCTGTGTCCGTGACGCCGTTGCTCGCCGGCGCACAAGGTGGTACTACCTCGTGGTTGATGATCGACAGCTAGCGGCCGCCTGGTTGCGCGATGTTGCCCTTCAGTGATGGATGTGAGGTCGGGAGCGTCCTGGCGAGAACGCCCTCGGTCGCCTCGCAGAGGTCACGCGCGACGGTGAGCTCTCCGAGTCCTATGCCTACGACGAGAACGGCAACCGCACAGATGCCCGCGTGCCGCTCCGAGGTATCGACACCACCCAGAGCGCTCACTTCGATACCGAGGACCGCGCCACGCTTGTGGGCGATGCCACCTACACCTACACCCCTGACGGCTACCTCGCGCTCAAGCACTCGCAGGAAGGCACCACGACGTATGCCTACACCGCCTTCGGGGAGCTTGCGCAGGCCACGTTGCCCGATGGTCGCAGCATCACCTACACCTACGATGCGTCCAGACGCCGTACGTCCAAGGCGATAGACGGTGCTGTGACCGAGCGCTACCTGTGGGCAGACACCACCCGCCTGCTCGCCACCTACGACGCCGAGGGCGCGCTGCTCGTGCGCTTCCTCTACGCCGACGCCCGCACGCCGTTTGGCGCAGACACACATGCGGGTCGTATCTTCTGCGCATACGACCAGACAGGCAGCCTGCGCACCGTCACTGCCGAGGACGGGTCTCTCCTCAAGAGCGTGACCCACGACAGCTTTGGCAACCTCATCGCCGACAGCGCGCCGGACCTAGCGGTGCCCCTCGGCTTCGCAGGTGGCCTGCATGATGCCGACACCGGCCTCACGCTCTTTGGCGCGCGCGACTACGATGCGGAGCTCGGACGCTGGATCGCGAAGGACCCCATCGGCTTCGCGGGAGGGGACGCGAACCTCTACGGGTATTGCCTGGGCGATCCCGTGAACCTGGTGGATCCGAGTGGGTTACTGAGTCAGTGCTGGCGCTCGTACGAGAACTGGATGTCTATCGCTGCCATCGCATCCATGACCGCTGCGGCAGCGAGCTTGGTTGCCTGGGCCGCTGCGGGTACCGTTATTGGAGGACTCGGCGCCGGGGCAGTGGCCATCTCAGCGGGAGCCATTGCAGCAGCTGCGTTCATTTGGGCTGCTGTTCTGAAGCAGCGTTGTCTTGCAGAAGATGCGCGACTGGCGGCATGTCTGTCCACGGATGAACAGAGTGCCAGGGGCAGGCTATCGAGCGGGGTTCAAGATGGGACTTCGGCTGGGCTGAGTGTTGGCTTCGTTGCAGTCGATGTGGTGGCCGCTCCCGGGTTGTTATCTCCTGCGTGGAGCTTCGTCTCCACCATCTCGGCGGTACAATCACTGGCAGAGGTCGGAAGAATGCGGGCTGCAGAGCGCATCGGTGAGCAGCAGCAAGGCGACGATTTGTGGGTAGGAGGGGGAGGCCAATGATGCCCTTCGAGCAGTGGTACTCGATTGCTGGGCCAATCATGTGGGGGACAGTGTTCGCGCTCGCCGGACTTGGCACGTGGGGCTTCGTTCACAAGTGGCCACTGTTCCGGCTAGTCGTCCGTTTGAGTGCCGTGCTTGTCGTGGGCGTTGTTTTGGTGCTGCTCATCGAGTTCTGGGATCGCGGCGCAGAAGCCCTGCCTCTCCTCGGATTCGCGCTTGTGGTGATGGTGGGCTGGCTAATCGGCGCTCTTGCGCTTGCGCGTAGAGTTGATTCGCGGCAAGGGGGCCGCGAGTAGACTCGCCGTCGAGTGCTTTTCGCCCCGGGCACAGTGGTGTATACTCCGTGTATACGCGCCCCTGGAGGTCGGGTCTCATGAAGGTCAAGCTGCGCAAAGTCGGAAACAGCTACACACTCACCGTGCCCAGAGAGTACGTTTCAGAACTCGGCATGGACGAGGGTTCTGAGTTTGAGGTCCTTGTTGCGGAGGATCGTGTGGTCTACAAGCCGGTCGCGGATACCTGGGACTCACTCAGAGACAAGCTGCGGACTCAGGCGGAGAGCCGCGGCATCACCGATGGGGATGTGGAGCAGGCGGTCAAGGAGCTTCGCAGGGCGAGAACCACTTCGTGATACGGGCAGTGCTCGACACGAATGTGATTGTCTCCTCGGTAATCGGAGATGGTGCTCCAGCGATCTTGATGAGGCGTGCCAGGGCCGGTCACTTCGCGGCGGTCATCTCCGGCTACATCCTTGAGGAGATGTGGCGGGTAATGGTCGACAAGTTCGCCTTTGATGAGCCAGAGGTAGAGGAGATCCTGCTGCATATCGCCAATGCCTCGGATGTCGTCCCCTTGTTCGAGACGGCGAACATGTGGTGTGGCGACACCGCGGACAATCCCGTTGTCGAGACCGCCATCCAGGGGAAAGCGGACGTTCTGGTGACCGGAGATAAGCGACTGCTGGCAACCGGCGGCCTCCCGATTCGAGTGGTGACTGCCGCGGCATTCCTCGCAGAACTCGATCACGCTGCGCAATAGGATGCGAACACATCTGCTACACATGCTGCTTCCTCGTATTGAACGTTGTAGCGTTATAGCGTTATGATGCTCGTGAGGTGAGATTCATGAACACGCCACGTCGCTCCACGATCTATCTTGACCCAGAGCTTCACAAGACGCTTCGGATGAAGGCGGCGGCCACGGATCGCTCTGTCTCGGATCTCGTGAACGAGGCGATTCGTGCGGCTCTGGCAGAGGACGAAGAGGACCTGCGGGCCTTCTCTGAGCGGGCAGATGAGCCGCTGATCGCGTACGAAGAGGCGCTCACGTACCTGAAGCGCGATGGCAAGCTATAGCGTCTCTCTCAAGCGCTCGGTTCTCAAAGACCTTGAGTCGGTGCCGGTGCGCGACCGGGATCGCATCATGGGGCGGATCGGTGCGCTTGCACATGATCCGCGACCCTCGGGTTGTGAGAAGCTTTCTGCGCTTGAGCGATACCGTATCCGTGTCGGCGACTATCGCGTCGTGTATTCGATAGAGGACGACGCTCTCGTCGTCTGGGTTATTCGCGTCGGGCATAGGCGAGACGTCTACCGCAACTTGGGCTGACTGCGCTTCCGCATCGCTGCTATCCGAGATATCCCAACATGACGCTGTGCGCTCCTGGCCGGCCTTTTCGCGCACAGCGCACTTGTGTTATACGCAGCATCGGCGTGTTGTGCGTATGACCTCTGGGAGGTGGACCTATGCAGCGACAGCCGCTCGAAGTCATGGTGACCGATTCAGCTTCCACGCGAGTGTTGCGCGCGCTGGCCGACGCTGGTGTATTGCATGCCGGTGGAGTTCTTGTCGGGACCCAGGAGACCTCGCTCTTGCATGGGAGGGCCTTGCCGGTCGTGGAAAGTCATGGACGAACCGGGTAACACGCTCGGTCGCTGCACTCAATCGTATCTCGCCTTCTGCGGCAGAGAGCGTTCGGGTCTTGTGGGATAGGGTGGCTGCACTACGAACACACGTTCGTATATACTTCGGGGGTACAATAGAGTTTCGGCAAGAATCGTCTCCCGACGTGAAAGCGAGTTCTACCCCGTGTCTCTAGATCACATCTCCGTTCGCGGTGCCCGCGAGCACAATCTCAAGAACATCAGTATCGACATCCCGCGCGACAAGCTTGTCGTGATCACCGGTCTTTCCGGATCCGGCAAGTCGTCCCTCGCATTCGACACCATCTACGCCGAAGGACAGCGTCGCTACGTGGAGTCGCTCTCGGCATATGCACGTCAGTTCCTCGGCCAGATGGACAAGCCGGATGTCGATCACATCGAGGGCCTGTCGCCCGCAGTGTCCATCGATCAGAAGACCACGAGCAAGAACCCGCGTTCCACGGTCGGGACCGTCACCGAGATATATGACTATCTGCGTTTGCTCTATGCCCGTGTCGGCATTCCGCACTGCCCGATCTGCGGTCGCCCGATCGAGAAGCAGACGAGCGATCAGATCGTTGATCGCATCATGGAACTAGCCGAGGGCACCAAGTTCCAGGTGCTCGCACCGGTGGTGCGCGGTCGCAAGGGTGAGTTCGGCAAGCTCCTTGATGAGCTGCGCAAGGAAGGCTTTGTTCGGGCCCGCGTCGACAAAGAAGTGCGCGGACTTGAAGAGGAGATCGTGCTCGACAAGAAGTACAAGCACGACATCGATGTGGTCGTGGACCGACTCGTGATGAAGGAAGGCGTGCAGCGACGCCTCGCTGAGAGCGTGGAGACTGCACTGCGCCTCGCGGGTGGCACACTTATCATCCAGGTCGTCGACGGCGAGGAGCTATCGTTCTCGCAGGCTCTCGCATGCCCGGTCCACGGCGTGTCAATGGAAGAGCTCGCTCCACGTGACTTTTCGTTCAACGCTCCGTACGGTGCATGCCCAGACTGTTTGGGTCTGGGTTCACGTCTGGAGGCGGACCCCGATCTGGTCGTGCCGGATCCGGATCGCAGCCTCGAGCAGGGTGCGATCGCACCGTTCTCCGGCGGCATGAACTACTACCCGCAGTTAGTGGCGGCGGCAGCTCGCCATCTCGGCGCTGATACTGATACGCCTTGGAAGAAGCTCCCCAAGAAGGTCCGCAAGGCTCTCATGGACGGTCTCGGCGATGAGCGCATCCGCGTTGACTACCTCACACGGGACGGTCGCGAGACACACTGGTTCTCACGATACGAGGGTGCCCTCACAAGCGTCATGCGTCGCTGGAGTGAGTCGGAGTCCGAGGGAGTACGGGAGAAACTGCAAGAGTATATGGCCGTGATTCCGTGCAAGACGTGTGGTGGAGCGCGGCTGAGGCCGGAGATCCTTGCCGTGACCCTCAATGGCCGCAACATTCACGAGGTCACCGGGATGAGCGCGCAAGACTCACTCGACTTCTTTGAGAACGTCGAGCTCTCCGAGCGCGATGCGCACATCGCCGAGCGGGTCATCAAGGAGATCGTTGAACGCCTGCGGTTCCTTGTGGACGTAGGCCTCGACTACCTCACGCTTGAGCGTGCCACGGCAACACTCTCTGGCGGAGAGGCTCAGCGCATCAGGTTGGCGACTCAGATCGGTGCGGGCCTCATGGGAGTGCTCTATATCCTGGATGAGCCGAGTATTGGACTGCATCAGCGTGATAACGCGCGACTGATCGCCACGATGGAGCGACTCCGTGATCTGGGAAACACGGTGATCGTAGTCGAACATGACGAAGAGACGATTCGCGCCGCGGACTTCGTCGTCGATATGGGCCCGGGTGCGGGCGAGCATGGAGGCGAGATCGTGTGTGTCGGTTCGCCCGACGACATCCTCGCGTGCGAGGACTCACTGACGGCAGCGTATCTTGTTGGCCGAAGAGAGATTCCCGTGCCGGCCACGCGTCGTGCCCCCGGGAAGGGCTCACTTCGACTCAAGGGTGCGGCCGAGCACAATCTGTGTGACATCGACGTTGAGATTCCGCTTGGCACACTCACGCTCGTGACGGGCGTGAGCGGGAGCGGCAAGAGTTCGCTTGTTGCAGATACATTGGCTCCGGCGCTTTCAAACCGAGTCTACAAATCCCGAAAGCGCACCGGCAAGTTCAAGAGCATCAGCGGCCTCGAGTCTATCGACAAGGTCATCGACATCAATCAGTCGCCGATCGGGCGCACACCACGCTCGAATCCCGCCACATACACCGGCGTGTGGGATGACGTGCGAGCACTCTTCGCATCGACCCCCGATGCCAAGGCGCGCGGCTACTCGCAAGGGCGCTTTTCATTCAACGTGAAAGGGGGCCGGTGCGAGGCGTGCAAAGGTGATGGTCAGATCAAGATCGAGATGCACTTCCTGCCCGACGTCTACGTGCCGTGCGAGGTCTGCGGTGGCGCGCGCTACAACCGCGAGACGCTCCAGGTCACGTACAAGGGCAAGAATGTAAGCGACATTCTCGATATGACGGTCGAGGAAGCGCTGCATTTCTTCCAGAACATCCCCAAGATCAAGCGCAAGCTGCAGACGCTCTACGACGTGGGTCTTGGCTATATCCGAATGGGGCAGCCTGCAACAACCCTCTCGGGTGGCGAGGCGCAGCGCGTCAAGCTCTCAAGTGAGCTACAGAAGCGCTCGACCGGTCGAACGTTCTACATTCTTGATGAGCCGACAACGGGTCTTCATTTTGACGATGTGCGGCAACTGCTCATCGTGCTCCAGCGACTTGTCGACGCCGGCAACACTGTGCTCGTGATCGAGCACAACCTCGACGTCATCAAGAGCGCTGACATCATCATCGACCTCGGTCCCGAAGGCGGACATCGTGGTGGAGCGGTCGTGGCAACGGGAACTCCCGAGGAGATCGTGAAGGTGAAGGCATCGCACACCGGACGTTTTCTCAAGCCGGTTCTCGAGGGTCGCGGTGCCACGGTGGCGCCGGAGCGAGACGCGGTCTAGGGTAGGCATCACATGAGCATTCTGGATCCGAGCAGCCAAGGAGGCGCGTGAATCTCTCGAAGACACTTCGCGCGTGGCTTGCGGTCACTATCGTTGTGTTGGCACTTGCCGTAGTCGTGCTGTGGTCGTACGGGCGCGGTGGTGGGCCACTGCCACAGGCTTTTTCGTTTCTGTCAGCCTCGCACTACGACCCGCTCGGTGAGAGCGATTCTCAAGAGGTCGCGCTCAGAACCATGCGCCTCGCGGGCTTCGAGCGTGCGGTTGCCGGAGCACAAGAAGGTTCGGCCCTACTTCGAATCGAGATGCCTCGCGTGACCACGGCAGCTGACTTCGAGATCGCGTGGCAGATCGGCTACTCCACGCTCGCTGTGGCGTACCCGGATGCAGATACCTACATTATTCAGTTGTTCGAGGATACCCACGGGATTCTCGAACTTGCTGGACCGGGAGAGGCAATCAGGCAAGCGATCAGTACAGACGATGCGCTCGCACTCAAAGAGGCCACGGAGTTCACGTTCCTGCGTGACGGCCCCCGGTCGGACACACCAAGCAGCGAAGGTGAAGGCACACCGATCGGCGATCCCGGCTGGTGGGACTACGTGTTACGGGGATTCGGCGGGGGAGCGGTGCGGACCGCCGTCGGAATGCCGGATTCACTCCTGGACCCGGCGTATGGCTTGGCCAATGCCGATCCGATCGGCGCTCAATCACTACCCAAGGATTCACGGGCAGTTGATCGAGATGTGTCAGGAGCCTATCTCGATGCCAAGAACGCAGCCGCCGGAGTAAGGAGTATCGAATCGAGCACTGGGTTGCGCGCGGCAGCAGGTGCCATGCGCGATGCGGTGGGAGGGATTCCGGCACCTGAACCCGGAAAGGCCGCCGAGGCCTACGCGCGTCGCATTGTCGCAGCTCTGAACGGTCGTGCGAATGCGGAGAGCGAGATCATCAGTGACGTGGAGAGTATCGCTTCGAGCGGAGTCGAGCCACCTTCTGCTCAGGTGCTTGAGTTGCGTACGCTCGCAAGCGCTGCCGAGGCGATCTCAGCGCCCCGACCGTTCGGTTCCCTGCTGCAAGGTGTGGTGGCGCTCGCGCGCGATGTCGCTACGACTCCCCTCCAGGACAATCTCGGATCTCACAATGCTGTACTCGTGGCCGCGCTCAGTCCTTCAGCACCGCCGGAAGCCCTGGCGGCGACGGCTTTCGATCGCGAACCGAGTGCAGACATCTCCGTCGACTCGCTCGATTCCGGCACCGAACCGACTACAACTGTAGCGGCGCTGTTCGCGAACCGTGAGCAGTCGGTCACCTGGCAGACTGCAGATGGCCCCCGCGCGCTTGAGCCGCAGGACCTTCGTGCGTACCGCAGGGCGGACGGGACGTTGTTCTGGGTTGCCTCGGCAGACACGGGGCTTGCGTTGCGAGATGCCACGCTTAACGGATGGGCGTTCTCGACCCCCATGGTGGCGATCATCGATGCCGCGAACGTTGGGCGTTGGCTCGCGGTGTTTCCCGTGCAGGTGTCACCATGAGTGCAGTGGATGCACATGGCGCGGGCGAGCCTTGCGAGGATGCGTCGGTAGTCGAGCAGGTCGCCAAAGTGCCCGATCTGCCGGGCGTGTATCTCTGGAAAAACTGCGACGGCAAGGTACTCTATGTGGGCAAGGCCAAGGCCCTGCGCAAGCGGATGAAGCAGTACCTGAGCGGTCACGACGACCGTGAGCAGATCCCGCTCATGATGGAACAGGTCGCCGGTTTCGACTATGTGGTCACCGAGACCGAGGTCGACTCGCTCGTGCTCGAAAAGAACCTGATTCGTCAGTTTCACCCACAGTACAACGTGGATTATCGCGATGATAAGAGTTACCCGTTCATCGCAATCACCATCGAAGATCCATTCCCCGCGATCAAGTTCACACGAGAGAAGCGTCGCAAAGGCACGCGGTACTTTGGCCCGTACACCGACTCCCGCGCTGCCCGGGCAACGATCGAGGCGGTTCGCAAGATCCACCCCATCTGCAGCGCCCAGTGTGTCGAGTGGAAGCGGCTCACGGCCAAGGGCGGCGTACCCACGGACAAAGCATGCTTTGACTACCATGTCGGCAAAGGACCGGGTCCCTGTGTTGGAGCCGTCACGCGCGAGCAATACGCTGAAAACGTCGAGCGGGTCATGGCATTCCTTGGCGGGAAGTACAAAGGGCTTGCCGAGGAACTCGAACGCCGCATGCGCGATGCCTCTGCTGACCTCGATTTCGAACTCGCTGCCAGGTTCCGGAATCGGCTCGAAGCCGTGCATGCGATCGAGGAGAGGCAGAAGGTCGTCTCGAGTCGCCCGATTGATGCAGACATCATTGGGATCGTGCGCGAGGAGACCATCGCAGGCGTGCATGTCTTTGTCGTGCGCGAGGGACGTGTCCTCATTGGCAATGAGTTCGTGCTCGACAAGGGCCTTGACGTGTCCATGGAGGAACTCGTTGAGGGATTCTTGCTGCGCTACTACGACGAGGCATCGCATATCCCACGCGAGGTCATCATCACCGACATGCCTGAGGATCCGGCTCCGATCGAGGTATGGCTCAGCGCCCTTAGAGGGGCTCACGTCTCGCTCAAAGTGGCCCAGCGCGGCGAGAAGCGCGACCTGCTGGAGCTCGCACGAACGAATGCGCGCCATACACTCATGCGCTACAAGGTCCGCACGCGCTACGACGAAGGTCGTCTCAATGCCGCTCTGCTTCAGCTTGAGAGCGCGCTCTCACTCTCATCGCCTCCCATGCGTATCGAGTGTTACGACATCTCCACGCTGCACGGTTCGTTCTCGGTAGGATCGATGATCGTGTTCGCCAGCGGCAGACCCGATCCGAAGTCCTATCGCAGGTTCCGCGTACGCATGGACTCAGGCGAGGCGAACGACGTTGCGATGATGGGCGAGGTATTGCGGCGAAGGTTCGCGCCTGAGCGCCGGGCCGATGAACGCTTTGGCGCGCTACCGGATATCGTGATCGTTGACGGAGGCAAGCCACAGTTGAACGCCGCGCTCGAAGCACTCGCCTCGGTCGGGGCAGGGGACACTACGGTCGTAGCGCTCGCCAAGCGCGAAGAAGAGCTCTATGTGACATGGCAAGAAGAACCTGTTCTGCTCCCCACTGGATCACCCTCTCTGTACCTGGTCAAACGCGTGCGTGACGAGGCGCATAGGTTCGCCATCACCTACCACCGCGAGCTGCGCGGAAAGGCGATGACCGCGTCGATCCTCGATGAGATTCCCGGCGTGGGTCCCACACGAAAGAAGGCCCTCATCAAGGCGTTCGGGTCGGTCAGGCGACTCCGTGAAGCTGACGCTGATCAGATCGCGCAGGTGCCTGGCATCAACCACCAGATCGCCGAGGAGATCGTTTCCACGCTGGCGGCATTGCGTTCAGGTGCGCCCACCAGCGACAATAGCCCGAGGGACTGACACGCAGTCTGCGCGTCGAGGGGAAGCATATGTCGAACGGGAACGATCCCGTCTGGACCGAGCTCGGCAACATCGACTACCTGTTGGACCAGTTTGCCCGCGCGGTCGATCGGGGCGAGGTCTCCCGGGAGTCGTATGAGCGTTTCACGCCTCGATACCTGGAGCGCAGAGCGGAGCTGGCCGCCATCATCGGTCGTAGAGCCGCTCTGTACGCCAACGCGCACCGGCAGGAGCCGCCCGTTCGACTCCAGCCGCAACCACAGCCCCGGCTACAACCGCAGCCCCAGCCGATGCCCCGAGCGGCTCAGGTCGCCCCCGCGGCCACAACTCCGACCCCCGTCCCATACGCCGAACCGCCCGTTCGTCAGCAGGCCTATGTGCCACGTGAGCCGGTCGAAGTGAATTGGACCGGCATCCTGACCGGAGTCGGCTCGCTGCTCGTCATCGTTGCCACCGCCATCTTTGCGATCGCCACCTGGGAGGTATTCTCAGTTGAATTCAAGATCGCCTTCCTCGGTCTGCTTACCGTGGGCTTCTATGTCGCGGGCGAACTCGTTCGCTCCCGTCTCAATCTCGAACGCTCGGGGGTCGCGCTCGTTGCTGTCTCCTCGGCAATGCTGCTCTTTGACGGATGGATCGTCATTGACGGCTACGATCTCGAAGGTTCGTGGCCGTGGGTGTTCTGGCTCGCAGTGTGTTCGGTGATCTACTGGGTCATCGAGACGCGCTTTGCCGGACGCTTCTTTGGCGTGGTCGGCGCGGCCGCTCAGATCGGTTGGGTGTGGCTGCTCGGTCAGGGTCTTGGTTGGCCCACAGCCTCGCGCACGGCCGCCATCGCGCTCATTGCGCTCGCCTGGACGCTCACCGCGCGTCTTGCCGAGGAGAGCAAACCTCTCGCGTCACTTGCCGAGGTATTGCGCTACGCGGGTCCGGTCGCAGCCGCGCTCACCGTGGTCGGAGTTGCCACGGATCTCGCAATCGGTCCGGCTACCTGGACGCAGGTCATTGCGGCACTCATCGTCGGAGCATGTGCCACGGTCATCGCTGATCTCGTGGAGATGCCGAGCGGCGCGGCTGCTGTCGCTCATATCCCGGCATTCATCGCAATCGCATCGATGATCGATGCCACCGGCGCAACGTGGGGACATGTGATCATCCTGGCCCTCATGGCGCTCGCCTACGTCATCCACGAGATCGTCCGTGGCGGCTACGGTCACGGAGCCATCGCGCTTCTAGCCGAAGCCGGGGCCTGGCTCACGCTCGCATCGCTCTATGACTGGGATGGCGACGTGACGGTCATGGTGCTCGCGGCCCTCGGCCTGTCGTGGTTGCTTGCCTCCCGTCTCATCGAGTCTGCCAAGGAACCCGCCCCGACTCGCGATCTGCCTGCATCCTGGCGTGGCGGTGAGAGCACTCGCCTGACCACGATGGTGGGCGGCTACGCGCTCATGCTGCTTGCTACGATCCTTATCCTCGTCGTGACTGACATTCCGCTCGCTGCCACCGAGACCGTTGCGCGTGATGTCGCGTTCGTGGCTGTCATGACCGCGCTGTGGGTAGGTGCCACCCTCGTCCGCAGAGAGCAGGGTCCGGGAGTCATTGTGGTCGCCGGCGCGTTCTACACGACGGCAGCCTTCCTTGGCTGGCTCGCGCCGGGATGGCACAGCGCTCTCTACGCGACCGTCTTCATCGTAGTCGCGAGCGCAATCCTCCGCCTGAGTGAGCGGACCGGCCGCTTCCTGCGGTTGCCCGAATCCGGTGTCTCGATGGCCATGCGAGCCCTCAGCGTGCCGATACTCCTGGGCGGACTTCTTGCCTCGGAGTACTTCTTTGAGATTCGCGCGTGGCAGGTGGCGGTTCTTCTTGCCGCGACGGGACTGTTCTGGCTTCTGAGTGCCGCAGCAACCGAGGAAGGCCGATTCGGTCTGGCGGCAGCAGCATTGCTCATGCCCGCCGCTATGGGCTTGTTCGCCTGGTGGAACGTGAGTCCGGGGCCGGGAGCCGCATACCTCAGTCTCGGTGCTGCAGGCGCGGCGCTCGTTCTCGCACTTCCGTCGCTCGCCGTTGGCTCCAGCAGAGGATGGCGGGATTACTGGCCCCTCGGAGCTGCCCTCGCGGCGACCATTGCGATTCTGCCCGCATGTGCCGCGAGTGCCGGTGTTGCCTCTGCCGCGATAGCCCTTGCCGCCTGTGTGTGGGTCGTTCTAACGATAAATACGATGCCCGAACTAGCGGTCGTTCCAGGATTGATGGCGACCGGAGCGCTTGTGGCCTTGCTCGCTCACCTTGATGGCCCGGCGGAGTTCACGGTGGTGGCCATGGCTGCACTCGCCGCGATCCAACTTGCACCCTCGGCATGGTGGCGCGATTCTGAGACACGAGTTGGCTCTGCGGTCCGCATGCTGGCCGTCTCGGGCATCTCGGCACCCCTCGCACTGCTCGTGATCGGCACCCCCGAAGCGGTTGGGTTCACACTCGCAGAGTGGTCGAACATCGGAGAACAGGGTGTCGTGGTGGCTCTCATCGCTCTGGGATCATATGCGATCGTTGCCGGACTGCTCTATCGCTTTGAGCCTTCGATCATTGCAGGCGGCATGGCATGGGTGGTCGCTGTGTGGGCCGAACTCGGAGCACTCGACATCTCACAGATTGAGGCGTTCATGGTGCCGCTCGGACTCTATATCACGTGGGTTGGATACCGCACCGCGCGTGAATCGGCGGGTCAGTTTGGATTCGACCTCGCCGCGACGGCGGTCATGCTCGTACCGGCGACGCTCGCCGCGATCAGCTCGGGACCATTTGCGGATGCATGGCCACACCTGTTGTGGGCGTTCGGCCTCTCTCTCTTTGGCATTGTTGTCGGCGTCGGTCTCCGGGTGCGTGCGTACTTCTTTGGGGGGAGCGCGGCGATCGTGGTATTGGCGCTCGGCCGAAGTTGGGTGTATCTGGTTGCGTTCTGGTGGCTCGTGCTTGGCGTGATCGGTGTGAGCATGCTGGTGGTGGCAATCACCTGGGAGCGACAGCGGATGCTCTTCTCAGAGACATCGCAGCGGGTCAACGCTGCATTGGACTCCTGGCGCTAGCGATCCTCGCGTCAGAGGCTCGGGTATACTTCTGAGTCGAGGGCGCATATGCGATTCGCCCCATTTCTACCGAGGGGAGACGCATTGAAACTCATTGTCAGACTGCTGATCGGCATGGTCGTCATCTTTGGCGTTGCCTATCTGTCCGATGGTTCACTGCTACAGATTGACGGCTGGACGGTTGCATTCTGGGCCGCTGTTGTGATGGGCGTGGTGAATGCGGTTATCAGGCCCGTTGTGAAGATTCTTGCGTTGCCGATCACCATTCTCACGCTCGGCTTGTTCTCGCTGGTGCTCAATGCGCTTCTGTTGTATCTGGTCGCGTGGATCGTGCCCGGGCTGGAGATCGTTGGCTTCATTCAGACCGTGGTTGCGGCCCTTATCATCTCCGTTGTGACTTCGGTGGCGAACAAGATTGCAGACAAGGACTGACCGAACAGCGTCCGCCGAAAGGGGTTGAAGCGAAGTGAGCGATGAATGCATGCCGGACACTGAGTCCGAGTCAGATGAGGGATCGACCCTCTCCGAGATCGTCGTTATTACGGGAATGTCCGGAGCCGGACGTTCCGAGGCAATCCACACGTTCGAGGATATCGGCTACTTCTGCATCGACAACCTGCCGCCGAGCTTCATACCGCAGCTCGTTGACCTCACAGCGCTGCCCGGCAGCCGAATCCGGCGCATGGCGGTCGTGTGCGACCTCCGTGGCCGAGAGTTCTTTGATGAACTCGCGGCAGAGCTCAAACGACTGAAGTCTTCCAGTACCGTCTCTCGCATTCTGTATCTGGAGGCTGACGAGGAGACTCTCGTGCGTCGTTTCAACGAGACGCGCAGGCGGCACCCGTTGTGTGAAGAAGGAGCCTCGATCATCGAAGGTATCCGCGCGGAGCGAGACGCGCTGACAACCGTGCGCGGGATGTCCGACATCATCATCGACACGTCAGACATGAAACCGCGCAAGTTGCGTACCACGATCAAAGAGCGGTTCTTTCGCGAGAGTCCCACGAACTCGCTGGCCGTCACCGTATCGTCGTTCGGCTTCAAATACGGTGTGCCCATCGATGCGGACGTCGTCATGGACGTCCGCTTCCTGCCCAATCCGTACTACAACCCCGATCTGCGCGACCTTACCGGTCTCGATGAGCCGGTCAGGGAGTTCGTTCTCGGTCGCGAGGAGACCGTCGAGTTTCTGGCGAGATGGACCGAGCTGTTGCGAACGCTCATGCCCGGATACCTGATGGAGGGCAAATCGCACCTCTCGATCTCTCTTGGTTGCACCGGCGGCATGCATCGCAGTGTCGCACTGGCCGAGGAGACCGCGCTCTTTCTCACGGAGATCGGCTACGTGGTGGCCGTAAGCCATCGAGACATCGGCAAGGATCGTGAGCACGGGTGACACAAGGATCTGCTATCGGGCGTGCTGTTGCCATTGGCGGCGGCACAGGGCTGCCGACCGTCCTGCAATGTCTCACTACGCTGGGTTTTGCCACCACAGCGGTAGTGACCATGGCGGATGACGGTGGCTCCACGGGTGTGCTGCGATCAGAGCTCGGCATGCTGCCCCCGGGCGATATTCGCAACTGCCTTGTGGCGCTGGCCCAGGACCCGAGCGGTCCACTCGCACAGCTCTTTCAGTATCGTTTCAAGAAAGGTCTCGGCCTTGAGGGTCATGCCCTGGGCAATCTGATTATCGCCGCGCTCACCGACATCCGGGGCGGGTTCACCGAGGGTATCGAGGCCGCTGAGGCGCTCCTTGGAGCGACAGGACGGGTATTGCCTTCAACAATCGAGAATGTGGTGCTCCACGCAACCGATTCAGATGGACGTCCTGTGTCGGGTCAGGCCAATATTGCCGTGAGCGACACCCCCGTGGCACACGTCACGATGGATCCCGAGCATCCGGCTGCGTATCGGCCGGCACTCGAGGCGATCCGTGCTGCAGACGTGATCGTCATCGGTCCCGGTTCGCTTTTCACAAGCCTGATTCCGAACTTCCTTGTGGATGGCATCATCAGCGCCATGGGCGAGTCATCGGCCACCTGTATCTATGTGTGCAATGTTGCGAACCAGCGGGGAGAGACACAGGGCATGGATGCGGCACAGCATGTCGAGGCGCTCTTGGCGCATGGGCTTGAGGACGTCATTGATGTGGTGCTGGTGCATGAGACCGGAGCCTCCCGTTCATCACACGACGTCTCCGTGCTGTGCGATGATAGCCTGGCTGTGGAGTATGTGCGTGCAGGGTCGTATGAGTTTGACCGAATCAAAGACATGGGCGTGCGCGTCGTGTCGGGAGACCTGGTCGATGTGACGGCGCCGCTCAGACATGATTCAGCCAAGCTATGTTCGCTTCTGGGAGAGGTCGTGTAAGGGCGATGTCCTTCACCGCCGAGGTCAAAGATGAGCTGTCGCGGGTCGAGCCCTCGCGCGATTGCTGCCTGCGGGCTGAACTTGCCGCGATCGTTCGCATTGAAGGCACCCTTCATCTCACCGGCAGAGAGCGCTTTCGCCTTGAGGTCGCCACTGAAACGGCGCCGGTCGCACGCAAGGCCATCAAGTTGCTGCATGGGCTCTATGACCTGAAGACTGAACTCACGGTGCGCCGCAGCGTTTTACACAAGACGAACAACTATCTCATCACCGTGCCCAGTCAGCCTCGTCTGCCGGGGGCGCTGAGCGAGCTCGGTATTCTCGACTCGGACATGAGTCTCACGTACGGCATACTTCCGCGGGTTGTGCGACGTGATTGCTGCGCGATCAGCTACTTGCGGGGTGCGTTCCTTGGCGGTGGATTCGTGGCCGATCCTCACGGTGATTTTCACTTTGAGCTGACCGCTGAGACCGAAGAGCTCGCCGAGGATCTTGGGGCGCTTATGCAGCGGTTCGAGATCGTGGCTAAAGTGACCCAGCGACGCGGACTCTACACCGTCTACTTGAAGGGCGCAGAGCCGATCGTTACGTTCCTCGCGCTTGTGGGGGCACACCGGGCTTTGCTGCGCACCGAGGATGTTCGCATCATGAAGTCGATGCGTAACGATGTGAACCGAATCGTGAACGCGGAGACCGCGAATCTTCAGAAGGCCGCAGAGGCTGCGATGTCCCAGATCGAGGCGATACGGCTGCTCGATGAGGTGAAAGGTCTTGAGAACCTGCCTCCCGCCCTCGAGGAGCTCGCCAGACTGCGACTTGAGCAACCGGAAGTGAGCCTCAGGGAACTTGGGGAGCTTGCAGACCCACCACTTTCGAAATCTGCGGTATATCATAGGGTCCGCCGCATCGAGGAGTTGGCCGCAGAGGTCGATGACTCAGATGTACGCGCATTCGATAGACGGACATAGCGCGGTTGCCGTACGGGCGATCGCGTCGGAGAAGGGACTCGTCCCTGAAGGAGGGAGACTCCGAGTGACAATCAAAGTCGGTATCAACGGTTTCGGACGTATCGGACGGTTGGTCTTTCGCGCGTGCGAAGCTGACCCTGCGATTGAGGTCGTTGCAGTCAACGACCTGACTGATGCGGCCACATTGGCTCATCTGCTCAAGTACGACTCAGTGCACGGACGGTTCGGTGAGAGCGTCGTGACAAGCGATGGTGGTTTCTCTGTAGATGGCCGATTCGTCAAAGTAATGGCCGAGCGTGACCCCGCTGCACTCCCGTGGGGGGATCTTGGTGTGGATCTCGTAGTCGAGTCGACCGGCTTCTTCACCGACGCCACGAAGGCTCAGGCTCATCGGGATGCAGGCGCAAAGAAGGTCATCATCTCCGCACCTGCCAAGAATGAGGACCTGACCATCGTCATCGGCGTGAATGACGGGGAATACGACCCCGCGATCCACCACATCGTTTCCAACGCGTCGTGTACGACCAACTGCCTTGGACCGTTTGCCAAGGTGCTCCGCGATAGCTTCGGGCTCAAGAGCGGGTTCATGAATACTATTCACTCATACACGAACGATCAGCGGATCCTCGATTTCCCACACTCTGACCTGCGTCGAGCTCGTGCGGCAGCGGTGTCAATCATTCCGACCTCCACGGGAGCGGCCAAGGCAATCGGCCTGGTCATGCCCGATATGCTCGGAAAACTCGATGGCATGTCGATGCGAGTGCCGACTCCGGACGGATCCGTGGTTGACCTCGTCGCTCAGCTCGACACCGTAGTGACGCGCGACGACATCAATGCGGCCATGAAGGCGGCCTCTGAGGGCCCGATGAAGGGCATTCTCGAGTACTGCGAGGATCCGATCGTCTCTATCGATGTGGTCGGTAATCCCGCGTCCTCGGTATTTGACTCGCTTCAGACGATGGTCATGGGCGGCGAGGGTACATTCGTGAAGTGCGTGTCGTGGTACGACAACGAGTGGGGCTACTCGAGCCGCGTGAAGGATCTCATCAAGATCGTCATGGCGTAGAACGTGTTTCTCCAGTGGCCGGTTCCGTCTCGGAGCCGGCCACTTCTTTGAGTCACCGTGGTTACGCGTGGGTTGGACAACAGGGAGAAAGGCCGACGATGTTTGACAAGCAGACTGTCCGCGATGCCGATGTTCGAGGCAAGCGGGTTCTCGTTCGTGTTGACTTCAACGTGCCGCTTCATGAAGGCTCCGTTGTCGACGACACCCGAGTGAGGGCCGCACTGCCGACCATCAGGTTCTTGGTCGACAACGGCGCTCGCGTGATTCTTCTTTCGCATCTCGGGCGTCCGGCAGGGGAGCCTGACCCGCGATTCTCGCTCAGACCGGTGCGGCGCACGCTTCAGCGGCTGATCGGTCGTAATGTCGTGTTCGTTGACCAGACCGTCGGGCCAGAGGCCACGGCGGCGGTTGAGCGGATGGTCCAGGGCGAGATTCTCATGCTCGAGAATGTGAGATTCAATCCCGGGGAGAAGACCAACGATCCGGAATTCGCACGACAGCTCTCCGAATTGGCCGACATCTACGTCAACGATGCTTTTGGAGCTGCACATAGGGCCCATGCGTCGACGGTGGGCATTGCGGCTTGTTTGCCCGCATACGCGGGCATGCTCCTCGCGCGAGAGGTTGAGACTCTCACTGGCATGCTTGCCAACCCTGAGCATCCCTTCGTTGCGATTCTGGGCGGCTCGAAGGTGAGCGACAAGTTCGGCGTGATCGATCGCCTCCTTGAATCCGTTGACACGCTCATCATCGGCGGCGGAATGTGCTTTACGCTCCTGGTTGCGAAAGGTATCGATGTGGGCAGGTCACTCGTGGAGCAAGAGTGGATTGAGCCGGCGAAAGCCATGCTCGTCAAGGCGGAGTCAGCTGGTGTGGACCTTCTGCTTCCCGTTGACTTCGTAGTTGCCGAGGCAATTGCCAAGGATGTGGATACCAAGATCGTTGGACGCGAGGAGATTCCTTCCGAGTCGATGGGCCTGGATGTCGGTCCGGCCACCACAGAGCTGTACAAGGGATCGATTTCTGCCGCTAAGACGATTTTCTGGAACGGACCGATGGGCGTGTTTGAACTGGCGCCTTTTGAGACAGGGACAAAAGAGGTTGCGATTGCCATTTCGAGAAACAACCGCGCAGTCAGTGTAGTTGGCGGAGGAGACTCGGTGGCCGCCTTGAAGAAGTTCGACCTTGAGGAGCGCGTGACCTTCGTCTCAACGGGTGGTGGCGCTTCTATGAAACTGCTCGAGGGTTCGGAGCTTCCCGGCGTTGAGGCACTGCTCGATCGATGAGGATGATTCGACAACGTATACGGCTGCGCCGTTTGGCGCCGGAAGGGGTTTGTGATGAGCGAACGTATGCCCATGGTCGCCGGCAATTGGAAGATGCACAAGACTGCGGGTGAAGGGGCCATTCTCGTTCAACGAATCGAGGAGCGCGTCATACGTCTCTGGGATCGCGTTGAGCTTGTGGTGTGCCCTCCTTTCACCGCTCTGAAGTCGGTGTCTACTGTAATCGAGCTCGATCGTCTTCAAATCGGTCTGGGTGCCCAGAACGTTCACTGGGAAGACGAAGGTGCGTTCACAGGTGAGATCGCGCCTCGGATGCTGGTGGAATTGCGCTGTGGATATGTGATCGTCGGACACTCTGAGCGTCGCGAGTTCTTTGGCGATACCAACGAGACCGTCAACAAACGTATCCACGCAGTTTTCGACAACGGCATGGTGCCGATTCTGTGTGTTGGCGAGTCTCTCGCGATCCACGAGGCGGGCGGGACAGAGAGCTTCGTGCGAGGCCAGGTGCGTGCGGCTCTTGAGGGAGTCACCACCGAGCAGGCGGAGCGACTCGTTGTCGCCTATGAGCCCATCTGGGCGATCGGGACAGGCAGAACGCCCACTCCAGAGATGGCGAACGATATCGCTCGATCGATCCGGGCGACCGTAGGGGCATTGCATGGGCCCGGGGTGGCACAGAGCGTTCGTGTGCTGTATGGAGGTTCCGTGAAGCCCGAAAACGCCCGGATGTTCCTGAGCGAGCCGGATGTTGACGGTGCACTTGTCGGTGGAGCCGCACTCGAAGCTGACTCGTTTGCCGACATTGCCGAATCGGCCCTCTAGGTGCGCGCATGACAGATATGGCACCGATTGCCCTCGTGATCCTTGATGGGTATGGCCTGGCCCACGCCGATTCCGGTAATGCGATCACCGCGGCAGCAACGCCTAACCTGGACCGACTGTTTGCCGAGTTCCCGACCACGAGCCTGCGTGCTTCCGGGCTTGCCGTTGGCCTGCCCGAGGGGCAGATGGGCAACTCCGAGGTTGGTCACTTGAACATTGGCGCAGGGCGCGTTGTGTATCAGGAACTGACGCGCATAAATCTGGCCATCGAGGATGGATCGTTCTCTGGGAATCCGGCGCTGGTCGATGCGATCGACGGTGCGATTGCCAAGGACAAGGCCGTTCATCTCATGGGGCTCGTGTCCGATGGTGGGGTGCATAGCCACCAGGAGCATCTGTATGCACTGGTGGAGATGGCCGCAAGGCGCGGCGCTCGGAGCGTATTCGTTCATGCCTTTCTCGATGGCCGAGATGTCCCGCCTCGTTCAGCGGCTCGCTTCATTGAGCAGCTCGAAGCTCGCATGGCGATCATTGGCGTGGGGCGCGTCGCCACGGTTTCAGGTCGCTACTACGCGATGGATCGGGACAATCGGTGGGAGCGTGTGGAGAGTGCCTGGAGAGCGATGGTCCTTGGCGAGGGGATGCGGGCACTGAGTGCCCGAGAGGCGATCAGCGAATCGTATGCGAACGGGATCACGGATGAGTTCGTGGTTCCCACGGTCGTGTGTGATAACGGCGAACCGATCGGCAGGATCACGGACGGAGATGCACTCATCTTCTTCAACTTCCGTCCCGATCGAGCGCGTGAGATCACCCGGGCATTTGTGGACCGCGATTTCGCAGGATTCAAGCGTTCCTTCGTTCCTGTCGTTGGATTCGTATCTCTGACCGAATATGACTCCACACTTAGCGTGCCTGTCGCTTTCCCCAAGGCGTTTCCCTGTTGCACGCTTGCCGATGTGCTCTCTGAGGCCGGATTGAGACAGCTTCACATCGCCGAGACTGAGAAATACGCGCACGTGACCTTCTTTCTTAATGGCGGTAGAGAGGAGCCAAAGCTCGGGGAGATTCGCATTCTTGTTCCGAGCCCAAAGGTTCCAACGTATGACTTGCAGCCGGAGATGAGTGAGCCGGAGGTCACTGAGCGCCTTGTGGCGGCTATTGAGGAAGGGCAGGCAGACGTCTTCATTGTGAACTACGCCAATTGCGACATGGTGGGACACACGGGTGTGTTTGAAGCAACCGTGCGCGCGGTCGAGGCGATAGACGACGCAGTTGGGCGCGTAGTGGAAGCAATGCGCATACGTGGGGGCAGCGTGTTGATCACTGCTGACCATGGGAATGCGGAGCATATGGTTGACGCTGATGGGTTGACACCGTTCACAGCGCATACCGCGGGATCCGTTCCGCTCTGCGTCGTCTCCGATGGTGTTGTTGGTCTTTCCTCCGACGGCATCCTTGCAGATGTCGCACCCACGCTCGTGGCGCTTGCCGGGCTCGCTGCGCCGGGGGAGTGGACGGGTCGCTCCCTCCTGCTATACTGATTGCTCGAATCGCATCCGTCCCGTGCTTGGCGCGGGCGTAAAGGAGTCTTGAAGTGAACGTATTCGTCGGATTGATACTTGTGGTTCACGTGGCTGTATCTGCTGGTCTGGTGGTCTTCATCTTGCTGCACTCCGGAAAAGGCGCGGGTGTCTCCCAGATGTTCACTGGCGTCATGCCGACTACTGCAAGCGGCACGGGAATCATCGAGAAGAATCTCGACCGCATCACTGTCGCGTTGGCGTCTATCTTCGCGATAACGTTGCTTCTGCTGATGGTCCTGTATACTCCGGGCGGCTAAGAGCACGTATTTATTCATCTTTATGCATTTTATGGCACCGCCGATACGGCGGTGCTTTTGTTTTTGTCTCGTATTGTCGCACGTGAATGGGGATACCCCTTGTCTTTCGTGGCCAAGAGGGTAAGACTGTTCTATGCAAGGAGGGATGCCCCGGTATGAGACGCCGTACCGAGGGCGTGCAGGATGCACCGCAGACCTGACGATCAGGTGGCGGACTCGCAGCCTGCGTACCTAGACGAGTATGTGGCGGCGTCTTACCACGAAGGGAGGGTGTGCGTTGACAGAGAAATTTCGCAAGGCAGTTGCAGTCGCGCTAAGCCTCGCTCTCGCCCTAAGCATGCTGGGCGTAGCGGGCTGTTCCACCGCAAGTGATGAGGGTGGCGATGGTGGCGATGGTGGCGACAATGCCAACATGGGGGGTACGTTCAACTTCTATATCAACGAGCCGGCTTTCATCGACCCGGTGAATCTTCAGGAGTCTGAGGGCACTCAGGTCGGTCAAGCGGTCTTTGATTCGCTGGTCGGTTTCGACTATCTGACCTCCGAGATCGAGCCTGCTGCGGCCGCAACGTGGGAGGCCACCGAGGAAGCCAAGGTGTGGACCTTCAACCTCGTTGAGGGCGCAACCTTCCACAATGGTGACCCTGTCACCGCTGCGGACTTCAAGTACGCCTGGGAGCGCATCTGCAATCCCGAGAACGAGTCCGAGATTTCATACCACCTTGCTAGCGTACTTGGCTACGACGCCATGCAGGCTGGCGAGGCAACCGAGCTCGAGGGTGTCAAGGCTATCGATGATTACACGCTCGAAGTCACCCTCACTGAGTCCTTCGCCGACTTTGAGTATGTCGTGGGTCACCCCGCGCTTGCTCCGGTCCCGCAGGACGCAGTCGAGAATGGCACGGATGTCGACGGCACGATGGTCGCCTTCGGTGAGATGCCGATCGGCAACGGACCATTCATGATGAGCGAGCCGTGGGCGCACGACCAGTACATCAAGGTCGCTCGCAACGATGACTACTACGGCACGCCGGCCAACATCGACGGCGTCGACTTCCGGATTTTCGCCGACCAGGACACGGCATTCCTTGAGTTCCAGGCTGGCAACATCGACATGGCCTCGATTCCCGTGGGTCAGATTCAGTCGACGGTCGAGCAGTACGGCGAGAGCCCCGATGGCTACACGGCTAACGCCGGCGAGCAGACCCTTCTGGGTGGCGAGCTCGCAATCTACTACCTGCTCATGAACAACACTAACGAGACTCTCAAGGACCCGAATGTCCGCGCTGCTCTCTCGCTCGCAGTCAACCGTGAGCAGATCGCCGAGAAGATCTTTGAGGGTACCCGCATTCCCGCCACGGGCATCGTTCCGCCGGGCATCGTTGGTTTCCAGGAAGATGGTTTCGAGTACTCCAAGTACGACGTTGAGGCTGCCAAGGCCATGCTGGCTGAGGCTGGCTATCCCGACGGCGAGGGTCTCCCCAAGATCGCGCTTGAGTACAACACCGGTTCTGGCCATGAGGACATCCTGGCGCTTGTCGCCGATGACTTCGCTGCCATCGGAATCGAGACCGAGTTGCTGGGTACTGAGTGGGGCGAGTACCTCGACAAGCTCACGGAGAAGACCTACATGGTCGGTCGTCTCGGCTGGATCGCCGACTACCCGATCATGGACAACTTCCTCTATCCGATCTTCAAGTCGGACAGTGGTGACAACTACGCGTTCTACAACAACGCGACGGTTGACTCCATGCTGGAAGAGGCTCGCCAGGAGACCGACGGCGATGCACGCGTCGAGACCTATCGCGAGATTGAGAAGATCATCGGCAGCGAGGCTGCTGTCATTCCTGTGGTCTTCTACCGTCACACCCGTGTCGCATCTGATCGCGTCATGGATGGCGTACTCAGCCCGAATGGCCTCATGAACTTTGAGGAGCTGTACCTGAGCGACGGCGCTGCTACAGAGTAGTAGTCTGAGCTCGGCTAACACCACATGTTTGGCCAGGGCGCCCCACCGGGCGCCCTGGCATCGTGTGTGCCAGGAGATTCCTCACATCCCCGAACGAACCGGGTAGACGTTCATGCTCAAATACATTCTCAAACGAATACTGCAGATGATTCCGGTGTTTCTCGGAGTCACGCTTCTGCTCTTTGTCCTGCGCGCACCCGGTGTGCTGCCTGGTGATCCGGTACGCATGATCACCGGTGAGCGGGCGATATCAGATGAGCTCAGGGATCAGATCATTGAGGCGAATGGTCTCGACAAGAGCCTTCCTCAACAGTACGTCATCTATCTGAACAATCTGGCCCACGGCGACCTCGGCGAGTCGTATCAGAAGCAGCGTTCCGTCGTGGATATCCTCGCAGACAAGTTCCCCAACACTCTGCGCCTCGCCATTGCGGCGATCGTCATTGAGATATTCATGGGGGTGGGTGCAGGTCTCATCTCCGCCATCAAACAGCGATCATTCTCTGACGTCTTTGTCACCTTGACGACGTCAGTTCTTGTGTCAGTTCCGGTGTTCTGGCTCGGCATGCTCTTGCAGATGTTCTTTGGCATTGTGGTGAAGGATTGGACAGGCGGAGCTGTTTCGCTGCCCATCTCAGGTATGTCATCGAGCAACTACCCGGACTGGATGCACCTCATCTTGCCCGCGTTCACACTGGCGTCTGTCTCCTCGGCGTACGTGGCGCGCATCATGCGTAGCCAGATGCTTGAGTCGATGGGCCAGGACTACATCCGCACAGCACGCGCCAAGGGCCTTGCCAACAATGCGGTTGTTCGCAAGCACGCGCTCAAGAATGCTCTCATTCCCGTGGTTACCTTCATTGGTATCGACTTCGGAGTCATGATGAGTGGCGCGATCCTGACGGAAACGATCTTCAGCTGGCCGGGGGTGGGGAGAGAGATATTCCTTGCGATCGGCCAGCGGGATTGGCCGGTCGTGATCGGCGGCGTGATCATGATCGTGTTCGCAGTGATGTTCATCAACCTCATCATCGATGTGAGCTACGCGTTCCTTGATCCCCGGATTAGGTATGGAGGTGCGGCGGAGTAATGGCCGACTCACACAACCCACATCTGCCGCACGAGCACGATGAGAACCCACTGACTCACGGGGAACTCGAGGACGTCGACGGTCATCCCGTCAAGGACTCCGGCTCCCTGAACCCGGTTGCTCCCTTCGCCGGGGGAGACATTGGTGAGCTGGGCACAGGGGCCCCGCGCACGCTGTGGGGAGACGCGTTCAGGCGACTTCGCAGGAACAAGCTTGCGATGATTGGCCTGGTGTGGCTGATGATCGTGGTCATCGGCACGTTCTCTGCTGATCTCTGGGTGCCCACGTACTTCGCCGATCCATACACTCCGGCCTTCGATTCACTCGAGCCACCTTCGTTCCCCGCGCATCCGTTCGGCACGGACAAACTGGGTCGTGACGTGTTTAGCCGCGTCGTCTACGGCGGACAGATATCTCTCACTGTCGGCATCGTGGCCGTAAGCATCTCGTTGTTCATCGGCTTGATCATGGGTGCACTGTCCGGCTACTACAGCGGGCTTACGGATTCGCTCATCATGCGTACCGCCGACGTGTTCTTTGCGTTTCCCTACATTCTGTTCGCTATCGCACTGATGGCGGTATTCAGATCCAGCGGTTCTGAGTTCGGAAAGAGTTTCTGGCCCGTTTTCATTGCCATCGGTATCCTCGGATGGCCGAGTATCGCGCGCGTATTCCGTTCCTCGATCCTCACGGTGCGCGAGAATGAATACATCGACGCAGCTCGGGCGATGGGTGCAGGAGATCTCCGCATTATGTTCCGTCATATCATGCCCAACGCAATCGCCCCGATCATCGTGTACGGAACCATGAGCGTTGGTGGCGCCATTCTTTCTGAAGCGGCGCTGTCCTTCCTGGGGATGGGTGTTCAGCCGCCCGAACCCTCGTGGGGCCTCATGCTTTCCGAAGCCAAATCGCTCATGTTTGCGGCACCTTGGCTCACGCTCTGGCCGGGAGTCGCGATTCTGACCACCGTCCTCTCCTTCGTGTTGATGGGCGATGGTATGCGTGACGCACTCGACGTGAAGATGAAGGACTGATCAATGGCCGCCCTACTCGAAGTCACGAATCTCAAGACACACTTCTTCACCCGCGATGGCGTGGTCAAGGCAGTCGACGGTGTGACGTTCTCGCTTGAAAAGGGGAAGACACTTGCGGTTGTCGGCGAGTCCGGCTCCGGAAAGTCCGTCACTGCGATGTCGATCATGCGATTGATTCCTGAACCGCCCGGCAAGATCGTCGAAGGTGATATCACTTTCAAGGGCGAGAGCATACTCAAGATGAAGGATTCCGCCGTTCGGCAGCTTCGCGGCGATCGGATCGCAATGATCTTTCAGGATCCTATGACGTCGATGAACCCGGTCTACCGGGTCGGTCTTCAGATCGGCGAGTCTTTGCGGATTCACAAAGGAATGTCCAAGAAAGAGGCTCATGCGCGAGCAGTCGAGTTGCTCGAAATGGTGGGCATCCCGCATCCCGCGGATAGAGCGAACGACTATCCGCACCAGTTCTCGGGAGGCATGCGCCAGCGGGCGATGATTGCCATGGCTCTCGCGTGCGATCCCGATATTCTGATTGCCGATGAGCCCACTACCGCGCTCGACGTCACCATTCAGGCGCAGATTCTCGACCTTATGGTCGAACTGCAACAGCGGACTGGTGCTGCGATCATCATGATCACGCATGACCTGGGCGTTGTGGCCGACATGTCGAACGACGTGATGGTCATGTATGGCGGCAAGCAGATTGAATTCGGGACGGCCAGTGAGGTCTTCTACCAGGCCAGTCATCCGTACACCTGGGGACTCCTTGATAGCCTCCCGCGACACGACGTTGACGACAAGGGGACACTGCTGCCCATCGAGGGTCAGCCTCCGAGTCTCATCAATGTGCCGTCCGGCTGCGCATTTCATCCCCGCTGCCCGTACGCCAAGGACAGATGTCGTATTGAGACTCCGGCGCTTCGGGACGTAGGCGTCGGGCACCTGGCTGCATGTCATTTTGCCGGTGAGCCGGGTTTTGACCGCGGCACAGCCCGAAAGAGCGGGGAGGTGGCCTAGGTGAGCGAGCTTCTGACAGTCAAGAACCTGGTCAAGCATTTCCCGGTTGAGCAAGGTGTGCTCTCGTCGCGAATCAGCCGCAAGGTGAAGGCGGTCGACAACATCTCCTTCTCCGTTGAATCGGGCGAAACGCTCGGACTGGTCGGTGAATCAGGGTGCGGCAAGTCTACGACGGGCCGTTGCGTGATGCGGTTGCTCGAGCCAACATCCGGATCGGTCGAGTTCGACGGTGTGGATGTCATGAAGCTGCGCGGCAAGCAACTGAAGGCATTCCGTCGGGACGTGCAAATCATCTTCCAGGATCCGTATGCGTCGCTCAATCCGAGGATGACCATCGGTGAGCTGGTCGATGAACCTCTTGTGATACATGGCCTTGGTACAAAGATGGAGCGTCGCGCAAAAGTGCGCGATCTTCTCGATGTTGTGGGACTGAACCCGGAGCACATCAACCGATATCCGCATGAGTTCTCAGGCGGTCAGCGCCAGCGAATCGGCATCGCCCGCTCACTTGCGCTGCAGCCGCGACTCCTCGTGTGCGATGAGCCCGTCTCGGCACTCGATGTCTCGATTCAGGCACAAGTGATCAATCTCCTGGACGATCTTCAGGATCGTTTCGGGCTCACGTATCTATTCATCGCACATGATCTTTCTGTAGTGCGCCACATCTCAGACCGGGTCGCGGTCATGTACCTTGGCAAGATCGTGGAGTTGTCGAATTGGAGAGATCTCTACGACCGGCCGCATCATCCCTACACCCAGTCGTTGCTGTCCGCTGTTCCGGTGCCCGATCCGGACAAGCAGCGCGCGCGGCAGCGCATCATCTTGCAAGGCGACGTGCCCAGCCCGATCGATCCGCCAAGCGGATGTCGCTTCCATACAAGATGTCCGATGGCGCAGTTCCCGATCTGCTCAGAGCAAGAGCCTGAGCTTCGCGAGTACGCACCCGGACACGTGGCTTCGTGCCATTTCGCCAAGCCGTTCCCTATTACGGGCACGCATATACACGCTGACGAAGGTGACGCTGAAAAGGGCGAGGCTGTGACGGTAGACGAGGGGTAGAGGTATTGCTATACTCTCCCTCGCTGTCCCGTGGGATGGCACAATGCGCGAGAGTGGCGGAACGGCAGACGCGCTAGCTTGAGGGGCTAGTGTCCTTAGGGACGTGAGGGTTCAAATCCCTCCTCTCGCACCACAGATATGACTCGAGGGCTCATCCCGCCAGGGAGGGGCCCTCGATGCGTTCTGGGAGTGTCACGGGGTCTGTCCGGCCCACGTAACGCAGCACGAGAATTGCGATGTCATCGGCCGGGTGACCTTCGCTGAAGCCCACCGCTGTCTTCAGGAGCGTATCGGCCACCACGTGCGGATCGGCATCACCGAGAGAGTCGATAAGCTCGTCTACACGCGACTCCCCAAAGAATTCACCGGATCTGCGTGCATCAAGGAGGCCGTCGCTGAACATTACGAGCCGGCTGTTGCGCGCAAGTTCGATCGTGAATGACTCATAAGGGAATTCAGGAAACACGCCGAGCGGCGGATTTCTCACGCCAGGTTGCTCGATGCAGCCGCTCGAATCACAGGCGAGAGGAAGTGGATGGCCTGCGCAGACTGCCTCGACGAGACCTGTGGAGGGATCCATGAGACCGTACACAGCGGTGATGAAGCGACTTTCAGACACCTGATGGCCGATTGCCCTATTTGCGGCTTCCATGACCGCCTTGGGCTCGCGCAGCTCATAGGCGAACGAGCGGATGGTGTTCTTGGCGATCTGTGTCAGCGCCGCAGCGCTGAGGCCCTTACCTGCTACGTCTCCGATCACGAATGCCACGCGTCCATCGTTGACACTGAACAGATCAAAGAAGTCACCACCGATACGCGCTAGTTCTGTTGCGCTTCGATAGGCGTATGCGGAGTCAATGCCGGGGATGTCGCGTTCGACTCGCAACATGGAGGCTTGCAACGTTTCGGAGATCACGGCTTGCGCTTCGTAGAGTCGGCCATTGCCTATCGCAAGCGCGAGCGCCGAGCCGAGCTTGCGGGCAAAGTCCATTTCTTCAGCATTGAAGTCGTGAGCATCGTCCCTCCAGGCGAAGGTAAGTGCGCCATAGCGTTGTTTCTTGAAGAGCAGTGGTATCGCCATGAGAGACCTGATGCTCTGTCCAGAGCGCGCGAGCACTGACGTAGCTCCATAGGCCGCGGCAAGATCATTGAGTGCGAGGGGCTCTCCGATCTCGAGTGCTTCCGCGACGTAAGGAACAGCCTCGTCTGTGAGTGTCGCGTCTGCCGATACATCGGAAGGACCGTGCGTGAATCGCGCAACCCACCCGTCATCACCCTCGCCCCACACCGTCGCAGTATCAGCGCCGAGGACGAAAGCGCCAAGTGTTGCGGCCCGGTGCATGATCTCGTCAACGTCGAATGTCGAGTTGATGGCCTGGTCGATCGAGTTGAGCGCTTCGTTGAGATCACGCGAGAGCTCAAGCCGTCGATTCGCTCCCTGTAGTTCCCGAACGAGTACCGCATGTGGCCGGGCAACGCCTGTTTCGATAATGGCGCGATACAGCAAGAAGTAGGATGCGATGCGCAACAAATGGCCGATGAAGTTCGGCGCCGCAAACGGATTGCTGTACAGGGTGAAGGCGAACTCCGCTGCAATGGATGTAAGAATCGAGACAGCGAGCAACTGGACTACCTGAGGGTCAAAGAAGCGTTTCTTGGCAAAGAGGCCGAGCAGACCAGTGCCGAATGCCGCGATAACAAGCCATTCGCTCGTGATCTTGAAGGCGGTCAGGTTGCCCGCACTTGGCAGCGCCGACGGAAACGCTCCGAGGAATACGGCTGACAACAGGGCGAGGGTTGCGGCCAGGTACACCATGAACACGGCGGACGGATGCGCCTTGCGACTCACAAAAACCGGCGCGATGAGGATCGCGCTCGCCTGGAGGTATCTCCCCACAAGCCAGAGTTGTGTTGGCAGCTCGGTATCGGAGTATCCCGAGAAGACGGCGACTCCTTGATACGCGATCATATGCAGCGCATCGGCGGATCCCACAAAGAGATACGCGATGCCAAGAATCAGCAGGTAGTCATTGTCGATATGACGTCGGGCATTCCAGGTGACCATGAACGTGCCCACGGCGACACTTACCGCGTACAGCTCCACAATCGTGTGAAAGACCGGGTACCCGAACAGTACGCGCACGGCGTACAGCCCGAGGACGGTGAGTGTCCCCCATATCGCATACTTGCTCAGATGCCTGTTCGAGACGAGTTCAGTCACGGGCAGCAGCCATAGGGTCGGGGTCATATTATCTTATCGTGACATGCGGTAGCCGTATGTCGCAAGACAGAGAATTCATCTGCGCTGAGCGGCGACGATTCTGTATCCTTGTGCAGTCGAGGGGAACACTCATGATTCGTTTCGCCCAGGTGGATATCGGTTCGAATACTGCGGTCCCGTGTGCGCTCTGCGCAACTCAGGCCGAAACGCCCGTGTTTCGACCTTCCGAGGAGATCTCAGCCGATGTCGATAGCGCGTGCCGGGGCTGGAGGAGTCCTCCGGGTCCAAACGTACTGTTCGCCGGCGCCGAACCATTTCTCCATCCGCACCTACCCGTGCTTATCTCGGGGGCACGGTCTGCTGGTGCACAGCGAATCGGTGTGCGTACCGATGGTCGGGCACTCGCTCAGGGGGACAATGCCCGTGGGTCGATCTCGGCGGGTGTACGACTTTATGAGTTCGTCTTCCTCGGCGGAGACGCAGTCGCACACGACCGGCTCACGGCAGCTCCGGGATCGTTCCAGCTCGCACTGTCGGGCCTCGGCGCGCTTCGGGTGGCCGCTGAGCGGCTCGGGAGCGAAATCGCGCTCAGGGGGCGTGTACCGGTGTGCGTGCACAATGTGCGGGAACTACCTGAGGTGTGCGCGGTACTTGCACGAGAGCAGTGTGCAACGATTCAACTGGATCTCGCCCCCGGACTCGACGTGCACAGCGCACTTCCCTGGCTTATTGCCGGCGCGGAGACCGGTATGGTCAACGGCTCGTGGGTGGCAATTTCCGGGATTGAACCATCGCTCCTTGGCAGCCATGCGTTGCACGCGACGGATCCGATTTCACTAGACGGGGAGGTCAGCTAAGTGGCAGTGCGTCCGCCTCTTACCGTCTGTCTCGTGGACATGAGCTGGCCCGGGTATCAGTCTCTCGGTCTCGGCTATGTACGCGCGTACGCGCAGGAGGACCGGCGGCTAAAGGGCCGTGTCGGCTTCACCACACTGGCATTGTCGAGCACCGACGATCCCTGGTGGGTCGCGTATCAGGTACTCGAGTTGCAGCCGGATGTTGTTGGCTTTGCCGTGACCTGTTGGAACGCGCGTGCCGTCTATGACACATGCGGCATTATCGCTCGTGCTCGCTGTGAGGCGACCATTGTGCTGGGCGGTCCGGAGGTCGGTCCGATTGCAGAGGACATTCTTCGCGACTTTGATTGCGTGGATATCGTGGTCAGAGGCGAGGGTGAGGAGACGTTCTCTGATGTGCTCGATGCCATCTTGAGGGAACGCCCGATCTGGAAGGTCGAAGGCGTCTCGGCGAGGCGTGAGTCAAGGGTTGTATCCGCAGACGACCGCGCACCGATCGCTCATCTCGACTCGTTGCCCTCGCCGTATCTGACCGGAGTGCTTACGCCCCATCAAGGCTCTGCTTACATCGAGTCATATCGGGGCTGTCCTCACAGTTGCGGCTACTGCTACGAGGGTAAGGGTGTCGCGCGCGTCCGTTCGTTCGGAATGGAACGGGTGGCAGCCGAGGTCGAGCATCTCGTGACCGTACATGGCCTCACGCAATTCTCATTCATCGATCCGGTGTTCAACCTCACGTCCGGCCGACTGGAGGAGATTATCGCGATCGTTGAGCCGTATGCCCTGCGTGGCGTGCGGCTACACACGATCGAAGTCGACATAGAGCGAATCGACCATGCTTCTGCCGACCTACTTAGACGCGCCGGGGTCGTTTCGGTTGAAACCGGTCCTCAGACCATTGGCACATCGGCGCTGGCCGCATGCAAACGCGCTTTCGATCCGGAGCGGTTCTCTGCAGGGGTGCAGGCCTGCGTCTCTCAGGGCATTCGCGTGGAATGCGATCTCATTGTCGGCTTGCCCGGGGATACGACCGAGGACTTTCTGGCGGGACTGGATTTTGCACTCAAACAAGACCCCGGCACGATCCAATTCTCCACGCTCCATGTGTTGCCCGGAACCGATCTGTGGGAACGGGCCCGAGAGTACGGTTTGGTCTTCAATCCCGCTCCTCCGCACGAGATCATTGCAACTCGAGACATGAGTTTCGGTGACTTGAGGCGAGCGGAGATCCTTGGGACCGCTCTTACACGACACTATCGTGCGCGAATCGCGTCCGAAGGAGGCACCAGCGCATGAGCGTTTCAAAGCGAGCTCAGGGTATACGCCCGTTCGTTGTGATGGACGTGGTTGCGCGTGCGAAGTTGCTCGCATCGGAGGGCGTAGACGTCGTTCGCATGGAGATTGGCGATCCTGACCTGCCAACGCCGGAGATTGTCACGCGTGCCGCAGAAGCTGCGATGAAAGCGGGAGACACCGGCTATACCCAATCCGCAGGACTGCCCGGTCTTCGTCTCGCTGTTGCGAATCACTACAACTCCACCTACGGAGTGGACGTGGACCCTGAGAACATCGTGGTAACGCAAGGCACGTCGCCTGCGATGTTGCTTGTGTTTGGCGCCCTGCTCGATCCGGGCGACGAGGTCATCATCTCGGACCCGGGCTACCCGGCGTACTCGAACTATGTCGAGTTCCTCGGCGGCGTTGCCAAACGCATCCGCGTTCGCGCTTCAGAGGGCTTTCGTTTTCGCCCCGAGGAGATCCGTGCGGCGATCACGCCTCGTACGCGAGCCATCATGATCAACTCACCTGCTAATCCAATGGGTACCGTGCTACCGCCCGAGGACCTCGCAGAACTCGCCCTGATCGCCGAAGAGACCGGTGTGTGGGTCGTGAGTGATGAGATCTATCACGGATTGCAGTTCGAAGGTGCCGAGCACTCGATACTCGAGTACACAGACCGGGCATTCGTGCTCAACGGCTTCTCAAAGGCCTATGCGATGACCGGTTGGCGTCTTGGCTATCTCATCGCGCCACCTGAGTTTGTGCGTCCATGTGAGGTGATTCAGCAGAACTTCTTCCTGTGCGCGAATCACTTCGTGCAGGTCGCCGGTACCGTTGCATTGACCCAAGGTGCCTCGGAGGTCACCCGGATGCGCTCGATATACAACGAGCGGCGTCGCTATCTGGTGCCCGCCCTTCGATCACTCGGACTTGAGATAGAGACTGAGCCGACCGGGGCATTCTATGTGTTTGCCAACGCACGCCAATGGGGCACGGATTCCATTGAACTTGCCCGCAGTATCCTCGACGAAGCTGCGGTCTCCGTGGCTCCGGGAGTTGACTTCGGTCCGGGAGGAGAGGGATTCTTGCGGTTCAGTTACGCGACATCGATGGATCGCCTGAAGGAGGCCGTCCAGCGGCTTGAGAACTGGAGTCAGAAGCGCTCGTGAAGGACTCTGTTCCCCGGCTGACCAGAAGCGGGTGTCCCCCGTTCGTCATGTTAGGCTTTCAACTGTGACCGATAGGGTCGATGATAGAAACGTTGGAGGCATTGGGTGTTGGGCACCGCCGTATATCGCGGCATGACTCTTGCTTCCCTTTGTATGACTGATCTGTGCGCGAATGCGCCGTGTCCCTTTTCGGGGGGTTCTTTGTGAGTGATATCTGGAGCAAAGCTGATCTTCATATCCATAGTAGTCACAGTGACGGGCTCGCTCGGATTCCTGAAATCATGGACTTCGTTGCCGAGAAGACCGATCTCAAGGTCATTGCGATCACCGATCACAACACCATCGAAGGCGCGCTCTTTGCCAAGTCCCTTGAAGAGCTCTATGACTTCGAGGTCGTAGTTGGCGAGGAAGTCTCCACCAAGTCGGGCCATGTCATTGGTCTGTATCTCTCGGAGGAGATTCCTGCCGGGCTCTCAGTCGCCGAGACAATGGCTCGTATCAATGAGCAGGGTGGCGTCGCAATCATCCCTCATCCCTTCTCAAACCGGGGAATATTCGGTCCGTTCGGTGTGAGCGGATTTGGCGCGGCGTTCCAAGATCTTGCATTTCATGCTCTTGAGGTCTACAACTCCATGCCGTTCCTGGTCTGGGCGAACCGAGTCGCCGCAAAAGTGTTTGCCGGCGGTCAGGGCATCGCCGCCACAGGCGGCTCCGACGCGCATGTGCTCCAGGGAATAGGCAAGGGCTACAC
>JAGXFU010000010.1 GCA_024637115.1 Actinomycetes bacterium
CCCCGGAAATGAGAAGAGCCCCGAGACCGGGACTCGCAGGTCGATCCGAAGACTCTCATGGCGATGCAGCTCAGAGACTGCCGAGGAACCCGCCGTGCCATCTCTATCTCTTCAGCGAGGACTCTCCGCGTGCCACCGAACAGTACTTATACAGTCTGTGTATGCAGGATATACCGCTGGGGTGCTTCTGTGTAAGAAGATGTCAGCTGCTTGGGAGAGCATGCATTGCAGTCTGGATAAGCCCAAAGAACCGCGCGAGAGGCACATCGGCCTCCCGCGCGGTTCTCAGATTTACTCGGCCAGATATCCTGTTGCGCGCAGCGTCTCAGCAATCGCCGCTTCGGTGTTGCTCGAATCGCAGTATCCGATTTCGATACGTGGGTCATCGGTAAAGACCTGCACCAGACCCACCGCGTCGCCGCTACGCAGAGCATCGAACATCTCCTCGGCAGCATCCTCGATCGACGTGCCTTCGGGAACCGTGACGGCAAAGGTAGATGACGTACACGGATCGACCTGAGCGATCTGCGTGCTGATCACGCCATCCGCTACATCGGGCTTGGTTCCGACTTCAATGCCAAGCAACACAACAGCAACGAACAGAACGCCGACCCCAACGGTGATCGCGCCCTTCGGCACCGAGCGCCGGGTGAGCTCGATTGACGACTCGTCATCGGATACGGCTGGCGCTGACTGCGCCTTATCGGATTCAGCGACAACCGCAGGCTCATCCACCTCGGAGCCAACCGGCGTCATCTTCCTGCGCACACTCGATATGAGCAAGACTGCCAGACCAACGAATACGAGCCCGAACAGAACCGGCACAATCACACCATCTGACCCGGACGTCGTTGCGCCGGTGTTGGCCGGTGCTCCCGGCGCTGCTGCGGCGGGGGCCACGTAAGTAGCCGACAGAGCGATTGAATCGCCGGCCTTCACGTCATTGAACACGAGTTCATAGAACTGAAATCCGGTCGGCCCTGGAGCAATGGCACCACCGGGCGTGCCCGTTGAAAGCGTGGCACCCTGCGGCATCCGAATCATGGCCGTCACGAGCGGCGCGTCTTGATTGGCGATCCAGTTGATCGTTGCGACTCGTCCCTCGGCAGTCGCGACAACAGCGTTCGGTACCAGCAGTTCGAGTTGCGCCGATGGACCCTGGGTCATCGTGAACGTATACACGTCGAACGCACCCGAGTTCTCTACCGAGGGGGTGAACGCCGGATCCTGATCCAAGGCGCCACCGAGGACCTCACCGGACCACTCAAGTGTTGCGCCAGCCGGCGCTGACAGGGAGCCCTCGACTGGCAAGGTCGTTCCAGGCGGGATAGTGCCGGCAACAATCATCAAGGGCGACTGGTCATCGTGCAGCACAAGGTCGATCGATTGCCATGCGAGTGGCGCTGCGTACGCAGATGCGGCAGAGATCAAGATCACTGCGACAAGGACAGCGCACGAGAACGTGGCGCGAATAGTGCGGGACATCAAGGTACCTCCGGAATCAGATGACGGGGCAGAGCGGTAACCCACAAAGACTCGTGCGTCAGATTCGAAGCGTGATGTCCCCCGGAACGAACACTCCGTCGAACGTGTTGGGGCTAAAGACAGTAGGCCCGGCTCCCGGCACGATGATCCGGCCGGAACTCATAAGAACTGCGGCAGATGCAACCGTTCGAGCCGGCTGATAGTGCGTCGCCGACTGGGCCTCCGGCACCAGTTGAGCGTTACACGTCTCGCAGGAATACTCCACGCAGCCCAAACCGGCTGCCGCGGCAGCAAGCACGAACAGAGCGCACAACACCCAGACGCCCGATGTGGAGATTCTCGCCATGCCCGCGATTCTAGCAACCCTCGTGCCTGCGGGCGATGTCACATGCCGTTTCTCCCCCAAAAACACACAGGAACGCCCTCAACTGCAGTTTCACGCGACCGCCGCGCACGCGAAACACGGGAGGACACAAAACGTAACGCAATCGAAACGCCCGTTCTGTTTCCACGAAATATCCGGATGGTTGCATAGGTGTACGCAAGCTTTGGCTTGACGTCTGAAAACCACATGTCCTGCGCGAAGGAGGTGTTCTCGGGATGGGTTTCACACAGACACACGAATCGAATTCCACAAGGGAGGTACGTTCCATGCGCAACAAGAAGCTTCTGCTCATGGTGGGCTTGATTGCCGTTATCGTCCTCGCGCTCCCTTCGATCGCCCTCGCGGCTGATCCGGGCGGGCTCGCGACATACGAAGCGGCTGAAGTACCCACCGCTCTTGCACTCGACTTTATCTGGCTGCTCATCGCAGCCTTCCTGGTCTTCATCATGCAGGCTGGATTCGCGGCCGTTGAGGCTGGCTTCTGCCGGGCCAAGAACACAACCAACCTCATGATGAAGAACATGATGGACTTTGTGATGGGTTCGCTTGGGTACTTCGCCGTTGGCTTTGCCTTCATGTACGGAGCCGATGCCGCAGGCATCATCGGTACCGACGGGTGGTTCATGGCAGGCGACTACTACGATGTCACGATGTACCGTGACTTCATGTTCCAGGTCGTGTTCGCGGCCACAGCTGCAACGATCGTCTCCGGTGCGGTCGCCGAGCGTCTCAAGTTCAGCGCATACCTCGTGTACTCGATCGTTATCACCGCAGTCATCTATCCGATCTACGGTCACTGGGTATGGGGTGGCGGCTGGCTGTCCGCTCTTCCCTTTGGCGCCGGTCACGTTGACTTCGCCGGTTCCGGCGTTGTCCACGCTGTCGGTGGTTTCGTAGGACTCGCGGGAGCAATGGTGCTCGGACCGCGCTTTGGCAAGTTTGACAAAGACGGTAAGCCTCGGGCCATCCCGGGTCACAACATCGCGCTTGCCACCATCGGCCTGTTCCTGCTGTGGTTTGGCTGGTTCGGCTTTAACCCGGGCTCCACGTTGTCCGGTACCGACCTCCGCATGGCGGTCATCGCTGTGAACACCAACATGGCTGCTGCAGCTGGCGCCGCAGTCGCGTTGTTGATCACCAAGTTCAAGACAGGTATCTGGGACGTTGGTATGGGCATCAACGGTGCGCTCGCCGGCCTCGTTGGTATCACCGCTCCCTGTGCATTCGTAAGCGGTGTTGACTCGGTCATCATCGGCGCCATCGCAGGTGCGATCGTGATCATCTCCGTCTACACCCTGGAGAACATGGGCATCGACGATCCGGTCGGTGCGGTCTCGGTCCACGGAGTGAACGGCATCTGGGGACTCATTGCAGTCGGTCTGTTCGCCGATGGTACGTACACCGCATGGCCGGTCACCGGTCTCTTCTACGGTGGCGGCGCAGATCAGCTCATTGCACAGCTCATTGGTGCAGGCGTCGTTATCGCCTGGGCATTCGGCACCGGCTTCATCGTATTCAAGGTGATGGACATGGTCATGGGCATCCGCGTTTCGCCCGAAGAGGAGATCCAGGGTCTCGATCTCCAGGAGCATGGTTCATCGGCCTACCCGAACTTCCTGATCGTAGAAGAGTAGATAATCAACCACCGAGGAGGTGAAGACCGTGAAAAAGATCGAAGCAGTCATCCGCCCGGAAAAGCTCGACGCAGTGAAGGCCGCGCTTGATACCGCCGGATACCCTGGCATGATGCTCACCCGCATCGAGGGGCACGGCAAACAGAAGGGCTTGATGCAGCAGTTCCGCGGTCGTTCGTACAAGGTGGAGATGCTGCCCAAGTACAAGATCGAAGTCATCTGCGCCGATGGTGAGTGCACCAAGCTCGCCGAGGCCATCATCAACGCCGCACGTACAGGCGAGGTTGGCGACGGCAAGATCTTTGTGAGCGACATCTCTGACGTCACACGTATTCGCACCGGCGAATCCGGCGACGTGGCTATCTAGTTTCACACCCCGCAGAACGGGGGGTTTGCCGGCCCCCCGTTCTGCACCCCCCATCACACGGCCATCTGCCTGAGATTCGAACACCCTGGAGCTTCCAATGAAGAAGGTCGAAGCCATATTTCGTCCAGAAAAGCTTGAAGGCGTGCGCGATGCGCTCGACCAGCTTGAGCGAGCCGGCCTCACGGTGATCGAGGTGAAGGGCCACGGCGTTCAGCGCGGCCTGACCCAGCAGTGGCGCGGAGGCGAGTACCATGTCTCACTCGTACCCAAGGTTATGGTGTTGAGCGTGGTACACGACCACGAGGTGCAGGAAACGATCGAGACGATCACCTCGGTAGCGCGCACCGGACTCATGGGTGATGGAAAGATCTTTGTCACTCCCGTAGAACAGGCGATTCGTATTCGCACGGGAGAGACCGGGCCTCAGGCAATCTAAGCACGATCCGCAGACCGCTCACTGGTCTCGAGAAACACAAAGACCCGCACATGCGCGGGTCTTTTCATCTACCTGGGAAGTCCCTTGGACAAGAAAAACCGGGATGGCCTTCGCACCGCCCGAGGATCCCCTGTAAAGGGATATCATTGAGAGCTCTCGGCCAAGTGAGCTGTTCTACCCTCTTGGCCTCACCCTCGCGTTATCCAGAGGCTTATGCCCGACTCTTCGGTGGCCCTGACTCATCTTCTCGAAACAACCTCTGCGTCTTCACTGTAGACGCACAATCGAACCGACAACTCTTTTCTTCACGTACCAACTCATCCTCTTACGGCCAAACCGAAGGTCTTTATCTGCCATCCCGGCTTAATCCGTGATTCTCTAGCACTTAAGCGATCCTCACCTCTCTATGGCCGGATCACCACTCTCGGAATCGGTTCGGCTCCACCGACACCTACCTATATATACCCGCGTTTTCGTATTTCTCCCCATCTCAAAACGACGGACGGCCCCGATATGGGGCCGTCCGATACAGTTCTATCGACGAGCGGGTCAAAGCACGCGACGAACTACTTGAGCGCGTCGAGCTGCTTGCGCATCGCGTCCTCGGACTGCTCGCCCACCAGTTGTCCGGCGGCCGAACCATCGGTATTCACGAACACGAACGTTGGCACGTACTGCGCGCCATACTGCTCCATCAGAGCCTGTCCCTCGGCATCTTTGTCCACGTCGAACAAGCGGAACTCGACCTTGCCGTCGTACTCACTCTTTAGCCTGTCCACGACAGGCGCCATTGTCTGGCACGAGGGTCACCAATCGGTGTAGAACTCGTAGAGTACGGGCGAATCGAGCGCGACTGCCGGCACGGGCGGCGCAACGGCGACAGCCGTACCGCGCTCAACGTCACCATTCCATGTGACCATACCTGCGTTGAGGTGGTATACCTCAGAGAACCCGAGCTGCTCGAGGGCCTGGACCGCACTCACGGAGCGCGATCCGGTGGCGCAGTAGACAGCGACGGGCTGATTCGGATCCCACGCTGCTGCAGCCGTCGTAAACTCGTTGACAGGCACGTTCTCGGCTGTGGGGATATGTCCGGCCTCATACTCGCCCGAGGTGCGGACATCGATAATCCGAACCCCCTGTGCCACGAGATCCTGCATTTTGGCCGAATCGACGTTTGCGGTGCCTCCCGCGCCTTGAGGCGTGAACAGCATCACGCCCAGGCCCACCAGAACCACCGCTCCGATAATCCAAAAGATCAACTTCTGATTCATTACCACTCCTTGCCCTCCCGCATCCGGTGGAAGGTCCGGCTCTATGCATGCCCTAGGTTGTTCGAGACATTATACCCTTGGGGGTATTCATTCCACAACTTCCCGTCCTGGATGGTGCAGGTCGGGGATAATCAGGTTCATACGCGCCCTGTCCGTCAGAACAGCAAGTACGTTACCAACAATTAGACTGGGGCGTAGACCAACTACGGCCGAAGGGGACTTAGTGAGGATGTCGAGGCATGCACGCGACAGTGAGACCTCTCCGTTCAGGCAGGAATTCCTGAGCGCTGAAAGGCTAGCCGATAGAGCTCGCGAGCTCGCGGGGTCTCAGCCGATGGACTTTGGCACCATCAAAGGGTCCACGCCGTTGAGCGCTCTGATCGAAACTGCGGCTACCTCGCTCTCAGAGCACAATGCCGTGCTCGCTCGCGCCGTGCGCTTGCAGCATCCGATATCGCCGGCCAGCGAGTGGTTGCTCGACAACTACTACCTGATCGAGGAACAGATCCATGCCATACGCGACGATCTGCCAACGGGATTCGGCCAGGAGCTACCCTTTCTCACCTCTGGTCCGTACACGCGGCATCCGCGAACCTACGAGGCAGTTGTAACACTCCTTGGCCATTCAGACGCACGGGTGGATGAGGAGTATCTCCACCGCTTCATCGAGGGATACCAGGATGTCTCACCTCTCACGATCGGTGAGGTCTGGGCGATTCCGATCATGCTGCGCGTGGCGCTCGTTGAGAACCTGCGCCGTTTGTCCCATCGGGTGGTAGCAGCGCACAGCGCTGGTCGCGTGGCCGATGAATGGGCGGACCGACTGCTCCTTTCGGCTCAAGACGAGCCTGATGACCTTCACGATCTCATCGACCAGCTTGAGCACAGCCTCCCCGATGACCTGTCCACATTCTACGTGCGGATGTCTCTGCGCCTGAGCGGCCAGGACGTTGGCGTCGACCCGATCAACCACTGGCTCGATCGAATGCTGGAGGGAATCGAGCTATCCCTCGACACGCTGTCGCTGGAGCAACAGCAGATGCAGGCGGCGGACCAGGTCTCGATCGCAAACACGATTACCTCGATCCGCTTCCTCGACGCCTACGAGTGGAAGTCCTTCTTTGAGAAGGTCTGCTTTGTCGAACAGATTCTGCGACAGGACCCCGTCGGAGTCTACGAGCGCATGGACTTCGCGAGTCGAGACAGGTATCGGCATGCAGTCGAAGACCTCGGGCGGCGTTGTCCTCACTCCGAGATCGAAGTTGCCGAGGCGGCGATCAGCTGGTGCCTCAATGCCCTCGATGAACACGTCACCGACCCGTTACGCGGACATGTTGGACACTACCTGATCAGCGGGGGCCGACTGAGCCTCGAGCGCAGCATTGACTACAAACCGCATGGACGCGAGCTTCTCTACCGGGGACCGCTGAGTCACCACGGCGTCTTCTACTGGGGACTGTTCGGCATAACGACCACGCTTCTCGCCGGAGTGCTTGCGTTCTGGATGGTCGCGGGCAATGCCTCGCCGGCGGCAGCGCTCCTGTTACTCATCCTCGCAGTGGTCCCGCTCTCCGATCTCGCGCTCAACATCACGAACCGCATATCCGCCTGGGTGTTCCCGCCTCGGATCCTGCCCAAGCTCGACTACCACCAGCCGATAGCGGAATCACACCGAACGCTCGTGATCGTTCCCGCACTCATGTCCTCCTCGAGTGCGGTACAGCACGTGATCGACAACCTCGAAGTCGCCTATCTGGCCAATCGCGATCCCAACATCGCCTTTGGGCTCCTCGGCGACCTTAAAGGGGCGGCGAAGCAACACGTACCTGCCGATGCAGAGATCGTCGTTGCGGCCACACGCGGCATCGAGATGCTCAACGATCGCTACGAGGCCGAGCACGGACGACGCCCGTTCTGCCTGTTCATTCGCGGGCGACGCCATAACGAGATAGAAGATGTGTGGATGGGCTGGGAGCGAAAGCGTGGCGCGCTGAGCGAACTCAACGCGGCGCTGCGTGGGTCGACCGAGACAAGCTTCACGGAACGCATCGGCGCATCTGAGTTCCTGGAATCCGTCACATTCGTTCTCACGCTCGATGCCGACACACAACTGCCCAGAGACGGTGCCGCCAAGCTGATCGCAACCATCTCGCACCCCCTCAACCGGGCACAGCTCGGCCACGACGATGAGCGCGTGCGTAAAGGCTACGGACTCGTGCAGCCCCGCGTGTCGATGTCGCTACCCGCCTCGACCGAGTCCTTCTTTGCCTGGCTCTACTCCGGCGAGACGGGCGTCGATCCATACGCGGGTGCTGTCTCTGATACGTACCAGGATGTCTTTGGCGAGGGCAGCTTCACCGGAAAAGGTATCTACGAAGTCAACATCTTCAATGCGGTGCTCGAGGGTCGTTTCCCCGACAACACCCTGCTCTCGCATGACCTCATCGAAGGCAACTTCGCTCGCGTTGCCCTGGCAAGCGACATCGAAGTGTTCGACGACCACCCCGCAAGTTATCTGTCGCATATGGCTCGTCTGCACCGGTGGGTCCGTGGCGACTGGCAGACCCTGCCCTGGCTTCTTCTGCGCATACCCGCCAAGGGAGGACGTCACTCTCGCAACCCGCTCTCATCGCTGCATCGATGGAAGATGACGGACAACCTGCGACGAAGCCTCGTGGCGCCCACGCTTCTGCTGCTCATCACGATTGGCTGGCTGCTCGTGCCGGGCCCATCATGGGCATGGCCGCTGGCAATGATGCTTGTGGTGTTCTTCCCGGTCTATTTCAGCCTTGCCGACTCCCTTGTGTTCCGCTCGCGGTCGTTCTCGTTCCAGGCGGCGGCCGGCACGATCTGGCGTGACTTTGGCCGGGACTCGGCTCGCGCGGTACTCTCGCTGACGCTGCTCCCCCATCAGGCATGGCTCATGACCGACGCCATCGTTCGCGCGCTCTGGCGCATGAACGTTTCGCACCACAACCTGCTGGAATGGGAGACGGCCGCAGACGCTGATCGCAGGCTCGGCAACTCGCTCGCGGGCTTCCTTCGCAAGTTGCTGCCCTCATCACTCCTTGCGCTTGGCCTGCTTGCGATCGCCACTGTCGACCATCCCGGCCGCGCCGGAGTCGCTGCCGCTCTCGGACTCATCTGGCTCTCTGCTCCTGTGGTCGCCTGGTGGGTGTCGAGAAAGACCGTTCCGGCTCCTTTCGAGCTCACCGATTCCGATGCCCACGAACTGCGTATCGTTGCGCGTCGAACCTGGCGGTTCTTTGAGACGTTCGTGACCGAGGAAGGACATTACCTCGCTCCTGACAACTTCCAGGAGGATCCCGGGGCCACGATTGCGTTCCGTACCTCTCCCACGAACATTGGACTACAACTGCTCTCGGGGCTCACGGCATACGACCTTGGCTACATCACCCTGCGCGGGCTGATGATGCGCACCTCGGACACCATGAACACGATGGCTGGCCTTGAGCGCTTTCGCGGTCACTTCTACAACTGGTATGACACCCGCACGCTGCAACCGCTGCCGCCCAACTACGTCTCCACAGTAGACAGCGGCAATCTGGCGGGGCATCTGCTTGTGCTCCGCATCGGCCTCCTCGAGGCATCTGAGGGACCGCTCCTGGGCGCACAGCTTCTGCATGGCCTCGTTGACACGGCCGACCTTGCCATCGACGACCTGCATACGGAGCGCGGAGACCTTCAGCCCGCGCCGATCGCCCATGCGCTGCGCGAACAACTCGAAGAGATTCGCCGGGACATCGAACTCGAAAATGAACCTGAGGATCTCGGCGAGTGGTATGCGCTGCTGCGTCGCCTCGACACGTTGGTCGCTGCCGCTACCGCATCCGTTGGCGAACTGGCTGATGGGCAAGAGACCGGCGAATCGCCCTTCCCTGTCACACCTGTTCAGCGGGTCCGCGCCTCAGTGCGCGCGCTCGAAAAGTTCACCCACGAAGCACACATGATGCTCCGAAACCTCGCCCCCTGGGCTCCGCTCATCACGAATGTTCCCGACGCCGTACTGCAAGACGAACGCAGCAAGGACCTCCTGCCTCTCTTTGAATATGTCCCGAGCCTGGTCGGGCTGGCCGAGGGACTGGCCGAATGCCTCTCTACGCTCGACTCGATCGCCGCCTCACCTGCTGGCAGCTCTCCAGAAGACCAGGAGTCCGCGCGCGAGTGGGCATCCCGGGTGAGCGAGAGCATTCGCCAATCGCGTCCAAACTCGGTGGAACTCCTCGCCAGACTGCGCCTCACTGCCAACATGGCCCGTGAGATGTGGGAGCACACCGACTTTCGGATGCTCTTTGACTCTCAACGGTTGCTGTTCTCGATCGGCTACAACACCACCGAGGGACACCTCGACCCGTCGTTTTATGACATGCTCGCATCCGAATGCCGGCTTGCGAGTTTCCTTGCCATCGCAAAAGGGGACGTGCCGCAGGAGCACTGGTTCCGTCTTGGCAGATCGATCACGCAGACTTCGGGCGGGCGGGCGCTGCTTTCCTGGAGCGCGTCGATGTTCGAGTACCTGATGCCGCTGCTCGTGATGAGAACCTGGCCCACAACCCTGCTCGACCAGACGTACCATTCAGTCGTTGAGCGGCAGGTCCAGTACGGACGCGAACGCAGTGTGCCGTGGGGCGTCTCGGAATCAGCCTTCAACGCCAAGGATTCTGAGCTCACGTACCAATATCAGGCATTCGGTGTACCCGGCCTGGGCTTGAAGCGAGGCTTGTCCGATGACATCGTCGTTGCTCCGTATGCGAGCGTACTCTCGTTGCCGATCGCGCCTCTCGAGGTACTCGCCAACCTGCGAGTACTTGCAGCGCAGGGCGTGCGGGGTCGCTACGGGTTCTATGAGGCAGTGGACTACACGCCCGGGCGTATCCCGGCGGGTGAATCGCGTGCCATCGTAAAGGCCTACTTTGCCCACCACCAGGGTATGAGCCTGCTCGCACTTGGCAACGAGCTCGCCGGACGCACGATGCGTGAGCGCTTCCATCGCGATCCAATGGTGACCACAGCAGAGCTCCTGCTGCAGGAACGCGTCCCGCACACCGTGCAGCTCGCCCATCCCAATGTTGAAGAAGTCAGGAGCGTGCGCTCGATTCGCGACCTGCCGCCGCCTGTTACGCGATCCTATCCACTGGCAGACACCCCGGTGCCCGCCACGCACTTCCTCTCCAACGGTGACTACTCCGTCATGATCACCAACGGCGGGGGTGGCTACAGCAGATGGCGCGGACTCTCTGTCACCCGATACCGGGAAGATGTCACACGCGACTCATGGGGGCAGTTCTTCTATGTGCGTGACGTCGACACCGGCGCCGTGTGGACCGCCGCCAACAATCCCGTGGTCAACGAGCCGGACGACTACCACGTGACGTTCTCTGCCGAAAAGGCCGAGTTCCACAGGCGGGATGGAGACATCGAGACGAACACCGAGATCGCCGTCTCGCCCGAAGACGATGCCGAGGTTCGCCGCCTCACGATCGTCAATCACGGCCGCTCCGCGCGTCACATCGAAGTGACCTCGTACTTTGAGATCGCGATCGTCGAGCAAAACGCTGATCAGGCTCATAAGTCATTCTCGAATCTCTTCGTTGAGACCGAGGCCCACAGCGCCACCAATACCGTGCTCTTCTCGCGTCGGCCCCGCTCTGAGCATGAATCCCGCCCATACGGATTCCATACACTCGGGTGCGAGGACAGAGACAGCTGTGAGTGGTCTTTCGAGACCGATCGCGTGCAATTCCTGGGGCGGCTCAATCAGTGCGACAACCCTGTCGCCATCAATGCCGGAGGAGAGCTCTCGTGTACGGTCGGCGCGGTCCTCGACCCGTCCTGCTCGATTCGCAAAGCCGTCCTCGTACCTCCCGGAGGAAGTGCTCGCCTCGTGTTCACCACCGGGGTTGCCGAAACGCGCGAAGAGGCCCTGCACCTCTCGGAGAAGTACCACGATATGCGCAGCGCGCAGCGCGCGATCGACCTTGGCTGGACGACCGCAAAGATCGAACTACGCGACCTGGGACTCTCCCCGCAGGAAGCGGTCGTGCTTCAGCGGCTCGCCTCGCGCCTCTTGTTGACCGATCCCCGATCGTTATTGAAAGTGAAGACGCCGGCTGAGAACGGGCTACGCATCGACGGACTCTGGTCGATCGGCATCTCCGGGGACAACCCGATCCTGCTCGTACGCGTCGATGAACTCGAACACGCACCCCTCGTGCGGCAGGCGCTGCTTGCCCACCAGTACTGGCGACACAAGGGCCTTGTTGCGGATATCGTGATTCTCAACACCCGCCCCACGGCCTATTCCGATGAACTCGACAACAGACTACGGCTGCTTGTGCGAACCGGCCATGCACTGCAGCTCATGGACAAGCCGGGCGGTATCTTCCTGCGAAGATCCGATCAGATGCACCCCGATGTTCTCAACCTGCTCCTGACCGTGGCGCGCGCGACCCTCGAGGGCGGCGGCGGCGGGCTTGAGGTGCAACTCAACCGCAGAGGGAAACGCCCTGATGATCCTCCTGCTCTCGTTGTTTCACGCGCACCTGAGCACTTCGAGCATGCACCATTGGTGCGGCCTGATCTCGACTTCGACAACGGCCTTGGCGGATTCGATCCTGAGACCGGCGACTATGTGATCGTGCTCAAAGAAGGACAAACCACCCCAGCCCCCTGGATAAACGTCATGGCCACACCGGATTTCGGATGCATGGTGTCCGAGGCGGGCATTGGCTGCACCTGGGCAAAGAACAGTCACGAGAACCGCATCACGACCTGGAACAACGATGCGGTCTCAGACGGCACCGGCGAGGCACTCTACATTCGCGACGAAGAAACCGGCGAGTTCTGGAGTCCGACACCGCTTCCCGTCTGCGACGCCGAACCGTACGTTGTGCGTCACGGCAAAGGGTTCACCCGCTTTGAACACGCTTCGCACGGAATCGAGCAGGAGCTCGAGTGGTTCGTCCCAACGGCAGACCCGGTACGCGTGGCCCGTCTGACCCTGCGAAACGTGAGTGGCCGCGAGCGGCGTCTGAGCGTGACCCACTTCGTCGAGTGGGTGTTGGGCAGTTCGCGCAGTAAGGCACAGCACGTTGTGGTCACCTGGTTCGACGCGGAAACGGACATGTTGACCGCCCATAACCACTTCAACATGGACTTCCCCGGTCGTTCCGCGTTCATCGCATGCGACCGTGAGCTCCAGTCGTGGACCGCGAGCCGCACCGAATTCGTGGGCCGCAACCGCCGCCCTAACGACCCCATTGCGATGCATCGCTCTCGCCTCGATGGTCGTTCGGGCCGCTTCCACGACAACTGCGGCGCCCTCATGACCGAGATCGTACTGCCGGCGGGCGCCAGCGAGAGCGTCACATTCCTCCTCGGTCAGACCGATACGCTCGATGAAGCGCGCTCGGTGGTCGCGCGCTACCGGGAACCGGGCTGCGTCAACGATGCCCTCGTGGCGGTGCACGAACAGTGGGACGAGATCCTTGGCAGCGTCACGGTCAAGACGCCTGATGCGTCGCTCGATCTCATGGTCAACGGCAATCTGCTCTACCAGTCAGTTGCGTGCCGTTTGTGGGGACGCACCGCCGCGTATCAGAGCAGCGGGGCGTATGGATTCCGCGATCAGCTCCAAGACGTGCTGTGCCTCATGCTCACCCGACCTGACCTGGTGCGCGCGCAGATCGTGGAGGCCTCACGTCACCAGTTCGAGGAAGGCGACGTACTCCATTGGTGGCAGCCATTCTCCGGCCGGGGAGTCCGCACCCGCTTTACCGACGACCGTCACTGGCTGCCCTACGTGGTCGCCGAGTATGTGAGCGCAACAGGCGATATGAGCGTACTCGACGAGTTGACGGCCTTCATCGACGGACCTGAACTCGCTCCGGGACATGAGGACAACTATCTGCAGCCTTCGATCTCCGAGAAAGCTGCAACCGTCTACGAGCACTGCGTTGCCGCTCTTGAATCCGCTCGGGGCACCGGCCCCCACGACCTGCCCCTCATGGGCGGGGGCGACTGGAACGACGGCATGAATCGCGTAGGACTCGGAGGGACGGGAGAGAGCGTGTGGCTCGGCTGGTTCCTCAACGTGGTCCTCACGCGCTTCGCCACCGTCTGCGAGCTGCACGGAGAACCGGATCGAGCCGCGGAGTACCGAACCTGGGCGGCCACACTGATCGAGTCGATCGAGCAAGAAGCCTGGGATGGCGAGTGGTACCGCCGCGCGTACTTTGACGACGGGACTCCCCTAGGAACGAGCTCCGCCGAGGAGTGCCGCATCGGTGCGATCGCACAGGCATGGGCAACGATCTCCGGCGCCGGAGACCCGAAACGTGCGGAGCATGCGCTCGACTCAGTGGAGGAGAAACTGGTCCGCCGCGAAGACGGCCTCATCCGTCTGCTCACGCCGCCATTCGATCACATGCCCCACGACCCCGGCTACATCAAAGGATATGTGCCGGGTGTGCGGGAGAACGGCGGACAGTACACTCACGCCGCCATCTGGGTGGTGCTTGCACATCTGCTCAGGGGCAACGGTGACGAAGCGGCCGGCCTGTTCCGGCTCATAAACCCGGTCAACCACGGCACTACCCCGCAGGAGGTCGCGCGCTACAAAGTCGAGCCGTACGTTGTTGCAGCGGACGTGTATGCAGCAGATCCTCATATCGGGCGCGGTGGATGGACCTGGTACACGGGTTCGGCCGGATGGTTCTATCGCGTGGTCGTGCAGTACCAACTCGGGCTCTGGACCGAGGCAACCGCTGAGGGACGAGCGCTCAGGATCGATCCGTGCATTCCGAAGTCATGGCCTCGATTCGATATGGAATACCGCTTCGGCGACACGCTCTATCGAATCGCCGTCGAGAACCCCCGTGGAGTCAATCGGGGCGTTGAGCGCGTTACCGTCGACGGCACGATCGTCCCCGATGGCCGAATCCCCCTCGATCCCGGCGGAGGGGTACGTGAGGTTCGCGTGACGCTGCTCGGCGGATAGCGATCCGCTCGTGTCCAGCTCGACCAGGCTTCCCAAGGCACTGGGAACCGTCGTCGTCTTAGGCGTCGGTCCCCATCCAGCGCTTGTGAAAGAACCTCATCACCCGCTGATCGCCCAGAAGCCTTCTTGCGGCAAGAATCGGGCGCGCGTATGCAGCAACCGGATAGCGCATGCGGTCCCCCGAATCCTCTATCGCGCGGCGAATCTCATTCGCGGCTTTGGCGGGTGCCGTCCGGTCGTTGATCGACGTCTCGAATCGCATCATCGCGAGCTGATATGCGCGATACGGCTCAGAAACATCGAGCGCGTCTGCCGAGGAAGGCAGAGCCTTTCCCCAGATCGCGGTCTCAACGAAACCCGGTTCTATGGCGATCACACGGATTCCGAACGGCTTCAGTTCATGCCATAGCCCCTCGCTGAACCCCTCAAGCGCATGCTTGCTCGCATTGTAGGTCCCAAAGAACGGAAAGGTGATGCGCCCACCAAGCGACGTGACGTTCGCGATCGTGCCGCTACCGCGTTGGCGCATCGCGGGCACGAGGGACATGGCGAGACCGATCTGTTCGAACACGTTGACCCGGAAGAGGTGCTCTATCTCCTCGGCAGATGTGTCTTCGACAGCTCCGAACTGCAGCATACCGGCGTTGTTGAGCAGCACGTCAGGGACTCCGTATCGCTCGATGACCCGTGCGCCCAGCTCTGCGCCGCTCCCCTGCACGGCCAAATCGAGAGCCTCAAGCGCGACATCTCCCGGCCACACTCGATCGGCGAGCTCCCCGGGAGTGCGAGCGGTGCCGATCACGCGCCATCCCTCACGGGCAAACAGTTCTGCGCAGGCGTGCCCGATACCCGAAGAGACCCCGGTGATCAAGATGCTTCGCATGCCGCCCCCTTGTTCTGGCCGCTCATGGATCCTGCTGTGCGCAATCTTCCCCGTATGGGAAATATATACCTAATAGAGGCGCCGCATATTTCGGACGCCATTTCGTATCATCAATCCTGAGGGGGTCTCGTGCGCATCGCAGTCATTGGATCGGGAATCGCGGGAATCGGTTCAGCCTGGCTTTTGTCGCCTGATCACGAGGTGGACATCTACGAGGCGGCGGACTACCTTGGCGGTCACACGTGCACCATCGATGCCACCGTTGACGGCGTGACGTTTCCCGCTGATACCGGCTTCATGGTCTTCAACAAGCGCACGTATCCGAACCTCATCCGATTCTTTCGGGAGCTCGGAGTCGAGTGGTCGGAGTCGGACATGTCCTTCTCCGTTCAGGTACCTGCCGAGGACATCGAGTGGGCTGGAACCAGTCTGGATAGCGTGTTCGCCCAGCGAAAGAACCTCGCGAACCCCAAGTTCCTCAAGATGCTCGCCGATGTCGTGCGGTTCAGCCATGATGCTGACCGGCTCCTGGCCGACCCGTCGATCGACAACCTCACGCTTGGCCAATTGCTGGAACGCGAGAAGTACAGCACCGGTTTCACCGATTGGTATCTCATCCCCATGGGCGATGCGATCTGGTCGACCCCTCCGGGCGGCATGCTCGAGTACCCGGCCGGTACATTTCTGCGCTTCTGCGACAATCACGGCCTTCTGCACATCACGGGAAAGCCCCAGTGGCGCTCTGTCATAGGCGGCGCGCGCGAGTACATCCGGCGAGTCGTGCCTTCTGTCAGTGGCGAGATCCACAGTAACGAGCCGGTCGAGCGGGTGGAGCGCGCCAACGGGAAGGTCTCCGTATCGACCGCCGCGCGCAACGAGATCTACGACAAGGTCATCATCGCCACCCATCCTCCGCAAACGCTCGAGATGCTCGTCGATGCGACCGCACAGGAGCGCGCCACGCTGGGAGCGTTCACCTTCTGGGACAACGATGTCGTGGTACATACCGACACCAGTTTCCTACCCAAGAAGCGAAAGGCGTGGGCGGCGTGGAATTGGTATGCGGAAAACGGAGACGCCACCAAAGACATGCTCGTTCTCACCTATCAACTCAACTGGCTTCAACAGATTCCCGTCGAAACGATTGTCATGGAGACGCTCAATCGCGACCGTGAGCCGGCTCAAGGAACCCTACTTGCGAACTTGCATTTCGATCATCCCAACTTCTCACATGAGGCGATTCGTGCGCAGGCCCGAATCCCTGAATTGCAGGGAACCGGTGGCGTGTACTTCGCCGGAGCATGGACCCGCTACGGGTTCCATGAAGACGGGCTTCTCTCGGCGGTGCGCGTAGCCGAGATGCTCGGGGCACCACCCCCCTGGGGTAGCGAACTCGACGCCACCCGGACCAAGGCACTTGTGGGCGAGGACGCCGGCCTGCAGCCCGTGCGCGACCCTGCGAGCGCGCCGGCTGCCATCGCAACAGAGGAAACGGACGCCTCGTGAACAGCTCCCTCTACAGAGGGCACGTTGCTCACGAACGGCACGCTCCTGTGCGCAATCGATTCCGGTACGGAATCTACTACCTGTACGCGGATCTGGGTGAGCTCGACGATCTGAGCCGGTCGTTGCGACTCTTCTCACACAACGGTACATCCCTGGTCACATTCCAAGACAGGGACCACGGCCCGCGCGACGGTACGCCCTTGCGCCCGTGGATCGATGGCCTCCTCGCCCGAGCGGGGGTCGATCTCGAAGGCGGCGCGGTACGAATCCTCACCTTCCCGCGGGTCCTGGGGTTCAAGTTCTACCCCGTGGCGTTCTGGTACTGCTTTCATGCCGACGGCACGCCGCGGGCCGTTCTCGCTGAGGTGCAGAACACCTTTGGCGAGCACCACAACTACCTGCTGCACAAGCACGGAGAACCCATGGATCTCGCCCATGAACGCCCCGGGGCGGTGAAGGCGTTCCACGTGTCGCCCTTCATAGAGCTGGACGCGCGCTACGAGTTTCGCTTCACCGAGCCCGGAGACACACTCGCCGCTTCGATCTACGACTATGTGAAAGGCCCGCTCCTCCTTGTCGCGGCGGTGAGTCTGGACCGCCGAGACCTCACCGATGGAGAGATCCTCCGGACGGTTCTGCGATACGGACCGATGTCGTTGCGCGCCTGGCTCCTGATCCACCTCCAGGCGATACGGATCGTGATGAAACGAATCCGGTATGTCCCGCATACTCCTGCACCCGAAGAGGACACCTCGTTATGAGTACCGCACCGCGAAACAGATCATTCAGTGAACGCGCCGTTGAGGCTCTTCTTTCGCGCATGGCCGTTGGAGAACTCACGCTTGAACGCCCCGACGGCTCGCTGACGGAGTTCGCCGGCTCTGAGCCGGGTCCCCACGCACGGGTTCGGATCGTTGATCCGGCTGCCGCGCGACGTATCCTGACCCGGGGAAGCCTAGGAATGGCCGAGGGCTACATGGAGGGCGACTGGGAGACTCCCGACCTGTGCGCACTGCTTGACCTCGGTATCCAGAATACGAAGCACGAGAACGTGGGTCGAATTCCCTCACCACTGCGGCCCACGCAACGCCTGTGGCATCGAATGCGCTCCAACTCCAAGCGCGGCTCCAGGCGCAACATCTCCTACCATTACGACCTGGGCAACGAGTTCTACGGCCTGTGGCTCGACGACACGATGGCGTACTCCTCGGCACTGTTCTGCGAATCTGGGGACGCTCAGTGCGAAGATCTCCAGAGTGCGCAGCGCGCCAAATGGAACCGCCTGCTTGAGGTGCTGCAGCCATCCAGGGCCGATCATCTTCTTGAACTCGGGTGCGGCTGGGGGGGCTTTGCCATCCATGCCGCCAAAGAAGCCGGCTGCAAGGTCACGGGTGTGACGATCTCCCGGGAGCAGTACGACTGGGCGCAGCGATACATTGCCCATGAGGGGCTCGAGGGACGGGTGGATATCCGACTACAGGACTACCGGGATATCTCCGAACAGTTCACGAGACTCGTTTCGGTCGAGATGTTCGAAGCCGTAGGAGAGAAGTACTGGCCGGTGTTCTTTGGCCGTGTGCGCGATCTGCTCGGTCGCGGGGGAAAGGCCGCCATCCAAACCATCACGATTTCCGACGAAAGCTTCGAGCAGTATCGGGACAATCCCGATTTCATACAGCGCTACATCTTCCCGGGCGGCATGCTCCCGAGTCCCGAGCGCTTTTCTCTCCAAGCACATGAAGCGGGGCTGGTCATTGGCGAGCCGCACTTCTTTGGGTTGAGTTACGCGCGAACGCTTGAACGGTGGCTGGAGCGTTTCGATTCGGCGCGAGATCAAGTGCTCGACATGGGATTCGATGAACGTTTCGTACGCATGTGGCGATACTATCTGGCCTACTGCCGCGCAGGTTTCATGGCGGGAAACATCGACGTCATGCAGATCGAGCTCGAGCGCTAGCGCCACTTCCCTGCTACGCAAAGAAACCCCGCTCGCGAGAACGGGGTTTCTCTTGTTCTGGATGGTGGGCCCGATTGGATTCGAACCAATGACCTCACGGTTATCAGCCGTGCGCTCTAACCAACTGAGCTACGGGCCCGCGCGTTTGCAGAAACGCTTCGATACCTTATTACAGCGCAGGTAGCGCGTCAAGAATTCCACCAGCGGCGCTAGCGGCTCGGTCCGCCATCGATCATCTGCACGACCACGCTCCGCGTTCGCGGGCCGTCAAACTCGCAGAAATAGATACCTTGCCAGGTTCCCAACACGAGAGACCCACCCGATACTGCGACAAGTTCGCCGGCTCCCACGAGTGAGGACTTGATGTGCCCGTCGGAGTTGCCTTCGCCATGTCGATACCCGCCTGCACGCGGGGCAATCCTTTCTAGCCCCGCCAGAACGTCCTCCACCACAGCAGGGTCGGCATTCTCGTTGATCGTCACGGCTGCGGTCGTGTGGGGCACAAACACGAGCACGGCTCCATCGCGCACTCCGTCCCGCTCCAACGCAGCGGCCACCTCACGCGTGATATCGAGCATCTGCTCCCTGCGCGTTGTCTGGACTTCAAATCGTTCCATCGCCCTGGCCCTCCCCTTGCTTGCTTCCCGTATCATAGTGGAACGTACTCACCAGGCGGCCGTCACAGATACAGACGCTCGTCTGCCCCCCGAAATGAAGGCGGTGTCCCTCATGATTCACGTGCGCCTCGCATCGCTGAGTGTTGATGCCACCACGAACCAGCCGGTCATCATCTTGCGGCCGATCGAACAGACGGCCGATCCGGTACGCATGCTACCAATATGGATCGGGCACCCCGAAGCGACCGCGATTCTTCTCGCGCTCCAAGGTGTGCAACCCCCTCGGCCCATGACGCATGACCTACTCAGAAGCATCGTCGAATCCCTCGACGCCGTCGTCGCCCGCGTGGAGATCACCCGAGTCGAGTCCGGGACCTTCTTCGCATCGGTAGTCCTGCGAGCCGAGGAGCGCACCGTTGCCGTAGATGCCCGCCCCTCCGACTCGATCGCGCTTGCGATCCGCACCGGCTCCCCGATCTTCGTTGCCGAAGAGGTGCTCGACGCAGCGGCTGTCATCGAGGTCGAAGAAGAAGCGGGCGTGAACGAGGAAGCCGAGGTCGAGCAGTTCCGTGAGTTCCTCGACCATATCGACCCGAGCGACTTTCAGAGCTAGGGACGCTCGGCGCTGTCGTGGCTACTCGTAGCGCAGCGCCTCTATCGGATCGAGTCGCGATGCCCGATACGCCGGGTATACGCCAAAGAAGATGCCCACACCTGCGGAAAACAGGAACGCGAGGGCGACGGCCCAGGGCGTGATCTCGGTGGGAACAACGGTGCTCAAGGCTGCGGACCCGACCCATCCGAGTACGATGCCGATCACACCTCCCGCGACAGAGAGCATCACCGCCTCGATAACGAACTGCGAGAGAATATCGTAGGTCTTGGCTCCCACCGCCTTGCGAATCCCGATCTCCCGGGTCCGCTCGCTCACGCTCACAAGCATGATGTTCATGATGCCGATACCGCCGACCAACAGAGAGATGCCGGCGATACCTGCGAGCATGACAGTGAGCGTGCCGAGCAAGTCCGAGAGGATTCCAAGGGTTTGAGCTTGGGTGAACACAGAGAATTCCTCGCCAAAACGGGGCTTGAGGATGCGTTCGACCTGAGCCTGCACCGAGTTCACGTTCTCGGGATCTGCGGCTTTGATGATGATGATACTGATGTCGGTGGTCCCGAGCAGGCGCTGGGCCGTAGTGACCGGCATGAACACCTGATTGTCCTGGTCGCCCGTGAGGGACCCACCCTGAGATGCAACATGTCCGATTACCGTAAACCGCTGACCGTTGACGTCAACGGTCTCGCCTATGGGATCTCTCAGGGGGAACAGCTGATCTCGAACGCGTGAGCCCAAAATGACCACCCTGGAAGCGGCCTGCACTTCGCTGCGGCGATAACCCCTTCCGTCGACATAGTCGGCGGCGAACACTTCACCTGAGTACTCGTTGCCAGCTGCCACGGTAGTGCGCATTTCGCGATTTCCCACTTTGAGCGTGGCCGCGGCCTGGATGACCGGCACCACGATCTCGTCGGGTCCCAGCCTCCGGTCGATGAGGTCGGCATCCTCGATGGTGAACTGCTTGGTGATCGTACCGCCCGGCCCGCCGGCACCGCTTTCTTCGATGTTTCCCGGAAACGCGAACACGAGGTTCGAACCGAGTCCCTCGATCGAACCGGTTACTTCCTTCTGCACGCCCGTACCGATAGCCACGAGAAGGATAACCGCCGCAACCCCGATGATCACTCCGAGCATCGTCAGGATGCTGCGAACCTTGTTGGCGTTGAGGGCGCGAAGGGCGATGCGGAAGCTCTCGAAGATATTCATCGATGGGCCTCTTCTGTGCTCAAGGCCGCCAACCGGTCGCGGGCAATGTAGCGCTCCTTGACGATCTCCTCCTCGACGATGCGACCGTCAGCGAGATGAACCACGCGTCTCGCATGCTTCGCAACGAGCGGGTCGTGGGTAACGAGTACGACCGTGATGCCCTGATCATTGAGGTCCTGGAGGATCTGCATGACCTCCATGCCTGAGCGAGAGTCGAGGTTGCCGGTGGGCTCATCGGCAAGCACGATGGATGGCTCGGTCACAAGTGCGCGGGCTATCGCCACACGCTGCTGCTGACCGCCCGACAGTTGACTGGGCAGGTGGCCGAGGCGATCCCCGAGCCCCACTCGCTCGAGTGCCTCGCGGGCCTTGCGCGCGCGCTCCGCCCCCCCGAGTCCCGAGTAGATGAGCGGAAGCTCGACATTCGCCTGAGCGCTTGTCCGAGCGAGAAGATTGAACGCCTGGAACACGAATCCGATCCGCTGATTCCGCACAGCCGCGAGCTCGTTTGGCTCCATGTCGGAGACATCCTCGCCCTCGACCGTCACCGATCCGTTCGACGGATGATCCAGAAGGCCGATAATGTGCATCAGAGTCGACTTGCCCGACCCGGAAGGGCCCATAATCGAGAGCATCTGACCCTCGCATATCTGCAGGTCCACCCCGCGCAGGGCATGCACCTCAATCTCGTCGAGGGTGTAGCACTTGGAGACATCGCGGGCTTCGAGCACTACCCGCGCATCCAGACACATTGCCGCTACGCTGTCGTTATTCTCAACCATGGGTTACTCGTTGGCTGAGATCTTCATGCCGTCGACCAACTCAGTTGGTCCCGACAGCGCCACGGTGGTGGCCTCCCCTATGCCCGAGGTGATCTGGGCACGGGTTTCCGTGATCGTCCCCACTTCGACTTGCGTTCGCACGAGCGTGTCGCCATCCACTACATACACGTATCCTGTGCCGCCTTCATCGAACAGCGCTTCGATGGGAACCGTGATGGCACCGGGCACCGAGGAGACCTCGATCTCAACATCGCCCTGCATGCCGATGAGGATGCCTTCAGCCGGTTCGTCTATCGCGAGGTGTACCGGGAAGATCGTGCCTCCGGTGAGCGTAAGCTGAGCTGCAGGCATGATCTCGGCCACCGAGGATTCAATCTGCCGCTCCGCAAAGGAGTCGAGGTTTATCAGGCCCGTCATGCCAAGCTCGATCGACGTGACATCAATCTGGTCGACCTCTGCCGAGAAGCGCAGCCCGTCAAGATCGACAACCGTGAAGACCGCCGACTGAGGCGCAACCGCAGCTCCCTCGGCGGCAACCGGAGTCCGACCGTCTGCTCCGGGCGCCGCAAGCGCACTGAACAGTACAACGCCGTCGATGGGGGCGCGCAGTGTGGCCTTGCCCAGAGTCTCCTCGGCTGCCGCCAGCGCAAAACGCGCCTGATCGACTCCGGCTTGTGCTGCGCTGCGCTCGGCAGAGAGATTCGTTCCCTCCAGGCGTTCTTGCTGTGCCCGAGAGCTGAGGTATCCGGCGTAGGCCTGATCAGCTCCTGCCTGCGCCTGAGCGATTGCTTGCGCCCCGCTGTATGAAGTGAGTTGTTCCTGTGCGGACTTCGCCTGGAGGTACCCGGCGTAGGCTTGTTCCTTTGCGATCCGAAGCTGCTCGAGCTCTGCGAGCGCCGGAGGTACGGGAACCGCGCTGGCTTCGATTGATGCCTTGAGCGCGTCATACGGCCTCTTTGCCAGGGAATACGAAGAGTAAGCCGCCGTAGTGGCAGCCTTGGCGGCGGCGATATCGGTGCTGCTTGGGCCTGCTGCCTCGGCGGAGTCGATTGCCTCAAGCGATGCCTCATACCCCGCCCACGCTGCGTTCGTCCCCGCTCGGGCTGCGGTCTCATCCCCGCATGAGGGCTCCTGCTTATTGACCACAGCAAGCTGTGATTCCGCAGCCGCCAATGCCGCCGTAGCCTGCTTGACCTGCGCCTCAAGGGGCACCGTATCCATGAGGGCGAGCGGAGCGCCCTCCGTGACCTGTTCGCCGTCCTTCGCATAGACGGTTGCAAGTGTTCCCACTGTTGGGGCAAACACATCAGCTCGCACTCCGGACTCGATACGCCCGGCTGCGGTTATCGTTACAGCAAGGTCCTCTTGAACGGAGACCGCTACATCGACCGCGGTTCCGCCCCCTCCGCCACCGAGGGTTATTGCCAGCGCCGTCCCTCCGAGAACGAACAGCGCCACAACTGCCAGAATGATCTTGGTCCTCGACGACACGCTGCTACCTCCTTGGCAAGCACGCAGAACCGTACGGGTCAGTCTGCGAGCCGTGTTCTACTCTGTGTTTGTTCCACTTCCTCGCTGTCTCACCACATACTCATCGGCTGCCCCATCGAGCAAGTCGGGCAACTCCGAGATAGAAGAGAGGGCGAAGTCCGGGCCGGGCTCGAGAACCGCCTCTTCTGAGAACGCCCCCCATAGAGCGGCTACCGATATCGCTCCCCCGTTGATCGCCGCCATCATGTCAAAGGAACTGTCGCCGATGTAGATACACTGGTCGAGGGGGACACCAAGTGCATCCGCTGCCTCATGCAGCGGAAAAGGATCCGGCTTGTGTACGTCAACATCATCTGCGCAGATCAGGACGTCGAAATATCCCCGCAGACCAAAGAGATCCATCCCCTGGCAGGCTATCCCGCGACTCTTGGATGTGACGATACCGAGAGGAATCTCCCGGCTCTTGAGCTCCCGGAGCACCTCGTCGACGCCCTCGTACTCCCTCACGAGGTCGTCGTGTACGGCCCGGTTGTGCACCCGATATGCAAAGACCAGCTCGTCCTCATGCTCTTCGGAGATTATCCGCATCTGATCCCAGAGCGGAATACCCACATTGAGCATCAACTCTTCGTCAGACAGTGAGATGCCGAGCACCTGTTCAGTCGCGTGTCGCAGCGACACAAGAATCAATGCCATCGTGTCTATGAGCGTGCCATCGAGGTCAAAGAGAACCGCGCGCACCTCACCGATGCGCGCGGTCAGTTCACTCAAGTGCGTGTCGTAGGACTCCAAGGTCTTTGGCTACTCCTCGTCGCCTTCGACATCTTCGAACTCTTCGGCCGCCAATTCCTCGGCTGCCGACTCTCTGATATCTACAGGCTCGGTCCCGTTCGCGTCTGTTCCATCTTCAAGCAATGACGTCTGTCCCTCGGGAATCGCGACAGCAGGCTTTGCCTGTTTCTTTCGTGCACTCACTCGTGCGATCGCCACAACGCGATCAGCTCCACTTACGTTCATGACCTTCACGCCTTGTGTCGAGCGTCCGAGCTTCGAGATATCGTTCGCGCTCACTCTGATGACAACGCCCTCTTCAGAGATCAGCATGAGCTCATGATGGGCCTGGACCACCTTCATTCCGGCGAGGAAGCCCTTCTTCTCTGTGATCTGAATAGTCTTGACTCCCATACCGCCGCGCTTCTGGAGCGGATAGTCGTCGAGAGCTGTGCGTTTGCCGTAGCCGCGCTCCGTCACCACAAAGAGTTCGCTGTTCTTGGGAACGATCTCCAGGTCGAGCACTGCCTCGTCCGCCTTAACGTTCATTCCTTTAACGCCCATGGTGTCGCGGCCCATCGGACGCGCATCAGACTCGTCCCACACGATGGCCTTGCCTGCGGTCGATACCATGACCACGCGCTCGCCTTCATGGACCCTCCGCACCGCGATGAGCTCGTCGCCGTCGCGTAGGTTGATGGCGATGATCCCGTCCCTACGGCTTCTGTCGTACGCTTCGAGGGCCGTCTTCTTGACCAGGCCGTTCCTTGTAGCAAACAACAGGAAATCATCTGCGGCGAACGCCTTGGTTGAAATGACCGCAGCAATCGTTTCCGCTTGCTGGAACGGCAACAGGTTGACTGCTGCTGTGCCTCGCGCATGCCTGCTTCCCACCGGAAGCTCATGGACTTTGAGGCGATACACCTTCCCGTAGTTAGAGAAGAACAGCACGTAGTCATGCGTTGAGGCTACAAAGAGGTGCTCCACAAAGTCGTTCTCTTTGAGGTTGACTCCCGCCTTGCCCTTTCCGCCTCGCTTCTGCTGACGATATGTGGCGACAGGCAGGCGCTTCACATAACCCGCCTTGGTGATGGTCACAACCATGTCTTCTTCGGCAATGAGGTCTTCGACATCGAGGTCGCGAGCCGTGCCGGCAATCTCGGTGCGGCGCGGATTCGCGAACTTGTCGCGTACCTCGGCCATCTCCTCTTTGACGATCTTGAGCACCAGGTTGATGTCTGCGAGCACGCTCGTGTACCACGCGATCTTCGCCCGGAGTTCTGTGAGTTCCTCCTCGATCTTGTGACGCTCAAGACCAGTGAGTCGGCGCAAGCGCATCTCGAGAATCGCGTCAGTCTGCGTGTCTGAAAGACCAAAACGTGATACGAGCTTCGCTTTCGCCTCACGGTCATCGGAGCTCCCGCGGATTATCTTGATGACTTCGTCGATGTTGTCGAGCGCAATGACGTAGCCCTCGAGAATATGTGCGCGTTCCTGAGCTTTGCGAAGCTCGTACTGGGTGCGCCGGGTGATGACTTCTTTCTGGTGCTCAACGTAGTACTTGAGTACTTCAGGAAGGGTCAGTGTGCGAGGGATACCGTCGACCAGGGCGATCATGATCACGCCAAAGCCGGTTTGCAGCGTGGTGTGCTTGTAGAGCTTATTGAGCACCACCTGAGGAATGCAGGTTGTCTTGAGCTCGACCACCACGCGCATACCTTTGCGGTCAGACTCATCGCGTAGATCAGATATCTCAGTGAGCTTCTTCTCTCGTACCAGATCCGCAATCTTGGTGACGAGTTTGGATTTGTTAACGGTGTAGGGAATCTCCGTGATGATGATTCTCGTGCGCCCGGTACTCGTCTGCTCGATGTGCGCTTTGCCGCGCACCTTGATCGAACCGCGACCGGTTTCATAGGCATCTCTGATGCCATCACTTCCCATGATAATGCCGCCGGTCGGGAAGTCAGGCCCAGGCATGACGGTCATGAGTTCATCGACTGTCGCCTCAGGATTATCAATGATCATGGACACCGCATCGATGGCTTCTCCCATGTTGTGCGGTGGGATGTTCGTGGCCATACCAACGGCGATTCCGGACGATCCGTTGACAAGCAGGTTCGGAAAACGGGCCGGGAGCACAAGGGGCTCGAGAAGGGATTCATCATAGTTGGGACCAAAGTTGACTGTCTCTTTGTCCAGATCTCGCAAGAGTTCCATAGCGGTCTTCTGCAGGCGCGCCTCGGTATAACGCATGGCAGCAGCACGGTCGCCATCAACTGAACCGAAGTTGCCGTGACCATCAACCAGCGGCGCCCGCATCGAGAAGTCTTGAGCCATGCGAACCATGGTGTCGTAGACAGCGGAGTCTCCGTGAGGATGGTACTTACCAATGACTTCACCGACGGTCCATGCGGACTTCTTGTACGACCTGCCAGCCGTGAGGCCCGATTCGTTCATCGCGTAGAGGATGCGCCTGTGGACGGGCTTGAGTCCGTCTCGAACATCCGGAAGCGCTCGAGAAACGATGACGCTCATCGAGTATTCCAGGAACGAACTCCGCAGTTCCTCCTGGATCTCTCTAGGAAGTACGGTGCTTCCGCTCATGTCCGTCATTCCGGTCATGTCGTCTGCCACTTAGAGCACTCCTCGCTGTTTGAGGCTGCGTACAGCCGTCCAAATGCCTAGCCCTACAAAGAGGCCGCCGAAGGCCATCAAAATCGTTGAACCCACTATTCCTGCAGGCCCGAGAGCGCCTGTGCGAACCATTGCAACGAAACCCCACACAAGAAGCACGAGCCCTATTCCCACCGCGCCGACTGAGAACACAAGCCCGATCTTCCAAAGAGCACTACTGCTTTCAGGCTCCTCGATCTGGAGCTGAAGCAGCATGGCGGCCATGGCTTTCTCGTCTACTTCTGCTCCTCCTGGAGACTCCTTGCCTGGCGGCTCTTGTGTGGGAGCCGCTGCCTGCCCGAGGCTCTCTTGCGCTACATCGATCTTCTCTTCGACCACAAGTTCGGCCACGGACGAGGTTTGTTCGGGGAGTGTCTCCTCCGCGTGTTCTTGTGCTTGTTCCTCGCGTTTCCGTTGGAACTCCTCGAACTGCTCCCGCTCCCAAGGGGGTGGTTCAAACTGCCCCGGGTCGCGCTTGTTGGGCGTATCTATCATCTCCGGTCACCCATCGGCCTAGATATCGAGGAATCGAACGTCTTTCGCGTGCCGCTGAATAAACTCTTTGCGTGGTTCCACCTGATCGCCCATGAGATCTTGGAATGACGTCTCCGCCATCAAAGCATCATCAACAGTCACTTGTAGAAGCGTGCGCGTCGTCGGGTCCATTGTGGTGTCCCATAGTTGCTCAGGGTTCATCTCACCAAGACCTTTGTATCGCTGGATGCTGGTCTTGGCATTCTCCGGCAATCGCGCGATAAGCTCCTGAAGCTCTCGATCGGTATATGCATAGTCATACTTCTTGCCGTGTGAGAGTTTGTAGAGCGGGGGTTGTGCAATATAGATGTATCCCTGCTCGACCATTTGTCGCATGTAGCGATAAAAGAACGTCAGGATAAGGCACCTGATATGGGCCCCGTCGACATCGGCGTCCGTCATGATAATGACTCTGTGATACCGGGCATTCTCGATATCGAAGTCCTCCTCGATACCCGTACCGAGGGCGGTGATCATCGCCTGGATCTCGATGGAATTGAGAGCCCGGTTGATGCCTGCTTTCTCCACGTTGAGAATCTTGCCCTTGAGAGGAAGAATCGCCTGGAACGAACGGTCTCTTGCCTGCTTGGCTGAGCCGCCGGCAGAGTCTCCCTCTACCAGGAATATCTCAGTAAGTTCGGCGTCTCGAATTGAACAGTCGGCTAGTTTGCCGGGAAGCGTTGAGGACTCCAGCAGGCCTTTGCGCCTGGTCAGTTCGCGCGCTTTGCGCGCGGCTGCTCGAGCCTTTGCTGCTTGCCCCGCCTTCGACACAATCGAGCGGGCAGGTTTCGGATGCTCCTCGAGGTACTCAGCCAATCCCTGCATGACCGTCGACTGAACAAATCCGCGCATCTCTGTGTTACCCAGTTTTGTCTTGGTCTGTCCCTCAAACTGCGGATCCCTGAGTTTCACGGACACTATCGCGGTAAGACCTTCTCGAATATCCTCACCGGAGAGGTTATCGTCCTTCTCTTTGAGAATGCCTTGCCGGCGCGCGTAGTCGTTGATGGTTCTCGTGAGAGCGGAGCGGAACCCTTCGAGATGGGTTCCTCCTTCATGCGTGTTGATGTTGTTGGCGAACGCAAGCACGGAATCCGAGTAGCCATTGTTCCACTGCATAGCCACTTCGACAGTGCCTTCGGCGGCCTCTGCCTCAAAGTAGATGACTTTTGCATGCAGCGTCTCGCGCTTCTCGTTCAGGTACTTGACGAAGTCAATGATTCCGCCGGCGTATCGATACTCTTCACGCCTGGGCTCAAGTTCCCGCTCGTCGGTAAGACTGATCTTGAGACCTCTATTGAGAAACGCGGTTTCCCTCATACGAGTCGAGAGTGTGTCAAAGTCGTACTCGAGCGTCTCGAAGATATCGTCATCTGGCCAGAACTTCACCGTGGTACCGGTGGACTTGACCTTACCCGACGGCTCGAGTTTCCCCGTCGGCTTGCCCCGGTGGTACTGCTGAGACCATATCTTGCCGTCCCTCTTGACCTCGATCTCCAGTGTTGAAGAAAGGGCGTTGACGACTGAAACGCCAACTCCGTGAAGGCCACCCGAGACCTTGTAGCCTTCGCCGCCGAACTTGCCTCCCGCGTGAAGCACGGTGAGGACAACCTCAACAGCGGTCTTTTTGTATTTAGGAACGTTGTCGACGGGGATACCGCGACCGTTGTCGACAACGGTAATCGCGTTGTCTGCATGAATGGTGATATCGATTGCCGTACAGTAGCCCGCAAGCGCTTCGTCGACCGAGTTATCCACTACCTCATAGACAAGGTGGTGGAGCCCTTTGGGTCCCGTGGAGCCGATGTACATTCCGGGTCGTTTTCGAACAGCCTCAAGACCCTCGAGTACCTGGATATCTTTGCCTGAATACGAACTCTTGGACACACGCCTCTCCTTCACTGACCGGTAGTCAGTCGGTGTTGATTCCACAGGGGCAGGCTACCTACGAGATGTTGTGGTGCCCGAACTGATTCTAACACAACAGAGGGGGTATAGAGCTGGATTTACCCTCCCTGACGGCCCCTATTGGCGTCTAGGACGTTTTGGGCCTTTCTTGACCCTTTTTCCACTCAAGGTCACGAATGGTCGCCCTGCGCGCCGCATCTCTTAAACCTTCGTTGGAAATAACAGCGACACTTCGCTCAATAGCGGCTCGCTCTTCGGGGGTGAGGGGTTCTGGGGTGACCTTCTCGCCGCCGTATCCGCGCTGGATTTCCTGCAGGTTTACGGATTCCTCTCGATTGCTGCGAACGTCCCGAGAGACAGTGAACCGAATGGACCCAACCAGATCCTGTCCAACCGCCGTATTTATTCTTTCTTTGAGTTCCTCGGCCATGAAAGAAAGCTCATTAGCCCACGCCGCTGAATCCGCGGCTACCAGGAGCTCTCGCTTTCTCACACCTATGACATATGTGTGATCACCAATATGATCTCCGACGACCGTTCTCCACACAGATATGACCGCAGCCTTCGGAAGTCCGTCTGAACGGTCTATCCGCTTGAGCACTCGCTGCAAGCCTGCGCCAAACTGGATCGGTCCGGTCCTCCTAGTCAAGACTGATCACCGCCCCGCTAGCAAGCAGACTGCTATCGAAATACGGGAGATTCGTTGTCGTGATCACGGTTTGTGTAGCGCGTTGAACCCGTGCAGTCAGAAGTGCCCTTCGGGTTTCATCGAGTTCTGACATCACATCGTCCAATAGGAGAAGGGGTTGGATTTTGAGAACCTCCTCGACAACATCTACTTCTGCAAGTTTCCAAGCGAGTGCGATAGAGCGCTGTTGTCCTTGAGAGGAGAATACCCGGGCTTGCTTTCCTTCAAATACCACGTCGATCTCATCTCGATGTGGTCCAAAAAGAGATGTCTTCCGGCGCGCCTCTGCTGAATGAGCCTGCAATAATGCTTCCTCGAACTGGTGCTTCCACTGTTCCGGGGTTGAGGCGCTCGTATCGTTGGTGTCCCGGTTCCAAGACGGCAGGTAGCGGACGTGTAGACCCGGGCTTCCTGTGGTCTCCAGGTGAATGGTTTCCAGCCGCCGTGCTAGTTTCTCTACGAGTTGACTCCTGTGTTTCATGAGTCGAGAACCGATCTGGACGAGCTGCGAAGTCCATATTTCCAACTCAGCCGGAGAACCCTCTTCCTTCAGGAGACTATTCCGTTGTCGGAGGATCCTCTGGTATTGCCGTCGCAGACTCCCGTAATTGACAGATAGTTGCTCTCCTAATGAGTCAACTGCCGCCCTTCTCTGCTCCGAGGACCCTTTCACGAGCCCGAGGTCTTCTGGCGTGAACAAGACGCTGGGGAGTGACCCGTTTGATCCGGAGATGCTCTTCTTGGGAGCCCCATTCACCGTGTACTGTCTGCGTTTGTCTTTCTTGAGGGTGAGATCGACTTCAAGAAGTCGTCTGTCTCCTTCGGCCGTCAGGGAGATTCGGGACTCGTTTGCCCCTTCACGGATGACATCATTCCACGCCGGCCTGCGGAAAGAGTCCCCTGCGGTAAGGAGCTGCAACGCCTCGATGAGGTTGGTCTTTCCAACTGCGTTCGGTCCATGAATCACCGTGAGGTTCTCATGAAGCGCAAGCGTGAAGGCCTGGTAGTTTCGAAAATCCCTGACTGAGAGCTTCTTGACGCTAAGGCCCACAGAACTCCTACCCTAGTCTTACCGGCATCAGGAGATAGAGGAATCCCTCGTCTTCTGTGGCCGTAAGGACTCCTGGCTTCAAAGCGCTCACTAGTTCAAACGTGACGGTTTCAGCGCTCGTGGATGCGATTCCATCAGAAAGAAAACCGTGATTGAACGCAATCTCCACTGCCTCTCCGGCTACCGTGGCCATCAAGTCCTCGGATGCGTCACCGATGTCTTGAGTGGTGGCTGACAAGGAGAGGGTCTGGTCCTCTGAATTAAGCACCACTTTCAAAGGAGTGTTGTGTTGAGCCATCAATGAAACTCTCTTCACCGCCTGGTTCAACTCTTCCTTCTTGAGCGTTGCAGTGGTCTGGATATCTTTTGGTATCAACTGTTTGTAGTTAGGAAAAGTGCCTTCGATCCGGCGAGATACGAACACGGTATTTCCGGCAGTGAATACGACCTGATTCTCAGAAACACCGAGGGACAACTGTGATGATCCTGCAGCTAACTTCACAGCCTCTTCCAAAGCTTTCCCGGGAACAACAACCTCGATATCTTCTGGGGATTCATCTTCGAGAGTTATCTCTTTGACGGCAAGACGATAGGAGTCAGTAGCTACCATCCGGAGAGTGTGTCCTTCAACCTCAAGAAGCACACCGGTCAGTATCGGGCGGGTTTCATCCCGGCTCACTGCACGAGATACATGAGATACCGCATTCACCATGATTGATGTATCCAGCAAGACAGTCTGTCTCGTAGATATCTCAGGGAACTTTGGGAAATCTGCTGCGTTCAGTGTCTTAAGGGTGAAGGAAGCTTGCCCACAAGAGATTAAGGCTATCTCCCCATCGATTCTGATATTCATCGCCGCTTCAGGTAGTGAGCGCACAATGTCGGTGATGAGTTTGCCCGGGAGCACAACTTGTCCTTGGGTGTCGACAGCTGCGGCACTTGAGGTCTTGATTGAAACCTCGAGATCGGTTGTTTGAATCGTTAAGGTTCCATCTTGATCAGCAGAGAAAAGGATTCCTGAGAGGATGGGAAGGGTTGATCTTGAAGAGAGACCCTTTCCTACGGTTGAAAGCATGTTGAAGAGTTCCCCACGGGCTATGGTCAGTCTCATTATTGTTATTTCCTCTCTAAGTATCTAAACAATCATAGTAGTAATAGGGGGTGTGGAAGATGTGGGTACCCCTACTTTCACCAGGTCATTGGCGGTGTGTCTATCTTGATAACCCTGTTGACCAAAAACGGTACTTATCCACACTATCCACACCATTGCTGATTCATCCACACCCATGACACCTTCTCCACAAGCTATCCCCCTACAAGTAACAAGACTGTCCACATCCCTAACTCTTCTGGCGGATAGTGTTTGTGAGGGTTTGGATCTGATTGTAAACGTCCCGCTCAGCGTTGATCAGTTTTTCAATCTTAGCCTGAGCGTGCATAACCGTTGTGTGGTCTCGACCACCGAACTCGGCACCTATCCTTGGAAGAGATAGGTCGGTGAGTTCACGGGAGAGATACATGGCGATCTGCCGGGGATACACAATCGCTTGAGAACGCTTATTCCCCACGAGCTCAGAATGGTTGAGGGAATAGAATTTGCAGACCTCGCGCTGGATAGTGGTCACAGAGATCGGCTGCGCAGACCGTTCCGGGAAGATGTCTTTAAGGACATCACGGGCCAGGTCAAGACCGACCGAGTGACGGGTGAGAGAGCTGTATGCCACTACTCTGATCAAAGCCCCCTCTAGTTCCCTGATATTCGAAGAGACTCTGTCAGCAACAAAAGAGAGCACATCATAAGGAACGTCCAGCTCCTCAACCTCTACTTTTCGTTTCAGGATGGCTATGCGGGTCTCAAGATCAGGTGGTTGGATATCCGTTATCAGACCCATTTCAAAACGAGAACGTAGCCGTTCTTCGAGCGCCGCAATGTCTTTAGGTGGTCTATCTGAGGAGAGGACTACCTGCTTGCCCGCTTGCTGCAAGGTATTGAATGTATGAAAGAACTCCTCTTGGGTTCCCTCTTTACCTTTCAGAAACTGCACATCATCGACAAGCAGCACATCATTGGTCCGGTACTGTCTCCGAAATCCTTCGATGCGCTTCTTGTCTCCGATTGAATTAATGAAGTCATTGGTGAATTGTTCTGTCGAAACATACGTAACTTTAAGATGTGGAAAGCTCGACTGAACATAGTGTCCGATCGCCTGGAGAAGATGTGTCTTTCCCAGCCCGACTCCCCCATAGACGAAGAGCGGGTTATATGCTCGCCCGGGGGTCTCAGCCACAGCCAAGGCTGCCGCATGGGCAAACCGATTCGATGCACCAATGACAAAGGAGTCAAAGGTGTACTTCGGGTTGAAGTCACTCACTGTTCGACTTCCGGATGTCGACGGCTTGTCAGTTAGAGATCGCTCTCCGACATTGGCCCCACCTGATGTTTCCCGGTTGTCTATCAGTACTGGAGAATCCTCGTCTTTTCTAACCGGAACCTCGTAATCAGCGGGAACAGTGAATTCAAGAGACAGTGGTAATCCAGAGACCTCTTGAAGAGCGGATGTCAGAAGCCCGGAGTACCGTGACTCAAGCCAGTCTCGAGCAAAATCGTTCTGAACGGCGATTACCAGCCGGTCATCGACAATATCTACAGGAGTTGTGTGCTCGAACCACGTCTTAAATGTAGGGGTGTTGAGTTCGGTCTTCACGACATCAAGCACATCAGACCAAATCGCCTGAACGTCTGATTTCGGCCCCGGTACTCCTATCTGCTGCATCCGTACCGCCTAACTAAAGATACTGTCGAGGTAAGTAGTTCCTATATCTGAGATGACACGTTTGCCAAATTCGTCGGACATGATCAAGCCGTTATCCTCTAGATACGCGAGATCACGGTAGGCCGTAGACAGACCCACAGACAGTTCTTTCGAAATCAGGGTCGGGCCGGCTTCTCCGAATTCCATCACGATCGAGAGGACTCGCTTCTGACGCGTCGAGAGCCTCGGTAGCGGCGCGATCATCACCTCATGTCCGACTGGCTCACCCGCCGTTGCTTCCTGGGACGAGTATGTGACTGCAGTTTCAGTCGAGTGAGCCCGCAAGGTCACCACCGTTCCGGAGCCAAGATTGTCTTCCAAGCTTAACGAGCCTCCCTGGTGAGAGAGGAATTCGCGAATCAACGGGAGACCGGAACCTACCCCCCGAATCACTTCCTTCATCACGCTTGAAGCCGTGGTGTAGCCGGGAAGCAAGGCGCGCTCCTTGTCTTCAATGCCCGGACCCTGATCCGAGAAGCGAACCGTGTTTCCATCATCAAGAACAGAGACCACCGGCTCCTTGAAGCGAGCATGAATCAGATTCTCAACAACCTCACGCAAGACCGTATACGGCAACCGGCCGTCCATGTCGTGGACCGTGCGATAGACGCGGGCCGAAAGCTCCTCAATGAATACATCAGGAGAAACCCCCTGGACCTCTTCGATTCGAGGAGCGGCAGCGAGCGAGTCATACACGGCAATCCGACCAACGAGATGGCCGGATGTCTGGATCTCACTCTGTGAAGACTCAAGCGCCAGGGCTTTCGAGACCGGAGCCTCAGGCGATGCTGTTGTCAATACGACAGGCCCTGCGTCCTGATCAAAGAACGGTTTCACGTACCAACCCAACCTTTCCACTCATCCACACGGTTTTCAACAGGCACCCTGGTGGTTCATGCTTCCGCAAGCTCCTGTATATGACCGTATCTACCTCGGGTTATGGAATCCAACCCTTTCAAATGGAAGCCGTTGACGTGCGGCTTCCTGGCTTATCCACAAAGCTTTCCACATCTGTGGAGAAAACACCCTCAACCATCGCTCAAGTACGTCCCTATACCTGAGAAAACACGTTCATTTGCTTTCCAAAGGGCTTTCAAAGGGAAATCCGAGGCATTCGAGATCCGGACCCCTGTGGAAACGGCTACATTTTCAGGAGCACGTAATCCTGCCCTGTGGAAACACGGCACCCCGGTAACGACCAAGCATTCGAGGAAATCTACAAAAATACCCTTTGAGCATTGGTTTTCAACGCAAACACGGGTGTTGAACGATCTCCCCCCGAGTGCAATGGATGATACCAAACGAGTCGGAAGCCCTCAATGGAAGTGTGTGGGTTATCCACAGGTTCAACAGTCGTCAGTCCTGCGTTTTCCACATTATCCACAGATTCTGAACTATTTTGGAACGCGCGAGCGAGAGCGTCCTGAATGGGTCAATTGAGCGCGTGCGTGAGGAGTTGTTGGTGGGGCAACCAAGTCTTCGTTGACGACGTCTAAGTGCGCGGGTATACTCGTTTGGCTCTGCGCCCATTATGCGGGCGCCTGAACTGGAGGAAGAGTACAAGTGAAGCGGACTTATCAACCTAACACGCGCAAGCGTAGTAAGACACATGGTTTCCGCAAGCGTATGTCAACGGCAGCAGGACGCGCCGTGCTTGCGAACCGACGCCGCAAGGGCCGCAAGGTACTGAGCGCCTAGTTGGCGTATGAAGCACCGGAGGCGGTTGTGGTGCTGAGTGTTATCAAGTCAACGCGCGAGATCGACGCTCTGTTCAGTGAAGGCGAACGTTCGTCTCACGCGCACATACTCGCTCTGGCGCGACACACGCCTGAAGGACGCGGCCCAGAGGGTCGCGTCGTCTTTGTTGCTGGCAAACGCCTTGGTGGCGCGGTCTTACGCAACCGCTCGAAGAGGGTATTGAGGGCCGCGGTGCATCGTTCGGGAGCCTCGTGGGATGGCTACGATGTAGCGCTGATCGCGAGACCTTCCACGGCTACAGCCTCCGAGGAGATTCTTGATCGGGCCCTACGGTCTGTCTTAAAGAAGGCCGGGCTCAGCGATGACTAGGTTTCCGCGACGCGTACTCATGGCAATTATCAAGGTGTATCAGGTTGCCATTTCTCCCCTCTTCCCCCCATCTTGTAGGTTCACGCCAACGTGCTCCTCGTATGCGCTAACATCAGTGGAGCGTTACGGGGTTGTGCGTGGTGGGTGGATGGCGCTCAGGCGGATCTCCCGGTGTCACCCGTGGAGCCCCGGCGGATACGATCCAGTTCCCTAAGACCAGCTTGCCTGCGACTAAGCGGCAGTCTCGTCAGAGGAGGTAGTAAAGATTGGCCATCTGGCAGGTGATCAAAGATGTCATCTTTGAGGCGCTGCAGTATCTACATGGAATAACAGGGGACTATGGCTTTGCCATTGTTCTGCTCACCGTGTCGATGCGGGCGCTCATGGTGCCACTTACTGCGAAGCAAACAAGATCTACGTACGAGCTGCAGAGGATCCAGCCTAAGATCAAGGCGCTGCAGAAGAAGTACAAGAACGACAAAGAGAAGCTCCAAGAGGAGACTCTGAAGTTCTATCAGGAGAACAAGGTCAATCCTTTTGGCGGCTGCCTTCCTGTCCTGCTGCAGATGCCGATATTCTTGGCGCTGTTCCAGGTTCTCCAGAATGAGTTTCCGCAGTACCTGGAGTCGTTGGAACCCGTGGCTCAGGAGGCAGCAAAACAATTCTGGATAATTCTTCCAGACCTTACGGCAACCCCACAGTTCATGTATACAGAGCAAGGAGTTGCTGCCGCTCTCCCCTATCTCACACTGGTAGCGCTGTTTGGGTTGAGTATCTGGTTGCCACAGCAGCTCATGCCGGGCGAGCAGCAGCAAAAGAACACTGCGGCTATCATGGGCGTTGTGTTCCTATACTTTGGATGGAATGTCCCGGCTGGCGTACTCGTCTACTGGGTAACTTCAAGCGTGCTGGGCATTGTCCAGCAACAAGTATCACTCAAGGTGTACGCGGCAAGAGGGGAAACAGACAATGAGGCGTGAGACGATCGCGGAAGGGCCCAGCGTGGCGGAGGCCCTGGATGTCGCTCTCGAAGAACTCGGCGTTCAGCAGGATGCTGTTGGCTATGAGGTCATCAACGAGGGTGGCAAGAGACTGTTCGGCCTTGGTAATGATAAGACAGCGAAGGTCAAAGTCTGGCTGAAGGAATCGTTCGCCAATGAGATCGAGGATGCTAAGCGTTCGGCGCGCGATATGCTCGATGTTGACGAGTCTGAAAGCGACACGACTGAGCCGCCCGCCGAACTACGGAAAGACTCTTTCGAGCACAAAGAAGTCGGCGATCTTACCGACGAAGAGATGGATCAGGTTGCGGATGAGGCGGTCAGTGCCGTCCAGTCAATGCTCCAGGGTTTCGGGATTACGGCAAGTATTGAAGAGTACGAAGGGGACGACGGAGAGATCATCCTTGATGTCGTTGGAGATGACCTGGGCGTATTGATTGGTCGACACGGACGAACCCTCGACGCAATACAGACACTAGCGTCTGCTATCACTAATCGCCGACTCGGCTATCGCTATCCGGTGCTCGTTGACATCGAAGGATATCGCAACCGCAGGAGAGTGAAGCTTGAGGAGATAGGTCGCCGTGCGGCAGATCGAGCAGCTCGGCAGAGTGAGGACGTCAAACTGCGCCCCATGAGCAGTTACGAGCGCAAGGTCATTCACATGTCGTTGCGGGAAGATCAGCGAATCGTTACTGCGAGCGAGGGTGAAGAGCCGTTCAGACAGGTCGTTGTCAGGCCGCGAGGATAGTCTCACTCCACAGAATAGTTCTTCATGGGGTCCCGATGGGGCCCCATTTCATTTGTCAGATCTGCAATCCAAGAGACCGACTGACCACTATCGGAATCGGACAGTCCTACAGTGCATCTGTGGCGCCGTGATTCGACAAGATTCCGCTAGTCGGGGATTCTTGTCCACGGGGCTTGTGACATATTACGTTGGGCGACCCGAAGGCCTTCTGTACAACTTTCGGCCGATTCAAGCCGGTCAGGATTCTAATTGGGTATCTCGGTCTCTTGCGGCCAACTATTCCTCACTCCGGAGTGTGGTATGTTTCACGTGAAACAAATCGACCTATGTTTCACGTGAAACATACAGGAGGCGCATGGATTCACTGGCCCAACATCTCGCTCAGAGCAGTATCGAGATCTCAAGCGCCCACCTCGAGCTCATGGAGCGCCACGCTCGCATGGTTATCGCCGGGAACGAGTCGCTCAACCTCACAAGAATCGTGGAATGGCCTGCGGTGCTTCGTCTGCACATTCTGGATTCGCTCCTCGCCTTGCAAGAGGTAGATCTCGCGCCTGCCGGCAGCATGCTCGACTTTGGCTCGGGTGCCGGGTACCCGGGTATCCCCCTAGGGATTGCTACGGGACGGCCCACATGTCTCGTTGAGTCGGTGAAGAAGAAGGCAGCCTTCCTTGCGTCGGTCTGTGACGAGTTGAGCCTCCAGAACATCACTGTTGAGGCTCTCAGGGTTGAAGAAGTGGCCGATCTCTCCGAATACAGCAAGAGTCAGGCTGTAGTTCTCGCCCGTGCAGTCAGTCAGCTGCCGTCTCTCGTCGAACTTGCGCGTCCGCTCCTTCTGAAAGGGGGGGTTCTAGTGGCTCTCAAAGCGAACGTCACCGATGAAGAGCTGCGCAGAGGAAGCCTGGTCGCATCACGCTTGGGGATGGCGGAGTCGTCGGTTCGCCGCCTGGTTCTGCCAGGAGGCAGTGAACAGAGGGCTCTTGTCAGCTATGTGTGTCGCGAGCCCTCCGGTGTCAGGCTTCCCCGCCGTGTCGGTCTCGCTCAGAATAGTCCTCTCGCCTGACTACTATACGATCGCTCGTTGTTCTATAATGCTTTGACTGCATAGCTCCGCGAGAGGGGGGTTTCGTGTTTGAAGACCATGAGCCACACAAAGGTGGCGCTGCTCGCGTTCTGGCTGTTGTAAATCAGAAGGGCGGGGTCGGAAAGAGCACCACGGCGGTGAACCTTGCTGCGTGCCTGGGCGGTTTGGGCAAGAAGGTGCTGCTGGTCGACCTGGATCCTCAGGGAAACGCAACATCCGGCTTTGGTTTGAATCGCGGAGAGCGTCAACAGTGCGTTTACGACGCGCTCCTGGGGGATGTCCCAGTTGAGCAACTGATTGAACCCGTTGAAGTCGAACACGTGTTCGTGATACCCGCAACGATCCAACTTGCCGGCGCGGAGATTGAACTCGTGTCCGCGTTCAGCCGAGAAGCCAAGCTCAAGAGCATGCTCGCTCCAATCAAGGATGATTTCGAGTACATCATCATCGACTGTCCTCCATCTCTTGGACTCCTCACCATCAACGCTCTTACTGCGGCGGAAGGCTTGCTCATTCCCATCCAGTGCGAGTACTACGCACTTGAGGGCCTTACAAAGCTCCTCGATAGTTTCCGGCTGGTCAGAACTCACCTTAATGCCGATCTGACCGTGTTCGGGGTTGTGATGACGATGTACGACTCCCGGACTCGACTGTCGCAGCAGGTTGTCGAAGAAGTTCGAGACTTCTTCGAGGACAAAGTATTCGATACGCTCATTCCCCGAACAGTGAGGCTCTCTGAGGCCCCAAGCTTTGGCCAGCCGATAACGCTCTATGATCCCACAGGGAAGGGTGCAGACGCCTACCGGAGCCTAGCAGAGGAAGTGGTGTCCCGTGTCTAAGCGAGGACTAGGAAGGGGCCTTTCGGCGTTGATTCCCAACGCCGGGCAAGAGGAAGCCGCCCAAGAGCACGAGATGCCATTGGCGCATATCGAGCCTAACCCGGAGCAGCCAAGAACCGACATTAATGAGAGCGCAATCGCCGAGCTCGCCGATTCGATCAAGAAGGTTGGCCTGCTGCAACCCATCATCATCCGGCCCCATGGAGATAATTACCAAATTATTGCAGGAGAACGCAGATGGCGGGCGGCCAAAGCCGCAGGGCTGACTACGGTTCCCGTTCGGGTCATGAGCGTCGATGATACGAGTTCCCTGGAACTGGCGTTGATTGAGAATTTGCAGAGGCAGGACCTGAATGCCATTGAAGAATCTCGAGGCTACCGCAGACTCCTCACTGATTATCAAATGACTCAAGCTGAGCTCGCGGACAAGGTCTCCAAGTCCCGGTCTGCGATCACCAACGCTCTCAGACTTCTGGATCTTCCTGAGGAGATCCAGGAGCTTGTATACGATGGCAAGCTGTCGGCTGGGCACGCCCGTGCGGTTCTTGCCGTGCCTGACGAGGAACTCCGTCTCAAGTTGGGACGTAAGCTCGTTGACGAGGGTCTGTCCGTGCGGGAGGCGGAGAACCTGGCGCGTCTCTTCGCCGCTGGGCAAACCGAGCACGCTGCTCGTCCCCAGACCCCCAAGGCCTACAAGATCGCTGCCCGTAAGCTGCGGTTGGTACTCGGAACGAACGTCCGGGTACGCCAGACCCAGAAGAAGGGCAAGATAGAGATAGACTTTCATGGCGAGGAAGACCTTGAACGCATCTTCCGGCTTCTGACTGAAAGTGGAGAGGCCGCAGTTGAAGGGGGAGAAGCATCATGAGGCGCCTGGAATATTTTGTGATGGGGACGATCACGGGAATCGTTATCGGTGTGCTTGCGGGTCTTCTGTTTGCGCCTTCCAGCGGAGAGCGTACCCGCAGGCGCCTAGCTGATGAGGCGTTACGCGCAGCAGACGTGGCGCGTTCTGTCGCTGAACGAGCAGAGCACGCGGCCGAAGTGTTCGGTGGCCGTGTGGACAGGTACCTCGGGCGCGATGAAGAGGTCGCCTGGAAGAAGGTCCAGGAGATACGAGAAGGTGTCCAGCGCTACACTCAGGCCCAGACGTCTTGAGTCATGTCAGACGTGCATGAGACGCTTCCCCTGAAAGGGGGTCGTGAGCCATGCCGCTGACATTGATTACAGGAAGGGCTAACTCAGGCAAGACGGGTGAGCTCCACGCGGCGCTGAGAGAAGCGCTGCGACTCGGACAGCGTGCGGCACTTGTGCTGCCCAGTGCGCCGGATGTTGAGCGCGCAGCCGAGGAGTTCCACTCCGAACAGCTAGAGTCATTATCGATCGTTACCCTCGATTCCTGGATCATGGAAGTCTGGTCACTCTTTGGTGACGGTCGCAGATTCGTCGGCGACGTCACGCGCAAGGCGTTGCTCACTCAAGCTCTCGATGTCCCTCAGGATCTACATCTCGCTGCAGCGGTCCGAACACCCGGATTCCTCCAACTCCTCGGACAATTCGCGAGGGAAGCGAGTCCGAGCAGACGAGCAGAGCAGGCCGATGAGGTCACTGTGGTGATTAGGCGAACACTCGAAACATACTGGCAATTATTGTCAGATTCGGGATTGATAGAGCCGCTTGAGGCGGTTGAGGTACTCATCGCCCAGCCACCACGCATCGTGGATCTGGTCGTGGCGAATCGATTCACTGACTTGAGCGCGCTTCAGGAGGAATTCCTGGTGGGTATGAGCCGTGAGATAGATGTGCGTTTGGCTCTTCCGTGGGAAAAGGCCTTTCCGGCCACAGAGGCGCTGGACTCCCTGGTTGGGCGTATTTCCGCACTCGGATGTACGCGCCACATTCCGACACCACCGGCTCGTACGGAGTTGGAGCGACTAGAGAGCTTTCTGTATACATCGGTCTCCCAGCCGCTCACATCTGAAGGGCAGGTGCTCCTGGCCGAAGCAGCAGGAGAAGAGGCGGAGATAGCGCTGGCCACGGAAATCGTAGCCGATGAGATCGAAGCGGGTCGCTCACCGGATCGAATCGCGGTCGTATTCCGTGATGCTTCGAGCCGTCGCAACTCCCTGTTATCGGCCTTTGCGCATTCAGGGATACCGGTCTCCCTCGATATCTCGAGGAGCTTCCGAGAAGGGGAGTACGGCCGTGCTGCGCTAGCGCTCCTGTCACAGTGTGGGGCGGGCCATCCAGAGCGCATATCATTACTCGGCTTTTTGCTGAGCCCATATTCGTTTGCCGCGTCCGAGGATGTTCAAGTACTCGACGCTCACTGGAGACGCAATCGCACTCAGGGAGGTGCGCTCATTGCGCAGGCAAAGCAGGCGCTCGGGAGGCGAACTGCTGCGCTCTTGGAGCTGGCGCACAACGTGATGAACTCGGCCGACGTGCATGGACATGATAGTGAATGGAAAGATGTGGCAGGACTCATGTTCGCTTCTGCCGAGGAGCGCTTCAGGACTGATGAGTCGAGGCTGCGGAGAGATGCGGCGGCGCATCGGACGTTTTGCAGGGTCGTCTCCGAGGCGTGCGACGCACGCCGCTTATCCATCGGCCCGGCTGACATTGTTGCTGCGCTGCAGTCGGTTTCCGTTCATGAGCCGGTAGAGGAGGTGGGGAGTGCCGTTCTTGTCACCGAAGCGCACAGACTGCGGGCTCTTCGCTTCGATGTGGTTATCATCGGCGGTCTCACCGCCTCGGAGTTCTCCTCGGACAAACCTCCATCGCTAAAGAACGAATTGGCTGAGGGGGTCGGTGCAAAGCATATGGGAGAAGACCGATTGCGGGAGCGCCTCCTGTTCTACTCGCTGGCTTCACGTGCCAAAGAGAAGCTGATTCTCCTTCGCCAAGTCGTGGATTCCGAGGGACAAGATCGACGACCCTCCGTGTTTTGGGATGAGGTTGTCGATCTCTATTCGAGACCTGACGGAGATGAGGCCGGACCTCCGGTTCGTCGACTTACGATGATGGACGTGGGGAGTGCCGCGCCCGCGTATGCCAGGGGACGACGAAGTGAGCGCAATCGTGTCGTTCCACACAGCCTGCCTAACAAGGGGCTCATGGATGATGAGGTTCTTGCCTCGCTGGCATCGCTCGAGGAGTTCTCGATCACCGAGCTCGAGACATATCTTGCATGCCCGCGGCGCTGGTTTCACGAGAGGATGATCCGTCCTCGCGATCTTGATCGTGAATTCGATGCGCGTGAGGCAGGCAGCCTCGTCCATAGAGCAATGGCACGATTCTATGAACTCCTGCCGGGGGAGACCGGGGCAGCACGCGTCACGGCGGAGAATATTGAGCCGGCGCTTTCGCTCGCCGACACAGTACTGTCAGAGGTCAGCCAACGCTCGGTCACTGTTCAGACCCTGACAGAGGAGTTGGCTCTCGCTCGCGCGCACAAGCGCGTGAGAGCGGCGATACGACAAGATGCGGCTCTCTTGGCATCAATGGTCCCCGTATGCCATGAGTTGGCCTTTGGTGATGCGGTAGGTACCCCTGTCGACATCGGTGGGGCGCGACTGCGCGGGAGAATCGACCGAGTGGATCAATCCTCCGCCGGTGTTCTTGTGACAGATTACAAGACAGGTAGCGTTCGAGGGTGGAAGACGTTCGCCCAGAAGCAGTTGATCCAGGTACCGCTGTACGCATGGGTGGCCGGTCAGATCTACGAAACAGAGATACTCGGCGGTGTCTATCGGTCCTTTTCAAGTGGATCACTACGGGGCTTCTGGCGCTCAGATGTGCTCGATCTGTGCGCCGAAGGCAGCGCTGTGGACGGTGTGGGGCGCGAGGAGATGGCAGCTGTGATCGCGGATGCACTTGAATTGGCGAAGTGCGCCGTGGCAGGCATTAGAGCCGGAGAGATTCAGGCGTGTCCCGGCTCGAATATGGCGTGCTCTTTCTGCGAGCTGGCCACCGTGTGCGAGGTGACGTGCCAGTGACACTCTCCCTCAACACCGAACAACTGAAGGCGGCCGAGGCTCTCGACGGGCCGGTCATGATCAACGCGGGCGCCGGCACCGGAAAGACGCGCACGCTGACAGAACGTCTGGTCCGCGCTGTGGTGCCCGACGCTATTGCGGGTTGGCTCTCGGTCGATACGAGTGAGGTTGTAGCGATCACCTTCACAGAGAAAGCCGCCGGCGAACTCGGCGAACGCGTTCGCGGGACCCTGCGTGACCTGGGCCGGAGCGACCTCGCTCGTGGCGTCGATACGGCTTGGATATCCACGATCCACTCGTTCTGCAGTCGAATCCTACACAGGCATGCGCTTGAGGCTGGCATTGACCCCGCGTTCACCGTGCTGCGTGGGGTGCGTGCCGGAACGGCCCGGGAGAAGGCATTCGAGGATGCCGCTCGCGAACTGCTGCAGTCGCAGCAGGGGGCTGACTTGCTTGATGGGTACTCGTACGGAGCTCTCTATCAGGCTGTGGAAGGCGTGCGGTCGGCGGTGTTTGCGCACGGGCTGGATCTCTCGCACGTGGTGGCCGAAGAGATGCGCCGGCCGTCGGACCTGCTTTCAGAGGCCCGTAGTTACTTCACGCAGGCACACGAGGAACTTCAAACATGTGAGCTCAAGAGCGTGTCTATGTCCGCACACGCTGAGCAGTGCGAATCAACCAGCCGAGCGCTATTTGAGATTCCGGATGATGCTGATGCGGCTCAGGTAGGAGCTCTAGTTGGTCGAGCTCTTGGCAACTACGCACAGAAGCGAGGCGTGAAGGCGCATGCTGACCTGTGTGCCGACATCGTGGAGACCCGCGCGCGACTCGCGTCTGAGGCTGCTGCGCTTGAAGCCCATGACAGCGTAGACGCATTCATTCAACTCGCGCGGCTATATACCGTTCGCTACAGCGCAGAGAAGAACGAACTCAGCGCGCTTGATTTCGATGATCTGCAGAGCCTGACGCTGCAGTTGCTCAACGAGCGCCCTGAGATCGCTGAGAAGTACAGACACCTGTTCAAACTCGTCATGGTCGATGAATTCCAGGATACGGACAGACTTCAACTCGCCCTCATCCGAGCGGTGACTCAGGAGAACCTGTGTACCGTTGGCGACGAGCGGCAGTCGATCTATAGATTTCGCGGGGCGGACGTACATGTGTATCGCGCCCACAATGATGAGATGAGACGTCGGGGCGCTCGTGAGATCGCGCTCACGGTGAACTATCGCTCTCACCCGGGTGTCATCGCGTTCGTCAATCAGCTGTTTGGAAGTAGGGAGCTATTCGGGCCGGATGGCCTGATCGAACTACACGCCGGCAGGACAGAGCCTGAGATCCCCGCGTTTGGCACGAAAGAACCCCGCTGCGAACTGCTGCTCGTTGACCAGACGAGCAGTTCGCGGGGACCGGCGCGTCATACAGAAGCCGACGAGGTTGCCACGCGCTTCAAGTCGCTTCTCGGCAGATTCGCACCGTCACAGATGGTGATACTGCTGCGCTCGTACCGACACGCGGCGGTATATGCCGAGGCGTTGCAGAAACAAGGCATTCCCGCGCTCATTGTGGGCGGTAGCAGGTTCTTCGGGCTAGCGGAGGTCTCGTACTTGCGGGCGCTGGTCAGGCTCCTGGCTAATCCACACGATGACGCTGCCTTCGTGCGGTTTCTCGAGTCTCCGCTCGTCGGGCTGAGCCCGGACGGCCTCTGGAGATTGGCGGCCGGAGTCGCCGACAACTCCGGCTCGGGCGGGATGTGGGCGGCGGCACCGTCCATTACAGGCCTTGTCGCTGCCGATGAGGTGGCGTTGAGCCGCGCCTGTAAGACCTTGCGTCTGGCGCGAGAGCGGGTTGGATCATGCGGGCTCGACGAGATCATCTTGAGAGTTGTCGAGGAGTTGGACTACGACAGATATCTCCTCGGGAGTGGCGACGTGGGACGGCAAACGTACGCAAACGTCCTAAAGTTTGCCAGGATGGCCGCCGAGTTCGATCGTCTTGAGCGGGGTGGGCCTGCGGCTTTCGGCGCTCATCTTGATGCGAGCGAACGACTCGGCGAGCACGAGAGCCCGGCTGCCTTGTCAGACGATCGTTCGCCCGCAGTGAGAATCATGAGCGTTCACGCATCCAAGGGCTTGGAATTCCCCGTGGTCGCGGTGGTGGAGCTTGCAGGAGGCGTGCGCGGTGATGAAGGTATCGTGCGGTGTCGGCGCGAAGGAGATCTCCTTCGGGTTGCTCTCTCCGTTGCTTCGTGGGATGGCGAGTCGGTGCCAAAGAGCCCGCTGTTCGAGGAGATCTCCAAGACCTCCAAGGAAGAGGAGATCGAAGAGGTCAAACGGGTCTTGTATGTGGCGTGCACCCGCGCTCAGGAGTTCTTACTTCTCTCAGGAAGCACAGGTCTGTCCAAGCCTGCGACCCAAGAGGCCCCTATAGCGTGGATTCGGCGCGCGTTTAGCCTGGACGCGTGTGCGGGGGGCGTCGAATCGATTATCAACCTGGAGGCAGGACAGACCGTGCGTGTGAGGTCTGTGCCGGAGGCACCCGTCGAGCAGGACGTGCAAATGCTCACTGCGGAGACGAACGATCTTCAGCGAGCTGGCGACATACCGACCCCCTCACGAGAGGTCGCTCCTGCGCTCGCCGTTGATCTAAGCCCCAAACCGCATCTTCAACACATTACCTACAGCGACATCGGAGAGTTCGAGACGTGCGCCCTGAAGTATCGAGCGACTCGGCAGTGGCGACTAGGAGCGATCGATTCTGGCGCGGGCTCCGGGCATCCTCTTGCGTTCGGCTCGGCCCTTCACGCGGTACTTCAAGTGGTGATGGCCGGTCTGGCTCAGGCGGGGGAGCGGACGGATCAGATCGCCCGATATCACGGCCTCGCGGACGAGGACCTCGACCGTCTCAAGCACGCAGAGCGAGCGTTCGTTCAGTCGCAGTTGGCGCGGAGCATTCGAGCCTGTGATCAGGTGGTGACCGAGGCACCCTTTGCCGTTGAACTTTGCGCGGACGGCGGAGGCCGATTCATGCTGACGGGTTCGATCGATCTCCTGGGTTGGGCTGGTGATCGAATCACCATCGTCGACTACAAGACAGGCGTTTCGGGCGAAGAGAGCGAACTTGCCGAGCGGTATCGCACCCAAGCCCGTTGCTACGCGCTTGCCGCACTCAGTCAGGGAGCTGCCTCTGTGGAGCTGCACTTCGTTCGACCGGAAGTGCTGGCAGATGACGGCGAGCCGCAGAAGGTGACCTTCGAGTTCCACACCAAGGACATCGATGAACTCACGGCATACGTCGTGGATGCGTATCGAAAGTTGGATGCGGGTGTGTATGAACCGCTCAGCGTGTGGAATGAACGATCGTGCGGATCCTGCCCCATTGCCGGAAACGTGTGCCGGGTTTCGCGGCGTACGTGAACCCCCGGTCTAGTTCCCCACGTGTTTCTGACTCAGCTGTCCGCACGCCGCGTCGATGTCCGCGCCACGTTCGGTTCGAATGGTTGCTTCTGTACCTGATTTGTCCAGGAGGCGGACGATCTCAGCTGCCCGCTTTGTAGAAGCCGGCGAATGGCGGGAGTGCGCGACTGGATTAAGTGGGATCAAGTTCACATGGCACAGCAGACCGCGTGCGAAGTTGCGCAGTGAGTCGATCTGCTTCGGCGTGTCCGTCACTCCGGCCATGAGCGCGTACTCCAATGACACACGCCGACCTGTCGCTGCGGTGTAGTCGACGATTGCTGCTCGTAGTTGATGAAGGTCGCTCGCCTTGACCCCTGGCATAAGTTCATCGCGTGTTTCCTGAACTGCGGAATGCAACGATATCGCGAGGGTGAATTGCTCGGGCTCACCTGAAAGCCTCTGGATGCCCGGTACGAGTCCGCACGTGGAAACCGTGAGGTGACGGGCACCGATACCAAGGCCGTCGGGGCTGTTCATGAGGCGAAGAGCGCCCATGACCGCATCGTAGTTTGCGAATGGTTCACCTTGCCCCATCGCGACGGCGTTGCTCACCCGACTGCCAAAATCCTCGCCAACGAGGCGCACCTGGTCAACGATTTCCCCGACTGCCAGGTTGCGTTTGAGGCCGCCTGCACCCGTTGCGCAAAAACTGCACCCCATGCCGCAGCCCGCCTGGGTGGAAAAGCAGACAGTGAGTCTCTCGGGTGTGGGAAGGCCCACGCTTTCCACCGTCGCACCGTCACCAAGGCCCCACAGGTACTTACGGGTGCCATCGACGGCGGAGACTTGTCTGTCGAGCAGGGTGGGCACGGGCAGGGTGTAGCGGTCAGACAGTCGCTGGCGGAGAGAAGCAGGTACATCGGTCATCTCATCCCAGCTGCCCGCTCCTTTGCCATAGAGCCAGCGCACTATCTGGTGTGCCCGATATCGGGGTTCTCCGAGTTCGGAGATAAGGCGTTCGAGCCCGCTGGGCCCGAACGCCTTGATTCCCGCGATAGTCGAGAGATTCGTCACGATTCTATGATTCGAGATCCTCAAGAGCGGAACGATACTCGTCTCGATGCTCTGTCTCGAAGCTCCCAACAGAGCGGAAGTAGAACGCTATGTCATCAAAGCCCTCGGCCTCCGCGGTCTCAGCAAAGCCGGGATACATGTCCGTGCTCTCGAAGTCCTCACCACCGACGGCGGTGGCTAGATTCTGCGCGGTGGTGCCGAACCCGCCCATATACGCGAGGTGTCCCAGGGCATGCGCAGTTTCTTCACGCGCCGCCCGGTCGAACGCATCGAGTACCGACTGCGGGGCACCTTCGAGTTCCGCGATGCGCCGGAACAGCGTATACATGCGATTCGCCTGGGACTCGCCGGCGAAGGCCGCCTGGAGGTTTTCAAACGTCTTAGTACCCGAGAGATCGCCCTCGACACCCGAGTATTCGACGAACATTGTGCGGGGCGCCCCGCAAACGGGGCAGCTCTCAGGTGCACGGCCTATGTGAAAGTAGCCGCAACCTTTACAACGATACGATTCCACCATGTTTCTCTCCTTACGGCCCTACGGTCGGGAGTTGCTAGGATACATTACGTATGACGGTCTATTCCCAACGGGAGCGTTTTTGGTGGGCAGAGCGGGTAGAAGGAGTCATCCGCGCAATCAGAAACGTCCTTGAGTTGCTGGCGATGCCGGAATGGAGAATACGAATGAGGTCTACTACACGATTGTTTCTTCTCGCTGTAATCGCAGGAACGGTATTCCTGGGCTCGGGCTCGGCCTACGCACTTCCTGAAATAGGATCAGAGGCCTTTCTTCCCGTCACGGGCTGCGGCTGTCACTCGAGTCTCATAGAGGATTGGCAGCCGTCGATGCATGCAAAGGCCCTGAGCGATCCGCTGTACATGCTCAAACGGGATGAAGCAAACCGGGCAACAGACGGAGAGCTGGGTGAATTCTGCGACTCGTGTCATGGGCCGATCGCGGTAATGTCCGGCGAGAATGCCGATCTTGCCACGGCCAGCCCTCAGAGCCTCCAGGGCGTTGTGTGCGATTTCTGTCATCAGGTCACCGGCACCAACGATCCGCTGGGCAACGTATCCCAGATTCTTGAGGCCGATGGTACTAAGCGAGCCCAGTTTGACGATGCGAATTCGCCGGCGCACGAGACGGCGTATTCGGCCTTTCACGAGAGCGCACAGTTCTGCGGAGCATGCCACAATGTCGATCATCCCACGAATGGCCTGCATCTCGAGTCGACGTACACCGAGTGGAGTGAGGGGCCGTACGCGGCCGAGGGAATCGTGTGTCAAGACTGTCACATGACGTTTGGTCCCGGAGTCACCAAACCGTATCCGGGAACCGCTGCCGCAGGTGGGCCACAGCGAGATCACGTGTATCTCATGACGTTCGTTGGCGGTAATGTGGGTCTGGGTGATTCCGTCCTTGCCGAGGAGCGACTGAAGGCAGCGGCTACCCTTACGCTCTCCGTCGACGAGATCGTTGCCCCGGGCGATATGGCCGAGATCGCAACTACGATTACGAACGTTGGAGCGGGACACTACATCCCAACAGGTCTCACCGAGGTCCGGGAGATGTGGCTCGAGGTCAAAGCCGTGTATCCCGATGGAGTCGAGGAGGTCCTCGGCACGCATGAATTCGGAAGCATCCTGAAGGATGCCGAGGGCAACTCCCCCGCTGAACTCTGGGAAGCGGTGGCGTTCGAGAAGGACGATCGAATCCCCCCCAGGGAGTCGGTCACAGACACCTTTGAATTCACCATGCCGGAGCGCGATGAAGCAGAGATTCAGGCCGCGCTCTTCTATCGTTCATGCTCCGAAGAGATGGCCGAGAAGGCGGGCGTTGAGATTCCCACAACGACCATGGCCTCGGCATCGCAAGCGGTGTATGGGTCAGACGCTATCGCCTCGGCTGCAAAGACATCTGAAGGCGGCGGGGACGGCGGCTCGAACGGACTGCTGTTGAGCATGGCTGTCGTGGGTCTGGCGCTTGGCGTGGGGACCGTTGGTTGGTTTGCTCTTCGTGGTCGCAAGGGGAGCTCCTCGGCGGAAGGGTAAGCCGGACATACGCTACGTGAGTCACCAGAGGCAGAGCGTACAAAGAGAGACCCCGCAGGATGGCGGGGTCTCTCGTAATGTAGCGGCTGTGCGTATCGCCTGAACCGGAGCGTCCTATGGGGTCTCACTTGGTGAGGACTCTTGTGACGGAGCCAGATCCAGATTGTCGGGTTTCACCCCGACCTCCATCTCGACTTCCATCCTCTCGCCATTTCGATAGAGGGCGATCGTGACGATATCGCCGATCTCATGTCGTCGCACCTGGAGAATGAGATCCTCCATAGACAGGATAGGATCATCGTTGAGCATCACGATGACATCGCCCGGCAAGAGGTCCGCCTTCTCGGCGTTGGTGCCGGGGGTGATGTCAACGATATACGCGCCCTCCTGAACCGGAAGGTTCTCTTCTTCAACGAGCACAGGGTCCACATCTCTTCCAAGGATGCCAAGGAAGGGGTGTTCAGCTCTGCCATTCTCAACGAGGTCGTTCGCGATGCGCACGGCGGTGTTCACGGGAATCGCAAATCCAATCCCCCCGCTGGATCCGGTGTCCGAGTAGATAGCGGCGTTGATTCCGATCAGCGCGCCGTAGCGATCGACCAGGGCACCGCCTGAGTTGCCGGGGTTGATCGCTGCGTCGGTCTGGATGACGTCAACGAGGGGGTAGACGCCCTCCTCGCCGTTGAGCGGGGTCGTGAGCGCACGTCCAAGTGCGCTGATGACCCCCGCGCTCACGGAATGCTCGAGTCCGAACGGAGAGCCGATAGCAACGCTTGACTGCCCGACCAGGAGGTCATCTGAATCGCCGACCTCGATCAAGGACAGTTCGGCATCGATCTCAACAACCGCGATGTCCGTTTCTGTATCCACGCCAATGACTGTGCCAGCGTGGTGCTCACGGTCTGTGCCGGTCACGGTGATCTTTGTTGCGTCTGCCACAACGTGCGCGTTGGTGATGATGTATGTTCCACCGTTGTCAGTGTGCGTCCAGGCCACCCCTGAACCATTGCCCATGACGGGTACACCGGGATGCCCCTGAGGGAGTTCTCCGTCTTCCTGCGCAACAGCGTCTCCTGAGATGTCTATGTTGACGACTGCCGGTAGCGCAGCTGCGGCCGCAGCTGCAATCGGTTCTTCGGTATCAGACGGGATCACCCGGATGGTTTCGGGGGTGGAGGTGATTCCGCCGCGTGATGCGAGCCATTGGCCCGCGTAGCCCGCGAGGCCGCCCGCCAACGTCCCAACGATCAGCGCGGCGACAAGTGCGATGGTGATTGCGCCTCCAAGCGAGACACCGCTCGCAGGTGAGGATGCAGGGGGTACGGGTACCACCGGGGTTGAATGTTGAAAGGGCGTCTCGGTGGGGTCCTCGGTCACAGGTGTGTCGCTCTCGTCGGGAACAACGGGCAGAGCTGTTTCATCTGACGGTGAAGCGGAGTGTTCGTCCATGTGTCACCTCTAGCTTGTTGGTCCATGCACGTGCAGCTTGGTATTCATAGTACGCTCAGAACATATGCCCATGGTCTGTGCGGGGGAAAATGCACAAAAGCAGCACACCGATACAGAGAGCCACGTGAGAGAACGTCAGGGCGAGATGTCTCAAGACACCTGCTACCACGACCCAAACCCGCGCATCGTGCTCGGCATTCTCATTGCCGGCACATTTCTGGCTCCCCTCGATTCTTCGATCGTAAACATCGCGCTGCCCGCCATTGCGGCGGACTACGGAGCGAGTATGACTTCGGTGGGCTGGGTGGCCACGGCTTACTTGCTCACCAACGCGTCACTTGTGTTGAGCATGGGGCGCCTGGGTGACATCTGGGGTCTGCGACGCGTCTACGTGGCGGGTTTCGTTGTATTTGGCACAGGATCTCTTGCCTGCGCGGTGTCTCCGAGTTTGATCGTGCTCATCCTGAGTCGAGTTGTTCAAGCGGTTGGTGCATCGATGATGTTTGCCGCCGGACCTGCGTTGGTCACGAGGGCGTTCCCTCCCGAGACACGAGGGCGAGCCCTGGGATGGATATCGCTTTCGGTGTCTGCGGGGCTGACGGTAGGCCCGAGTCTGGGAGGTTTTCTCCTTGGGGCGTTGGGCTGGCAGGCAGTGTTCCTGATCAACATCCCGCTCTCGATCATCGTTGCGGTCGCGGCCGCCCGCAAACTGCCCAAGGATTGTCCCGAGCCCGAGGCATTCGATCTCGTAGGCGCTCTTCTCGGAGCAATCGCGCTGACCCTTCTGCTCCTTGCGTTCTCGGCTACTGAGCACGTTGGTCTGTTCTCGGGACTTGTTATGGGACTACTTGCGGCAGCGATCGTCGCGGGGTGGTTGTTCGTTCGAACCGAGTTGACGGTGCCGCACCCCACGCTTGACTTCGGCCTGTTTCAGTCACGGACGTTTCGCGCAGGGGTCGGTTCGGCGGTACTTGCCTACATGGCTCTCTTTGCGGTGACCTTCACGATGCCGTTCTACTTGTTGAGGGTGTTGGGGATCGACCCTGCGGTGGCGGGCCTTCTGCTCACGGCCACACCGCTGAGTATGGCCGTATTCTCTCCGGTGGCCGGCCGCCTGTCAGATAAGTACGGGAGTCGCGGGCTTACCACCGGCGGCCTCTCCGTGCTGGCATCTGCGCTCCTGGCTGCGTCCTTCTTTGGGGCGGCAACGTCCACCGTCACGATCGGGATCGTGCTCGTGGCAGTCGGAACCGGTCTGTCGTTCTTTGGGGCCCCGAACTCCGCCGACGTCCTGCGGGCGACTCCGAGAACACGCGTTGGAGTGGGCTCCGCATTGATCGGCCAGGCCCGCAATCTTGGTATGACTCTCGGCATCGCAACGACTGCGGCGATCATCGCGGCAGGGCTGGACGGAGCGGCTCTCATGGACTCCACGCAGGCGCTGAACCCGGCCGAGGCACTGCAGTTCGTCTCCGCGATGCGACCGGCATTCATAGCTGCAGCCGTGATCGCAGTGGTTGGGGCGGCTGTCTCCTGGAGCAGGGGCGCACATAAAGCGCCGTATAGTGGTTGAGGCCGTACTGCAGGTACCGTAGACTGCCAGCATGACTGAGGACACACAATCACCCGAACTCATCCCTGCCGAGGAGCCCCAACCTGCTCCCGAGCCGTCCACCAAGGTCGTAGCCGAACCGGCGAAGGCCGAACTGCCCGCATCAGAAGAGGGCCCCGCGCCTGAGCCGTCCGTGGCCCTATCCCCTGAGCCCGCCGACGTCCCGGCGCCCGAATCGGAGATCAAGCCTGTCCGGAGACCCTCGCGTATCGCGTGGTGGCCCTTCATCACCTACTCGGTGCTGTGGGTCGGACTGATCGTGTTCACAGGATATCTGCTCGCCCGTGGCCCTCAGGCAGCCCTTCCCTCTGTCTCCCAGGATCTCTATCCTTCGCTCCTGCTCGCCGCTCTCGTGATGACGCTGCTGGGTCCGTTGCTTGCCATGTTCATGTGGTTCATCGCGTGGCTATCGGCCGAGAAGCATGCTCGCGGCGGGTTGTTCACCATTTCGTTCGTTCGCGCATCGATACTCACATTTGTCGGCGTAGTCTTGTGGTACGGGGTGCTGGTGGCTGTCGATGCCGTGCGCCTCGGACTGATCACACTACCCGCCGGCCTGTCATAGGGAGTCGGAATGTCCGAAGCTCTCAAGGTCCTCGTCCTCAAAGGTGGGCGTTCGGCCGAGCGCGAAGTCTCACTCAATACCGGCTCGCAGGTTGCCGAAGCATTGAGAACCCAGGGACACTGCGTTGTCTCAGTCGATGCAGCAGCTCCCGACTTTATCGAGCAGATCAAATCGCACAAAGCCGACGTGGTGTTCATCTGCCTGCATGGGCGATTTGGAGAGGACGGCACCGTCCAAGGATTGCTCGAACTCCTCGGAATACCGTACGTGGGATCAGGGGTTCTGGCCTCCGCGCTCGCGATGGACAAGGTCATGTCCAAGCACATCTATGCCCATGCGGGGTTGCCGACACCCGACTATGTGGTGCTGCGTGCCGGTGAACCCTGGTCTGCCGAGGAGATCACTGAATTCCTGGGACCCAAGACGGTGGTCAAGCCAGCTAACGAAGGGTCTGCGATCGGAGTCACCATCGCCCACACGCCAACCGAGCTCCCGGCGGCTGTCGAGGCGGCGTTCGAATTCGATACCAATGTGCTCGTTGAGAAGTTCGTAGAAGGAGTGGAGGGCACCGTTGGAGTTATTGGCAACGACTCATTGCTCGCGCTTCCTATGATTGAGATCGTTCCCGAACACGAGTTCTATGACTACGAGTCCAAGTATGTTCCCGGTATGAGTCGGCATATCATCCCCGCTCGGGTCAGCCCCGAAGCGTTGGTCGAGTGTGAACGCGTTGCCCTGGAGGCGCACCGTGTCTTGGGTTGTCGGGGGATGTCGCGTTCAGACACGATGATCGAGCCCGATGGCTCGGTACTCCTTCTTGAGACAAACACGATTCCGGGAATGACGTCCACGAGTTTGCTTCCCGATGCAGCTCGTGCTGCGGGAATCGAGTTTCCTGACTTGTGTGATCGGCTCGTGAGGCTGGCGCTCGCCTAGGTGTCGGTTTCTGTGTCCGTCGGAGCGAGTGGCAGCGAGACCACGAAGCGCGCGCCGAGCCCGGCCGGCCGGGCTTCGACAAACACTCTTCCGCCGTGGCTCTCCACGATTGCACGCACGATGTAGAGTCCGAGTCCCACGCCGGGGTGCCTCGCGCCGGTATCGCTCTCAAGGCGGGCAAACCTCTCGAATATCGCTTCTCTCATCTCTTCAGGAACACCGGATCCTTCATCTTCGACTGTGATTGTTGCCAGATGATCGTCGCACGAGAGTGAGATGAAGATATTCGTGTGGGCAGGGGAGTACTTCATTGCGTTTGTAATCAGGTTGACAAGAACCTGGCGCAGGCGGCGCTCCTCGCCAAGCACGATAGCGCTGCAGCCTGCTTCAAGATGCAACTCGTGCGGTGAAGTGTGCTCGAACGAGGACGCCGTATCTCGAGCGATCTCACTCATGTCAACGCGAAGCAGCTCGATCGGAGAGAACATCTCTTCGGCTCGGGTAGCTGCAAGAAGATCTTCGAGCAACTCCTGCATGCGCTGAGCGGAACGCTGAGCGGAGGTAATCGCCTTGATGCGGGCACTCTCATCGAGATTCCGGGTCATGAGATCGAGGTAGCCGCTAATCACCGTCAGAGGAGCTCGGAGGTCGTGAGACACGAGCCCAACGATCTCGGTCCGAAGGTCATCCAGGCGGCGATTGTCGGTCACGTCACGAGTGGTGACCAGCATCGTGCCGTCTGTCTGCGAATGGGGAACGGTCTTGATCTCCAGCCAACGAGTGCCGCGACCCTCACGCTCGAACATGAGAATCAGACTGCTGTCGATTGCTGCGTCGGGAATGGTCGAAGAGTCCACGAGAGTGCCGTTCACATCTGTGAATGCTCCGGAGGAAAACGCGGCAGCCGGAGGCTGCCCGAGGGCGTCCTCGGGCTCGATCCCAAGGTGCGTGGCTGCGGCGGGATTGAATACGGTGATGAGCCCGTTGTGAACGAGCACCTTTCCCTCAAGAGAGTCCTGAACCGCGATATCCAGGGATTTCTTTGACGCGTCGGCCTCTTCTATTGCAGTGGCGAGTGCGACTTGATGGAGCTGGAGTTCATCGAATGTGGAGTTGAACACCTCTATGAGATGGGAGAACTCATAGGGCAGAAGCGGGTCAATGGGAAGGGGCCCGATTTCATGACCCGCGAGAGCGTCGGCCCTACGTTTTGTGATGTGATTCGACAGACCCGTGATCGGACGTGCGATCGCCCTGGCCACGAGCAGACCCACACCAAGGCCGATGACGCTTGCGAGAACAGTAATGAAGGCGATGAACACGCCAAAGACGCTGGCGATAGGTTCGACGGATAGCGAATCAAGATAGGTGACTGTTGAGGCGGCTCGTCCATCGACACCGGGGATCTCGGCTTCGAGCCTGAAACTGTTGCCTTCGGAGACGATAGCCACATCATCGAATGCTTCGTTGTCCAAGATCCGGCTATCCGAGCCAACCTGGGCGGATGCCTCGGGAGCTTCGAAGGCGAGCTCTCCGGACAGAGAGATTGCGTCGACATCGAGCGGGGCGGCGACAACGAGCTGGCCGACCGGTGGATCTCCCGGGTCGATCCCAACGATATCCTCGCGGGCAACGAGAGTCGGAGTTCCCTGAAGGTCGATCGGCCCGTACGTCCACGCGAAGTCAAGCTCACGAAGTAACAACGCCTCGATCGCCGCTATGTGTCCGGGTTCGCCGAACGAGTAGACTTCGTTCCCGTTGGTGTCAAGGAATACGATGGCCGACACGCCGATCTGACGGGCGTATGCATCAAGGGTATCGGCCATATCCGGCGCGATGATTCCGCTGACTGCCGCTTCGCGCATTCGATAAGCTGCTCCAAAGGGGGCTGTGGACCCGTGCAGCGCGGCTCCCTGTTGGCGAACGCCCTGATCGACGTGGGTGAGAGCTTCGCGTGCAGCTTCGTCTTCGTAGAGTGGGCGCGCGGCTTGAGCGGCGAGCACGACGCCCACTCCCGCCACCGCAAGTACAACGAGGCTGGTCAGAAGGATTGTCAGAGTGATGCGCGAACCCAGCCGTGAAGGCAGAATCCGTGCAAGAAGCATTCTGTTGCCCTGACCGTTCATAGTCTCCCATTCGTAACATACCGATTATCGGCATATTCCCACGAAGAATATAACCTGTCTAACGGGCGGACGGTAAATATTGAATGACGAACGGTCATGAGATGGTGTCCATGCGATGGGGTACCATCATCGTTGAAGGGGAGTAGCTACCCGGCGTTGTCGGGGAGGCAGGCCGTCATCACGGGCATGGAGCCCCGGCGCTGCCACGAGGGACATCCTCATGTGCCAGACCTTCACGGTGGATTGTCCCTTGCGTGAAGAGGTGGAGGCAGGTTGTCCATACAGCAATTGACTCAGACGAATACCGACGCTTACATGCACGCGGCGGATGATGTCCTCGACGCTCTCGAGACATCTCCGCAAGGCCTGGGCGCCTCCGAGGCGTCGCGTCGTCTTGAGACCTTAGGTCCCAACGCTCTTCCCGATGGCAAGCAGCGGTCGATCCTTGCCATGATCGGCGCTCAGTTCGCCGACTTCCTCATCCTGCTGCTGATCGGTGCCGCGGTGATCTCCGGTCTTCTCGGCGAAGTGGCCGACACGGTGGCCATCATCGTGATCGTCGTACTCAATGCGGTGATCGGCGTGGTGCAGGAGTATCGAGCGCAGCGTGCGATGGAAGCGCTCAAGAAGATGGCGTCGGTTGTCGCGGCAGTGAGACGAGACGGCGTTGTGGTGGAAATCCCGGCCGATGAGATTACGGTGGGCGACATTGTTCTGCTTGATGCAGGCAGAGTCGTGCCTGCTGACTTGCGGCTCATTGAGTCTGCTCGACTGAGCATTGCAGAGGCTGCGCTCACCGGAGAATCCCTCCCGGTCAATAAGACGATCGCACCGATTACGGATTCGCAGGCTCCTCTCGGGGACCGCCTGTGCATGGCATATCGAGGTACGCAGGTGGTCAACGGTCGCGGTGTCGGCGTGGTGACGGCAGTCGGGCTCCAGACGGAGCTCGGCAAGATCGCGGGTCTGCTTGGCGAGACCGGCGAGGTCAAGACCCCGCTCCAGAAACGACTCGCTCAGTTCGGAAAGTGGCTTGGCGTGGCCGCACTTGGTCTGTGCACACTCGTGTTCGTGGTCGGACTGCTGCGTGGTGAAGATGTGCTCGTCATGTTTCTCACATCTGTCAGCCTCGCGGTTGCTGCCGTTCCCGAAGCGCTTCCTGCGGTCGCCACGATCTCTCTGGCATTCGGGGCGCGCAAGCTCGTTCGAACCAACGCTCTCGTGCGCCGTTTGCCCGCAGTCGAGACACTCGGCTCGGTCACGTTCATCTGTACCGACAAGACCGGCACGCTCACGCTCAACCAGATGGCCGTCGAGCGAATCAGCACGACCGGTCCTGCCGAGGACGGACTCACCGGCACGCACCTTGAGAGCGACGGAGCCTGGATGTGGCTCGCACGTGCGATGTGCCTGTCCAACGACGTTGAGGGATTTGCCGAGGGTGAACTCGTGGGCGACCCGACCGAAGTGGCGCTGGTCAACTCGGCCATTGGCGCAGGGGTTTCGGTCTCTGAACTCAGTCAGTCGCTGCCGCGTGTCGCAGAACTGCCGTTCGACTCCGACCGAAAGCTCATGACAACGGTTCATGAGAATACCTCAGGCGGATTTGTCGGATTCACCAAAGGAGCAACCGAATCGGTCGTGGCCCGCTCCCGGATCGCGATGGATGAAGCAGGCCATGAGGTGGCTCTCGAGCGCGAAGCGATACTCGAGCGCGCCGATGAGTGGTCCGCCCGTGGCATGCGGGTCCTGGCATTTGGCATGCGAAAGCTCGCGTCGGTGGCCGAGGAGCCCGAGGAGTCGGACCTGGAGAACGACCTGCTCTTCCTGGGCCTCGTGGGCCTGGTAGATCCACCGCGACCGGAAGCGGCCGAGGCGGTCGCCCTGTGCATCGAAGCAGGGATCGTTCCGGTCATGATCACCGGCGACCACCCCGCGACAGCGTTTGCGATTGCGAAGCGACTTGGAATCTGCGACGACCCTGACCAGATGATCACGGGTGTTGAGCTCGATGCCCTCGATCTGCACCATTTCGAGCAGCGCGTCGAGGACCTGCGGGTATATGCGCGCGTTGCTCCCGAACAGAAACTCAAGATCGTGGAGGCGCTTCAGGATCGCGGCGAGTTTGTAGCCATGACCGGCGACGGAGTGAATGACGCTCCTGCGCTTGCCCGCGCAGACATCGGTGTGGCGATGGGCATTGGCGGTACCGATGTGGCCAAAGAGGCCGCGGACATGATTCTTACCGACGATAACTTCGCCTCGATCGTCTCGTCTGTGCGTGAAGGGCGTCGCGTATTCGACAACATACGCAAATTCATCAAGTACACGATGACCAGCAATACGGGTGAGATATGGACGATTCTGTTCGCGCCCTTCTTTGGTCTTCCTATTCCGTTGCTTCCGATCCATATTCTTTGGATCAATCTGGTGACCGACGGGCTTCCCGGACTCGCATACGCAGCTGAGCCTGCAGAGGGTTCGATCATGCAGCGTGCCCCACGACCACCAAAAGAAAGCATCTTTGCCGAGGGGCTCGGCTTTGACCTTGTGTGGGTCGGACTCCTTATGGGCTCGGTCTCCCTCGTAACGCAAGCCGCGGCCATCGAGCTTGGCTGGCATTGGCAGACGATGGTGTTCACGGTTCTGTGCTTTAGCCAGCTGGGCAACGCGCTTGCAATCCGCTCGGATAGGGAGTCCCTCTTTACCCAGGGAATGTGGTCGAACCGTCCCATGCTCGGAGCGGTGCTGCTCACTCTGGCGGCGCAGCTGGCAACGATCTACGTGCCGATTCTGCAGGGGGTGTTCAAGACCAAGCCGCTTACCGGAGCCGAGCTCGGCGTGGCTCTTGCGATGTCCACGGTTGTCTTCTGGGCCGTTGAGGTCCAGAAGGTGTGGAAGCGCAGAACCGGTCGCTAGAGAGCTGCTTCTTTGGCCAGTGCGCGTCCGGTCGGAGTAGCCGCGAGACCGCCGAGTGCGGTCTCGCGAAGAGACGGCGGCAGTGAGCGTCCGATGTGAGCTGCCGCCGTGGCGACCTCATCGAACGGAACCGGAAACTCTACACCGGCCAGGGCCAACTCGATTGCTGCCAGCGCCACGGCGGCGCCCGTTGCGTTGCGCGCAACGCACGGCACTTCCACAAGTCCTCCGATCGGGTCACATACCAGGCCAAGCAGCCCTTGCAGCGCGAGGGAGGCCGCGTGTCCGGCCTGTTCGGGAGTTGCTCCCAGCATCTCCGCACCAGCTGCCGCCGCCATCGCTGCCGCCGAGCCGATCTCTGCCTGGCATCCTCCGGCAGCGCCGGAGAGCGTTGCACGGGCTGCGAGCACCGCCCCTACAGCCGATGCGGTGATAAGGGCATCGACAAGGTCATGGTCGGCAATCTGGTGTTCCTCCGCGATGGTCAAGAGGACTCCCGGTAACACACCTGACGCGCCGCCCGTAGGGGCTGCCACGATGCGGCCCATGGCCGCGTTCACTTCACCCACGGCAAGGGCCCGCGCAATCGCGTGTGCAAGCACGGTGCCCGATGCGTGCGAGGGGGACTCCGCAACCCGCTTGGCATCGCCGCCCACAAGACCGGAGCGTGAGCGAGCGTTGCCAGCAAGACCTTGGGCGACCGATTCACGCATCACCTCGAGCTGGTCTGCCATGGTGGCTCGAATCGAGTCGGGCGAAGCATCGGTTTCTTGGTACTCACGGGCGATCGCAGCGTGCGAAAGAGAGCCCGCAGAGACGCTGGCTCGAAGCAGTTCATCGAATGAGGCGTATGCCATGGGTCCTCCAATAGAGACGGGTGGCTAGTGCGATTGTATCCTCTGCGCCAGCGCGTAACACAGCCGGGTCGCACGCAATACCTTGACGATACGTTGGCACGGAAGTAGCATACACGCTACATGAGTCTTAGTATCCACTAAGTATTGCGACCGCAGGGAGTGCCTCCAATGAACCAGAGTCACCGCAGAACACACGGGGTGGGCCACTTCATTGATTTCGCTCGTGGCCGAGGAGGGCGCGGTTATCGCCGCATACCCGTCGATGGAATCGACACGTGCACGCTGGATGCAGTGCGCGGAGGCGACGTGGTCGAGATCGTGGGTGTCGATGATCAGGGCGCGCGTATCCATGCTCTGCGCTTTGGCATGGCGGAGGGATCTCAGGCACGTTGCGTAACGCGCATCCCTGCCGGGCCCATCGTCATGCGCTCAGGGCGCCAGGAAATCGCTGTCGGGCGCAAGCTGGCCCAACGCATTCGCGTGCGGCGTATTGACACCGGAGATATCAGGAAGGCTGGCTAGAGATGGCTGCGGATACGAGCAAAGCCGGAAGCCCAGTGGCTCACTGTCATGCGCCAAACTCCCTCATAGCACGTGAGGACGTTGAGCAGGTCGTACTTGTCGGCAATCCGAATGTCGGTAAGTCCGTTGTGTTCAACGCGCTCACCGGAATCTACGTTGACGTGTCGAACTACCCCGGCACGACCGTCGAGCTGACCCGGGGGCAGATTGGAAATCGTGACCTGGTCGATACTCCCGGTGTATATGGGGTCTCAAGTTTCAACGATGAAGAGACTGTTGCGCGGGACGTCATCCTTGATGCCGATACGGTCATCAACGTGGTCGATGCGGTGCATATCGAGCGCGATCTCTTTCTCACGCTGCACTTGCTCGATATGGGTAAGCGCATGGTAGTTGCTCTCAACATGGCTGATGAGGCCCGTGCTGCGGGCGTCGTGATTGACAGGGACCTGCTAGAGGATCTCCTCGGCGTTCCGGTGATTGAGACCGTGGCCGTAAAGGGTCTGGGAATTGATGCCCTCGTAGAGGCACTCGGTTCCGCACGAACGGGACACGGAGATCGCGAGCTCGATGTCGAACTGCTGGAGATGGCCGCTCGCTGCGGCACCCGAGCAGAGGCGCTCATGGTGCTTGAGGGCGATGAGACGGTCGCTGCCCGTCACGGACTTGATCCGGCAGATCTGCGCGACGGGATCTACACTCGCCGCCGCTCCCGGGTCAACGATCTCGTGGGGCATGTCCTCACCGAAACAACCCAGGGAGTCAATCTCAAGTCACGGCTCTCGTTTGCCATGATGCATCCGGCTACTGGCCTGCCGCTGCTGGGCCTGCTTCTCTGGGGCATGTATGTGGTTCTCGGTCAGTGGGTGGCGGGCGGAGTCGTTGGCGTGCTTGAGGAATCCGTCATGCAGGGCTACTGGGAGCCACTGGTACGCACCGTAGTCAGTTCAGTGTTCGCGGTCGGATCGCCGATCTACACGATTCTCGCCGGCGAATTCGGCGTACTCACACTGACCCCCACGTATCTCATTGGTGTCATCTTGCCGCTCGTTACTGCGTTCTATCTCCTTCTTGGATTGCTCGAGGACTCAGGGTACCTGCCAAGGATAGCCGCGCTGGCTGACCGATCTCTAACCGGAATCGGACTCAATGGCCGTGCGGTGATTCCTCTGATCCTCGGCCTCGGCTGCGTGACCATGGGTACGCTCACAACGCGCATTCTGGGCAGTCGGCGTGAGCGCTTCATTGCGACCGCCCTCATGGCGATTGCGGTTCCCTGTTCCGCTCAAATCGCTGTCATTGCTGCGCTCATGACCAGCACGGGGCCGCTGTACGCTGCAGGCTATATCGGGGCGTTACTTCTGATTTTTGTTGCCGTTGGCACCGCTCTCAACAAACTTACCCCCGGAACTTCAACCGATCTGCTTATTGATATCCCGAGTCTCAGGCTGCCGCGCGCTGACAACGTTGTGCGAAAGACGGTGACCAAGGTGTGGCACTTCATGAAAGAAGTAGCACTCTTCTTCCTTGCGGGAGCCCTCATCATCTCCGTGCTCGATGTGACCGGCGCACTTGCATGGATACAGGAGGCGCTCATTCCCCTGACGGTCGGGTGGCTCGGTCTGCCCCCAGAGGCTGCCACCGCGTTCGTCATGGGATTCGTTCGTAGAGACTTTGGAGCCGCGGGCTTCTTCACCATGAGCCTTTCCTCGGCACAGCTGCTTGTGGCCATGGTCACCATCACGCTGTTCGTGCCGTGCATTGCAAGCATCATGGTGATCGTGAAGGAGCGCGGGTGGGGCTACATGGCAGGTCTGTTTGCCGGTTCTGTCAGCATCGCATTTCTGGTGGGTGGCCTACTGGCGCGACTGCTTGGGGTGGTATAGATGGCCTCGGTCACTCCGTGCCCGGCTTGCGGACTCACGACACCATCAGCCGAGATTCGCTGTCCACGGTGCAACGCCCTGAAGCTGACGGCCTGCAGCGGTGCATGCTTGTTGTGCGCGTCCAAGTGCAGCACGTCATCCAACCCTGCCAAGGGCCGGGAGTTCAGACTAGCTGAGCCAGAACAGAGCGATGATGGCCCATCCGATCAGGAATAGCGTGAACAAGATGCCGCAACCCACGCGGAATGCGCGGACGAGTTCGCGGTCGGGGTCATACTGTCCTTTGGCGAGCGGGGCCATTCGATTCTCCGAACGAGTGGGCGGTTGGCCTAGACAGCGGCAACACGTCTAACCGAGGTGATGGTCGGGACTCTGTTCAGGGTGTCAACGACTTCATCAGGTGCCGGTGTATCCGTTTCGATGACCATGAGCGCACGGGCACCTCGGGCTTCACGTGAGACGCGCATGGCAGCGATGTTGACGCCGCTCTCTGCCAGCACGCTTGAGACGGCCGCGATTTCCCCCGGGCGGTCAACATGTTCGACCACGAGCGCGGGTAGTTCGCCGGTCATCTCAATCTCAAAATCATCGATAGCCACAAGCAGCACGTCGCCGCCTCCGAGAGACGCGCCCTGGATTCGCATCCGTCTCTCACCTTCTGCGAGCTGAAAGACAGCCGTGTTCGGGTGGACCTCGCCCAGGTCGATGGTTTCAAAACTGACCGAGAGACCCGCTTCGCCCGCGAGCGCGATCGACCGTCTGATATCGGGATTGTCGGGTGCCATTCCAAGGAGCCCCGCCACGAGGGCCAGGTCGGTTCCATGACCATGACCTGTGGTCGCAAATGAACCGTGCAATCCAATGTGAGCGCTCGTGGGCGCTGCACCGAATACCGCGCGCGCAAGAGCGCCAAGTCGAACCGCTCCTGCGGTGTGGCTGGAGGACGGTCCGATCATGATGGGACCGACGATGTCGAAGATGCTGCGTTGGCGTGCCATTCGCTAAGTGTACTCCGCAAGAAGGCTGTTTGCTGCAGGCGCGTTGCGCATCTGCGGCAGCGCACGATACGATGTGCGCGCGCATCCGCGTTGTTCAGGCAAGCGTCACGAAAGGATTCAACACATGTCGGAGCTCACACAGAACAAGCAGGTGACCATCCTGCTCGCCGTAGTGGCTGTATTGCTTGCGGCGATCATTGGTCTCCTCGTCTGGCAAAACACCCGTCTACCGGACCCGGATCCCAGTGCAGTCGCGGCCCAGCAAGGCGCAGTGACCGATCCTGCTGCCAACCCGAGCCCGGCCACTCCCGCCGTTGGTGGGGACTTTGATCCTGCCACCGCACCTGCGGTGCCCGCAGAGCAGACTCCGGAGCAGTACGTCAATGCGTACTACGAGGCTTGTCAGGCCGGCGACTACGAAGCCGCCTTCGTCATGCTTCCAACGGCCACTCAGACCTACTACGGCGATTCTGCTGGTTTCGCCTCAACCCTGCAGGGCTACGGTGTTACCGGTTTTGCGGTACAGCCGCAGGTAGAGGTGGATGCTGAGACGATCACGGTTGTTGGCGCCCAGGATGCTCAGGGCATGTCATTCCCCTATACATGGACGTTCAAGTTGGGCGAGAACGGTTCGTGGCTTTGCGCCAGTCGTGACATGGGTGGCGTGTAGCACCGAGTAGCCTTACCCGCGCGCTGCAATTTTGCGACGCCCCGTGTTTTCGGGGCGTCGCTGTGCATTGCGCCGGCAACGATGGGAACCCGCTCACAGAGAGTCGGCACCGCGTCACTTCTGCGTGCTAGTCTGGGCGGATGATGACGCAGGAGCTCACCCGACTGATCGTGCCGGGCACCGATCCAGATATCGTCGAGGCGTACGCTTCGCTCGCCGAGCGCGCGCTCGATACGGTCTTTGGGTTCGAAGAAGAAGTCATCTACGTAGACATCGAGACTACGGGCTTCGACCCCAACCATGATGCCATCATTGAGATTGCAGCGGCCCGGGCAAAAGGTCCCGAGATCGTTGAGCGCTTTCACACGATGGTTCACCCGGGGCAATCGGTCCCGCTTGAAATCACGCAACTGACCGGCATCGATGATGCGATGCTCAAGGGAGCCCCGGGGCCGGAGGCAGCGGCGATTCGACTTGCGGAGTTCGTGGGGGGCCGCGATATCGTTGCCCACAATGCATCGTTCGATCGCGAGTTCCTGTTGCGCGCGGGCGGCACCTCGCGGTATCCGGGCGCATGGATCGACTCTCTTCAGCTCGCATTGATCGGTCTGCCCCGACTGCGCAGTCACCGGCTCGTTGACCTTGCCAGCGCGTTTGGAGCGTCCGAGCCGACCCATCGTGCCACCGCTGATGTCGAAGCTCTTGCCACGATCTACCGGGTCGCCCTTGTGGCACTCTCTGATTTGCCATCAGGCCTTCTTGGCAGAGTGGCGGGGCTGGCGCCGGAGACGGACTGGGCCGCCCGACCCATCATTTCCCACATAGCGGCAGGCGCTCATGCGACCACGCACGACCTGAAGGAGACCCGGAGGCATCGCGTATCAGCGGACAAGGCTGATGCGCTCTTTGATGCCGACGATGTCGAGTGCGTATGCCCGTCGGCAGAAGATGTCATGGCCGAGTTCTCGCCCGAAGGAATCGCCGGGCGGATGTACTCAGGATTCGAGCCTCGAGGTGAGCAAGCTCGGATGGCCCAAGAGGTACTGGGGGCGTTCGGTGAGCGCAGGCACGTTGCGATCGAGGCCGGAACCGGTGTTGGAAAGTCGGTCGCCTACCTCGTTCCTGCCGCGAGATTCGCGCTGGAGAACGGCGTGAGCATCGGAATCGCCACCAAGACGAACTCGCTTATGGACCAACTTGTGTACGCGGAACTCCCCGCTCTGTGTTCGGCGCTGGCCGCCGACAGCGACAGTGAGGCGGAGCCGCTCGGGCCGTTGCGATACGTATCGCTCAAGGGCTATGACCACTATCCGTGTCTACGCAAGCTTGAGAGACATGCGGCGGGACTCGCCGGGGTCAGAGAGCACGAGCTTGTGAGTATCGCGGCACTCCTCGCATGGATCGAGCAGAGCTCGTGGGGAGATCTCGATGCGACCAACATACACTGGCATCGCGATGTGCGAGCCTCTGTCACGGCCAATGTGGCCGACTGTACGCACAAGCGCTGTCGATTCTACCCGCATCTGTGCTACCTGCACGGGGTTCGCAAACGCGCTGCGAGCGCTCACATCGTGGTCACGAACCACGCGTTGCTCTTTAGAGATGTTGTGGCCGAAGGCGGGATACTGCCTCCGGTGCGCCACTGGATCATCGACGAAGCGCATTCTGCGGAAAGCGAAGCTCGAAAGCAGCTCACGCTCGATACGAGCCACGTTGAGTTGCGGGTTGCACTCGAGGCGCTCAACAAGCCGGGACGCGGCGGGCTCCTGGACAATCTTCGCAGGCGAATGTCGAGCCATACCGATGAATATGGCGGTCAGGTGCTCTCCCAGATCGATGCGATGACCTCAGCGGTGGGCGCTGCGTCGAATCTCACATCGTCGCTCTTTGATTTCGTCAAGGATCTCGAGGCACTCGTTCCGGCCAGCGGCTACGACACCTGTGATGCGCGCATCACTGCCGAGATCCGCCACACAGGGGCATGGGCAACGGTTGAAGGGGTGGGCTCGTCGCTTGCCCGCAAACTCGAGGCGCTCCTTCAAGCGGGCCGGGGGCTTGTTACGCTGCTCGAGGAGGGTGGCGGCGAGTTTACGGATGGCAAAGCGGACCTCGCGGGGCTCCTCTCGCGCATCAACAGTCAGCGTGATGCACTTACCACGGTGATCGAAGGCTCTGCCGAGGAGTACGTCTACTGGCTTTCCCTTGACCGGCGACGCGCGGTGACTTCGGAGCGGCTCACCGCGTCCCGGCTCGATGTCGGGGAAGTGCTGGCGACGGACTTCTTTCCACGAACGCATGCCGTGGTCTTTACCAGCGCCACAATCGCTGCAGGCGACAGCTTCAGCCACTTTGCCCGGAGCGTTGGCCTCGATCGCCTCGGCACGGTAGACGATGAGGGCAACGAGTGTGTTCAGTGGACGGCGCTGCGTCTCGACTCCTCATACGATTTCGAGCGTCAGATGTCGGTCTTTGTGCCCCGGGGAATGGCCGCACCGAATGAGCCCGGCTACGTGCGAGATCTTGAACAACTGCTTGAGCAGGTGCACCTCGCCATGGGCGGATCGTGCCTGACGCTCTTTACGAATCGAAGAGATATGGAGGCGCTCCATCGCCTGCTCGAACCGAGACTGGCTGCAGCCGGGATCTCACTATTGGTACAGGGTCGCGGCGTATCAGCCAAGCGACTCCGTGATGAGTTCATTGCCGATACGCACCTGTCGCTGTTCGCCACGAAATCGTTCTGGGAGGGCTTTGACGCAAAAGGGGACACGCTTCGTTGCGTCATCGTGCCCCGGCTGCCTTTTGGTCGACCCAACGATCCCCTTGCCGAGGAGCGCGAAGCCCGAGAAGGTCGGGCGGCTTGGAATCGCTATACGCTCCCTGAGGCGATCATCGAGCTCAAGCAGGCCGCCGGACGTCTCATTCGTTCCAAGACAGATACCGGTTGTCTGGTTCTCGCCGACGTGCGGGTGATTCAGAAAGGCTACGGTCAGCAGTTCCTGGCATCGTTGCCCGTGAAAGACATTGAGATCATGCCCGCAGCCGAGGTCGCAGATCAGATTGCGCAACGCTTCGCGGAATCGTGACCGAGATACGCTGCGAAACTCTTAGGCGGAGTCAGCTCAGCAGGCCGGCGGCCAGGTCGGCCACGGCAGCGCGTACCTCGGCGGGCTCAAGAACCTCAACGGCTCCGAGTCGTGCTGCGACCTGACGGGCAAGCCACGCGGTCCCGGCGAACGGTACGGAGATCACGCGCGATCCGTCGGCTTCCGTGCTCACAATCTGACTCCCCGGCCACTCCCGAGCCGCGAACTCCTCGGCAGGCGCGAAGCGAATGAGAGCCGTTGGTAGCTGTCCGGTAGACAGGGCTTCGCCTGCGAGCGGGATGCTGCGCGGGTCGAATCGCTCTGTGAGGGTTCGGGCCGTCCGAATCCGGTCGAGGCGGAATGTCCTCAGCGCACCCGCGCGTCTGCAGTAGGCTTCGACGTACCACACGCCGCGCTCTGCGAGCAGTTGCATCGGCTCGATGTCGCGCTCCGTGCAACTCTCCGAGCTCGCGCTCTGGTATTCGATGCGAACTACCAGGTGGTCCTGTAGGCCGCGGGCGACCGGGGCAAAGACCTCACTCGCGCCCGGCGAGGCCGCTGCACGAACTGTCTTCTCGAGGTCATCCGGGGAGATCTCAGGCGTTCCCGCGGCCGTCATGAGGCGAACCACGAGCGGGTCGCTGGCGGTCAGGCCGGCCATCTGCAGCGCGGCACCGAGTGCATGCGCCTCTGCCGAGGAAAGACGGACGCTCCTGTCCAGCGCAGGCAGTTCGCCAAAGACCTCGACGACGCCGTCTTCAACGTAAATCGGCATCATCGCGAGTGGGTCGTACGGTGCTACTCCGCAGCAGGCTAGCGTATCGAGATCCTCGCTGATCTCAGACACGCTCGCGCCGAGGGTCTCGGCGATTCGCTCGAGCGGGATGCGCGTGTCGCGCTTGAGGAGATGCAGGAGTGCGAGCAGTCTACGGGCTCGTGTCTCGGCAGGACCGGCCATTACCGGGAACCTCCGCTCGAGTGGAGGGCAGCGACTGACTCAAGGCTCTGCGAAAGCTGTTGGCTGAGTTCCGGGTCAAGAGCAGACAGGCCCGGTCCCATCTCGACAAGCCATCTCATGAGACGCGCACGATCGCGTGCCACGATTGTCCACTCGAGTGCCCCATCGGGTAGTTCACGAAGTACGCCGGCACCCGCGGTGAGAGAAGGAGCGCGCCATGCGATCTCGGGCTCGATGCGCACCGTTGCCTCGAACGGGTCGTTCCCGTATTGGAACGGCAGGTTGATGAAACGCACGACGTCGAAGTCCGCAGGGCGATCGAAATCCGCTGACTTGGGGCGGGAGACGTTCGCAGTCAGACGCGCCATACGAGAGACCGCGTAGACGCGGACCTCGTTGATGTCGGAGTCCCGGCCGACAACGTACCAGCGTCCGTCCCGAACAAAGAGCCCATACGGCTCCACCGCGTGAGTCTTATGTTGTCCTGTGGAGTTCGTGTAGTCGAAGTGGACGACCTTGCGCGCAGAGGCGGCCCTGTTGAGCGTTGCCACAGCCGAGCCCTGATCAGCAGGACGCTCGTCGGCGATTCGGGCGATGGAGGGGGCATCCGGCGTATCGATCACGGTAGCGATCTTGGCGAGCGCAAAGCGTAGTTCCTCGGCGAATGGGAATGCCGGATCGTCAAGGAGGGCGGTTCCCACGGCGCGCACGGCGGCCGATTCTTGTGCGGAGAGATCGATATTGGACGCGAACGTCGCCGCAGAATCAAGCCAGTAGCGACCCTCCGGGTCCGAGTTGATCGAGAACCCGGCGTCTCGCAGTGCATCTTTGTCTCTCTCGAACATCCTCTGAAACGCTTCGGCGTCTTGATCCGAGGAGTCCGGGTATCCCTCGACCTCGCTGCGCACGCGGTCGCGCGTGACGGGTCCCGCTGCGGCTGCAAGGTACAGCGCCAGATTCACAAGTCGCTCGATCGCTACCGACACAAGGCTCTCCCGGTCAGGTACGTGGGGTCTGATCAGACGGACATCCGTCTGCATCTGATTCTAGCCGAGGAGTTGACGATGGCTCGAAAAAGTCTGGGAAAAGGAAACGAGGCGCGTGGGGGGACGCGCCTCGTTCAATATCGAGCAGGCGGGTTCCGCCCCTGAGGGGGGGAGGAGAGGGCGGGTCGCCACGCTCTTTGCCGATATAAGCAACGGCTGTGCCAACCTCCCAAAACCGGCGGCAAAAGTGGCCTCTCTCGTGAGTGGTCGTATCGCTCTTGTGCACAGAGTGATATACAGAGATGGAAAGGGGTCTGTCTTGGTAGATAAGCCATTGCGCCGCATGCCCGGTGATGATGCCGTCGGATTCGAATCGGCGACGCTCGCTACCGCTATGTTCGGACTCAAGGAGAGCATGGGCGCGGAGCGCGTATATGCTGCTCTGCGAGCCGATGGCGACATGCTCCGTTTTCGGGCTTCGGCCCCATCTGATTCGGAGGCCGCGGGCAGAGTGCGGTCCAGGGATCTGCCTGGTGCCGAGCATGCGCTGGCAACCGGGACAGTCACGCTCTCAGTTGATGGTCCCGTGCCATTTCGTGGCGAGGGCGAGACGCTCATCGTCCCGTTCACGGCCCGCGGCCAGTCGCACGGAGCAGCGGTTGTCGTGATGCCCCCGGGTGCCGAGCCGGCCTCGCGAGCGATACTGGGGTACGTCGGGTCGCTGATCGGGGAAGGTATCGTCGCGCTTGCTGATCGGGAGAACCTTGCGGATCTGGTTGCCGGGATGTACGACTCCCGCTCGATACTCGAGTCGATCATCGAATGCGCAACCGAGCCGATGAAGGTCGTCGATCTTGATGGCAAGGTCCGGCGATGGAACCAGGCTGCCGAGGCGACCTATGGTTGGGCCGCAACGGAAGCACTCGGCGAGATGCTGCCCCATATCCCCGAGGACGTGCGCTTGCGGGCCCTTCACGACATCAGACAAATCGCAGCAGCAGGAAGAGTCGTTCGACGCGAAGTCGTGCACCAGCGGGCCGATGAAACACCACTCGCCATTGACCTGACGCTGTTTCCCATGATCGACAGCGACGGGCATTCGTCCGGCGTTCTGAGTATCGCCCGCCCGGCGGTACGAGAGACATCTTCGCCCTCCGCAGGGGTCGGCGTGCCTTCGGCGATCGCGCGCGAACTGCAGGCTCCGCTCACGGCGATCGCAGGCTACGCGCAACTGCTCACGCGTAGCGAGATACTCGAAGACCACGGTCGCCGTATTCGAACGGTAACGGCGCTCGAGGCCCGCATCGGTCATATGAATGATTTGATTGAATCGCTTCTGCTCACGGACCAGATGGAGACGGGCGCGTTTGAACTGGCTTCGGATTCGACCGATCTCTCCAGTCTTGTTGCCACCGTACTTGCCCGTTTCGAGCAAGAGGGCGGTGCACGCGGAGTGCTCGTGGACTTCGAGCAGGGACTTCCTCGCGCAATGATCGACTCCCGTATGTTCGAGCGGGTGCTTCGTACGATTCTCGCCTCGGCAGTCATCGCCTCAACATCCGAGACCGTCGAGGTCAGCCTCGCTTCAAAGGAGTCGGGCGTTCTACTCAGAATCACCGCGAATGACTCGGTGCCGCACGCAGAGAGAGTTCAGGAGATGCTTGTGGGGAATAACCCCGCAGACGAAGCATTTGGCGCAGCGCTTGCGATGGAGTTCCGACTCGCTCATCGAATCGTGGAGGCGCATGGGGGGACATGCGACCTGACAGCGCTGCCTGACAGAGACATGATGATCGAAGTCGATCTACCCGTTGGGGGAGACCATGAGTGATGAACAGATTACGCCCGTCGAGCCGGACGCCACGGATGACAGCCCGGCGAAAGCGCGAAAAAGGAGTCGTCGCGTACTGCTGATCGCGGTGTTGGTGCTGCTCGTTGGCGCGCTTGCAGTTGGCGGGTGGTTTGCCTGGCAGCAGATCGACACACGCAACCGCGCGCTCTCCGAGGTCGACAAGGCGACAACACTTATTGAGAATGCTGACGTCGTCGTGCTCGAAGTCGATGAGATCGTTCGAGCGGAGATCACGTCCGAAGTGGGAGCACAAGCCTCCGAGATTCAAACACGGGTGCCCGACGCGGTCGCCGACCTTGATGCGGCGGCAGCCCTGCTTAACGGAGCCATGGGCGACTTGCGCGAAGAAGACACGCCGCGCGCCGAGGCGCTTCGCGATGCAGCCCTGGCCCGTTCTGAGATGCTCGCATCCGCGGATCCCATTCTCGAAGCCAATGCGTACGCCGCCGCTGCTCTCACACCTGCGCTCGCTGGTTGGGATGCGGTACTTGAGGGCGAGAAGCTCCTCGATGATGCTGTTGTCGAGTACAACAAACTCACCGATGCAGCGGTCAAGAAGTCGCGTGATATCACTGTTCAGGCTGAGCAGAAGCTCCAATCAGCCGAGGACCTCTTTTCCGAAGCGGCGACAGCATTCCCGGAGGCAGACTTCGCCCCCTATCAGAAGTACATCGATGGCAAACAGCAACTCGTGACACTCTCCAAGCAGGCCGACAATGCGTTCCTCAAGGGAGACAAGGCCAAGGCCAATGATCTCTCTGACACGTACAACGCCCAGGACAAGAAGATGGTTGAGCAGGGCAAAGCCCTGCCGGGCACACCGGCCGAGGTCATTGCTGATGCATATGAGCGCGTTGCGGGCGAAGCTACAGCGGCCTATTTCGAGGCGCGTGATCGGGCAACAGTTGCAGACAAGGCGCTACAGGATCTTGAGAGCTAGTTCAGAAGCGCCTCCGGATGCTCGCACACTACAAGGGGGATTCATGGGAACCGAGCAGTTCTGGTCGCATTGGGGATGGCCGGCAGCAACCGCCGCACTCGGATTCGTGTACGTGGGATTGCTCGTTCGCCAGTGGATCGCCCGTCGCAAAGCGCATCAGTTGGCGTGGGCGGTGGGCTTCCTGTTCTATGCCGTCGCTGCCGTCTTCGAGGCGTACTCCGAAGCCGGTGGAAACTGGGATCCCTTCATCTACCGCATCTACATCGTACTCGCGGCGTCGCTCGTGGGCTTTCTTGGCCTCGGCACGCTCTATCTCATTACCAAGAAACGCTGGATCGGCCATGCGTATCTGATCTTCAACCTGATCGGACTTGCGATCTTCTTCTACGGAGTCTTCACGACCGATCTTGTGATGGACAAGCTCGTACCCGGAATCACTGTCGGGGGGCAGGCGCTCGGTGAGTCGATGACGTTCCCCAGGATGATGTCGTTCTGGTTCAACATCCCGGGCTCACTGCTCCTCTTGGGAGGTTCGGCCTGGTCGGCCATCAAGTTCTGGCCCAAGCCGGAGTACCGCTACCGCTCATGGGCCAACGTGCTGATCTTCATTGGCACATTGCTGATCGCCGGCGCCGGGTCGATGGCGCGCGTGGGTACCTCGGTCGGCCTCTATCCTGCAGAGATGGTAGCCAGCGCCGTGTTGCTCGCAGGCTTTCTGATGGCAGGTACCCTGGAGAAGGGTGCGAAGACGATTCGCGCGAAGCGCATCGCGAGATCTGCCGAGGAGTGATATTCGCTCGCGGAGGTATATCGGAATGAAGAAGGGCCCGGGAGCGATCCCGGGCCCTTTGTGTCTGCTTTGGACGTGTTCCCGACTATGGGATGGTCTCAAAGAACGTCGTGCGCCACTGGTGATAGACAGAGTCGCTGACAGCGGCCGGTCCGCCAACCAGGTAGGAGACGTCACCCTCACGCGCGTCACCCTCGCCTGACTCCAGACTCGGAATCGGGCCGTATCCCTTGAGGAACATGGTGACGTCCGGGCTGAGCACGTCTGGCCTCGTCAGCAGAAGCGGTGTATCAAGCCACCACGACAGTGGGCTGGCGGACAAAGCATCCGGGTAGGACTCGCCCGATGCAAGCAGCGTACAGTCCGCGCTCATGCCAAGATCGTCGACGCCGTGCTCTGCCACGAGGCGTGCCGTCTCGTAGCGGTTCGCTCCCGCTATGCGGCTCACGGTGTCAGTGGCCGCAACAGAACGGAGTTGATCCATGGCCGCTGCGGAGACAGCGCTGGTGCCGCCGACCACGATGACCTCAGCAGGCTCAATGTCATCGATAGCATCCAGAGTCGTCTGAGGCACCATCGCAGTTGTCGATAGCAAGATCACGCCATTGTTACTGGGGGCGATCGAAGCTACCGCGATGGCATCGGCCCATGCGGATCCGCTGACCACGTAGACGGAGTCAATGTCACGTTCGTCCCAAACCGCGTAGGCGATTTCAACTGCAGTCTCGTATCGGTCAGCACCGGAGACCTCTTCGAGAGCGCCGACGGTTTCTACCATCCCGATCTCTCTGCGAGCGTTCGGTGCAACGGCATTCTCGCCACCGAGGATGAACACGGTAGGCTGCTCGCCGCCGTAGTACATCGACGGACCGCCGAACAGCCGGTCGAGTTCATCCGCGACCGAATCAGGGAAGTGCCCCTTCGCGGTGATGAAGAGCGGTGCATCGTAGGCGTTCGCGAGAATAGAACCGGTGACCGCATCGGCGAAGTCTTCGCCGGACGCCACAACGGCCTCGTAGACTCCGTCTCCATACTCGCCGTTCGCATTGCCAAAGATATTGGCGTTGTCATTGATGCGGTGGGATATCGCAGCCGATGTTCCATAGCGGTCGGCTCCGGATATTCTGTGTCCTATGCCTTCGTTCACATAGAGCCAGAACGCCCCGCGGTCATCGGCATCGAGTTCATGAACGTCGATATAGTAGGTGCCGGCTTCAGGTGCCTCGAACACCATCGACGACGAGTAGGTATAGAAGTAGTCGTGGTCGTCGTCCTGGGCCACGGTATTGCCAGCGCTGTCCCAGATCACGATCTCGGTGTCAAAATCTCCGTAGTCGACATCGTCATAATCATTGTTGGCTGCGTAGAGCTCTGTCTCTATCGTGAAGAGCTGGCCCTTCGTGGCCGTGATCTTGCACATGTCGATATCGTCCACGGTATGGAAGGTGCGGAAGCTCACCTCAGGAGCGAACTTCGCGGTTGCCGTGGTGTTGTCCGACTCGTAGGCATCCTCGAAGGTGATGACGGACTGAGCGTGCACGCCTGTTGGTCCCGAACTCTTTGCCAGCACCACTCCTGGTAGTGCCAGCGTTGCGACCATCGCAATTGTCAGCGTAGCCAGTAGAACCTTTCGGATCTCTTGCATGTGCATCTCCCTCGCATTCCTCCAGTGTGCATGCCGACCCCCGCCGACCTGTCATGTTCTTGAGAATACCCTAATCCACGCAGCGGAGCCGGGAACGCACCTAACCCTCCTCGTAACCGCTTCCCATGCGGGCGAGTACGCCAACGTCAAAGATGATCACCGTACGTCCCTGCACATCGACGGTCCCCTCATCCTTGAGTCGTGCGAATGCCCGGGACAGGGTCTCCGGGACCGTGCCGAGGGCGGTTGCGAGTTCGCCCTTTGTCATTCCAAGGTCAACGCGCAGCCCGTCAGCGGTGGTCTCCCCAACGGTGAGTGCGCGCTGAAACAGATAGCGAGCTAGGCGCGAAGGCACATCGAGTGCGAGCGTCTGCACGACGCTCGTGAAGTTGACGACCTTGCTTGCCAGCCCTGAGATGAGATCGCGCGCGACCTTGGGCTCTGTCTCCAGCAACGCGTAAAGTGATTCACGCGGAAGCCAGGCCACGGTCCCCGCAGTTGCCGCCTCGATATTGGCCGGGTATCGACCTCCGGCGAGCGCCGCGACTGCCGCAGGGGAGTCGCTGGTGCCGAGCTCCTCGAACGTGATCTGCTTCCCGTCAGCGCCCATATAGAACACGCGTACCTTTCCGGCCACGATGACTGCGTAGGCATCCGCGAGATCTCCCTCTGTGGCCAGGATTTCTCCGCGTACGACATCACGCATCGTCGCTGCTCGAGCAAGGTCGGCTACGGCCGCGTCGGTGGCGGCTCGCCAGAGACGACATGAACGCATAGCGGCCCAGAGATCGGGACGAACATCGGGTGGTGCGGCCATGTGGGGGCTCCTCGGCAGGTTAATTCATACGAAACTCCTCAAGATTCTTCTCTCAATTGACGCGCGTCAAGGAATGAAGCGCTCCAGGGGCATAGTCTCTGATGTGTTGCATCGCATCACCAGGTGCGTTGAGCAGGAAGGATGCGCTCGTGAATGATCTCTTTGCCGAGAAGATGACGGACCCCAAGGTTGCCAAGGACACGCAGCTCCTGGGGGATTTCAGTGTCATCTACTGCAAAGGTATGCACCCCGATCGCACGCGAACTGAGCTTGAGAGCGACGGCAGAAGTCTCGGGGTCTACGGGCGACGAGCTCCCGTCGTGTGCAGCGACTGCGCAGCACTCCTTGTGTATGCCGAGAAGAAGCGGGCGTTTTGCCCCAAAGATCCCAAGCCGTTTTGTAGCAACTGCGATACGCACTGCTATCGAGCGGCAGAGCGCGAGTACATGCGCGAAGTCATGAAATACGCCGGCCCCCGGTCAATCGTTCGCGGTCATGCGGTCGACAGTTTCAAACACCTCATCGAGGGGCGCAAGGCAAAGAGAGCTGCAGGCAGAGCCGCAGCACACAGAGAGGACATCTCATGAGTACTACCGTTACCCGCCAGATAGTGAAGATCGACGAGGACCTGTGCAATGGCTGCGGAGTGTGTGTTTCGCCATGTGCAGAGGGCGCTATTCAGATCATCGACGGCAAGGCCAAGGTGATTCGCGAGGAACTGTGTGACGGTGCCGGATTCTGCCTGGGCGTCTGCCCGACCGGTGCGCTCACGCTCGAAGAGCGCGAGGCCGTTGAATTCGATCACGCGGCCGCCGAACCGATCATCGCTGCCAAGAAGGCCAGCTACATCGCGCAGCACTGCTTCAACTGCAATGCATCCGAAGACGATGCACCGTTGCTGCCGGTCCGTATCAAGGGTGACAGCACGTGGGTATGTACACGATGCCTGCCGGCACTCATTCACGGCTGATTCAGACCGGCCGACACGATTCGAGCGTATCCAGTCACCGACGAGAGGGAGAAACATGTTCTGTAATCAATGTGAGCAAACAGCACGCGGAGTCGCGTGTACCACGGTTGGTGTGTGCGGCAAGAAGGAAGACGTCTCTGTACTGCAGGACCTGCTGGTCAACGCCACCCGCGGACTTGCGGTCGCGGCGCTCGATGCGAATACCCGCGGAGTAGACACGACCGAGGCAGGCCGCTTCGCGGCAGATTCGCTCTTCACCACCCTTACGAACGTAGACTTCGACGATGCCTCGATCTCCGAGAAGATCGACGAGGCGGTGCGCCTTCGCGAAGAACTCGGCTCGGACGTGAGCGGTGCGTTTACCGGGCTTACTCCCGCTGCGAGCGTTGAAGGCAAGATCGCTCAGGCCACTGAGTTCGGTAGCCCCTGGGACACCGAGCGCGATGATGATGTTCAGGCGCTGCAACAGACCACACTCTATGGCCTCAAGGGAATCGCGGCCTACGCGCACCATGCCCGTACGCTCGGTCAAGAAGATCCGGTCATCTACGCGTATCTCTTCAAGGCGCTTGCCGCGCTCGAAGACACATCGCTCGACCTGAACGCGTGGGTTGCTCTGGCGCTTGAGTGTGGCGAGGTCAACCTGCGCACCATGGAGATCCTCGACGCTGCGAACACCGGAACCTACGGCCACCCCACCCCCACGGAGGTCCCCCTCGGTCAGCGCCCGAACAAGGCGGTGCTTATCTCTGGCCATGATCTCCACGACCTGCAGCTCTTGCTCGAGCAGACCGCCGGCAAAGGCATCGACGTGTATACGCATGGTGAGATGCTTCCGGCCCACGCCTATCCCGAGCTCAAGAAGCATCCGCATCTCTATGGTCACTATGGAACCGCGTGGCAGAACCAGCACAAGGAGTTTGCTGCCTTCCCGGGTGCGATTCTCATGACCACGAACTGCCTCATGCCTCCGCGTGATGAGTATAAAGACCGCCTCTACACGAGCGGTCCCGTCCACTTCCCGGATGTGACGCATGTCTCCGGCGACTTCCACAAGGTCGTTGCATGCGCAGAGTCCATGGCCGGGTTCGCCGATGAGACAGACAACGGCAGCGTTATGGTCGGATTTGGCCGCAACACGGTACTCGGTGTCGCCCCGCAGATCATCGATGCAGTGAAGGAAGGCGCAATCAAGCACTTCTTCCTCGTTGGCGGATGCGACGGTGCTCGTCCGGGTCGCAACTACTACACGGATTTCGCGGAGCAGGCTCCGGAGGACACGATCATCCTCACGCTGGCCTGCGGGAAGTTCCGCTTCTTTGATAAGCAGCTTGGCGACATTGGCGGGATTCCTCGGCTGCTCGATGTGGGGCAGTGCAACGACGCATACAGCGCGATTCAGATCGCTGTCGCGCTCGCCGATGCGTTCGATGTCGGGGTGAACGACCTGCCGCTTTCCATGATTCTCTCGTGGTACGAGCAGAAGGCAGTGGCGATTCTGCTCTCGCTCCTGCATCTCGGGATCACCGACATACGCCTTGGGCCAACCCTGCCGGCGTTCATCACACCGAACGTGCTGCAGGTGCTCGTGGACAACTTTGGGATCAAGCCGATCGGTGAGAGCGCCGAGGCTGATCTCGCAACGATTCTCGGCAACTGAGAGGCAGCAGCAACGTCATGAAGGAGCGCGTACTCATCATCAGTCTGGCCGTCATAGCGATGCTGTCGCTCGCGGTTGCCGTGGTGTTCGCGTTTGGGACGCCCCAGGCCCCGGACCTGGCGCCGATTGTCGAGACCACTGTTTCGGCACCCCCCATGGGAGCGGCTGCATTTACGGGTGGAGATGGCGGGGATTCGCAGGTCACGAACAGTGAAGTGCCGCCGCCGGATCCCGGCAGCCCGCTGGCGATCGAGATTCCGGGCTGTGTGTGTCACAGCGACGATCCTGTGCTCGTTGAGGAGCATGCGGACTACCGAATGAACCAATGCTTTGGCTGTCACGCAGGTGGGATGCCGGAAATGGGTCAGTAGTAATCCAGCCTTCACCAGGGCTTGATAACAAGGGCGGTTCCCAGAAGGGAGCCGCCCTTGGCATCTGTGCAGTATCATGTTCGGTGGGACCGCGTGGCAGACTTCCGCGCGAGATGATGTATTCACGGAGGAACCGATGTCCGAGGCCTTCCAGTATGTGCGTGAACTCGCTGACCGTATCGGTCCGCGCCCTGCAACCACCGATGCTGAATCGGAGGCGGCAGACTACATCCAGGGCGTCATGAGCGCCCGCGGACTTGAGGTTGAACGCCAGGAGTTCGATTGCCCGCGAACCTACTCGTGGTCGTTCGTTCTCTATCACGCCCTCACGATCATCGCCGCTGGAGCGTTGTACTTTGCCGACGTTTGGGGTCCGCTTCGGTGGGTTGCCTTCGTGGTGGCTGCGCTCGTCGCTTTCACGATGTGGATGGATCTTGACACGAGGGGCGGGCTGTCGGCCTGGCTCCCGCCCAAAGGTCCGAGCCAGAACATCATTGGCAAGCGGATACCCAGAACCAGACGGGGTGAGCGCCGGCGCAAGATCGTTGTTGTCGCCCATTACGACTCAGCCAAGTCGTCGGTTGCGTTCGCCCCGGCGATGGTCAAGAACTTTGCGGCGACCTTTGGTCTCATGAAGTGGTGCACGTTCATCGTTCCCGTGCTCATTCTGCTCGATAATCTGCCGTTCCTGGCATTTGCCGATCCGTATCTCTGGTGGGCAACGCTCGCGGTCGCGGCGTACCTCCTCGTTCCCCTGCTCTTCAATGTGCACCGGGAACTGTTCATGCACGCCACCGAGGGCGCCAACGATAACGCTTCGGGAGTGGCGGCCATGCTTGGCGTACTCGACCGGATCGCGCCTGCCGAGGACGGCGGGACCGGGCTGTTGACCCAGCCGATCCGCATGCCGCGCGACACCGGCGGCGCGCTGACCATCAAGCCGCGGGTTCCCAAGTCCGCTCCCGCGGATGAAATGGTCGAGGAGGGCGGGTTGCTCGAGTATTCGCCGGCAGAAGTACCCGAAGAGACACTCACAGAGCTTCCAGATGATTTTCGTTGGGCCGAGAATGCGCCATCGAGCAGTCAGAGCAGCTTCGAGCTCGATACCGTTGAATTCGAGGCTGTCGAAGTTCCTCCGGCGGCACAGCCGTCGCGTCCTCGAGCAGCGAGCCTGAGTGGGTCGTGGGGTGAAGTCGACACCGACTTCGACGGCGACGGCGTCCCCGATGTGCGAAAGATAGAGCCCGAGGAGCCCGCAGATGCTGAGGCGCGTCGCCGAGAGTTGTTCGGTACATCGGCCCAGCAATCAGATGCCGATCGACCGGTAGCTCCTTCGCAACCCTCCACACTGGCTGAACCCTCGGGAGGGCGCAGTCTGCTCGGTGGCCGAAATCGCGAAGAAGGCGAGCGTCCCAAGCGCAAGGGCTTCTTTGGCCTCGGACGCAAGAAGGAGCGGGCAGACGAGGTCTCCGACTGGCTCGGCGTCGATGACAGTTTTGACGCGCGCGATGAAGGTCGCAAGATCGGCTCGTGGGACTCGTTCGAGGACGAGGACGCCGGCTTCAAGGGCGGCCGGGCGGGCGATGACCCCATTGGCGATCCCGAATACGCCGCAAACGCAGCCTCGCGGATTCGTAAACGTGTCTCCGAAGGCTCCGATCACTCACTTGCCGAGAAGGAAGTCTGGTTCATAGCCACGGGTGCCGAGGAGAGCGGGACGTGGGGTATGCGCGCGTTCCTGGAGGAGTACGCCGACGAACTCCGTGGAGCGTTCATCATCAACCTCGACAACATCGGTGCCGGCAATCTGTACTGGATCACCAAGGAGGGCATGGCTCGTCGCTACGGAAGCGATCGCCGCCTCATGAGCGCTGCGCGCAAGGTCTCACGCCAGGAGGAGATCCTTGTGAAGGGTCGCGAATACAGGGGGCTCTCCACCGATGCCACGCCTGCGCTGGCTCGTAAGTTCAAGGCCATGAGCATCATGGCGTTCGACATCAACGGAAGACTCCCGAACTGGCATTGGCACACTGATACCAGCGAGAACGTGCAGCCGGAGAATGTCGACAACGCCGTGCGTTTGGTCGAGGGCATCATCCGCGAACTTTAGGGGTGACTCCTAGGCCTCGAACTCACGCTCCGGTTCGACGGTGCGTACGCGCCGAATCGCGAGCTTGTCGGCGTAGAACGACATCATGGTTCCAACTCCCGTGAGAATCGCCGATGCGTAGAAGACCGGCAGCATGAATGTTGAGCGCTGCAAAGCGACCACCACGAATGCAAACAGGATGAAGCCGAGGTGCAGTAGGCCCGATCCGGTCTTTGTCAGTCGGCCCTCAGTCAGATACGAGGGCCCGCGCACGCCGGCAACGGTGAGGGTTACAACCGCCACCTGGATCAGCGCAGCGAGTATGAGATAGACCGCGAGACCTGTGGCGAGCGACCCGGCGACCACCCAGGTGCCTGCACCTACGATCAGCATCACAAGAGAGATGCCCAGGAGTGCTGTGCGGGAGAAGAGTCGCTTGGGAACACAGAGTCCCATCGCGATCACGAGAAGCACGATCTGAGGCGCTGCGATTGCGTTCATCACATCAATGAAGCGGGCATAGCCGCCGAGCTGCTCCCACCCGGGTACCGTTCGCTGCGCCCACCACACGTAGAGCGTTCCCGCGAATGACTGCACGCCGATACTGCCGAGCAGCATCACGGTCGCCACTGTCAGATAGAAGTCCCAGTTGCGTTTCAGCCCATCGCGATCCATAGACCCACCTCCCCGGCAGGCACGACAAGCGCGTAGCTGTGGGCACCCGGCACCACGTATGTCGTGAGATAGGTGAGGATGAGGACAACGAATGAGAGAATCGCAAGTCCCGCGACCCATCGCCACATGCCGCGCTTGCGCAGATAGAGGCGTCCATGTAGGTAGGCGGTGTAGAGGAACCACATCATGATCGACATGTTGACCTTGCCACTCCACCACCACGACTCTCCCTGCCACGCCAGGATCGCCCACGGAAAGCCGAGAAGCATGCCAACGGTCAGCGGCAGAAACCCGAGCCGGGCCCATCGGTAGGCGGTTGTCTCATATGCCGAGAAGCGTGTGCGCACCATCTGCATCGTGGCAATGAACGAGATCACGAACGCCCCGTAGCTTATGAACAACAAGGGAGGGTGCACCCACATGAACCACGTGTTGTAGTAGTACTGACGCGCGCCCTCCATGCCCTGGTAGGCCGGAAACGAGATCGCGAGGTTTGAGGTCATCGTTGCCTGCAAGTACCCCTCGTATTGGCCAAGGAATGACGGAAGAGGCATGGTGAAGGGGTGACCCCACAGCGTGGATCCTGCCAGGAGCAGCGCGAGAATGACTGCAGTTCCGGGTAGCAGTTCATCGCGATGCCTACGCATGAACAGCGCCATGACGCCCACGATGAGCGCCCAGACAAAGAGCTTCTCCGATTCGACCCACAGCGGCACCGCGAGGCGTCCGGTTATCACGCCGGTCTCAGGGCTCGCAACCACGGCGATGTCATAGAGACGCCAATGGAACCAGACAAGCACGCCCTCTCCGGCGACGAGCAACACCGTTGTCGCGCCCATCATCAGCGGGAGCCAGCGTCGGAGCTTCGGAATGAGTGCGAGGATCAGCAGCCACACTGCCGCAACGAAAAGGAGAGCCTCGATCGGTCGACCGACCACAGCGAGCGTGTCGATCAAGGTCGAGAGATCTGTGCGTGTCGTAAGCGGGTCCACGAGCGGCGAGGGCTCCTTGGCAGCCGGATCGAAGGATTGCGACACGAGTATACCGTTCGCTCCCCGATGTGCGCCGTCCGACACGGTGATAGCAGGAGTTGTTTGCGGGGACACGAATGAGGACGGTACACTGCAGAACCCCCTGAATCACATACGGGTCCGGGGCGATGCCTATGCCGGAGGTACCGGTGAGCCCGAACCGCCTGACAAAGATACTTGCACGCCGTTTCATGGTTTCCTGGCGCGAGCAGAAAACGCGCTATGACATCGAGGCCCTGCAAGCCAATACTGAACGGGTAGGCCTGGTCATTCGCGTGCGCTGGGCGCTCGTTGTGGTGCTGTCCCTGTACTCTGCTCTCGCCGCGTGGGCGTATGCGATCGACACGCCGTGGGCTGAGTTGTGGGCGAACATGCAGGTTCCGGCTGGCGCGTTCGTCTTCGTGCTCGCTTACAACCTCTTCTACTGGCGTACCTATCGCCGCCTGGGTAACATTTCGGTGCTCAATCACGCGCAGCTCATGTTTGATGCGATCGTGGTCACGGTGCTTGTCTACTACAGCGGCGGCGTGCACTCGTGGTTCTGGGCGATGTACTCGCTGTTCATCCTCGAAGCGGCATTCATTCTCCCCAGGCGGTGGCATGCATGGATGATGGCGGCGTTCTGCGCACTGTGCCTGGGCCTCGTGATCTGGGGCGAGTACTTTGGCCTCATCCCACATGTCGAGATGCCCTTCATTGCCGAGGAGTTGCATCGCAACCTCACATTCGTGGCTGTGCGCTATGGCTGGCAGCTCACCGTCCTCGGCGGTACCGCAACGGTCGCTGCGCTCATGACCGGTGCTATCCGAAAGCGCGAGGCTGAACTGGCTTCGGCATCGATCGTTGACGACAAGACGGGCCTTTACGACCGCGGTTACTTCTTACGAGCGCTTAGTCGCGAACTGCTGCGCGCGGAACGTGATGAACATGGCGTGGCGGTCATCCTCGCGGATATCGACGAGTTCGATCGTTACAACAAGATGTTCGGAATCGACCAGGGTGATCGTCTCTTGCGCAAGGTTGCGCGGGCGATGTCTGATGCGGTCGCCGAGTGCAGCGCCGGCGGAATTCGCGAAACGAACGTCGTTTCGCGTTTTGGTGGCGAGGAGTTCGCGATCATTCTGGCCGAGGACTGCAAGGGAGTCGCACCGTCGCTCCCGGATGCCCTGAGAGCCGCCGAGGCAGTTCGTGCAGCCGTGGCGCAGGTGAGCGTCGATGATGCGGGTGTAACGGTCAGCGTTGGCGTCGCACGGTTCCCGGAGGATGGTATGACGTCCGATCAGCTTCTGGATGTGGCAGACGCCGTACTCACGCGTTCCGCTTCGGCCGGTGGCAATCGGGTTTCCCACGCAGAGAACGACGCCTAAGCCGATGCACCGCCTTGAGACGGCAGGTGTCGCGTGTGCACTCGCACTTCTCCTGGTGGGGCTCTCTGTGCGTCTGCTGACGGTTCCTGTGTTCACGTCGATCGTTGCACGCGCCGTGGACTCCCCGGCTCGCTCCGACCTTGCCGAGGAGACTGCACTCGGCCTCGCTGAGCAGGTCCGTGGGTATGTGACCGGTGCCGATCCGGGACCCCTACCGGGTCATGTCGAGGACAGAGTGGGCTTCACGCCTGAAGCGGTATCTCATCTCGACGACGTACGCGCCGTGCTGACAACCGCCGCTTGGGCCACATGGATTCTGCTCGGGGCCGTCGGTATCTGGCTGGTGTGGAGTATGCGCACGGGACGGCGCGAGTCCATTGTGCGTGCGCTGCGCGCCGCAGGGTGGACTGCAATCGGAGTCGTGCCGCTGGCCGCAGCCGTAGCGCTTGGCGACTTCGATGCTTTCTTCGAGGCCTTCCATGGGCTGTTCTTCGCCTCAGGCACGTGGCAGTTCTCCTCGAGCGATCTCCTCATACAGTTGTTCCCGGAGCCGTTTTGGATGACCGGCGCGGCTGCCTGGGGGGTGCTCGTGGTGTGTGGAGGAGGACTGCTACTGGCGGCTTCAAGAGTTGTGCGAGCGCAGTCATGGGGTAGCGGTTCGGTGTGAACTGCGTGACGTTGAGCACGAGAATGCATGACAACACGCTGAAGAAGTGTAAACTGACTTGTGGCCCCCCTGAGGGGACGAGGGCTTGCGTCTCCGGCGTCGCCGGGGATTAGGACTGATTGAAGGGAGTGCCATATGGCAGCCAAAGAAGGTTATTGCGTCAAGTGTAAGGCCAAGCGTGAGATCAAGGACGCGCAGGACATCACGATGAAGAACGGTCGCCCCGCCACCCAGGGCCTGTGCCCCGAGTGTGGTACCAAGATCTTCAAGATCGGCAAGTCGTAAGACTTACCGTTTTGATGCGCTGATGCGAAGCGCCTTCGACCTTCACGGGTCGAAGGCGCTTCTTTGCATCTCGAGCTTGTTGGGGGCTCAGAATTCGCTAGATTTTGGGGTATAGACAGCCGTGCCACAGTAGCCGCATAATCCCTGCTAGCGCACCGCTTCTGGGGGGGCGCAATCAACCAGGTGCCCCGTGTACCCAGGGGGACCTTTCCTACAGAGGAGTGCGCATGGAGCGGACCACCCGGGTAGTCTCGCGCTACCTAAATCTCGCGTTGGTTGCAGTGTTTCTTGTTGCGATGTTTCCGGCATCAGCGTTTGCGGCTGACTGGCGCGATGCGAACCCGAAGTTCAACAGGCATGAGAAGGTTGCCGGTGGGGAGCGCGTGCAGGCGCTCGCAGCGAGCGACGATATTCCCGGGGTCTCTTTGCCCGCGTCGCCATTCACAGGTGTGCTCGATGCGGCTACCCACTCCGATGATGTGTTTGCCGTAACCCTTGCGGAGAACGACACCCTGTTCCTCGACATCACCGGTCCGGCGAAATCCCAGTTCTTTGTGTACCTCTTCACGCCAGACGCGGTCACTGTCAATCCGGCGAATCCTCTCTACGACGAGGAGACTGTCTGCGACGGGAGTGACTACGGCTACTATCCGGAAATGCTGTTCTTCCACGCGCCTGAGGCGGGTACGTACTACATCGATCTGTATGCGATGAGCGGTAACGGTGCCTACACCGTCAACTGGGAGATCGTGCCCGGTGAGGCTGATGATGATATCTCCACGTGTGCGACCATCGCGCCATCGCCGATCGTCTCCACGTTCGGTGAGTGGGATCTAGCGGAGGTGTTCGCTGTTGAGATGGTCGAAGGTGACCAGCTCGATTTGACCCTGACCGGCTCCGCAGATGCCGATCTCGACCTCGCGGTATTCCAGCCGCACGCACTCACCATATGGGGCGAGGATGCGCCGAGGGTTTCCTCATGGGGAGAAACAGCCAGCGAGAAGTTGACGCTCGTCTGCCCTCCAGGCGGCGACGGCACCTATTATGTTGCAGTTCTCAACTGGTCCGAGGGTGCCCCAGACTACCGTCTCGCCTGGAGGCGGTCTCATCCGCTCGCTCCACGTCTGTCAGGAGCGAATCGATTCGCCACGTCCTATGCGATCAGCCAGGCGAGCTTCTATTCCGCCAAGGCAGCGGTTCTGGCGGTCGGGAATGACTATCCTGACGCTTTGGCCGCGGCCGGCCTGGCGGGCGCGCTGGATTGTCCGGTGTTGCTCCTGCCGGAGATGTTCGGTGAGGTCTACGTCAGCGACGAGCTCGCAAACGAACTCTTCGCGCTTGGTGCGAGCAGCGTCTACATCGTTGGTGGTGAGAAGGCCATCCCAGCCGATGTAGCAGCGTATCTGTCGCAGGACTATGGATTTGCGGTTACTCGTGTTGCCGGCAGTGATCGCTACGCGACTTCGGTAGAGGTCGCAAAGAAGATGGACTCTCTCATTGGCCGAAAGGGCACCGCGTTCCTCGCGTCGGGCAGCTCGTTTGCAGATGCCCTGGCGGTTGCCCCATTCGCCTTCTCGCAGGGGTTCCCGATACTGCTCACACCCAAGGACACGCTGGCGCCTTCGGTGCGCTCGTACCTTTCTAGCGCCAAGCCCAAGGTCACAATCGTGGGCGGCACCGCTGTTGTGGGCTCGGGAGTGCGCTCGCAGGTCATCGCCGCCACCGGAAACACGTGTGATCGCATCGCGGGGGACGATCGCTACCAAACAGCGGTCGATGTCGCCAACTATGCCATCGATGGTCATGGCTGGGGAACGTGGAGCAGCGTTGGAATCGCCGCAGGAACGAACTTCCCTGACGCGCTGTCCGGTGGACCGGCGCTGGGATCACGCGGCGGTGCGCTCTTGCTCACCGACCCAAAGGTGCTTTCACGTCAAGCCGCCGGATGTCTTGCAACTCACAAGTCAAAGATCGGCCAGGCGTTCGTCCTGGGAGGCACCGCGGTCGTGACGCCCGGCACAAAGACCTCAGCCGAGGCCGCACTGAAATAGACCGAGAGGCTCACGCCCTCTTGTGATGCGTAGAAGGTGGGCGCCTTTGGTGAGAACCGGAGGCGCCCACACGTACTCCTACTGCGCTCGCTGATGTGTCATCCTGTTGACAGTGGACTGCAGGCGAGAGTAGCGTCCCGAGAATCGGTGTCGTCACCGCTGTTTCAGCGGTGAAAGCGGAGGCGAGTCACTCAAATATGAACGTCATTGTCGTAGGGTGCGGACGTGTTGGTTCTCAGTTGGCGACCCTGCTTTCCGTTGAGGGTCGCAACGTGGTCGTTATCGACAAGGACCCTGAGTCATTCAAACGCCTCGGCACGTTGTTCAACGGCGTGACTATCAAGGGTCTTGGTTTCGATGAGGACATTCTCGAAGAGGCGGGCATACGCGAGTGCGATGCGTTTGCGGCGGTAACGAACTACGACAACACGAACCTGATGGCGGCTGAGGTCGCTCGCAAGATATTTGAAGTTCCGCACGTTGTTGCGCGCTTGTACAATCCCGTGCGCGAGCGAACGTATCAGCAGCTTGGGCTCGACTATGTCTGTGGTACCACGCTCGTGGCGGAAGTGCTGCTCGACAAGATCAAGGCCGGTCACGGTCATCACATCGCGAGTGTTGGCGACGTCGAGGTCGTGCAGTTCCGAGCGTCAAAGGCCGTTGAGGGCAAGACCGTCTCTGACATTGAGATCGCGCGAAGATTCAAAGTCGCAGTCGTCACCCGCGAGGACGCCATGTTTGTGCCTGAGCGTGACGCTGTTCTGCATGCAGGTGACATCATTGTCGCATCGGTCAAAGAGGAAGCGTTCGGTAAGATCGAACGCTACATGGAGGACTAGCGATGTTGATTGTCGTTAACGGCGGAGGCAAGGTCGCATCGTATCTGGCAAAGACCATGGTGACCAACGGTCATGATGTTGCGCTGATTGAGAAGCGCGCAGAGATCGTGGAGAAGCTCTTGTATGAACTGCCAAAGCAAGTGCTTGTCATTCATGGAGACGGATGTGACGCGACGTATCAGGAAGATGCGGGCGTTGGGCGGGCCGATGTCTTTGTGGCGTCAACGGGTGATGACGACGATAACCTGGTCGCATGTCAGCTAGCCAGAGTCGCCTTTGGCGTTCCGCGCGCCATCGCACGCGTCAACAATCCCAAGAATGAGCATATCTTCAACGCGCTCGGCATCGAGGCCATCTCTTCCACCACGATCATCTCCCGGATGATTGAAGAGGAGGCACTCGTCGGTGACCTGCGCACGTTGATTTCTCTGCGTAAGGGCAATATGGCCATTGTGGAGATCGAACTGCCCACGGACCGCTGCGTGGTCTGCAACAAGAAAGTCGCCGAGCTGCCGTTGCCCGTGGACTGCGTGCTCGTCGCTCTCATTCGAGGGGAGAACGTGGTTACCGTACATGGTGATACCGAACTTCTGCCGGGCGATGTGGTCATCGCCTTCACCGCCGTAGAGCATGAGAAGGCGCTCAAGAAGGCGCTTACCGGTACCTAGGCGGGATTCTCGCCTGGGTGGGTTTGTCGGTGGTCGGTGCACGGTTTACAATGCGGGACGCAATGAGGCACGAGTCTTCTGATTTCGTAAATGCGGACGTAGCTCAGTTGGTAGAGCGAGAGCTTCCCAAGCTCTAGGTCGCGGGTTCGAGACCCGTCGTCCGCTCCAGACACTCACACAGGCCGCCCACGGGCGGCCTGTTTGCGTTTGGATGAGCCGTTCGTCTTGAATCCCGCACCGTCTGGCGGGAAGGCGTCGCCCAAGGCAGGATTGTTACGCAGAACGTCGAACACATGTTCGTATAGCAAGAGCCGCCATTCCCTCACCTCTCCGGCGGCACTGTTAATCAGGTGCAAAGGAGCTGGTGCGTAATGTGGCGTGCAGTCTGTTTCTGTTGTCTTGTATTGGGAGTGACACTTCTTGATGTGCCGAGTGCTCGCTGTGTGGAGGCACCGCTCGCAGACACATCGCAGACCTTGCTTTCGTATGGAGAGACGTATGTTTCACGAGATGGTGGAACTGCCCGGCATAGCGGTCTCGATCTCGCGTCTGAACCCGGATCGCGGGTCTATTCAGTAACTGATGGCGTTATCGTCTTTGCGGGTTCCGTTCCCTCTGCGGGGGGCGGGACGCACCTCGCCATCACGGTTGAAACGTCGGACGGTGATAAGTGGTCCTATGTCCCGGTTGAGTCATCGGTGGTTTCTGTCGGGGATGTAGTTCACGCTGGCCAGCAACTGGGCTTCCTTGCGGCCTGCGGTGATGCTTCTGCGCAGCAGACCCATCTGCATATAGGGCTACGTGTGTCAGGCACGTACTGCGATCCGTCTGAACTCATGCCGGTTTCTGCAATCGCCGGGCAGGAGCCTCAGCCAATTGATGACGTGCCGAGCGACGTGATCTTGGATTCTGCCGCATCACCACTTCAGGTCGGTGTTCCAGAGCCGGTGCTGACACCGAGCGGATCAGGCGTGTCCTGTCCACAGGCTCAACCGCTGCCGGTTCTCTCCAGCCCGGTCGTCCATGTGGAGAGCGTGGCGCTAGACGCCGTTTCGCCTGCGTCCGACCCGAGCCCCTCGCTCATTCAAGAGGGGGGCATCGTTCAGTCCACTACACAGCGCGCACGCCTCACGCGTAGCAGCGCCGCTGTGTCGCCAATACCCGCGCAGGCGGCTTCCCGGCTCGCACCCGCACTCGTGGCGGTAGCGGGTCTATTCATGGGCTTTATGAAGCGCCCGCGTTCATGTTGTGTCACTGCGCCAGGGGATACTGTTGCAGCCGTGGTTGGCCGGTGATACACTCCGATGGCTCATTTCCTGCTCCGGGTGAAGCCTTCAGTCCCGGAGCCACCAGTCCAGGGGAGGTGAACAAATGAAGGCTTACGAACTCATGGTCATGTTGAACCCCACCCTCGACGAAGAGGCCCGTGAAGCGATCGTTGTGAAGATCCAGGGTCTCGTCACTGACGGCGGCGGTGTGTTGGATAATCTCGAGTCCTGGGGCAAGCGCAAGCTCGCCTTTGAGATCGACGATCTCACAGAGGGCGACTATCTCGTACTCGATTTCCACACGGAGCCCGCTGCTATCGCCGAGATCGACCGCGTGCTGCACATTACCGATGCCGTTTTGCGTTACATGTTGGTGCGTCGCGAGGATCGCGGGTAGTCCTTGCAACGATCAGCGGCGCGACTCCGGATCGGAGTGACAACCGCGGATTTGAGAAGGTGGGTTATCAATGAGTATCAATCGAGTCGTCATTAGTGGGAATCTCACGCGAGACGGTGAGCTGCGCTCAACGTCCGGTGGAATGTCGATCCTCAAGCTGGGGGTGGCGGTCAACGATCGTCGTAAGAACTCTCAGAGTGGTGAGTGGGAAGACGTTCCGAATTTCGTGGACTGCACGATATTCGGCGCGCGCGCCGATGCGCTCGGCCAGTATCTGGTCAAGGGTACGAAGGTGGCCATCGAAGGCAAACTTCGCTGGAGTTCCTGGGAGACCCCGCAGGGCGACAAGCGCTCGAAGCTCGAAGTTGTCGTCGATGAGATCGAGTTCATGAGCTCACGCGATAGCGGCGGCCAGAGCAGCGGGTTCTCGGGTGGTCAAAAGACCTCCACGACCCCGGTGTCGACCATCCCTGACGAGGAGATTCCGTTTTAGAGACATTCTCGCGGAGTCGGCGTATGCCGAGCACCGCAGCCCGTCTCACATGAGAGACGCGAAAGGAGGAAGACCATGTCCGATTATGCACGTAAGCCACGTCGCAAGTTTTGCGCGTTTTGCAAAGACAAGACTGAGTACATCGATTACAAAGACACGCAGATGCTTCGCAAGTACATGACCGATCGCGGCAAGATCAAGCCGCGCCGGGTTACAGGTACATGCGCTCAGCATCAGCACAGGCTTTCAATGGCAATCAAGCGCGCACGGGAGATGGCTTTGGTGCCGTACACCGTCCCGGTCATCAGTGGCCGCGTCGACGGTCGTCGCGGCAGGTAACGCACGTCTCGAGCCGGCCATATGTGGTCGGCGCAGACAAGGGAGATAGTAATGAAGGTCATCCTGACACAGGAAGTGAAGGGCAGGGGCGGTGAAGGCGACGTCGTTGATGTCGCCCGCGGCTTTGCCGTGAACTACCTTTTCCCGCGTAAGATGGCAATCGAGGCCACGCCCGGGAACCTAAAACAGCTCGAGCTGCGGGTACACAACATCCGTACACGTGAAGGCGCTCGCATCAATGATGCGCAGTCCATCGCAGACAAGCTCGAGGGCGCTTCGGTCACAATCGAAGCAAAGGTCGGCGACGAGGGCCGTTTGTTCGGCTCCGTCACCGCTCAGATGATTGGCGTCGCCATCGGGGAACAACTTGATGTCGATATCGATCGTCGCAAGATGGATATTCACGGCACCATCAAGGAAGTTGGCGAGCATACCGTCTCGGTGCAGGTTTACCGTGACGTTAAGGCCGACGTTATTGTGAAGGTTGTCCCTGAGGGCGGCCTGATCATCCATGAGCCCACGACCGCTGAGGAGATCGTTGCTCAGGTCGAGGCAGAGGAGGCAATCGCAGAGGAAGCCGAATCAGAGGTTTCCGAGACTGCCGACGAGGTTGTCGTTGTTGCAGGCGATGAAGGCGAGGAAGCAGCCGAGTAATCGAGTTGCTTCTCTCTACGAACTGCATCTCGGGGTGTCGCCATTAGGCGGCACCCCGTATTTTGTTGTGAATCTGTGGGTACTGTGGAAACCCCTGCAAGCGCCCCCAATTGCCTGTGGATAGACGCTTTCGGTCGATGGCGGGTGTCAGAGCCAACCGCTAGAATCGGCTCCACTGGGTGCCCGAGTGTCCGCACATGCGGATGACATGAGCACGCGGTTGTCTCACTGATGTGGTGGCCGGAGGATAACGTGGCAGAGGTTTCGTTTCAAGATCGCTCAATGCGCGCGGTGGGTTCCGCCCAGCGGGTCCCGCCCCACAACCTTGAGGCGGAGCAGGCACTGCTCGGCTCGATGTTTCTGTCCCGCGAGGCAGCAGAGAATGCATTGGCCTCTGTGCACGCCGAGGACTTCTACCGCCCTGCACACTCGAAGATCTTCGCTGCTATCGATTACCTCTTCAATTCGAGTATTCCGGTAGATCACGTGAGCGTTGCTGACCGTCTTGAGGCAGCTGGCGAGCTCGACCAAGTCGGGGGTAAGACATATCTCCTGGATGTCACACAAGTTGTTCCGACGGCGGCGAATGCGTCGCGGTACGCGGAGATCGTCAAACGAACGGCGGTGCTGCGCGAGTTGATCAAGGCGGCCGCAGAGATCGTCGATATCGGCTATGACGGCCCTGATGATCTGCAGGCTGTTGTCGAAGATGCAGAGCGCCTGATCTTCAACGTAACCAACAAGCGCATCACCAATAACTTTCTTCCAATCGCAGAACTACTCGAAAAGAGCTTTCATCAGCTTGAGGAGTTGTTCGAGCGACAGGAGCACATTACCGGAGTGCCCACCGGCTTCAAGGATCTCGATAAGCTCCTGGCGGGTATGCATCGAGGCGACCTGTTGATCCTCGCTGCTCGTCCTTCGGTCGGTAAGACCGCTCTCGCTCTGAACATGGCGACCAATGCGGCTAAGGCAGGCGCAACCGTAGCGCTCTTTAGCCTGGAGATGTCGGCAGAACAACTCATCCAGCGTGTGCTGTGCGCTGAGGCCCGCATCAGTGCTCAGGATGTTCGCACCGGCTTTATCAAAGATCCTGACTGGGGCAACATTCACAGAGCGATGGGCCAGCTGGCAGATCTCGATTTTCACGTCGACGATACCCCGTCGATATCGATTCTCGAGGTTCGTGCCAAGGCTCGTCGTCTTCTGCGCGACAAGCCCAACGGGCTCGTCATCGTCGACTACCTGCAGCTCATGCAGCCACAGCATCGCAGGACAGAGAATAGGCAGACTGAAATCGCAGAGATCAGCCGTGGTCTCAAGATCCTGGCGAAGGAACTGCGCGTGCCGGTAGTTGCTCTCTCGCAGCTATCGCGTGCAGTCGAGCAGCGAGCAGGGAAGCGGCCGCAACTTTCCGACCTGCGTGAATCCGGAGCGATTGAGCAGGACGCCGATGTCGTCATGTTCATCGATCGAAACACCGATCCTCGTGGCAATGAGGAAGACGATGATCGACCCGCCCGCGGAACTGCAGAAGTGATCGTTGCCAAGCACAGAAACGGGCCAACGGGTTCGGTTCAGCTGGTCTTCAACGATCGGTACACGAAGTTCGTCGACTTCACCGATCAAATGCCCTAGTTGAGCGACTTACGCCTTGCGTAGCGCCTCGAACTCCTCAGGCTGCCATCCGATGATCGCTTTCTCGCCCACCTGGATGACGGGTACCCCATGCTGCCCGGTCATGAGCACCATTTCTCGACGACCCGCGATGTCCTCGATGATATCGACCTCGGTGAACTCGATATCGTTGTCCACCAGGTAGGCTTTTGCCACTTTGCACCATGAACACGTCTTCGTTGTGAAGATACGCACACGTTTCACTCGGAGACCTCCCAGTCCATCACGCGCATCACCGTATCGGTGACCGACATTCTCGAGTCAATCATAAGAATGGTGGTCACGAAGTAGCCCACGAATACGCTTGCCAGTGTCTGAACCCGGGCAGGCAGGGCTTCAGGTCCGTGCGGCAATCCGAATTCTGAGTCAAGCCGTGTAATGAGGGAGGCGACCTTGTCCAGGATCGGTTCAGTGATCGAGTTCCTATACGTGTCCAGAAACTCAGGGTTGTGCACTACGGCGACCATGGCTGTTTGTATGATAGGGAAGTAGGTAGGAAGGACTGCCTCACGGTCAGCCACGATCTCGCTGATTATGAGAGCGACATTTGCGGCCGTGGCTGAATCCACGAGAGGGCCGACCTCGGCCACAACTCGTTCTCCCGTGGCCGCGAGCATGCTTTCGAAGAGATCATGCTTGCTCTCGAAGTGCCGGTAGATTGCCGGTTCACTGATTCCTACGATCTCGGCGATCTCCCGGAGACTTCCGGCTTCGTATCCCTTGCGCCCGAATACATCAACGGCGGCATCCAGAATCTCGCCCTTTCTGCCTGGGATGCTTTCGCGAAAGAACCGGGTATCAGCAACTGCGCTCATGTCTTAATGGGCCTCGGCGTAGTGGCTCGTTGCTCGCTCACGAGGTGAACGAACACGTCCTCGAGCGTGGGCTGGACCCCGGCGATCTTGCGCGGCACGAGTCCGTGGACGCGCAGGTGGGCCTCAAGCAGTTCTGCACCATCGGTCCGCTCGCCTGTGTTGACGTGGAGGAGCGCCCCACTCAGGTACACCTCTGGTATGTCGGTTGCCGCTTCGAGAACTGTGAGCGCGGTCTGAACGTCATCCACCTCGACCTCGAATACGCTCTCGTGCATGAACCGATCGCGAATCTCGCGGGGTGAACCCTCGGCGATGATGTCGCCTTCGTAGATGAATGCAAGGCGGGAGCAGTGCGCAGCTTCGTCCATGTAGTGCGTGGTTACGAACAAGGTTATGCCGCTCGCCGCGAGTTCGTAGAGGAGATCCCAGAAATGGCGGCGGGCGGTTGGGTCTACACCCGATGTCGGTTCATCAAGGAATATCAGTTCAGGTTCATGAATCGTGGCGCATCCCAAAGCAAGGCGCTGCTTCCACCCTACGGACAGATTGGCAGTGAGCTCGTTCTCTCGACCTTCAAGATCGGCCATTCGAAGGACGTACGCGCGTCGCTGTGCGAACTTGTCGCTCTCAAGACCGTAGACCCCCGCGTAGAAGCGCAAGTTCTCATCGACGGTCAGATCCTCAAAGAGGGAGAACTTCTGGCTCATGTATCCGATGCGCTGACGGACCAATTCGGGGTTAGCCACAACATCGCAGCCGAGCACCTTTGCGTCGCCAGACGTGGGTGCGATCACACCGCACAGCATTCGGATGGTTGTGGTCTTGCCTGACCCGTTTGGCCCAAGGAAGCCAAAGATCTCGCCGCGCTTCACATCAAGATCGATCGCGTTGACGGCGGTGAAGTCGCCAAAGCGCTTCACAAGACCGCGGCAACCGAGTGCCACGTCTGCCGCGGGGATGTACTCTTTCGGTTCCGGAGGCGCTTTCGGGGCAGACGCTACTCCCGGATCTACGGGAGAAGCGGGAGGTGCCGGCGAGACAGTCTCAGCCTCTGGAGGAGTGCTTGCCTCAGGCTCGCCGATAGCCACACGTTCAACGAGAGGATTTGTCTCCTCGGCCGGGGTGGTGTTCTTGTGTCTGCGGAACAGCGGCATGGTCAGTGTCTCCTAGTCCGCAAGCCGTTTTTGGAAGCGCGAGAGCGCGAAAGCGAAGATAGCGATCGAGAAGGCGGCCATGGCAGCGAACTCCGGCCAGAGCGCTACAAAGCCCGAGCCTTTCATGAAGTTCGAGCGCAGGATGATGAGCGCATAACGCAGAGGGATCAGATAGGTGATCGGTACCACCGGAGCCGGCATTGATTCGATCGGGAAGATGAAGCCCGACAGAACGATGGTTGGGATCATGTAGAACATCGTCATCTGCAATGCCTGATGCCGCGTCTTTGAGACCGTTGAGATCAACAGGCCGGTTCCAAGCGTCGAGAACATGAAGAGCAGCATGCCGGCGCTGATTACCAGGACATCGCCGTTGAACGGTACCTGGAACCAGTAGATGCCCACACCCATGATGAAAACGATCTGGACGGTCGACAGCAGGATATAGGGCGTGAGTTTGCCCCAGAGATACTCTCCGCGGGTGATGGGTGTGACGAACATCTGCTCCAATGTGCCACGTTCTCGTTCGCGAACCACAGCCTGGGACATGAGACCCATGCTCGAGAGCATGAGAATGAATGCGACCAAACCGGGAACCATTGCGTTCACGCTACGCAGTGTGGGATTGAAGAGCACCCGAACGCGGGCATCGATTCCGGCGCCGCTCGGCACCAGGCCGGTCGATTCAGCTCGCGCCTGCGAAAAGTCGGCGAGGACTTGCATGGCATAGCCGCTCGCAACCGAGGCCGTCTTACTGTCGGCTCCGTCGACGATCAATTGCATCGGAGCGGTCTCGCGTCTTTCGAGCGCCTCACCGAAACCGGGAGGGATGATGACCGCCATCTGGATCTTCTCTCCGTCCATCAGCGGGCGCATCTCGATCTCGCTATCGGGATGCGCGGTGATGGTGAAGTAGCCGACATTGGCAAAGGCCGTCTCCACTTCACGTGAGATCGTCGTACGGTCCTGGTCGATGATGGCGGTCTGGATATTGGTTACGTCTGAACCCACCACATAGCCGAACATGATCAACTGCAGGATCGGCTGCAGGAACACGAGTGGAAGCAGCATCCTGTCCCGTCTGAGCTGACGGAATTCTTTCCAGATGAGGAGTTTGATCCGAGACCATGACATGATCTAGTCAGCCCTCCTTGAGTACATCAGCGTTGCAAGAGAGAGCGACACGAACGCATAGATGGCAAGCGCGCCAACCTGCGGCCACAAGACGTCCCAGCTGCCACCTTTGAGGAAGACCGAGCGAGATATCGTGACCATGTAGCGCCCGGGGAACAGATAGGAAATGAACTGCAGGAACGGAGGAATGCTGTTCAGGGGGAACGCAAAACCGGAGAGCATGAATCCGGGCAGGAAGCTGATGAGAAGTCCCATGAGATTGGCGATCTCAGTGCTTGCCGCTCTGGCTGAGATCATGAGGCCGATTGCGAGTGAGCACAGCACAAACAGGAAAGTAGCCACCGCCAGCACAAAGATATCTCCACGCAGAGGAGTGCCGAACACCGTGAGCGCAACGATTGTGATTGCGATCATGTCGGTGAACGCGAGTACGACCCAGGGGGTGACCTTGCCAAGCATCAGTTCGCCCCTGCGAATCGGCGAAACGATGATCTGCTCGAATGTTCCTTGTTCCTTCTCCTTGACCAGGGTCACGGCGGTCTGCTGAATCGTGACGATCATGATGACCACGACCATGAGTCCGGGAATCAGAAAGTCCGAGGAGCGCCGCTCGGGGTTGTACCACATGCGCATCTGCGCATCGATGCCGCCAAACGAACCGGCGTCGATAGCCTGAGTCTCGCCCCAGTCGACGAATATCTCACGGCCGAGCTGACGATTGAGCGCGATGACGTACGTTTGGCCGAGCTGCGCCGAATTGGGCTCGGATCCGTCGATCTGTACAGCAACGCGGCCTTCTTCACCGCGGGCGATGTCACGCCCGAATCCCGGTGCCACGACAACGGCGATCCGCGCGTTGGAGCGGTCGAACGCATCGTTGATCTCGGCCTGCGAGTCGACATGACCGATCACGTCAAAGAACGTCGACTGTTCGTATGCGGCCAGGTACTCGCGACTTGCTGTGGTTCGGTCGCCGTCCAGCAGGAGCGTGGGAACGTTGTCGACATCAAAGCCAATTGCATATGCAAAGAGCAGTAGCTGGAGAATCGGCATTCCGAGCACGGCGAACAACATGCGTGGGTCGCGCCGGATATGAACGTATTCTTTGTTCGCGATGGCTATGATCCTGCGCAGCGAGGCCCTCATTCGGTGGCCGCCTCTGCAACGTCGGCAGCCTGCCGGGCTGCTGCTGCCGTACGAGCTTCTTCGGTCAGATAGGCGAAGGTCGCCTCCATGTCCATTCGTCCATATGAGGCATCTCGCACCGTCACCCCTGTGCGGGATACAGCCGTCGCAAGGTCCTGGGGAGTCGGGCCGCCGTGGATGGCGATGGCCCGTACGAGCTCGCCTTGAACCGATGCTCCGAGAATCCCGTCGACGTCCTGAATCACGTTGAGGGCGGCACGCTCGCTATCCGATGCAATCTCTATCAGCCGACCGGGTACACGTTCCTTGAGAGCCGCAGGGGTGTCTTGCAGGAGTATGCGTCCGTAGTCCATGAAGGCCACGCGCGAACAGAGCTCGGCTTCATCCATATAGGGGGTGGCCACAACGACGGTGATGCCCTGGCCATGCAGCCCTGCGATGATTCGCCAGAACTCACGACGCGAGACAGGATCGACACCGGTCGTCGGCTCATCGAGAAAGAGCAGCTCAGGCTCGTGCATCAGCGTGACGGCAAGGGCGAGCTTCTGCTTCATGCCGCCTGACAGATGCTCTGCCCGGCGTCCCGAGAAGCCTTCGAGTCCGCTGAACTCCAGGAGGCGTGCTGCGCGCAGGCGCATTTCAACGCGCGGAACCCCTCGAAGCTCGGCAAAGAAGCGCAGGTTCTCCATGACAGTGAGATCGGGATACAGGCTGAATCGCTGTGACATGTAGCCGATGCGTGGCTTGATGCGGCTCGGATGGTCAATGACCGATTCTCCGAATACCAGGGCGTCGCCCTCGGTGGGCCGCAGAACGGTAGACAGCATGCGAATCAACGTGGACTTGCCTGCCCCGTCGGCTCCCACCAGGCCAAAGATCTCTCCGGCTTCCACCCGAGCGTCTATGCCATCGACCGCGATGGTCTCGTCGCCAAAGCGCTTCACGAGACCGCAGGCCTCGATCGCGGGCGTTGGTTCGGGTTCGGCCGCGCTCGAGAACTGAGTCTCGATCTCGATCGCATCGAGCGGAGCGGTCTCCTCGGCAGGGTGTATGTCGTGCGATTCGCTCACGTTAGAACGCCACGTCCACGGGCATACCGGGCTTGAGTACGTCGCCTGCGTCGTCGACCTCGAGGCGAACCTCGTAGACGAGCTTGACGCGCTGTTCCTTGGTCTCCACGTTTGAAGGCGTGAACTCAGCTTCGCTGGCGATGTAGACCACAACACCCGCAAAGTCGGTTTCCGATGAGTCGGCAGTGATCGTGGCCATGTCGCCCAGGGTCACTTCGCCGATATTTGTCTCGGGGATGTAGATGCTCACGTAGAGGGTGGAGAGGTCGGTGAGCGTTGCGAGCGTCTTGCCGGGGCTCGCGTTCTCCCCAAGTGATGCCGTGAGTTTGGCGATGGTGCCGTCCATCGGGGCGGTGATGGTCGCGTAGCCCAGTTGAGCATCTGCCATCTGCCGTGCGGCACTCGCCTGGTCGAGCCGTGCCTGAACACGCGCGATCTCAGCGGTGCTCGCCTTGTCGGCGCGCGCCTGGTCGAGCGCCGCTTGAGCAGCGCGTACACCGGCATCGGCCTGGGTCACCTGGAGCTGCAGTAGTTCGCTGTCCAGCGTGAACAGAACGGTGCCCGAGGTGACCTCGGCGCCTTCCTCGGCCTCTGCAGTGGCGATTCGCCCCGCAATGAGTGAGGAGACGGCGACTTCGCGCGCCTCGATCGTGCCGCTTCCGCCAAGGACGTCCTCGGCAGTTGCGTCCTGACCGTAGGTAGTCCACCACCACCAACCTCCCGCAGCGCCAGCCGCGATGAGGAGGAGGACCACGACGATGATGATGCGCTTCTTCATCGTTCTCGAACCCCGTTCCGTTTCGTTGTGATTAATCGGTCAGTATCAGGAGGTCGGCGGGTGTTCCGGGCGGTAGCCCGGGCGCTCCGTAGACCTCGATGGTCACCTTGAATGCACGTGTGAGATGGATGAACTTCGTTGAGAACGTTGTTGGCACGATCTGGTATTCAGCTCCGATGGATGTCACCACGCCGGTGAACTCCTCGCCGGGAAGCGAGTCGATTCTCACACGGGCAGGGGAGCCCGCGCGGAACCGCCGGGCCTGCTCTGATGTCACGAATGTGTCCAGGAGCGGGCGGGCAAGGGTGCGTAGCGTTATGAGCGGCGCACCTGCAGCGCGTACTTCTCCCTGCGAGATCGCTTCGACAACGATTCCATCACGCGGAGCGATGATCGTGGCGCGCCCGAGCTGTGCTTCGACCACGGCGAGAATCGCCTGTCTCGCATCTACGAGTGCGATGGCCGTGCGCTGTACTGCCTGAAGCGAGCTTTCTGCGTCCTGCAGTTCCAGCTGGGCCTTCTGAAGATCTTCGAGGCTGACCTGGAGCTCCTCAAGGGCCTTGTCGACCTGAGAGATCGTGAGCTCGAGACGCGCAATGTTGGCCGCGATCTCAGGTGAGAGCGGAGGCGGAGTACCCGTTCCCGGATTGCTTGGGGGTGCTGCAATCGCGCGAGCCGCATCGAGTTGCGTTTGCAGGTCGCGTCTCTGAAGCTGGAGGTCAACAATCGTTTGCTGAACTTCCACGGTCTTTGAAGCGGCGTCCGAGCGACCGTCTACGATGTCACCGGTTCGAGATTCGATGTATGCCAGATCCGCCTCGGCACGTGCAAGATCTGCGCGGGCAGCTGATGCCGCCGCGGAGGCGAGGGAGTCGTCGAGTATCGCGATGACCTGCCCTGTAGTGACGGTGTCTCCGGGCTTGACCCGCATGTCCACGACGCGCTCCCATGTCTTTGCCGGACCCAGGAGCGACTCGAACAGATCCCGACTCTCCGTAGCCAGAGCGGTTTGGCCTTGCTGTCCATCATTCGCTGCAGCAGTTCCGGTACCCACGAGAGAGGGAGCTGTGCCGATTGAGGGATCGACCGCGGTGCGCGGCAGGTTCGGCACACGAATCACGACGAGGTCATCGACGAACGACCCGGTGAGCTCAAGGCCCTCGGTTGTTTGTGGACTGCAGCCGGCCACGAGCAGCAGCGCAGAGAGACCGAGTGCCATGAGCAGCCCGCAGGCGAATCGGTAGAACCGAGTATGTGAGTTATCATTCACTAACATGTACTCCGAGGTCCTATCCTAGTCGCTCTTTGGTGCGCAGACAATAGTATTCGCTCTCAGCCTTGCGGGGAATGGTCTCTGCAGTATAGAATACCCCGTAGGGTATTCAGGAATCACACCGATTCAGGCTCGCCAAGGAGAGTGAATGATGCTTCTGTCCGCATTCGATCGTGTTCGCCGTCCGCTTCAGGGGCTCTCTCAACATCTGGTCATCTGGGTTCCTGCCGCTATGACGGCGGGCCTTGTCGTGGGTCTCCTCGTAGATCTGACTCCTCTCAAGATGCTCGTACTTCCCCTCACGATGCTCATGGTCTATCCGATGTTGGTGAACTTTCGTCCCGCTGAAGCGTTCAACGTTCGTGCTGCCAAGGCGGTTATTCTTGCGATGGTTCTTAACTTCGTTGTGCTTCCGGCACTCGCCTGGGCGCTCGCTGTGACCTTCTTTGACGGAAACCCCCAGCTGTTCGTTGGGATGCTGCTTGTAGGACTGTTCCCGACCTCCGGCATGACCATCTCTTGGACCGGGCTCGCCAGGGGCAATGTCGCTGCTGCGATAAAGATGACCGTCATCGGGTTGCTGATGGCGGCGGTACTCGCGCCGTTGTACCTGTATCTTCTGGCCGGCACGCGCGTTGCTGTCGATGTGCTCGGTGTTGCCCAGACGGTTGCGCTGGTCGTGTTCGTGCCCATGATGGCGGGGGTCCTGACCCGACGTTTCCTCGTGCGCCGATACACGCAGCCCGTATACAAAGAACGCCTCGCTCCGGTCTTTCCTGCACTGTCCACTCTTGGCGTGCTCGCTATCGTGTTTCTGGCGATAGGCCTCAAGGCCAAGATGATCGTCAACGACCCTGCACTGCTTGCGCGCATAGCGCTACCGCTCCTTCTGTTCTACCTGGTGGCGTTCGCCGTGGCGACGATCGTGGGCAGATTCTCTCTCAACAGGAGCGATGCGGTAGCAGCCGTATACGGCTCGGTGATGCGCAATCTCTCGGTTGCCCTTGGGATCGCCATCGCATCGTTTGGCCCGGAAGCGGCGCTCGTTCTGGCCGGCGCGTACATCGTCCAGGTTCAGGGCGCGGCATGGTACGTTCGCATTGCAGACGCGCTACTGTGCACCGGCGACGATTGCGGGCCGGAAGTCGATCCCGCAACGGCCTAGGGGATTGAGAAGGACCCCTCTGCCTGTCCGAGTGCCGGGCCGCCGGGTGTCGTCACGGACCCGCCCTAGCGGAATCTCGCCGCGTCGGGCATACTTACCGCGAACGCCCGCCGAGCAAGCGGGCGTTGCGCACGTCGCCACAAGCTTAGGCGGCTGCCCGGTCCGGGAGCGGCGGCAAGGGTCCGCGGGACCGATCACTTTCAGGGAGCCTATCTACATGGCCGGCATAGTGCTCGTCGGCGCCCAATGGGGCGACGAAGGTAAGGGCAAGATCACCGACCTCATCGCGGACGATTTCGACTACGTCGTTCGTTTCCAGGGGGGCAACAACGCAGGGCATACCGTCATCCACGGCGGTCGCACCCTCAAGCTTCATCTCATCCCGAGCGGGATCATGTACCCGCACATCACGCCGGTGATCGGCAACGGGTGCGTCATCGATCCTAAAGTACTGCTCGAGGAGATGGACCGGCTCGAGGCCGACGGACTCTCGACCCACCGTCTCCTCATCAGCTGCAACGCACACATCATCATGCCGTACCACCGCGATCTCGATGGTGCGAGCGAACGTCGTCTCGGTAATCTCGAGATCGGAACAACGCGTCGCGGCATCGGTCCCGCATACCAGGACAAGGCGAGCCGCATGGGCCTGCGCGTCCAGGACCTCCAGGACGAGCACATCTTTCGCAAGAAGGTCGAAGCCGCGCTCCACGAAAAGAATGACATCCTCTCCAAGGTCTACGGTCTGCCGACCTATACGGTCGATCAGATTGCCGAGGAGTACCTGCCCTACGCCGAGCGCATCAAGCCGCACATCGCGGATACGTCGCTCGTGGTCAACAAGGCGCTTTCTGCAGACCAGTGGGTGCTGTTCGAGGGCGCCCAGGGAACGTTGCTTGATCTCGATCACGGCACCTACCCGTTCGTTACCTCGTCGAGTCCGATCGCGGGTGGCGCATGCACGGGTGCCGGTGTCGGTCCCAGAACCATCGATCGTGTTCTCGGAATCGCCAAGGCGTACATCACACGAGTCGGGTCAGGTCCGTTCCCGACCGAGCTCGACGACGAGACCGGGCGCCATCTCATCGAAGTCGGTCACGAGTACGGTACGACCACCGGGCGCGAACGCCGTGCCGGTTGGTATGATGCGGTGATCGTTCGCTACACCGTTCAGGTGAGCGGGCTGACCGACCTCATCCTCACCAAGCTCGATGTGCTCTCGCAGCTCGACACCATCAAAGTGTGCGTTGCCTACGAGTACGAGGGGCATCGCTACAATAACCTTCCGTGTCATCAGACGATCTTCCATCACGCCAAGCCGATCTACGAAGAGCTGCCGGGATGGAAGACCGATATCACGCACTGCCGCACATTCGAGGAGCTTCCCAAGGAAGCGCGCGACTACGTGCAGTACATCGAGGATCTGGCGGAAGTGCCGGTCTCGATGATCGCAGTCGGCCCCAGCCGCGAGCAGACCATCATGCGCAGGTGGGAAGCAAGACCGTAGCAATACACGAGCGGTAAATCGCACAGTGCCGGTCCGCGACCGGCCCTGTGTTGTGTGCTTTGTCGCCCTTCTTGCGGCACGAGCGCTCTCGCGTAGTCCAGATGGGCGGCCCGTGCTTTTCGGCTACAATCTATGTCCGACGGAAAGTATCTCGACTCGTTGAAGGGGGCGCTGACCCGATGCGTATTCTTGTCCTTGGCGGAGGCGGACGCGAGCATGCGATCGTTGCCAAACTCGCGCAGTCCCCACGAACCTCCGCGCTTTTTTGCGCTCCCGGCAACGGAGGTACCGTATTTCTTGGCGAGAACGTGTCGCTCGATATCGAGGATCCTCAGGCGGTGGCAGCATACGCGACCGAGCACGCGATCGACCTGGTGGTGATCGGACCTGAGGGCCCGCTCGTAGCAGGTGTCGCCGACGCCGTTGAGGCGGCTGGAATCCTCGCATTCGGCCCCACCGCGGCCGGTGCCCGCCTCGAAGGGTCCAAGTCGTTCGCCAAGGACCTGATGGCCCGTCACGGCATCCCCGCAGGCTTCAGTGAGGCCTTTACCGATGAGGCCGCAGCACTTGAGTACCTCGATGAGGTGGCGGCCCCGATCGTTGTCAAAGCCGATGGTCTTGCAGCCGGCAAAGGCGTGACGGTGGCGATGGATATCCACACGGCGCGCGAGGCAGTCACTGAGTGCTTCGATGGTCGTTTCGGCGAGGCTGGAACCACGGTGCTCATCGAGGAGTTCTTGTCCGGGCCCGAGTGCTCGCTCCTTGCGTTCACCGATGGCGAAACGGTTGTCCCCATGGCTCCCGCGCAGGATCACAAGCGCGCCTATGAAAACGACAAAGGCCCCAACACGGGAGGCATGGGCGTCTACTCTCCCGTACCGATCGTGACCGACACTGAGTATGCGACCATGATTGAGATCATGGAACTCACTGCCGCCGGTCTGGCTTCGGACGGTATCGACTACCGGGGAGTACTCTACGGCGGATTCATTCTCACCGATGAAGGCCCCAAGGTTCTCGAGTTCAATGCGCGTTTCGGTGATCCCGAGACCCAGGTCGTACTGCCCCGTCTCGATGGCGACCTGGTCGACATCATGGTCGCCACGGCGGAGCGTCGCTTGAGCGACATCGAACTGAAGTGGAAGCCCGAGTGGGCGGTGAGCGTGGTGCTGGCCTCGGGTGGATACCCGAACGAGTACGAAAAGGGCAGAGTCATTACCGGTATCGAGGAGGCCTCGGCACTTCCCGGGGTGACGGTGTACCATGCCGGCACGAAGGTCACGGATGACGGCTCACTCGTGAACGCCGGCGGGCGCGTCCTCAACGTCACCGCCCTTGGCGATTCATTTTCCTCGGCGCGCGACCGTGCATACGAGGCGGTGGCCAAGATCGAGTGGGACGATATGTTCTTCCGGACCGATATCGGCGCCAAGGCCATGCGTGGCCGCGACGCCTGGAAGGCCTGAATACGCGATGCTCTCCGAAAGACTTCTCTCACGCGTGGTGCGCTCGAGCAACGATCGCTATCTGCGCCTTGCCACGACCGAAGCCGACTCGCTTCCCGGGCCGGTCGAGGGCCGCAACTACATGCTCTACGTACACATCCCGTTCTGTACGAGATTGTGCCCGTACTGCTCGTTTAACCGATTCCCCTTCTCCGAGGAGAGAGCGCGGCCTTACTTTGAGAGCCTCAAGGCCGAGCTTCAGATGGTTGCCGACCTGGGCTATGACTTCCAGTCCATGTACATCGGCGGCGGAACGCCCACGGTCATCATCGAAGAGTTGTGCGACATCATCGACAGGGCGCGATCATTGTTCTCCATCAAGGAAGTCAGCTGCGAGACCAACCCGGATCATCTGATTCCTTCGATCATCGAGCCACTTCAAGATCGCGTGCAACGCCTCAGCGTGGGCGTGCAATCCTTCGACGATATGCTCCTCAAGCAGATGGAGCGTTACGACAAGTACGGGTCTGGCGAGGCAACGTTGCAGCGAATCAAGGATGCCGAGGGCGCGTTTCACTCGCTGAACGTTGACATGATCTTCAACTTTCCCAGCCAGACCCCTGAGATGCTCAAGCGTGACGTGGAGATGCTCAACGAGTCCGGTTGCAACCAGACTACGTTCTATCCGCTCATGGCCTCTCCGGTGGTTCGCGAGTCGCTCAAACGCAGCGTGGGCACGGTCTCCTACGGCAAAGAACATGAGCTTTACCGGGTTCTCGACGCCGGGCTTGCCGAGAAGTTCTCTCCCGCCAGTGCATGGACGTTCTCGCGCACGGGCGGCGGAATGATCGATGAGTACATCGTTGATTACGAAGACTATGTGGGGATCGGGTCGGGCGCATTCTCCTTCCTTGGTGGAACGCTGTGGTCGAATACGTTCTCGTTGAGCGAGTACGGTCGCCGCATTGGCGAGGGAAAGATGAGCGCAGTCGCCAGGCGTGAGTTCTCGCTACGGGAACGCATGCGCTATCGATTCATGATGGGGCTGTTCGGACTTGAGCTCGACAAGCTCGCTTTCAAGCGCGATTTTGGAGTCGATATAGAACGGGCGCTTCCAACTGAGACGTTGTTCATGCGGACGGTGGGTGCCTATGACATTGATGATGTCCAACGAATCACCCTCACGCCCAAGGGACGCTACCTGCTCGTGGTGATGATGCGCGAATTCTTTATCGGGGTGAACGGCGTGAGGGACCAGGCGAGAGCCGGCCTGCCTGAAGAGGAGAGACGGCTGTTCCATGACGAGGGGGATGCGTCATGTGAGTCCGGTCATGCTGTGGCATCTGCAGTTGCCGCAACCGAAGAATCCGAATCCGGCGTCTCAGCGCCATAGAGAGAAGGAGCACCCTCATGGCAGATACCCCGCTCGTAGGAATCGTGATGGGTTCCAAGTCAGATATGGACGTTATGCAGCAGTGCGCCGACCAGCTCGATGCACTCCGAGTCCCCTACGAACTCATTGTCGCCAGCGCACATCGCAACCCCGATCGCGTCCACGAGTGGGCGAGTACGGCGGGGGATCGCGGGATGAAAGTGATCATCGCTGCGGCGGGCAAGGCGGCCCACCTTGGCGGCGTCGTAGCGGCATTCACGCCGCTGCCGGTCATCACGGTTCCCATGAAGACATCAGACCTGGGCGGACTCGATTCACTGCTGTCGATGGTACAGATGCCGACGGGAGTGCCCGTTGCGTGTGTTGCGATCAACGGAGCCAAGAACGCTGCGATTCTCGCAACGCAGATACTCGGCACGTCGATGCCGGAGCATCGTGCAACAATCGCTGAGTTCAAAGCGAAGATGACGGAGGCAGAATAGTCGGGCACCACGGAACATGGTGGTGTAGACTCGCCCCAATCGCTGGGCAACATGGCGAATTGGAGATGTCAGGTCCGGGGAGGACGGGTGTGATGCGAGCGCGGAACACCGAGTCAGGTTTTAGTCTCGTAGAGTTGATGGTCGTTGTGCTGATCATCGGCGTACTCGTTGCCATTGGCGTTGCCGTGTTCGGTGGCTCCACCGAGAAGGCGCAACAACGCGCGTGTTTCAGCAACCAACGCATCATTGAAGGCGCCGCGCAGGCGTATTCCTCACAAAACGACGAGGATTTGAGCGGTCTTGTGGGAGTGGTAACTGGCACGCACCCACTCATCAATGACTACATCTTCCGCACGCCACCGCGTTGCCCTTCTGCTCCTCAACCAGCCGATCCTGCCAACGTTACCGTTGCTACCGGTGCATACACGCTCGATGGTAACGGCAATGTCGACGCGTGCACTCACGGATCCCCCGCGCACGGGCGATTCCGCTAGTCGGGTCGTGTACTCGTATCCAATTGCGACGCGAGACCGTTTGATAGGTTCCGCGCCACATTGTATTTCGGCACTCGATTTGGCGCGGAGGTTGCTCTCAACCATGCAACGGAGGGAGCCTTTGATGTTGTTCTCCAAGCCATCGATCAGTGCGGATACAGATACAGTATCGTGCTCCGTGCCGCCCATTGATCTGGCGGTACCCGCAACGCTTCAAACCGCCACGTTCGCCGCAGGTTGATTCTGGGGTCCCGATGCCCGGTTCGGGCTCGTGGATGGCGTGTGGCGTACCCGGGTTGGATATGCCGGGGGTCGCGCCAGTGACCCGACATATCGCAGGATCGGGGATCATACGGAGTGCATCCAGATCGATTTCGATCCCGCGCGAATCTCCTTTGGGGAACTCCTCGATGCATTTTTCCAGATGCACAACCCCTCGCGCCCTGCGTACTCGACTCAGTACGCATCACTCGTGCTTGCACACGATGACATGCAAGCCGATCTGGCCCGTGACGCCTGCAAGCGCTGGGGAGTGCTCCTTGGTCAGTCCGTCGAGACGGCTGTTCACGCACTCGATCGCTTCTACGTTGCCGAGGACTACCACCAGAAGTACGGACTCCGCTCCGATACCTTCTTCATGAGCGAATTCAACGCGACACACCCTGACCCCGCGGATTTTCGCGAGTCGACTGCCGCGGCGCGAGTTAACGGGTATCTGTACTCAGGAGGTTCCATCGCACGGCTGGACGCAGAGCTTGATGACTATGGCCTGTCCAATGAGGCGACGGAACGCTTGAGAAGGCACGTGCAGCGAGCCGGTTGATCCGCTGAGAGGAGCGATCATGCCCAAGGTCATCAAGAGCGACGATGAGTGGCGTTCTCTGCTCACACCAGAGCAGTTTCGCGTATTGCGACGCGCTGGTACCGAGCCGGCGTTCGAGGGTGAACTGACCGATGTGACCGATTCGGGAATCTATCGGTGTGCCGGGTGTAGTACGCCTCTCTTTTCCTCGGCAGATAAGTTCCATTCCGGATGCGGGTGGCCGAGTTTCACCCGGCCCGTCGATCCCGATGCCGTCACGGAACACCGCGACGTGAGTTTTGGAATGGAAAGGGTCGAAGTGCTCTGCTCCACATGTGAGGGACATCTGGGCCACGTGTTCACGGATGGGCCCGCACCTCTGGGAACGCGGTACTGCATCAACTCCGTATCACTCGATTTCGACGCCGAGGAGTAGAGCCCTCACACCCCGCTCAGCGGTGCAGTAGGGCTACACTCACGTAAGATCAGGCAGTCCAACCGGGGAGGGACATGGAGACCACGGGGCGGCAGAGGATCGAACTCCAGAAGCAGGCCGCGGCGCGCGCCGCACTCGATTTCGTTGCCGCAGGGACGTACTTGGGCGTGGGCTCGGGCTCCACTGCTGCGCTCTTTGTCGGGGAGTTGGCAGCCTCAGGCATCACGCCCAAAGGCGCAGTGGCCTCCTCGGCAGACACCGGTCGTCTGCTTGCCGAGGCAGGCATCGCAGTTGTCGATCTTAGGGATGTCGGTCGGGTTCCTGTCTACGTTGACGGAGCCGATGAAGCCGACGGTGAACTGCGCCTCATCAAGGGAGGCGGCGGCGCGCTGACCCGCGAGAAGATAGTGGCGTGTTCCGCCGATCTCTTTGTGTGCATCGTTGACGAGAGCAAGCTCGTGGATCGACTGGGCAGCTTTCCGCTGCCTATCGAGATCATCCCGATCGCAGCCGTGCACGTTGCGAGACGTATCTCCCGACTCGGCGGCCATGCGAGCGAACGAGAGGGTTTCACAACAGACAACGGCAACATCATCCTTGATGTGACGGGTCTGGACATGCGTGACCCGATTGCGTTGGAGCATGAGATCGACGGCATCGCAGGGGTCGTATCGTGCGGTATCTTTGCCCGCCGTCCCGCCGACGTGTTGCTGGTTGGCGCGGATGCCGGTGTAGAGCGATTCGAACGCGCGAGGTCACCACGCCAGGGTGAGTGGCCCTAGGGGCTCCTCGGCAGACTGTAGCGCAGTAGAGTGATACAGTAGATTGGCCGACAGGCACTCGTTTCGTGTTCCGACTCCGCGGAGGTTTCACATGCTTTCGATCGCGCTTCCCAAAGGCTCACTCGAAGAACAGACGATGCTGCTGTTCAATCAGGCGGACATGACGATCGGCAAGACCAGCCGTGCGTATAACCCGAGCATCGATGATCCTCGCATCGCACGCGCCAAGATCCTGCGTCCGCAGGAGATTCCCATCTACGTGCAGGATGGCTACTTCGATCTCGGTATCTCCGGACACGACTGGGTGCGTGAAAGCGGGGCCGATGTCATTGAAGTGGCTGAGCTTCCATACGCCAAGACCGGCGCCGGTGTCGTGAATATGGTGCTGGCCGTTCCCGAAGGCTCATTGGCGCAATCGGCTCGTGACATCACCCCGGGCAGTCGCATCACCACCGAGTTTCCCAAGGCTACGAAGCGGTTCTTTGACGAACTGGGTATCGAGGTCGAGGTTCACTTCTCCTACGGCGCTACCGAGGCAAAGGTCCCGGAGATGATGGATGCGCTTGTCGATCTGACCGAGACGGGCTCCACGCTGCGTCGCAACGGTCTCAAGATCATCGATACGATTCTGACGTCGACCACGCGGTTGATTGCCAACAAAGACTCGTGGGCCAATCCCGTGAAGCGCGCGGCGATCGAGGAGGTTCGGACACTCCTGCTCGGGGTGATCGAAGCCCGCGGGAAGGTGCTGCTCTCAATGAACGTGCCCACCAGCAGTCTCGACGCCGTGATCGCGCAACTGCCGGCCATGAAGCGACCCACCGTGAACGAACTGTACGGAGCGGATGGCTACGAGATCATGACGGTTGCCGAGAAGACAACGGTCAACGAGCTCATTCCAGCGCTCAAAAAGGCCGGCGCCGAGGACATCCTCGAGATGCCGATCTCCAAGATCGTGCGCTGAGGAATAGCCAACCTGCTACCACTCCATCGTGCCGGGACTCCCCTTGAAGGGTCCTACGACGGCCTGCGTCACCCATCCGCCGTAGAAGTGACCCTCCTGGGCTCCCACCACTTCGCCGTCGATGGTGGCCTCATCGATCGCCTGCGGATAGAACGAGTAATGGTCGGTGATCTCCTCGTAGCCTGGGTTGGGTGCCGGGTAGAACCAGGCTGCGTTCGAGGATGTTCGCTCACCGACCTGAAGGTGCACGTAGCTGGCGCGGCCTTTGTACTCGCAGACCGTGTGGTGGCCGCTGGGTTGCAGATACTCCACCGCGACATCTCTGGCGGGAATGTATATTCCGGGTGGATGACTCGTTTCCAGGATCCGCACCGAGCGCGTGGTGTCGGCAATCGTTATGCCTTCGAAGCGCACGATTATGTGATGGCCTGTGTACGGATCGACTCGGGGAGGACGAGGGTAGTCCCAGACCGATTCCTGCCCGGGTTTGAGTTCAGGCCGCTGCGGTGAGTACATCGGTGCTCCTTTAGGGCTTCAGGCGCAGTGTATGGGTATCATGCCGATGAGAGATAGTCGGTTCGCGTCACCTTGCATGTACCCGACCGGAGAGGCCCGCACCCATGCGCATTGCAGTCGTCGGCGCGACCGGCGGTACCGGGGCCCACGCTGTTGCACAAGCGCTTGGCCACGGGCATGAGGTCACGGCGGTGGTTCGCGATCCGTCCCGAGTCACCCAGACCCACGAACGGCTGACCGTCGCTACGGCCGACGTGCTTGATCTCGACTCCGTCCGTGCGGCGCTACCCGGTCACGATGCGGTTCTGTCCGCCATCGGCGGCAAGCCCGGCGGTTCGGTCGACGTGTACTCCAAGGGTATCGAGAGCATTCTGTACGCGATGGCGGAGAATGATATCTCCCGACTGGTGGCCATGAGCGCCTCCGGCGCGTTTCATCGCAACGACAAGAACCTGTCGCTCGGGTACAGACTGCTTATGAAAGCCGCCATGAGCGGTCTGTATGACGACCTGGAGCGTATGGAACAGCGCATCATGGCGAGCTCCCTGTCGTGGGTCATCGTTCGGCCAGCGGGTCTCACAGACGCCGAACAGACCGGTCACTATCGCATTGGGCTCGATGGGCGACCACTTGGACAGGGCGGGCGCATCTCTCGAGCCGACGTTGCGGCGTTCATGCTCAAGTCAGCTGAGACGGACCAGTGGGTGCGCAAAGCGATCACCCTCGCGTACTAAGGGAGGTTCACTAAATGACACTCGCTATCAATAGTACGGTCACCCTCACCGGCGGCGGCGAGATGCCCCGCTTTGGCCTTGGCACATACAAGGCGTCAGAGGGGGGTGAGGTCGAGGGCTCCGTAGCAACCGCGCTCGAGGTCGGCTATCGAAGTATCGACACGGCCTCGCTCTATGGCAACGAACAGGCGATCGGACAGGCCGTGGCCCGGAGCGGGGTTCCTCGCAGCGAGTTGTTCATCACCACGAAAGTCTGGAATGACGAGCAGGGCTACGAGGAAACGCTGGCCGCGCTGCACCGCAGTCTCGAGCGCCTCGATATGGACTACGTGGATCTCTACCTCCTACACTGGCCGATTCCTCGGCTCATGGAGAGCGCGTGGCGCGCGATGGAGGAGTTGCGCGCTGAGGGACATGTACGAGCGATTGGAGTTTGCAACTTCTTGGTACCGCACCTTGAGCAACTCGATTCAATCGCAACAACGCCGCCAGCGGTCAATCAATTCGAGTTCCATCCGTGGCTGCAGCAGCCTGAGGTCGTGAGCGCATGTCATGAGCGGGGAATCGCTGTTGAGGCCTGGGCGCCGCTGGCCCGTGGGCGGGTGTTCGACATGCCCGAGGTCGTCTCTATCGGCGAACGCTACGGCAAGAACGCAGTGCAGGTCGCACTTCGGTGGCTGCTGCAACGCGACGTTGTGGCGATTCCGAAATCCGTACACCCTCAGCGCGTGCGCGAGAACGCCGAGATCTTTGATTTCGAGCTCACTTCACACGAGGTCGAAGTCATCAACGGGCTCGATCGTGCTGAGCGGATCGGCCGTGATCCTGCATGGGCTGCCACGGGCGAACCACTCTAGCAATTCGTATCCAAGATGAGCCACATATCCTCGTGGACTGATACGGCGTCAGGGCCGATAGGGGCACTCGTATTCATCATGACGCATAAGATGTGCTGCGATTTGCATCAAATACGCGTCTGAATTGCCAATATTCTCACGATTATGTATACTTCATACATCCCTAGTTCTTTTTCATAGTGGCTGCATGGGTATTTTGCTGTTCACCCTGCGTGGTGGCGTGCGTGCCACACCGAGAGCTGAGGAGAACCGAACCCCACTATATGGAGGCACGGGAAATGATGAAGATGCGTAATGTACTACTCGCCATGGCAGTGATTGTAGCCATGGCGCTCCTCGGCGGATGCTCCGGCACCGACTCGACCGATGCCGACGCCGGCGCTGACGCGGACACTGCGGCCGAAGCATTCGTGTTCGCGAATTCGGGGGCGTACAAGCCTTTTAGTTTTGACGAAGGTGGCGAGATTGTAGGTTTCGATGTAGATATCGCCAACGAGATCGCTCAGCGACTCGGTAGAACGCCGGAGATGAACTCCCCCGTTCCATTCGACTCGCTTATCCAGGGACTCACGGCGGGCAAGTACGACGCGCTCGTCGCCTCGCACGGTATTACCGATGAGCGCAAGGAAGTCGTTGACTTCTCTCGCCCGTATTACCGTTCTGGCGCGCAGATCTTCGTCGCTGATGACAACGAGGAGATCAACGGTGCCGACGATCTCGCGGGCAAGAAGATCGGAGTCGTCAAGGCTTCGACCTATCTTGAGCTCGCTAATACGCTGACCGATGAAGGAAACGTCACGACGTATGACAGCGATGTGATCGCGCTCGTGGATCTTGGAACAGGCCGTATCGACGCGGTTATCACAGACAAGCTGGTTGGGCTGATCGCCAAGAGCGATTCCGGCCTTGAAATCAAGGCTGTCGGCGACGTCCTGCAAGAGGACGAGATGGGTGTTGTGGTCCAGAAGGGCGATACCGAGCTCTTGGCTGCCATCAACACCGCGCTCGAAGACATGATTGCTGACGGCACCTACGAGACGATCAGCATGCGCTGGTTCGACGAGAACATCCTCGGCGAATAGATATTGTTTGTCCGAGCCCCGGCGTGCGCCGGGGCTCGGACCACACATCTCGGGAGCTGACCGCCCCGCACCTGGCGGCTCCCGTTCCCGTCAGGAGACGTATACGTGGCTTTCATCAGTTTTGTTCAGGAGTACTTCTGGGGATTTCTGCTGGCGACTCGCCTAACGCTGTTGCTCACAGCGGTGTCCCTCGCACTCGCGGTTGTCATCGGTCTGGTGTTCGCGTTCTTAAAGATCTCAAAGAACCCCATTGCCAACCTGGTGGCTGCCGGCTACATCGGCATCACCCGAGGCATGCCGTTGATCGTGCAGCTGATGTTTCTCTACTTTGGTATCAGCAAACTCGTGGTGCTCAGTTCGTTTTGGGCGGGCACCCTTGCACTGGCGTTCCACGCGGGCGGCTACGTCGCCGAGATCCTGCGCGGCGCTATTCAGAACATCGACAAGGGTCAGACCGAGGCGGCGCGTTCGTTGGGCATGTCCCGCCGAAAGACCATGGCGCTCATAGTTCTCCCGCAGGCGTTTCGGCGTGCCGTGCCTCCGCTCGGCAATCAGTTCATCATCGGGCTGAAGGACAGCACCTTGGTCGCCTTCCTCGGTGTGCCGGAACTCTTTAGCAAGTCTATGACTGCAGCCGCCGCTAATTACCGGCCATTCGAAACCTACCTCATGTCAGGCACGTATTATCTCGTGCTTGTCATCATCTTCACCTGGCTGGTTAGCAAGCTCGAGAAACGGCTCTCGCCTGACCGCCAGGAGGCGACCTCATGAGCATGATTGAGATCAAAGGGCTACAGAAGAGCTTTGGCGACCTGCACGTCCTGAAGGGTATCGACCTCACGATCGAGCTTGGACAAGTCGTTGTTATCATCGGTCCTTCGGGCTCTGGAAAGAGCACACTCCTGCGGTGCATCAATTTCCTGGAGTTTCCCAACGAGGGTGAGATACGTGTCAACGGCGAGCTCATCGACCCCAAGACGAGTAATCTGGACAAAGTGCGGCAACACATGGGCATGGTGTTTCAGCAGTTTCAACTCTTTCCGCACAAGAATGTCCTGCACAACATCACCATCGCGCCCGTCAACGTAAAGGGCATGCCCAATAAGAAGGCAGTCGCGATAGCGCGCGACCTGCTTCAAAAGGTCGGTCTCCCCGAAAAGGAGAAGGCCTGGCCGTCCCAGCTCTCGGGAGGCCAGAAGCAACGTGTAGCGATAGCTCGAGCCCTCGCCATGGATCCCGACATCATGCTCTTTGATGAGGTGACGTCCGCGCTCGACCCCGAGCTTGTCAACGAGGTGCTGCAGGTGATGCAGGATCTCGCCGCCGGCGGGATGACGATGGTCGTGGTCACCCACGAAATGGGCTTCGCCAAAGAGATGGCCGATCAGGTGGTCATGATGGATGACGGGCTCATTGTCGAGCAAGGTACACCCGAGCAGCTGTTCGAGAACCCGCAGGAAGAGCGGACGCAGGCGTTCCTGAGCCAGGTGCTCTAGCCAAGGAAAGGAGTGTGATTGTCCGATGGGCTACGTTGGTTTCACGTTAACGGTCTTTGCTGGTTTTCTCGCGATTTCGAATCCGATTGCCAGTACACCCATCTTTCTTAGCATCACAAGTGATGAGACGGATGAAATGCGCAAGACGATCGCACTCAGGGCGGTGCTTGTGGCCTTTGGGATCATCGCGATCCTGTGCGTGGCAGGTAACGCCATATTCGCAGTGCTCGGCATCACCGTGAGCGCACTTCAGCTCGCTGGCGGCGCCATCGCCTTCATGATCGGTTTCGGGATGTTGCAGGGCGACCCATCGTCCGTACAGCATCCCACGCTGCACGGCGTCAACTCCCAAGACTTCACTACTACGTTGGACATGGCTATCTCCCCATTGGCCGTGCCCATTCTCGTAGGTCCGGGAACCATCGCTACGGCGCTGAGCTACACAGGACATGGCGACCCCATCCAGATTGCGCTCACCATTGCGGCGTTTGGGGCGCTCTGTCTCGTGACGTACCTACTGTTCGTGTTCGGTAAGCCTCTTGTTCGATGGCTCGGACGCGCTGGTACCCGCGCGCTTAACCGGCTCATGGGGCTGGTTCTCGCCGTAGTGGGAGTCCAACTGCTACTCAAGGGGCTTGCCGGGGCACTACAGACGTTCGGGTCCTAGTCTAGTAGCCGCCCCGGCCGACGGAATCCCGCCTCGTCGCCGTGCGGCATCCGCAAGCGCTTCGAGTGCAGCGGCGATCGCCGGAGAACCACCGCTTCCACGCCGAATATTGGCTACAACCGCCCGGTTCACTTCGATGTCGGAGATCTCCGCGAATACGATACCCGGGTAGTCGGCCAGTCTGGCCATGGGAGGAACAAGGGCCACACCGAGCCCTTCGCCCACGGCGGCGAGTATGACCTGGTAGTCGTTGCTCTGGAGATCGACTCGCGGATTGAATCCGGCTTCGTTCGCAACGCGTATCTGCACATCAAGGAATGGCGATCCATCGCGTCCCACGATCCACTGGTCATCCTTGAGTTCGCGCATGCGAACCGAACCAGCTGCGAGCGGGTGATCGGAAGGCATCGCGATCCACATGGGCTCGGTCAGCAGCGGACGCCGTTCGATTCCCGGGTCTTCGGGCTCCGGGAGGTGATCGAACTCGTAGGTCACCACCAGATCGAGCTGCCCCACCTTGAGGGCGGGAAGGCTCTCCTCGGGCTCAAGGTCGCTCATGGTGAATTCCAGTTGGGGGTGTTGCTTTCTGAGCGCGCCAAGCGCTGGTACGAGCAGAGTGCGTGCTGCGGTCGGGAAGGCGGCAACGTGGAGCGTGCCGGCCATTCCCTCAGCGATGGCCTCCATGTCCGCCTCGGCCTCTTCAAGTACGGCGAGAACTCGTTCTGCATGGACAACGAGCTTTTCGCCCGCGCTGGTGAGACGAACTCCTCGGCCAACCCGCTCCAGGAGCTCCACGCCCGCTTCCCGTTCGAGTACCCCCATCTGCTGTGAGACAGCGGACGGCGTCATAAAGAGCGCCTCGGCAGCCCTGGCAATACTGCCGCGCGCCTTGACCTCTCTCAGAACCCGGAGTCTGTTTACGCTAATCATTAAGTACAACTTACGCGATTCGGAAGTAAGCGGCAATTGAACTGAAGTGTATGTGGGACGATGATACTCATGAAGGCAATACAGGATTCGAGAGTTCGGAAGGAGGCACCCATGTTCAGTGACAGCTTCAGCGAGGGCGGTGTCTACTACCTGCGCGCGATCGGCCTGGCGTTTGCCAGTATCGCTCTGGCGTTCGTAATCGGCGCCCTCTAGAAATCGCATACACACGTTTCTCCCGCGCCGTCACCGGTCTGCCCACTGGTGACGGTGCTCCTATTTTCTGCGACCGATCGGTATGGCAGGTAGACTAAAGGCATCGCCTGACCGACAGAGCCGACAGGACCGAGGTGCCATGATCCGCGCACCCCGCAGCGAGCCACCACCGGAGATGTATGCCGATGAGCCCGTGCTCCTCCGTAGCGGGCCACACTGGATGTCGGAAGACATCACCATCGGGCTTGCTCTTCTGCTCGCCGCATACTCGCTCGCAGCGCTGTTCCTTGAACCCTCCTTGCTCATCTATGCCGTGATTCCGGCGGTTCCGTTGCTCCTGCGTCTCGCAATCGAACTTCCACGTTACTGGCGATTCGAGACCGTACTGACGTCGCGCAGACTGATCCTGAATGTGGGTACGCTCCGCGATATCTACCAGACCTTGCTCGTGCGGGATATGGTCTCTGTGCGCGTGATTCGCGGACGCACGGGGCGCCTTCTCGGCTATGGATCTGTCGCGATCACCATGCAGGGCGAGGATGCTACGGGAACCCCCAAGCAGGGAACCATCACGCTCGATCATGTCCGTGACCCCAAGGCGCTTGCCGAGACGCTCAGGTCTGCGATGGGGCGCGCACGTGCTGACACGGCGACAGCCGGCGAGGACGAGTAGCGGGAGAGGCTCAGGCGCTCGGATGCTGCAGGGCTGAGCTGCCCTCATGCAGAGAAGTCACACAGTTCTGAAAATCCTCCTTGACTAGTGTGAAGTTTGTAGTAGTCTACGTTTTGGGTACTATCAACTTCGTACTAGTGATAATCACACAACAGTAACAGCGTGCACGGTGTTGCTGGCGGGTGAACGAACAACAAGGAGGTGAGCTATGGAGACTCATGAAGACCCCATGATGCGTAAGTTCCGCAAGGAGCTAAATGCGGGGACGGTCTCTCTCGTGTTGCTTACCATTCTCGAACGATCAAGCGAACCGCTCTATGGCTATCAGATCGCAAAGCGGATCGAGGGAGAGTGGCAGCAGGGCGCCCCGGTCAAACAGGGGACGCTCTACCCGGTGCTCCGGTCGATGGAAGAGAACGGTCTGTTGTCGAGTGAGGTGGAGCCAAGCGTCTCAGGCCCCCCGCGTAAGTATTACTCGATCACGGAGCGCGGCCGTGAGGTTCTGAAGGAATGGACGATCGTGTGGCTCAAGACCCGCGATTTCGTTGAGACGGTATTGGAGGAGAACGGTGGATAAGACGGTCGAGGGATACCTCGCACACCTGAGGCAGGCGCTCTCCGGAGCTGATCCGGCGGTTGCGCAAGACGCCCTCTACGACGCCGAGGAGTACCTTCGCAGTGCGCTTGCCGACAACGGCACCGCTACCCCGGAGGCCTTCGACCAGGTAGTAGAGGCATACGGAACGCCCGAGGAGGTCGCCTTGGCCTATCTCGAGCAGGAGGTGACGGTCTCCAGAGCGCTGAGGGCACCGGCTCCCGTTGCGCGGGAGAAGCGATCCGCACTCGGACGGTTCTTTGGAATCGTTGCTGACTCCAACGCGTGGGCTTCGATGTTCTACATGTTGCTCACGTTCGTTACCGGCATCGTGTACTTCACGGTGATCGTGACCGGGCTCTCTCTGTCGCTTGGGCTGATGATCACGCTGCTCGGAATACCGATCGCACTGCTGTTGATAGCAGTGGTTCGTGCTGTGTCCCTTGCCGAGGGACGAATGGTCGAGGGGCTGCTCGGTGTGAGAATGCCGCGCAGACCTCGGATGGTTGGAGCTCAGGGCGATATCTGGACGCGGCTCAAGTCATGGTTCACCGACTATCGCACGTGGACAACGATGCTCTACATGTTCCTGCAGCTTCCGTTGGGTGTGATCTATTTCACCCTGCTTGTGACGGGTTTCGCCACAAGTGCTTCGCTTGTTGCGCTTCCGTTCATGCAAGAACTGACAGGTATACCGTTCATGCAGTTCGACGGATATAGCTACGTACTTGAAACCTGGGCGTATCCGCTTGTGGTTGCGGCGGGGTTGCTTGGCATGGTTGTTCTGCTCTGGATCGTGAAGGGTATTGGCACGTTGCATGGTGGGTATGCAAAAGCATTGTTGGTCGGAACAAGTGAAGAAACTGTTGCGCGCTGAACGAGCGCGTATGAGGAGGCTGATCTGACGTGTTTCGTAGAGTAGTGGTAGTTACTGTGGTCGCGGCTCTCGCACTGGGTTTGAGCGGATGCATCGTTCGACGGGTCGATACTGAGAAGCCGAGGGTAGAGTCCCGTGCGGTTGAGAGCTTCGATGCAGTCTCATTTTCCGGTTACGGCGATCTTGTGATCAAGAGGGGTCCGCGCCGAGATGTCGAGATCAACGGGCCCGAGAGCGTTATCGAACGCATCGAGACCCAAGTGCGTGGCGACACGCTCCATATCGACTGGAAGAGCGGTTGGTTCGGCTGGTGGAACTTCTCTGGCTCCAACGTCGAGATCGTGGTCACGATGCCGGAGATACAAGCTCTCGACGTCTCAGGAGCGGGCGATGTGACAATGGATGACTTCACCGGCGAGGACTTCGCATTCGAACTCTCGGGTGCCGGTAGTTTCAAAGCTCAGGACATCGAGTTCGATGAGGTCAGCGTGGATCTTTCCGGAGCGGGTGCCGCCGAACTCTCCGGTATGGTCGCGAACCAGACCGTGAGCATCTCGGGCGTTGGAGAATACGATGCCCGAGATCTTGAGAGCAAGACCGCCCGGGTCGAGATGTCCGGTGCAGGGAGTGCGAGCGTGTGGGCCAAGGACTCACTGAATGTCGACCTCTCCGGAGCCGGGTCAGTTGAGTACTACGGAGATCCGCGGGTCAGTCAGGATATCTCCGGCGTGGGCTCAGTGAACGCGCGCGGTGATCGCTAGTCCTGATCGTCGACCCCCTGGATTGATAACAACGCGGGAATACGGTATAACGCCGCCCGCTCATGGAAGGATTTGAGTGAAATGGAACTCTTTGGGGCTATGTTCGGAATCAGTATGGGGATGGTTGCCTTCCTCGCCACAATCGTTAGTCTGCTCTTTCCGTTGTTCTGGGTATGGATGCTCATAGACGCGGTCTTGCGCGATGAGAGGGAGTATCCGGGAGCGACATCGAACGAGAAGCTCGTGTGGGTGCTGATTCTCGTGTTCGTGCAGTTCTCGGCGATCTTCTATTGGTTCATGGTGCACGCAAAGATCCGCAGAGGCAGCATTGTCGATCTCCAGCAGCCTGCCCCTTCGCAACCGCCTGTTAGCGTCTAGAGGAGCAAACCGTGTTTCAGAGCGACTACATCCTGCGAGTCATTGAGCAATTCGGCACAGTGCTTCGCAAGATGCTCGCATCTTTGCGCGAGGCGCGCCCCGAGGAGGCACTGGAACTCTCCGAGCAAGCAATCGGGATCGCCCTTGATATGGATCCCGAACTCGCCCTCTCTCTTGATGCGGAGTCGCTGATATTCTTGATCGGAATGGGTGGGAATCCGGACCCTGTGCGCCTGCTGATGCTCGCAGAGGCGCTGGCTATTCGGTTCGAAGCACTCAGAGACAGCGGAAATCTCGAGGCGGCCGAGCGCGAAAAGGATCGAGTCCTGGTGATCGCCGAGCGCGCAATGCAGGGCGCTCCCAGTGAGCGGCTGACTGAGACGCTCTCATTTCTTGGCGGACTCTATGCATTAGGGGGAACCGGAGCCGTTTCGTAGGCGCTCCGGTTCCTAGATTGGCATCACTGCCGGTTCTATGAGCGGTAGACATCCCGGGCAACAAGAGCCCCAACGGCGAACAAGAGTTGTGCTCCGACCCAACCTAGGTCAAGGATGGCAGTGGTGCCGATTCCTGCCCAATCCGCATAGGAGTAGAAGGTGTCCGTTGCGGCAAAGATCAGAGCCCCGGCAATCACGAACCACCATGGCCATGACAGGCGCCCCGCTCCGAGCTGATTCACCACGAGTGCGAGCGTAATGGCTGGCGCGAGCATGAACACAACGTCGCCCACCGGGTAGAGCGTGCTTACGAATTTGCCAACGTTCGTGAGTTCGTCGGCTCCTGCTGAGAGAATATATGGCGCCAGAACGCCTACATATACCAGGCCTACGCCGGACACGGCAACAATCGCCCCAAAGAGCAGGGGCCGATTGATGTTCACGAAGCCCCGATATGACCGCACCGCGACAGCGATTCCTGCAGTGAAGAAGACGTACTGCAGCGGGTAGAACAGATCAGCGATCGAAGGATATGGATCCTGAGCGAGAACGAGCTCGAGGGTCATCCAGATCAGGTCACCGATTGCGAACGCCGCTACGCCCAGGCCAATGAGTAGCCACTGACGTCCGACAGATTCGTGGTAGCCCAGCGATAGCGCCACCCAGATGGTGATTATGGCGGCCACGACACCTAGTAGGATTCCGAATACATAGATCGTGTTGGTCGCCGTCTCGCTGAGGGTCTCGTTGTACGCCATGGTGTTAGTCAGGTAGAAGACCACAAGAAGTGCCGCCAGCACGAGTCCGGTGCCGAGAGTGAACCCGGAGATTATTCTCTGACGGGCGACGGGAGCATGGGCGGTCGTCGTCACGGTAGGATCGCTCATGCCAAGACACCTCCCTGAATATCCGAGAGCACACGATCGATCGTCGTACTTGGTGCCACCGGCGAAAGGAGACGCCGAATGCTCTGTTCGAGCGCGGGCATGTCGTCACAGCACAGAGAGTCCATCGACTTGCCAATGGATATCGCTGTTGCCCGCACGCAGGTGTCAGCTGCCATCGCGCCAACATACGGACTCAGCACAGTGACGACGACTTCCGGCACAGTCGCCATGACTCCCCCTATCTTGTATCGAGCTGATTCCGATTTCCGTGCGACCCCCGCGGCACGTCGAATCAACTCGTCATCCCTGATATCGGCGTTAGTCCGCTAGACTTGAGACAAACGAGGCGCCACATGGATGGAGTGACAACATGGGTTCGAGAGTTGCCCTGGTACGTTGCGAGTCGTACGACGATGCTGCCGTGCACGCCGCAGTCGGGAGAGGTCTGGAGCTCCTTGGTTGGCCCGATGGTATTGTTCGCGAGCAGGGTGAACATCTTCTGCTCAAGCCCAACGTCCTGGTGGGATCTGCGCCCGACAATTGCGTCACCACACATCCGGCCGTGTTTCGGGCCGTGGCGGAGCATTTCAAGGCAGCTGGCGCGCATCTGACATACGGGGACTCGCCTGGCTTTGGCAACCCCGAGTCGGCTGCGAAGCGCTCCGGACTTGTCGAGGTCGCCACAGAACTCGGCATACCATTCGCGGATTTCATTGATGGCAAACAGGTCCTGTTTCCCGAGGGGGATCTCATCAAGTCATGGTTCATTGCCAATGGTGCCGTAGAGGCGGAGGGGATCGTCTCGCTGCCCAAGATGAAGACGCATGGACTCTCGCGTGTGACCGGGGCGGTCAAGAACCAGTTCGGGTGCATCCCCGGTATGCGCAAAGGGGAGTTTCACGCGCGTATGAGCAATGTGGCACAGTTCAGCCGCATGCTTGTCGATCTCAACCGTCTGCTGAAGCCCAGGCTGTATGTGATGGACGGCATCACCGCGATGGAGGGCAACGGACCCCGTAGTGGCGATCCCAAGCAGATGAATGTCCTGCTGCTGTCGACCGATCCTGTGGCAATCGATGCAACGGTGTGTCGCATGATGCAGCTTGATGTCGACCTCGTTGACACCGTCGTGATCGGCCAGGAACTCGGCCTCGGTACCTGGGAAGATATCGAGTATGTGGGCGATCCGCTCGAGTCCTTCATTGCCCAGGAGTACAACGTCAACCGCAGCCCCCGCACCACTACCGAGAGCGCGACCGGTCGACTCTCGTCATTCATGCGGCGCTACGTGGTTCCTAAACCCTATATCATCGAGGACCGTTGCACCGCATGCGGCACATGCGTGAAGGTGTGCCCGGTCGATCCAAAGGCAGTTGACTGGGCCGATGAACAGGGCGCACGCGCAAAGAAGCCGCCTGTGCATCACTACGGCGAATGCATTCGTTGCTACTGCTGCCAGGAGATGTGTCCCGAGCGCGCTATCGAGGTCAAGACGCCGCTACTGGGCAAGATCATTCACCGTTAGCAGTACGGCGCCTCCCGCTCTAGTACGTCTCGATGTGCAGCTCCTGATACGCACGCGGGTGCTTGCAGGCGGGGCACATGTCCAGCGCTTCGGAGCTCTCGTGGACGTAGCCGCAGTTGCGGCACTTCCAGGCAACCGGTGCATCGCGCCGAAACACGCGGCCGTTCTCCACGTTGGCGAGCAGCTTGCGATAGCGCCTCTCGTGATGCTCCTCGACCTTTGCGATCTCGCGGAACGACGAGGCGACGGCGGGAAAGCCCTCGTCCTCGGCGGTCTGCGCAAAGTCGGGATAGAGCGTTCCCCACTCTTCGAGTTCGCCGTTGGCGGAGGCAAGCAGATTCTCGGCGGTCGTGCCGATCACGCCAGCAGGATACATCGCGGTGATTTCGACCGCGCCGCCCTCGAGATGCTTGAAGAACACCTTTGCATGTTCCTTCTCGTTCTCGGCAGTTTCCAGGAACAGCGCGGAGATCTGCTCGAATCCCTCTTTCTTGGCAGCGCTCGAGAAGTACGTATAGCGTGTGCGTGCCTGTGACTCGCCCGCGAACGCTTTGAGGAGGTTCTGTTCGGTCTTAGTGCCCTTGAGACTCATACATTTCTCCTATCGAATAGCATTCCATACCGAGGAAGGACGTACCCGAACGCTGGCCCGTTCTCACGCGGCTAGCCGCACGCTCCACCGCTCCCGCAGGGGGTCGCGGGTGAATGTGAGGGGTCGGAGAATGCCGCCGCCTCGTCCTGACCGCGGTTCCGCTCCGGATGCAGAATGCAGGTCGTGTCGACTTCCATTGCATCTCCGGTCGCCTGCCATGCTTTAGTGCGACAACCCCTGCAGATTCGCGAGTACTCACAGGCCTCCGGTGCGCACGCACCCTTGGCTTCCTGCTCGTCGAGCTTGTAGAGCTCAGACGTGGCGTCCATGAGCGACATCTCACGAACGTTGCCCACCACCCAGTCCTGGGCGAACTGGCACGGCATGATGCCGCCTTCGGAATTGATATTCATGTGTCCCTTGCCAACCGGGCACGCACTCATGATCTTGAGGCGCTCTAGGCCGCGGGACACATCGATACCACGGGCAATGAGCTTCTCGGCGATATAGGGGATGACGCTTGGGAGTGCGCCGATGTCGTATTCAAGGGTGCTTTCGGGATCGAGCAGATCCTCGACGATGAAGTCGGCAAGCTCGCGCCACTGCTCTGCAGAGATACGAATGTCGTCTTCGCCCTCGCTGCGTCCACTCGTGATGAGGTCGCACAGGTAGATGAGACCCGCATCGAGTTCCTTTGTCTCGCGAATGAGATCGTAGACGTGCGGCCATGTGTCCTGACTCACGGCACTCTTGATTGCAACGCCGACACCTTCTTCACGCAGTATCTTGATGGCGTCGATGACTTTTGCTCGGGTGCCTGGAACTCGCACCATGGCGTCGTGGAACTCATCGGGACCGTACAGGGATGTCGCGATCCAGTCGATGCCGAGACTCTTGAGGCGCTTGGCGGTGTCGCGATCGATCAGAGTGGCATTGGTGGAGACGGTCACGCGGATATCGAGTTCACGGGCGCGCTCGAGAATGTCCCAGAAGTTACTGCGAACCATAGGTTCGCCACCGGACATGAACAGCAGCGGCACTCCCGCTTCGCCCATCTGCTCGACGAGGGCCATAGCCTCTTCGTCAGAGAGCTGCTCGGGCTTCTTTTGCCCGTCCGCCGCCATGTAGCAGTGGTCACACAGGAGGTTACATCGGTTCGTGATGTTCCAGATGATCTCGCTTGGGCGGCCCAGCTTAAGGGCCTTGAGGGCCTTGTTCTCGACTTCGTCGAGCGGGCCTGTGAAGAACAGTGAGCGAACGTGAGCCATGGAGAGGGCGCCTCCCGGGTCGTTGTGTCGCCCCATGCCGGCGAGGCGCTTTGTCGTATGCGAACAATTGTATGCAACTGTCGCGCCGAAGTGGGCGTTTGTAACATCTATGACAATTCGACGGACAGTGCGGTATTCGTGTTCACACGGGTCGCCTCCTGCCACAGTCAAGAATCGGGTGAACGAGAGGCGTGAAAGACCACTTTTGGTGGTATCCGAGCGAAGAAAGCCACCAGATATTGTGGATTCCTTTAACCACGGTGCCGGCCGTGCCCTTGTCGGCGGTGTTTCGTGTTGGCTACGATTCTCGTAAGGGTGCACACCCCAGGGCGCAATGAGGCGCACCGCCGTTCCAGGAGGTGATCCAGCTGATGCGAAGTACCGGTATCGCTACGTTGGTCCTAACCGACGCGGACATGGCGGAGGCTCGGGCCGTCTGACGACGGCGGCGAACCAGGCGATGGGGTCTGGGCGCCAAGCCACTCGAGTTTTTGGGAGTTTGTCGCTGTCTAGTAGCGAATCCAGGGGGTCGCTCCGATAAGGAGCGGCCCCTTCTGTCTCCCCTGACCTAGCTACCTGTGGTGAAGGGCTCCTCGGCACGCCGGGTTGAGATGTGGTTCTGCTCGTCGACAAAGACCACGCGGGGGGACCAGGTGTGCGCCTCGGCATCGTCGAGCTCGAGGTACGAGGCGATGATCACCAGGTCACCAGGGGCGACATGATGCGCGGCAGCTCCGTTGACGCATACGACTCCCGAGTCGGCCTCGCCGGCAATCGCGTAGGTCGTGAGGCGGGCACCATTCGTGACGTCCCACACGTGAACCTGCTCATTGGGATAGATGCCCACAGCGTGTAGTAGGGAGATATCGACAGTGATGCTGCCTTCGTAGGCGACCTGCGCATCGGTGACCGTGGCGCGGTGGATCTTGCCGCCGAGCATGGTGCGGGGGATTGATTCGCGCCAAACGGCGCGCTTTCTGCTAACCTTGCTTGCTACCCTTACGCCCCGTGTGCACAAGCGCGCGGCCTTCTATGAGTCTCGGAGACAACCCAAATGCTTCAGAGTGACGTTCGAAATATCGCAATCATCGCGCACGTCGACCACGGCAAGACGACGCTTGTGGATCGGCTCCTTCAAGAGACCCACGTGTTCCGCGACAATCAGCAGGTCGAGGAGCGCGTACTCGATAGCAACGATCAGGAGCGTGAGCGTGGTATTACGATCCTTGCCAAGAACATCTCGATTCGTCACAAGGATGTGAAGATCAATGTGATCGACACCCCCGGCCACGCAGACTTTGGCGGCGAGGTCGAGCGCGTGCTCAAGATGGCCGATGGAGTACTGCTGATCGTGGATGCGTTCGAGGGCCCCATGCCCCAGACGCGTTTCGTGCTCAAGAAGGCACTTGAGCACCATCTCAAGCCGATGGTCGTCATCAACAAGATCGACCGTCCCGGCGCTCGTCCGCACGAAGTGATCGACCAGGTATTCGATCTCATGCTCGATCTGGGTGCGAACGACTCGCAGCTCGATTTTCCCATCATCTACACGAGCGCCGTGAACGGCTACGCGCGCTTTGAGCCTGAAGATGACAACATGGATATGCTGCCGCTGCTCGACGCGATACTCGAGCACATCCCAGCGCCCGATTGCGACGCGAAAGGACCTGTCGCCATGCAGGTCTGCACGATCGACTACTCCGACTATGTTGGCCGTATCGGCATTGGCCGCGTGTTCAGCGGCACGGTCCACTCAGGCGAGAAGATCCTCGTGATCAAGAACGACGGAAGCCGCTATCAGGCCCAGATCAAAGAGCTCTATACGTTCGAAGCGCTCGGACGCAAGCAGACTGATTCAGCACATGCCGGTGACATCTGTGCAGTCGTCGGGATCGAAGACGCCGATATCGGCGACATGATCACGTGCCTGCTCGACCCGATCCAGCTCGATGCGATCCACGTCGAAGAGCCAACGATGTCGGTCGTATTCTCGGCATCGAACAGCCCGCTCGTGGGCCAAGAGGGCAAGATCGTTGGAGGACGGCAGCTTAAAGAGCGGTTGCTCAAAGAGGCCGAGGCCAATATCTCCATGATCATCAAGGAGACCCCCGACAAGACCGGAATGGAAGTCTCCGGCCGAGGAGTACTCCACCTCTCCGTACTCATGGAGACGATGCGTCGCGAGGGCTATGAGTTCCAGGTCGGACGACCGCAGGTCATCTTCAAAGGCGAAGGTTCCAAGAGACTCGAGCCGATCGAGACCGCCGTCGTCGATGTGCCGAGCGAGTACGCCGGCAAGGTCATCGAGTCCTTTGGTGCGCGCGGTGGAGAGATGACCGACATGGTCCAGCGCGACGAGCACGTTCATCTCGAATTCAAGATCCCCTCACGTGGCGTGATGGGTCTGCGCACGCGCATCCTCAATGCAACGCGCGGCGAGGGGACGCTCTTCCATCACTTCAGCGAGTACGGTCCGTATCAGGGGGACCTGGGCGGCCGCCAGAACGGCTCGTTGATCTCGATGTCGACCGACAAAGTCGTTGCGTATGCACTTGATGCGCTGCAGCAGCGTGGTGTGTTGTTCGTAAAGCCGGGAGATCAGTGTTACGAGGGCATGGTCGTTGGCGAACACGCCAAAGCCGGAGACCTCGTTGTGAATATCGCGAAGGCCAAGCAACTCACTAACATGCGTTCGTCGAGCGCTGACAAGGGCATCATTCTCGCACCGCCTGTTGTGTTCACCCTTGAAGAAGCACTCGAGTACATCGAGGACGATGAGCTTGTGGAAGTCACGCCGCAGAGCGTTCGGTTGCGCAAGCGTGTGCTCGACGCGAGCGCGCGAAAGAAATCAGATCGCAAGGGCTAACCAGAGGCTCAACGGATGAGAATTCTCCCAGCGATGTGCTGGCTCCGCGTTCGGCCGTGCATGCGCCGTGCTCCGATTTCCTGGGGGGGGGTACACTGTAGACAGCGGCTCAAACGCTGCGAGGGGAGAGTTTGCGCCCATGTGGGCGCAAACCGTTGGGAGATGCAGTGTCTGTCGAGGAATCACAGCCCGTTGAGCCACCCGTCGAACAGGCAACGGGCAGCGAACCAGATATACTTCACCCGGCGATCACGCAACACTCCGGCGGATTTCCCGTTGTTGGAATCGGTTCGTCGGCCGGTGGACTTGCCGCGCTAGAGGCGCTTTTTTCGAGCCTTCCCACTGATACGGATCTTGGCATGGCATTCGTGCTCGTTCAGCATCTGGATCCTGATCACAAGAGCCTCTTGACCGAACTGCTTGGCAGGCACACCACCATGGACGTTCATGAAGTCCAAGATGGCGTACGGGTCGAGCCGAATAGCGTGTACGTCATCCCTCCCAATCACGGTCTGTCTATCATGAATGGTGTGCTTCACCTCTTTGGGCGTGAAGCAAATCCTGGATTATGGCTTCCGATCGACAGCTTCTTCCGATCGCTCGCCGAGGATATGTGCGAGCGGGCCATCTGCGTTGTGTTATCGGGAACCGGATCCGACGGCACGCTGGGCCTGCGCGCGGTCAAAGGCGCTGGCGGTACAGCATTTGCCCAGGACCCCGATACTGCTGACTACGATGGCATGCCTTGTAGCGCGATCGCTACGGGTCAGGTCGACTTCGTGTTGCCCCCTTCGGATATCGCCGTGCGCCTTGTGACGTATGCGACGGGAATGCTCGTTCGATCCACCGCAGAGAAGAGAACCCGGCTGCCGGATGGCTTTGGCAAGGTACTTGTCTTGCTGAGAGAGCGAACGGGGCATGACTTCTCAGGCTACAAGTCGAGTACGATACATCGACGGATTGAGCGAAGGATGGCCCTTTCGCAGATCGAGCAGTTCGAAGGATATGTCGAGTACCTACGCCGCGAACCGCAGGAGATTGATTCTCTCTATCGCGATCTCCTCATAGGCGTGACGAGCTTCTTTCGCGATCATGAGGCATTCGAGCTCCTCGCGCAGAGCGCCATCAGCGAGTTGTTGGCACGCGAAGATCCTTCGATCGCAATGCGCGTGTGGGTTCCGGGTTGTTCGACGGGCGAAGAGGCCTACTCGATTGCCATGTTGATCCGGGAGCAGATGGATGCACTCAGTATTCAGTCCCGGGTCCAGATATTCGCCACCGACATCGATGAAGTTTCTGTGAGCAAGGCGCGCGCGGGTCGATTTCCCCAAAGCATTGCCGCCGATGTGTCGGCCGAACGCCTTCAGCGGTTCTTTCTGCCACAGGATAAGGCCGACGGATTCTACCGCATAAATTCATACATCAGAGAAATGATCATCTTCTCTGAGCATGACGTCCTCAGTGACCCGCCGTTCTCCAGGGTCGATCTGATCAGTTGTCGCAATCTTCTGATTTACATGGAAGGTGCACCGCAGCAGAAGTTGATGTCGATCTTTCATTACGCGCTGAATCCCGGGGGTTTCTTGTTTCTCGGCACTTCTGAGACCGTCGGCGCTGCTGACAGCTTCTTCTCAGTCATTGACAGGAAGCAGAAGCTCTACCGTTCTCTGGATGATGCCCCCGGGGCCGGCCGCGCTATCTCTGGGAGCTCGCGAGCACGAGTGTGGCACGAGGCTCAACCGAAGGCGGCACAGACCATTGAGCCCGCGAGCGGTGAGGGATGGCGCGTGTTTGCGGAGCACGCTCTCGTTCAACACTGTGCGCCCGTTGCCGTACTCGTGGATGAGCTCGGAGACGTGCTGTATTTGCACGGTCGGACTGGGGATTATCTCGAGCCTGCTCCGGGCGAAGCTGGGATGAATGTACACACGATGGCGCGGGATGGTCTGCGCGATGAGCTCTCCTCGGCACTGCTCAGCGCGGTCAGCAGTGGGGGGATCGAGCGACGAGAGGGTGTGCGCGTCAAGAGTAGCGGCACCCACACTGAACTGACACTGATTGTTCGCCCCGTTCCTGTAGCAGGACAGCCCAGATCTACCCGCAGGGTCTTTCTTGTCGTGTTCGACTCCGCAGACGCTCACACAGGACCTTCGAGCTCTCGGTCCGTGTGGAGTACCGCGATCGGAGGACGGCGCGCATGGACTGCGCACATCGATGGGCACGTTGAGGAACTTGAGCGGGAGCTAGTCGCCAAGGAAGAGCATCTTCAGGCAACGCTCGAAGAGATGCAAACCACCAACGAAGAGCTGAGTTCCACAAATGAGGAAATGCAATCGGTAAACGAAGAGCTTCAATCGACCAACGAGGAAATGGAGACTTCACGAGAGGAGCTCCAGTCGGTTAATGAGGAGCTCATCACGGTCAACGTTGAGCTTGAGCAGAAGTTGGTCGATCTCGCGCACGTGAACAACGATCTCAACAACCTGATGAGGTCGACGGATATCGGGACCATCTTCGTGGATCAAGAGCTGTACATTCGGCGGTTCACTCCCGCGATGACGCGAATCATGCGCTTGATAGACACCGATGCCGGCCGACCGGTTGGCGATATCGCATCCAATCTGATGGATTACGACGAGTTCCAAGACGACATTCAGGCCGTGTTGGATACGCTTGAGGTGCGAGAGCTTGAGCTGCAGGCCATCTCCGGCGCCTGGTATCTGATGCGTATTCGTCCGTACCAAACGACAGAGAATGTGATTGACGGCGCAGTGATTACATTCAGCGATGTCACGGAGCTGAAGCTCACGCAGCGCACTCTTGAGGATGTGCGAGCATCTGATCGGCTCAAGGTTGTGCTTGATGACTCCCGTGATGCCATCACGGTTCAGGACTTAAAGGGTCGGATTCTCGCCTGGAACCACGGGGCAACGAGAGTGTATGGCTGGACTGAGGCTGAAGCGCTTGCCATGAACGTGAGTGAGCTCATTGCCAGTGATGACAAGCAATCGGAGTTGGAGCGGGTTCTTGCGTTGAGTCAATCGTCCAAGCTCGAGCCCTATCGAACCTGGCGGAAGAGCAAGGAGAACGGGCCGCGGGAGGTCATGATGACTGCCACCGCGCTTCTGGACAAAGACGGCGAGACATATGCCATCGCTACCACCGAGCGTGAGGTGGGCCCGGATGCCCGATGAAGAGCCCACGCAGGGTGCAGGCGGTGAGTTTCGGGTGCATCAAGTCCAGCTTGAGATGCAGAACGATGAGCTTCGCCGCGTGTACGCCGAGGCGGAATCGTCTCAGGAGCGCTATCGCGAGCTCTACGAGTTCGCGCCGGTTGGCTATGCAACACTCGATGAAGCCGGTCTGATCATTCAGTTGAATCTCAAGGCAGCCAGTCCTCTTAGCCCAGGAGCGCTTGCCCCACCCACAGCACCACCATGCCGCTGATCATCGTTGCAATGACGTTCTTGGTGCGCACGGCAACAACGAGCGCGGCAAGGGCTGCAACGATGCGTGCGGGTGCCAGTTCGTAGATGCCCGCATCCTTGATGTAGAGCGATCCCGGCACCACGAGCGCGGTTAGCGCGGCGGCGGGCACGTAGCGAAGCAACCGTTCGACCCAGGTGGGCATCGGGGTGCGCCCGTAGAGCCAGATCGGAAGACTGCGCAGGAGAAACGTGCCCACGGTGAGCACGACGATGATGATCCAGAAGCGAGCGGTCTCGCTCATCCGGCTTCACCTTCTTGTGCAAGCTCGGTGTCATGATGGCGCATCGCGCCCCACGCCATTCCCGCTACGATGGCGACCAGGAGCCCGGTCTGCATGGGAAGTACCGGGACGAGCAGCGCCGCAGCGAACGCCGTGATGAGCGCAACCTCGACGTCGGTATGGGTCTTGAGCGCGGGGACGAGCATCGCAAGGAACACGAGCGGCACCGTGAAATCGAGTGACCACGCAGGAGGCACGAACGATCCTGCAAGCGCACCCACGATGTTCGCTATCTGCCACACGCTCGCGAGAATCGCCCAGGAGCCCACGTAATACGGGACGACGTCGATGTCATCGCGAAAACGTCCCTGGGTCATGGTCGCCGCATATGCCTGGTCCACGAGTGGGTGACCCAGGAGTATCTTTCCTCGGCGTGTCGCTTTCGGAGCGAGAATGGGCGCGAGTGACGCGCTGTAGATGAGCATGCGCGCATTGATCACGAGTGCGGTACCGATTGCTACCCAGAGCGGAGCACCCTCGGCAAACAGCGCAGTAGCTGCGATCTGCGAGGCTCCCGCATTCACGAACAGGGACATACCGATCGCCTCGGGAAGTCCCAGTCCGGCCTCGATCACTGCCGCTCCGGCTACGAGTCCGAACGGGATGATACCAAGGATGATCGGGGAGACGTCCTTTGCTCCCGCGAGCATACTGCGGCCGGTTCGATTCACGCGGTCTTCCACCATCCGGCATGCTCGTGAACGTAGAACTCAAGCGCCCCGGCGTTAAGCATGTCGCCGAGGAACCCTTTCACGGTGGTGACCGCGAGCCAGTACGAGGCGGGGTTCTCCCTCAGTCCGCGCTCCCTGGACACAAGAGCGATGGCCTCTTCAGTGGTGTGGGGCTTGACCAGTCGAGTCAGGAGCAGCTCTTTGATCGCGCGTATCTGTTCAACGTGATAGTCGATGTGCTCCTCGGCAACTGCGCGCTCGATGGGGTAACCGTGACCCGGCACGAGCCAGCTGCAGTCAAGGGCGCGGATTCGCTCGAGCGAGCGGACGACCTCGCCGGGATCGATCGCGTACGGCAGCGGATGGCGCTCCCACAGGTCCTTGAGGTAGAGCGCATCACCGGTGAAGAGCGCTCCGTCCGCGGTGAGAAAGCCGTAGTGCCCGAGGGTGTGCCCCGGGAGCGGGACCGGGGTCGCGCGCGCATCATCCCAATCCTCGACGTAGTCATCGACTGCGCACGGCTCTCCTCGGAAGAGCTTCGTGGTGAGAAAGTCGCCCGGCTTGGCCCATGAGAACATGCCTCGGATGTTGATGTCGGGATTCTCGACCAGGGAGGCGTCGTCGCGGCCCACAGACACGCGGGCACCGGCGTCGCGCAAGACGTGGCCGATCGCGAAGTGATCCGCGTGGCCATGCGTGATGGCGAGACGATCGACTCCGATGCCTGCGAACGGGGCTTCATCCTCGCAGGTATCTACCGCAAGCCCGCGAATGAAGCCGGAGTTCGTGAGGCCGGGAACCACATAGGTGTCGCCGACAAGATGAGTGGCGTTGTATGGAATCGAACGTTCAACCACAGGATTGGTCACTCCTTGGCACGGGCGGATTCATCGATTATGTACTACTCACGCGGGTTGCGTGTAGTGGAGGGCGAGCCGGGCGATACACTAGGGAGAATGAGGCGCAGCGATCTGGGAGGCCAGCGTGGCACGAATGAGGATCACGGTCGGCAAGGACGGGCCGTATATCGTACGTGGCGGGGTGCCGCTGCTGCGTGCCGAGATCGTCACAAACGATGATGGCGAATCCGTCGCATGGCGCGAGACCGACGTCGTTGAGGTCGGGGAGACCTATCGACTCTGCCGGTGCGGCAAGTCATCGACTAAGCCGCTGTGCGACATGACACATGCCGCGGTGGGCTTTGATGGCACCGAGACCGCCATTCACGACGGATACTTTGAAACGGCGGTCACCATCGACGGGCCGGGTATCCAGCTCAAAGATGCGCGTCCGCTGTGCGCCGAAGCCCGCTTCTGCGATCGTGCGGGTGGACTCTGGAATCTCATTGAGGGGTGCGACGACAGCGAGACCCGAGATTTGGCGCGCGAGGAGGCGGAATTATGTCCCTCCGGCCGCTACGTGGCGTGCGACGCCGTTACCGGCGAGCCCTATGAGCCTCACTACGAGCCGTCGATCGTACTGGTCGATGATCCTCAACTTGGCGTGAGCGGCCCGCTGTGGGTGCGTGGGGAAGTCGAGATCATCGGCGCGGATGGTACTCCCTATGAGACGCGAAACCGCGTGACGCTGTGTCGATGTGGGCACTCCAAGAACAAGCCGTTTTGCGATGGCTCCCATGTCGGCGCGAAGTTCCACGAGTGAGTATCGATCCCTTTCGCGTGCCCGCTGACGCGCTCGTGGTCGTTGTCGGAGGCGCGAATCTGGACACCGTGGGATTCAGCGAGAATGCCCTTGCAATGAACGACTCCAATCCCGGACAAGTTCGCTCGAATCCCGGGGGTGTTGGTCGCAATATCGCCGAGAATATCGCCCGACTGGGTGTCCGGGTCGAACTCGTGACGGCGGTCGGTTCCGATGAGGCATCGCGCGACCTGGTGGCGCGTACACGCGCGACAGGGGTCGGTATGGATGCGGCAGTCGTTGCATTCGATGTGCCCTGCGCCCGCTACCTGGCTATCAACGACGAGCGTCATGAACTCGTGGTCGCGATCAATGACATGCGCGCGCTTGAGGCACTCACGCCGGAATGCCTTGCCGAGGAGCCCCGTGTCGGGCTGCTGGCCGCGGCCGACCTCGTGGTGGTTGACGCCAACGTGTCCGTTGCCACGATCGAAGCGATTCCATCGCTGACGCACGCACCGCTGTTGCTCGATCCGGTGTCGTCTCCCAAAGCGCCCCGCTTTGAAGGCATCCTGAGTCGTGCTGCCGCGATCAAGCCCAATGGCCATGAGGCTGCCGCCCTCCTGGGCTATGCGGTCGAAACTCTCGACGATGCTCAGGCGGCGGCTCGAGAACTCGTTGCCCGGGGAGTAGGAGCGGCCTTCGTGACGCCGGCGGAGCGAGGCGTGGGATGGGCTGATGCCCGTGGCTCGGGATGCTTTGACCTTCCGGCTACGTATGTGGCGAACAGCATCGGTGCGGGGGACTCGTATGTAGGCGGACTCGCCTATGCGATGCTCGCAGGGGTAGATACCGTGCAGGCAGCGCGTTTTGCCTCGGCATGTTCAGCGATCACGCTGGGCAGCGTGGATTCGGTCAGCGAAGAGATGACGCGTGAGCGCGCGCTTGCAACCATGAAGGAGATGTACCGATGAGTGCAGTGGTGGAGTTTGGCGATCATCTGGCGATCGCGCCTGAGGTGAGAGAGGCGTTGGCGAGCGGAGTACCCGTGGTCGCGCTGGAATCGACGATCATCAGTCACGGCTTTCCGTACCCGACCAACGTGGAGTGTGCGCTCGAAGCAGAGCGCGTGGCGCGGGCGGCCGGTGCGGTGCCTGCAACGATCGCCATCATTGGCGGCACGCTCACGGTCGGGCTGTCAGGTGATCAGATCGAACACCTGGCGAGTGCCGGCCCCGCAGGCGTGGAGAAAGCATCTCGTCGTGACCTTGCTGTGCTGGTGGCTCGCGGGGCGGACGGAGCCACCACGGTGGCTGGCACGATGGCTGTCGCCGCGATGGCCGGCATTCGCGTCTTTGCCACCGGAGGGATCGGCGGAGCCCACCGCGGAGCCGCTGCGTCGTTCGATATCAGCGCGGATCTGCTCGAGCTGGCTCGCACCGAGGTCGCAGTCGTGTGCGCCGGCGCGAAATCGGTGCTCGATCTCGGGCTCACGCTCGAGGTCCTCGAAACGCACGGCGTTCCGGTCCTCGGCTATCGGACCGATGAGTTCCCGGCCTTCTACACACGAACGAGTGGCCACGGCGTGGACGCCCGATTCGAGACTGCCGAGGAGATCGCGGACGTGCTGCGGGCTCGACACGAACTCAAGCTCGGAGGCGGTACGGTCATCGCGAATCCGATTCCCAAGGAGTACGAGATCGAGACGGAACTCCTCGGCAGGTGGATCGATGAGGCACTCGCCGAGGCGGACGCCATCGGAGTGCATGGCAAGGAAGTCACGCCGTTCCTGCTCGCGCGTCTTCACGAGTTGTCGGTCGGAGTGACCGCCGAGGCGAACAAGCAGCTCGTGTACAGCAACGTTGCTCTCGCCGCCGCGATTGCGAAGGCGCTCTAACTGCGCTGCCGAACAGCCTGAGTGCAGTGTGAGACGTGATGAATCACACAGTGTTTCATTCAATTCGCAAATAAGACACGTGCATGCAACCACGGGCGCGACGAAATCCTGCTGAATGTAGGCAAGGACACTTCGCCGGAGAGGCACCCCGTGGCAAGAGTAGACCTACACTGCCATTCACGGTTTTCAGATCGACCTTCTGATTGGTTCCTGCAGCGTATCGGAGCTGCCGAGTCGTACACTGATCCGGAGACGGTCTACGCCACGGCCAAGTCGCGTGGCATGGACTTCGTCACTCTCACCGACCACAACAGCATCGCCGGTACGATACAACTCATGCATGCCCATCCGGGAGATGTGATTGTCGGTGTTGAGACAACCACCTACTTTCCTCGCGATAGGTGCAAGATCCATTTGCTTATGTGGGGTATCGACGAGAATCAATTCGACACGATCCAAGACGTCCGTCAGAACATCTTCGATCTGCGCGACTATGTCCGTGAACAGAGAATCGCGCACTCCGTTGCGCACGCGACCTATGCCGTGAACGATCGCCTCGAAGTCCACCACCTGGAGCAACTCATCGTGCTCTTTGACAACTTCGAGGTCGTCAACGGTGCCCGGACCCGACGTCAGAACGAACTCTGGCGCCATATGCTCGACAGTCTCACCCCTACTCGGCTTGCCGAACTGTGCCGCATGTATGGACTTGAGCCGTTCGGTGAGAGGCCCTGGGAGAAGGGGTTCACCGGCGGATCCGACGACCATGCGGGACTTGTCACCGGCAGATGCTGGACCGAGGCGAGTGCCGACTCTCCTGAGGAGTTCCTACGTCACCTGAGACAACGCGAGATTCGTGCGCTTGGGCGACACAACGACTATCGCACCCTTGCGTTCTCGATCTACAAGATCGCATGTGATTACGGCCGCACCGGACGAGCGCCGGCCACCCACGCGCTCCTTTCGACTCTCGGAGACACGCTTTTCTCTGCTGAGGAGGCAGCGCCCAGGAAGAGTCTTCGCGAGCGGGCGCGCAGCGTGCGACTGCGTTCGAGCAAAGTCGGGGCCGCGGTGTTCGATCTTGCCGATGCGCTCAAGGAGAACTCGAGTTCCTCGCTCGACGAGCGACTCGATACCGCGTATGACCGAATCGCGGTGATAGCCGATGACTTCTTTCTCTCCCTGGTGCAGTCTGCGCGAGCACACGTCATGAGCGGAGACATTGCGGCGTTCGCTCGAGACGTATCTGCAACCATTCCGGCACTCTTCCTGGCTGCGCCGTTTCTGTCGACGATGCACGTACTCAACAAAGGGCGTGTCGTTGCCGAGGAGGCAGCCCGCCGCTTTGGAGTTCCGGAGAGTGCCCGTCCCAAGCAGGTCCTCTGGTTCACCGACACGCTTACCGACTTGAATGGCGTGTCCGTGACGCTGCGGGGGATGGCTGACGTAGCGCTGCGCAGGGGGCATGATATTCGGATTGCAACCTGCGAGGACGGATCAACGCTGAGCCCCCATGATCCTCGGTTGCTCCTGTTGCCGTCCGTTCTGGAAGCATCACTGCCCTTCTACGATCAACAGAGTATTCAGGTTCCATCGGTCCTCAACGCTTTGCGCAAGATTCAGGACTACGATCCGGATGAGATCGTTATTTCGACTCCCGGGCCCGTCGGGTTGCTCGGTTTGCTGTCTGCGAGACTACTCGGCGTTCAGGCACGTTCGGTCTATCACACGGACTTTGCGGCTCAGCTCGAGCATATCGGCGGTCTTGAGTCAGCGCCCGTCGATATTGTTGAGGCGTACGTGTTGTGGTTCTACGGCCAGGCGGACGTGGTCTACGCTCCCACGAGGGCGTACGCGCGCATCCTGGAGGAGCGAGGAATCTCACCCAGCAAGATCGACCTCTTCGCGCGTGGCGTTGACACGAACTTGTTCGAGCCGATGCCCGCAGCTGCGGCCGCGGTGCGCCGTGAGTTCAGGTTGTCGGCAGGTCCCGTGCTCGCCTACGCCGGCCGGGTCTCGCGAGATAAGCGTCTTGGGTTGCTGCTTGATGCGTTTGCCGAAGTTCGCACGTCTCGACCCGATGCCAATCTCTTGATTATCGGAGACGGCCCACACATGACGGAAGTGCGTGAGCGCGCCGACCGTGTTGGAGGGGTCGTCCTCACGGGGGCACTGGAGCATGGCGATGTCGCGGCAATATACCCCGGCTGTGATGTGTTCGTGTTTCCGAGCGTAACAGACACATTCGGCATGGCGGTGTTGGAGGCGCAGGCCTGCGGTGTTCCAGCTGTCGTGAGTGCGTACGGCGGTCCCTGCGAGGTCATTCAATCGAATCGGACGGGACTGGTCGTTGAAGGGGATTCTCCGACCGAGTGGTCTCGCGCAATCTCCACTCTTCTTGAGATGCGTGAACATAGTCCAACGGCGTATGCCGCGATGCGTTCTGCTGCACGAGAGAACGCCCTGCTCAATTCATGGGATGGCGTACTCGATGACCTGATGAAGAGACGGTCGTGCGAGCCGGTCAACCTGCGTTCGCGACCAGTTTCAGCGAACACGCGGCGCTAGCCCCGCGACCCAGGAGTATTCAATGAGTGAGTTCTACAACCTGTGTACGAAGGTCTCCTCACACCTTGAAGAGAGCTTCTCTCAAGATCCACTGGGGCTTATACGCGCCAAGGGAGAAGTCGCAACGCGGACCGGCTTCCTCGTCTCACTCGTTGGTCCGGGTGATCCAGATGATCCTGCCAAGATCCGGTTGCTCCAAGATGTGGCCAAGAGCCTCGATATTCCCGTCTAGGAACAAGGAGTGTGTCGTGAATCTCACGGTCAAGACAAGAATCGCCGTATCTATGTCAATCGTGCTTCTGATGAGTGTCGCGACCGGAGGACTCTCGTGGTTCTATCACGCCCGTGCAGCTGAGTACGCTGCGCTGTCCCGCGCCGCCTTTGAACGTTCCGCGTGGATTGAAACGCTTTCGAACCAGGCGACGACGTTCTTTGGTGAGGCGAACGATCTTGCGCTTGGTCTTGACGCGGCAACCACCGCTGAGAGTTCAGCTGAGTACGGTGAGGTGATGGGGGTGGACAACGACATCAGTGTCTTCTTGAGCCGCCCTGTGGAAGGGTTTGGCGAGGGCGAACTCGAGAAGGTTACCGGTGAATGGGGAGCTCTTCGGCTGGCTGTCTTTGCTTGGGTGAACGAGCACGCGGCGCAGGGAAGCCTGCCAACGAGACTCACGCTCAACCCCGACGGGAAAGTACGTGCGAGTATCGACACGAATATCCCCATGCCAGACGAGTTCGAGGCACTCGACGAGAACGAGATGCGCACCACCGTCAGAAGCAAGGCAGAGGCATTCACGTTGCGAACGCTCCGCGGACTTGGTGTTGACGCTTCGGCGGAGGCTCAGGCCGCTCAGCGACTCGAACTAGAAGCCCGCCAACGAGCTCTCACTGTGATGATTGTCTCGTTCATGCTGAGCGCAATTGTTGTGCTGATCGCCGCAGTGTGGCTCTACCGAACAATCGCAACGCCACTCAACCAGGTCCGGAACACCGCTGAGAGAGTCTCGTCCGGCGATTTCGAGCTGTCGTTCGCGTATCACGGCGATGACGAGATCGGCGCACTGGTTCATGCTATCGAGGAGATGCGCGACGCGGTGATTATGCGCGTCAAGGTCATGCAGGAGATGGCAGGTGTTGTAACCGTAACGGCTGAGTCGATGAGGGTCGCAATCGACCACGCGCATGAAGTCGCGGTCGCGGATGACAACATCGTCCTAGTAGAGGCGCTCGATGAAGTTGGGAAGAGAGCATCTGTTCTCAAGCAACTCGCGTCGCAGATGCTCGATAGCTAGTTTCAGGCAGTCGCTCCTCCGTGCGACTAGGTGGGCTGTGTCCGCTTGAACGATACGACCGTACCATCAGCTCTCCGGTGCTCTCCAAACTCTTTGGTCAACGCGAATCTAGGTGTATGTTGGATGGAGGTGTCGCGCGGGGAGCGTGACCCTTCCACGATACCCAGGAGGAGCTTTGCCGATGTCAGCACCCGCACCAACGAGTCCGGTCGCAACCGATCTCGCCATTCAGACGTCCGATCTCGTCAAGACATATGGTGAGGGCCACGCGGCCGTCACTGCGCTCGATGGAGTATCCCTCGAGATTCCGGCAGGCGAGTTCGTGGTGCTGCTTGGACCCAGCGGCTCGGGCAAGACAACGCTCCTCAACCTGATCGGCGCACTCGAAGCGCCCACCAGCGGATCACTCAAGGCCTTTGGCAGCGAGCTTGGCGAGCTCGACGACGACGGGCGTACAGCGTACCGGCTCGACAGCGTTGGGTTCGTGTTCCAGTTCTACAACCTCGTTCCCACTCTCACGGCGCGTGAGAACGTCGCGCTCATGGCTGAGCTTACGGGCTCAGATGCTGAGCAGCGCACCGCCGATGTGCTCACAGCTGTGGGACTTGGTGATCGGATGGATCACTTTCCCTCCCAACTCTCAGGCGGTGAGCAACAGCGTGTTGCGATCGCGCGCGGCATTGTGAAGCACCCTCGTCTATTGCTCTGTGATGAGCCGACCGGGGCTCTGGATGTCGAAACCGGCAAGCAGGTGCTCGGGGTCTTGCGCGAGCTCGCAAATGGGAGTGACCGCACGGTCGTGATCGTCACGCATAACGCGGTAATCGGAAAGATGGCCGATCGGGTGATTCGTTTGCGTGATGGTTCTGTGGTCGATGTCGCACTCAACGAACGCGTCGGCTCTGCCGAGGAGCTCGACTGGTGAGCTATCTCAATGTGAAGCGGCGTCGCGATCTGAAGCGTCGCAGATGGCAGTATGGTGCCGCTGCGCTCACGATATTCCTTGGCGTGATGATCTTCGCAACGAGTTACGACGCATATCGAAACCTCGACCTGTCCTACCGCGGAACCTACGACCGGCTGGCGTTCGCCGATGTCACCGTGACGGGGGCTCAGTCCGGGTTTGCGAGTGATGTGCGAGCCATTGACGGGGTAGCCGTTGTCGAACCGCGCGTGCAGGCGGATCTCCCCATGCGCGTCAACGGAGACAAGACTTTCATCGGTCGCATGGTGGGCATGCCGGCAGGCGAGCAGCCGCAGATCAATCGCGTCGATGTGCTCGTTGGCGAGTATCTCGGCCCTGATTCGTCGCGCTCGGCGCTCGCAGAGACCCACATGTTTGATCATTTCGCACTGCAACTCGGGGACACCGTCGAGTACTTCGATGGGGAGACATGGCGCGGCCTCGACATCAGTGGCTCCGCGTTGTCTCCGGAATACGTCTGGCCTGCACGGAATGCACAAGACGTGCTCTCGCTGCCCGGTTCTTTCGGGGTGCTCTTTGTCGATGAGGGCGTACTCGATTCGATACCCACTCCACTCGTTGAAGAGCAGGACCTCGTGCTCTACGACAACGATGTGATCACCGAGGATATCGATTCGGCTGTTCGCCGGGCAGCGAGCGATGCGAATGCGGCGTCTGTTGTGGTGCTCGCGGATCAGCCCTCCAACAAGGTGCTGCAGCTCGATGTGACCGGTTTTGAGCAGATGGCCATCGCGTTCCCGGTGATGTTTCTGCTCGCAGCCGGAATGGCGACCTACACACTCATGACCCGACTCGTATATCAGGAACGAGAGATCATCGGCACGCTGCGGGCCAATGGTTTGAGCAGACGAGAAGTGGTGCGCCACTATCTCTCATATGGCTTGTGGCTCGGGGGTATCTCAGGCGTGCTCGGTGTGGTGGTCGGTATGCCGCTCGGCTGGCTCTCCACCGAGGCATACACGGCTGAGCTCGGCATTCCGGATACGGTTCGCGGCTTTTACTGGACGACTATCGTGATCGGTATTCTGTTCGGAGTCGCCACAGGGCTCGTCTCAGCGTGGGTGCCTGCTCGTTCGGCCTCGCGACTCGACCCGGCAGAGGCGATGAGGGGAGACATGACGGCCGTGGTCGGCCACACAAGCCTGGTCGAGCGGCTGTTTCCTGTCGTTCGTCGCATTCCCACGCGGTGGCGGATGGTCGTGCGCGGAATCGGTCGAAACAAGCGACGCAGTTTCTCCACGGTACTCGGAGTGGTGCTCGCCCTTGTGCTGATCATGGCTTCATGGGGACTCATCGACTCGATGCGCTATCTGTTGACCAGGCAGTACACCGAGATACAGCACGATGATGCGACCATCATCTTTGACTCTGAAGTCAGCGCATCGAAGGTCGGTCTTGTAGACGGGGTTCCAGGAGTCTCGCGAGCAGAATCTGTCCTCGCTCTGGGAGTAAGCGTGAAGGGGCCGGATGACAGCTACACAACGCAACTATTGGGCTTTGATGCCACGACCGAGATGCATCAGTTCGAAGTTCCCCTCCCGGACCAGGGCGTGCTGCTGGGCCGAACGCTACGCGACCAACTCGGGCTCAAGGTCGGGGACGTGGCAACGATCTCCTGTACCGGGCTCGACACCACGTTCGAGGTGCCGGTAGCCGGCTTTCTCAGTGAGCCGCTCGGCACATTCGCATATATGCGCAAGGACGTACTCACGAACGCTCTGGCACAAGCTACTCCCGCGGTTGCCGAGGAACGATTGACGCAGCCGGATTCCACGGTTGTGATGGCTCTATTCGACGACGGTGCTGACCGACAGAGTGTGCTCGACGATCTGGGTAGTGTGCCCGGCGTTGCTTCAGTAACCGACTCACGCGAGCTCTTCTTGCTCGTCCAGGACTACATGGGGCTCTTCTATGTGTTCGTGGGTATGATGCTTGCCTTCGGAGGTCTCCTCGCCTTCGCGCTGATCTTCAATACGATGTCAGTGAACCTGGCCGAGCGTGCGACCGAACTTGCAACTATGCGCGCCAATGGGCTTTCGCGCGGTCAGGCTGCACGGCTTGTAGTGTGGGAGAATCTCCTGCTGACTATCATCGGTATCCCGTTTGGGCTTGCTGCAGGCTACTGGGCTGCCAGCGTAATGATGGCGAGCTACTCAAGTGATCTGTTCGTGTTCGATCTGCATTTCGAGCCGCTCACGTATCTGTGGTGCGCCCTGTCGATGATCGCCGTGACGCTGATCTCGCTCTGGCCGGGAGTGCGCGCCGCGCAGCGAGTCGACATCGGCTCGATCGTACGGCAGCGAAGCATGTAGGTCAGCTCGACAGGCTCGCCGGTGCGACCGTAGATCCACTTGACTCTGAGTTGCTCCGGCAGACGTGGCGGCAAGGTGAGAAGGCATCGCCTCGTTGTGGCTCAGCACGCATTGATTATCATCATGCGAGTACCTGCACCCAAACAGAATCCGACGGGCGGGAGCAGCCGGTCTAGCGATTCATCACTGTGATGCTGAACTGCAGGACTGTAGCGATGCACACCCAGATGAGATACGGAATCAACGCAGCCGACGCGAGCCAGGAAAACGGCCAGATCGCCCACATCGACCAGCCGATGGTCAGCAGTGTGAGAATGATGTCCACGAGCGCCAGTTCGAAGTTTCGCAGACCGAATTGAATCGGGGTGAAGGCGAAGTTCACCACCAGGTTGATCACTATTGGAATGAGTACCGCTTTAGGGATATCACCCGTGAGCGCACGGTAAGCAACATAGCCATACACCAGGAATATGATCGGGTAGAGAACGCTCCACACCGTGCCAAACAGAGCCGCTGGAGGAGCCCAGGCTGGTTTGGCGATCTCCTCGTACCAGCTCATTCCAGTGTTCTCCCTGCTTCTGAGTGGTTCTGTTGTGCTCGTGTTGATGCCCGACAGAAAGCGTAGCACTACCGAGATCTCTTCGAGATAACCGAGCTCGCCGGATGGTATCTTTTGGGTGACGGCGAGGAACCGGGAAGCAGGGTCGGTGGACAAGCAGCTTCAAGCACGCATATCGATCGCCCGAGATCCGTATCTTGAGGTGTTCGGCCACTTCTGGGACGGCATGTCGTTTCTGATTGCTTCGACACGCGGTGTCCTTGATCTCGTAGCGGTGGATGGCGCCGTCCCGCGATTCACCACGCATTCCGCGACCGACGCTCTCGAGCGCTATATGCGTGCGCTCCAGTCGGGAGAGGCTGAATGGCCAAGCGAGTATCTGCTGTGGCAATCCTTTGCTCACACGATCATCGAGTCGCACGGCTTGCTTGACGAGTACATGCGCGCCTCATTCGAACTACTCACGCTTGCCGATCTTGTGGCCACCGAGATAGGGCCGGATCAAGTCTGGGATCCCGAGGCTGCTGAGCTCATACGTGACGTTGAGGATCGGGTGAGGCGGGAGAGTGACCGCTTCGAGCGGATGACGCTCTGGAGTCGTGTCCTGAGGATCCGAAAGCGTCATGGCGTGCGGATTCGTTTTGGCCGCCAACTCGAGGCCGCGCTCAAGCACCATCGCAACATCCGCAACGGTCTCGTTCATGGACGACTTACGCCGCATGCCGTCATGCCCGATGGCACGGTGGCACGTATGCGCGCCTACCCTCCTCCGCCCTATATCCCGCTGGGGCCACACGTGGTGCGGGGTGCAGTAAGTGTTGCTCTGGCGGCGCACCGGGCGATCGACCGAGCGCTCATGGAGCACTTCTGCATTGAGGAAGACCCGGTTGCAGCGCAACTCATTGAGGTTGAAATCGCGCGCGGTCGCGATCAGTGGCTCGTTGATCCGTGGGTGTCTGACCCCGAGCATCTCTTCTCCGCGGATGTCCTGAGGGACTGGAAGCCTATCTAGGGAAGCGTGAAGTCGAATCGGCCGAGTAGTCCTCCCTCGCCAAAGTTGATGCGAAGATTCGGGTCATCTGTGCTTCCGCCCGCAAGGTCGCCCGTGGCATAGATAGTGCTGCCGATACCCTCTGGTGAGGTCCAAGCATAGCCCCGAGTGAGTTGCGGCTCTCCACCGGCTGCAGTTACGATCTCGCCGGCCAGATTGTCCCAGGCAAGCAGCTGCTCGCCGGTCGGCTCAAGCTCGGTCACACCGTTGGCCTGAACGCCTTCATCGACGTAGGTCCATTCTTCGGGCTCACCGGTCACGTAGCGACGCGCAACGATGATGTTGCGGTCCTCGGCATCGGTCCAGCGCAGCGAGCCGTAGCCCTCCATGTTCTCCACGATGACAATCTCGCCATTCGCGAGCCCGATCTGGTATGAGAAGTCCAGACCTGCGGCAAGCACTCCGAGATAGAGGTCCTCGTCCGGCAGAGGTGCACTCTCGGTGTCGACCTCAGCCTGCTCGGTCGGGGTGTCCGGGGACGCTGCTTCAGGCGCATCTTCGCTTCCGCAGCCGAGAAGTGACATGGCGAGAATAGCGCCAAGGATCAGCGAGAATACGTAGCGGGTTCGCCTGTGCATAGACAATCCCCTTTCGATCGGATGGGCCAATCCTAGCGCAACGGCCGGGACTTGTTTACGCACCCAAGCCGGTCTGAAGCGCTGAGTCCTCATCCATGAGCTCAACCCCGGCATGTCGACCGCTACCCTGGAAGACGACCTTCCCCTCAGCGCGAAGTGTGACCTCTATCGTTGCTTCGAGGCTCTCCCACACCGTCCCGCTCATGGCCCCCATCACAGGCGAGCGAAGCTCGCCGGGCCGGGCACCGCTGATGGATATGTCGATCTCGATGTCTCGCCGGGAGAGTGTCATCGAGGCGCAGCCGTCCACGAGTTCGAAGCGAGTGATGCGCGCGCCGTTGTGAGTGGTGAATTCGTGGAGCGTGCCGTTGTGCAGCAGGCCTACGATGTGGCCAATGAACGACCCGCGCATCCATGGGATGCGAGCAACGGAGACGCTCACCGACGTGCCCGGTGAGTCGAAGTGATTACTCTGGCCCCATACCCACGCGCTTGGAAAGGAGCGCCCCCAGTCCTTTTCGGTGTAACCCCGACCACCTGCGAAATCAATCGATTCTCCGTTGATGTTGAGGGCGCCTTCTACCGAATGGTCGAGACTGAGTACGCCGTGATACGCCTCCATGAAGGGGACGAAGCGATACCACCCCATGATTCCAGGCGACAGCGCCCGCACCGGCCACGGCACCGGCGGACCCATCTGAAGCGAGCCGCTCACGTACCCCGGTTCGCCTTCAAGCGACAGCTCGATGCTCTCAAGAGTGAATCTATTGGGCCCGATCTCCACGAGGAAACGGTCGGGATCATAGCGGAATGCCGATACCGGATACTCCCAGTAGGCGGTCTCACCGCCGGCGTGAATCAACTGTACGAATGCGTGTGATGTGGCCTGGGCGCGATCAAGAGAGATGCCGGGGATGATGGCAACGGCATGATCCCCGCCGCGATCCACGCACTTGAAATACCAGCCCTCGAAATAGCCGTGAGTCTTGCGACCATCCTGGAACACTGCGGGTCGCCAGATTCGGCGAAGTCGACTCAGGAGCGAGGGACGGGGGCCTGCGAGCGGCCTGGACGCGTACTCGTAGTGTTCGCGATCCTCATGTTGCTGTGGCATTCGCATCTCCAGGCTCGGTAATCGAGGTCGCATTGGTAAGTATCTACCCGACCGGTGATCTCTCCACCTTGACACGGGAGGTACACGCATCTATTGTGTATGCAAGTAAGCACTTGCACGCATACGCCGAGGAGAGTGAATGAGTTCCACACCGGACACCGCGACGCGAATTCTTGATGCGGCTGCAGAACTCTTTGCTTCTCGTGGCTACGCAGGAACATCGACCCGCGCGATAGCCGATCTCGCCTCGGTCAATGAGGTCACGCTGTTCCGGCGCTTCGAGAACAAAGCGGGCATTCTCCAGGCGCTCGGAGCACGGATGGCGCAGCGGCAGGCAGGACATGCGGCGGCTGCCGCACCCGATTCCGAGGACGTCCGCGAGACTCTGCTCCGTCTCGCCCGCATGGAGATCGCCGGAGCGCTTGAAGGCGGAGGCCTCGCGCTACGACTCGCATTCGATGCAACGACCGTTCCGGAAGTCGCCGAGCTCCTGGGCGAGGGGATCCCGGGCAATCTTGATGGACTTGCGGAGTTCATGGCGGAACATCAGGCCACAGGCGAACTGCGCAGCGATATCGAGCCTCATGTGATGGCCGAGGCGTTCTTTGGGCTTACCTCGAGCTACGTGATGTACCGGATGGTGATGGGGGTCGGTGCGCCGCCCAGCGATGTTGCCACCGACAAGGGAATCGAGCAGCTGTTCGACCTGTTCTGGTCGGGAGCTTCGGCAAGTGAGACCACGTCTGTGATGGAGGAGAAGAGATGAGCAAGGTGTTAATTGTGTACGGGACCAAGACCGGTTGCACCAAAGGTGTTGCGGAAGAGATCGGAAAGACGATGACCGCACTTGGCGCGACTGCCGATGTGGTGGCCGCCGTCGACGAGGTTGATGTAGCCGGCTACGACGCATTCGTTGTTGGAAGCGGGGTACGCGCAGGGAGTTGGCATGGTTCGGTGAAGAAGTGGGTCGCCGAGAACGCCGAGACGCTCAAGTCCGTGCCCACGGCTTTCTTCACGACCTGCCTCACGATGGGCACGGAACCAGAGAAGGCTCCCGAGGTACGGTCCTATACCGACAAGCTGATCGAGGACACCGGGGTACGGCCTGTCGACATTGGTCTGTTCGCAGGAATGAATGACCCGAGCGCGTTCAACCTCCCTGAGCGCCTCGTCCTCAAGGCGATAAAGGCTCCTCAAGGCGACTTTCGGGATTACGAGGCCGTCGCTGCCTGGTCGCAGGAGGTCACAGGAAAGCTGGGTCTGGTATGAGCGCGCACAAAGGCATTGCCACACTCTGCCTGGTGATCGCGTTGGCAGTAGCCGTTGTTGCGGCAATCGGTGTCTTTGGCCGGGGCGGCATGGAGACCGAGACCGTCACTTCGGTACGCGGCGAAACGTACGAGATGATCACTGACGGCATTTATGCGTTCAACTCGGAGCGCATGGTGGCCGAAGGAGTCGGCTGGGATATCTTCACACTATTCCTGGCGGTTCCCGCATTGCTCGCGGTCGTTCCGGCCGTGTGGAGGGGTTCACTCAGGGGTCGGCTCATCGCCATTGGTCTGCTGGCGTACTTCTTCTATCAGTATCTGATGTACGCGATGGCCTGGGCGGTCGGACCTCTCTTTGTGCCGTGGATCGGTATCTACGCAGCGAGCATGGCCGGCATCGTGTGGACCGTATCCACGATCGACGTCGCGGGGTTGCCGGGCGCGTTCACTGAGAGATTTCCGGCGCGCGGGATGGCGGTGTTCAGTTGTGTGATGGGGATACTTCTGATTGGCATGTGGGCCCAACGCATCAACATCGTGCTTTCGGGGAATCTGAACGATTCCATGCTGTATGGGCAGACCACCCTTGTGGTTCAGGCGCTGGACCTCGGCTTGGTGGTACCGCTGGCACTGTTCACGGCTGTCACCGCGTGGCTCCGCAGGCCGACCGGCTATCTGCTCGCTTCCGTGCTCGTAGTGAAGGCGATCGCGATGAGCGGAGCCATCACCGCCATGCTGGTCGGTGCCTGGATCGTCGAAGGAAACCCTGACGTGGTTGGTCTTGCGATCTTTGTCACTGCGGCTCTCGGTTCGCTCCTTCTGGCGGGAAGAATGTCGGCATCTGTGCGACCTGCGCCGACAATGGGGTAGCCTGTTGCAAGGAGGTATCTCACATGACTGACCCACCCACTCCAGCAACAAAGGCTCCTCGGCCATCGCCGATCAACGGCCCTGCATTCCTGGTGTTCGGAATGATGTTCGTGATTCTCGGCCTCTCGATCGATGGCGTGATCCTCTTTTCTGTGATGGGTATCTCGCTCGCGCTCATCGGTGTGGCGGCGATAATCTGGCAGCGTCGCTATGAGAAGGCAGCCGGTATCGAAGAGGTGCTGCCCGGCAGATTGAGAACGCATGACAAATCCGACGCTACGGATGACTGATCTCACCACCGCGTTCGTGCCGTCCCGGCACGGATGGATGTTCCCCAACGCCTGGGAAAATGGTGCCTGGGATATCACGCTGGGTGGTCATTCCTACACCATCGGACTCCGAGGCAGGTGCGGCGGCATGGCGTTCGCCGCACTCGACTTCTTTCGTTCCGGTATTGAAGCGGCTGATCTGCACGGGCGCGAGATGCCCGAGGGTTCCTCGGCATTGGCGCGCTACTTGATGCGCAGGCAGATCGAGAGCATCGGCACAGGCCTTGGGAGCAATATCGGCAAGTTCGCCCTCATGACGTATCTGCCTACCGGTGGACCGATCGGCGCGGCGGCACTTACCCGCAAGCGGGAACTCGGCAATGTGCTCGTGTCGATGTCGGCCGGTAATCCTGTTCCGCTGGGGCTGATCGTGGCGGAGCGCTTCAGCGGCATCGGGCTCAATCACCAGGTCGTTGCGTGGGGCGCCGTGCGATCTGAAGACGGCATGCGCATCCGCATCTACGACCCGAACTTCCCAACGCGCGATGATGTAGAGCTCCGCGTTGAGTGGGCGGGTGAGGGGCGTATCCTCGAGTACGTTGCGGGCACACCGCGCAAGGAATGGCGCGCCCTCTTTGTCGCGCACTACACACCACGGACACCGCCAACGCTCTAGCGAGCACGGCTCTAAAGTAGTTGCGAGCGCAACCAAACCGTGCGATACTAGTTGAGTTTGCAACTAGTGCGCACGCCATTGCAACTCACCCGGAGCCCTCATGGATACCGTTCACAATCCCATCACGCGTTTGAACGCGATTCTGCATCGCAGGACGCACATGTACTTCGAGCGCCATCTCAAGCCCTACGGATTGAGCTTCACGCACTTCAGGATGCTGATGTACTTAGCGCATCATGATGCCGTACGCCAGGAAGACATCCGCTCGTTTATCGATGCGGACAAGGGCGGCGTGGCGCACTCCATCAAGCGGCTCGTTGAACTCGATCTGGTCGAGCGGCTGCCTCACCCGGAAGACGGCCGTGCGTATGTGATCGACATGACTCCCAAAGGGCGCGATCTGCTCGAAGAGATCGCGGAGATCGCTCGCACGTGGAACGACCAGATAATCCAGGGCTTTTCTGAGTCGGAACTTGAGATTTCGGAACAACTCCTGCAGCGAATGGCCGACAATGCCTGCGCGCTGCTTGATAACGAATGTGAGGATCGGCCCGCATGCAGCAACAAGCAAGACTGACTACAGGCCCTGTAGCATCCACGCTTGCACGCCTGTCGCTTCCCATGGTCATCGCGATGTTCGCGATGATGGGACTCAATATCGTGGACACGTATTTCATTGGCCAGCTCGGTACCGAGCAGTTGGCGGCGATGGGCTTCACGCTCGCCGTGGTCATGGCGGTGAACTCGGTGAGTATGGGTATCGGTATGGGCACCTCGGCGCTCGTGTCTCGCGTGATCGGACGCGGAGATGCGGTCGAAGCGCGCCGACTCACGGTTGATGCGATCGCGCTCGGCGTCGCCGTGGCCCTTGGTATTGTCACAATCGGACTCCTCACCATCGATCCGCTGTTCACGTCGATGGGAGCCGAAGGGGACGTACTTGAGTACGTGCGGCAGTACATGATGATCTGGTACCTGGGTTTGCCGCTCGTGATCATCCCGCAGGTTGGAAACAGCGGTGTCCGGGCCGCCGGAGACACCAAGACGCCCGCGAAGATCATGTTGACCGTTCTGACCATCAACGCGATTCTCGATCCGCTGATGATGTTCGGCTACGGACCTTTCCCGGAACTCGGTTTGCGCGGTGCCGCGATCGCAACGGTGATATCGCAGGGTATCGCCATGGTCATCTCGCTGATCGTGCTCCGTCGGATGGGCCTTTTTGCGCTCGAATCACAGCGGATGAGCGAAGTGCTCAGTGCGTGGAAGCGCATTCTCACCATCGCGATTCCAGCTGGCGTGACGCAACTCATCACGCCGATCTCAACCGGCGTGATCACGTCGATCGTGGCTACATACGGGGTGGCGGCGGTCGCAGGGTTCGGAGTTGTCAGCCGCCTTGAGATGCTCTCGATCATGCTCGTGATGGCGATGGGTGCTGCGCTCGTGCCCTTCATTGGCCAGAATTGGGGCGCCGGCCACAAGTCGCGTGTCTCCCAGGCGGTCAAGGCTGCGCTCATCTTCGCCATGAGCTGGGGAGTGTTCGTGTGGCTGGTCGCCCTCGTCTTTGGCAGGCAGATCGCCTCCGTCTTCAACGACAATCCTGAGGTGATCGCAGTCGTAACGGCATATATGGCGATCGTGTTCCCCTCATATACGATGCTCGGTGCGTTGCAGACCGTCACAAACTCACTCAATGCGCTCCACAAGCCCCTGCGATCACTCGTGCTCTCGCTGCTTCGCATGTTCGTTCTCTATGTACCATTCGCGTTCCTGGGCTCTACCGTCTGGGGCCTGACCGGAGTGTGGTGGGCGGGCTTTGGAGCCAACATGGTTGCGGGCGTCATTGCGATTCTCTGGTTCCGCCACACCCTGCGCCACATGCCTGCCGAGGAGCTCGCGCCTCAGCCGGGACTGCTCGGCATCGACCCGGCGTGAGGCCGAACGAGGTGCTGCTCGCACTCGAGGGGGCTACACTGTTCCTACGGGGACACCATTGCTGCTTTTCGCAGTAGCCCAAGCGAGAATCATCCTCGCCTGATCAGCAGAGCTAGGATCAGGAGAGCGCCATCATGTAACGGGGGGGAGGTTGACGTGCCGGACGTGCTCGACATCGGCCCAAAGGCGGCAACGCTGCGCATGCTTTCGGCTGCAGGTCTGCCCGTTCCCGAAGCCCGCTATCTTGGCATTTCAGCGTTCCATGCTCATGCGCGATCTGCGGGTGTTGACCGACTCCTGGACCAGGCCGATGGCGCTCCCATCGACGCCGACGCGATCCACGCTGCCATTCTCAATACTCCCGTGTCCCTCCAGACTTCTACACAACTCACGGTGTGGTACAGGGAGCTCGGCGGAGGACACATGGCGGTGCGTTCCTCGGCGAATGCGGAGGATCTGCAGGGAGCGAGTTTTGCCGGGCAGCATGGGACGTATTTCGTGGCAGACGCTCCAACCCTCGTTGACCGTGTTCGACAGTGCTGGGCGTCCCTCTATTCAGAACGGGCCATGGCCTACCGCGCCCGCGCCGGAATCTCTCATGAGTCTGTTGCAATGGGCGTGATCGTGCAGAAGCTCGTGCCCGCAGTGGCCGCGGGCGTTGCGTTCACCGTCAACCCTGTTGATGGATCGCCCGGCATCTACATCGAGGCCTGTCTTGGTCTTGGTGAGATGCTTGTTTCGGGGAAAGTCACACCGGACGTGTTCATCTTCGACCGAGAAGACCTTGCCCTGCGAGGATGCACTCCCGGCTCCAAGCATGTGCAGCTTGTCTCGGATGGCGCGACGGCCGTGGCGCAGGTTCCGGTTGATGAGGATCGTGCGCGCACGCTCGCCATTGAGACGTCCGATGCGCGCGAAGTCGCCAAACTGGCGCTACGTGCCGAGGAGATCTTGGGGGGCCCGGTAGACATAGAGTGGGCATTCGACGGATCCGGGGTGTGTCTGCTGCAGGCCAGGCCCATCACGGGGATGGTGGAGCAGGAGCCGGTTGCACAACCCGTTCCGGCATCTACTGAGACGCCCGTACCGTCTGCGTCCGATGCTGATCACGTGCCTGGTGAAAGCCCGGACGCCACACCCGACGTGCAAATCGTGTGGAGCAACGTCAATACCGGGGAGATCCTGCCCGATGTTGTCTCGCCCATGACCTGGTCGATCATCTATGGGAACGCGGATCTCATCTTTGGCGGCATGTTTGGTGCCTTTGGCACGCGGATCGATGCCCGAAAGATCGTTGGCCTCATTGGCGGGCGCGTCTACTTCAACCTGTCGCTCATGCGTGACTCATTCAGCCACGTGCCCGGTATGGATATCGATCGTGTGCTTGGCGGCATGCAGGGCTTTGTCGAGCTTCCGGACATCCCTCCTCGGAGCGGAAGGAGCCAGTGGCGAGGAGTTCTGCGGGCTGTCGTCGCCTTGCCGGGGTACCTTGTCCGTCATCGTCCAAGTCGTGCCGAGCGATTTGAACGCACCATGCGAGACGCGACCGACCGCGCGCTTGCCTTGCCCACGCCGACTTCGCCCGCTCAGGCAGTCGAGAGGATTCGCGCGCTCGTTGGTCGCTTCGAAGAGTTCAGTGACGCCCTCGCCTTCGCACTTACGGCGATGGTTGGTTTTGGCGTTCTTGGTACGACGACCCGCCGGTGGCTCAGGGACGAGACAGGAGCACTCGCGAACCGACTTGTCGCCGGACGTGGTGATGTCGCATCGGCGCAGGCCGGGCATGCACTGTGGGCGCTTGGCGAGTTTGCAGCAGAGAATCCTACGGTTCACGACGTGGTCGTAACAGCCGCCGACTGGCATGAAGTGCGAGAGAGACTCGAGAACCTGGAGGACTCCTCGGCAGGGGAGTTCCTGCAGTGTTGGGATGCGTTCATGGTCGAGCATGGCCATCACTGTCGCGGTGAACTGGAGTTCGCCAACGCCCGGTGGAGCGAGCGACCCGACTACGTGTTCCAGATCGTGCGGCGCATCGTGAAACGAACTCCGGGCGACGATCCGATGGAAGATTACGCGCGGCGCGTGGTCGAATCACAGGAGGCTGCCGAGGAGAGCTGTGCGCAGCTTCGCAATCCGATCAAGCGAATGGTATTCAGGCGTGCGCTCGCGTGGGGTCGCAACAGTGTACGCATACGAGAGAACATCAAGAGCGAGGCGGTCCGTTGGATGTTCGCCATCAGACACGAGATGCGTGCACTGGGTGAGCAACTCGTTCAGCGGGGTGATCTTGAGCGTGTCGACGATGTGTTCTTCTTGCGCTACGACGAGATCGAAGGCATAGGGCCACAACTCGAGGATGCCTGGCGTGAGCTCGTGGAGACGCGCCGACGCGAGCATGATAGGCTCACCGTACTTTCGCCTCCTCCGGTCGTTGTGGGTAATTGGTCCGAAGACGACGAGATATGGAGACTCACGGAGCCTCCGAGCGAGCTGTACGGAATCACTGTGAGTGCGGGAATCGTGCGGGGCCCCGCCCGTGTGTTCGTTGATGCGAACTGTGAGGATGAGGTGTTGCCGGGAGAGATACTGGTCGCACCGTTCACTGACCCGGGATGGACCCCCTATTTCGTGCCGGCTGCCGGGATAGTCGTGGACATGGGGGGCATGCTCAGTCACGGTTCAATCATTGCGCGCGAGTATGGGATTCCTGCGGTGGTCAACGTTGGTCCGGCAACACGGCTCATCAAGACAGGTCAGATGATCGAAGTCGATGGCGATGCGGGGGTCGTGCGCATACTGTGATGAGAGTCCCCAGCACTGAAGGGTGGCATCGGAGATGCCGACAGTGCGGGGAGATGTGAAGGAGCCCCCGGTGAGTGAGAACGGCAGCAACCAGTGGACGCGGAGTGCGCCACCAACCGCCATGGATAGAGCCGACGGGCTACTCTCACGCGCAATGGTCCGTCTGGGGGAGTTCCCGCGTGCAGGTCGACTGGCTCTTGCGCTCTCGCTCGTTGCGCTCGTTGCGCTGCTCGATGTGGCTACCGGTGCCGAGATCAGTTTCTCGATCATCTACCTCGCGCCCGTTGCATTCGCGGGGTGGTTCATGTCAAGGAGAGACGGAGCCGTTGTCGCGGTTCTCGGCGCGTTTGTGTGGGGCTATCTGGAGGTTACAACCGGTCGCGCGTATTCCGCCGATTGGATTCCGGTGTGGAACACCTCGGTTCGGCTGGGCTTCTTCCTGCTTGTAAACGAGCTTCTGGAGCGTCTGAGGCGGGCCCACGTACGGGAGCAGCAGCTTTCCCGTCAGGACTCGCTCACGGGCATCGCAAATGCGAGAGTGTTCGAAGAGCGCGCCCGTGAGGTGATAGCCCGAAGCAGACGTACCGGATCGCCCACAACGTTGGTCTATTTGGATCTTGATCATTTCAAGCGGGTCAACGATGAGATGGGCCATTCAGAGGGAGATCGTGTTCTCAAGGCTGTGGCTTCTTCGCTTGAGCGCAGTGTCCGCGAGACAGATATGGTCGTGCGCCTGGGCGGCGACGAGTTTGCGGTGCTTATGCCAGACACCGACCAGCCTGCAGCCCGGGTCGCACTCGATCGAGCACTGGACGCCATCGAGCGAGAGGTAGGCTCACGCTGGCCCGTGGGAGCCACCTTTGGGGCTGTCACGTTCGTTGAACCGCCAACGAGTGTGGACTGCGCGGTCCGCGCAGCCGACGGGCTCATGTATGAGGGCAAGGCAGCTGGGCGTGGTCAGACCTTGTACTCGTTGTGGCCATCCGACGATGCGCCAACGTGCGAAGAGCTCGCTACCTGATCACGATGGCGCGTGCCGTCTCGGGGGTCATGCGGCGCTTAGCCGATCCCGGGTACCACGAGCCCGCTCTCGTAGGCCATCACCACGAGTTGAGCGCGATCGCGTGCATGCAACTTCATCATCACGCGAGAGACGTGCGTCTTGGATGTCGCGGGGCTGATAACGAGTTTCTCTGCGATCTCGGTGTTGGAGAGCCCTTGTGCCACGAGCCCGAGAATCTCGAGTTCGCGTTCGGTAAGCGCTTCGAGTTCCGCCGGGTGCGCTTTGCGCACCTCCGGACGAGAGGCGAACTCTTTGATGAGGCGGCTCGTGACGCTCGGAGCCAGGAGCGCATCGCCCGCGGCAACGACCCGTACGGCCTCGGCGAGTTGCGCCGGTTCAACATCTTTGAGCATGAATCCGCTGGCGCCGACTCGGAGCGCCTCGTAGACGTACTCATCGGCGTCGAATGTTGTGAGTACCAAGACGCGCGAACCCTCGGTCTCCGACAGGATGCGTCGGGTCGCTTCGAGTCCGTCCAATCCAGGCATACGGATGTCCATCAGCACGACATCGGGAGAAAGATCCTTAACGAGGGACACCGCCTCAAGACCGTTCTCTGCTTCACCGACCACCTCAATGTCACCGGCGGCGTCAAGAAGCACTCGAAATCCACCACGGACCAGGGCCTGGTCGTCAACGATGACGACGCGGATGCTCATAAGGTACTCCTTGAGATTGGGATTGAGGCAGCAACCTGAAATCCACCAGCGGGAAGCGCGGAGGTGCTGAACGATCCACCGAGTGCTTCGGCTCGTTCGCGCATGCCATGAATGCCGTGACCGGGCAGAGACGCCTCATCTTGGATTGTGGCACCGGTGCCGTTGTCACTGATTGCCACGGCGAGTGTCTCGGCGCCGACCGTGATCTCCACGAGCGCACTTGACGCTCCTGAATGACGCACCACGTTAGTGAGTGCCTCCTGGACGATTCGATATGCGGAGACTCCCGCATATGCGGGTAGCATGCTCAAATCGCCGTGAGTAACGACGTCGACGTCAACGCCGGCGTCGCGCACGGTGGCAGCGAGCTCATGGATGCGCGTGATGTCAGCGGCCGGCGTGAGCGGAGCATCGCCCTCGCCGGTTCGCAGCACGTCGAGCATCGATCTGAGTTCGGCGAGCGCGCTCTTTCCAGTCGCGCGCACGTTCTGGATGGCCTCGCGGGTCTTGTCTGTTTCGCCGGCATCGAGCAACGCCTCGGCGGCGCTTGCCTGAACCGTGACAATGGAGAGCGAATGGGCAACGATGTCGTGGACTTCACGCGCGATTCGAATGCGCTCCTCATCGACTCTGCGCAGTGCCTCTTCTTCTCGTGTTCGCTCTGCTTCGGCAACGCGGGCTTCGACTACCGCAATGTACTCTCGACGGTTGCGCTCGGCTTCGCCCAGGAGCGCCGCAGCCGCGAGCATCACAAAGGTGCCCACCAACTCGGCTACCCATCGAACGCTGGAGGAGAATGCGAATACCGGAACGAGTGCCACCACCGCTGAGACCAGGAGGGCCATGAGCCCCGAGCGGCGCTTGGTGGCGGCTGCTGCGAATGTGTAGAGCGCGAGCATGGGAGCGAATACGACGGGCATAGGGGGAGTCGAGGGGGACAACGTGTAGGCAAGCGCAAAGCTGCCGCTCAGTACGAGCGCGAGCCAGGGCACTCTGCGTCGGAGTGCCAGCGGCATGAACGTCCCGACGGCGAGGACGTAGGCGAGCCAGGGCGTTCGAGGCTGCATCTGCTGCATGAAGCGCTGACCCATCCGCATGTTTGGCACGTTCGGTATGGGCGGACGTTCCAGGGTGAACGCGTAGATCAGTCCACAAATAAGTACGGTGAGTACCACGGCCACGGTCGTGTCGACCACGAGCGGATCTGCGTTGGCAATCCTTGTGCGCATGTTCTTGAGGCTATCCATGTTCCTCATGGTAGCCCTGCCATGGCAGCACCGAAAGCCACCTCAGGAGTATGTGCGTCTGCGACCCGGGTAGTACGTGCGTCCAGATGATCGGTATCCGAATTCGGGACCGCTACTCGGGCTCAGGCAAGAGGATGTGTTCCTGATATGTGGAAATCAGCGGTAGGACACTGAAGTATCCGGATTGCGGTACCATCGTGCACGGCAAAGGACCGAACAACCAGGCAACGTGGGGGACGACACATGCGCAAGGTACTCATTGGGACGGGCATCGCCGTGCTGTTCGCGGCCACGTTGCTGTTGGGCGGATGCCGCGGTGCATATGTGGGCTCATCGATGTCGCATCGCTACCATGACCCCGATTGCATGTGGGCAAAAGAACTGCCCCGTGATCGCCAGGTCTGGTTCGCAACGATCGACGAAGCAGTAGCTGCCGACTATGAGCCGTGCTCGACGTGCACGCCTGATGTTGTTACGGAGTAGCGGAGCCCGACGGACCTAAGACTGCCGAGCGTTCGCTTTCGAGTAACTCTCGCTTTCGCTGCGTGCCCCACCTATAGCCGCCAAGAGCTCCGTCGGTGCGAATGACCCGATGGCAGGGCACGGCGACGGCAACGTGGTTTCGCGCACATGCGCTCGCCACGGCCCGCATCGCTCGCGGTCGGCCGATTCGATTCGCGACCTGCGCATACGTCGCGGTCTCGCCCGGGGGGATTCTGCGCAGTTCGGCCCACACCTCCTGTTGGAACGGTGTGCCGACAAGGTCGAGCGGGATCTCACCTTCTGGAGCGTGCCCCGCGAGCAAACCAACGATACGGGCAACGTGCTCTGCGACCTGATCCGCATCTTGCATGAGCTCCGCTTCAGGGAACTCGGCGCGTAGTGCCTGTTCGGCGGCAAGATCGGTGTCGGCAAAGAGGATCGCGCATATCCCCAGGGTGGTTGCGCCGACCAACATGCGCCCCACATCCGAGTCGGCGGTATCCCAGGCGATCAGCATTCGCGGCTTCGCGGCGGCCTGAGTCTCGATGTCGGTGTCGTCCGGGTTCATAGACCAATAATGCCAGCCATCGGTCCGCAATACCATCCGATTCGTATCGTCTCCACTCGAATTCCTGTCAAAGACTTGCTATGCACTATTGTTGTGATATTATCCAACGGAATTGACGGAGAGACCCCAGAGGTCTCAAGCGCGCACTAAGGAGGTGGCACTGTGAATCAAGAAGTACCGACGAAGGCGACCTGTTCGCCTGCACCCATGAGTGTCCGTATTCCGGTGCGCCGCGCCGTCTGATCATCTGAACCAGACATCGCGGCCACCCCTAGGGGGAGGAACCCTGCGATGTCTGAATTAAACGCGAGAGTTCTCGCGCACAACACGTACTCACTCGATCTCTCCGGCGTGCTCACGCATCTGCGTGACACTGCTGCCGCGTACCTGTCGAGCGCCGCACGTTCAGGGCGCCCTGCAGCACACGGAGTGCCCCGGAGCCGTGTCGGTCCCGGTCGCACTGTGGCCGAGCAACACCATGTGACCGATGCCTGGCGGATCCGATGAGGTCCGCCGGGTATCATCCACACATGGACGAATCCGCACCCGACACGCTCGCGGCGCTCGGCTGGTCTCCTCGGTGGGAGGCGCTCTTTGCGCCCTATGCCGAGGAAGGCCTCGTGCCGGCCCGGGTGATCCGCGCGGATCGCGGAAGTGTGCTCCTGACAACTGCCGAGGCAACACTTCGCGCAGAACTCGCCACGCGCCTGCTCAAAGAGACGGTCGCGGCTGTCGATCTTCCGACGGCAGGTGACTGGGTGGCGCTTCGCATACCCCCGGGTCATGACGCGGGAATCGTCGAGGCAGTGATAGATCGTTCCTCGGCATTCACACGGGGGGATCCGAGCGTACAGGGCGGCGGGCAGGTGCTCGCGGCCAACATCGACACCGTGTTCGTGGTGCATCCGATCGAGGACGGCGCGAACCTGCGTCGCATCGAGCGGGAGCTGGCGCTTGCGTGGGAGAGCGGCGCGATTCCGGTTGTCGTGCTCACCAAGGCCGACCTAGCCGAGGACCCCGAGCAGGTGCAGCTTGATGTCGAGGGAGTCTCGCCCGGCGTTGACGTGATCCTCGCGAGTCCGCCCACCGGGTTGGGGCTCGATGAGATCGCGTCGCGCGCTCATGAGGGCGCGACGATTGCGCTGATCGGCCCCTCGGGCGCGGGCAAGTCCACGCTCATCAACGCGCTCGTTGGCGAGGAGCGGCAAGAAACGCAGGGTGTACGCGAAGGCGACAGCAAGGGCCGCCACACCACCGTCGCTCGCGAGCTGATCTTGCTGCCGACCGGTGGTGTGCTTGTGGACACACCGGGGCTTAGGGCGGTTGCCGTGCATGAACTCGGCGAGGGTCTCGACGCGGCGTTTCCTGAGATCGCAGCGCTATCCGAGCAGTGTCGCTTCGGCGACTGTTCGCACACAGATGAGCCCGGTTGTGCGGTCGTTGCTGCAATCGAATCCGGTGAGATGGATGCGGGGCGTTTGGGCAGTTACCATAAGCTGCAGCGCGAGGCGGTCGTTGCCGCGATGAAGACCGATGCACACCTTCGTGCCGAAGAAGTGCGCAAGTGGAAGATGGTCTATAAGAGCTTGAAGCATCATCCCAAGTATCAGAATCGAGGCTGACCCGCACATGCCGACTCGCACAAACCCGTTCACAGCGCTCGCCGAGCCCGGCTACCGCTCGATCTACCTGCGGTGGATCGGCGCCAACGCGATCGCCGAGTTCGTGGGCCTCGGCTCGAGCCTTGCGCTCGGCGCCGGGCTCTTTGTCGCAAGCGACGGCGCGTCGCTCGGTCTCGCCATCGCCTACGCGCTCGCCATCGCGGCCCTCTCGGCGGTTGTCGAGGGCACGATGGTCGGCGGCCTGCAGTGGCGCGTCCTGCGCGGTCCGCTGCCGGGACTCAAGCCCAAGCGCTACATCGTGGCCACTGCGCTTGGCGCCTTCATCGCCTGGGTGCTTGGCATGCTGCCCTCCACGATCATGTCCACGCTCGCTGACCCCGCCGCAGCCGACGCGTCCGCGGCTACCTTTGACCCTTCGCTCGGATTGCAGATGCTCCTCGCGGTCGGCATGGGCCTCGTGCTCGGGCCGTTCCTCGGCATCCCGCAGTGGCGTGTGTTGCGCGAGCACCTGCCGAAAGCAGGCTGGTGGATTCCCGCCAACATGACCGCGTGGGCGCTCGGCATGCCCATGGTGTTCCTCGGCACCTCATTCATTGCCGAGGATTCCTCGACGCTGCAGATCGCCGCTGCCGTGCTCGCCGGTGTGCTGGCGGCCGGCATCGTCGTGGGTGCGGTGCATGGTCTCTGGCTTGTGTGGCTGCTCGTCCTGCGCGACGATGCATCCACGACCGAACGCAAGAAGGAGCTCCCGTGATCAAGCACATCGTCTTCTGGAAACTTGCCGAGGAGGCCCTTGGCGGGACGAAACTCGAGAACGCCGCGCGCATCAAGCGCGAGGCCGAAGGACTCGTAGGCAAGGTGCCGTGTGTGCGCGAACTCGAAGTCGGACTCGATATCGAGGGTTCACCTGCCGCATGGGACGTCGCGCTGTACTCGACGTTCGATTCCGTTGATGCCCTCGCGGAGTACCAGGTACACCCGGCTCACCAAGAGGTTGCCGCACTTGTGAAGCAGCTCGTGATCGACCGCGCGGTCATCGATTACGAGGTCTAACGGGTGTCCCGCTGGGTCGCCATCGATTTTGAGACAGCCACGCGCGAGAAGGCGAGCGCATGTGCGCTCGGAATCGCCGTGATCGAGGACAACCATGTGGTCGAGGAGAGAGCATGGCTCATCCAGCCACCGGGCAACATCTTTGAGCCACGCAACATCTGGGTGCACGGCATCGACGAGGACATGGTCGCCCAGGAACCCGAATTCGATGAGGTCTGGGTTGAGATCGAACCGTACCTGCGTGGGGCAACTTTGCTCGCGCATAACGCACCATTCGATGTTGCGGTGCTGCGCTCGTCGATCGCACGCTACGAGATCGAGCCGCTGGTGTCTCACGGGTATCACTGCACCGTCTCGATGGCGCGTAAGGTGTGGCCGGCGCTTGCAAACCACAAGCTCAACAGTGTGTGCGACCACTGCGGGATAGAATTGCAGCACCACGATGCGGCGTCAGACGCCGCGGCATGCGCACGGATTGCGCTCGCAGGCCAAAGACAGATCGGCTCGCCGACACTCGAAGAACTCGTGAGGCAACTTGGACTGCGAAGGCACGATCTCTAGTCGGCGCGTCGGCAGTGAATCAGTCGTCTGCCGCGTGAAGTGAACTTCCGCTCGGTTCCCCATCGCAGGTCAGCACGAATCGCGGATCGCGCGGAGGATTGGTGAGCGGATTATCGATCGCATAGCGCGTGAGCAGGACGCCTTCGTGCTCCAACGTGCCGTCTGGCACCATGCCGAGGCGACCTGCCACGGCAGCAGAGCGCTCGTTTGCCGGGTCGATGGCCGAGACGATCTGCGCAAAGCCGACAACGCCAAACAGATAGTCGAGGGCGGCGCGAGCGGCTTCGGTCGCGTATCCATGACCCCACAGGTCGTGACCGAGCGTCCATCCGAGTTCGATGTCGGGAGCGAACGTGCATCCCACCCCACAGAAACCGGCGAGCCGATCTGGCTCCTCGGCAATCTCAATCGCCCAGCGACACCATCCGCGCTCGTTCTGGATGCGGATGTAGCGTTCGATGAAGCGCTCAGCTTGCTGAAGCGTGATGGGCTTGCCGTCGTTCACAAAGCGGTTCACGTCGGGGTGCTCAAAGAGTTCGACGAGTGCGGGCGCGTCGGCGAGCGACCATGTCCGCAGACGGAGGCGTTCGCTTGTGATGATTATCGGTCCCATAGGGACATGATAAGCCACTGGAGTACAGCGTGCCCGTAGGGGGCAGGGCTCCGCTGCTTGACGACACTCATGCACGGGTATATCGTTCGCCCTGCTAACTATTAGGAGGACGAACTAAATGTTCTACATGGATCCCGGAAACTCAGGGAGCGAATCATCATCCGAATCACAGGTCGAGCGAGTTGCTCGGAGAACCGCGCGTACCGTGCCATGGATCATGGGAACGCTTGCCGCCGGCATGCGCGAACAGGGTGAAGGTCTGCATCCATCGCAGCTCAAACTGCTGATGAGCATGCACCATGCCCCGGTCTCGCCGACAGAACTCGCCGAGCGCATGGAAGTCTCCATGCCAACGATCTCAAAGACACTCGATGTGCTCGAGCGCAGAGGGCTTGTCGAGCGCGCTGCCGATGAAGCAGATCGGCGTCGCGTTGTACTCACGATGACCCAGGATGGGCGCTCCACATTGAGCCGCGTTCTCAGTCGCGGCATCGAGCAGCTTTCCGAGAGTCTCTCCTCGGCAACGCCAGAGGAGCTCGAACGCATCGAGCAGGGAATGAAAAGCCTGAGCGACGTATTCACGCGCGCTCATCCCGAACACAAAGGTCGCCACTGCAAGCGGCCTGCACAAGAGGGTGACGCCACAACATGATCGGACTTCTCACAACCTATCTCAAGCCGTATTGGAAGCAACTCATCTTTGTCATGGTGCTGCTTCTGATTCAGGCGATCGCCAACCTCTATCTGCCTGAGCTGAATGCGGAGATCATCAACCAGGGCGTGGCCAAGGGCGATACGGATTTCATCGCGCGTACCGGAGCGCTCATGCTTGGGGTGACGCTTGTGCTCGGAGTCATCTCGATCATCTCCGTGTACTGGGGATCGAAGACGGCCATGGCGTTCGGGCGCGACCTGCGTCACGGCCTGTTCCGTCGCGTACAGAGCTTCTCACTTGCTGAGCTCAACGTGTTCGGCGCACCGTCGCTGATCACGCGCAACACCAACGACGTGCAGCAGGTCCAGATGGTGGTGCTGCTCGCGCTCAACGTGATGATCACCGCGCCGTTCATGGCGGTCGGTGGCGTGATCATGGCGCTTCGCCAGGACGTACCGCTCACGGGGCTCCTTGCGGTGATCTTGCCGGTTATGGCGATCTTCATCGGCACCGTGCTCAGGCATGCGCTGCCGCTCTTCAAAGAGATGCAGGTGCGCGTGGACCGCGTGAACCAGGTGATGCGCGAGAAGCTCTCGGGCATCCGTGTCATTCGCGCGTTCGTGCGCAGCGACTTCGAAGAGGCCCGCTTCGCCGTTGCCAACGAGGAGCTTTACGAAACCGCACTCGCAGTCGCACGTCTGTTCGCGGTCATGATGCCCGCGCTCATGGCGATCTTCAATCTCTCGCTCGTGGCCGCGATGTGGTTCGGCGGCTTGCGCATTGAGAGTGGCGCCATGCCGATCGGCAACCTCACGGCATTCCTGACCTACATCATGCAGATCCTCATGTCGGTGATGATGGCGACGATCATGTTTGTCATGGTCCCGCGCGCAGCTGCTTCGGCCGAGCGCATCAACGAGGTTCTCGATGTCGAACCCGAGATCAGCGATCCCGAGGTGCCCGCGAAGGAGTCTGAATCCCACGGATTCATCGAGTTCCAGGATGTCGAGTTCCGTTATCCCGGTGCCGAGGAGCCCGTGCTCTGTGGCGTCTCATTCAAAGCAGGGCCAGGCCAGACAACTGCGATCGTAGGAAGCACGGGCAGCGGAAAGTCCACGCTGATCAATCTGATTCCGCGCTTCTACGACGTGACCGGCGGGCGCATTCTCGTTGACGGCGTCGATGTCCGCGAGATGACCCAGGAAAGCCTCTGGCGCAAGATCGGCTTCATTCCTCAGCAGGCGTTCCTCTTCACGGGGACCGTTGAGAGCAACCTGCGATACGGCAAGGAAGACGCGACCGAAGAAGAGCTCTGGCATGCCCTCAAGATCGCGCAGGGCAAGGAGTTCGTCTCCGAGATGTCCGAGGGGCTCGAGGCACCGATCAGCCAGGGCGGCATGAACGTATCCGGCGGTCAGCGCCAGCGCCTGGCCATTGCTCGCGCTCTCGTGAAACGTCCCGAGATCTACGTGTTCGACGATAGCTTCTCGGCGCTCGACTTTGCCACGGACGCGCGTTTGCGCACCGCGCTCAAGAGAGACATCACCGGCTCGACCGTGCTCATCGTTGCGCAGCGCGTCAGCACGATCATGCGGGCTGACAATATCGTCGTGCTCGACAAGGGCAGAGTCGTGGGCACGGGCACGCACGAGGAACTTCTGCGAACGTGTGAAACGTACCAGGAGATCGTCGAGTCACAACTCACCGAGGAGGAGGCTGCATCGTGAGCGATCATACGAGCAACACAAAGCCAGCAGCCGGCCCCGGCTCGGGTCGTGGACCCGGAGGACCGGGCATGGGTTTTGGCCGCGGGATGGCTCCGGCTGCCAAGAGCAAGGACTTCAGGGGATCGCTCAAGCGACTGGCCCGGTATCTGAAGCCGTTCCAGTGGGTGATCGCATTCATCATCGCGCTCGCTGTGATCAGCGTTTCGTTCAGCATTGTGGGACCAAAGATCCTTGGCGAGGCTACCAATGTGCTATTCGAGGGCGTGATCAGTGCGCAACTTCCCGAGGGCGTGACACAGGCTCAGGCGGTTGAGGGTCTCAGGGCGCAGGGCCAGGACCAGCTCGCCGAGATGATCTCGAGCATGAATCTGACTCCCGGGCAGGGTGTGGACTTCAGCGCCATCAGCACGCTCATGATGTGGCTCATTGGCGTATACGTGCTGAGCGCGCTCTTTGGATGGCTCCAGCAGTACCTCATGGCCGGCGTTGCGCAGCGTACGGTGTATCGACTTCGCGAAGAGGTCGACCTCAAGCTGGCCAGGTTGCCACTCAAGTACTTCGATGACAACTCGCGCGGCGACACGCTCAGCCGCGTGACGAACGACATCGACAACATCTCGAACACGCTCTCCCAGAGCGCGACGCAGATCATCACGTCGGTGCTCACGATCGTTGGCGTCCTTGGGATGATGTTCTGGATCAGCCCGCTTCTCGCCATGATCTCGCTGCTGGTGATTCCCGCGAGCCTTGTGGTCACGATGTTCATCGCCAAACGCTCGCAAAAGCAGTTTGCTGCGCAGTGGGAAAAGACCGGCACGCTCAATGGGCACATCGAGGAGATGTTCACCGGTCACGGTGTGGTGAAGGTCTTTGGTCACCAGGAAGAAGCAATCGAAGTCTTTGATATCGAGAACGAAGGGCTCTACGAAGCGAGTTTCAAGGCACAGTTCATCTCGGGCACGATCATGCCGACATTGAGCTTCCTCAACAACATCAACTACGTAGGAGTCGCGGTTATCGGTGGCCTCCGCGTGGCGAATGGCATGCTCTCGCTTGGTGACGTGCAGGCATTCATCCAGTATTCGCGCCAATTCACGCAGCCGATCATTCAGACCGCGAGTATCGCGAACACGCTGCAGTCAACGGTCGCCTCGGCAGAGCGCGTGTTCGAGCTGCTCGATGCTACCGAGGAGGAGCCCGACACGGCGACCCCGCAGGTGCTCGAGCGCGCTGAGGGCCACGTTGAGTTCCGTAACGTGTCGTTCCGCTACATCGAGGACACGCCGCTGATCGAGAACCTCGATCTCGAGGCTGAGCCCGGGCAGACCGTGGCGATCGTTGGCCCGACCGGTGCCGGCAAGACCACGCTGGTCAACCTGTTGATGCGGTTCTACGAGATCGACGAGGGTGCCATCCTTGTGGACGGCATCGACATTCGAGACATGACGCGAAACAACCTACGCCGCACGTTCGGCATGGTGCTGCAGGATACGTGGCTGTTCAAGGGCACGATCCGCGAGAACCTTGCATACGGACGTGAAGATGCAACACCCGAACAGATCGACCATGCGGCGACCATGGCGCACGTCGATCACTTCGTGCGCACACTGCCGGATGGCTACGATACCGAGCTCAACGATGAGAGCTCGAACATCTCGCAGGGCCAGCGTCAGTTGCTGACCATCGCCCGGGCGTTCCTCGCCGATCCGCGTATCCTCATCCTCGACGAGGCCACGAGCTCGGTCGACACACGTACCGAGGCGCTGATCCAGAAGGCCATGACAGAGCTCATGAAGAACCGCACGAGCTTCGTGATCGCGCACAGGCTCTCAACGATTCGCGATGCCGACACGATCCTTGTCATGAACGACGGCCAGATCATCGAGAGCGGGAATCATACCGACCTCATGGCCGCAGGCGGCTTCTACTGCGACCTGTACAACAGTCAGTTCACCGCTCCGCTCGACGAAGCGGTGTAGTGCAATCGCAAACAGGGCGCTGGGTGCGCTGCGCTTGCGGTTGTGACCGATGATTCGTAGGATAGGTTGACCTACAGAATGGAGATTCGGTTCTCGTGACGAACGCAACTGCAGATACCGGCACGGTCCGTGACCGAATCCTTGCCTCGGCCCAACACCTCTTTGTGGACAAGGGCTTTCACAACACGTCCATTCCCGACATCGTCTCAGCCTCGGGCACGAGTATTGGTGCTGTTTACCACCACTTCACGAGCAAAGATGAGCTTGCGCACGTGCTGCACAGGCAACTCGTGGATCAATTCGTGGTGCTCTCCGCCACAGAGGTACTCGCGTTCCCCGATGCACAGTCGCGAGTGCGCGGCTATGTGTCGATGCTCTTTCGTCTCACTGAAGAAGATCCGTACTTTGTCTCCTACCTGATCTTTGCTAGGCCCAGCAGCGTGGTCGAGGACAACCTGACCGTGTGTTCGCGAGAGGGTCTCGAGGTCACCCGGCACATTATCGTTGACGGGCAGCGCGCAGGGGAGGTGCGCGATCTTGATGCTCGCGTGCTCTGCGGAGTGATATCGGGAGCGATTATGCGTCTGATCGACCTCCGGCTTGATGGGGTCATTACCGAGCCGCTCACCGGCATGGTAGATGATACAGCCGCTGCCATCTGGGCCAGCATCAGCGCCTGAACTGCACTTTCCTCCGAGTTCCTGAAGAACCCTTGCGCTATCGCTGTCAGAACGACTATTCTTTCTGTATGACAGAACGAACATTCGGTCGGAACAGGTCGTCGGTGCGAGCGGAAGGAATGAGCCATGTTGAGCGAGATCAAGGAACTGTTTGGTGAACGGGCGAGCGATGATGCCTTGCGGCGATTCGTGTACGGACACGACATGGGCGCGCTCCCCGATGCGATAGGCCGCTTCATTGACAACGTCCCTTCGCTCGTGGTCCAGCCACTCACCGAGGCCGAAGTCGTTGCCCTCGTGAACAGCGCTCGGGCATCCAAGACGCCGCTGGTTCCCCGCGGCGGCGCAACTGCCGGATTTGGCGGAGCCGTGCCAGCCAAGAGCGGTATCGTGCTGGATTTCGTGCGCATGGCGGCAGTGACATCGACCGACAAAGCGAACCTGAGCGTCACTGTCGAGCCGGGCGTCGTCTTTGCGGATCTGGAGAAGCAGTTGAGAAGCCAGGGGCTCCGACTTCCCCTCTATCCCACAAGCGCGCTCTCAGCGACCGTGGGTGGCTGGGTCGCACAGGGCGGAGCGGGAATCGGGAGCCGTGCAGAGGGTGACCTGCTCGACAGCATCATCTCGGTGCGAATCGTTCTTGGTACCGGCGAGGTGCGCGAACTCAGCAATGGGGACCTTCGACTCTGTTACGCCATGGAGGGAATCACGGGCATCATCACGAGTGTCACTCTTGCCGTGCTTCCTGCAGCCGAGCTCACGCCCAAGCTGTACGCGTTCTCCTCGGCATCGTCGGCACAGGGCTTTGTAGATTCCACCGCTGATCTCGATGTCTGGCACCTCAACGTGCAGCCGCCGCACTTCGTTGCGCTCAAGAACCGTGCTACAGGGGAGCACCTTCCCGAGGAGTGGCTTGTGTTCGCTGCGTTCGTTGAGTCAGCGGACACCGCTGCAGGCCTTAAAGAGCGAGCCGCTGCTGCAGGTGGACGTGCGCTCTCTGCCCACGACGCAGAGCATGAGTGGGGCGAGCGCTTCTATCCGCTGCGCGGCAAGAAGTTCGGCCCTTCGATCGTGGCGACCGATGTCGTGATTCCCGCGGACAAACTCACCGAGTTCGCGAAGAAGATCGCCAACAAGTTCGGTGATGAACTCATCTATGAGGCGACTGCGGTGGGCGTCAACGAGTACGCCATCATCGGCTTCATGCTTGCCGATGAGCGAAAGCTTAGCTTCACCGTGCTCTTCTCCAACTCGCTTGCCGTCAACGAGATCGCTAAGAAGGTCGGTGGACGTGCCTTTGCAAGCGGCATGTATCTCACGCCAGAGTCAGAGGCGATCTTTGGGAAGGCGCTCCTTGAGCAGGTTGTGGCGTTCAAGCGCGAAACGGATCCGGCGGGCATCCTCAACCCCGGCAAGGTGCTGCCGATCAAGTACGACCCGACCTCTCCGGTCAAGTTGATTGCGCGTGCCGTGGGTTCAGCCCGTGGCGTCTCGGGTATCGGTGGGGCGCTGGGCAAGGTCATGAACGGCAATGGCAACAGCGCCAAGAAGATCTCTGATCTGCCCAACCACATGGAGGACGGTGCGTTCGCCTGCGCGAGCTGCGGTTTCTGTCGCGGCGTGTGTACGGTGTTTGCGCCAGACCCCTGGGAGGACAACTCGCCGCGTGGTAAGTGGTACATGCTCAAGGAGTATGCCAAGGGCAACCTGGAATTCGATCAGGCAATGGCCACCAAGATCAACCTCTGCACGACCTGCAAGCGCTGCGACACCGTGTGCGAGGTGTCGCTTCACATGGCGCACGAGTTCATGGGCGTGAAGCCCTACCTGCTCGATGCGAAGGAGTTCGAGAACACCGGCCTCTCTGATGTGCGCGCTAACGTGCTCACGACCGGCAACTTCTGGGGCGCGCCGAGCGAGGGCACCGAGTGGCGGACAGACGATATGCGCTTCTCAAGCGACAGCGGTGTTGGCTACTGGCCGGGATGCTGGTCGAGCGTAGTGACCAAGAACGCACCGCAGAACGCTGTTCACCTAATGAACGCCGCAGGCGTCGAACCCGTGTACCTGGGCGATAAAGAGGTATGCTGCGGCCTTTACCATGCCCTTGGCGGATATGCCGAGGATTTCGCCAAGCGTGTCGCCGACAACCTCACCCTCATGAATGAGCGGGGCATCAAGACGATCATCACCTCGTGCCCCGGCTGTTTTGCAACGTTCACCGAGAACTACAAGAGCGTTGCACAGGAACTCGGGATCCCGTGCGACATCGAGTTCAAGCACGTGGTCGTCTACCTGAGCGAGCTGGTGGAGCAAGGCAAGCTCTCGTTCCCTGAGGCCCAGCCTGTGTCGGTCACCTACCACGACTCGTGTCATCTCGGTCGCTGGTTTGGTAAGTACGAGGAGCCACGCACCGTGCTCAATGCGATGCCCGGACTCGAACTGAGGGAAATGGATCACAGCAAGGAAGATGCTCAGTGCTGCGGGCTGGTGGGAGCGTTCTATCATCTCCCCACAGTCGAGCACTCTGCCGTTACCCGCGTGACAGAGGCGGAGTCGACCGGTGCAGAGTACCTTGTGACCAACTGCGCGGGCTGTGCATCGCAGTTCAACGCGGCAACGAACGCGATGGGCACGGCTATCAAGCAGAAGGATCTGACCGACCTGGCCGCCGAGGCACTTGGCTACGAGGTCTACGATCCAACCGACGCCATCGCCGGTGCCATGCAGGGTGCGGTACAGATGCTCACAGGATCAATCACTGCTCCACGCAAATGCGAGATGTGCGGGGCGTGCGAGTAGCTCGGCCATTGGTGTAGCACGCAGCAGAGCGCTCGCGGGGGGTAGTCTGCGAGCGCTCTGTGCGTTCATGCTCTCGACGTAGGCGCGCCGATCGGTCTAGTGGTGCAGCCGTGTGAGCGAAATGATATTGCCTTCACTGTCTGTGAACCAGGCGGAATCACCGTTGGGTAGGGATGCGACTCCATGCACGGTTTTGAGTTCCGGCATGTCGTATTCAGCGAACCTCACGCCGTGGTGGCGCATTTCAGTCATGGCCGCCGACAGGTCATCGACCATGAGCACCGCCGCAGTATGCGTCGCTTTGGTGCGTTCGCGTTCGTAGACCAGAATGCGGGTATCATGCCCCGCATGGATCATGAACTGGTGGCCCTCTGGCATATCCTCTACCTCGAAACCGAGCGTATCGTGGTAGAACTTTCGGGCTCTCGCGAGATCCTCGGCCGGCAGGACCGGGAAGGCCGACGCGGTGCTGACACGCGTCTTTGTCTCTGGCGTCATCGTGAACACCTCCTTCACTCGACCTCCCGTTTGTTCCATCATGTGCCCGACGCGAAACACCTGCAGGTGAGCGTGCGGTCTTGCGGTGGTCGTGGAGTGCCCCTATGCTGTATGAACTACACTTAACATCTGCGTCAGCCGGGGAAATCGCGTGTCGGAATATCTTCTCTTTATCCGACAATGCCGTCGTCTGGTCCTCCGATCGGGCCACACGCTTCTATTCGTATGTGTCATTTCGGCGCTTGCCGCGCTCCCCAATGTTGCTTATGCGGTATCGCCACACCTTGGTGGCGGAGGGAGCGATACCTGTAGCACCTGCCACGTACCGCATCAGGCAGCTACCACGCGGAGCATACTGGGCGGTGTTGACGATCCGAGTGGCGAGGTACCGCTCTGCCTGTCGTGCCACGACGGTAGTGGGGCTTCCTCGGATATCGAGGACGGTCCGGACTCGTTCGGTCTGTCGAGCGGGCACGTGTTGGAAGATGTCGACGATCCGTTATCCATGGATCTCACCAACGCATGTTCGGGCTGTCACTCACCCCATGGCGATCCCGCTCTCAAGCCCAAACTACCTGGTTCCTCGGTCAATTCCGTGACCGCTCTGACCGCTGACAACGAGTGGTGTTTCGCCTGTCACAATGACGCCCAGGACTGGTACGCCAAGAAGGGCTCGTATCCCGCGCTCGAATCACCCTCGCTTGATGCCTCGGGCTATCCGGTAGCCGGAGTGTTCGCGGGACGCTCGGTATATGTCGACCCTGCCGCCAATGCCCACGTGTCGATTCCCGCCTCAGGGAGCATCCGTGAGACCGGCGACTGCCTGTACTGCCACAACGCGCATGGCTCGGCAAGTAGCTACGACTCCCTCGTTGCGACATTTGCGCCGTCCACACCTTCGAGCGCTGCCCAAGATCGTGCTACCGGGGCCTATGCCGCCCTCTGCCTTGGTTGTCATGATGGCGGCTCGTGGGAGACCTCGGGAGCGGCAAACGTCAAACAGTATGTGACGCAGGGTGCCGCCGATGAGGGCTGGAATGCCACAGGCGGTCACCGCATCAAGAGCGCTGGTGGCAAGCTGCCCGTCAACGCTCCGCTGCCCTGCTACGACTGCCACAATCCGCATGGCTCCAACCGAGGAAACACGACGCTCCTCTCCGATGCGCTCGGCGGGAGTCTGGATACGAGTTCGACCCCCGAAGGCGTTCGGCAGTTTTGCCTGAGCTGCCACGTCACATCCGACGTACTCGGCTGGGACAGCGCGGGCGGGACCTACGCCGCAGTCTCATCGACTGCAACCGTTGAGGGGCTGCTCCGAAATGGGGGAGCATCCGGTTCCGGTCCTGATGGTGGATACAACTGGCTTCGGCTAAAGCCCCTGCCGGGACACCAGGGCGTGGATGTGGCGGAGAGCTGCTATGACTGCCACGGAAACGACTATGCCGATGAGACTTCAAAGAACGTGCATGCGCCGGGTCTCTACAACGCGGAGCAGCATACGCCCGGTGGGCCGTGCGTGACGTCGGGCTGTCACGCCGCCGACGCGAACACGATCCACGCAGCAGGACCCCGCTGCACCGCGTGTCATGCGATAGATGTCACCCCGTCACTCGTGTGCGCGGAGTGCCATGTTGGCGATCAGCATCCAAGTGCGAACCACGTGAACAGCACGCTGTGCTACGGGTGCCATGCCGAGGAAAACCTCATGTCGGTTCACGGCGACGACTGCTCGACATGCCATCCGGCACCCGCCGAGGGCATGACATATGCCGGAGGTTGTAGTCAGACTGGCTGCCACGCGAGCGCGCATCCCGACCCGTGGCCAACGGCGACCTATCAGCAGGGCCACTCGCAGATCGGGTGGGGGCACTCGAACTACGGAAGCGACTGCTGGGAGTGCCACGAGGTCAACTCCTGGGAGGGAACCTCGTGCACCACGCCCTTCTGCCATCCGCACGTGTACGAGAAGGTTGCGCCCACCACGACCTCGGATGCAGCAGGACCATATGTGGGGGGTGCTGTGATCCTCCTGACAGCGACCGACGCTGGTGGGTACTGGGGTGGGCCTGATCCCCAATGGTTCATCTCCGGAGTCCGTCAGACGTACTTCCAGGTCAACGGTGGTGAATTGCAGACGGGGACAACGGTCATTGTCACTCCGCCGTCGACGGGCACAGCGGTCAACACGATCGAGTTCTGGTCAACCGACAACAACTACAACACTGAGGCTCACAACATCATCAAGGTAGCAACGATGGCTGTAGACGGCGGCGACAAAGACCCGCCAATGGGCACCATGTCGGTCAACGCAGACGCTATATACTCGGGGGTGACCGCTGTGACCGTTGGCTCGGCGGTGACCGACCCGGGATCCGGTGTGTGGCTGATGCGCCTCGATCCGGGAACCGGCTTCTACGGGTCATGGACCACCTACGCAACCTCTCGGGCGGCCACATTGGCCTCCGGTGATGGCGTTAAGACAGTGCGAGCACAGTACATGGATGGCGGAGGGAACGTACTTACCTTCTCGGATTCGATCGTGCTTGACTCAACACCTCCAAGCGGAAGTGTGGTCGTGAACGGTGGTGCTGCGGACACCGCTGTCACTGGCGTGACGTTGAATTCCTCGGTTTCCGATGTCTCTTCTTCGGTATCTCAGATGCGGTTCAGCAACAACAACATCACATGGAGCTCGTGGGAGGCCTATTCCTCCACCAAGAGCTGGACGCTTACTGCGGGCAACGCGGTGAAGACCGTTTACGCTCAGTATCGCGATGTCGTTGGTAACACGAGCGTTACCTACTCCGACACCATTCTCCTGTATGACGGAGTCGATCTGATCCCTCCAACGGGCTCGGTGACGGTCAACTGGTCTGCACCCTATGCAACGAGCACTGCTGTGACTCTGCAGTCTTCTGCAACAGACACCGGTGGCTCGGGGCTCTCTCAGATGCGGTTCAGCAACGACAACTCCACCTGGAGCAGCTGGGAGACGTACGCAACCACAAAGAGCTGGACCCTGACGTCGGGTAACGGAGCCAAAGCCGTGTATGCACAGTACCGCGACGGCACCGGAAACAGTAGCGCGACGTATGTGGACACAATCACTCTCGACGCTGCGGCGCCCACCGGCTCCGTGGTAATTGCCGGTGGCGCAGCCAACACGAGTATGACGCAGGTCTCTCTCACGCTCGCGGCAGTCGACACGGGTGGCTCGGGGCTCTCTCAGATGCGGTTCAGCAACGACAACACCACGTGGAGCACCTGGGAGACGTATTCATCCACCAGGGGCTGGGCGCTTACCCTGGGCGACGGGGTCAAGACGGTGTACGCGCAATACCGCGACGCGGCCGGCAACGTCAGCTCGACCTACTCCGACACGATCACCTTCACAGCGGGCACCACAGCGACTCTGGCATTCCGCTGGTGGGGGTATGGTGACGCCGATCTTCGCGTAGAGAACTCATCCGGCGTCACGATTGCGAGTACGCATGTGGCTGGATCCCTGGAGGATCTTAGTTGGTACGTGAATGTGCCTGCGGGTCAGAACTACCGGATGATATGTGACTACTACTGGGATGATGATCGGGGCGACGAGGGCGGCGGCTACGGCATATGGAGCAACGACGTCTCCATCAACCCTGATGGCGTCCTATCTCCTGGCGAAACGGTCACCTGGAACTACTAGGCCCGCTGAATCCAAGCGGCGTGAGTCAGCGACCACGCCGCACGGGCGCGTCGATGAGTATCGGGACATCGCCGCCGCGGATCGGCGTGCGGTGCAGGTGGCTCCCAAAGTGCTCGAACCCCGTGATAGTCACGAGCCCGTCGACCCTGCCAGCAATCCTTGCGAGTAGCGTCTCATCCGTGAGCTCGGCGTCGAAAGCAAGCATGACCAGGTTGCGTGACGCGTCGCCCTCGTTGTCCGCACTCTCGACCACGAACACGCGTACGGAGCGCCACACGTTGCTCAGCGTCCGGTAGATGCTGCGAGCCTCCCTGCTGTGCGATCCCTGGAGAGAGCCGATGACGTTGATGGCGAACGCGCCATCAGGCGAGAGATGGTCGCGGGCCGCGCGAAAGCACTCCTCGGTGGTGAGGGGTCGGGGGACGCGGTCATCGGCAAAGGCATCGACGATGATGATGTCGTAGGTCGCGCTCGTGGCCTCGAGGTAGTCACGGCCGTCACCCACGATCACGGTGATGCGCGGGTCACTGGGCAGCTCAAAGAGCACGCGGGCGATCTCCACGACCGCGGCATCGAGTTCGATCGCATCGAGGTGCATCGCGGGATAGTCGCGCCACATCCGCTTCACGAGCATGCCGGCGCCAAGTCCGATCACGAGGGTGCGCTCCGCGCTCGGTATCACTGCGAGCGGGAGGTGCAGGTATCCCACGTATTCGAGGTCGGTCTCGAACGGGTCGTCGAGACGCATCGAGGACTGCTGGTTGCGCTCAAAGCGCAGCGTGCGAACGCCGTTTGCCTCGGCAACCTTGATGCGATGGTAGGGCGAATCCTCGACGTACATTCCGGGTCGATCCTCCCGATCTCGCTGGGGCGCTGCGCTGTTGCGCCCGCATCTCAGCCTGGCACACCCACGCCTGAGATCCAACCGCGTGACCGCATGGCGCTCCTCGGCGATAATGGCAGTACGCGCACGTGCAACGGAGACACATTCGCGCGCGCACCATTCGCCAACGCCTGAGGAGTCGCTACTCATGATCCCCCGCTATACTCGCCCCGAAATGGGCCGCATCTGGGAACTCGAGAACAAGTACGAGATCTGGCAGGAGATCGAGATCCTCGCGTGTGAAGCGCAGGCGCAGCTCGGTCACGCCGGGATCACGCCTGAGGACGCCGCGATCATCCGCGAGAAGGCCGACTTTGACGTGGACCGCGTGGCCGAGATCGAAGCGACCACCAACCACGATGTGATCGCATTCCTCACCAATATGGCCGAGTACATCGACGCCGGGCTGGGCGCAGATGACCCCAAGCCGAGCCGCTGGGTGCACTTTGGAATGACCTCGAGCGATCTGGGCGACACGACGCTGTGCTACCAGATGGCGCAGGCGATGGACATCATCATCGAAGACGTCCGCCGCATGGGCGAGATCTGCAAGCGTCGCGCGTTCGAGTTCAAAGATGTGCTCTGTGTGGGGCGCACCCACGGCATCCACGCCGAGCCCATGACGTTCGGTATGAAGTACGCGCGCTGGGCCTGGGCCTTCAAGCGCTCGCTCGACCGCCTCGAGCGCACCCGCGAGATGATCGCGGTGGGCGCCATCTCCGGTGCGGTGGGCAGCTACAGCAACATCGATCCGTTCGCTGAGACCTACGTCTGCGAGAAGCTCGGACTCACCCCTGACCCGCTCTCCACGCAGGTCATTGCGCGCGATCGTCACGCGCAGTACCTCGCCGTGCTCGCCACCGTGGCAGCCACGTGCGAAGAAGTCGCCACCGAGGTCCGCGCGATGCAAAAGTCCGACACCATCGAGGCCGAGGAGCCCTTTGCCAAGGGTCAGAAGGGCTCGAGCGCCATGCCACACAAGCGCAATCCGATCACCGCCGAGCGCGTCTGCGGGCTCGCGCGCGTGATCAAAGCCAACGCGCAGGTCGGTTTCGACAACGTAGCGCTCTGGCATGAGCGCGACATCTCGCACTCAAGCGCTGAGCGCGTGGTGCTTGGCGACTCGACCATCGCGCTCGACTACATCCTCTCGAAGCTCGAGTGGATCCTCGACGGGCTGCAGGTCTATCCCGAGGTCATGATGGCCAACCTGAACAAGTCGCGCGGCCTCATCTACTCGAGCCGCGTGCTGCTCGCACTCGTGAGCGCCGGCATGAAGCGCGAGGACGCCTACGAAATCGTCCAGCGCAACGCCATGCAGGTCTGGGATGACATCCAGCACGCGCGCGACGGCAAGTCCTACCGCGAGATGCTCGACGATGACCCCGACTTCCCGATCTGTGCCGAGGAACTCGACGCGATCTTTGACCCGTGGGCGTTCCTGTCGCGAGTGGACGTGGTCTTCGAGAAGCTCGAGGGCTGCGAGTTCTAGGGTGGCTTCGTTGGCAATCCGGAGAACACAGTGACACCCACCGACAGCACCCCCACGCCTGATCCCAACGCCGAGAACTGGCAGCTCTGCCATGACTGTGGCGGACTGTGTTGCTGCCTCTATCTTGCGCACGATGAGGACGGCACCTACATCGGCGACGACTGGCTTCCCGCTTACATCGAGCTGTGGCTCGAGCGATTCGTGGAGAGCGGCGCGCTCGTGCAAGAGGGCGACCGCTACGTTGCGGGCGCACATGGCATTGAGCCGTATCACGACCCGCGCATGAGCCATCTCCCCACACCAGAGGGCGAGGCCTGCCGGGCTGCGCTCCCTGACTGGGTCGATGTGCGCAAATGTCAGTTCTGCCACCCCGAGCACGGCTGCCAGCTTCCGCACCAGTACCGCGCGCCGATCTGCAGCGAGTACACGTGCGAGCTCTGGTCCGAGTAACATTCGAAAACCTCATGGAAACTACTTGACAATCGAGTTTCCATCATGGAAACTATGACTGCGATGAGTTTCCGCGACGCGGATTCGCGCAAGACAGGTACGCAGGCGACGGGCCCGAGGGAGGTGCACGATGGCAACCAAGCAAGAGATCGCGGATGTCTTTGAGAAGCATGTAAGCCGGTTCGGCTACGCCAAGACCTCTCTCGATGAGATTGCGCGTTCGATGCACATCTCCAAGAAGACCATCTATGTGCACTTTGAGGGCAAGCGCGAGCTCTACGGTTACATCGTTGAGCGGCAAGCCGATCAGCAGAAGCGTCAGCTCAAGGAGAGTGTGAGCGCGCTGACGGGTACTCGCGCAAGACTCGAAGCGTTGGTGAAGCTCGTGATCTCGCAGGCGCGTGCACACATAGACGCGACGACCAAGGACGAATGGATGCAAGAATTCGAGATAGCAGCGGATGCGTTCCGCAAGGCCAATGGAGATCTGATTCGTGAGCTCGTTGCAGACGGGATGTCCGCCGGAGAGTTTCCGAGTGGCGATGCGGATCTCGTTGAGAAGATGGTCGCTGCGATGATCGTCGAGTATGCGGTCACGGTGAATGCCGATCCTGACTACGACAGAGATGAGGAACTCGTCGAGCGCATCATGCGCTTCGTTGGCTGATCAAAGGGCCGCATTCGCGTGTGCGAGGCGGCCATTGTTGGGCCGTATGGAAACTGGAAACCCATAGAGTTTCGAAGGGCTACACGAAGGACCAGGACGAGGTATCGGTGAGACAGCGGGCGCATGAGGCGCCCCGAGTAGAAGGAGAGGGTCATGAGTATGTTGTTGTGGATCGGAGCTGCAGTGCTGTTGCTATGCAGCGTGGCGTGCGGCATCAACCTCGGCGCCCGAGTGTCCAAGGGAGCAGAGAGGGCGTGGAGCCCGCAGATACTGAGCTGGGCCGTTGGGTTTCACGGCACTGCGGGAACCGCGGCGCTCCTGTTGGTCAGTCGAGTGAGAGGCTAGGTGGAGGCGATGAGGACAGCAATGAGAGTCGCGGGCTGGTCACTTCGAGCGAGCGCGCTCGTCTGCATGATGTGGATCTGTGCTCAGGTACTGAGCGGCGAGATCGACACGCTGGGTATGCTGATGAGTTCCGTGGCATGGCACGCTGCCTTCGCACTCTCAGGGGTCGCGTTGGTGGGTGCGGCCGCGCAGCCAACGGCTGCCAAGGAGAGCGTGCCGTCTGTGGGGTAATACGAGTACGCTAGCTCTTGGAGTGGCGCACTCCGTACCGCAGCACCGTCTTGAGTTTCTCAGCTGCGGCCCGGTTCGGATCGCCGAGGTAGATCTCGTGATGCTGCCCGGCGATCTAGTAGCCGCGCTCCTCGGCGAATCCAAAGAGTCGCTCGACCGTTGCGGGCTCCTTCGCATAGGGACCGATGTGGAGGATCTGAATCGACGTCCCTTCCGAGAAGGTCTGAAGCCGGATGTCATGCAGGCGCGGAGGATTCTTCCTGGCGGCGACCTTCTCGCGCATCTCCTCGATGAGCTCGCCATCGACCTCTTCGGGCACCATGATCATGAGCCGCCAGTTGAGTGTGGCGCGGTCCTCGGGGGTGAACTCGCGGCTGCCGTCGGCGTGCCAGTAGAGCCCTTCGAGCGGGGAGACCTTGTACGCAAGGCCGAGCTGCTTCCTGGCCGCGAACTTCACCGGGTAGGCAAGGCCGTAGAGCGCGGCGACCGCTTCCTGGAACGTCTCGCCGCCGATATCGCCCACTCCCTCGAGCTGTAGAAAGCGCATCGGCGGCACGTCGATCAGAACCGGCGTGGTGCCCGGCTTGTAGAGTGCCTTGAGTTGATGTGGGTCGAGTGGGGTCATACGACAAGCTCCCTCGTAGGAATGTGTGTTCCTCGGATCCAAGTGTAGCGAAGGCGAAGGCATGGTGGCGGCTGGTTCTTGCACGTGTCGCGCCATCACAGTAATATGAGACGATGGTTTACAACGGTTGTAAACGAGGTGAACGGGCGATGGCTCGTACGGCTACAACGATCGGCTTCTCGGTTCCACCTGAGCTGGCGGCCGAGGTCGAGCACATGGCACAGCTCGAAGGGCGGACAAAGAGCGAACTCTTTCGAGAGATGGTTCGCGTCTACAGACGGGAGCGCGAGCTGCTCGTCTTTGAGGATCTGGCTGCCTATGGACGTGCCAAGGCCCGCCAGGTTGGCGCGCTGACAGAGGATGACATCGAGCGACTCATCCATGAGGCGCGGGGTGTCTAGAGTCGTACTCGATACGAACGTCTATGTCTCGGCGTACGGATTCGGTGGCAAGCCGGCAGATGTGATGCGCGCCGCGATTACAGGAGAGTTCGAGCTTGTCTCGTCGCCTGCAATCCTGGTCGAGGTCGCAGACAAGCTCGAGACCGTGCTCGGATTCGACCGCGAGCACACCGAGGCGGTCATTCTTCAGATCACACGAGTGGCAACTATCGTGCGCCCGTCAGAGCAGCTCGCCGTCGTTGACGATGAGGCAGACAATCGCATTCTCGAGGCGGCCGCGCTCTCGGGTGCCGAGTACGTTGTCTCTGGCGACCACCATCTGCTCGATCTTGGCACGTGGAGTGGCGTGCGCATGCTCGCAGTCGCTGACTTCCTGAGCCGGTAGTACTGATCCACAGGCGTGCCGCCGCGCTACCCCAGCTCGCCCTTCTTGATGCCCATACCGCGAAGTGCGGCGGAGATGTTCTCGACCTCGCAGAGCAGCTCGGCGTACGTGAAGGTGCGACGGTCGCCGCCCTCGTTGAAGTAGATGAGTGCGTCTTGATCTCCTCGGCCATTGTTCACGTGGTGGTCGAGGGCGTTGTACGCGAGGTTGGTTCGAGCGCCGACAAACCAGCGAAACGATGGCTCATCTGCCTCAAAGACGCGATCCTATGTGCGGAACCACGGCAGTTCGTTCGCGACGCGCTCCCAGAGGCCCTCGGAATCCTCGATACCATCTTGGATCCATCGGTTGATGACGGGATTGATGAGTTCCACGTGTCTTCTCCTCTATGGTGCTTTGCGCGCGAACGATTGAACCAGATTATGCAGGGAAATGTATCGTTCTGTGGGAATTCAGACCGTGAGCGGCCGCGGATTCGCCTTCTGGGTGGCGTGAGAGTGTCACCTTCGCGCATACTCTCGATGCGAACGAAACCGAGATAGGAGACTCATATGGCTACCGCCCAAGCACGTCACATCCTCGTTCCGACCGAGGAAACGGCCAACGAGATCAAGCAGCAGATCGCCGATGGCGCCGACTTCGCCGAGATGGCCCGCCAGCACTCGTCGTGCCCCTCAAGCCGGGATGGTGGCAACCTGGGCGAGTTCTCGCCCGGTCAGATGGTCAAGGAGTTCAACGACGTCTGCTTCAACGAAGCGGTCGGCGTTGTGCACGGCCCGGTCAAGACGCAGTTCGGCTATCACCTCATTGAGGTGACCAAGCGCGACTAAATCGGTGTGTGGTGTACGGGGCCGGGGCGGTTCAACGCTACCGAAGTTGACCGCCGGCCCAGTCGCCCAGCACGGCAGTCTTGCCCAAGAAGTTTCCATACTGCTCGGCTGCAATCGCGAGCGTCTCGCGTTCAAGAGCGGTCAGCGCTCTGAAGGTGCGCAAGCCGATGTCGACGGTCTCGTCCTTGATGGTTCGCTTCCACGTTCCGGCGATCTGACCGTCAATGAGCAGTGTCGGTGAGGACATCTCGTTGGCGGTGACGATCGAGCCGTGCGCCTCACGCTGGTCGTCGAGCTGGAGACCGCGGTCGGTGTAGCCGAGCATGTACTCATCAAAGCCCGGGAGCAGGTGCATCGTGGGGCGGGACTCGGAGTACGCCGCCTCAAGAGTATCCGGCGCTACCCAGTAGGAGTCATTCGACGTCACGATCTGCTCCAGGTCGTGGGCGACAGCATCGAGTCCGCGCTGCGCCTCTGTGCTTGTCACGCCTGCCCACCACTCGAAATCCTCGAGGGTAGCCGGCCCGTGACCGGCAAAGTAGCGTGCGGCGAGCCGCGCGAGTGCTTCATTGCGCTCGAGGGGCTTCTCGCCCGTGGGCGGAACCCAGTCATCAAAGAGCACAAAGGTCTGCTCGTTGCCTTTCATAGGTCCGATACAGAGCACGGCTTGTTGCGAAAGCGTCCACAGGATGTGAGATCCGCGCTGTCCGCTGGTCAAAACGCCTTCGGCTTCCAGTGCGGCCAGCGATTCGCTCCGGGTGAAGACACCTCCGCCTTTGAGGTTCTCGGTGAATATCTCGCGTGCGCGTGCAAAGACCTCCTCGGTAAGGCCGAGTTGGGAGTGGCGCGTGGTTGCGAGAGCGACAACGTGGGGCGCGGTGAGTTCAAGCATCCAGCGCACGTCTTCTGGTGCGACCAGGTGCAAGGTGCCGCGCAGTGGCCAGGTTCGGATGATGCGTCGTTCCGCAACGGCCTGCTCTACGCCCTGCTCAGTGACGTTCACGGATCGCAGGCCCACAGCCCACAGTACGCCCGCATAATCCTGGGCCTGCATTGCGCACAGGTGCCGAACTACCTCCGCCGGGTCGACGGTATCCGTGCCCGTAGGGTGCTCTATCTGTTGTCTGCGCAGCCGTAGCCGCAGTATGTCTTCTGCTTGAGTCATGCCACTAGCATCTCACGTAATGCGATGCGAAGTAATGGATGGCACTGGAAATCGTATTCTAGGGGGATTAGAGGAGCGCTATAGACCCAGCGCAGCACGCTTCTCGGCGATCGTGAGCACGTGCCCCTCAAGGTGCTCCACTGCGTGGTGAAAGACCTCCTGCAGGGTCTGCGTGCCATTCTCCGAATGCTCAGCGGTGCGTGCCCACGTCTCCGGCGAGAGGCGCACAAGGTCGGCTGCGAGCTGTTCGCGCTGGACCTCGAGTAGACGCAGGTCAAGCTCCGGATCCCTGCGGTGATAACTCAGAGGTTCGGGATAGTCGGCCGACTCCACACCCATGAGCGTCGGGTTCGTTGTCGCGATGGTGCGCTTTACCCGGTCACACATGAACTGGTCGGAATCCACGATATGGCAGAGCACCTCAAGCGAGCTCATCTTGCCGGCGATCGGCCGCGCGCGGAGCGCATCAGCGTCAAGCTCTGAGACTGCCTCGCGCAGGATGGCCGCACCATCCCGATACGCGCCGATGAGTTCCGCAGGAGTTGCCGACGACGAGATCATGAGTTCTCCTCTGTTCGGGACATTAGAAGACCTTTGGCAAGTGCGCGCACGCCGAACTCAAAGTCTCGGGCAAAATCTTGCGAACACATCGCGGATTCAGTCAGGTGCGGGAATTCGTCTGCGGGGAACGTCGCAGCAAGGGCCTCTAGTTGTTCGGGAGTAGGCGGCTCGGTGCCGGAGGCGCCCACCATGGCCGCGGCACCTCGCACCGCCGAAGCAATGGAATTCATGCCGGCGAGTGCCTGGCTTGGAGACAGTCCCGCATCACGCAGAACCCCGATGAGGAACTCGACCGGACGTGCGGCCTCAGGTGTGTTCGGTCCCCGAGTGAGCATGATCGGCATTGCGTTGGCATGCGCGAGCATCGCCCCCAGGTAGGCGTTGGCCGCGAACATGATGCGCTCCTCGGCGGGTGCATCGGGAGTGTCGGCGGTGCAGTCGATCTCGGTCATCACGGCCTCGACGATGGCATCGAGCAGCGCGCCTTTGTTGGGGATGTGGTAGTAGATCGCCATAGGATCAACGCCCAGATCAGCCCCGAGGCGACGCATCGAGAGCGCGTTGAGTCCCTCTGTGTCTACGAGCGCCAACGCTGTGGCAACGATCCTTTCACGGGTGAGGGGAGTCGCAGGACCGGTACGCCTCGCGGCGCGGCTCCTGGCTTGCTCGGTTCGCGACTCCGCGCGCGCGGGTTTCTTTTCAGACATCGATCCCTCTTCAGATACGGAGTTGACAGTTCCATTCTACGGTGTAGAATCATCGTTGTCACGTGTTCTACAGTGTAGAACAACCAGGCCGAGGAGAGACTATGAACGTAGTGATACTCAATGGGGAGCCGATCACCGGATCGGTGTTCGACACCTACATCCATGACATTGCCGAGCGGATGAGCGCATCGGGGCACGAGGTTCGCGTGCTCGAACTTCGTGACCTTGATATCAAGGGCTGCTCCGGGTGCTGGGGCTGCTGGGTCAAGACCCCCGGTGAGTGCGTCAAGCGCGACGACACCGAGCAGATATGCCGTGCGGTCATCAATTCCGACCTCTACGTGCTCGCTTCTCCGATGGTCATGGGATTCACCACCGCGCTCCTGAAACGCGCTGCCGACCAGATCATTCCGCTCGTGCATCCCTACATCGTGATTGAAGGAGGCGAGATGCATCACCTCCCTCGCTACAAGCGCTATCCCAAGATGGGACTGCTGCTCGGCGCGGATGCCGACACGGACGCCGAGGATCTCGCTCTCACCGAGCAGATGTGGTCACGCATGGCGCGCAATCTCAAGTCACAACTCGTTCTTACTGCGGTCACGAACCGCCCGACTGAGGAGGTAGCACGTGAGCTCGCTACTGTTGCTTAACGGTTCGCCCAGGGGCGAGCGCTCCAATTCGATGAAGATGCTCTCTCGTGTGGCCGAAGGGTGGGTGCAGGCCGGCGGAGCAGAACCCGAGGTGCTTCATCTGACCAAGAAGGCTGATTCGCTCCGTGCGATAGAGGCGTTCGGCACCGCGGACACCGTGATGCTCGGCATGCCTCTCTACACCGACTCGATGCCGGCGCTCGTCAAAACCTATATCGAGGCTCTCGCCCCGTACGTGGGCCGTGACGACAATCCACGGATAGGCTTTCTGGTCCAGTCCGGATTCTCAGAAGCACTACATTCGCGGCCGCTCGAACGCTATCTGACAAAGCTCGCCGCCCGTCTTGGGTGCGAGTATGCCGGAACCATCGTTCGCGGTGGAGGTGAGGCGCTCCAGGCCATGCCTGACGAAGCGAGCAAGCGGCTGTGGGAGAGACTTCGTGGACTTGGTGAATCGCTTGCGCGGGAAGGCCGCTTTGATGTCGAGCTCCTCACCCAGGTGGCAGGCCTGGAGCGTCTGTCTCCGTGGGGCGCCCGATGGATGTCGCTTGCATCTAACCTTAGGCTTATCGACTTCTACTGGAACGGACAGCTCAAAAAGAACGGCGCATGGGACACACGCTTTGCGGCGCCCTACGTCTGAGATCGTGTGGAGGCGGCTCGGAACTCCTTGGCCAGCAGTGCCACGCCTGTGTGTATCTGCTCGGGACTGGCGTGTGAGAAGTTGATCCGCATGTAGCCGATCGCCGGAGCGGTTGACGGAAAGAACACCTCTCCGGGCATGAAGGCAACGCCGCGCTCCAACATATCGGGCAACAAGGGACGGGTGTCTATCGCCTGCTTGAGGCGGAGCCAGAAGAAGAGCCCGCCCGCCGGGGTGTTCCACTCAGCCAGTTCAGCAAAGTGCTCAGAGAGTGTCTCGGCCATGATGGCGCGCTTCTCTGCATAGGCCGTGCGCAATCCATCAAGGCGGGTTTCGAGATCTGGATCAACGAGCTGCCGGTAGGCGAGCCACTGCCCCATGCGGTTCGTGTGCAGGTCGGCTGCCTGCTTGAGACGCACCAGGTGCGGTATCAGGTCAGGTGATGCGATGAGATATCCGACCCTGATGCCGGGCATGAAGGACTTGGAGAAGCTGCTCTGGTAGATCCACGATGCAGTCTTGATGTGGGAGCAGATCGGAGTACGGTCGACGGCCTCATACACGAGTTCGCGATAAGGGTCGTCCTCAAAGATGGTCAACCCGGTCTCATCGGCCACGCAGGCAACAGCCGCGCGCGCATCTGCCGAGTAGCAGGTACCGCTCGGATTCTGGAACGTCGGAATCAGGTAGGCGAGTCGCGCTCCTGTGCTGCCGGCCAAGGTGTCGAGCTGCCCGGCGTCTATGCCGTCCGAGGAAAGCGTGACCCCGTGGCACTCTGCGCCAAAGAGCTCGAATGCTTGAAGGGCCGCAAGGTACGTTGGTGCTTCGGTGATCATGGGCGTGCCCGGATCGATGAACAACTTGGCCACGAGGTCGATGCCTTGCTGAGAGCCCGAGACCACCAGTACCTGTGAGGCGTCACAGTCCATACCCAGGTCACGGGCGTGTCCCGCGATTGCCTCCCGCAGTTCCGGTTCGCCCTCGCTTGGTCCGTACTGCGCCACGGCTGCGGGCACGCCACTCCAGTCGGGTACGGGGAGCTCGCCCGGTGCGGGGAGGCCCCCCGCGAATGAGATCATGCCGGGACGCTGGGTTGCTGCCAGGATGTCTCGAACGAGTGAGGAGTTCAGTCGGCTGATGCGTTCTGAAAACATGGGAGACCTCTCTGGCGGATCGGTGGTTGCCTCGGTAGAATGGCAATAGTATTGACCTATATTCGCGCCAGCGATTGGATATGTCAACATGGTTGACTCATCGCGCGAGCAGCAGCTCAACGAGTCCCTCGAGCTCTTCTTCTTTGCCTATCGAGAGTTCACCGCATATCCCGACACGATCCTGGCCGCCCGTGGGCTCCAGCGCGTGCACCATCGCATCCTGTACTTCGTTGGTCGCAACCCGGGTATCACGGTCAGCGCACTCCTGGGCACCCTCGGTGTCACCAAGCAGGCACTCAATGCACCACTGAGGCGTCTCCTGGAGGCAGGCTTGGTGGACAGCATCAAGGGAGAGAGCGATCGGCGTGTCAGGCATTTGGAGCTCACTGAGACAGGCGCGGCGCTCGAACACGAGTTGAGCGCGTCACAACGTGAGCGGATGGCAACGGTGTTCGATCGGTCCGGCCCTGAAGCCGAGGCGGCGTGGCGCGCTGTTATGAGCGGGGTCGCCGGCTAGCGAACGGATCTAGTGATCCGCGAGAGCGATCTCGATGTCCACGTTGACCTGCGCTGCCGCCTCGGCAAGCGTGGCGGTCCAGTCAACATCGGCGAGTCCCGGCGGCACCATCACGAGCGCGTTCATCATGAATAGCGGCGTGCCGCTATTGGGAGCAGGTATTGTGCCCGTCTCCATCGATTCGATGTTGATGCCACGCGCGGAAAGCCCGGCAACTATCTCGTGAATGATTCCCTCGTGGTCAGCTCCCTCTACCTCGATGCGATAAGGAAGCCAGCCCAGGAATGTACTGGTGTCTGTCTCGAGTGTTCGTGAGGTCGTGACCTTGTAGCCCTGATCGGCGAGATGCGCAAAGGCGCTTTCGATGTCGTCCATGTGATCCTCGGGCATAAGCGCCAGCATCAACACCGCGAACTCACCACCCAGCCGGGCCATCCTGCTCGTCTCAACATTGGCGCCAAGGCCGAGAAGGATCTTGGTGACTTCTTCAACGATTCCGACCCGGTCAGGTCCGGTCAGGGTGAAGACGATGCCAATGCGCATTGGTGTCCCTTTCGAGAGGATCCTCACAGTATCTCGCCACGACGAAGTACCCGCTAGACCCAGAGTACACGCTCAAGCGGCCTCTAGCCTACTGCGGTTGCGAGTAGGGCACCCCACTCACGTGCGCGTTCGAGTTCACCATCTTTGAGCGGACCGTAGGCACTCTCAACGACGAAACGCTCAGCCGGCGCCACAGCTTTGTATCCGCGTGCGGCGAGCTTCTTTTCTATCGTCCCGGTCGCGCCACGGGGCGACCACCAGATGCGTGATTCGAAGGCCGCTGCATGACCACTGCCGGGCTCGAGTGCGTCGAGCCAGGTGCGCAGAGCGGGGTGTGAGCGATCCGGGGGTGTGGGAGCCTTCGTCTCGTACGCGCCCAGGTTCGCTCGCGCCTTCTCTGTTGGGAGTTGGAAGGCGATCACCGGTGAGCCTGCCACGATGAAGTCGACACCTTCAAGTGCTTCGGCGGTTGCCTCGGCAGTAGAAAGAGCCGGCGTGTCCTCACCGATTCCTTCTGCTATTGCTCTGGCGATTGCGGCGGTGTTACCCCACATCGACTCGTAGACAACGATAGCTTTCACGGTTCCCCCTACGTGTCGCACGTCCAGTCAGATGCTACCCATCGATAAGCCGGGCCAACACGAGTGCGTCGATGAACTCGTCACTGACCAAGATGGCTTCGCGACGACGTCCTTCCTCGACAAACCCGTGACGCTTATAGAGAGCTACCGCGCGCGGGTTGTTTGCAAAGGCGTTCGCCTCGATGCGTCGGATTCCATGGGCGCCGGCCCATGAAATGATCGCCTCAAGCAGCGCAGAGCCGATTCCTGACCCGCGGTGTTCACGGTCGACCGATATGCCGAATGCCCCGCCGTGCGCCTCCTGCGGCACCGTCCTGCCCAGGAAGTCCATCACCCCCACGATCTCCTCGCCTGCGATGGCCAGAAGCAGCGTGCAGTTGGCGGGAGTGATGCGTGACGCGATGAACTCCTCTTCTTCTTCGAGGGTCGGCACGTCACGCGTGTAGATACCGGGGAGGTTCTCGCTAAAGAGGCGGGATGCGAAACGCTGCAGTGCGGCCGCATCGTCGTGTGTGGCGACCCGCACGATGAAGTCGCGATCGTCTGAAGGCTCGGGCTTCCAGAGCACCGGCAGCGCATCGGCCGCGAGATGGCGTGCATAGTCGCGCACGTCTGCGGGCCAGGTGGCGCTGTGGGTCTCGAAGGCCTCGGCATCACCGGCAAACAGCGCGCGGGTCGCCTCTTCGAATCCTGTCAGGTCGCCCGTCAGCGCGTTCATGAAGCGGAAGGCCACCTCCTGGGCGTGGCGAACGCGGTCCGCGGGCTCACTCTCGCGCTGCGCTGTCTCAACGAGTTTGCGCAGCGTCACCGATGCGCCACCGCGCTGGTTCCCGAGCCACTCCCAGTGGCGGGGGAGCAGAGTGATTTCCTTGCCCACCACCCCGAGCTTGGGGCGGCCTGCACCCCTGGGTTCCGGATCGATCGCCGTTGGTTCCAGACGCGCCAGTATCTCCTCGGCAGATCCACGGAGGTCGAATTCGACAGGGCGGGCATCGGTGTCGTTGAACACGAGGATGGTGCGGGTGTCGCCCTGGTCGAGCAACGATTTGAGGGCGAGGGCGACAGTGCCGGGCGCGCCCGAGGCGACACGGCTGGTATCAGCGAAGGCGGTGCATGAGTCGATGGTGCGAGCATCCATGAGTGGTCTCCCGGGGTAGAGGCGGTATCTGACGCGTATTCTACCCTGGTAAAAACACTCAAGTCAATATTGCCAGGGTAAAATCATTCGCAGGGGCTGCGGTCGCCGCTACAGGTTTCGCTCAAGCTTGCCCAGGAGGGCGCTCACCCAGAATTCAAGTATCTGGTCGTAGTTCTCAATGAACTGTCCGGTTTCCATCGCCTTCACGATCACGGGGAACTCATCTCGCGGCAGGCTGGCAAAGAGCTGCTGGAACTGCTCGCTGCTCCTCGGGTCGTTTTGCGACGCAGACATCGCCACCGCAAGCGAGACGGTCAGGAGCCCCATGACGTTGATCGCCAGCGCTGCTTCGCGCAACGGAATGCCGGCCCTGTCCATGATCTGGAATGAGCGCTCCACAATGCCGAGGGAACCCGGAGTGGTGAGCGGGCGCTGAGCGAGCAGCGGCAGCACATTGGGATGAGCGAGCATCGACTGCAGGTTGGCCTCAATGAGTTGTCGCAGCTGACCCTGCCACGGCAATGTCGTATCGATGTCGATCGATGTCTCGGCGGAGACTGCCTCGATCACGCCGTCGAGGAGCGCCTCCTTGTTGGGGAGATGCCGGTACGCGGCCATGGGGTCGACCCCGAGCTCGGCTCCCAGTTTTCGCATCGAGAGCGCGTCGAGCCCGTCACGGTCGACGATCTTCAGGGCCGTGCGGATGAGCACCTCACGGCTGAGTCCTTTGGCGGTCACTGGAGGTCTCCTTGGCAGGATCGGATTCGGGTGTTGACATGTCTACGATGTAGACTATAGTGGTCTACGGCGTAGACAGCAAGACCCGGTACCGCATCGCCTGGGTGCGGACCAGAGAACAAAGAAGGAGTTCGTCATGAATATCGATCCGGTTCAAGGACATTTTGGGGAATGGTGGGCGGTAGGCGCGTTCGTTGCCGTGTTCGCGGTGTTCCTGCTCTTTGCCCCGTTCTACAAGAAGGCCGGCGCCAAGCCAAAAGGTGCGTTCATCGCATTCGTCTTCGCACTCGCACTCGAGATGTTCGGAGTGCCGCTCTCGATGTATGCGATCTCAGGCGTGCTCGGCCGGAACCTGCCCGATGGCGTGCTCTGGGGCCACACCCTCGTTGAGGAAGTCGGGCTGCTCGGTACCAACCTTGCGATGTTGCTCTACATCATCGGTGCCGCACTCATCATCTCCGGCTGGCGTGCGATCTATCGGGACTACTGGAGCAAGGAGCGCGGCGAGGGTGCGTTGGTGACGAGTGGGATCTACCGCTTCATCCGTCATCCGCAATACACCGGTTTCGCCTGCTTCACCATTGGGATGATGCTCGAGTGGGCGACGCTTCCCATGCTTGTCATGTGGCCGATTCTCGCAGTGATCTACTTCCGTCTTGCGCGTCGCGAAGAGGCTGATATGCGCAAGGAGTTCGGTGCAGCGTACGACAGCTACATCGCCCGGACGGGCATGTTCCTGCCCACCAAGCTTCACAAGCTGAACGCGAACAGCGGGCGCGGGTCACGCAAGGCCGTGCGCTCCACGGTGGCGCCGCGTGCGAGCGCCGCATCGCGGGAAATCATGCGATGAGCAACGCGTGACGAGCGGCTGGCGTTGCGACACTACTCCGAGGCGGCCGGTGACGGTCGCCTCATGAGGTAGTCGCGGTACTCGAGCAGGAGTTCGTCGAGCTCCCGGTAGCTCTCGACCTGATTGACTCGCTGCCTCATGTGCGTGGCCCCGGGCACTCCCACCATGTACCAGCCCACGTGTTTGCGCATGCGCACCACGCCGAACTCGCCGGCGAAATCGAACAGCCCCGCAGCGTGCTCACGTGCCATGTCGATGCGCTCAAAGACCGTGGGGGCCGCAAGCGCCACACCTGTGTCGAGCAGTGCGCGCGCCTGAGAGAAGATCCACGGGTTGCCCTGCGCGCCGCGAGCGACCATGACCGCATCGACCCCCGTGTGCTCGAACATCGCAACCACATCATCTGCCGAAAGCGCATCTCCGCTTCCGATCACCGGCACGCCCACTGACTCCTTCACCGCCGCGACGATGTCCCAGTCCGCCTTGCCGCGATAGAACTGGCTTCGCGTGCGCCCGTGTATCGCAAGCGCTGCAGCGCCCGCCGACTCCATCGCCTGTGCGAACTCCACCGCATTGACTTCGGGCTCACTCCAGCCCTTTCGGAACTTCACAGTCACCGGGATGTCGAGTGCCGAGGAGACCGCCTCCACGATTCGCGCGGCTATCTCCGGTGTGCGCATCAGCGCGCTTCCTTCGCCCTTGCCCACGACCTTGCTGACCGGGCAGCCCATGTTGATATCGATGGCGGCGATATCGGGTCCTCGCTCGGCTACCAGACGCTGTGCCTGTTCGGCCATCAACTCAGGCTCGGCGCCAAAGAGTTGCACCACCGCAGGGGTTTCCTCGGCAGACAGGGTGAGCAGCCGCTGAGAGATCCGGGAATCGGGATTGAAGTGCAGCCCCTTAGCACTGACCATCTCGGTGTAGGTGAGCGCCGCACCCATGCGTTTGCAGATGGCGCGAAACGGAGCCTCGGTGATGCCGGCCATGGGGCCGAGCACGACGGCGCGCGGGGGGAGGAGTTCGTGGATAGTTGGATGCGTAGTTGTCATGCAGAGATGATAGCCCGAGGAGCGCCGTTGGTGTGGGGGCTACTTTCCGCATGACGAGATTGATCATCTCCCAACAAAAAGAGCAGGACGGCCCCGAAGGACCGCCCTGCTCCAAAAAGCAATTCGTACAAGTGCTGCCTAGACGGCACGCACCTGGGTCGCCTGCTTCTTGCCGTTCTGGCCAGTGGCTTCCGTGAAGGAAACGGCCTGACCCTCGTCAAGGGTCTTGAAGCCCTCGGTCTGGATCTCGGAGAAGTGAACGAAGAGATCTTCGCCATCCTCGCGCTCGATGAAGCCGTAGCCCTTGTCAGCGTTGAACCACTTTACTTTGCCTTCTGCCATTCTAATCCATCCTCTCGCCCCCACGGGGGCAAAACAAAACGACGTGACTACTTTCCGCTGAAATGCGGTGTGTCACGTCGCAATTCTTAACGAGCCCCATCGGCCCGCCTACTCGGAAGCATAGCACGATTCACGCCAAGATGTGCAAGTCTCTTTCGTAATTCTCTTTCTGAGCGCGGTCCGACTCACGATTTGCGCTGTCCTTTGTGCCTGTCGGTACCACCACGCGGGCACATCACAGTGTAGAGCATGATCGCGAAACCATCTCATCGGTGTTGATGCCTCCGGAGTCGAGCAGCTCGCATCGATGCCAGACGAGGAGCGGGCGACGACGACAACCTAGCCGCCGACGACGGCCTTGAGGATGCTCTCGATAACTGTTTCAGGTTCAGCGATGATGCCCGTGAGCACCAGAAGCACAAGGACGAACAGTGCAGCTCCCAGAACCATGAGGGCTATCAGCGCGAACCTGCGCCAATCTCTGCTGCCGTGCGGCTGTTCTGCTGCTGCCATGTCCACTCCTCATCGTCCTTGGTAACTCGCACGATCTGCACTGGCTGATCCCCTACATCGGACTCGCGCGGCGCCTGTGCTAGGCCTTCTTCACATACTCCGACTTGAGTTCCATCGCACCAATGCCATCAATCTTGCATCCGATGTTGTGGTCACCTGAAACCAGACGGATATTCCTCACTTTCGTGCCGATCTTGACTACCGAGGACGAGCCTTTCACTTTCAGGTCCTTGATGACCGTGACCGAGTCACCGTTGGCAAGTACGTTGCCGTTGACGTCTCGTACGGTGGAATCGTCTGCGTCGTTGTCGCTCGAACTCTCTTGTGCCCACTCATGGGCGCATTCCGGACAGACCAACATGTGTCCGTCTTCGTACGTGTATTGCGAGCTGCATTCGGGGCACTGTGGGAGCGTACTCATGTGGTCCATGTCCTCTGGTCGACTGTCATGTACAGATCTGATTGTAGACTCGTTCGGTGTATGGAGTGGGAACGGCGTGGTGCTTCCCAAGTCTTAGAATGGTCCCACCGAACAGGTCGCCTTCGTTGTTGCCGCCTGCTTCGATGTCTCTTTGGAACGATGTCTTGGTCTCGATCGGGAATCCCTCGGCCTTTGTCAGGGCTTTGGAGATGGCATCGGGGCCGAGCGCTACGCCCTCGCGAGCAGCGAGCGTTGCGACTTCGCCCATGATCCCGCGCACGTCACTCAGAAGCCGTGCGTCTTCGTGAACCTGCCCAAGGGTCTTTCCCGAGGCGGCGGTGACGAGTCCAAAGGCCGAGATGAACAGATACTTCTCCCACAACGCGGGACGGGGATCGCTGAACCACTGATGGTTGATTCCGGCATCTGTGAGAAGCGCCAGAAAGGAATCGGGCACAAAGTCAGGGTGGTCGGGGTCGCTGCCCAGATACATGACTCCGTCCCCACCCTTCTGGGAGATGACCCCGGGTCGCTCCACGTGTGTTCCAACGAATACGCAGGCCGGCAGGACCCGTCCGCACGTAAGGTCCGTGCGTATCCGTTCGTGAATGTCGATCCCGTTGAGCAGCGGGATCACCACGGTATCAGGGTGACAGTGTCGGGCGATCTGGCGTACCGCCTCTGATAGCCCATAGCTCTTGACGCAGACCAGGACCACATCCGGCTCGGGCATGTCGTCCATGCTCTCGCTCGCTGAGGTTGGCACGCACGTGAGTCGTCCTTCCGGGGTGTTGAGAATCAGTCCGCTCCGTCGTATCTCAGCGAGATGCTCGCCCCGGGCGACAAAGTGCACGTTCCATGACGGACTCGGCTGATTGGCAAGCCACCATGCGAGCTTGCCTCCAAAGTAGCCGCCGACTCCGCCGACGCCGAACACGCAGATATTCGAGACCGCAGTGTCGTGAGAGTCCAAGGTCGTATCTCCTTCTAGTTTGCCGGGGAGTCCGCGCCCCCGTGATCGGTGGGCTGCGGGTGTGCCTCACGATAGGACTCGTAGTCGCCTCGCGTGTTCGTTGAGTCCAGGTAGTCGTTCAGCAGTTCGTTCTCCTTCGCAGTTGACTCGATGTAGGCAGCGAGGAGGGAGAGTTTCTCCGCGAGCCACTTGAATCCCGTGCGATTGCTGAGCATGAGGCGCAGCGACTCGATGAAGGTCAGAGCCTCATCTTTCGTGTATTCGTGTGTGCGCGAAGCACGAGGCGTGTCGGGCACGGGACCTCCCAAATCCTGCAAGGAACGGCACGTGGAACGTATACCCTCCATCGGCACGCGGGAACCGTTCCCGCTCGCCGCTAATGCAGCTCTAGCGTGCGGAGTGAGACGCGCTTGCTTCCCTCCGCGACCACCTGGGTGCCGACCTCGCGAAAGCCGTAGTGATCGTGAAAGACTCGCGAAGCCTCGTTGGGTGGATCGATGTCGAGCTCGCACGCGACGCTGTCAACGTGCTGGGATCGGCCGAACTCGATCACGTCGTTGTAGAGCATGGCCCCGATCCCGTTACCATGCTCCGATCGATCCACGATCACCCGGTCCACATAGAGGAAGGTCCCACCGCGTTTATTGAACCAGCGGTAGTTCGGGCTTTCATAGTCGGCACCTTCTCGTAACGCCAAAAGGAACGCGCAGATTCGGTCGCCCGATTCAATTACCCGGTGATACGCAGACTGCGCATGCAAACGGGTGAGCGCTGCTCGATTCAGCGGGCTCGTGAAGTGAACCCACTCAGCGTTGAGCGAAAGGATCGCCTCGAAGTCGCCAGGTGCTGCAGGCCGGATGATGTGATCGCATGTTGAGTTGTGAATCATGCCGCAACCTCCTAGATGAGCGCGTAAAGAGCAGTGAGGAGGCGATCAACATCGGTAGTACTGCTGTAGGGCGCGAGTCCGAGACGTAAGCCGCCGGTATCGCCAAGGCCAAGGTGCCTGGAGGCTTCAAGCGCATAGAAATTGCTCGCAGGAACGTTGATGTTCTGACGGCCGAGTGCCGCTGACACCTCACGGGACTCCATGCCGTCAACAGTGAATAGAAGAGTTGGCGTTCGCCGCTGAGCACGTGAGTACACGGTGAACTGAGGGTGTGCTGCAAGGCCCTCCTCGATCACGCCGCGAAGATGGTCTTCATGTGTTCCAATCGCGGTCAGGGCACCCTTCAGCCGTGAACGGCGAGATGACGATGGGGCACCACCGAGATCCGCCAGGAAGTTCACGGCCGCTGTCGTACCGGCCATGAGCTCGAATGCAGGCGTGCCCAGTTCGAAGCGTTCGGGCACCGTGTCTGCCGAGGGCAGCAGCTTGTCGGGAGTCACCGTCTCGAGCAGGGCGGGCGATGCTGCGATGACGCCGCAGTGCGGCCCGCAGAACTTGTAGGGCGAGCAGGTGTAGAAGTCCGCCCCCATGTCCTCGACATCGACAAACGCGTGAGCGGTGTTGTGGACACCGTCTACATAGAGGAGAGCGCCGTTCTCGTGCACGAGCTGCGCGATCTCTTTGACGGGGGGACGCGTTCCAACGAGATTCGACGCTGCAGTTATGGCAACAAGCCGGGTGCGCGCAGTGAGCTGCTTCTCTACATCTTCAATGGTGATCTCAGAGGTTGCCGGGTCGAATTCGATCCACCGTACCACGACGCCCGCCCGCTGTGCGGCAAGCAGCCATGGGCGAATGTTCGAGTCGTGGTCGAGTCTTGAGACGACGATTTCATCTCCGGCGCCCCACGACTGTGCGAGGGTCCGAGAGAAGTCAAAGGTGAGTTGCGTCATGCTTCGCCCGAATACGATGCCGCCCGGATCGGCCCCCAGGAGGTCTGCCATGGCCTCGCGCGCGTTCAGCACGATTTCATTGGTGCGGCGCTCCGCACTCGTTGTTGATCCGCGCTGGCATATGGCTGATTCGAGTGTGTCGCGAACCGCCTCGGCCACAACGGCTGGAATCAGTGACCCGCCGGGTGCGTCGAAATGCGCAGCGCCTTCGCGCAATGCGGGGAACTGTTCACGAACGGCATCGATCTGGAATGTCATTGCGTGGAGCCCTTCTCTTCAGGCGGGAAACACGACTTCGAAGCATTCGCACACAACGAGCGATTCCGGTCCAAGCAGGTGCGAGGAGCCTGCGAGTTCTCGCGAGAAGGCGGCCTGATGCGCTTGACGCCAGTAGTCCAGGGATCCGTCGCCCTCGCCTTCGGTGGCCGCGAACTCGGGAGTCACTTCAGCGAACGGAACGACTTCGACCGAGGTCGTGCGGATGACGCAACGTGCCACGCCATCCCAGTCAGTAATGACATTGAAGTCGCCCACGCGCGGGAGTGGCTCACCTTCGGCCTCATAAGACCAGAGGAGGCCGGCGGTGGCCCGCTTCTTACCGGCGAGCACTAGATCGGCGAGTTCGTTTGCGTCGGTCGCATTATCGCAGAAGTGCCAGGCCAGGTAGCCGGTCTCCGGATCAATCAGGTCCGGGCGCGCGGCTGACAGTGCCGACCACATCGCTTCAACTGATTCTGTGGGGGCCGTCAACTATTCCCTCCAATACTCTGGTCGGTTCAGTACATTGGCACAGATGACCGTCCCCTGGGCCGACCCGATGACTCCGGGGTGTGGCAGCGGGTATAGGTGGAGAGGTGAGACTACGGCACCGCATACTCTGCGTAGCCGCCGTCAGTGAATTGACCGTCACTCCAGGTCAAGGTGTGCAGTTCCTCATATCCGAAACCGTTGCTGACCGTGAGGATGTACTCGCCATCCATCTGCGCCGGATCCTGTGCGTTGAAGTTGTCCGACATGAAGGGGAAGTCGTAGTTCCGATAGTCCTCTTCGAACTCGGTGATGTCAGTGAGACAGTCCCAGCGCACAAAGTCCCTCCAGCTGTTGCGCGGGTTCTCGATCTCCACCGAGTACCAGCCACCATCACTCATCGCGGTACCGAACGTGAGGTGGACTCGGTAGATTTCACCCTCGGCGAGCCGTGAGTCGCGTGGTTCGGGCTGCTCAGCAAGGTCTTCGTCTATTCGTTGCTGTAGTTCAGCATACCGATCATCCGAGTCTTCGCCGAAGGTGAGGCCAAATTGTGTGCACCCCAAGCTCAGGAATGCAACTACGATGAGGGCCAGAACCCCCGCTCCCGCTCTACGCTGCTTCCTGGACATCGCTACCTCCCACCTCGAAACTTTACCCGACCCGGAGACGTCTTCCAACCAAATCATTACCTCGGCGAGACGGTGTTAGCCTGTTGATCATCCGCCCCCGGGGTTATCAACTGGTTTGAGATGCAGGGCGCTTGTTGAGGGCACGCGTTGCCCAGAGGAGCGCGAAGAAGTCGTAGACCGCATGGGCCATCATCGCGGCCAGGATGCTGCCTGTGAAGTAGAAGAGATAACCGAGGACAAGCCCCAGAACGGTTACGAACACTGCATACCGGACAGAGATCGCATGTGTGAGGCCAAACACGACCGCAACGATGATCACAGCGATATGAGCGTTGCTCCACGTGGCGACCCACGCCTGAGCTACTCCTCGAAACAGCGCCTCTTCGCAGATCCCCGCGAGCACCGAGATGATCGCGAGATCCGAGAGCGATGAGTCCGCAAAGAGGTTGATGAACAAATTGAAGTCCTCCCGGAGGCCTTTGAGAGCGTTCAACTGAGAGTTGACCAGAAGGAGTGCGCCTCCCGCGCAGGCAAGGCCGACCAGTGCACCGATTATCACAGCGACAGGATCGAATTCAAGGCGCGGCCAGAGGCCGGTCCACCACATGAGCACGAGCGCAATCACGAGGATGACCAACTCTGAGAGGAACGACGAGAGCCGCATTCTTGAGCCGAGCGCGCCAGTCACGGTCGCGTCCCGGGTGCTTCGATCCAGCCGCCCCGCCTCACGCTCTCTGTCAGCCACAGGGGCTCCCTCGCTAGAACGGAGACATCATAGTCAGGGTATCGATCAAGGGCAGCGAGCGAACCGGTTCGTCTAGTTCAGTGAACTCCAGACCCGAGATAGCGCCTTCGCGTTCCCAGACGATAAGTGCGGAGATAACACCTTCCGCAGTGGTGCCGTATGCACTCGCAATCGGAAAGGCGCCTGAATCCTGACCATTCTCAACAAAGTTGATACTAGGACAACCACAGCTGCAACGACCCACGACCCTCAGATCGTCGACTGAGGCTGAAGGCCCCGCAGTGTCGCAGCCCATTTGAGCATTGGCGAGGAGCCAGCTGACCAGCGCAGCCTCCGCTGCCGAAATCGGCCGATCCTCAGGAATTGACGGTGCATTCAAGCCGGTATCCTTCGCTGTCCAGTATGTTTCAGCATCAGCGGCAGTTGTCGTTCATATGGATTCTACCTCGTGCGCTATTGTGCTCCTTCTACCAGCTCGCCACCAGATTCGCGACAAGCACGTACCTGTCCGGCGCGCTGCCAACGTAGTTGAATGGATAGCAGGTGCTGACCGACAGGACAGCGTGATCGGCAGGCACAACGACAGTTACGTCGTCCTTGTCAACGACACGGATTCGACCGATCTCATACGCGAACGTGCCTGCGGCCGTCTGCATAATGATCTGGTCGCCTGTCTCAAGCTTGCCGAGATCAGAGAAGACCGTGTCGCGATGCCCCGAGATGACGCAGTTGTCCGGCTCGCCGGGCATCGCCGTGTCAAGCATGTGGCCTACGCCCTGTTTGAGTTCCTCGGCACCTGTACCCTCGATGACGACGAACGTCTGCCCGAGAGTCGGGATCGAGAGCATTCCCAGAACGTCGCCAACTGCGGGATTCTCGGGGTAGTCGGGTTGCTGGGGCCCAAGCGCTTCTGATGCATTGACCGACCCAGTCGGGCTGTTGCTCGACATCTTGATCGGGCGTAACAGGGCGTTCGAATCGGCCGAGGAGGACCCGATGATGTTGAACAATGCCCACCCGGACAGCGCGATTCCAAGGATCATGAGCCCTAGTGATGCTGTGCCAAGATAGGAGCGCGTACCGTGCGAGGGTCTTGCCCTAGGCATGGCTTCTCTGTGCGACCCAACCTGCGGCCCCAACAAGAATCAGCACAAAGCCTGCAAGCAAGACGCCATACCAGGGAGTGCCGGTGTCCGGAAGAACTCGACCGGTTCCCACTTCGACGGTGACGGTAGCGGTATCGCTTGTGGCAAGCCCGGCTCCGACACCCGTGACTGTGGCAACGTTGGTAGTTGTCTCCGTGAGCCTGGTCGTGGCTGTGTAGATCCACGTCTCACCGGGCTGAAGGATCTCGTCACTGTTCATGTCCCCGGAGACGTAGGTCACCGAATCGAGTTTGTCATCCGTGACGGCCACGTTACTGAACTCGATAGTCCCGGGAGCCGTTACCTCATAGGTGTATGTGACTGAACCGGGTCCGGACGGAAGGGCTGTCGGAGAGGCGGTCTTGTCGATGTTGATGACCCGCCTGGGTGCGCAGATCTCGTTGGTGATCACGTTTTCGTCAAGGGTGACTTCACCATTGCGCGCGAGCAACTGCCCCTCGACCGTGGCACGGGTCTGCACGTGTATGTCGGTCAGAGCGAAGATGTGCCCCGCGAACGTGGAGTCGGTGCCCAATGTCGCGGAACTCGGAACGACCCAGAACACGCGGCAGAACCGCGCGCCGTTGATGAGCTGGACGTGGCTGTCCGACGCGGTTATCAGCGTCGCTGAGCTCTGGAAAATGAAGACCGCATCGGGGTCGCCTTCGGCGTCGAGGGTGAGAGTGCCGGTGATCGAGGTGACGCCGCCCGAGTTGTATACACCTGAAGTGAGAGTGAGTCCGCCGAGATCGACGGGTACGGCGCCGCTGACGGGTCTGTTGGCGGCGTCATTGTACGCGGTGACCAGATCAATCTTGGCCTGGTTCGCAACGGCGTCCGCGATATGACGCGTCCCGATCAGCGTCACGCCCGTGTCGACAAATGCCGAGCCTGGGTGTAGACCAACGTCGCCGGTGATCGTGGTCGGTCCCGTGTTCGTGATCGTCGTGCCAGCCAATACGGCGAACCCGGCGGTTGTGCCAAGGTTCACGGTAGGTTCGGCCGCCATGGCGGTTGCGGGAACGGCGACTAGCGCCAGAACCATCATCGCGACAAGTGGAAGCGTCCGTATCCTGGACGTGGTCTTCATGGCAAAGTCCCCCTTCAACATCGGCACATAATGTCGAACTCAATTACGATCGGGGGGGCTTCGGCAGCGCCCTGATCGTGACTATTCCCTGAGTTTCTATTCTTGCTCGACGTTACCACCATACTCCTATCACATCATGTTGTGTGAACCCGCTTGTCCGAGAAGCACGGCATAGCCGATATGCGTGACAAAAACGCGAATCAGCGGAGTGTCTGCGCGTTGTTTCCTGCGGCAGCGGGCGACTCATGGACGACAACCCAACGGCCAATGAATGCGAACGCAATGAGGAAAGAGCCCGTGATCCACGCGCCCGCTGGTGCCGGGAGGCTCACATAGAGCGCAAGTGCCATACCGACACTCACGAGGATGGCCGCCAACACATAGAACACGCGCATCCCGTAGAGAGTTACGAAGGGTAGGTAGTGTGCTCCGAGAACAATCATGAACGCTGGATAGAACCACTCGGGCCTGTAGAGCGCAGCGGCTCCCACCACCGGAAGGCTGAGCGGCAAGACGAACGCAACCTGCATTCCCAGCCGATTGAACGGGTTCTCCTGAGAGACCTTCGACGCATGACCGATCAGCCTGAGTCCGAGCAGCGTCAGGGGGTAGATGAAGAATCCACCGACGATAAGCAGCCCGATGGCCCAATAGTCTGTGCTCCATGTCGCGAGAGCGGCGGAGGTCAGCCACAGAATCCCTGAGACGAGTTGGCCCATGAATCCACCCAGCAGAGAGGTTCTCATCTCGAGTTGAGCTTGTGCGACCGTCATGTTCTCCCTTTCCGACTCATGTTGGTGGTGTCCACGGAGGCTTTCCTCGGCACCGAAACCGGACCACCGCAAGCGTAGCGAAATCGGAAGAGCGGAGCCAGTCACTGCGCATCACGGCTGCTTGAAGCGCGTGCGGCATGCTCGTTGCTACTTGAGCGCCCGGACGACGCAGAGGCGATGTGCCGGGAGTTTCCTACAAACGGCGGCTCGGGTTCGAGCGCGTACAGATGGATCCCGGCAACTTGTCTGAGCCCGGCCGGAATACAAAGCGAAGCGAGCCCCTCGGGACTATACTTCGCTCCCGTCCTACATGAAAGGTACGGATATATGCAACTCTCAATGGCCACCGACTACGCAGGCGCAACCGGGAACGCCGAACCTGTTCTCACGCGCATTGCGGAAGCTGGCTTTCGTCATATCCAGTGGATCCATCACTGGAGACACGACTTCATCTACACGGAACCCGAGATCCAGCACATCGAGGGGCTCTTGAGAGGTCTGCAGCTGTCCGTCTATGACATTCATGCTCCAGCCGGCACGGAGAAGAACTGGTACTCAACTGTTGAGTACCAGAGACTCGCCGGGGTTGAGATCATCAAGAACAGAGTCGATATGTGTTGCGCTCTTGGCGGCTCGGTGATCGTGGCACATACGCCCGGTATCAATCCGGCGAACCGCGAGGGCTGGGTACAGCTCAGGAAGTCTTTGAAGCAACTTGAGGCCTACTGCACTGAAAGAAACATACGAATCGCGCTCGAGAACCGAAACCGCGACAAGTTCGTGGGCATCCGGGAGCTCTTGCTCGAATACGGACCGGAGTTCTTGGGCATTTGTTACGACTCGGGTCACGGCAACATCGGAGGTATGGGGCTCAAGTATCTTGATTCGATCAAGGAGCGTCTGCTCTCGGTTCACCTGCACGACAACGATGGAAAGACGGACCAGCACCGACCGATCTTCACAGGCACGATCGATTGGAAAGAACTGGCCCGAATCATCCGCTCATCTCCGTATCGCGAATTTCTCACATTCGAGACGGGAATGAAGCGCTCTGGAATGCATGACGAGGGTCAGTTCCTCAAGAATGCCCATAGCGACGGGCTCAAGCTTCTTGAGATGATCTGAACTCTTCCGCGCTGCCGGGGATTGCGATTCCTGCCCCGACGTTTCCCATCGCTGCTCCCACTGCGACGCCAAGGGCGACACCCACGGCGATGCCCTCGCCTGCGCGGTTACTCTTTCGAACAGGTGTCATCTTCGTCCTCCCCGAGTCGTCTCGGTTCGCCGCTCGTGCCTTCAGTTCGGGTTGTACTTTGCCGGCCCGGAGCGTCCCACATGCGTTGCATCTTCGAGCACAGCAGGTGCGGCAAGCGTTCCCTCGAACATGGTCACGACTCCGGATCCCAAGTTGACTCTGCGACCGGCGCTCTTGCTCAGTATCACCGTGAGCACCTGAGATGACGCTTCATCTTCACAGCCAATGGCATAGCCCTCGTCAGTCATCGAAATGACAGTGCCGAGAACAGTGATGGTCTCGCCGAGAGGAGCACTGGCGCCGACGGTGTCAGCCGGCGTGAGGTAGAGCGCCTCGTTCTCCCCGGTACCCGACATAAAGGCAACCAAGACGACTAAGACGACGACAGCAATCGTGACCACGCCGATCTTACGGTGACTTGAAAGGTGCACCATTCGCATCATCTCCGTATCACACCGTACCCTCGCTCAAGTGCTGTACCAATCCGCGGAGGGTGCTTCTAGCTTGCCTGAAACCAGGCAATACACGCAGAAAGCGCGACCACGCTCGCGAGCAGTGCTAGAGCGAACAAGTCCCCGTAGCGGTGTCTCATCGTCACACCAACCCGAACATCTCGTAGCGAATCTGCCTCGGATGCACGCCGATGTGGCGCAATGAACCGGAGACGGCCTGCATCATGGCTTCGGGCCCGCAGACAAAGAACTCGGCGTGCGAAGCCACATCCGAAGCGTGTCTCCTGAGCAGTGGCTCGTCTACACGTCCACGCTCACCTTCCCAGCCAGGGGGAGGCTCTGTCGGAACAAGCACAAGCTTCAGTGAGAGCTTCTCTTCGAGCAACTCCAACTCCTCGCGGAAGGTCATGTCGTCGAGAGTCGCAGCGCCGTAGATGAGTGTGAGTGGACGCAGATCTGAGCGGTCCGCGAGTGTTCGGAGCATGCTCATGACCGGAGTGATCCCCACTCCTCCCACGATGAAGACGTAGTTGTCTGCCGCGTGCCGGTCCACGGAAAACTGGCCGTACGGACCGTCCACGTACACCACCTGTCCCGTCGGAGTGAGGCCCACGCCTGAAGTGAAGTCTCCCAGTTCCTTGATTGTGACCTCCAGGCTTTCGGGTCGCTCGGCCGAGGAAGCCACCGAGAATGGGTGCTCTGCCATGGCAAAGGGTGACGCGCCCAGGTGAAGCCAGACGAACTGCCCGGGATTGAATTGCATCTCGTCGGTTGCGGACGCAAGCGAGAGCGTCCACGCCCGCCCGCGCTCCTCTCGAACCGATTCAACCGTCCACGGTTGCCGGAGCAAACGGGCCGGCTTGAAGACGCGCGTCCATACAATCACGGCGATCCATAGCGCTGGGTAGGCCAGCCATAGCTCGCGCTTGAAGGGGCTGTTCACGTGGTAGCCGACAAGCTCGATATGCGCCACTGCGGCGCAGAGCATGAGCAGCGCGAGCGCCCCGTGCGAACGACGCCAGCGCTCATAGCTGAGCCTAAGAGGTTGACGGAACGAGGAGAGAACGATGATGGCGACGAGAGCGACGAGTGCCAGCACCGCAAAACGCGCTCGCAGTGGTGAGGAGAATACGTTGAAGAGCGAAAGTGTGCTGCGATCATCCACAATGAGCAGGACTGGATGCGCGAACACGAGCGCAAGCGAAACGAATGAGATCGCGCGGTGAAAGTGATAGACGGCATCGATGCCGTACGGCGCCTTCAGTCGTCTGAGGCGCGCAGTGACAAGAACCTGAAGCCCTAACATCGCCATGCCGCCAAAAGCGAGCGCAACCGAGAACTCGCGAAGAAACGTGCGTCCGGTCGGTCGCGACGGCGTCAGCATGAGAATGAGCGGCACGAGGGCGAGCGCGGCATAGAGCACCGCCCCGAGCGCTCCACGTATGAGCCACTGTGAATCAGTAAGACCGCGCCGTTTCGAACCTGCACGATCCTGCATCCTCGGTTCAGCCATGCCGCTTCCACCACCTGTTTAGAACGCGCACTTGTGTGCTCATCTTGTCGGTGCGAAGCCGTCGCTTTGCACTGTGATCTAGGGCCTGAACAGCACTGCGACCAGACCTACGAGTGCGAGTAGAGCGATGCCTCCGAGCACGAAGCCGGTGCCGAACGAACTCGGCGTGTCTTCACTCTTCTTGATTCCCATCGCCGCAAGCTCGGGGACGGAGAAGATGAGCCATGTGATTGCCGCAGTCGCGAACAGTCCGACAACCGCCACACCAGCGACCATCAATACGTTCACAGCTTTCCCCTCACGCCGTGGTTAGGTCTCGCATATGTGCATCATTCTGCAGTACGCAGACGCTCGCGCTGTCTGTGCCTGACAAGTCGGATGAGCGCTGCCCCGAGCTCCGCGAATCCCGCCGCCAGGACGATGGTGAGCATCACGCTCACGGCGGTTGACCCCGCGACGGTAAAGCCGCCAAGTTGCGGAAAGAGAAGGCGAACCGTGCCGAGCGCAACGCCGAGCAACCATGGAACATACAGTGGTAACGGCGAGTGCCCCATAAGCACCTGATAGATCGACCCGAGGGAGAAGGGGACGAACCCAGTCACCAATACGATTAAGAGGGCGATCAGAAGATCAGCGGCACTGAATAGGCGAGCGTTGATCACGATCGTCAGAAACACCACACCGATCAAGAGTGCACCTATGGTGACCCGTTTCATCCCGCCGTCCTTCCCGTGGGTAGGCCTCAGGTTGTAGTCCCGCAAACGGAAGCTCAGAACCCTCCAGGTCCATGCGAGAACGCCCAGGAGGAGCACGACGAAGCCGCCACCTACGAAGAGCCACTTCACTATGGTCACGGGCGAAGCGAGAGTGGCCGCGACAATGGTTTCGTTCGGGTATCGGAGCATGACAATCGAGGTCAAGACGTTTTCCGTATAGTCGAACAACACGGCTGCGATCGGAATCAGGTTGAGGCGGTTGGCCCAGCTCTCACTCCGGTAGGCACGTGGACCGACCCAGCTGATCGCAGTGATGAGGAAGAAACCGTAGGCAAGAGGCCACACCAGGTCGAATGACCATCGCGCCCGTACGTAGGCGTCTCTACCATCCGCACCGTATGCTTCCGCCCACCCATAGATGTCATCTGCCGAATAGATGAACGACATGTCCGGCGAATCAACACCAGCGAGCTGTCGACTCGACACCTCTGCTTGTGCCGGTAACACGAAGAGCATGAACAGGACGAACAGGGCTAGGGCAGCGAGTACCAGCTTGCCACTGGAGAGCGCGGTGAGCTTTGAGGAGAGATGATTCAGGGTCGCTCCTGGTTCAGTCGTGTGCCCAACGTGATGCACTTGAGGCGCGCCGTCGCCTTTAGAGTACGACAACCGAGTGCGCCCTGCGCGAAGGGCAATATTCGATTGCGGCAGACACACCAGTGTTCCGCATACCGCCGCAATCCACGTCGCCTTAGGTGTTGGCGCCAGGCGAGTCCGCAGGTGCGATTGACTGCTCTCGGATGAACTCCGCGAGCAGGCGGTCCAGCCCGATCTCATGGAGCGTCAGCCACTCGGCGAGGTAAGCCTGCAGCGGCAGGACGCTCACGAGTGCACCCTTGCGGAACTCCAGGACCCTGAGGCGTGAGTACGAGGTGAACTCAGCGTGTTGCGCGATCATCTCGTCGCGCGCCCGCGACGGATAGTGAACCCCTTCCATGAGGTGCTCTTCCATCAAGAAGTGCGTATGGGCGAAGTCCATCAGGTGCTGGAGCGTGCGTAGCAACGTCCCCGGTGACTCCCATGTTCCAACTCCTCTGCAGGCGGTCGTTTGGTCAGTGATGCTTTGCAAATCCGTGACCAGTTGCGATGTCCCTCCCAGTTCTCGACCACGCTTACGACTCGCGATGGTACCTGCCTTCTCTCCAAGAAGACCGGCGCTACGCACTCTCGTTCGCCACGGCGATGATGACCTTCCCGCGAGCGTGACCCTCGTCCAGATACCCGAAGGCGGCCGGGGTATCGCTCAGCGGATACGTCCGATCGATGACCGGAATGACCTTGCCGGTTTCGATGAGCTCGTTGAGGGCGATGAGTTCCTCGGCAGTCGTGGACGCGACGAAGGGACTACCCTGTTGGCGCACGAAGACCGCGGTCAGAGCCGCGGCGATAATCCAGCCCGTGCCTGCGTGACCGCTGCTTGGGATGTGGATTCCGTTCGGCATGAGCGCGCGCCTGGTCTCAGACAATGAGTGGCTGGCGACGTTGTCCATGATCACATCGTAGCGCGGCCCGCCCTGCGTGAAGTCCTCTTGGGTGTAGTCGATGACGTGATCCGCGCCGATAGACCGGACCATCTCCACATTCTGCGTGCTACAGACAGCGGTCACCTCGGCGCCCAGCGCCTTGGCGATCTGCACGGCGAAAGGCCCGACACCCCCCGAAGCGCCGTTGATGAGCACCTTCTGCCCCGGCTGGACTTTGCCGTGGTCGCGAAGACCCTGCAGTGCGGTGCAGGCAGATGTGGGTACGGCCGCGGCTTGATCGAACGTCAGGTTGCGCGGTTTGTGCGCGATAGCGCTGTCTTTGGCGATCGTATACTCGCCACACGAGCCGCGGCATTCGCCGTACACCTCGTCACCGGACTGGAAACGGGTCACATCCTTGCCGACCGATTCGACGATTCCCGCGCAATCGAGCCCAACGACAAAGTTGTTCTTTGGCTTGGGGAACCCGATGTAGAACCGTATCGGAAACGGCGTACCCCTCATCCCGTAGTACTCGCCAGCGGCAAGGGAGGCAGCGAATACGCGGATGAGCACCTCACCGTCCCCGGGCGTTGGCTTCTCGATTTCCTTAAGCTTCATCACGTCCGCTGTCCCGTAGCCGGTCTGGATGACTGCCTTCATAGTGATCCCTCTCTGTTCAACTCCGACTAGCCCCAACATGCATTGGCTTGAGCAGGTGCGACCTACGCGACGGTGATGACGATGTTCCCCAGTTTCTCTCCGCTGTCGGCATACCGATGGGCCTCGACTATTTGTTCGAGTGGGAAGCGCCGGTCGATGACGGGGGATAGCTTCCCTGCTTCGACCAGGCTTCGGAGATAAGCCAGATCCTCATTCGTTCCGCCCGACGCCGCGAACGTCACTCGCTTCTTGCTCCGTCTTGACGCCCACTTGGCGCGAACGATCTGTAAGAAGCCCGGATTAGCCATGAGCAGACATCCATTATCCTTCAGTGACCTCACCATTCGACCGGACGGCGTGTTGCGGACTACGTCGAAGATGACGTCGTAGGACTCAGGGCTGTCGGTGAAATCCTCCTGGCCGTAATCGACTACGCGATCCGCACCGATAGTGCGCAGCATCTCCAGCTTCTGTGCGCTGTCCACTGCTGTCACGTGAGCCCCGGCGGCCTTGGCCAGTTGGACGGCGAACGTGCCAAAGCTCCCTCCCGCTCCGTTGATCAGGACCCGCTGTCCGCTCTGGACGTTGGCTTTGCGCAGGAACTCCAAGGCTTCGCCACCGCCATAGGGCACAGCCGCCGCCTCCTCGTAGCTCAGGCTCGCTGGCATCGTGGCAATCGCCCCCGTCCGGGGGTCTTCGCGCATGCAGATGTACTCCGCGTAGCCTCCCAGCCCTATGCCCGTTGCCACGAAGACCCGGTCACCCTCGTTGAGCGACGTGACATCTTTGCCCACTGACTCGATGTCGCCGGCAAGTTCCTGCCCGAGCACTGGTTGTCTTGGTCGGCTTATGCCGAACGCCAGTCGTATCGGCAGCCAGATCCAAGGGGCGAAGTCGAAGCTCCGCAGCTCGCAATCGGCGGCGCTCACCGTTGTGGCGCGGATTCGGACCAGTACCTCATCGTTCTTTGGAAAAGGCTTGGCCACGTTCTTGAGTTGAAGGACATCCGGTGGTCCGTAGGCCGTGCACACTACTGCCCTCATAGGTCCCCGGTCCGCGGATTGGTCCTCGTCGGTTCGCCCAACGTGTTTCGGCTTGTCTGATGAAAGATACCCAGCGATACCGGCGATTATCATCCCCGAGATGGCATGCATGTCGTTTCCCGGGCCCGTGTTGCAGCGCATCAACTGCGGGGCCTGCTGCAGTCGACAGCGCACTCATCGGCCCGGGCGTTGGGCATAATCCTGAGCAAGCGCACGGGGCCCCGCGAATCGTAGTTTGCGGGAAGGTCGAGAAGACCGCGAGAAACTCATCTGAAAAGCAGGAGCAACCATGAGCACCCAATCCCAATCATCCTCACCCCGGACCTTAGCCTTTGCCCGTCGGATTGATTGGCCCCTGGTCATCTTCTTTGCCCTGGCCTATTCCATTGCCTGGGGCACCTTCGGCCTGATGGGGTTGATCGCCCACCGCTCAGGTGTGGACAGCGCCCAGAGCTTGATGCGCATGGGCGAATCACTCCAGTTCGAGGGGGCGAGCTTGATTGTTCCCGAGTGGGCCATCTATCTGCTCACCCGGCTGGCGGACTTTGCCTTTTCCATCGCTGGATTGATCATGATCGGCATCGTGTCCGGCCGAGCGGGCTTGGCGGAGCTGTGCCGACGCTTACTGCGGTGGCGGGTCGGCTGGCGCTGGTGGATGGTGGCATTGCTACCCTTCGCCCTGTACGGACTGGCGACGGTTGTGTCCGGTAGCCTGGGTAGCTTCACGTTTACCTCTGCCACCCTGGGTAAGATTCTGTTCAGTGCCGAGGCCGGCTTCCTGGTCTACTTCTTCTTGCGGGGGGCCATGGGCGAGGAGTTGGGCTTGCGGGGTTTTGCCCTTCCCCGTTTGCAGGAAACCATGTCACCGTCTAGGGCCAGCGCTATCATCGGCGTCCTGTGGGCTGGCTGGCATTTGCCGGTCTTGCTTGGCCGGGACAGTGTCTCGATCGTCATCTTTCTGCTGTTGGCCTTTGTGTTGAGCTTCATCTTCACCTGGCTCTTCAACGGCAGCGGCGGATCCCTGCTGCCCGTCATGGTATTCCACTCCTTCCAGAACTCGGAAGAGATCTTCGAAGTCCTCTTTCCCGGCCTGGTGGGGACCGATTGGGAGCTGACTTCATCGGTGGGGCTGCTTGTGGTCGGCCTGCTGGTGGGGATGATGGTCTGGCGCCAGGGAGCGCCGCGACGCAGACCGCGACGAGCAGAAGGTCGCGCCGCGCGTACATAAGAGTGACGCGACGTGAGGTTCCGTGGGCCTCAGGACGGGTACTAATCGTTCAGAGCAAGATGGACCATTTATAGAGGAGAGTTGTCCTGTGGCCGAAGAGAAGCGAAGCATGTGGAAGAACAAGTGGCTCTACGTCGTGATTGTGACGCTCGTCATCTTCGGCGCAACCTTCTTCGCCGGAATGTGGTTCGCAGGGCGCGGCGCCCGTTCGGTTTCGACCGTGGTTGATTCGTACACGAACGTGTACGCCGGGAGCGACAGTACCAAAGATGTGGCGGACCTCGTTCCGCTCTATGCGAGCAATAGCACTCTGCAAGACGTTGCAGCCGACAGGGCGTACGAGGGTACTGCCGCGATCAAGACCGCTCTAGACTCTTTGCTTGCCACACCGGAGTTCAATCTCAGCGTGGAGTACACCCTGATCGGTGGCGATTCCGCTGTTGTGGGGTGGACTGCGAACGGGACCGCGGTTGGCACCAATCGCCTGGCACAGGTGAGCGGTGTCACCGTGCTTCAGATATCAGAGGGCAAGATTGCGCGTGAGACCTGGTACTATGACCCGGCCAAAGCACCCTTCTGATCCTTCGTTAGTGATTCACCGGGTAGACGCCACCAGGTTCGGGGCGAGACGCCACTATCTCAGCAATCCTGTCCGCGACTAGCGACGGACTCGCCAAGAGGTCGTCATCTCTCAAACGGATGAACCGCTCCCGTGCGGGGAATTGCTCCGGAGATGAGTTTCGAACCGCTTCCTGCATGGAGGTGTCCATCACGCCGGGATTGACGCTGATCGCGCGTATGGGGTTTGGGCGAGGGGATTGCTCAAGCGCGATCGAGCGGATGTAGTTCTCCATGGCAGCCTTCCCGGCGCAGTAAAGCGACCAGCCGGCGTAGCCCTTGTTCGCGGCGCCACTCGAGATGTTGACGAACGTCTTCGGGCAATCATGGTCCTGAAATTCCTCGACAAATGCGCGAGCAAAGAGGATTGCCGAGACTACGTTGACGTCAAGGTTCTTGGCGACTGCACCCGGTGAGACATGCTCGACGGGTCCGATGGGCTCGAGCATCGCGGCATTGCTGATCGCTATCACCTCTGAAGCTGCGACGGCACCGAGAGATGTGAACTCCTCAGAGAATACTCTGGACGCATCATCGGGATCTGATAGATCCAATTCCATACTGAACTCATGAGCAGCTGATCGGGAGAACTCGACAACTCTCCAGCCTTGGCTTCGGTAGAGGTCGCATAGTGCTGCTCCGAGCCCACGCGAGCCACCTGTGATGATCGCCAGTCGCAACTCCGAGCCCCCCTCTGCTGATATCACTAACGTGCCTAGGTTTGGCCTGCAAGATCAGTCTTGATGTCCTCGTCATGTGGAGCATGGCCCGGCGAAATGTCACGTCCGCGAACGAGACCGTCTTCGTACCAGCGCATGATGTGGAGCGCCGCAGCCTCGTCGAGGTGCGAAACGCCGTAGCTGGCTCTTGACGAGCCTGAAACCGAGGTGGTCCTGAGACTTGCGAGTCTGGCTCGGCGCTGGAACGGGTTTTGGCGGACTTCAAGCGATTGGATTCGCGACCGGGTGAGCCGCACACGTTTGATTCCCAGCAAGCCCGAGCGAATTGCCAGCGCGACGTCATCAGTCCCAATCCCCGCCCGACGCCACTGCAAGGCGCGCACGCCGATCGTGATCAGGGCTACAGCTACAACGAGACCCCCGGCCCACGGTAGCGCGGGCCGGTAGACGAACCAGCTCAGCGGCCCGACAACAGCAAGAGATGTAATCGTCGTGAGAACGGTAGGGAGCAGTATGTAGAAGCGCAGTGCGCGCGTGGCCAGCCCCTCGGTATCGGGGAACACTTCTGCCTCGGGAAGCAGACCGTGGATGAGTCGGGTCATGTCGGCAGCCCGTGCCACGGGCACCATCGCCTTGCTCGCAGTCATCTGCCCCGACTGTTGCCCGCCCCGTTCGAGTCCCGCTGTGTCGACCTCGATAGCCACAAGTCCGAGCAGATGCCTAAGCCACGACGCCTCGATGCGTACGGCCTGCATGCGCCCGACCGGTATGCTGACCTGTCGGCGCTCGAGGAGCCCGGCTTCTATCTCGATGCGCGTTTCGTAGCGACGTGTCGTGAATTCGAAGTTGCGCACAACGCCGATTGCGGTAGCGACCACGAGAAGTAGTAATCCGAGGACTGCCAGGAGCAACATGAGCGCCGGGAGAGCGAACTGCGCAGCACGCGAAGCAGTCCCGTCGATGAACTGCTGACCGAGGACTTCGTAGAATTGCCCGACAATGCCGACGACAACCGCGAAGAGGATTGGAACCCGGCGTGAGGTTGCCTCACCGAGAAGAAGTTGACGGAACGGTACCTTGTGTTCGAACAGTACCTCGTGTCCGCGTACCTCAGCCCCGCCGAACGCGCCCCGGTAGTCTCCGATACGCCCCACCGGATCCAAATCGACCGGCTCTTGCGCCACGCTGTCCGGGGTTTCGAAAAGCAACGCGTTGCGAAGCTCCTCGGCACGATCGAGACGGATGGCGCCAATCTTGGCTTCGGGCTCGTTGGCCCCACCCCCGGCCGTTTGAACGACCAGCTCCACAACGCCGAGCGCCCGCATGAACAGGTCTGCCCTCACGTTCACCCCGTGGACGCGAGCGATCGGAATCGTACGGCGTTTGCGAACGAACAGCCCCTCTTCGATGAGCAGGTCGGTGCCGACGATGCCGTATTCGAAGCGCCACCACGAGATCCACCTGGAGCCGGCGATCAACAGCACAACTCCGGCGATGATCCCGGCGAGAATGAGAACAGGAATCGCGCGCTCGTTGCCAAGGGTTCCGAACACCAATAGGCCCACAAGCCAGATTCCGCTCTGCCACAACGTCTGGGCAGTGCGGACCGCCACGGTTGCCGGGTGTGTTCTTTGCAGGCTAGAGTCCGCCATCATCGGTAACCTGCGCGAGTGCGGCGATGCGGTCGCGGACATCGGCGGCATCGGAGTCGGCGAGCATAGGAATCTTGTGCTGGCCAGCCGCTGTCCACAGGTGGACCTCGGACAACGCGAACTGCCTCAGAAGCGGTCCTTGGCTTGAGTCGACGTGCTGGATACGCGCCATTGGGATCACGGTGCGCCTCACGATGATGAGTCCCGACTGGAGACGGACCTCGACGTCGGTGATCTCCCACCGCCACCGCCGATACATGATTTCGACGAGCGCGGTGATCCACAGCAGTCCTGTCACGAGAGTAGCGATCAGCGGTAGCAGCCAGACGGCGGTCGCTCCGTCCACAAGAGCCATGCCGACTGCGAGCCCCGCGCATGCGAGAAGCCCGAGCACGATGCCGATTCCAGCGTAGATGCGCCATACCGCCTTTGCGCGCGGGTCGAGCCGGTTTGTGGGCGTAGCCGATGTGTCCATGTACACATCGTACTTCAACCGTACGAACTCCTGAGCTTGCTCCAAGACGTGAACGTCTAACGCGTTTGCATTTCACCCGCGTCTTCCTCACATCATGCGCACATCATTCAGGTCGGAAACGCCTAAACGTCAGACCTCTTCTCGCACCTGCGCATAGGTGAGAGCGGCAAACATCCCGGTACCCCCCAGGGCGTTGCCAAGAAAGCTCGGCAGGATCACATTGCCCACCGCAGCGAGCGGACTGAGGTCGCCATGCAAGACCAACACGAACACCTCGGTGGAACCTGCTACCACGTGAGACAGACCACCGAGCCCGATCATGTAAGTCAGGATTATGATTGCCAGAACCTCTCCACCAGTGTTTATCCGCGGCAAGATCCACACAATCGAGGCAATCAGAAACCCCGCAGGAATACCCCAGGCCAAATGCTGGGTGGCTGTGGCGCTCCCATAGTGCTGCGAGATCGTCAGGATGCTCGCAAACTGCGGATCGGGGACGACTCGCCCAAAGACAAGCGCGACAGCGGCCAGCAGGCAGCCCGTCATGTTCGCAAAGAAGACGATCCCCCAGAGGCGCCCCGTCCGAAAGAAGTTCTTGCGAGTTGGCTGGAAGAACAGGCAGAGAATCGGCGTAACGGTGTTTTCCGTGAACAATTGCATCCGACCGAGGATGACGATGAGAAACCCGACCGGATATCCGAGACTCACAACGGCGGGGGTCCAGTATGCGTCGGGCAGAACTGTCTGGAGAAAGCCCATACAGACGACGGACAAGCTAATGGCGACCCCGGCGATGACGCCCGACCACCAGAGCGCGCCAAACGAGCGGGACAATTCATGGTCGCCCTCAGCGCGGATCGCTTCATAGATGACGGAGGGCTTAACGCCCGTCATTTCCTCGGCTTGTGCGAGTTCCTCTTTGTCGAGCACTGATCGCTGCTCTGGCATTGGAGACCCCTTTCCGGAACCATCTAGCGCTTGCCCCGTCGTTCGCTGACAGGCACCTCCCACGGTGAGGAGTTGACGCTCACCGGCTGCACTGCAGGATTGGCGATGCGGAATCGCTCGATCGTCCGTCGACGGAGGCCCCTCGCACATGCAGCATGCGTTCCCCGGTTGTGTCGAAACGTTGTAGCACTTGACCTGCAAGACCAGGCGTCTGGTCCGTCTTCTCGAGCGTAGCTTGAACGCCGAGTCTTGTCAGGTGGAAGCGCCGGGTCAGACATGCCCCGCCGTTCTTATCCACTCATGTGCGATGAACTCCGTGCGGGGAACGCGAGCTACTGCGCATGATAAGACCCAGCACCAGGGCGATGGCACCGAACCCGGAACTGAGTAGCCAGGCCGAGTAGACGACACGTCGTCGGTGATTGATCCGGGCACCCTCAAGTTCGAACGGATAGGGCTCTTCTTTGAGCCAGGGGTCATCGACGAGTTGAGCGCTCATGAGCTCACGTGCCAGTTCGATCTGGTCTTGCGGGACGTAGATGGGTATCGGCGCAATGGAGCCGTTCGGGAAGCTGTAGTAATGCATCGGTCCCCGAGGGTCGCAGTCCATCATCGCGTCAACGCCTGCGTCAAGAAGCATGGATACGATGATTTGAGCCTCGTAGTTTCGGGCCCAGACACGACACAGGACAGGCCAGGTACCGTCGCGTCCGTCCGACTCTGAACCGTTCAGGTTCCCACCTCCGATGAGCGCGTGTGTCCGCCGTAGGTATTCAATACTGTGTGTAACCTGTTTGCGCTTGACCTGCAAGATGAGAACGCGGGTTAGACGTACCGCTCTATTTCCGGCAGTTCAGCCAGAAAGCGCCACGGTCAGGCTGGAAGCGAGCATCACGGCCGCGACCGGCACCCACACCAACCGCTCGCGCTTGCTAGGTGTTATCGAGTTCAGGACAACGCTCACGGCGGAGAAGGCGACGGCAACCCATATCAGCCACGACTCTGACTCCAACGCTCTGAGTGCCAGCCCTGCGCGAGCGAGGACTGCGCCGACCAAGGTCATGAGGACGAGTGCCTGCACGAAGGCGGCGACTCGCATGGGTGCCGGGAACTGGCCGGGGAACTTGCCTCCCATTGCGTATGCACCCCAGGGCGCACCTAAGGCGAGAGCAATCTGGAACCCCGCCGCACCGACCGTGACTACTGTAAAGGCGATGGCCGCTCCCGATGTTACAGTCACTGGCGATCCCCCGATTCCACTTGCCCGGATCTATCCGGATTCCACTCCATCTTCATGTACACGCCGCCGTCCCTAAGTTCATCTAGCATCTGGTCGAGTCGGCGCTGACGCGTATCTTCGCGTTTGGCCCGCGTGATCCAGCTGATGTAGTCGTTTCGCTGGTAGGGAGGACGATCGTCGTATGCCTGCGTCAACCCCGCAGTCTCAAGAGCCTCGGAAACGTAGTCAGGTATCGGATAGAGAGGTCTGGACAGCGAAGACAAGTCATCCTTGTTCATTGACCCTCCAGGTCTCGTTTAACGTGTTTCGGCATGAGCAGACGCCGAGCACCTTAATGTCAATTCTACCTCGCGGCGCTCTGCTCTAAGCCGGGGTTAGACTCCGCCTTCGGCAGCACCCAGCCATTCGTCCTCAGGTAGCTCTTGCCGCCTACATTCATGCTCCACGGCAACTTCTGGTCCCCGTGGGCGTGAAGGAGCGTAGCTCGCTTGCCTCATTTTGTCAGGTCGAAACCTGGGTTAGCCATGTTGCGCCAGATGCTGCGGTTGTTGGCAGCACCAACGAGCGCGTCCTTGTCGCTAGGCGACCAGTCGCGCACGATGCAATGCGGCTGCGGTTAGGCAAGCTGCCGAGAATCGAGCGCTCAAGCACAAGAGCGGTCTGAGTTAGTCGCGGTCTCGGAGAAGATGAAGTAGGTGCCGAGGAGTGCCAGCTGACAGCTGGATCATCGATTATGACGATGCAACAACCACGCGAAACGAGATCGAAGCGTGAGAGACGCCACTGCGTACGCGTCGCGAGAGGTGTTTGCCGCGAAATCGAGTCGGGCAGAATGGAAGATGCAACGCGGTCGCGCGGCGCGGCGCGGCGCTCGAGTTTACGCAAGCCGATGCACGAGGCGACCATCCGTCGGTTAAACCTTGTATCTACGGGAATAGGTGTCGATACAATGATTACTACCCCCGAAGGGGGATGCCAGGCTTGGATACGGACCCGTACGGGTGCCTTCCGCCTATGGTCGACGTTGCCTCTTCATGAACGGAAGAGGTTCGTCATGCCAAGACTTCGCTCTGCTTCACTGCATCGCGCTCTTACTGTCGCAATCGCGGGGCTATTCGCCCTCAGTATGACCGCACCCGCGTTCGCCGTTACGACGGCGACGATCACAGTCACCGGTGGCGTATTGGAGATATCTGCTCCCACCGGCTCAGTCGACCTCGGGACCATAGTCAACACCGTGGAGGGCGGCACCATCAACGGCTCCCTTGGTGAAGTACACGTCAGCGACGCTCGCAGCGCTGCCGCCGGTTCCGGTTGGGTCGCCAGCGTCATCTCCTCTGCCTTTACTCCTGCGGCCGGACCCACGGTCGCCGCGAGCGCTGTCGGCTACACCGCCGGAGTAATCACCAAGGTCGGTACCGCCACCTACACCGCGAACGATCCGGCCGACCTTACTGCTGCCAGCCCGGCGGTCACGGCAACAGGAATCACCGGAGACAACTCGGCCACATGGAACCCGACCATCAACATCCTCGTTCCTGGCGGAACGGCAGCCGGCGAGTATACAGCCACCATCACCCATTCAGTCCTCTAGTCCATGCGGATCACGCGACCAGGCAAACAGCGTGGGTGGCATGTCCTAGTCATCCTCGCTCTGGTCACGCTGGTGCATGTATCGTTGATCGCACAAGCAGGGGCATCCACATCCGAGGAGGCGAATCCCGGAGGCATCGGGGTTCGGCTCCTCGATGTTCCTGCGGACGCGGCAACCGATCCCCGCGCACAGCTGTACGTGGTCGACCACCTCTCACCAGGATCGGTGATCACTCGTAGAATCGAGGTTACCAACTCGACCGGCGAGCCCGTCACCGTATTCTTGTACGCAGCTGGCGCCACCATCGACGACAGCAGATTCGTGGGGCTGGCCGGACATACCGCAAACGAACTCTCGTCATGGTGCTCGGTGGTCCCCACGACAGCAGCTCTCCCCGCCGGCGGAAGCGAGCGTGTAGTTGTAAAGATCACCGTGCCGAACGACGCCCCGGCCGGCGAGCGGTACGCAGCGGTGTGGGCCGAGGTCCGCACAGATGGCGAAGGCGGGATCCAACAGGTCAACCGAGTGGGCATCCGACTCTATGTCTCGGTCGGGCCAGGCGCGCCTCCTGCCGCGGACTTTGAGATCGAGTCCTTGACGGCCCAAAGATCCGCTGACGGAATGCCCGCTGTTCTGGCTACCGTGCACAACACCGGCGGGCGGGCACTCGATATGGCGGGTTCGCTCGAACTCCTGAACGGTCCCGGGGAGTTGCAGGCAGGTCCGTTTCCGGCCACCCTCGGCTCTACACTCGCAATCGGTAGCAGCGGGCAGGTTATGATCATCCTCGATGAGCGGCTGCCCGACGGCCCGTGGGACGCCGAGTTGATTCTCCGAAGTGGACTGCTCGAACGCAGCGCCAAAGCATCGATCACTTTCCCGGCCTCCGGTTCGGCGCCGCCGGTATCGGCGACTCCTGCTGGGCTAAGATGGCTGTTCCCGACCATTGCCGGCCTGACCATTCTCCTGCTCGTCATCTTCATCATCGCGTTGGCCATGCGACGACGACGCCGGAAGGAGCTCAGCCACACCCAATCGACCTAGGCGACGCCCAGAGGCGCCCGGACCGATCGCAGGACCAAGGTCGCATTCGGGAGAGGTGAACGGGGCGCCCGAAATGTCCGCGTTCGTTCAAACGGGCGTGCAACGGTCCATCATTCGTGAGTCTGCCTAACGTGTTTCGGTTGACCTGCAAGATGAGGCCGCCAGGCCTCGGCTTCTCGAGCGTAGCTCGCTTGCCTCATTTTGTCAGGTCGAAACCTGGGTGCGACATCGCATGACGAATTCACGACCGGAATCCCTAGCCGCCCCCACCACCGCCTCCGCCCCCACCGTCACCGCCCCCTCCGCTGAACCCGCCCCCACCGCCCCCGGGGCTTGCTGCGGCACCACCGCTCCCGCCACTCCCAGTGAATGAAGAGAAGCCTCCCTGCTGAGTAGGGGCGTACCCCGACGGATAGTAGGGAGTGAAGGTGTGGGCGAACGAGCCGATCAGGGCCGGCGCAGAAGCATCGCCGTAACACAGCCAACTCGCCGCCTGCAGTCCGGTCGTCGGAGTCGCCATAACAGCTGCTGTCGGCGGGGCGAGCGCCCGGGACAAGTGACGCTCCAAACCGAAGACGACCGACAGCTCGAGGAGGCGCTCGGATGCCGCTCCCGATCGTGCGGCTGACAGAGAGGCGATTCGTCTCCTCACCTGACGACGAAGCTGTCGGGCTTCGCGAGCTGCGTGAGTCTTGGTCTTGCCCTCCAGAAGCCCTTTCTCGTTGGCGATGCTTACGACGAGTTCTCTCCACTCGCGAATCGCCGAGGAGTATCCGTGAGGGTGAATGCTTGAGTAGACGTCGATCTGCCGCAAGGTGATGTGGTCCGAGTGGGCGATCCGGTCGAAGATCACGGAGAGCATGCCCCGGTCTATCTTCGAGAGGCCTCCCACATGACCGCGCTTCACGATCGTTCCCCCGCCGCGAGGATGGCGACTCGAGACCCAGCCCTGAGCCAACTTCAACTCGAGGGTGCGCCGAGTGACCGACCTGCCGAGGAAGGACTTCTCCACGAACGTGATCTCGCGCCCGTTCACGGCGCCAAGGGATAGCAGCCGCACGAGAGTAGCTGCAGCTTCCTTGCTGCCAGCACGCCCGCGGAGTGCCGCGCCAACAAGTGCCGGGTGTAACAGCAGCTCGTCACCCGGAATCGGGGCATCGACCCACTCAGTCGTTGCTGGCAAATGAGCCTCCCTCATTCGGATGTCGAACGTGTTTGCGTTTCAGTTGCAAGACGAGGCGTTTGGCCTCGTCTGGTCGAGCGTAGCTCGCGCGGCGAAGCTTGTCAGGTCGAAACGCTGGTTCGGCGCGCCGTGGGCGGCTGCGGTCGAAGGAGGGCTATCCCTAGCCCGAGAAAGAAGAGCACATTCAAACCAAGCGTGATCCAACTTACGTTGACCGTCAGCCCAAGAATCCAACTTGCTCCCCACGCAGTGGCCACCCAGCCGACCCAGGGCCCAACGAGGGGCGAGCGGGTCAAGCCCAACCCGAGGGCGAACGGTACAACCACACCGCATGCGAGGGCCAGTAGCATCAGTGTGTTCGATAGTGCCGATAGCGCTGGTGTCGTACTGCTCACGAACGGCCACACATTGCTGAGGAGAACATAGCCGACTGCAGTGCCAAATGCCCACGCCAGTGCGTGTGAAGCTCGAGTCCCGCGGCTGATCAACCAGAGCCAACCCAACACCAGTGCGAAGGCCGCGGCCGCGACGAGAGCGATCATCCATTCGGCTAGGGGGTCAATCCAGCTTTCCGGAATCTGTCTCAAGGCCGCCAATCGCAGTGCAAGGAGCAGCGCGGTGATACCGACGATACGCGTCACGGTTGGACCGGCCCACGCGGGAACTGAGACTCCAGGGTCACTATCATCAGGCATTGAGAGTCCCTTTCGTAGGTGCGCTGCGCCGAACGTGCTTAGGTTTGGCCTGCAAGAGGGGCTGCGACTGCGAGCCATACGAGTAGCCCGATGTTGACGAGGACCGATGCCCAGAAGATGGAGCGGAACGGTTGCTTCCTTGTCTTGTGACGCAGCGTCTCTTGTGCGATGAGCGCCCCCGGCCATCCGGCGAGCAAGCCGAGCAAGATCAGAGTGCCTTCGCCGGTTCGCCACTGGCCGGTTTGCGCGGCGCGCTTGTCCTGAGCGTACGCGAGAAAGGCCAGCGAGCTCATGACGACGTAGGCGAGTGGGACTGACCAGGGGAGTGTACCCAGCGCGGCGACGAGACAGACCGCTAGACCGAATGTCCCTGTAGCGATCAGTGCAGGCACCGGCAATCTCGTCGGTGCCGCGGACGTGCGGGGCTGCGAACGGGGACTGGCCGCTGAGAGGAACCTCACGTTGATCGCGTGGGTCCGTCCTCGCTCATCGACGCTGGTCTCAAATGAGAGCAGATCCGTGGCGTAGGGTCGGCGCTGGTGGCGGGGGAACTCGCTGATGTGGACGAACACGGTCGGCCTGCCATCGAGGGGCGTGATGTAGCCGAACCCTCGGGCATCGTTCCAATCTGTGAGTCTGCCTCGTTGCGGCATGGGTCTCTTTCTGACTAACGTGTTTCGGCTTGAGCAGTGGCCAAGCCCTCGCATCATTCTAGCGCCCGCCCCATCTGCTCGAAGCCGGGGTTAGACCTCGCGGATTCAGATACTAAGTGCAACACCCCCGCCCCGGGTGGGTGAGGCAATCTGGGACACTTCAGGTTCCTCCATCCCGCCAAGAACAGGGGAACCGCACATGAAGTATCGCCAGATCACCTCAAGTGAAAGATACG
>JAGXFU010000011.1 GCA_024637115.1 Actinomycetes bacterium
CGGCAGCGTCAGATGTGTATAAGAGACAGCTGTCCGGTGGTCTGCCGCTGAGACGATGCACTTGTATGGAGGGACTGTGAACAGAGTTGTAGCTCGGTACATCGATGGTCATGTCCTCAAGGGAACGACCGTTGACTTCTCGGCATCCCGGGAGACGTTCCACATCACGGATCCCATATCGGTCCAGGGCTGGGAGCGAACTGAAGTCACTATGCGGGACCTTAAAGCGCTCTTCTACGTGAAGGATTTCGATGGTGACCCGGCACACGTGGACAAGAAGTCGCTGCCCTCTCGACCTCCGGAATGGGAACAGGGTGTCGTGGTCACCTTTGATGACGGCGAAATCCTTGTGGGGACCACACAGCGCTATCAAGGCACCGGCTACGGGTTCTTCCTGGTGCCATCAGATGCGCAGTCGAACAACGAGCGCTGCTTCGTTGTCGAAGAGGCAACGCGAGACGTGTGCTTCATGTGATTGAGGCCACCCGAAGTGCGCGTTTGTGTGTTTGAACCGAAGGCTTGACGCCTAGAATATTCGCCTTTGACCCCTGCGTCGCCTATAATGAACGTCTACTGCGCTGCATCTGCGGCGCTCCAACCGAGTCTGGTTGCCCCTCTCTCACTTCACCGGTGGCTCGACGGATTCACTGCATCTACCAGCAAATTCCCCTCTGGTAGTGGCGTACCACACGGATGAAGATCGTCTTTCACTCGATGGATCGACGCAACGTCGGCCTTTCCGTCGTCACGGTACCAGTGCCTGCAAACAAGGACCCATTGCCCGACTTATGTGCTTCGGGCTGGCGCCCTTCTTGCGCACTGGTTCGACCGCTGCACCAGCTGGTGTCACGGTCGCACCACGATGATTTGGAGCCACGATGCGCACGATTTCAAATGCACGAGAACAAGGACCTACAACAGCACTGCTGCTGGCCGCCGGGATGGGCAGTCGCCTCGCGCCACTCACCGATGACACAGCCAAGTGTCTTGTCGGCGTGAGCGGAATCACGATTCTTGAGCGTCTCCTACGGACACTGGGCGATCACGGCTTCACCCGTCTGGTCGTCGTACTTGGACACGAGTCGGCATCGATACAGGACTACCTCGGGGACCGCTCGGGGAACATCGAAATCAGCTATGTCACGAGCTCCTGCTATCGCACGACCAATAACATCTACAGTCTCTGGCTTGCGCGAGAACTGATCGACGAGCCGGTACTTCTGATCGAAAGCGACCTCGTGTTCGACACGACTCTGCTCGACGGAATGCTCAAGCCCGACCGGGTCGCCGTCTCCCGGCAGTTGCCCTGGATGAACGGGACAACCGTCACCTTTGGCGCCGAAGACGGCGTGAGCGCGTTCTGCCTGGGGGAGATGAGCCGCCCCGATGCGACTCACTACAAGACCGTCAACATCTACAGCTTCTCTCGCGCCACCTGGCGCACGATCGCTGAACGGCTCGATACCTACATCGCCGCCAAGCGCACGGGGGACTACTACGAGTCGGTCTTTGCCGAGATGGTTGCGGATGGCTCCCTTACGCTTCGCCCGGTTCTCTTTGACGCGGACAGCTGGTACGAGATAGACACCCTTGAGGATCTGGCAGCAGCTGAGGCGATGTTTCCTCGGTACTCGGAGTCGATGAATCAAGCACCAGATCAGGCGACGGCGGAGGTAGCTGGGTGAGCACGATCTCTGCCTCAGACGTACGCGCCACACGCGACGCGGAATACGAAGCCCTTCAATCACAGCACGGCGGATATTGGCGCCACAGCTTTGTCGATCATGCGTACCTGTACAACCTCTACTTTCCGCCCGAGTCGCTCTTTGAGCTGTTCACGGGCAGGATCCATGACCTTGTGCTTAACTACCCCGTTGCGCAGAACGTTCTCGCGGATCTGGTTGGAACGCTGATCGGACAGCCCGCAGATAGGCTCGTAGTAGGAAACGGGGCCGCAGAGATCATCAAGATACTCTCGGGTTCCCTGGCCTCGAAACTGATTGTTCCGGTGCCATCGTTCAACGAATACGCGAACGCGGCTCCGGAGGGCAGCGTCATCGAGTTTCCTCTCGATACGCCCTCCTTTGAACTCGACGTCGATCGCTTCGCCGCGGCAGCGATCAGCAGCGGCGCCGACTACGCGGTCATTGTCAGCCCAAACAATCCGACCTCGCTCCTGGTGCCGCACGACGACCTCCTGCGACTGCTCGAACTGCTCAAAGGCCACGACTGCACTCTGGTTGTCGACGAGTCGTTTATCGACTTTGCAGATGCCCCGTACGCTCAGTCGCTCGAAGGCATCGTAGGGGAGCACCGCAATCTCGCCGTGCTCAAGAGCATGAGCAAGGCCTACGGGATCTGCGGACTGAGGATCGGATATCTCCTCAGCGCAAACGAGGAACTCATCGCCAATCTTCGCGACGGCCTGCACATCTGGAACGTCAACGGATTCGCAGAGGAGTTTCTGCATCTCGCTCCGGACTACCGACAGGAGTTTGTGGAGAGCTGTGATTCAGTGCGTGCGGACAGAGACGCATTCCACGACAGTCTCAATGCGGTTCCGGGTCTCGTGGTATACAAGCCGGACGCGAACTTCATCTTCTGCCGTCTGCCGGACACAAGCGCCTCAGGCCCGGAGATCGAACGCTACATGTTCGTCGAAGAGAACATCTACATCAAACACTGCGGCGGCAAGACCATGCCCGACTCGTGCCGCCATATCCGTTTGGCCTGTCGCACACAGGCAGAGAACCTCGCGCTCGTTGAGGCACTGATCCGGGCGATAGACACGGCAGTCGATCGATAGTGACACGCACAAACAAGAACGAGCCGCATTCCATGTTGTGGTTTGCCAAGGATCTCCCGAATATCATCTCGCTCTTGGGACTCGGTTCGGCGATCATTGGCGTCTACTACGCGGTCCTCAGCATGTTTCCCGCAGCGATGATCGGGCTGATCTGGGCGGTCGTCTTCGACTGGCTCGATGGTCGGGTCGCACGAAAGATGAAGGGTCGAACCAAAGAGCAGCGCGAGTTCGGCGCGCAGTTGGATTCACTGATCGACGTAATCAGTTTTGGCGTGGCACCGATGGTACTCCTGCTCGCAGTGGGTGGCTTTGAGATCAGGTTTCTCCTTGGCGGTTTCGTTATCCTGGCTGCAGCCGTCGTTCGCCTTGCCTACTTCAACACCATTGGCATGGTGGATGGCTCGACCTACCGGGGCCTGGCGCTCGACAATAACGTGATCATTCTGGTCGCACTCTTTGCCTTCCGGCCGCTGCTTGGCTCCTCGGCATTCCTGATGGTGCTGTTCGCTCTGTTGATGGTCCTCGCCGCGCTGAACGTGGCACCCATCAAGACGCCCAAGTTTGGCGGGAACTGGTACTTCGCACTTGTGGCCTACGCCGTTGCAATGAGCGCTGTGTACGCATGGCAGCTGCTCAATCTCACCCTCTAGGATAAGAGCGGCTACCCCGCGGTAGAATGCGATGGCAGGCGCTCGAGCCTTGGCTTTGAGCAACACACGCGTGATGGGGAGTGAGCATTGGAGCCTCGAATCAGTATCGTGACCCTGGGTGTTCGCAGCCTGGAGACGTCTCGCCGTTTCTACACCGACCTCGGCTTCCCGACCACGAGAAGCGTCGAGTCCGGAATCATCTTCTTTCAGACCGGAGGAACCTGCCTGGCGCTCTACCCACTCGAAAAGCTGGCCCAGGATGTGTCTCCCGAGTTGTCGGCGAAGCGCACAGGCTTCACCGGCATCACCCTGGCCTACGTGGCGCGCAGCAAGACAGAGGTCGATGCCGTCCTCGATGCGGCTGTTGCGGCCGGTGGTGTCATAGAGAAGATCGCCCAAGAGGTATTCTGGGGTGGATACAGTGGGTACTTCTCAGACCCGGATGGTCACCTGTGGGAAGTCGCCTATGCCGACCTCTGGTCGTTCAATGAGGATGGCTCGCTCGTTATCGAGTAGCCACGCCCGCCCAAGACAGAGATCACGACAACAACGAGGTCAGTGGCACACCATGCGAAACGAATACGAACTCATGGACAGTGGGGAAGGCCGCAAGCTCGAGCGTTTTGGTGACGTGATTCTGTCGCGCCCGTGCGAACAAGCCGACTGGAGCAGACAGACGCCTGTGGCGTGGAGCACGGCCTGCGCGTCATTTGACCGGGACGCCGGATGGCAGCCGGTGGGGGACAGTACGGTTCCGGAAAGCTGGACCGCAACGATCAACGACCTCGTCTTCCAACTCAGCCCAACGCCCGCAGGTCATGTAGGTGTGTTTCCCGAAACACGTGGGTTATGGAATCTGATACATGAGTCATTGAAGTCCACGCAACGGGACAACGTATCGGTTCTCAACCTTTTTGCTTACTCGGGCGGTGCCACCCTTGCAGCGGCCCGCGCGGGCTCCACGGTGTGCCATCTCGATGCATCCCGCTCGATGGTCACACGCGCACGGGAGAACGCCTCACTCAACGGGCTGAGCGAGGCCCCCATACGCTGGATCGTAGAAGACGTTGGTAAGTTCCTGGATCGTGAGATCCGGAGAGGCCGTCGATATGATGCGATCATGCTCGACCCTCCGTCGTTCGGTCGGGGTATCAAGGGCGAGCAATACAAGCTGGAGCGAGACTTACAAGCCACGCTTGAACAGTGTAGGGCGCTGCTGTCTGAGACGCCGCTCTTTGTGCTGCTAACCGCACACACGCAGGGCATGACCTCCGGCGAGCTCGAGAATCGCCTGAGTGATGTACTGGACTCTGGTGAGATTGACAGGGGCACGATGGATTTGACAGGTGCGCCCGAGGTGCGTCGGGTGGAGAGCGGTATGTGGGCACGCTGGAGTCATAGTGTGAGAAACTCAACGTGACCAAGGGGGCCGTATGCCAACTATCCTGCGCGATGTGGGAATGGGCTACAAACGCTCGATCGTGATTCGCGTTCTCTCGATCATGATCGGTCTCCCATTGGGCCTCTGTGGAGTGATGTCCACGCTCATGCTCGTGACGACGTTCGACTTTCAGCTATGGGTGCTCGTGCTGACCGCACTCCTCTGGCTCTCACCCCTGGTGATCGCAGGCATCATCTTCATGGTGACGATCTCGCGCCGAACGACAAAGCTGGACTCACTGTTCGCGCCCCTGGGGCTCACCGGTTCGGCCTACATGTCACAGTTTCGCCAGTACCACGGCACGGTTCACGGACGCGGTGTCCACGTCTATCTGTGGCGGGGACCGTTCCTGGTGATCGATATCGACACGACCCTGCGCACACGCCTGGGAATCACCGAACATCAGAGCGACACGAGCTTCGCCGCTGACCTGATGGGCAAGCATCCCCTGGTGCTGTCCGATCCCGACCTGGCGGCTCTGAGCGTCTTTGCGCACGACGAAGCCTGGACTCGCGCCCTGCTCTCGGACTCCACGGCAACGGATGCGTTGCGTCGGCTCACGGTCCGGGGCAGCAGCATCTTCACCAGGCAGCAGGTCATCCTAAGACCCGGCACACTCACACTGATGCTCAGCGGCAATCGCCGTATGTTCGGTATCGACATCGCGCCTGAGCAGACAAGACTCTGGATCGATGACCTCATCCGCGTGATATATGCGGCTGAGGCGCTCCCTGCTCCGCAGATCGTGGACGAGCTCACCTCAAGCGAGCTGCTCGCGCAGAAGCTCCGCAATAGAAACCCCTACATGGAAGTCTGGATCGGACTCGGCATGATCGGTTTGTTCGTTGTCATTGCCATCGTCATATTCGCTGGCGTGTTCCTGTTCACCGGTATGGATAAGCCACGAACGTCGGATACGTCCAACAGTTGGGACTATGTCGCTCCACCTGAAGCTACGGCGCCGGCTGTACCGCCACTCGGAGAGCTGACACCCGAACCCGGCCAGGAGACACCGCCAGACCCCCCGGCAGCGCAACCCGTAGCCCGCCCCTCGCTCGCAGACACCGAGATAGCCGTCCTCGATGCGTCGCGTCGCGAGATCCCGGATGCCCCGTTCTCCTCGGTCCGCGTGGTCGCCCTTGGGCAGGATGCGCAGGGTGTCTGGTGGATACAGGCGTGGTCACTGATCAGAGACCCCGATTGGCAAGGGGAGCTCGGAGAGCAGTGGTTCATGACCTTCGACGGCTCCGACTGGAACGTGCAGGACTATGGCACCGGTCTGGAACGCACCGATTTTCCCGGCGAGATCGCGTGGGAAGAAGTCGCTCCCTAGGCGTGGGCCCTACTTGAGCGGACGCTTGGCCGACCCGGTATGCGTATCGTCTTTCGGGGTGGCCTTGATCTTCGCAGGCTTACTCGCAACGTGCTTTGTGGGAGCCTGCTTTGCGGGGGGAGCAGCCGCCTTCACGCTCTTGCCCATCTTCTCGGACGTCCGTTGCACTCGATGCGCCGATGCCGCTTGCTTCTTTTCGGTGCCCTTGAAGTGACGCTGGATGAGGGCTTGACGACAGGCCCTTGCGCAGAGCCAAGAACACAGCCGCGATGATGATTCCGACAACGAGACCCGAATCCACTGCGATCACCCCTGTGTTGGCAGACGGCACCTCAACTCTAGCGCCGGACACGGTTCTGATGGCTGTGATTGTCGTACTCTATGAACTGGCGAGTACGTCCCGTGCATACGACGTACACCTCCGAGCGATAGGATGGCTGCCTTGAACGCAACCGCGAGCACGATCATTGGACTGGCGCTGCTGTTCTACTCGATCGGAGTCTGGAGCGAACGAATCTCCGGACGACTGAAGGTCTGGCATCTCATATTCTTCTGGATGGGCTTCGTGTGCGACACATGGGGTACAGGCATGATGTTCGACATGGCTGGTGGAATGACCGTTGATGTCCACGGCATCTCCGGAACCCTTGCAATCATCCTTATGCTCATCCACGCGGTGTGGGCGACCGTTGTCTTGATCAGGCATGACGAGCGCTGGATCACGCGCTTCCACACTTTCAGCATTGCAGTCTGGCTGATATGGCTCATTCCATACTTCAGTCCCATGTTCTTCTCGCTGGCCTAGAGTTCAAGACCGAGCCGCCTTCGACCACACGGACTGTGATACATGATCTCTCTCGCTCTCGCGATACTATGCTCCACGAGTGTTGCCCTTATCCTCAAAGCGAATGACTCACGGGGCGGCCATCCGTTGCCGCTTCTGGCAGGGAACTACCTGGTGGCTTCGCTCCTGGGCGGGTTCTATCTGATCGGCAGCGCAGGGCGGACCTTCTCAGTAGAGACTCTCTTCTTTGGCGCTGCGCTTGCCCTGGGGTTCACCTTTACGTTCCTGATCTTCACCAAGGCCGTCGGAGCCGCGGGAGCATCCTTGGCCACCGTGAGCTCCAGACTCTCACTGGCGATCCCGGTGCTTATGTCGGTCGTCCTCTTTCGCGAGTTGCCGAACACGAATCAGCTCGCAGGACTCGTGCTCACAGGCGTGACACTGCTGTTCTTCTTTCTCTCCACACGCGCGACCACGGAGATTCACCTCAGAAACGCAGCCTACGCGCTGCTCCTGATTCTGTTGGTCGGAATCGGCGTGAATGACTTCGCCTTGAAGCTGTTTCAGGAATGGCGCCCGAGTACCGAGAAGCCGTTCTTTCTCCTCTGCGTCTTTGGGTTCTCGCTCATCTACACACTGCTGCTGATGTGGTGGAAAGGGATCGCATTCGACAGATCGACGACTGTGCGAGGACTCATCCTGGGAGTACCGAATATCCTCAACTCATTCTTTCTGCTCTCCGCGCTCGCCTCACTGGATGCGATCTTCGTATACCCCGCAATCAACATCGGGGTGATTCTACTCACGACCCTCGGTGCCGCGGTACTGTGGAAGGAGCGACTCGACACGTGGGGCGTTCTTGCACTCGTAACTGGAACCCTGGCCATCGTTCTAACCGGGCTCGCCTCATAGTCAGAAGGGGAACTCTCTTGTCCGACATCGAGATTGTCCGAGGCTGCGTTCCCGGCTCGCTGGGACGCGTTGCATCGCTGCACGGCACCTACTACTCGGAGCACTGGGGATTCGGCCTGTTCTTTGAAGCGAAAGTCGCGACCGAACTCTCTGAGTTCCTTGCGCAATACCACGAGGACCGAGACGGCTTCTGGGTAGCAGCAGAAGACGGTGCGATTCAGGGCTCCATCGCGATCGACGGCTCCCGAACAGACACCGACGGCGCACACCTCAGGTGGTTCATCGTCTCAGAGGACGTGAGTGGGGCACACGCGTCAGAGAGCAACGATTCGTGTGCACGCTGTCCTCGGAGCCACAGAGTTAGACCTTTGCGGCGCTTCGCACCATCCACGCGCCACTGAGAATCGCCACAGCAGCGATCAGCGTGCCCGCACCCGGCCGCTCACCGAGCACAACAGCGGCCAGCACGAGCCCAAAGAGCGGCTGCGTGAACTGCACGCCGGCAACGCGGCTGATCCCACCCCTGGCGAGCGCCCAATACCAGGCGATGTAGCCGAGAATCGACGTAAGGATCGCAAGCACCAACACAGAACCCCACGCGGCTGTTCCGGCTACGGGTAACCCGTCGCGCGCGATCGACCACACGAATAGAGGCAACAGTGCTGCCGAGGCAAACGCCACCCCCCAGAGCGTCGTCGACTGGCTCGAGTATCCGCGCTGTGAGAGACGGGCGCCCGCAACGTATCCCGTTGCACACACGAGCGCCGAGGCCAGCACGATCACATCGCCGGCAACGCTCGCACCCCCAACCGACCCGGCGGTTCTCCATACGATGATCGCCGCTTCGCCAACGAGAGCGATCGTGCATCCGGCGACCCATGTCCAGCTCACGCGCCTGCGCTCGACCAGGGTCCCAAAGAGACTCGTGAAGACCGGAAGTGTTGCAAGAATCAGTGCTCCGTGCGTGGCTGATGTCTGCGCCTGTCCCACGGTGTAGACCAACGGGAAAGCCACGAATGCCGCAAGGCCCGAGTACCCGAGCAAAACGCGTCCGCGACGGGACTGTGGCAACGCCAAGCGCCACACGAGAACAAGGGGAACCGCGAGAAGGCCGGCAACCACGGTCCTCAGCATCCCGACCATCAGCGGGTCAATCTCAGTGGCCGCGATCTTGGAGAACATCGGCGTGCCGCCCCACACGACCATGACCAGAAGCGCAAGGACGATCGGATAGTACGGATGGTCTTTCGCGCGCGCGTGCGTGCTGCGTACGTGCGAGTAGTTCACAGGGCTCCTCGGCAGGTGAGGGGGGTGTGGAAACGTCTACTATAGGTCAACGTGCGTGCAGGTTCACGCGGCACGGTGGTGAACACCAAGGGGGCTCGCCAAATCCGCGTCAACAGGTACAATCTATTCTCAACCCCACGTCCACCGACGGTGTTCTATAGGTCTCGATGACACCGCCAGACCGGAAGGGTCCATCACATGACACCTAACGCGGATAGCCGCGCGGCAACAAATGAAACGGACGCACCAGCCTCGGAAACGATCTTTGACCGCTGGTCGCGTCTCGCAGAATCGAGCAGCATCGTAGATCCCGCACTCTATGCGGAATACGACGTCAAGCGGGGTCTGAGAGACGCGCACGGCAAAGGCGTTCTTGCAGGTCTCACCATGATCGGCGACGTTGTCGGCACCACGCTCGACGGCGATACTCCGGTTCCGGCACCCGGTCAACTCCTGTATCGAGGCATCGAGATCTCAAACCTCGTGGACGGCTTCACGGCCGACGATCGCCTTGGCTTTGAGGAGACCGCGTACCTCATCTTGTTTGGCAGCCTTCCCGACGCCGCTGAGCTCGCACAGTTCACCGAGCGTCTGGCGGAGCACCGCGTGATCCCGCAGCACTTTGTCCACGATGCCGTCCTGCGCATGCCAAGCCGCGACATCATGAACGCGATGGCACGCAGCGTTCTCGGGATGTACGTTCTCGACGGCAATCCCGACGAGACATCGGTGCGCAACCTGCTGTGGCAGAGCCTGCAGCTCATTGCATGCTTCCCCGTGCTCGCTGTCTACTCGTACCAGGCCTACATGCATCACTTTCACCAGCGCAGCCTGGTGATTCACAGTCCCAAGGCGGAACTGTCGGCTGCGGAGAACTTCCTGCACATGTTGCGTCCGGACTCCAACTACACGGACCTCGAGGCCAAACTTCTCGATATGACCCTCGTGCTTCAGGCTGAGCACGGCGGCGGCAACAACTCCACATTCACCACGCACGTGGTGTCGTCATCGGGCACCGACACATACTCCGCAATCGCGGCCTCGCTCGGATCGCTCAAGGGCCCGCGCCACGGTGGTGCAAACATCAAGGTCGCAGCCATGTTCGAAGACATCAAGGCGAACGTGAAGGATTGGACGAACGAGACCGAGCTGCACGACTACTTCGTCAAGGTGCTCAGCAAGCAGGCATTCGATGGGTCAGGCCTCGTATACGGCATGGGCCACCCGGTCTACTCGATCTCAGACCCACGGACATCGATCCTTCGCCACTATGCGGAGAGTCTTGCAAAAGAGAAGGGTCTCGAAGAGGAGTTCGAGCTCCATGTGAAGGTCGAGCGAATCGCTGCCGAGGCCATCAGCGAGTCTCGGCGCGTCTACAAGGGAGTAAGCGCGAATGTGGACTTCTACTCCGGATTCGTCTACACCATGCTCGATATTCCACAGGAACTCTTTACGCCGCTATTTGCAATTGCGCGAATCGTGGGCTGGAGCGCACATCGCATCGAGCAACTGGCAAACGCCGGCAAGATCATGCGCCCTGCGTACAAGAGCGTTGCGCCTCGACGCGAGTACACACCGCTGACCGAGCGGTAAGGGCTTCAACAGGGCCGGCGAAACGGCGGGTCCTATACATACTTTCTTTGACCCGCCACCAGCGCTGGGGTAAAATCACTCAGGTCGACAGGAAGTTTCTTGCGAGAAGTGGGTAACCCCCGCTTTTTTTCGTCTGGAAGGAGGTTTTACCGGTATGAGAGCATCACTTGCCAATACGGTTGAAGCGCTGCTCACACCCATCGCACAACGCGAAGGGTTCGAACTCGTGGCGGTAGACACCGCAGGCGGACACAAGCAACCTGTCGTCCGTGTGTACCTGGACCAAGAAGGTGGCGTCAATCTCGATGCGATCGCCTCGGCAAGTTTCTGGATCTCTGAAGCGCTCGATGAACGCGAAGACATCCTCAAAGGGGCATACACGCTCGAAGTCTCCTCGCCCGGGATTGACCGGCCACTGCGAAAGCTCACCGATTTCGAGCGCTTTGCGGGTAGCCAGATCAAACTCAAGACCGTACCTGCCGAGGGACGCACGACATACACTGGCACGCTTCTCGCCGTAGAAGGCGAAGATGTGGTGCTCGAAACCGATGCCGGAGAAAAGGTCCATATCCCGCATGGTGCGATTTCGAAAGCGCACCTCAAAGGCGATGTGGACTTCAAGCAGAAAGGGGCAGGCCAGTCATGAGTTCAGAGTTGATGGAGGCCTTGAAGGCGCTTGCCGCCGAGAAGAGTATCGACGAGCTCGAAATGCTCGATAAGCTCGAAATGCAGCTTGCTGCGACATACCGCCGGATGATGGATCTGGAAAACGAGACGCGCGTGGTACTCGATCGTGAGACCGGTCGCATCTACGTCTACGAGCTGATTCCTGTTGGCGGAACCGAAGAAGAGCCCGTCTTTGAGGAGAAGGACATCACTCCCAAGGATGTGAGCCGAATCGCTGCGCAGGCCGCAAAGTCGGTGATCACGCAGACGATTCGCGAGGCCGAGCGCGACCAGGTCTATGACGAGTACAACGATCGCGTTGGCGAATCGGTGACCGGCACTGTTCAGCAGTCGGACAGCCGCTACACCCTCATCAAGCTCCGCGAGGGCGTTGAAGCGTTGCTGCCTCCGAGCGAGCAGCCCCACAACGAGCGCTACGATCACAACCAGCGCATCAAGGCCTACATCATCGAGGTTCGCAAGACCTCGAATGAGCCTTCGATCGTGGTATCCCGTACACACCCGGGTCTCATCCGTCGCCTCTTTGAGCTCGAGGTGCCCGAGATTTATGACGGCATCGTTGAGATCAAGAGCGTTGCGCGCGAGCCGGGTATGCGCTCCAAGATCGCTGTATCCAGCCGCGAGTCCGGTCTCGACCCGGTTGGGGCGTGCGTTGGGCCCAAGGGCTCTCGCGTGCGCATGATCGTGAGCGAGCTGAGAGGCGAGCGCATCGATGTGGTGCCGTGGAACGAGGATGCCGCGACCTACGTTGCCAATGCATTGTCTCCCGCAAAGGTATCTCGCGTCATCGCGAACGAAGCCTCCCATACCGCAACAGTGATCGTGCCCAATGACCAGCTGTCACTCGCTATTGGCAAAGAGGGCCAGAATGCGCGGCTCGCTGCCAAGCTTACGGGCTGGAGAATCGATATCAAGAGCCAGATGCAAGCTGCCGAGCAGGGTATTGCTTCGGCAGGGCTCTCTGGCGAAGAAGGCGGTCCTGAAGAGGAGCGCGACGGTCGTTGTGTGGCTGTGACGAGTTCCGGACTGCGGTGCCGCAACAAAGCGGTGCCCGACAATGTCTACTGTCGCATCCACGCTAAGGAGGCGCCTGCCGAGTGATGAAGGCACGCAAGACTCCACTGCGCACGTGCATTGGATGCCGGGTCGGTTCGGACAAACAAGACCTGGTACGGATTGTTCGTGCAGCCGACGGACATGTCGAGGTTGATCCCTCTGGCAAGGCCAACGGTCGTGGAGCGTATGTGTGCCGGAAGGCCGAGTGTTTCGACTCGGCCGTGCAGCGCAGGCGTATTGACTCGGCCCTGCGGGTACGTCTCAAGGATGACGACAACGACAGACTCAGACGAGAGTTCAACGAGGCCCTTGATGCCTCGAAACAAGGGAGTGACGCGTAAGTATGTCAAGCATGAGAGTCCATGAGCTTGCCAAGGAATTCGGGATGAGTTCGAAAGAGCTCCTCGACCACCTGGCGGAGCTCAAGATACCAGCCAAGAATCACGCGTCGACCCTTGTCGAAGCGTACGTGGACAAGATCCGCAAGGATCTCGGTCCGATCATTGCCGAGCGCCAGGCTGTCCTAGAGATAGAGCGCAAGGCCGAAGAAGAGATCGAGCGCAAGCGACTCGAGGTCGAAGAGGCCGAGCGCAAGGCCCGCGACGATGAGCGCCGCAAGCTCGAAGCCGAGGAGCGCGCACGTCGCGAGGCTGAGCAGAAGGCCAAAGACGAGGCCGAAGCCGCAACCCGCAAAGCCGAAGAAGAGGCGCGCGCCAAGGCCGAGGCAGAAGCCGCCGCTTTGGCCAAGGCTGTCGAGGCAGCGAACGCCGCTGCCGCTGCCGAGCGTGCCGAGAAGGAATCACAAGACTCAGTCAAGTTCGAGAAGGACGAGGCCGATCGCTATCGCAAGATGGCCCAGGAGGCCGAAGCGCAGTCACGCCAGAAGGTCATCGACCAGGCCAAGGCTGCAGTCGCTGCCGCTCAGGCGGACACCGGAAAGCGCAAGCAGAAGAAGCAGAAGCGAGCCGAGGTCCAGGCTGCACAGGCCGCCGAGGTAGCCGAGAAGAAGGAAGCGGTCGCTTCCACCGAAGGCGAAGGCGCCATTGTCACCGTCACCGAGGGCGTCACGGTTGGCGAGTTCGCCGAAGCCCTCGACCTGCCTCCCAACGAGATCATCAAGCGTCTGATGCTTCTCGGTCAGCCCATGACCGTGAACCAGCCCATGATGTCCGACATCGTTGAGGTCATCGCCGATGACCTCAATCGTTCCGTGAAGGTCGTCTCTCCGGAAGAAGAGGCCGGCTGGACGTTCGAAGATGCAGAAGAAGACCTCAAGCCGCGCTCACCGGTCGTTACTGTCATGGGTCACGTTGACCACGGCAAGACCTCGCTGCTCGATGCGATTCGCGAAACGGGTGTCGCCGACACCGAGGCGGGCGGCATCACCCAGCACATCGGTGCGTCGCTCGCATATCACGGTGGCAAGCGCATTACCTTCGTTGACACCCCCGGTCACGAGGCGTTCACCGCCATGCGTGCCCGTGGCGCGAACATCACCGACGTTGTCGTACTCGTTGTCGCAGCCGACGACGGCGTTATGCCACAGACGGTCGAAGCGATCCATCACGCCAAGGCCGCAGGCGTACCGATCATCGTAGCGGTCAACAAGATCGACAAGGAAGGCGCTGATCCGAGTCGCGTTCGCCAGGAACTCACCGAGCATGAGGTACTTGCCGAGGAGTGGGGCGGAGCGAACATCTTTGTCGATGTATCCGCCAAGCAGCGCACTGGCATCCAGGATCTGCTCGAGAACATCCTGCTGATCGCAGAGTTCGAAGACCTCAAGGCCAATCCCGATACCTTCGCCAGTGGCGTTGTGATCGAAGCCAAGCTCGACCGTGGCCGCGGTCCGGTCGCCACCGTGCTCGTACAGCGCGGCACGCTCAACATCGGCGACGCAGTCGTTGCCGGCAAGAGCCACGGTCGCGTCCGTGCACTCATCGACCCGCTCGGTCACCAGACCAAGACCGCGGGTCCCGCCGATCCCGTCGAGATCGTCGGCCTCTCATGCGTTCCGAGCGCCGGTGACGAGTTCCGTGTCTTTGCCGATGAGCGTGACGCTCGCAACCTGGCCGAGGAGCGCGCACTCAAACAGCGCCTGCTCGCCCAGGAGAAGAAGACCCACGTCTCCCTCGAAGACCTGTTCGCCCGTATCCAGGAGGGCGAGCTCAAGGATCTCAACCTCCTCGTCAAGGCAGACGTCCAGGGATCGATCGAGGCCCTCAAAGACGCGCTCGACAAGATGGATCAGTCCGAGGTCCGCATCAACATGCTGCACAGCGGAGTCGGCGGCATCACCGAGACCGACGTCTCGCTGGCAGACGCATCCGACGCGATCATCATCGGCTTCAACGTGCGTCCTGAGCCCAAGGCTAAGGCGCTCGCCGAGAAGGAGAATGTCGATATCCGCCTGTACCGCGTCATCTATCAGGCGATCGAAGAGATCAACGCTGCACGCGTTGGTATGCTCGCCCCTGACTTCAAAGAAGAGGACACAGCCCGCGTTGAGATTCGCGAACTGTTCCGTGCACCCAAGACCGGGGTTATTGCCGGCTGCTTCGTTACCGAAGGCGAGATCCATCGCGATGACAAGATCCGCATCGTGCGCGACGGCACCGTCATCTACGAAGGCAAGCTCAGCTCGCTTCGTCGCTTCAAAGACGATGTGAAGAGCGTCAAGGGTGGCTATGAGTGCGGCCTTACCATCGCCGGATTCCAGGACATCAAGGAAGGCGACGTCATCGAAGGCTACAAGGTCATCGAAGTCGCGCGCCTGGTATAGGAATATCTTATGAAGCAGAGTCCCAGAACCCGCCAGCTTGGTGAGACGCTCCGTGAGGTTATCGCAACGATTCTCATGACGGAGATCGCAGATCCCCGTCTTGAGTTCGTTACGGTGACCGCGGCGCGTGTGAGCACCGACCTGACTGTGGCCAACGTCTATGTGACCGCACACGGTGGCGAGGAGCGCTACGCCGAAGTCATGGAAGGCCTTGAGTCAGCCAAGGGTCGCATCCGATTGCTCGTTGGCCAGCGCGTGAAGATGCGCTTCAACCCTGAGCTGCGCTTCTTCATCGACGAGACCGTCGACGCGAGTCAGCGCATGACCGAAGCACTCAAGAACGTGCCACCCACCCTCGCCGCAGAACGTGCGGACGAGGGGGAGGCCGCGCCCGACGACTCCTCAACCGAATAGGGGGAGGCTGCGGTGAGCACTCCGTACCACCGCGCTGCCGTGATGCTTCGTCATGCGCAATCTGTGATCGTCTGCGGTCATGTACGCCCTGATGGGGACGCGATCGGCTCCGTGCTTGCGCTTACCTTAGCGCTTCGCGACGCCGGGATTGCGGCGATCCCGACCTTGGCCGATAGCGGGACGCACCCGCCCAAAACCTACGCATTCCTTCCGGGAGTCGCGCTCTTTGCTCCTGTCTCCGAACTTGAGACTCCCGATGTCTTTGTGGCACTCGACACACCCAATCTTGAGCGCCTCGGTGATGCGGCCGATATCGCCCGCGCGGCGGAGACGACCATCGTGATCGACCATCACCCCGACAACGCTGAGTTCGGCACCGTGAACGTGGTGGACCACACCATGGCGGCGAGCAGCCAACTCGTGTGGCATCTGCTCGAGCGCCTCGAGATTGCTCCGTCCCCGGAAGTAGCACTGTGCTGCTATGTGGGACTTATGACCGACACCGGTCGCTTCCAGTTCGATAACACAACCCCTGAGACACTCCGCGATGCCGCATCTATGCTCGAAGCGGGTGTCTCCCCGGCAGAAGCCTCACGCCTCGTCTTTCAGGAACGCAGCGCAGGCTCGCTTGCGCTCCAGGCACGAGCGATGTCCCGCATCGAGGTCGTCAACGACGGACATGTTGCCATGAGTTGGATTGCCGACGCCGACTATCAGGAGACGGGCGCGCTGCCCGAAGATTCTGAATATCTCGCCGACGCCGTGCGCGAGATCGGCGGCGTGGACGTCGTGGTCGTTCTCCGCCTCATTGAGGGTGAGATCCGCGGCAATCTACGGGCAAAGACCGGCTTTGACGTGAGCGCGGTGGCCCGCGACCTCGGAGGCGGAGGACACGTTGCAGCCGCCGGCTTCACATTCCAGGGCACACGCGAGGAACTGCTCCCTCTGCTTCTCGCCAAACTACCCGGAGGCCGCTAAGGTGGCCCGGCGAGGAGCCACAGATCTCTCAGGAATCCTTGCGCTCGACAAGCCGGCAGGAATGACCAGCCATGATGTTGTGAGTGCTGTTCGTCGCGCCACCGGCGAGAAGCGTGTGGGTCATGCCGGAACGCTCGATCCGATGGCGACCGGCGTCCTCGTTGTCCTCGTGGGTCCCGCAACCCGCCTTGCCTCGTACCTGACGGCAGCGGAGAAGTCGTACGAGGCGCGCATCGTGTTTGGCTCCGAGACGGACACCGACGATGCCGAGGGCGAAGTCATTCGATCGGCACCTGTCCCATCTGAGCTCTCCACTGAGATCGGCGCCATGCCCCACGTCGCTGCACTCGTTGGAACATACGAGCAGGTACCGCCGGCATTCTCGGCAATCAAGCGCAACGGTGTGACGGCGCATCGAGCCGCCCGCGCAGGAAACGCGCTTGAGCTCGAGGCACGCACGATCACCGTGACCGACGCACTTCTCATGGGCGTCGAACCCGGACCTCCGATCGCGTGGAACATCTCCGTTCGAGTCTCAAAGGGAACCTATATCCGAGCCATAGCCCGCGACCTCGGTAGAGAACTGGGCACGGTGGCGCATCTGGGCTCACTTCGCCGCACCACCAGCGGCGCGATCGAGATCGGGCGCTCCCATGCATTGTCGGCAATCACGGATTCCGATACTGATATCAACTCGCTGTTCACCCCCGCCGCGAGCATCTTGGGGTTGGCCATCGTGGAACTCGATGACTCCGGTGCCCAGGCTGTTGCGGTGGGCAGGTCTCTTCCACTGCAGCCTCCGGTTCCGCTGGGTCAGGCCGTAACCCTGACGCACCAAGGCAGGGTAGTGGCGATATATACTCGTAGCGCCGCTGGCCTCAAGCCGGCTGTAGTCATCTTGGGAGGAGTCACGTGAGTATCCCCATTATCGAATGGGACCGAGGCAACGAGTCACTCGGACGAGCGGTTGCCGCTATCGGCGTCTTTGATGGCGTTCATATCGGTCACCGGGCATTACTTGCTGATACGACCAGCGTTGCGCATGCGACGGGCTCCCGGGCTATCGCCGTGACGTTCGATCGGGATCCCGAGCAGGTGGTCTCGCCGGACAAGAATATCCCTCAGCTGCTCACGCTCGAAGACAAGCTCGAGCTGATCTCTGCGGAGAATGTCGATGCCATTCTGGTCATTCCGTTCTGCATGCGCTTGGCCGCCATGGCGCCCAAGCGCTTCCTTGACGACGTATTGCTTCAGGCATTCGAGCCAATCGCTCTCGCCGTTGGCCACGACTTCAGATTCGGCACCAAGGCGAGCGGCAACGTGGAGACACTTGAGAGTTTCGGTGCAGAGCATGGGTTTGAGGTCAGGCCGCATGAGCTCGTCCAAGTCGATGGCATACCAGTGACCGCAACGAGGATTCGAACCCTGATCTCTCAGGGAGAGGTTGAAGCCGCGACACGACTCCTTGGCAGGCCACATCGGGTTTCCGGTACCGTTGTCCACGGGCGCGGCGAAGGCAGTTCAAAACTCGGCATCCCCACCGCTAATGTGACTCCCTGGACCCATGCAGCACTGCCGGCAGACGGCGTCTATGCCGGCACAGCGACCGTAGGCGGCACGCGCTATGGGGCCGCGATCTCAGTAGGCAAACCTCCGATGTTCCCGGAATCAGTCGACTATCTTGAAGCGCACATCATCGACTTCAAGGGCGATATCTACGGTGACGAGCTCGTGCTTGAATTCCACGAGCGACTGCGCGGACAGCTTGTCTACCGTGACGAAGATGAGCTCGCGCGTTCGATTCGAGCAGATATCGCCTGCACCCGGACAACGTTCATGCGATTGGAAGCATAGAGCCGTGCCTGGTCCATTTGACTCCCAACTGCCACCCGATCCGTTTGCCGACGACGGGGTCGATGACATGGCCGTCGAAATGGCTGAACGACTGGCCCACGATGGCGTCTCGCCCACAGACCCCAGATGGGATCATCTCGGTGCCGAGCCAACGATCGACGACTTCGACCAGGCAGAATCGGAGATCTCCGGATTCGAAGATGACCGCACCGACGAATGGGCCGCATGGACCGTTGCGAGAACACGCCGCAACATCGCTGTCCGCGTGATCGCAGTACTCCTCGCCCTGGGGCTCGTTAGTATGTATGTCTTGAGCTACTTCAGGTAGGAGCCCGTTAGCTTACCGCGACACGTACGCTCCGGTGCGTGTGCTATACTTCTGCGGTTGTCCATAGCATGTTACCCCCGTACCGGGTCTGACGATTCACCACCGTCTCACTCAGTCGAGGGCGTACACACACGGAAAGGTGAACTGAATATGTCTCTCACGCAAGAACAGAAGGCTGCCATCATCGCTGAGCATGCTCGCGAAGAAGGCGACACCGGATCCCCCGAGGTGCAGATCGCTCTGCTCTCAAAGCGGATCAAGGATCTCACCGAGCATCTCAAGATGCACAAGAAGGATCACCACACTCGTCGCGGCCTTCTCAAGCTCGTTGGCCAGCGTCGCCGTCTGCTCGGATACCTGAAGAAGGTAGACATCGAGCGCTATCGCGCATTGATCGCGAAACTCGGCATTCGCGGGTAAGAACACAGTTGGAACATCCGGAGGCGGGGGTTCGTTACCCCGCCTCCGTTGTTAGACCCGCTGAGTGCGGGTCGGATGTGCAGGACGCACATCCAGGACGGTCCGCCGGATGCGGGCCGCAACGTTCGCCTCTTGCACACGGGGTGCAGGGGAGAGGGAGTAGAGGAAGTAGACCGTTATGGCTAAGATTGTTGAAACGTTCGAACTGTTCGGCAAAGAGTACACACTTGAGACCGGCGAGTTGGCCAAGCAGGCCGGTGGCGCCGTTCTTGTTCGTCAGGGCGATACCGTGGTGCTCGTCACCGCAACAGCGTCCCGCAAGCCCAAGGACCTCGATTTCTTCCCGCTCACGGTTGATTTCGAGGAGCGCATGTATGCCGCCGGCAAGCTTCCCGGTGGCTTCATCAAGCGCGAAGGTCGCGCTACCGAGAAGGCCACGCTGACCGCCCGCATGATCGACCGCCCGCTGCGCTCCGCGTTCGCCGACGGATTCCGTAATGAGGTCCAGATCATCGCAACGGTCCTCAGCGCGGATCAGGAGCACCAGCCCGATATCATCTCGATCATGGGTGCATCCGCTGCACTGATGATCGGTGGCGTCCCGTTCGAGGGTCCGCTCGCAGGCGTTCGTATCGCCCGCGTCAATGGCGAGTTCCTCGTCAACCCGACCTTCGACGAGCTCGACGAGTCGGATCTCGATCTGACGCTCGCCGGCTCCCGTGAGGCCGTCTACATGATCGAGTGCGGCGCCTACGAGGTCTCTGAAGAAGAGATGCTTGAGGCGCTCGAGTTCGGTATGGAGGCCGTTGGCGAATTCTGTGATGTCCAGGAGAAGCTCATCGCCCAGTGCGATGTCGTTCCCATGGACGTTCCGCTGCACGCCATCGATGAAGGTCTCCGTGAGCGTGTCTTCTCGGCAGGCGCTGACAAGATGCGCGCTGCACTGCATAACGCGGACAAGCATGCGCGCATGGGTGCCGTCGGAGACGTCAAAGAAGAAGTCGCCGCCACGTTCTCAGCAGAGGAAATGGCTGCAAGCGGCAAGGACGTCTACGCGTTGCTCAAGGCGCTCGAGAAGAAGACCATGCGTGCCATGGTTCTCGAAGAGGGCGAGCGTGCTGATGGCCGCAAGCTCGATGAGGTTCGCAAGGTCACCACGACCGCTGGCTATCTCCCTCGCGCTCACGGTTCGGGTCTCTTTACCCGCGGCCAGACCCAGGTCCTCTCGGTCCTGACTCTGGGCATGCTCTCCGAGTGGCAGCGCCTCGACACCATCGATGTCGCCGAGGGCAAGCGCTACATCCACCATTACAACTTCCCGCCGTACTCGGTGGGCGAGACCGGCTTCATGCGCGGCCCCAAGCGTCGCGACATCGGTCACGGCGCGCTGGCTGAGCGTGCTCTCGTACCGGTGCTTCCTGCCGAGGATGTCTTCCCGTACACCATTCGCATCGTCTCCGAGGTGCTTGAGTCCAACGGCTCCTCGTCGATGGGTTCGGTCTGCGGCTCATCGCTCGCGCTCATGGATGCCGGTGTGCCGATCTCGGCTCCGGTTTCCGGTATCGCGATGGGACTCATCAAGGAGGGCGACGACGTTGCCATCCTGACCGATATCCAGGGGCTCGAGGACTTCCTTGGCGACATGGACTTCAAGGTCGCTGGTACTCCTAAGGGAATCACCGCTCTGCAGATGGACAACAAGGCCAAGGGCCTGTCCATGGAGATCCTGTCCAAGGCGCTCATGCAGGCCAAGGAAGGTCGCGCTCACATCCTGGGCATCATGATGGATTCGATCGATTCTCCCCGCGAGACGATGTCGCAGTACGCTCCGCGCATCATCACCATCAAGATCCCGACGGACAAGATCCGCGACGTCATTGGTTCTGGCGGCAAGGTTATCCGCGGTATCCAAGAGGAGACCGGCGCCCACATCGACATCCAGGAGGACGGCACCATCTTTATCGCCGCCCGCGACCTTGGTGGCGAAGAAGCCCGCAAGCGCATCGAGCTGATCGTGCGTGAGCCTGAGATCGGTGAGAAGTTCACCGGTCGCGTTGTGTCGATTCAGACGTTCGGTGCCTTCATCGAGCTCACCCCGGGCAAGGACGGACTCCTTCATATCTCCCGCGTTGCCAATGGCCGCGTGGGCAAAGTCGAGGATGTTCTCAACGTGGGCGACGAGGTCGAGGTCGAAGTGCTCGATATCGACGACCGCGGCAAGATCTCGCTTGATCGCGTGAACAAGCCTGATGCTCCCGAGGGCAGTGCGCCCCCCGCAGGCGATCGTGGCGACAAGGGCGATCGTGGCCCCCGTCGTGATGACCGCGGTGGACGTGGCGGAGACCGCAAGCCTCGCCGTAGCCACTAGATCAAAGTCGTTCGTACGAACAACAAGGGCGGGCCTTCGGGTCCGCCCTTTCGTTTGCGAGCGCCGGCAGCGTAAGGGTATCCGCTGACCTGCCTGCGTTCCTCTGTCACCGGAACGGGTACAATAGGTAGCCGTACCACAGCGCACTAACCAGCAAAGACCATCCGATTCCACACCCACGAATGAGGGAGCGACCTTGTTCTATCGTAAAACGATTCTCGAGAACGGCGTGACTGTCATAACGGAGCAGATGGATACCGTGCGCTCGGTCGCACTCGGCATCTGGTTCGCCGTTGGCAGCCGCGATGAGACTCCGGCCGAGGCAGGTATGTCCCACTTCATGGAACACATGATGTTCAAGGGAACACCCACGCTGACTGCAGCCCAGATCTCTGAGACCTTCGACGGGCTCGGAGCTGAGCTCAACGCATTCACGAGCAAGGAATATACCTGCTACTATGCGCGTCTTGTTGATACGCACATGCCGACTGCGGTCGAGCTCCTCTCCGACATGGTCGTCAACTCACTTCTCGAAGACGATGCTGCGCAACGCGAACGCGAGGTTGTCATCGAGGAGATTGCTCGCATGGAAGATACCCCCGACGACCGCATCCACGAGGTGTTCGCTCATGCCCTGTGGCCCGATCATCCGATCGGTCTGCCTATCCTGGGCAGCCGTGAGACTGTCGGCGGCTTTGATAACGCCCAATCCACTGCCTTCCGCGCCCGCCACTATCTGACCGGTAACTGCGTTGTCGCGGCAGCCGGCAACATCGACCATGACGAGCTGGTCGAGCTCATACGCACCCATCTCACCTTGCCGGACGGCCCGCGCAGTGACCGGCCAACAGCGCATGCGGCAGGTGCGTCACGACTCGCGGTCCTGACCAAAGAGACCGAACAGACACATATCATCTACGGCATGTCGGGCATGAACGCCCATCACGAGGATCGATTCGTCCTCACAGTCCTCGACACCGTCCTGGGCGGCGGGATGTCCTCGCGCCTGTTCCAGGAGATACGTGAGAAGCGTGGGCTGGCCTACTCTGTATTCTCATTCCATTCGCTGTTCCAGGATACCGGCCAGTACGCGATCTACGCTGGCACGCGCCCTGACAACAGCGAGCAGATCGTTCGCCTCATCCAGGCAGAGGTCGAACGCATGCGTTCCAGCGGCATCACGCCCGAGGAGCTCGAGCGGGCCACCGAGTCGATCAAGGGTCATCTCGTACTCGGACTTGAGAGCACGCGCAATCGGATGTCTCGCCTCGGCAAGTCCGAAGCCACGGGCGGAGAACTGCTCAGCGTCGATGAGCTCGTATCGCGCATCGACGCGGTAACCCGTGAAGACATCGTTCGCGTTGCCGAGGACCTCTTTGGGGGCGGTCGCGTACTCGCAATGATCGGCCCCCATGAGGCCGACAACGTACGCCACCTCATTGGATAGAAAGGCACCATGATGATTGATGTTGTTGTTACCGGCGCCGCTGGTAAGGTGGGTCGCGAAGTCGTCAAAGCAATCGGCCAGACAAGCGACATGCGCGTTGTTGCTGCCGTCGACCCCGGCCAAGCCGGCATGCCGGTGGATGACGGCAAGGGTGGAGAGATTCAGTGTGTCGCTGATCTAGGTGTTTCCATCGCCGAGACAAACCCGGCGGTGATGGTCGATTTCACGCATCCGAGCGCCGTTGAGGGAAACCTTCGCGCGGCTCTGGCAGCTGGTGTTGATTGTGTTGTCGGCACGACCGGACTCTCAGAGGGCTCGCTCAGGGCGCTCGTTTCGGATGCGCCCGACGGGACGTGCCTGTTCATGGCGCCGAACTTTGCTATCGGCGCGGTGCTCATGATGCGCTTTGCCGCCCAGGCGGCACGCTACATGCCGCACGTTGAGATCCTCGAGCTCCACCATGACCAGAAGGCCGATGCGCCGAGCGGCACTGCACTGCTCACAGCGGAGATCATCGCCAATGCACGGCAAACCGTTCCGTCGGCCCCCGGTCGAGAGACCGAGCTGGCCGAAGGAGCACGCGGTGCACTCGTAGACAACGTGACAGTCCATTCCGTGCGCCTGCCGGGTCTTGTAGCACATCAAGAAGTCCTCTTTGGCGGACAGGGTCAGACTCTTTCCATCCGCCACGATTCGATAGACCGCACCTCGTTCACTCCCGGCGTTCTGATGGCCGTCGAGGCGGTAGGCGCACGCTCAGGTCTTGTGATCGGGCTTGATGCCTTGATGGAGGGATAGTGTTGAGCCAGACCCGACCCGTCGTTGTCATGAAGTTCGGTGGCACCTCGGTTGCCGAGCAGTCCGGTCGTAGAGCCATTGCGAAACGCGTTGCATCCACCATCGAGGCGGGGCAAGCTCCCGTGATCGTGGTGTCCGCGATGGGTCGAGCCGGAGCCCCATATGCCACAGATACACTCCTTGGGCTCGTGGGCGATCTACCCGAGAATCTTCGCGAACGCGATCTGCTCATGGCGACCGGTGAGGTCATCTCCGCTGTCGTATGCGCGCACGAACTGCGCGCGAGCGGTATCGCGGCTCGGGCCTACACGGGTGCAGAAGCCGGCATCGCTACCGAGGGCGCATATGGGTCCTCGGCAATCGAAGAAATACACCCGGGCACCCTTCTGGCAGCTGTCCGCAGCGGAATCGTCCCGGTGATCGCCGGGTTTCAGGGAGTCGCCAAGGACGGCACCCTCACCACCCTTGGCCGAGGAGGAAGCGACACGACGGCGTGCGCCCTCGGGGTTGCACTGGAGGCCGACGCTGTTGAGATCTACACCGATGTTGACGGGGTCATGAGCACCGACCCGCGCACGTGCGATGGCGTGCGCGTCTTAGAAAGAGTCCGGGCCGACGAGCTCTTTCAGATGGCGCGGCACGGCGCTCGGATCGTTCACACTCCGGCCGCAGAGTTGGCACTAGCGAGCGGACTTGCTGTTCGAGTCAAGAACACGTTCACAGACCATCCGGGCACGGAAATCTCCAATATCGCGGCGTACCGGCCAACAGAGGTCGCAACCGCCGTGACGCATGTCGACAACGTTGCGCGTGTGTGTGTCGCACTGTCGGCACCCGAAGGCACTCCGAACCACATGGCGGCACAAGCACGGGTGTATCGCGCGATGGCCAACGCTGCCGTCTCGCTGGACATGTTCACCCCGGCGGGAGACAACCTTCTGTTTTCAGTGGCGAGAGATGCCCTGGATGACGCCTGCGCCGTTCTCGACACACTCGACCTTGCGAATGAGGCCATGACCGACCTGGCTAAAGTCACGCTGGTTGGCGCTGGAATGCACGGCGTGCCGGGCGTCATGGCCCGCATGTCGGAGTACCTGCACGATGCAGGAGTCACCGTCTTGCAAACAGCAGACAGCCACACAACGATTTCCGTACTCGTACCCGCCAAGGATGCACTCGCTGCGATACGCGCGCTGCACCGTGGCTTCGAACTGGGAGAATACTAGATGCGACCAGTGATCCTATACGTAACCATGAGTGCTGACGGCTTCATCGCGGACTCGGACGGTGGAGTCGGCTGGCTATCCGGGGCTGCTGGCGAGGACTACGGCTACGCGGACTTCTACGATTCGGTCGACACGGTCCTTCTGGGCCGAACGACCTATGAACAGATTCTTGGTTCTGGAGGGGACTTTCCGTACGCGGACAAGCCGGTCTACGTATTCGCCTCCGATGCGCAGGTTCGAATTGCGGCAGACAACGTAACGGCCGTCTCGGATCCCGCACCTGAGTTTGTCGCGCGCCTCAAGCTCGACGATGCCGGACGGATCTGGCTGGGCGGTGGCAGTGCCCTGGCGACATCATTGTGGAATGCAGGGTTGGTCGATGAGTTGCATCTCTTTGTCCAGCCGATCATGCTCGGCGACGGACTGCCCTTCATTGGCAAGAAGCATCGGCGCAGGGGACTTGAGCTCATAGAGGCCAAGTCGTGGCCGGCCGACCTCGTTGAACTCCACTATCGAGTAACCGGAGAATGGCGTGCCGACGTGAGCAAACCCGGCACGTAACGCAACGGTTGCAGCTATCGTGGTGAGCACCCCGTGTCACGCACTTGTGGCACAATGGGACTCATGAATGAATATCTCGCGGGCAACAAACCCGCTTCAAGAACACAAGGGGAGATCTCACATGACTGATCCGCGCTTTGGGCGAATGCTCACTGCTATGGTCACGCCGTTCGACGCCGAGGGTGCGCTCGATCTGCCACGAGCACAGGAGTTGGCGCACAAACTGCTGAGTGAAGGCTCTGACGGCATCATCGTGTGCGGCACCACCGGCGAGTCTCCCACGGTGTTCTACGACCGAAAGCTCGATCTGTTCCGGGCTATCGTGGAGGCCGTGGACGGACGTGTACCGGTGATCGCCAACGCTGGAGACAACTGTACAGACGATTCCGTAGAGTTCGCCCGCAAGGTTGTCGAACTTGGCGTCGATGCGATCATGGCGGTCGTGCCTTACTATAATAAGCCCCCACAAGAGGGGCTCTACCAGCATTTTTGCACTATCGCGAACTCTGTAGACGTACCGGTGATCCTCTACAACATTCCCGGTCGCTGTGTGATCAACATGGAGCCCACGACCATCTTGCGAGTTGCGCATGACTGTCCGAACGTGGTCGGGGTGAAGCAGGCGAACCCGGATCTTTCAGAGACTACCGCCATCCTTGCCGATGCTCCGGATGGGTTCGAAGTGTGGTCTGGCGATGACGAACTCACACTACCGATGATGAGCCTCGGCGGTACTGGCGTGATCAGTGTGATCAGTCATGTAGCAGGTACGCGCTTCAAGGAGATGATCGATTCACAGGCTGCGGGCAACCACACGCACGCCCTCCGTATCCACCTTGAACTGATGCCGCTGATGAAGACGCTCTTCATGACCTCGAATCCGATCATGGTCAAGAAGGCGCTGGAGCTTCAGGGCTTCCCGGTGGGCGGCGTGCGTTTGCCGCTGGTTCCTGCCGACACTGAGCAAACTGCCGAGCTCACGCGGGTCATGAAGGGCGTCGGGGTCCTGTAGGTCCCGGTACCGCCCGTTCGTGTCCGCGTGCGGCACTACGATTCGACCGAAACGTGAAGCTGGCGACATCGTCGGCCTCACGAGAGATATGAAACTGCGCTCTTCCGCATTGTGTGGAAGCGCGCCCGACTTCAGGAGACTGACGTAAACAGATATGGCTAAAAAGAACAATCGTTTGCGCGTGATCCCGCTCGGCGGGCTCGACGAAATAGGCAAGAACATGACCGTCATCGAGTACGGCAATGACATGATCCTCATTGACGCGGGCCTGATGTTTCCCGACGAGGATCACCCTGGTGTCGATCTCATACTTCCCGACTTCAGCTATGTGACCAAGCGAAAAGAGAAGTTGCGCGGAATCATCATCACGCATGGTCATGAGGATCATACGGGCGCATTGCCGTATCTTCTGCGTGAGGTGGGGGAGCAGACTCCCATTCTTGGCACCAAGCTCACTCTTGGGCTCATTAAGGGCAAACTCGAGGAGCACAAGATACGCAAGCCAAAGCTGCGTGAGATTCATGCGGGCGGACACGTCAACATGGGTGTGTTCGGCTTTGACTTCATGGCTGTGAACCACTCGATCCCTGATGGGGTCGCTGTTCGTGTTCGCACGCCCGTTGGCGACATCCTGCATACCGGCGACTTCAAGCTGGACCAGACGCCCATCGATGGCAGACTCACTGACTACGCTGACATTGTTAAGGCGGGCAAGCAGGGAATCATGCTTCTCATGAGCGACTCAACGAACGCCGAGACGGCTGGCTATACCCGTCCCGAGGCCGAAGTGGGCGCCACCCTGCGCCAGATCATGGCAAGTGCTGATCAGCGCGTGCTGGTCGCCTCGTTCTCGAGCCACATCCATCGGGTTCAACAAGTGTGTGATGCGGCCGTCGCGTGTGGCCGCAAGGTGGTTGTAACCGGCCGATCAATGGTGAACAACACGAAGATCGCACGTGAACTCGGCTATCTGAACATCGCCGACAAGGACATCGTGGATGCATATCAGATGGGTGATATTCCCACTCGCAAAGTATGTGTTCTCTGTACGGGAAGCCAGGGCGAGCCCCTCTCGGCCCTTGCACGTATGGCCAACGGAGATCACCGAACGGTTCAAATCGAGAAGGGCGACACCGTAATCATCTCCGCATCACCGGTGCCGGGCAACGAGAAAGCGGTGAGTCGCGTCATCAATCGTCTCACCAAGGCCGGAGCTCACGTCAAGCACAAGGGATCGGACTTCGTGCACGTCTCCGGTCACGGCGCTGCCGAGGAGCTCAAGCTCATGCTCAACCTCGTGAAGCCGAAGTACTTTGTGCCGATTCACGGCGAGACGCGTCATCTCAAGGCGCATTCCGAACTCGCCATGAAGGTCGGTGTGCCTGAGAAGAACATCTTCATCCTCGACAATGGCGCATGCCTCGAACTGACTGAGTCGAGTGCGAGGGTATCAGAACATGTGGAATCAGGCGTGGCCTTCGTTGACGGGCTGTCAGTTGGGGAAATGGGCAATGTGGTCCTCAGGGACAGGCAGCTGCTTGCACGCGACGGCATTGCAACGATCGTGATCGCCATCGACGGACAGACCGGCAAACCGATAGGCGAGCCGGAACTCGTCATGCGTGGCGTAGCAGCAGGCGAGGATCAGAAACTGTTCGACGATGCCCGCTCGCGAATCGTCAAAACACTCGCGAAGACGGCCAAAGAGGGCGCAACCGATACCAAAGTCGTGAGCAACGCCGTGCGTGAGTCTCTGTCCCAGTTCCTCTGGGAGAACGTGCGCCGCAGGCCGATGATCATCCCGATCGTTCTGGAGGTCTAAGTGCAGCTCCTCCAGGCGATCATCCTCGGCGTTGTGCAGGGCTTCGCCGAGTTTTTGCCCATATCATCGTCAGGACACCTGAGGGTCCTTCAAGACGTGTTCGGCTGGGATACCTTCAATCTCGCATTCGACACGATGCTTCATGTTGCGACACTCCTGGCTGTCGTCATCTACTTCCGTAGTGATCTCGCCCATATGGTGAGCGCCGCATTCTCGCGCGGGCCAGAATCCGCAACCGATCGAAGACTGGCCTGGCTGATTGTGGTTGCCACGATTCCGACAGGCATTATCGGGCTCACGGCCGGAGACTGGTTCGAGAACGCGGATCTACTCTGGGTGGGAGTTGCATTCTTGATCACCGCCGGATTCCTGGCGCTGACCGACTTGCTCTCTAAGCACTCGATTCACAGCGCTTCGAATCTGTCGTGGCCACGCGCAGTGCTCGTGGGGATCGCACAGGGAATCGCCATCATGCCCGGCATCTCCCGTGCGGGTGCGACCATGGCGACCGGCCTCGGCGTTGGCCTTGATCGCGAACAGGCCGCCCGTTTCTCATTTCTGCTCTCCACGCCCATCATCTTGCTCGCCGGCGCCAAGCAGGCGCTCGATGTTGTGACCGAAGGCATCGCCATGCCTCCGCTGTACGTCTCGGTGGCCGCGTTCGCTGCTGCAGCGATAACGGGCTACGTCGCGATTGCCGGACTCATGTCCTACATCCGCAAACACTCCTTCTATCCTTTCGCCATCTACACGGCAGTCATGGGTGTTGCCGTGATAACCTGGCGATTGATGAACTAGCGGGCGAGGAGAGATAACCGTGTCCCCAGCTGACAAGCGCAAGAGTACCCGCGGTTCCGCCAAGTCCGGCTCGCGTTCGAAGAAGACATCTGAGCCGGTCGGACTTGATCACGACACACGCAACGACATCTACGGCATCATTCTGAGCGCCGTAGCGGTCGCCCTCGCCATCGCCGTTCTCTCTGAAGGTACTGGCCTGCTTGGTGGCTTTGTGGCAACCCTGCTGAGACGCGGTTTCGGTCTGGGTGCATATGTTGTCCCCGTCTTGCTTCTTCTGTGGGGCGTGAGCTTCTTTGTGACCGCCTTTGCGATCAGCGAGCGACGTGTGGGCTCCGGGCTTGGACTTGTGCTGCTGTCCGTCATCTCGATGATCGCCGTACCGGCGCCATTGGACCGAATGTTTGAGGCTACGATCGTTGAGACCCACGGTGGCTATCTCGGTGGTAGTCTCGCCTGGGTACTGGTGTCTCTTGTGGGTTCTACGATTGCCTACGTACTGCTGACCGCAGCGCTACTCACCGGACTCGTCATCACGGGCCTCTCGATATCGGGAATCGTCGAGTGGATCACGGAGTCATTCTCCTCAGGACGCACCGAGAACGCGAAGTCGGGTCGCAGCGAACGCTCTCGCGCAGGCCGGACGGTTCCACTTGACGACCTTGACGACGCGGCATTGCCTGAGATTGCGCGTAGTCGACCCGCAGCCCGGTCTCGATCGAGCAAGAATTCCCCACCCGACCCGGAGCAGCGCAAAAAGACCGTGCCCACACCGCGTGCGGTTGCTCCGCGAGCAATGGAAGGCTTTGAGCTTCCGTCGAGTTCACTGCTTGCCAAGACGTCGGAAAGCGCATCGAAGCATCGTTCGACCGACAAAGAACTCAAGGGCGTTGCGCGCCTGATTGAAGATACGCTCGCAACGTTCGACATCCCGGCCACGGTTCAGAACTGGATCGCCGGACCAACCGTCACGATGTTCGAGATCGCGTTGCCGCGAGGCGTGAAGGTCAACCGTGTGACCACGCTCTCCGACGACATCGCCCTTGCGCTCGCTGCACCAACGGTTCGAATCCTTGCGCCGATCCCCGGCAAGTCGCTTGTGGGCATCGAAGTACCCAATGAGCATCGCTCCACCGTTACCCTTGGAGATGTTCTTGCCTCGCATCCACCGGCAGACGGCGGACCGCTTCTCCTCGGCATCGGAAAAGACGTCTCCGGCGAGAGCATCGCCGCAGACCTCGCCACCATGCCGCACCTGCTGATCGCAGGCTCTACGGGCACCGGCAAGTCCGTCTGCATCAACGCGTTGCTCACCAGCATTCTCATGCGTGCCACGCCGAGCGAAGTTCGCCTCATCCTGATCGACCCCAAGCGAATCGAACTCTCGCTCTACAACGGCGTACCGCACCTGTACGTCCCTGTGGTGACCGAGCCAAAAGAGGCCGCCAGCGCGTTGCATTGGGCGGTCGCCGAGATGGAGTCTCGCCTCAAGAGACTTCAGAAGGCCGGTGCCCGCAACATCGGTCAGTACAACTTGATGGTGCACGAGGGCAAAGCGCCCGAGGATGCCGAGGAAATGCCCTACCTCGTCATCGTCATCGACGAACTGGCGGACCTCATGATGGTTGCCGCCAAGGAGGTCGAGGAATCGATCTGCCGTATCGCCCAGCTTGCGCGCGCCGCCGGCATCCATCTCATTGTGGCAACCCAGCGTCCCAGCACCGATATCATCACCGGCCTCATCAAGACCAACATCACGAACCGCATCGCGTTTGCGGTATCGAGCTCAATCGACAGCCGGGTCATCCTTGACGGTTCCGGTGCAGAAAAGCTCGTTGGACTCGGCGACATGCTGTTCTCGACACCGGCACTCGCAAAGCCGAAGCGAATCCAGGGAGCATATGTCTCTGAAGATGAGACGGCGGCAGTGATGACTCACCTGAGAGCCCAGGCAGAACCCGAGTATCACGAGGAGATCCTGCATCTCAAAGTCTCTACCGGCGGCGGCAGCGGGGGAATGGACGCTGGCGGGGACGATGATCCGCTGTTGTGGGAAGCAGCAGATATCGCCGTCACCAGCGGCATGGGGTCGACATCACTTCTCCAGCGTCGCCTCAAAGTCGGCTACGCGCGAGCGGGACGTATCATGGACATGCTCGAGGCAAAGGGGATCGTGGGCGCTCCGGACGGCAGCAAGCCGCGCGAGGTTCTCGTGGATATCGAGGATCTCGAATCCATCAAGTCATTCGAACGCCAAGACGCACTTGAGGAGAGGGAGTAGATGGCCGACACACTCGGTGACATGCTTGCCACCGCACGTCGCGGCGCGGGCAAGACCATCGCTGACATGGAGTCGGCCACGCGCATCCGCGGGCGAATGATCAACGCCCTCGAAAAGGGCGAATATGACGCGCTGCCCGTTGCCGCCTACGTGCGCGGCTACATCATCAGCTACGCAAAGTATCTCGATATCGATCCGGAACCGCTGCTCAAGAAGTACGCCGAGGAGTCCGCCGAGGTGCCGCATGAATCGATGCGCCTGCCACAACAAGTCGTTCCTCGGCGGCACGAAACCCATGCCGTGCCATACCGAACAGCCGTGTTGCTTGTTGCCGCTATCATCGTGGTGGCGTTGGTCGTCTGGGGTATCGGTCGATTGAGCGGACGCGCCGAGGACCCGATGCCGCTGCCGCCCGTTCCTGAGAGCACTGCCACGCCGGAACCCGAGGTGACCCAGACATCTCCCGCGGTCGTCACCACTGAGACACTCGATCCCGAGCAGGTCACACCCGCAGCTGCCGGTGACCCGTTCACTCTCACCGTCAGGATTGCCGAGGATGGCGCATCGTGGCTGAGAGTCACTATCGACGGACTCATTGCCTATGAGGGCACCCTGGCCGGAGGCGAAAGCAAGGAATGGGAAGTAACCGACAGCGCAACGCTGCGGGTCGGAAAGCCGACGGCGGTGACCGTTCTTCGCAACGGAACACCAACAGAGATTCCCTTGAACGCAAACACGCCCGAAATGACCCTATCAGTGACCGACGTTACGGAATAGCGTCGCATCGCTCTTGATCCAGAGGAGGAACGCACGATGGCAAAAGATCAGAGTTTTGATATCGTCTCCCAGGTTGACATGCAGGAGGTCGACAACGCGGTGCAGCAGGCCGCAAAAGAGCTTGTACAGCGATACGACCTCAAGGACACCGGATCCACGGTGAGTCTCGACAAGACCGCAGCGACGATCACCGTCTCGGCTCCGAGCGATTTCGTTGCGGGTCAGGTCGTAGACATCCTTGGCAGCAAGTTCGTCAAGCGCGGTATCGACCTCATGGCGATCTCATGGGGTCAGGCCGAAACTGCAGCCGGCAGTACGGTTCGCAAGACAGGAACCATCATCGACGGCATCGAGATCGATCTTGCAAAACGTATCAATCGCGAGATCAAGGATGAGAAGTTCAAGGTGAAGGTCCAGATCGAGGGCGATAAGCTGCGCGTAAGCGCCCCAAAGCGCGATGAGCTCCAGACCGTGATCGCCTTCGTAAAGGGCAACGACTACGGCATCCCGCTCCAGTTCACGAACTACCGCTAGGCGTATACATTCCAATGCCGAACGACACACCTTCCGGACCTTCCATGCGCCCCTCCGTCCACTTCATCACCCTGGGTTGCCCTAAGAACGAGGTCGACACGGAAAAGATGCGTGCCGCAGTGGTCGCTGGGGGCTTTGAGCTTGCGACCGACATCGAAGATGCTGGTGTCGCGATCCTCAACACGTGCGGCTTCATCCAAGATGCGGTGGAGGAGTCGATCGCTGAGCTGCTCGATCTCGCGGAGTGGCGCGATGAACGCGCCGGACGCCGCCTCATCATGGCGGGCTGCATGGTGTCGCGCTATGGAGACGACCTTGCTACCGAACTCAGCGAGGTCGACGGATTTCTGCCGGTGGCCAATGAGGCGAGTATCGCTATGCTTCTGGCCGACCTCACCTCAACGGAACTGGCCGATCCGGCGCCAGCAGCGTCCAGACTCGACAGCGGCCCTTCGGCGTATCTGCAGATAGCTGACGGCTGTCATCGTGCGTGCGCCTACTGCACGATTCCGTCGATTCGCGGTCCGTATCGATCGAGACCGCTCGCCGAGATCGTCGCAGAAGCAGAACTCCTCGTATCACTCGGCGCGCGTGAGATCGTCCTGATTGGACAGGACATCTCAGCGTACGGCCGCGACCTGGAGGACGCACATGGGCTCCTGGACGTCATCTCAGCTGTCGCGGCAATCCAAGACGTTCACTGGATTCGTTTGATGTATGTACAGCCGGACGGCGTGACACCGCGACTCCTTGAGACGATGGCCGCAGAACCCAAGGTCTGCAACTACCTCGACATGCCGCTCCAGCATTCGACACCGTCTGTGCTTCGAGCCATGCGACGTTCCGGATCCGCCCAGGAGTTTCTGGCGTTGCTCACCACGATCCGCAAAACAGTGCCGGATGTCGTGCTGAGAACGACCGTCATTGCGGGCTTTCCCGGAGAGACGAGCGCCGACGCGCAGGAACTGACCGATTTCATCACGGCAGCAGACTTTGACTATGTGGGCGTCTTTCCGTACTCACCTGAAGACGGCACCGAAGCCGCGTCTATGGACGATATCCCGCCAGAGCACATACGCCTTGCGCGGGCGCAAGCAGTGCGAGACGCGGCGGATGAGGCGGGCGAGGCGCGCAGCGCAGCTCGGATTGGACAGACCCTTGAAGTCCTTTCAGAGGGTCTGGACGCTGACGGCGTGCCTGTGGGACGCTGGAGAGGTCAGGCGCCGGACGTGGATGGTATCGTCACCCTGGACCGCGACGTGCCGGCTGGCACATTCGTAGATGTGCGAATCACCGAAACGCTCGGCTACGACCTGGAAGGCGAAGTGCTGGAGTGACAGCTTCTCTGAATGTGGCTAACAGGGTGACCCTTCTTCGGATGTTCTTCATTCCGGTGTTTGTTGTCGCGCTTCTCGGCAGATTCCCCGACTGGGGGCCGATATGGGCAGCCGTGATCTTCACGATTCTTGCAGCCACCGATGCAGTCGACGGCTATCTCGCCCGGAGCCGCAATGAAGTCACGAACCTTGGCAAGCTCCTGGACCCACTCGCCGACAAGCTGCTTGTAACAGCGGCGCTTGTTGCTCTCGTTGAACTGGGAAGCCTTCCGGCGTGGATCGCACTCGTAATCATCTCGCGTGAGTTCATCGTTACGGGCTTGCGCATGATCGCCGTGGTCGAAGGGCGCGTCATTGCTGCGGGCGCCTTTGGAAAGCTCAAAACGGTACTTCAGATCGTCGCGATCGTTGGATTCATCATCAAAGACAGCGGGCCCGTGGCCGATCTCGGTGAGCTTGTGTGGGCGGGCGGCCTATTCGTTCCGTACTTGAACATCCTCGCATGGGCGATCATGGCAGCCGCCTTGATCCTTACTATCTGGTCGATGGTGGACTACTTCTACCATGCACGCGATGTGATCATCCTTCCGGGAAAGAACCCGACGACCAAGGCTGAATCCAAGGAGTCGTGATGGAATCGACAGCCCTGACCGCTGCCATCGTCACAGTTGGCAGCGAGCTCACCGACGGGCTCGGCCTTGATACCAACTCCCAGGAGATCGCGCGCGCTCTCTCCGGCAATGGATACCGCGTAGTCGAAATGGTCTCGGTTGCCGACGACCACGCTACACTGACCGCTGCGCTTAGGCGCCTTACATCAGCGCATACCCTCGTGATCGTCACAGGCGGCCTAGGTCCCACGCATGACGACATAACCCGTGAGGCGGCGTCTGAAGCCCTTGGAGTACCCCTTCAGGTAGATGTCGGCCTGATGAAGGAGCTTGCGACTGTTTCTCAGCGGCACGTAGACGCCACGGCGGCCGAACAGGTCTTTGAACAGGCACGTGTTCTTGAAGGCGCCACGGTTCTCGACACACACAGCGGCACGGCACCCGGTCAGGTAGCAGCTACGCCCGCCGGACGGCTCGTTTTGCTGCCGGGACCTCCCCGTGAGATGCGCGAGATGCTCGAGCGTGTGCTTCCCGAATCGGCGGACATCACACGGGTCCTCGGTTGTGTGGGCATCTCCGAGTCAGACGCGCAATTGACGGCACAACGGGTGCTCGGCGACATCCCGGACATTCGCCTCACGGTACTCGCCACGCCCGGAAGTGTGCGGGTCGTCTTGGTGAGCGAAGGTGTGGACGCCGGTCGCCTCGACGAAGTCTCCTCGGCAGTCGAGAAGGTGCTCGGCGACCACTGCTATGCAACCGACGGCAGCTCACTTGCCGAGACAGTTCTTGCTCAGGCACGAAGGCGCGGTCGCACGTTGGCAACCGCCGAGTCGTGCACCGGAGGACTCGTGGGAGCGGCGCTTACGACGATTCCCGGCTCATCGCATGCGTATCTCGGCGGCGTGGTCGCCTACGCGAACGAAGTGAAACGCGACGTGCTCCGCGTTGCTCCCGAGCTGCTCGCCAGCCATGGCGCGGTGAGTGGAAAAGTCGCCATGGCAATGGCGAATGGCGTTCGCGAATGCCTGAGTGCGGACGTGGCGGTGTCAGTGACCGGAGTAGCAGGGCCTGATGGTGGAACGCCGGAGAGACCCGTGGGGCTCGTCTGGTTTGCCATCTCCGATGCAACGGGCAGCATAGCTGTGCGACGAAACCTATTCGGTGACCGCGATGGCGTGCGAGAACGCGCTACGGTCACGGCGCTCGATCTTCTTCGGCGTCGACTAACAGGACTTGAGGTCATATAGAGATGCGTGCATTCGTTGGAATCGACCTGGACCCTGCTTTGCGTGAAGCGCTCGTAGCCGGATGCGATGAGATCAAGTTCGCCGAATCGGGTTGGCGGGATCAGAAATGGGTTCCCCGCGAGAATCTGCATCTCACGCTGAAGTTCCTTGGCGACATCCCTAATGATGCGTTTGACGAATTCACGGACGATCTACGCGCTGCGCTCGCGGGCGTCGCCGGCTTCTCGCTCCCGGTCGCTCATCTGTTCGCGCCCGTCCCGAGCGTCAAGCGCGCAACGATGATCTGGTCAACGCTCGATGATCCGGATGGCCGCTGTGCTGACCTCGCAGACCGTGTCGATGAGGTGGCCGGCACCTTTGGCGTGCTTCCCGACACCAGAGACTTCACGCCGCACATCACGCTGTGTCGGGCAATCCGCCCGCGCGCCCTGCGCTCCGCAGAAGCTGCCGAGGAGAAGGCTCGCGGCTTGCTTGCACCCGGCGAGGCCGCGCCCACCATGTCAGTGGGTGCTGTTACCTTCTTCACCAGCACACTGACACGCCAACGACCTGAATACGAACAGGTCTCGGTGATCCCGCTGGATTGATTGACATCGAACGTGTGTTCGTATACGTTCTGTGCAGCCACTCAGGGTCACCCACTGAAGCGCAAAGGAGCAGGGGAGACATGGACGCAGATAAAGTAAAGATGCTCGATGTTACCAAGGAACAGATAGAGCGGAAGTTCGGCAAGGGTTCACTTATGAAGCTCGGCGAGCATGCTGCCGTGACTCAGGTTGCAGCCATTCCGACCGGCTCGCTCGCGCTCGACGCAGCATTGGGTATCGGCGGAGTACCGCGAGGCCGTGTCGTAGAGATCTACGGACCTGAGTCAAGCGGTAAGACCACCCTCGCGCTCCAGATCATCGCCGAGGCACAAGCCCTCGGTGGCATCGCAGCGTTCATCGATGCGGAGCACGCTCTTGACCCGTCCTATGCGGCGCGTCTCGGAGTCGACATCGACGAGATCCTCATCAGCCAGCCGGACACCGGCGAACAGGCGCTTGAGATCGCAGATATGCTGGTACGAAGTGCTGCGGTGGATGTAGTCGTTATCGACTCCGTGGCCGCACTTGTTCCCCGCGCCGAACTCGAAGGTGAAATGGGAGATGTGACCGTAGGGCTGCAGGCACGCCTCATGAGCCAGGCGCTCCGCAAACTCGCGGGCTCACTCAACAAGTCTCAGACCACCTGTATCTTCATCAACCAGCTTCGCGAGAAGATCGGCGTCATGTTCGGCAGTCCCGAGACCACAAGCGGTGGCCGCGCTCTCAAGTTCTACGCAAGTGTGAGAATCGACGTGCGCCGCATCGACTCCATCAAGCAGGGCACCGACATCATGGGCAACCGTGTGCGCGCCAAAGTCGTCAAGAACAAGGTTGCGCCACCGTTCAGGCAGGCAGAATTCGACCTCATGTACGGCGAGGGGATCTCGAAAGAAGGCAACCTGCTCGATCTCGGCGTTGAGGAAGGCATCGTGGCAAAGTCCGGTGCCTGGTACAACTATGGCGAGGAGCGCTTGGGACAAGGGCGTGAAGCTGCCAAGCTCTACCTCCGGGAACATATCGACATCCGCAACGAGGTCGAGTCCCGCATCAGAGAAGCGTTAGGTCTTCCGATCTCAGCCGTTGTCACCGCAGAGCCTGAGAGCGCGTAGCTCCAATCATGAGTTCCGCAATCGTCATCGAGTGTCGGGGGCCTCACGGCTCCCGCGCTCGTACGATTCTGGTTGACGGAGAAGTCCTGCTCACCACGAGCAGAGACGTGCTTCGAACCATCGGTCTTCGCTCCGGGTCCGATTCAGACGCTTCCGTCCTGGCGGCGCAGGTTCAGAGCCATGAAGTTGCGTGCGCAGACCTGAGGGCCCTGAGGCTCCTCAACTATCGTGAGCGCACCCGGAACGAGCTTGAACGCAGGCTGACCGAAGACGGCTACAATCCGGATTGCATCTCGGCAGTCTTAGATCGACTCGAGGGCCTTCAGCTACTCGATGATGCACGCTTTGCCGGCTCCTACACGCGAGGCAAGGCCCGCTCAGGGTGGGGGACTCGCAGAATCCGCAACGGTCTTGCGCAGGCGGGTGTCTCTCCGGAGCTCATTGAGCTCACCATCGAGTCCGAGTATCCCGGGACAGACGAGGAGCGAGCCCTTGAACATGCGGTTGCCTCACATCCGTTGAGCGATAAGGATGTCAAACGGGTGATGACCCGTCTTGTTCGACGCGGCTACTCCGAGAGTGTCGCACGCAAGGCCGCATTCGCCGCCCGCGAGCGCACCAAAAACGACCTCAATGAGCCTCAATCATCTTGACCTTCTCACCTGCGAAGACGTACGATGGCGACGGCATACGTGATACTCCGCCGAGTCTCCAGCGTGCGAGCGCTCCGGCGGTTCGTTTCTAGCGATACAGAACCGATGGATTGAAACGGGGTACCTACCCCGTTTCGGCATACTCGCTTAATGCGAACAGACTTCGTGGCAAATCACTGTGCCGGACGTGCCTGACGTCCGGTTTTGCGCATCTTTGGACCCGTTTCGGTCCCCGGTCGGCAGGCGGGTGCGCATGTTTGCGCCACATGGAATAGCAATGAACTGAACCAGGAATTGGAGGAGCGAACGATGGAATTCGTTATCGCAACGATTACCCTCATCGTCGGCGTTCTCCTCGGCTATGTGCTTCAGAAGTGGATCATCAAGGGTCGTTCGGTACAGGCTCGCGAGGACGCTGAACGCGTTCTGAGCGATGCTGCCAAGCACTCGGAGACACTCAAGAAAGAAGCGCTGATCGAGGCAAAAGACCAGATCTTCCGCATGAAGCAGGAAGCCGAAGACGAGGCCAAGGAACGTCGCAAAGAACTCACTGCGCTAGAGAACCGTCTTGGCCAGCGTGAAGAGAACATCGATCGACGCGCAGACTCCCTCGACAAGCGGGAGCACACGCTCTCATCGGTCCAGGGACAGATCACCAAGCGTGAGAAAGAACTCGAAGACATGGTCGTCGAGGAGAAGCATCGCCTTGAGCACGTCGCAGGGATGACCAGCGACGAGGCCAAGGCCGTACTCCTCAATCGCGTTGAGGAAGACGTCAAGCACGAGGCTGCCACATTCATTCGTGAGACAGAGGCCCGCGCTCGCGAGGAAGCAGCAAAGAAGGCCAAGAATATCGTCGGCATCGCGATTCAGCGTGTGGCCGCCGATCACACTGCCGAATCGACGGTGAGCGTCGTTCATATCCCGAGCGACGACATGAAGGGCCGGATCATTGGGCGTGAGGGCCGCAATATTCGCGCATTTGAGCAGCTCACGGGCATTAACCTGATTATTGACGACACGCCTGAGGCTGTCGTTCTCTCGAGTTTTGACCCGGTGCGCCGAGAGGTCGGTCGCATCACCCTCGAAGCGCTTATCCAGGATGGACGAATCCACCCCGCGCGTATCGAGGAGATGTTCAACAAGGCTGAGGAGCAGGTAGGCCAGCAGGTGCAGGAAGCAGGCGAGCAGGCAGCCTTCGACACCGGGATCCACGGTCTCCACGCGGAACTCATTCGCACCCTCGGACGCCTGAAGTACCGCACATCGTACGGGCAGAACGTCCTCAACCATTCACTTGAGGTCGCGCATCTTGCGAGCGTCATGGCATCCGAGTTGGGTATCGATCAGAAGCTATGCAAGCGTGCAGGCCTACTGCATGACCTCGGCAAGGCTATCGATCACGAAGTCGAAGGCCCCCACGCGGTGATCGGTGCAGACCTCGCACGCCGCATGAACGAGCCGGCTGCGATTCTGCACTGCATTGAAGCGCACCACGGTGACGTCGAGCCTCAGACCGTCGAGGCAGTCATCGTGCAGGCCGCTGACGCTATCTCAGCAGCTCGCCCCGGTGCCCGAAGGGAAACCCTCGAGAGCTACATCAAGAGGCTTCAGAAGCTCGAGGAGATCGCAGAGGCACATCACGGCGTCGAGAAGTGTTATGCCATGCAGGCCGGTCGTGAGATTCGCGTCATGGTCAAGCCCGATGATGTGGACGACACGAACTCTGTGATCCTTGCTCGCGACATCGCCAAGCAGATCGAGGACGAGATGGAATATCCCGGTCAGGTCAAGGTCATCGTGATCCGCGAGAGCAGAGCAATCGATTACGCCAAGTAGTAGCGGACACCGTGCGCGGTGAATCCGAGCGTCGTATACTGTGCATGGCTACCAGCCAGGCGCCAAGGAGGCCGCGTGTTGGCCTCCTTGTACGTTGGGGCACAAAACACACTCACACGCACATCTGAACCACGGGGAGTACACAGCAGCTATGACCGACGATGCGCGTTCGCTTATCGACTTCGTCTCCTCGGTGTCAGGTGAGGCATATCTCAAGGTCGAGGAGAGCCTTGGAGACGGGTATGTCCGTCTTCGGATATCCGAAGCTGAGCGCAGACAAGCCAAGCATGACATCCGAACCTTTGAGGATGTTGTTGTCGAGCTACTGCGCAACTCACGCGATGCTCATGCCCAACGGATCTTCGTTGCCACTACACGCGAAGGGGAGATGAGGCAGCTCGTCATGATCGATGACGGAGTGGGAATTCCTCACAACCTCCAGGACAAGGTATTCGAGCCACGAGTCACATCGAAATTGGAAACGATGGTGATGGACACCTGGGGTGTTCACGGGCGTGGGATGGCGCTCTTTTCCATCAAATCCAATGTCTCCGATGTCCGCATTGCCGCCTCAGAGCTACATAAGGGCACATCCTTTGCCCTGACCACAGACACCTCGGAGCTACCTGAACGCTCGGACCAATCGTCATGGCCAGCCACAGAACGCGATGAGACCGGTACCCTGCGAGTCACCCGAGGACCGCATAACATCATCCGCCGAGTCCTGGAGTTTGCGTGTGAGCATCCGGAAATCGACGTCTACCTCGGTTCACCGGTTGAGATCCTCTCCACGCTTGCATCACGTGCCCGCGACGCTCTCGATACATCTGACCTGTTGTTTTGCGACGACGTGAACCGCCTTCCGGTGTGGCAACGTCCAGTCGCTGCCTCCGATGCGGCGGATCTCGTTGAGATCGCTGAGTCGATCGGTCTCGACATCTCGGAACGAACCGCACATCGCATCCTTGCATCTGAACTGGCATCGCTTGATACCGTGACATCTCAGGCTCAAGTAGACGATGAACCTGCACCTGTTCCTGCACCGGATATCTACAAGGACAGGCGTGGCCTCAAGATCCATCACGGAGACATCACGTCGTTCAAACGCGATCTCACGGCTGCGTTCGACAAGCTCGCGGGCGGATACTACCTGCACCTGAAGGGGGAGCCCCGCATTCACGTTGATCGCGATGGCATACGTGTTCGCTTCGACATCGAAAAGGAAGAATAGGGCTCCTGCGCAGGCGGGCCCACCAGTGCGCTATACTTCAAACACACTCAGTATCACACCAGTATCACGCCATGAAGATGCAGTTGCCGCATCATGCGGCCCACACTAGATTCGCAGCAGAGGGAGTAGCCGTGGAAGTCCTGAAAGTCTCGACCAAATCCAACCCCAACTCCGTTGCCGGCGCACTCGCGGGCATCATTCGCGAACAGGGCCCGGTCGAGATACAGACCGTTGGTGCCGGAGCTCTCAACCAGGCGATCAAGGCCATCGCGATCGCACGCGGTTTCCTTGCACCCTCCGGCCTCGAACTTACGTGCATACCTGCATTCGCTGACATTCTCATCAATGGCGAGGAGCGCACCGCGATCAGACTCCTCGTGGAACCTCGGGACATGCATCACTAGCTCTTGGCGGGAGACTGCATGCGCCTCGACCTGCACGTCCACAGCACCGCATCTGACGGCGTTCTCACCGCCTCACAGCTCGTTACCCTGGCAATCGAACGCAATCTTGTGGCGCTCTCGATCACTGATCACGACTCCGTAGACGCGATACCCGAGGCACTGGCTGTTGCTCGAGGAGCCGAACTCCTGATCGTCCCCGGTGTCGAACTCTCCACCCTCCACAAGGGCCGTGACGTCCATATCCTTGGCTACTTCGTGGATCCCAATGACGTGGTGCTGCGAGAAGCACTGGCTGAACTTCGCGAGGCCCGACGGGACCGGGCACGCACCATCGTAGACGGACTGCGGCAGGCCGGCTATGAGGTCAGCCTCGACGAAGTCCTCCTGTTGGCGGAGGGGGGCAGCGTGGGCCGATCACACGTCGCCCGGGCACTGGTTGACCGGGGCCACGTTCTCGACATCGGCGACGCATTCGAGCGACTCATTGGCAGGGGAGCGCCGTTCTATGTGGCGAAACCCGTTGCCGACCCCACCCAGGTAGTTCAGATGATCGTCGGATCCGGCGGGGTACCCGTACTCGCACATCCTGGAATTACCGACATAGACGACGCCATCCCTGACCTCGTCAAAGCAGGTCTTCAGGGCCTTGAGGCCTACCATGCCGAACACACTCCCGAGATGCGTCAGCGCTATGCGGCGCTCGCGTCCGAACTCGACCTGATCGTCACCGGCGGCAGCGACTTTCACGGCGCACACGCACCGGGTGCGGAACTCGGCTCGGTCAACGTGCCGGAACATGTGTTGCCCGCCCTCCTCGAGCGAGCGGGACGTCGCAGCCGTTTCGTCTAGCCGCACACAATACGCGTGCTACACTCGTCCGGCGATGACGACATTTGAAGTGCGCACCTTTGGGTGCCAGATGAACAAACACGACTCCGAACGAGTTGCCGGACTCCTCCGTACGCAGGGCTTTCTACCTGCCGAGGAAGGCACTGATGCGGACGTCATAGTATTCCTCACCTGTTGTGTCCGCGAGAACGCTGACGAGCGTCTCCAGGGACAGGTTGCCTCGCTCAAGGCCCTCAAGGCCGTCGCACCGGACACGTTGATCGCTGTGGGCGGTTGTATCGGACAGCGCGACGGAGAGATCCTGCTACGCCAGCTCCCGCATGTTGACGTCGTGTTCGGCACGCACAACCTGGGCAGATTGCCCGAGCTACTCATCCGGGCACGCACATCTGACGTCCCCGTCGTGGAAGTACTCGACTCCGGTACGGACTTCACCAGCGATCTGCCCGGGGAGCGAGAGCATCCCTGGCACGCATGGGTGCCCATCACGGTGGGATGCGACAACTTCTGCACGTACTGCATCGTTCCCTACGTTCGAGGACGTGAGCGCAGCAGGGAGATGGACGATATCGTCGCGCAGTGCCGCGACCTTGTTGCCGACGGGGTACGCGAGATCACGCTGCTCGGCCAGAACGTGAACTCATACGGCAGGGACCTCTACGGCGAACCCCGATTCGCGGAGACCCTGCGCGCGGTGGCCGCAACCGGTATCGACCGCATTCGCTTTGCCACGAGTCACCCCAAGGATCTCTCCAACGAGACGATCGCGGCCATGGCAGAACTACCCAGTGTCTGTGCAGCGCTTCACCTGCCGGTCCAGTCGGGATCGAACCGGATTCTCGAGGCCATGAACCGCCGTTACACTGCCGAGGAGTACCTGGCGCTCGTGAAGCGTCTCTACGCCGCGATTCCCGGCCTCGCGCTGTCCACAGACATCATCGTGGGTTTCCCTGGCGAGACCGAAGAGGACTTCGAAGCGACCATGCACGTGGTAAGGGAGTCTCGCTACGCCCAGGCATTCACCTTCATCTACTCGCCACGAGAGGGAACCCCGGCGGCTCTCATGGACAACCCCGTGCCGCGTGAGGTGACGCAGAAGCGCTTCGACCGGCTCGTCAAGGCGGTTAACGAAGGCGCACGCGAGTATAACAAGCCGCTCGTCGGCACCGTTCAGAAGGTGCTCGTCGAAGGCACCTCTAAGCGTGACGTTCGGGTGCTCGCAGGTCGGACACAGGGCAACAAGGTCGTGCATGCTCCCGCCCCGAACGGCGTTGATATCTCCCAACTCGCGGGCAAATTCGCAGACATCCGCATCGAAGAATCTCAGACCTGGTTTCTCGTCGGTACCGTTGAGGGGTACGAACCCACGTAGGAGGTGGAGACAAATGTCCTCCCACGTCTTCGGAATCATCGCCCCGCATCCGCCGATCATGGTCGAGGCGGTTGGAGCGAAACGCTCTCGTGTAACGCATCGCTCCGCCGAGGCTCTCGCGTCTGCGGCGGCGCTTCTCTCCGCGTTCAACCCGGATACTATCGTGCTCATGAGTCCGCATAGTCCCACGCTACGCGACGCCTTCGTCGTTGATGGCTCAAATCACTTCTCGGGTTCATTCGCCCAATTCGGCGCGCCCGAATCTCGCCATGAGGCACACGGAGATCCGGAACTCGCAGAAGCAATCCTTGGGCAGCTCGAGGCGAGGGGTATACCTGCGATTAGTCGCGCGACCATGCCCGGTTTACACGGTGGCGAACTCGACCACGGCGCGCTGGTTCCCCTGCACTTCCTGGATCCGGCGGGCAGGTGGCCCCTTGTGGTGCTATCCCTGTCCTGGCTCGACTATGGCGCGCACCATGCACTCGGGCAGAGTGTGGCGGCAGCGGCGGCGGAGCTCGGACGGAAGATCGCTTTCGTTGCAAGCGGCGACTGCAGTCATCGTCTCACTCCCGATGCTCCCTCCGGGTACGACTCCCGAGCTGTCGAATTCGACCAACTGCTCGTTGAGCTCCTCTCCGCGTCGGACTTTGAAGGACTCAGCACGATCGATCCCGCACTCATCGAAGCCGCAGGCGAGTGTGGCCTGCGCTCTTTCATCACCCTTGGAGGAGCCGCTGAGCCCGCACATTCGCGTGTGCTCGCTTACGAAGGCCCCTGGGGTGTGGGATACCTGACGGCGCTGGTCAACGAGGAACTCGTAACCCCGCCAACAGGCACCAAGGGCGGGATGCCGGGCGACAAGGAGAGCGAGATCGTGACACTCGCACGCCAGACCATCGAGTCATACGTGCGTACAGGACGCTCTCCCGAACGGCTCAAGTTGCATGATGCGACATTGCCGGAGTCCGCCGGTGCGTTCGTGTCTCTGCATCGCGGTGGAGAGTTGCGAGGGTGCATCGGCACGATAGAACCCGTTCGCCCCACGCTGGCCCAGGAAGTCGCACGCAACGCGATATCGGCCGCCGCTCATGATCCGCGGTTCCCTCCACTGCAGGAGGCCGAACTCGACGACCTCGACTTGAGCGTCGATGTTCTTCACGCCACGGAACCAGCTACCATTGACCAGCTGGACCCCAAACGGTACGGCGTCATCGTGATGTCCGGCTACAAGCGCGGTCTGCTCCTGCCCGATCTCGAGGGCGTCGATACCGTCGAGCAACAAGTCTCCATTGCCCAACACAAAGCAGGCATTGCCCCTACTGAGAAGGTTCGTCTGATGAGGTTCCGTGTTGACCGATACCGCTGAGCAAACGCGCGTCATTGCAATAGTCGGACCCACTGCGGTCGGCAAGACCGCACGTGCCGAGGAGATCGCCCTGCGTCTGCACGGCGAGATAATCAGCGCCGACTCGATGCAGGTGTATCGCGGGATGGACATTGGCACCGCCAAACCACCCGCAGCGGAGCGCGCCGTGCCCTATAGTTGCCTCGATCTCGTTGACCCCGGCGAGGAGTACTCAGCAGCTCTCTTCCAGACCTGTGCACGCGAATCGATCGCAGATATCGCCTCACGCAACCGACTTCCCGTTATCGTTGGCGGTACCGGCCTGTACCTGCGCGCCGCCCTTGATGATCTGAGGTTTCCCCACGGGGAGACTACGGGAAGCGCCCGTCTTCACTATGAACGCCTTGCAGAGGAGATGGGACCTGAGGCGCTCCTCGAGCTTCTGCGTGAACGCGATCCTTCCTCGGCGGATCTGATTCATCCCAACAACGTACGCAGAACGATTCGCGCACTGGAAATGGCAGACTGCGGAGTCTCGTATGCCGATCAAACGGCGGGTTTCTCGAAGCGCGAGAGCGTCTACGACACGGTATTCATTGGCCTGACCATGGATCGCGAGCAACTCTACGAGCGCATCGGGGCACGCGTGGACGCCATGCTCGAGGCAGGCCTGCTCGATGAGATTCGCGACCTCGTTGATGCGGGGTTCCGTGATGCACTGACTGCGGCACAAGCGATAGGGTACAAGGAGTTCGTACCTGTGATCGAGCAGGGAAGGGACGTCCATGAGGCCGCCGAAGAGGTCAAGAAGGCAACCCGCCGATATGCCAAACGGCAGTTGTCATGGTTTCGCGGAGATCCCAGGGTCCAATGGATCGACGTCACCGACCTGTCACCGGCCGAACTACTGTCTGAAACACTCCGGCTGGTAGAATCGAAGACACCGTAACCGCGTGCTCTCAGTGCACGCTTTAACTTTGGGAGAGGGATTCATGCGTATCGAGTTTCAGAAGATGCACGGTCTTGGGAATGACTTTGTGGTGATTGAGGATCTTGATGAGACTCTTGAGTTCTCACCTGAAGCGGTCCAATGGTTCTGTGATCGCAACTTTGGCATTGGCGGCGATGGGTTGATCCTTGTCCGGCCTGCCACGACCAATGAGGCCGACTTCTTCATGCTGTATTACAACTCAGACGGGACCACGGCTGAGATGTGCGGCAACGGCGTTCGCTGTTTTGCCAAGTACCTCGTCGACCATGAACTCGTCACCCGTGAGGCAACGGATGTCCGCGTTGAGACCCTTGGGGGAATCAGGCCGATCACGTTCACTCGTGACCCACACGGCATGATGGATATGGCAACAGTGGACATGGGCGAGCCCATCTTGGAGCCGGCGCTCATACCGACAACGCTCACAGGCGAACAGGTCTTCAACTGCCCCCTTGAAACCGCCTATGGCACGTTCGAGGTGACGGTCGTTTCGATGGGCAACCCTCACGTCATCATCTGGGTGGATGACGTGGATGAAGCGCCCGTTGACACCCTTGGCCCTGCGATCGAGACGCATGAGGCGTTCCCGGCCAAGACCAATGTCGAATTCGCGCAGTATGTGGGTGATGACACGATCCGGTTGAGGGTCTGGGAACGCGGCGTTGGTGAAACTCTCGCGTGCGGTACAGGAGCGTGCGCTACGCTGGTCGCAGCAACACTGGCATGCACCGTTGGCCGCTCGGCTACGATCTCGCTCCCGGGAGGGGATCTCATGATTCGCTGGGACGAGGACGGGCGCGTGTACATGACGGGACCTGCGATCGAAGTATTCACAGGAACCCTCGATGTCGCCGAAGATGATGAAGACGACTGCTGACAGACAGCGAGAACTCGTTCGAGAAGCGAGGAATCCCTCGCAAGAAATCGTTCTGCTACCATGTTTCGAACGGTCGAGCCTGAATTGCCCGACCGTAACGCAACGTCAACCATATAGCTGAAAGGGATGTTCCCACGTGAGGACCGCTGATCGTATCGCCAATTTGCCCCCGTACCTCTTTGCCGAGATCGACCGCAAGAAGGAGGCAAAGCAGGCGCAGGGTATCGACGTGATCTCACTCGGCATCGGCGACCCCGACATGCCGACTCCGAATAACATCGTCGAAGCTATGCAGAAAGCCACCGAGAATCCCAAGAATCACCAGTACCCGAGCTACTTTGGCGCCAAGCGCTATCGTGATGCGTGCTCCGAGTGGATGAAGGGTCGGTTCGATGTGGATGTCGACGCCGACACCGAAGTGCTCGCACTCATCGGCTCCAAAGAAGGCATCGCGCATGTATTCCTGGCATTTGTCGACCCGGGGGACTACACGCTGGTTCCCGGCTGCGGCTACCCCGTATACCACACCGGCGGCATCTTGTGCGGCGGACAGACCTGGTGGATGCCCATGACCGAGGAGAACGACTTCCTCGCGGACTTTGAGAGCACGCCGCCGGAGGTGCTCGCCAAAGCCAAGATGATGTTTCTGAGCTACCCGAACAACCCGACCTCCGCCATCGCGACCCCGGAATACTTCGACAAAGCGATCGCATTTGCCAAGAAGCACGATCTGCTGCTCATTCACGACAACGCGTACTCCGAGATCGGCTTTGATGGCTATCGTCCGCCGAGCCTGCTCGAACGGCCGGGTGCCAAGGACGTCGCTATCGAGCTCTTTAGCTGCTCGAAAGCGTACAACATGACCGGCTGGCGTATCGCGTTTGCCGCTGGCAATCCCGCTGCGATCAAAGCACTCGGCACCGTGAAGAGCAACATTGACTCCGGTGCATTCACAGCAGTCCAAGACGCTGCTATCGAGGCCCTCACCGGGCCGCAGGACATCGTCTTCGAGATGTCCGATGTCTACCAGCGCCGTCGCGATATCGTGATGGAGGCACTCGGCAACATCGGAATCGAGGCGCGTGTACCCAAGGGCACGATCTACGTGTGGGCCAAGGTGCCCGAAGGCTATGACTCGGCTGCCTTCGCAACCAAGGTACTCGAGGAAGCCAATGTCATCGTTGCACCCGGCAACGCCTACGGCCCGAGCGGCGAGGGCTACATCCGTATCTCGCTCGCTACGCCCGACGACCGTCTTGAAGAGGCCATCGAGCGAATCAAGAACACACTCTAGGAGCCGCGCATATGCGTGCCCGCTTCGAAGTAGAGGGACTTCACAACGAGCACCGCGATCGCGCGGTGCTCGTTGGCGTTGACACGGGTCGCCACGAATGGCCTCTCGAGGAGTCGCTTGCCGAGTTGGAGCGACTGGCCGATACCGCAGGTTCCGACGTTGTCGCCGTGGTGACGCAGCGCCTCGACAAGCTCAATCCACGTTCATTCGTCGGGTCAGGCAAAGCTCGAGAAATCGAAGCTTTGACCCTTGATCCGGGCGCGGACACGGTTATCTTCGACGATGATCTCTCGCCCTCGCAGCAGGCGAACCTTGAAGACCTCATCCCCGGTGCACGGATACTCGACCGCACCGCGTTGATTCTCGACATCTTTGCACTTCACGCAGAGAGTCGGGAGGGAAAGCTGCAGGTCGATCTCGCACGACTGGAGTATGTGCTTCCTCGGCTTCGCGGAATGTGGGGTCACCTCGAGGCAGAACGTCTTGGTGGCGGCAAAGGTACGCGTTTTGGTGCTGGCGAGTCCCAGCTTGAGGTCGACCGCCGAATGACGCGCAGACGAATAGCCGATCTGAAACGTGAGCTCAAGCAGGTATCCACCACGCGCCAGACGCAGCGCAAGTCTCGCAACGTCTCCGGCGTGTTTCGGGTGGCTCTCGTGGGCTACACGAACGCCGGCAAGTCAACTCTGCTCAACGCACTCACCGGGGCAGATGTACTCGTAGAAGACATGCTGTTCGCTACATTGGATTCAACTACCCGGCGCTTCACGCTGCCAGAGGGTCGGGAAATCACTCTCACCGATACAGTTGGATTCATCAATAAACTGCCTCACGGACTCGTGGAGGCATTCAAATCCACACTCGACGAAGTCCGCGAGGCCGACCTGCTCGTCCATGTGATCGACGGATCGCACAGTCAGGCCGAGCCGCAGATGCGCGCTGTCGACGAAGTTCTGCAGGAGATCGGCGCACACGAAACGCCGCGACTGCTTGTCGTGAACAAGACCGATGCAATGGCACCTGAACTGGTTGCCGGCATGCTCGCGCGACATCCCGACTCGGTCGCTGTCTCCGGGGCAACCGGCGCGGGGATCCCAAGACTCCTTGCGCGACTCGCCGCCGAGGCCTCACGGGGGAGTGCAGCGCTCACGCTCCTTGTGCCCTACACCCGCGGAGATCTCGTCCAGATGGCGCACGAGCGCACTCAGGTGATCTCCGAGCGACATACCCCTGACGGGACTCAACTCGTGCTACGCGTGTCCGCAGAGCTCGTTGAACGATTCTCTGAGTTCAAGATTGCCGAAGACGAACTCGTGACTGAGTAGCAGGTCTGCCGGCACGCGGACGACTAGAGCCTGCGAAAGAGCGTCACGACTCGTCCGAGTATCTGTACGTCTCGAACATAGATCGGTTCGAGTGCCGAGTTCTCGGGCTGCAGACGGACCCGATCACTTTCACGATAGAAGCGCTTGACGGTGGATTCCGGCTCGCCGGAGATCGGATCGTCAATCATCGCGACCACGATATCGCCGTTTTCTGCGGTGCTCTGCTGTCGCACCACCACGAAGTCTCCGTCGAGGATGCCGGCTTCGATCATGCTATCTCCCCGAACGCGCAGGATGAATGTCTGTTCACCGGACATCTCAGCGGGAAGAGAAATGGTCGCTTCGATGTTCTCGGCCGCCAGAATGGGTGCACCTGCGGCGACCTGTCCGACCAGTGGGATGGCCATAACCTGGCCATAATCGACAGCCCTATCGGTGTCACGATAGTCAAGGACCTCAAGGGCGCGCGGCTTTGTCGGGTCCCTACGAATGAACCCCTTCGTCTCAAGAGCCGCGAGATGCGAGTGTACCGTCGAGGAGGAGGAGAGTCCCACAGCCTCACCGATTTCGCGCACCGACGGCGGAAAGCCACGACGATGAATCTCTGCTCGAACGAAATCGAGTATCTGCCGCTGGCGGTCGGTTAGCTCACGTTTGTAGCCCATCACGATCCCCTTAGACCGAAAGTATGTTCGACGCAAGTGTAGCCCACGGCAACTCACAGACGCAAACACGCGTTCGATTACACGCTTGCAATCGAACATATGTTTGGTATGATTTGCATAGCGAACATACGTTCGTCGTTGAAGGGCTCATGTCAGACCCACCTCGTACCATCGCCGCAAGGCACCTGACATGAATGGGGAAGGATCACGATGCGCAGTAGCTCACTCACTCACACCACGCGCAGAACACAGCACCGCCGCACGGAGTCGTCACCGCGGGGACACAGCAGAAGCCGTCTGACCACCTCGGAGATTCTGCTTGTCGTCTTGTGCATTCTCGCGGTCATCGGCGCGTACTGCGTAAGCGCAGGGCCTGCCATCCCGGATGATATGGACTCCCGCCCAGTCAGAGTAGAAGCCGGGCAGACCATGTGGGATCTCGCAGTCACACACAGTGTCGACGGTCTCTCGACCGCAGACACAGTCGCCCTGATTCGGACGCTCAACTCACTTCCAGACTCGGGTTTGGCCGCAGATACCATCGTGCTAGTCCCAGTGGGGAGCACGCAGAACACGGCTCTCGCAGCTCGTTAGCACAACTACACCGCTCTGATGCTCAAGATTGCTTCAGAATCGTACTGATAGGTCGTTGTAACCCCATATGTTGTGTGCTAGTCTCACTGACAGCCAACATATAGGGGTGGGGGGCCATGCGTTGCCCGTTCTGCGGTCACGATGAGACTAAGGTCGTAGACTCCAGGGTTTCGGAGTCTCAGGACGCGATTAGACGACGCCGCGAGTGCCTCCAGTGCCAGCAGCGCTTCACCACCTATGAGCGCCGTGAAGAGATGCCGCTCATGGTGATCAAGCGCGATGGCTCACCTGAACCATTCGAGCGAGGCAAACTACTGCGCGGTCTTGTTGTGGCGACTGCCAAGCGCAATGTGTCCACTGAGCAACTAGAAACGCTTATTGACGGCATCGAGACTGAGCTCCACAACACGTTTCGCTACGAGATTCCGGCCAAGGCGCTCGGCGACATGGTTCTCAAGCGCCTTGTGGAGCTCGATAAGGTCGCCTACATCAGGTTCGCTTCGGTCTACAAATCGTTCCAGGATCTCGACGAGTTCTACACAGAGCTTCGCGATCTCAAATAGCACAAAGGCAGTCACGCGGCAGAGATATGCCCGTGCCTCGTGAAAGGAAGACTGCAGCATGGTGATGGAACGCCTCGTCAATGTGATCAAGCCGACCACTTCCCAGGGTATGGCTGACGCGACTGACATTGCTCTGCTCGTGGCCACAAGTTCACGCCAGGAGATCGATACCTGGAATCGAATGAAGATATCCGACTCCCTGGTCAAAGAAGCCGGAGTCGCACCCGAAGTCGCCCTGGAGATTGCCGAGGCTGTCGAGGACCGCATCGACCGCACAAATCTGGTGACTGTCACCACCGCCATCATCAGAGAGTTCGTTGACCTCGAATTCCTTGAGAGGGGTATGACGCTTGCACACAAACGTCATAGCCAGCTGGGTCTCCCAATGTGGGATGTCGAACAAATCATCACAAACGCAAACAAAGAGAATTCAAATACCACCCATAACCCAGAGTCAATCAATCTCACCATCGCTGAGACGATTCTCAAGGAGTTCGCCCTGCGACGCGTCTTTACCGACGACGTTGCGGAGGCGCATTACGTGGGTGACGTCCACCTGCACGACCTTGGATTCATCATCCGCCCGTACTGTGGGGGACACAGCCTCGAGTACATCAAGAAGTACGGACTCAACCTCCCCAATATCACGAGCGTGAGCAAGCCCGCCAAACACCCCGAAGTGCTTATTGGCCACATGGTGAAGATGGCCGCAGCGCTTCAGGCGCACTATGCCGGTGCCGTGGGCTGGGAAGCAGTGAATCTCTTCTTCGCGCCGTTCCTGGTCGACAAGACCGAAGAAGAACTAGATCAACTCGCCCAGATGTTGATATTTGAGTTCAACCAGCTCGCGGGAGCGCGTGGGTCACAGGTAGTCTTCACCGATTTCAACCTGTACTACAACGTTCCCGCGCACTTTGCTGACACGCCGGCGATCGGACCCGGCGGTGAGTACACAGGCAAGACATACAAAGACTACGAGAAGGAAGCACAGGGTTTCGTCAGGGCCATGTTCAACGTGTACTTGCGCGGAGATGCACATGGCAAGACGTTCGTGTTCCCAAAGCCCCTACTGCACATCAACGAGGATTTCTTCGCTACTCCCGGCAACGAAGAGTTCTTTGACCTGGCGTGCAAGGTCGCCAGCAAGCAAGGCATCACATACTTCGTGTTCGACCGTGGCGATGAAGTAACCGTGTCGCAATGCTGCAGGCTCAAGTTGAAGCTGAGCCAGGAGCAGCTCAACGAGACATCGACCCCCGAAAAGATGCGTTTCTCTGCGTTGCAGAACGTCACAATCAACCTGCCGCGGATCGCATACAAAGCCCAGGGAAGCGACCAGGCTCTGTTCATGGAGCTCAACCGCTCACTCGAGCTTGTGGCAAAAGCGCATCTTCAGAAGCGTGAGTTCATACAAGAGCTGTTTGACCTCGGAGAGTCCGGACCTCTCGGACTCCTCGTACAGAACCTCGATGGCGAACCGTATCTCAAGATGGATCAACTGACCTACTTGGCTGGCCTCATCGGACTCAATGAACTGGTCCAGGTTCATACCGGTCAGCAGCTGCATGAGTCTGACCAAGCCCTCAGGTTCGGTCTGAAGGTCATATCTGCGATGAACCTCAAGTGCAAGGAACTTTCGGGGCGCTACGGCTTCAACATGGTCCTCGAGGAGAGTCCCGCCGAGTCGGCAGGGTATCGCCTTGCGAAACTCGACATGAAGTACTGGCCTGCTCAGACTGCTGCCGTCGTGAAGGGTGAGATCACATCCGGCAACTACTACTACACAAACTCGATACACATCGCTGTTGATGCCGATGTTGACTACATCGAGCGGGTCGAGAAGCAATCACGCTTTCATCCGCTCATCGAGGCCGGGGCCATCGTCCACGTGTGGCTCGGCGAGCATGAACCGGATACGGGCTCGATCAAGTCCTTCGTTGAGAAGACATTCAGAAATACGCAGTGCTCCCAAATCGCGTTCAGCCCGGAGTTCACCGTGTGTGAGAGCTGTCAGCGAACAACGCGAGGCCTGAGAACCCAGTGTCCCCTCTGCGGCTCGACCGAGGTATACGGAGTCACGCGTATCGTGGGCTATTTCTCCAAGATTCAGACATGGAACAAGTCTAAGGTCGGCGAACTCTACGAACGTGTTCGAACCGATCTTGACGAGACCGGCGCAGCGTAGACAGGAGTATGTGTGAACATCAAGCTCTTCGTAAAGAATGACTGTCCGCGTTGCCCCGCAGCCAAGCGCGCGCTTGAGAGTTTCAAGAGTGTTGAGGTCTATCAGGTCGATGATATCGATGGTCTCGCGGAAGCTTCGTTCTACAGCATCCTTGCTACGCCATCTGTGCTGGTAGTTGACTCGAACGGCTCAGAGATCGAGAGTTGGCGCGGCGAGATTCCCGATACAGTGCGTATCCGGGCACTACTCGCCCAATAATGCGATGACGACTCAGCCCGCCACCCTCGCATCTCCGCTCCACACGCCGGTCCGGGCGTCTGCTCGTGTTGCTGCGTGGTTGCCAGCCAGCATGCTCGACTGGCCTGGACGCGTTGCAGCAACGCTGTTCCTTACGGGATGTCAGCTGAGTTGCCCCTATTGCCACAACCCGGAGCTCGTCAACGCACAGGACAACCCTGGCGAGTGGGATCGCTTTGTGGCCTATCTCGGCCATCGCAGAGCCTGGATTGACGGCGTGGTCATCACTGGTGGTGAGCCCACGACAGACCCGAATCTGGAACGGTTGCTGGAGGTGTTCGCTCGGCTCGAGCTCCCGGTGAAACTGGATACGAACGGCATGCGACCCGACCTTCTCGTGAAGTTCATCAAGCGTGGTCTCGTTTCATATGTGGCGCTCGACGTGAAAACGCTTCCGGAGCGCTACGGTACGCTTACAAGACTCCCGGAAGCTGAACGGCGCATCCGGGAAAGCATCAACGCACTCAAGAGGTCATCAATCGACCATGAGTTTCGCACCACATGCTACCCCGGGCTTGTCGCAGTAGATCACCTACCCCAAATAGCCGACTTGCTTGTCGGAGGACGCCTGTATGCGCTGCAGCAGTTCCGCAGCGATCGCACGTTGCACGAAGATGCTACGCGTCGTGAACCACACGCCTCAACAGCGCTGATCGCTGCTGCTGAGGCGTGCTCACAGGTGATTCCTACCATTACCAGGGGAGTGTGATACTCGGTCATGCGCATGGAGATAACCCGACTCGACAAGACCCTTCCGCTCCCGGCATACGCTCACGAGGGCGATGCAGGGCTCGATCTCTTCGCCGCGGAGGATTTCACGTTGCAGCCTCTTGAGCGGGGTCTCGTGCCCACAGGCGTTGCGATCGCTATCCCTGATGGATACGCGGGCTTTGTACAACCCCGTAGCGGACTCGCGATCAAGCAAGGTCTCAGCCTTGTGAACACTCCCGGTCTGATCGACAGTCGCTATCGTGGCGAGATCAAGGTCATCGCCATCAATCTCGATCCCACTACTCCGATCTCCCTCTCCCGGGGAGACAAGATAGCCCAATTGGTCATCCAACCCGTAGCACGGATCTCACTCGCTGAGGTCGATCAACTCGATGCGACGGTACGGGGGGAGGGGGGCTTTGGCAGCACGGGGATCTAGCTCCCCCCGAGTGCGGGTAGCCGCACTCGCACTGCTCGACGGAAAGGTCGTCACCGTCCGTCATCGCCGAGGCGATGCGACGTACCACTTGCTTCCCGGCGGTGGGGTGAACTTCGGAGAGACACTCTCAGATGCCCTCATCCGTGAAGTCGAGGAGGAGACCGGACTACGAGCAACGATCGGCAGACCGCTGATCATCAATGACACCATCGACCCTTCAGGTAACAGGCATATCGTGAACATCACGTTCGCGGCCACGGTCGAGGGTACTGTAACGACTTCACCAGACGATTCCCGAGTAGAAGCCGTCGACCTCATCGACCCGGCACGATTCGAAGATCTTGATTTCCGTCCACCGATCGCACGGGAAATCACGCGCGCGCTTGGTGATCCACTCGGTTTCATGGCGACGTATGCAGGCAGCCCGTTCACTCCTGAGCAAGGGGCGTGAAGCCGTGTACATTGCACATCAAACAGTTGACATAAGTCTGAGAACGCGTCGTGGGGACGACGCGAGAGGAGGGACGTCCGCACTTCTGTGACGGGGTTGGCGATCCCGACACCTACTGCAACAACGCAACTACGACCTGGGAAGGGACACATGGAAAACTTCTTTAAGTTCAAGGAACGCGGGACAGATCTTAGAACTGAGGTAATTGCGGGAATCGCCACGTTCATGACGATGGCATACATCGTATTTGTGAACCCGGGGATTCTCTCGGCTGCTGGAGTTCCGTTCGCGGGTGCTGCTACCGCAACCGCACTCGGAGCGGCTCTGATGTGCCTGTGTATGGGCTTCATCACCAACCGCCCGTTCGCACTTGCCTCAGGCATGGGGCTCAATGCCGTCGTCACATTCTCGGTCATCGGCTTTGCGCAGTCGAACGTTCCGTGGCAAGTAGGCATGTCGGTGATCTTCGTTGAAGGAATCATCATCCTACTGCTCGTTCTCACGGGTCTTCGTGAAGCAGTCATGAATGCGATTCCTATGGATCTCAAGCGTGCTATCGGCGTGGGGATCGGACTCTTCATCACGACGATCGGCCTCAACGAAGGTGGCTTCATTCGTCCTGCACCCATCACCCTTGTCGGACTCGGGGACTTCACAGAGCCCTACGTGTGGGTTTCACTCGTTGGGCTCTTTGCCATCCTCATCTTCATGGCGCTGCGTATTAAGGGCGACATTCTCTGGGGAATCCTCGTCGCGACCGTCGCAGCGCTCGCCTTGGGCGTAACCTCACTGCCCACAGCCATCATGAGCGCTCCTGACTTCTCAACGTTCCTGGCACCGTTTCAGACGCCCGAAGGCACAAGCTCGATCGCCCTTATGCAGATATTCACTCCAGCACTCTTGCTCATGGTCTTCGCAATCATGTTGACGGACTTCTTTGACACCATGGGCACGATTGTGGCGGTCGGTGAGCAAGCGGGCTTCGTGGAGAAAGATGGTAAGGTCCCCGGGATTCGCGGCCTGCTCACCATCGACTCGCTCGCAGCAATCGTCGGTGGGCTTTTTGGCGCAAGCTCGATCACCACATACATCGAGTCTGCTGCCGGAGTCGCGGAAGGCGGTCGTACCGGACTCACTGCCATCGTCACAGGTCTGCTGTTCGCCGTTGCGGCATTCTTTGCGCCGATCATCGCCATGGTTGGCGGCGGCTACATCATCGCGAACGAGACACAGTACGCGAGCTACCTGGGCAGCGGTTTTCAGGCGCCTCCGGGTGACTACTACGTGTATCCGATCACCGCAGGTGCGCTGATCGTAGTCGGATTCCTCATGATGCGTACCGTGCGTGAGATTCCCTGGACGAACCTTGAGGAAGCGTTCCCTGCATTCCTCACAATCGTCGGCATTCCACTCACCTATAACATCAGCTACGGAATCGGCTTTGGCTTCATCAGTTATGTGCTGATCAAGGTCTTCCACAACAAGGCGCGTGAGGTTCATCCGTTGATGTGGTTCGTTGCCGTCGCATTTGGAATCACGTTCGTCTTGCCCGCAATTCAAAACATGATCGGCTAAGGAAGGAGACCCATGTCACAGCGCCCCATTGTTCAGACTGATGCCAAGCTGCCGCTGATTCAGGCGATACCGCTCGCGCTTCAGCACCTCATGGCCATGTTTGGAGCCACTGTATTGGTGCCAATACTGACGGGGCTCGATCCTTCAGTAGCCATCATGACCTCTGGTGCGGGCACGATTCTCTATCTGATTCTCACGAAGGGCAAGATTCCGAGTTTCCTGGGCTCATCCTTCGCGTTCATCGCGCCCATAGCCGCAGTGGCCGGCGTGACGAACGGGGTGGCAGATCCGGCCAAGATCCCGTATGCGCTTGGCGGACTTGTCGTCGCTGGTCTCATCTATGTAGTCGTCGCAGGCATCATCAAGGCCTTTGGAACCAAGTGGCTCTATAAGCTGCTTCCGCCTGCGCTCGTTGGCTCAGTAGTCATCATCATCGGCCTGGGTCTTGCCGGCGTCGCTATCAAGATGTCGCTCTTCCAATACGCTGATCCTGCGAACGGACTCGATTGGAACCTGGTGGCGGTCGCATCGATAACACTCGGTGCATGTATCGCGTTCTCAAGCTACTTCAAAGGCTTCGCGGCCACGATTCCCATTCTTCTTGGAATCATCGTTGGCTATATCGCAGCGATTCCGTTCGGCTTGGTGAACTTCCAGGGTGTTCTCGATGCCGCATGGGTGGGGCTGCCCACGCTCACCATCGCCAAATTCGAGCCGTCCGCAATCATGCTCATCGCTCCTGTGGCTCTCGTTGTCATCATCGAGCATATCGGACACCTGCTCGTGATCAACGAGATCACCGGCAAGGATTTCAACCCGCTGTTGCCGCAGTCTCTCATGGGTGACGGGCTGGCAACCTCATTGTCCGCTATGGTCGGAGGCACACCTTCGACCACATACGCTGAGAACATCGGCGTCATGGCGGTCACACGCATCTATGCCGTGCAATTGTTCTGGTTCGCAGGTGCATTCGCCTTCATAATCGGCGGCTTTGTACCCAAACTCGGCGCCCTGATCGCCAGCATCCCGACACCGGTGATGGGAGGCGTTTCGATCCTGCTGTTCGGACTGATCGCCGCATCCGGCCTTAGGATGTTGGTCGACAGTGGCATCGATTACAGCCACAGCCGCAATCTGATTCTCTCAAGCGTTGTACTGGTCCTGGGTATTGGTATGGAGGTCGGCGAGATCAAGATCCCGCTGGGCGACTACACGGTACCGGGAATGGCCCTTGCAACGGTCGTAGGCGTGATCCTGAACCTGATTCTGCCTTCTGAGAGCAAGGGACTTGCAGTCGACTCGCCGGACTTTGGCGGGGAAATGCAAGCCGAAGCCGCAGAGTCAGCGTAATACCGAGTCGATACCGTATGTGGTGCCATCGGTAACGGAACAACCGTGGCGAAGCGTACGTGTTCGAGAAGCCGACCCCGGGCTGCGCCACGCGCGGTCCGGGGTCGCAGCGTTCTTAGCAGCTGCTCGCGAGAGATTGAGCAGATGTATCAGAGCGGCTCAGTATGCTGGTGTCGGCCGGACCGGGTCCCTCTCCAAGCACGCGCATACGCGCGATAATACATCTTATGTAAACTCCGATTGGGCTCTGCCACTTCCTCACTGTAGGTGCATGAGGAGTATCTGCACACGGCCGTCACGGCTCGAATCGCAGAGAGAGTCAGACTATGGGAGGTCTGAAAGGTATCGCTCCTCGAACATGGACTTGGTCAACTCGGAGAGATCCTCGGTGATTGCCTCAAGCGCTTCGTGTGCAGCCTCAGAAGACTCGTAGCTCGCAATGCGGGCAGCGACTTCCTCATCATCGATCAGGATAGCTTCAAGCGCCCAGGACTCACCCTCGCGCACCTTTTGCTTTGGTGGTTCGCGATAGAGGATATCGTCTCGCCACTCGAGATCCGGCTCGTCGCTCTCGTCGAGCCGAGTCACACGAAGTCGATAGAAGTCTGTGGCACTACCAATAATCTTGCTCACGTCTGTACCTCCGTCCCGTGCGCTACTGCTGAACGCGAGTGTACTGAGTGCTCGCTGACACATATCCAACGGTGCCGTCGGAGTCCTTCACTTTGTGCCAACCATTCTCTGTGGAAATCAATTCCAACTTCTCGCCCTCATCCAGACCCCCGATGCGGTCCGCACCGCCGGATGGCTCTTTACGGAAGTTGAGACCGTCGATGAGAACGACGATAATCGAAGGCGATGCGCCTTCAGGGGCAGCCTCAGTCGAGGGTGTTGACTCCCCCGTCGCGTCCTCCCCCTCGGGAGTCACGGTCGCGGTGGTCTCGACCCCGGGCACGTCAGAGACGGCGCTACCTCCCCCCCGATAGTCCAGTATCCACGCGAACACCATGAAGAAGACGATTGAGAGTACAGCGAGGCCGAGTATCGCTCGAATTGGACGCAGACTTCTGTTCATATGTAGAGCCCTCCGCCGTAGACAGACGCATCCTCAACGCCGTATTCCTCGCTCACATCATCGACCCAGCGATCAGCTTCGACAGTCTGGGCGACTACACGAGTCAGATTAATCTCACTCAACGCTCCTAAAACGGCCTCTGCGCTCATCTCATCTGTGACACGCGATGCTTCCTCGGCAATCACATACGCTGCATCGGCAAGTTCATCGGCCACTCGCACGAGGCGTGAAGGCAGCGGTCGCGTATCCAGTTCATCTCGAACAAGCAGCATCTGGGCGGTGATTTCGGCAAGCGTTCGACGATCGGGCGAATTCGGCTGATAGGCAAAGTCCACAAGCGCTTCATCGGGCTCGTCAACGAGATGGCGAATCACCGTCTCGAGAGTCCGGCGAGAGGCCCTGATGCTCTCCCTGCGACCAATGAGAGTCACAAGATAGCGACGAACCACGAGCTTTCGGCCGAGTGCGAACCACAGCACGATCGATATCACCACAAGCAGCAATACGGATCCCGCGGTAACAAGCGCCCACATGGGAATCGTTTCCAAATCTGGCACGCACACGCTCCTTCCCGATACGTCGCGGAAGGATCAGCATCCTTCCCGGTTATCAAGTACCCGCTTGGCCTTACCTGCAGTCCGTTCTATCGTACCCGGTTCAACAAGTGTGACCTTGACGTTCAGGCCGATCACTGCGTGAAGCCGTTCCGCAACATGGCGGATGAACGCCTGCATATCAGCCATGATATCGGAAAAGACTTCCTCTGCTACCTCGATGCGCACTTCGATGTCATCCATCCCGTGCTTTCTGTCTACAACAATGAGGTAATGTGGCCTGATTTGCTCGATCTTGAACAACACGTCCTCTATCTGGCTCGGGAAGATGTTCACCCCGCGAATGATGAGCATGTCGTCAGTGCGCTGTCTCACCTTCTCCATGCGGGCAAGGGTTCTTCCGCACTCACACGGATCGCAGTGGATGCGGGTGATGTCGTGGGTGCGGTACCTGAGCACGGGAAACGCCTCTTTCGTCAGCGGCGTGATCACGAGCTCTCCCGCAGCTCCGGAGGGAAGCACCTCTCCTGTGGCGGGATCGACGATCTCGCACAGGAAATGGTCCTCGTTGATGTGCAGCCCACACTGACACTCGCACTCTCCGGACACGCCCGGGCCCATGACTTCCGAGAGTCCATAGTTATCGGTGACCCTGATGTGAAGCTTCTCTTCGATCTCCTTGCGGGCCGCCTCAGAGCACGGCTCTGCGCCGAACAGACCAAGTCTGAGAGGCAGCGAGGCGAAATCCACCCCGATCTTCTGCCCTACTTCGGCCATGTAGAGCGCGTATGAAGGCGTGGACACGAGCACTGTGGTATCGAAATCCTGCATCATCATCAGGTGCCGCTCTGTGTTACCGGCGCTTGCCGGGATCACCGTGGCGCCACATCGCTCAAGACCATAGTGCATGCCGAATCCACCCGTGAACATTCCGTACCCGAACGCCATCTGCGCACGATCAGCACGACCCACACCGGCAGCACTCGCCACCCGCGCAGTCAATTCGGTCCAGGTCGCGATATCTCCTTTGGTGTATCCAACGACGATCGGCTTTCCGGTCGTCCCTGAGCTTGAGTGAATTCGCACGACATCGTCGAGCGGCACCGCAAACAATCCGAAGGGATAGGTGTCACGCATCGTCGCCTTGTCAGTGAATGGAAGACGAGCAACATCGGCAAGGGTCTTGATGTCCTTTGGTCGAACGCCCGCAGCAGCAAGCGCGCCTTTGTAGTATGGCACCCGGTCGTAAACCCACGAGACGGTGGCCTGCAATCGCCTGAGCTGCAACTCGCGCAGCTTCTCCTGCGGCATACTCTCATATTCAGCATTCCAGATCGCCACGCGCAATCAGCCCCCTAGCTCGGTGTCAGCCCGTGCATCATTCGGACCGTTCCAACCGCCCAAATAGATCAGACGGACATCGTCATTAGCGAGTAGCGCTGTCGAGGATCCCTCGAGCGCCACTCGACCTGTGCGCATCACGTAACCTCGGTCTGCATGTTTGAGCGCAAGCCGCGCGTCTTGTTCAACCAGCAGGATCGTCATTCCGCTCGCACGCAAGACGTCGAGTGCCGCAAATATCTCTGAAATGACTCGCGGCGCAAGGCCGAGCGAGGGTTCATCGAGCAGCAGCAGACGAGGATTCGACATCAAGGCCCGCCCCACGGCGAGCATCTGCTGTTCCCCGCCCGAGAGCGTGGCCGCACTCTGGGTCCGCCGCTCAGAGAGAACGGGAAAGAGCTCGCACACGCGTGACATCGCAGCTGCCCCCTCCCCTCTGCGGCTGGCGTAGGCTCCCAGTTCGAGATTCTCTTCGACACTCATTGCGCCGAACAGCAACCTGCCTTCAGGCACCAGCGCAACGCCGGACCGAACGGCCTTCTCGGGGCTGATGTTCGAGATGTCACGATCCCCGAAGACGACACGCCCTTCCCACGGGCTGACCATGCCTACAATGCTCTTGAGCAGGGTGGACTTCCCCGCCCCGTTGGCTCCAATGACCGTTACGAGCTCTCCACGATCAACCCGCAGGCTCACGCCGCGAAGGACCTCAACGTGGCCATAGCCAGCATGCAATTCCTCTACCTGAAGCACCGTGTCAGACATCCTCGGGGTCCTCCTCGCCGAGATACGCACGAATGACCTCAGGGTCCTTCTGGATCAGCCGAGGAGGTCCTTCGGCAATCTTGCAGCCGCGGTCGAGAACCACAATCTGATCGGAAACCTCCATAACGAGTCCCATGTCGTGCTCAACGACCACCAACGTCGCCCCATGATCTCGGATGCGATACAGCGCGTGCGCGAGCGCTTCAGTCTCTGAGTTGTTGAGGCCGGCGGCAGGCTCATCGAGAAGCATCAGATGCGGCTGTGTTGCGAGAGCTCGGGCAATCTCGAGTAATCGTCGCAGGCCATGAGGCATATCAGCCGCAGGTGCGTCCCTCCACTCCTCGAGTCCAACGAGCCGCAGCAGCCGATCGGCATCCTCGGCAGCGAGCCGCTCTTCTTTGACGGTCCATGGCAAACGAAGCGCAGTCGAGACAAAGCCCGCGCGCGTTTTGGCATGGCATCCGACCATCACGTTCTCCCGCGCACTCATTTCTTCAAACAGTTGCGTGTTCTGAAACGTGCGAGCGACTCCGGCGCGAACGACTCGATCCGGACGCATTCCCACGAGTTCGCGTCCCGCGAATGTGACGGTTCCCGCGTCGGGACTGTCGAATCCGGTCAAGCAGTTGAACAGCGTTGACTTCCCCGCGCCGTTTGGCCCGATGACCGCGCATATCTCGCCTTCCGGAACGTTGAACGAGACATTATCAACGGCAGTGAGACCGCCAAAACGTCGGGTAACCTCTCGTACCTCCAGTAGGCTCACGCCTCATCACCTCGCTGCCCCGTCCCCGAATCGGATCCGCTCGGTTCAACTACGCCACGACGGAGCAACCCGAGAACTCTTCGTCCGGCACCGGCGATTCCTTCAGGAAGGAACAAGACAACAAGAATGATCACGAGCGCATAGATGTCGACTTCCCAGTCCTGCACCACCGCGAGGATATCTCGGGAGAGACCCGGAAGGACGATGTCAGGAAAGGAGACGAGTGTCAGCAGGATCGCTGCAGCAGCCGGTCCGGCCAGCGATCGAGTCCCGCCAAGCACCGCCATCGCAACGAGCACTACCGAGAAGTGGAACGTGAACGTCGAGGGCGAAACGAATCCAACGGTCGCTGCGTAAAGTGACCCCGCAACTCCTGCAAACACTGCGGAGATCACGAATACGCGCACCTTCAACCCCACGAGATCCACACCCGATGCCATCGCACCGAGTTCTGAACCGTGCAAAGCTCGCATTGAACGTCCAGGTCGTCCTGAGACGATGTTGTAGGAGATCATGATCGCAAGTGCCGCAACGCCCCAGACGAGCCAGTAGATGCTCTGTGGTGTTGCAAACACAAACGACCCAAGAGAGGGCAGCGGTATTCCGGAGAAGCCGTCGGGGCCACCGGTGATGGAGCTCGCTTCAACGAAAACGATTCGCATGATCTCGCCAAAGCCAAGTGTCGCCATCGCAAGATAGTGTCCTCGCAACCGCAAACTGGGCACAGCGAGGGCAAGCCCGCCCAGCGCGGTCACCGCGATCGCAGCGGCGAGGCCAACGAACCATGGCATGCCGAGAGTCGCGGTGACATACGCCGAAGCATATGCACCGAGCCCATAGAACGCCGCATGCCCCAAAGAGACCTGTCCCGCATAACCAAAGAGCAAGGCGAGTCCCGTCACAATGAGCACGTTGATCCCGACGAACGTGAGTACCTTGAGCACGTAGCGCGCGTCAGTACCAGTCACAAACAGTGGGAGCACCGCGACCACGAGTAACAGTACAGCGACGATGGCTGCGCGCACCGTGAGAAATCGACTGATGTTGAGACTTCTGCCCGACATCTCAGACCTTCTGCCTCGAGGAACCGCCGAACAGTCCCTGAGGTCGCACGAACAACACGAGCAAGAGAATGATCAGGGAGATCGCGTCCTTGTACGTCGACGAGATGAACGCGACGGACATGCTCTCAAGCAGGCCCAGGGTAAGTCCACCGAGGACAGCAGCAAATGGGTTGCCCAGTCCACCAAGAATCGCTGCGGCAAAGCCCTTCACTCCAAATGACGGACCCACGTTGAATGCAGTCTGCGTGAGTGGAGTCGTGGCAAGCCCGGCAAGCCCTCCCAAGATGGCTGCAAGCCCAAAAGATAGTGTGACCATCATCCGTGGCTCGATTCCCACAAGCCGCGCGGCATTGCGATCTATTGCGCACGCGCGCATAGCTTTGCCAAGCCGTGTGTAGGAATACATGAATGTGAGCAGCACGACTGCAACTGCCGCGATTCCGAATATCCAAAGGGATTGACGTTCAAGTGAGGCGCCGAAAATGTTCACGGAGCCCTCACTGAAGCGAGGTAGCGCCTTCTCGGTCGGGCCAAAGAGGTGACGCGCGAGCGAGGAAAGCAGCATCGAACCGCCCACGGTAATGATGATCAGTGCGAGAGGATCGCCATCCTTTCGCGGCCTGATCGCCAGCAACTCAAAGATCACCCCCACCAACCCGGTGAGGAGCACACCGAGAAGCCCCGCAAGCGGAAGCGGTAATCCAAGGGTCGAATATGCCCAGACGGACAGCATTCCTCCAAGCATCACGAACTCACCCTGGGCGAAATTCAGTACCCCTGTGGAGGCATACACGATTGTGAAGCCCAGCGCTACGAGCGCATAGATCGAGCCGTTCTTGAGACCGGCCAATGCAAACTGCAGCAGTTCAGGGGTGTCCACCGTCTTACCGTGCCTCCCCTGGAAGAGTCCCGTCGAACTGATCATAGACACTCAGTGACAGAGCGTCAGATGCCGAGGAGTCGCCCGAGGCGCACGCTATCGATACAGACTCTGCCGTCGTAGCAGACGTGCGTCGCAGTACCAGATGCGTCACTCGAGCGACCCCTTTCGTCATCTCAGCGAAAAGCAGATGCTATTCGGCCAAGACCCAGGTACCGTCCTTGACCTCGTACATGACGAGATCGTCAGCGGTCATACCGTTATGGTCATCGGCGCCATATGTGAACGTTCCACCGATGCCAACGAATCCTGTGGTCGCCTCGATCGCATCGCGAAGCTCGGCCGCCGTGAAGTCCTCATCCAACGTGCTCATCGCGTTCACAGTGATGTGCAGCGCGTCGTATGCATGACCCGCAAACGTGTCCGGGGCCTTGCCGTATTCAGCTGAGTAGCGATCGATGAAGTCCAATGCGACCTGATAGGCCTCAGTGGTGTCTCCATACGCCTCAGGAATGAGGATCTTGCCCGCTGCGAAGCGGAAGCCCTCGGCGGCTGCGCCTGCACCCTCGATGAACTCGACGCGAGCGTTGCCGTGACTCCCGTAGAGCGGAATCGTCATCCCGAGATCCTTCATGTTGGTGGCAATGATCGATGCCTCTTTGCCAGCCGTCCACATGACGACTGCCTCGGCACCTGCGCCCTGAATCTTTGTGAGCTGGGCGCTCATGTCCGTGTCTCCCGCATTGAAGGCCTCGGTCGCAACGGCTTCGAGTCCCGCGTCTGCAAGATTCGCCTCGAGCACCGCAAGACCGTCAGCACCGAATCCACCGCTATCGGCAATGATTCCGATCTTGGAGATACCCTGCTCGGCGATGTAGTCGAGCGTGTACGGTACCACCAGGCTATTCGACCACGGTGTCTGGAACACCAGCGGATCGAAGTCTCCGGTGATGACCGTACCTCCCGCAGGAGAAATCTGCGGAATACCCGCACGATTGATCTCTCCGCGCATCGCCATGGTGCCACCCGTCCCGGTCGCACCGATGATCGCAAGGACCCCTTCCTTGTCAATCAGACGAGATGTCGCGGCGACGGCGGTATCAGCGTCCGTGGCGTCATCTTCGTAGATGATCTCAATGGGATGGCCGTTTACTCCGCCGTCCTCATTGATTCGAGCGACTTCCATTTCGAGCGCGTTCTTCTCTGGCTCACCCAGACCCGCGTACGTGCCGGTCATCGACAGTACCGCCCCGATGCGGTAGGGCTCCTTCGCCTCATCGGTCCCGTTGTCTGTGCTCTCCCCGCCGTCAGTTGATGAACAACCCGCGAGCGGAACAACCGCCAACGCGATGACGAGGGTCAGTGCGAGCAGTGTTCTACGTGCTGCTCTCATGACTCCCTACCTCCCCTACTCCCGGCCCGAAGGCCATGACAAACTATGAGATCCGGACTACTCCAGTCCGGCTATCTCCTCATGCGAGACCAGTTGTACCGGCTGGTCGTCGAGCAACTGCAATGCGCGATTCGCATCGCCCACGTTGATGACCACGTAGGTCGATATCAATGAGTAGACGTATTCGATGTTGACGCCTGCATCCGAGACAACCTTGAGGACCTTCGCAAGTGAACCGGGCGAGTCCTCGAGTTTGATGCAGATGACTTCTGAGTCCTTGACGGTGAAGCCCTGCTCCTTGAGCGCGGCTCGACCTTCTTCGGGTCGGTCAACAACGAGCCTGAGTATCCCGTATTCGGCCGTGTCGGATACCGAGAAGCCCCTGATATTCACGCCGGCTGCCCCCAGCGTATCGGTGACCTCACTCACCCGACCGGTCTTGTTCTCGATGAATACTGACAACTGGTGCACCTTCATGCCATGCACTCCCCCTCAACGCACGCCCGACGTCCCAACTCAAACGCACGGAGATTCACGTCGATCGTCTTTGACGGAACGCGAGCTCCGATCGTTTCCTGCCACAATTCTTCCGAGAACTCGAGTCCCACCGATAGCGCCCCGAGGAGTACTACATTCGCGGATTTCGGACTCCCCGCCTCGCAGGCGAGTGCCTCCGCATCGAGGAAGATCGCGCCCTCCTCGGCAAGCCGAGCTTCTAGGTCATCAGGTGTCTTTGCGGCACCTATGAGAACCGGAAGCGGTTCGATGGTCCGTGTGTTAACGAGTAGCCTGCCTCCAGGCTTGACCCATTGGACGCGACGAGCCGCTTCTATGAGCTCGAAACACACGAGATGATCCGCCGCACCCGGATCGGTGATCGGCGAGAACACCTCGTCTCCATAGCGAACGACCGTGTCCACGGATCCGCCGCGCTGCGCCATACCATGGACTTCAGAGAGTTTGACGTCGAACCCGGATGCGGTTGCCACTTTTGCAAGCACATCGGCCGCAAGGATCGTGCCTTGTCCTCCCACGCCGGCAAGCATGACCGTTACGGGCTTCATCTAGACGCTCCCCCCGATGTCGCACGCCGATCCGGAGGACTCGATCGCGTCGAACTTGCAGACGCGCACGCACTGTGCGCATCCCACACATACCGTGATATCGATTTCGGCATGCCCGTCGTCATCGGTGCTAATCGCGGGACAACCCAATTTGATACATGCCCCGCACGCCGTACACATCTCGCGGTTCACCGCGTAGGGATCTTCCTTCTCAGGAACGATCAAGGCGCACGGTGCCCTACTCACGATCACCGAGAGACCCTCTCGCTTGACCTCTTCGCGCAACACGATGCGAGTGGCGTCGATGTCGTGCGGGTCAACAGTACGAACCGACTCGATTCCAAGAGCTGAACACAGCTTCTCGATGTCGATCTCCTGGCTGTGCTCGCCCATCAAGGTTCGGCCCATGAGGGGATTACCCTGATGCCCGGTCATCGCAGTGATGCGGTTGTCGAGGATGATCACAACGCCCGAGCCACCATTGTAGGCAACGTTCACCAAACCGGTGATACCACTGTGCGCGAAGGTAGAATCACCGATCACAGAAACAATAGGGCGGCCCTCAATCCCGCCGACAACATTGGCACCGTGCATCATTCCAATGCTCGCACCCATACAGAGACATGAATCCATCTGCGAGAGCGGCGGCAGCGCGCCGAGGGTGTAGCATCCAATGTCGCCGGTCACCACCGCATTCACGGAACGCAGGGCATAATACAGACCCCTATGCGGACACCCGGGGCACATCAGCGGCGGTCGCGCGGGTAATCCTGGAATCGAGCCTCTCAGCGTATCGCCTTCTGAACCAAAAGCGCGGGCCACGATTCCGGGAGACAACTCACCAGACGCAGGTAATGGAACATCATCGAACTCGACACCCAGAGCGGCAATGTGCGTCCGGAGATATCGATCCGCCTCTTCAACAACGGCAACGCGATCCACACGTGCGGCGAAATCTCGGATTGCTTGCTCCGGTACCGGAAAAGACATTCCCACCTTGAGAATCGATGCATCGGGAAGTGCCTCGCGAACGTACTGGTACGCGATTCCCGAGGTGATCACCCCAAGGGAGGTGTCACGATACTCGACGCGGTCAGGCGCATGCTCTTGAGCCCACGTCTTGAGCTCGGCGACTCTACGATCCAGGTCAAGCCTACGAACACGTGCATTCGACGGCATCATCACCCATTTGGGCGCGTCGGTCTCGAACGGGATTCGCTCTCTCTCCGCCCGCTCACCAGCACTGACGAGACTCTTGGAATGCGAGATCCGCGTCGTTGATCGAACGATCACGGGAATGTCGAACTGTTCTGAGATATCAAAAGCGAGCTTGGTGAACTCGAGTGCCTCGGCACTGTCGGACGGTTCGAGGATCGGCACTCGGGCAAACGGTCCCCAATTGCGGGAATCCTGCTCATTCTGCGAAGAATGCATCCCAGGGTCGTCCGCAACAAGGAGAACGAGCCCCCCTCGAACGCCGATGTACGCTTGAGTGAACAGCGGGTCGGCCGCAACATTGACCCCAACGTGCTTCATCGCCACAAGCACCCGCGCGCCAGCCATGCTGGCACCCGACGCAACCTCAAGAGCGACCTTCTCATTCGGAGCCCATTCGGCCCGGACATCCGGCATGCCAGCGAAGTTCTGAAGGGTTTCAGTCGAGGGAGTTCCAGGATATCCCACGCCCAGAACGGCGCCGGCTTCCCAGGCGCCGCGGGCTACAGCTTCGTTGCCTGACAGAAGCTTGGTCACACGTCCCCTTCCCCATTCGGTACGTCACGAATTGGACGAATGATACCACAGAGAAACCGCTGAAAGGGCGTGTAACGCTGCTTGCGGCACCCATCTGAGTGTGTGTGGCGCAAGGTCCATGCACTACGCAATCCGCTGCCGAGTCTACAGCACGATAGAGCCGTCAGCATCCTGCGGTTAGTGGCGGGACGCTCCAACATAGTCTCCACTACTCGCGATACGATCGCTGAGTGAATCGACGCGTACCGAAGCGCCGGTATATGGGGCGTGCAGATAGTTGCCATCCCCTGCATAGATCCCCACATGATGAACCTGATTCGAGTCCCCCCCATAGCCAAAGAAGACCAAATCGCCAACGGAGAGAAGATCGACACGGTCAGCAGGGATATGCGAGCCAGACTTGAACTGTTCACGGCTCGTGCGGGGAATCGAGACGCCTATCTGCTTGTAGACGTATTGGGTCAGTCCCGAGCAGTCGAATCCGGCCGGCGTCGAACCGCCCCATACATAGGGAACTCCCACGTATTGAAGCGCCGCATCGAGCGCTTCGGGGCGTCCGGAACCCAGAGATCCCGGATCAACAGGAGTGATCGGGCCGCTTGACGCCTGCTCTGCGGCTCTACGGGCAGCTTCCTCGGCAGCAAGTCTGGCGCGTTCTTCGGCGAGTTGGCGTTGGTGTTCCTCCTCGGCGCGCACCAACTGGGCGACCTCGGTATTCAGTGCATCAACGTACGACTTCTGGCGTGAAACCGCTGCCTCGACTTCCGCCTGTTTGATCTTGGCTTCTGCGCGCAGTGTGGCTTGCTCCTCTTCACGGCGCTCAAGAGTCTTTCTGGCCTGCTCTACACGCTCACGCGCATCCTTTACAGACTGGAGGATCTCCGCATCGTTTCGCCCGATGCGTCCCAACCAGTCCATTCGAGTTATGAAGTCTTGGAATGAAGTCGTGCCGAGCAGAACTTCTAAGAGATCCACAGGACCACTTCGATACATTTGTGCCGCGCGGTCCTGGAGACGACTCGTCTTTTGAGTCAGCTCCTGATCGGCCAATGTGAGCTCAGCGCGAATCTTCTCAACACTGTCGCGCGTCTCTTGAAGCGCCGCCGTGATTGCATAGTACTCCTCCGTGCGCAGCTCGAGTTGCGCAGCAAGCTCCAGGAATTCGACCTGCGCCGCTGCGGCTTCGTTCTTCTTCTGCTCGATTTCAGGTGTTGAGGGCGCGGCAAAAGCGCTGAATACCGGCGAGAGCGTGAGAGCGCCAGACAGCGCGATGACGAACAGGTGATTGGCAGTATGGCGATTGAGCCGCATGCCACCTCCGACTACGTTGTGTTCTACGGGCGAGGTCGCTGCTTCAAGGGTCAATACTCACCTTTAATGATATCATACGAACCAGGTATTTTCCCAGGTGGGGCTATGCGCCGCCGTGCCGGAGACAGGTAGATGCGCACCACTATTCGCAGCATTGTCACAGCACCCATGATCCTTGTGCTTGCCTTGGTGATGGTGGCACCCGTCCTGGCAGCGCCATCGGTCATCGTGGCCCCGGGATCACCTGAGCTCACTGAGGCACGCGACCGAGCCCTCGAACTCGAGAACAAGATCGAACAGCTTCGCGGAGAGCGCATTTCGCTTGAAGAGAGGATCTCGGTCACGAATCAGCGGATCTTCCGTCAGCAGGAGGTTCTGCAGCTGGCACGGGGAGATCTGGACGTCGCTCGCGAGGCCTACCGCCAGCGCATCATCCGAATGTACAAGACACGCATTGTCGACCCTCTTGCGATTCTGCTGTCTGCCGAGTCCATCTCCGACCTGTATGCTCGCGCCGTGATGCTCTCGCGAATCTCTCAGCGCGACCACGTGGCGTACAAGGATGCCGCCATCGCAACAGCTGAGGCGGAGTACCAGGCTGCGTATCTCGATGACCTCAAGTTGCAAGATGTGGAACTACGACAGATTCAAGCGAATTCCGTCAGGGAACTGCAATCAGCCCTCGCCGAGCAGACCCTCCTCGTGGAGAAGCTCACCGAGGAAGCACTCAAGGACCTCGTGACTCTGCAAACCTCGATCAAGACCACCCGGCAGCAGTGGATCGACAGCTCTGTCCCCTTCAGTGGCGAAGTCACCATGACGGTCGCCACGGTTGACCGCTACCCCGATCGCACCTACACAGTGCCTGCGCACCAGCCCAAGCGATACCGCAGTCTCGGCCGCATCGAGACGATGGTGTGCTCGTGGTACGGAAATGAATTCAACGGCAGACCAACAGCATCTGGGCAGATCTTCAACGAGGAAGACCTCACCTGCGCCTCAAAGACACTCCCATTTGGCACCACGCTGGCTCTCTCACGCGGCGATAAGCGCATCATTGTGATAGTCACCGACCGTGGTCCGTTCATTGCCGGTCGTGATCTGGACCTCTCTAAAGCAGCGGCTCGACACCTTGGATTCTCGGGTGTCGAGCCGGTAGAGGTTGAATTTGTCGAAGCCGTGAGATAGCTCTCACCGGCCAAGCCGGTAGAACTACGGCACTCGAATGAGAGAGATTATCTGGGTGCCTCCGAGTTTCTCTCTTCCTTCGAGGAAGTCCAGCTCGATCAGGAAGGCGAATCCAGCCAGTCGAGCACCGGTCGATGTGGCGAGTTTTGCCTTCGCGGCGGCCGTTCCGCCGGTTGCGAGCACGTCATCCACGATAAGAACAATGTCGTCCTTCGTGATGGCGTCCATATGCATCTCAAGGGTGTCGGTCCCATACTCGAGTTCGTACACAGCCTTCGTAGTCTTCCAGGGAAGCTTGCCCGGCTTGCGAGCGGGAACGAATCCGGCGCCCAAGCGATATGCGAGCGCGCCACCAAAGATGAAGCCGCGCGCTTCCGCACCCAGAACCTTGGTTATCCCGGCGTTGGCATACTCGCTCGCCAGCACGTCTATCGCCTGTTTGAAGCCATCGGGGTCCCCGAGCAGCGGAGTAATGTCTTTGAACACGATTCCCTCTTTCGGGAAATCGGGGATATCTCTGATCAGTTCGCTCAAATCCATGTGGCGCGTCTCCTTGTCCGTGGGTCGCATACAGCGTAGCGGTTTCTCACAGTGCCTGCATCAATGCATCGATCTGAGTTGTCGTGCCGAGCACAACGAGACGATCGTGCTCCTCAAGAACAGTATTTGAGGAGGGATTGGTGTTGACCGCACCGCCATGCTGTTGAATAGCCAGGATATAGGCGCCGGTAGATTCCCGCACCTGTGCCTCCTTTATGGTTCTTCCGACAAAGCTTGAATCGGGCGGCAATTCGACTTCCTGCAGTCGAAACTCCACGCTGTCACCGTGTGTCACGAGGTCAAGGAAGTCCGAGACAACCGGCTGCATCAGCATGGCAGCCATGCGTCGACCTCCAATGACATTTGGCGTCAGCACCCTGTCAGCGCCGGCGCGACGCAGCTTTGCCTCGCTCACCTCGTGAGATGCTCGGGCAACAATGAAGAGATCGGAATTCAGCGAACGGGCGGAGAAGGTGACGAATAGATTGTCCGCGTCGGTATCCAGCGCCGTCACGAGCCCTCGAGCACGGTCTATCCCTGCTTCCAGGAGCGTCTCCTCATCGGTCGCGTCGGCGTCAAGCACGAGCCATCCTTCATCGCGAGCACGCTCGATCGAATCCGGGTCCGATTCGATGACAAGGAATGCAACGTTCTCCTCGGCAAGTGATCGAGCAACAACGGAGCCGACCCTGCCGATTCCCGCTACGATATGATGCCCGCTAAGTCTCTCGATATTTGTGCGCATGCGACGCCCTTCCCACAAGCCTTTCAGATGCCCCTCGACCACAAAATCGATGAAGGTGCCCAGTGCGAACAGCAGGACCCCGAATCCAAGGAGTATCAGCACCATGGTGAACGCTCGGCCGACATTGGTGAGTTCACCGACCTCAGAGTAGCCCACGGTACCTACTGTGATCACCGTCATGTAGAGAGCGTCAAATACGCTCCACCCCTCGATCAACACATACCCGAGGGTCCCGAACACAAGAACCGCCATCAACACAGTGAGGGCAAGAGCAAGGCGTCTCATCATAGCCCCGTTACCTCACGAGACATCTCGGCGATGTAGCCAAGATTTCGAAAACGTCCAGCGTGGTCGAGGCCATATCCCACGACATATCGATCAGGTATTGAGAAGCCGCGATACGTGATAGGAAGGTCAACGATCCGCCGTATGTCTTTGTCGAACATCGTGCACACTTCCAAGGTGGCCGGCTGACGCGCCCGCAAATTGTTCAGAATGTAGTTGAGGGTAAGACCCGTGTCGATGATGTCCTCAACAACTATCACATTCGCTCCAGCAATCGCATCATCAAGATCCTTCACCACACGCACTCGCCCCGGAGCATCGCCCGCGTACGAACTCACCGCGAGGAAATCGACCTGGAGCGGAAGGTCGATTGCACGACACAGATCAGCAAGGAAGAACACTCCACCCCGCAATACGGTGACCAGCCTGAGGTCGGATGCACGATGGTCGACTGCGATCGCCGCTCCCAGTTCACCAACCCGGCGCTGAATGTCATCCTCTGTGACGACGAGGCGTGAGAACAGCTCACTTGGGGCAAAAGGCGTGGCCATCAGTCTGATCCGTCCTCACCACTACCGGCGCGCAACCCTCCGCCATCGGCACGATCCTGTTCCTCGACCGGCAGATCATACTTGAGAAGAAGGTTCCGAAAATCCTTCTGATAGAAGATCTTGATCTGCACCTCCGGATAGAGTTCTTTGAGGCGGCGCACTTTGCGGTTCTTCTTGGTAACAAGCTTCTGACTCATGGTAGTAAGTTCGATATAGAGATCCATGTCCGGCAGATAAAAGTCCGGAGAGAACGAGGCGATGATCCTACCCTCACCATCCCACTCGATCGGAAAGGTCGTCGGCTCGTACTCCCACCGGATGTGGTAGAAGTCGAGAATATCAGCAGCCACTCGCTCGCTCGGATGCGCGAACTCGATCTCATCGGCATGACGCTTCAGCGAGGAACTGTCTAACGTGTCGGCCATCTTCCCTACACGACATCTTCGAAGACACGCGCCAGCGATCTTCTCAGCAGAAGGGCCGTCAACTCGCGGGTCTGATCGCTCAGCTCGCCGAGGGTCTCGGCGAGTTTCAGACGGGTCTCGGGAGTTCGATGTCTAAATGTGGGCATGAGAATCTGAGAGAAGAAGGTGGATTCTCGCTCCGCGAACGTCTCATACATCCTCAGGTGACGCGGCTCGACTCCAAAACGGCGCATCTCCCAACAGACATGTGCTATCTGGATGTCAGACGCCGTTATCTCGCGCCCACGCTCCCCATCCACAAGTCGAACGAGATTGAATTCTTCGAGTTCCTTGATGAAGGTGGCAGGAAGGCCGAGAGACGCAGGGATGTCATCGATCCGAACCGTCTCACCAGCGCCACCGTCGACGGCTGCGGAGGGTAGCGCCGTCTTCGCTCCTTTGAGTTCAGAAGGGATCTTTCCCTTGTCGTAGTCAGCAAGCCTCTCGCGAATCACAGCCAGAGGCAAGAAGTGCTCCTTCTGAAGACGCAAGATATGCTCGATACGAGTAACGTCATCGGCGCGGAACTTCCGGTAGCCCCCGGCCGTCCGTTCAGGGGAAACCAGACCCTCTTCCTCAAGAAAGCGAACCTTGGATATTGAGAGGTCGGGAAAGCGATCAGCGAGCGCGTCGACCACTTCTCCGATCGTCATGTAGTCACGCGGCAACCCACTCACGCACCCTTCGGACCGGCAAGAAACACCATCTGGAACATGCCGATCTGAAGTGAGTCGCCACTTGAGAGGTCCGCTTTGTCGACGCAGACTCCGTTGACGTACGTGCCGTTGAGCGATCCGGAGTCCAATACGGTCACGTGGTCGCCAACCCGTCCGACCACTGCATGTCTACGTGACACCGTGACGTCATTGAGGAAGACGTCCGAGGAGGGATCACGACCGATGGACATGTCGCCCTCGTCGATATAGAAGCGCTCGCCCATCTCGGCGCCCTTCGATACCACAAGGACAGGACCCTCGGTGTCTCCAAACTCGGCTATCGCTTCTGCGGCCTCGGCACTCACGGGCTGAAACGACTGAGTCGTTCCCGCTAGTTTCAATCCGCACTCCGGACAAGCGTCGGCGTTCTGCTCGACCGGAGTTCCGCATGATGGACACGCGTTCATAGAAGCTCCCTAGTTTCGCCGAAGCGAGAGGTTAATCAGAGAAACCAAATTCATGCTTCTGGAATGAGTGGGAAATCTGCTCTTCGAGAGCACTGATGACTTCCGGACTCTCCAGAACATGATCCAGACGCTCGGCACTCAAGCGATTCTTCACGTACGGGTCAGCGAGAGCCTCAGAGAGCTTTCGCCCATTGTGCACCTCACGAATGACGTACTCGACGACACGTTCTTCGATCGCGTCGGTGGCAAGATCATCGAGAAACTCCTGCAACTTGTCACTAATGGACGCCACGTGCTTCCTCCTTGTTTGGTCAGATGCGCCGAGGCGCCCTACTCGTCTTCGTCTGCGGCCACGTCAACATCGGAAACGCCCCGCAGGTCAGACGCAAGAATACCGATCAGCTTGTCAATGTCAGAACCGGAGATGACATCTTTGCCAGCCTCGCGATTGGCCTTAAGTCGACCAACGAGTTCAGCTCGCAGAATGTCGATGCGACCGTGCAACACGCGCCGGCGATATGAGATCCGCTGCTCTTCCTCATGCAGATCATTGAGCATCTCTCTGAGCTGCTCGTTGGTTCTGCCGGCGAGATCGAGCAACGCCTCGTCGAAACGCTCGTCGTGCTCGCTCATTGCCCCTCCACTTCATAGAACAGACAGTGAACCCGGTACCTTGGCCGATTGTAGCAGAGCCCCAGGCTCGTTCACCCTCGACCTTCACTATACCTATACCCGCTGACATGCGTCATTCGACGTGCGTGACCTGCACATCTCCCATGAGTTCCCTGGCAAGCATCAGCTCTGTATTGCTGAGAGAGCCCGGAACGACCCGTACGGACATCTCAGCAGCGAGTGCGGCAACACATGCAGCTGTGATCTCATCCGTTCCCGGAGCGGGATCCAACACATCAGCGAGAGTCGCCGTACCCAGGGCCAGCGCTTGCGCCTCATCGCCATCGAGCCTGAAGACGCGCGCCTCACGCACAAGGTCCCGACTGCGCACGAACGAGCCATGCTGCAAACAAGTGCCGTGATGCCAGACTTGCGCGCTTCCGGAGAGTTTCGCCACCCCAACAGACAGATCTGCATGCGTAGCGTGGAGATAGCACGCCGAGGAATCACGCGCCCCTCGGGGGCGAGCGGTGAGTTCAGCCGGAACACCGAGTGCGACATAGGTGCGCGCAAGCACGCTACACAGCATACGATAGCTCGCTGAGACACCGCGCGGAAGCCCGTCGCGCTCCCCCATCACAAACGAGTACGTGAGTTCATCATCGTGGAGAACGCCTCTCCCGCCTGTGAATCTCCGAACCACGTCGATCCCGAGGCTCTGGCAGGCCGCACCGTCAACGCCCGATGATGGCTGAAATCGACCCAGCGTAACGGTGGGACGCTGCCAACGATAAAGACGGACAGTTGGCGGGCACTCCCCCGCCGCATGCTGGATCTGTATCGCACGATCCACGGCCATGTTCCATGCCGAGTCGCATGCGCCGTCATCGAGCAGTCGCCACTCGGGGGTCACGAGAGCGTTCACTTCTCTGGAGCAGTCCAACGCAGGATCGGCTCACGCGCCGCACGAGCTTCATCCAGACGACGAACCGGAGTCGTGTGCGGCGCGGAGTGAAGTGTATCCGGGTGCGTGGCAGCCTCATGTGCAATCGCAATGAGCGCATCTGCAAACGCATCCAGAGCCGACAACGGCTCCGTCTCTGTCGGCTCTATCATCAGGGCTTCATCGACGATCTGCGGGAAGTAGACGGTGGGTGGGTGGAAACCATGGTCGAGCAGGCGCTTCGCAACATCGAGCGTGCGCACACCATACTCACGCTTCAGCCGTCCGCCGGACAACACGAATTCGTGCATGCACACGCGGTCATAGGGCAGATCGTATGCGGTCTTCAGGCGTTCCTTGAGATAGTTCGCGGAGAGCACAGCCTGCTCCGCCACCTCAGTCAGACCCTCACCACCCAGAGCACGAACATACGTGTACGCACGCACCAGTACACCGAAATTGCCAAAGAAACTCCGGACCCGCCCGATCGTGCGTGAAGGGTCATGTGGCACAAAGGTGCCATCATCCAGTAGCGCAACGATCGGTGACGGCAGATACTCCGCCAACTCCGGGGTTACGCACACGGGACCCGCGCCGGGGCCACCGCCGCCGTGAGGCGTGGAGAACGTCTTATGCAGATTGATGTGCAGCGCGTCGAAACCCATGTCTCCCGGTCGTGTCTTTCCAAGAATCGCGTTCATGTTCGCGCCATCGCAGTACGCATAGGCACCAACAGCGTGAACGGCCTCGGTGATCTCCAGGATCTGAGGATCGAACAGGCCAACGGTGTTCGGATTCGTGAGCATGAAAGCGGCGGTATCCGTATCCAGCGCCGCCTTGAGCGCCGCGAGATCGACCAACCCGTCCGGTCCGCTCGGAATGGTCACGGTGTCGTACCCGCACATCGTCACCGATGCGGGGTTTGTTCCGTGGGCTGTGTCCGGAATGACGACCTTCTTGCGCGGATCGCCGGAGGCGGTGTGCGCAGCACGAAAACACATGAGTGCCGTCAGCTCTCCATGAGCCCCGGCTGCGGGCTGCAGGGTGACCCCGGGCAATCCGGAGATCTCGGCGAGGGCCTCCTGAAGTCGGTACATTAGCTCAAGCGCACCCTGCACGGTCTCTGTGGACTGCAATGGATGCACGCCGGAAAAGCCTTCAAGGCGACACGCATCCTCGTTCACGCGGGGGTTGTACTTCATCGTGCACGAGCCCAGCGGGTAGAAGCCTGAGTCCACGCCAAAGTTCATGTCAGCCAAATGCGAATAGTGGCGCATGATCTCAAGCTCAGTCACGTGCGGAAGACTCAAGGCCCTCGTTCGGGCGACGCCGCCGAGCGCTTCATCGAGAACAACTTCCGGAACATCGAGTTCCGGAGGGAGTACGCACGTGGATTCCGCGCCTCCGAGTTCGTAGATTGCCTCTCGCGGGCCTCGGTTCGGAGCGCCGCCGGGCGTATGAGCCAGTTGCTCGGTCATAATGAGGCGACCTCCTCAACGAAGGAATCTATCTCGAACCGTGTTCGCTTCTCGGTCACTGCAAACAAGACTACCCCGTCGAATGCGGCATCAAGCGAGCCAAGGTTCACGCCCGCGAGGAACCCGCGTGACAACAGAGTGCGCTGCATTGTCGCAACGTCGCCGTTGAAACGCATGGCGAACTCGTATCCGAACGCTGTGTCGCCATACGCCGAGAATCCATCCACTTCGAGCAAACGAGTGCGCAGGTAGTGGGCTTTTGCGATGCAGGCACGAGCAATGGCCGACAGACCCTCCGTGCCGACAGCGGCCAGATACACCCCCGCAGCAAGTGCGTTGAGTGCATGATTGCTGCAGATATTGCTCGTAGCCTTCTCTCGACGTATATGCTGCTCTCGGGTTGAAAGCGTGAGGACATATGCTTCGTTGCCGTCAATATCAACGGTCCGGCCAACAAGCCGGCCGGGCATCGAACGAACAAGCCGTGTAGCACATGCAAAGAAGCCCAGTCCGGGACCTCCGAATGACATCGCAGAACCAAGCGACTGGCCTTCTCCCACCACGATATCTGCGCCGAACGACGCTGGCGGCTCCATCACAGCAAGCAGCACGGGGTTGGAAGCGACCACGAACAGGGCTCCCGCTTCGTGGACGATCTCACCAATCTCAGCAAGATTCTCGATACAGCCAAAGATGTTCGGTGAAGCAACCATCACCGCTGCAGCGCCAACAACCGCCTCCCGGATCCCCTGCAACGATGTAACGTCCCCGTCACAGTCAACAAAGACCGGTTCGATCACGCCAGCGTCCGCGTAGGTCTCAAGCGTTCTTCTCCAGTGCGGATGAATGGCCGAGGAGACCACGATCTTGGTGCGCTTCTTCACGCGAGCCGCCATGAACGCCGCTTCTACGAATGCGGTAGCGCCGTCATACATGCTCGCATTCGCCACATCCATACCGGTGAGTTCACAGATACCGGTTTGATACTCGAATATCGCCTGCAGTGTTCCTTGTGAGACCTCGGGCTGATACGGGGTATAGGCCGTGAAGAACTCAGGCCGACGCATCACATGGTCGACTACAGATGGAATGTGATGGTCGTAGCATCCTGCGCCCATGAATGAGACGAGCGTGGAAGCGGATCGATTACGATCGGCGAGAGCGCGAAGATGCGACGTGAGCTCAATCTCGCCCATCCCTGAGGGTATATCCAGTCCGCCGGTCAGGCGCACGCTCTCGGGTATGTCCACGAACAACTCGTTGACTTCAGAAATGCCGACAGCGCGAAGCATCGCTTCGCGCTGTTCGCACGTGATAGGTATGTAGCGCATCGCTATCCGTCTACTCGGAGAGAGATGCTTCGTAGTCCCCGGCAGACATGAGAGCGTCGAGTTCGGAGGAGTCGGACATCTTGACCTTGATCATCCAACCCTCGCCATACGGGTCCTCGTTGACAGTCTCAGAAGCATCGTCGAGAGCGGAGTTGACCTCAACGATCTCACCGGAGACGGGCGCATACAACTCAGATACGGACTTGACCGACTCGATCTCGCCAAAGGTCTCATCGGCAGTCACGGAATCGCCATCGGACGGTAGATCGACATATACGACCTCGCCCAGTTGATCCTGAGCGAAATGCGTGATGCCGATGGTGGCAACGTCGCCGTCGACCCGGACCCACTCGTGCTCCTTGTGATACATCAGTTCGCTGGGATACATCGCTCCTAGCGCTCCTTTCAGGCCTTGACGGCCGACAGGGACGTGTCCTTCACAAACGGTGGCTTGACCACCGTGGCCATCGCAGTCTTCTTGCGGATTACCACCTCGAACTCAGTTCCCGGCTCAGCAAGCGAGGCGGGCACGTAGGCAGTGGCAATGCCGGTCTGAAGCGTTGGAGAGTACGTGCCGCTTGCCACCTTACCGACCTCTTCGCCTTCGCGCAACAGCGGATATCCTGCCCGCGGAATACCTGCATCGACCTGGAGCCCAACAAGCCTGCGAGCAGGTCCCTCTTCACGCAGACGAGCAATCGCCTCCGAGCCCACGAATGGGCCTTTGTCGCGACCCACCGCCCAGCCGAGCCCTGCTGATATCGGATCGACACCGCGATCCATATCCGATCCATGGAGCGGATAGCCCATCTCCAGACGTAGCGTGTCTCGTGCACCGAGCCCGCACGGTGCAACCTCAGGAAATGACAGAATCGAGCGCCAGATTCCTGCAATCATCGACACGTGGGTCAGAATCTCGACTCCGTCCTCTCCGGTGTATCCGGTGCGGGCCACGAGCGCCGGCACCGTATCGAGAACTGCCTCGGTGATCGTGAATCGATCGGGAACTTCGAATCCCGTCCCGGCGAGTTCCTGGACGATCGACAGCGCCCGGGGCCCCTGAAGAGCGATCATCGCGGTTCGTTCCGACTCATCGACCAGCTCAACAGTACCCTCGGGCGACATTTCAGATGTCGGTCCCGATCCGGACACCGTGACGCCCTCGGGCGCGTGCGACGTAAGCCAGTCCAGATCCGTTGTATGGTTTGCCGCATTGGCGATGATCAGATACTCGAGGTCACCTGTGTGATATACGATCAGATCGTCGATGATGCCCGCGTCCTCATCGCACAGCAGTGTGTACTGGGCAGTACCCAATTCCGAAATCCGACGCAGGTCGTTCGTGAGAACACGCTGTAGAAAATCGAACGCGCCAAAGCCGAACACACGGAACTCGGCCATGTGACACACGTCGAACACACCCGCAAACGAGCGAACAGCATTATGCTCTTCGATGATTCCGGCGTATTGCACCGGCATCTCATAGCCCGCGAACGGTACCATTCGGGCACCGAGCGCAAGATGTTCCTCGTAGAGAGGCGTTCGCCTCAGATTCTCCGTCATCTTCAGTCCATTCCCTTTCACGTCGGGAATCACCGCATGGCACCTATGCTGGCGCAGGTGCTGTCCCGGGCTCCCCAAAGACTCCACGCCATAGACGTACTATCGAGATCCACATTCGTTCAAACATCCCCGGCGAGGCAACATCGCCCCCGGCGACAACGGGAACTTGTGCCAACAGACGTTGTCCTTGAACAAGCGTCAAAGTTCCCAGACGCACACCTGCAACAACGGGTGCGCGAACACTGGGTTGCAGCGCGAGCGTGCTGGTCACGTCACCATCGAGGTCGAATACGGGCACCGTGACGTTCGCAGCCAGCACGGCATCAACGTCCACGTCGAGGTAGTCCGAGACCGGCACGGTTGCGAGTGTCTCCTCGGCAGAGGCAAGGGTTCGATAGCCGTAGTGGGAGAAACCCCAGTTGAGGAGCTCCTCGGCTTCGTCGAAACGAGACTGCTCACTCCGCGAGCCCAACACTACCGCTATCAGCTCGATGCCACTTCGTTCGGCACTGGCGACCAGGCAGTATCCTGCCTTGCCTGTCCAGCCGGTCTTGATGCCGTTGGCTCCCTCGAGCTCCCCGAGGAGGAGATTCGAGCTCTCCAAGGTGTAATCGCCACCACGCCCGCTGATCGTGGTCTCCTCAAGAGCAACGACGCGACGAAAATCATCGTTGCCCATCGCGAATTGAGCGAGAACAGCCAAATCGCGAGCGGTGGTGAAGTGGTTGGCCTCGTCGAGGCCGTGTGGATTCTGATAGCGCGTATCTGCCAGCCCAAGGTCATCGGCCTTCGCATTCATCATCTCAACAAACCCATCCTCAGACCCTGCCACGTGCTCAGCGAGAACGATCGCCGCATCATTACCCGACTTCACGAGCAATGCCTCAAGCATCTTCTCAACGGTCATAGTGTCACCAACGCTCAGTCCCGATGAGGACTCCCCGACCGAAGCCGCATTCGAGGAAACCGTGATCTCATCAGTGAGCGTTGCGTTCTCAAGCACGACCACTGCAGTCATGATCTTGGTGGTACTCGCCATCGCTCGACGCGTATCCGAGTCGCGAGCCCAGAGCTCTCGACCATCCGGAGCTATCACCGTCCCGGACTGTGCATTCAGGTCAGGTGCTGCGGCAGCAAGGTCTGCGGGTGCCTCGGCAAGAGAGACGCCAGCGATTCGATCCGCCGCGAGCGCCGGTGTGATCGAGGCAAGCGCGACAACGAGTGAGAGGCATGCCTGAATGAAGAGGGCGTGGCCACGGTGGCTTCGCTGCGATGGAGATTTCGTATGTCGACTCGATGAGAAAAAGTACAAGCGATTCACAACCCGCTGGTCAGTATGTATTTATGGGATAATGTGCGTGCCCAAGTGAACCATAGGATACGCGTACAGGCCAGGAGTTGACCATGATTCGCCACATGCAACGCGAAGAGGCAGGGTTCAACCTTCTTGAGCTCATGATAGTCGTGGCTATCATGAGCATTCTTGTTGCCATTGCAATGGCTTCGTACGCAGTGTCGGTTCAGAACGCGCGCACGATCAGTTGCATCGCGAATCAACGGATACTCGATGAGGCCGCGAGCGTGTTCCGAGCCGAAAGCGAAAGGAACCCGACCGATATCGAGGATCTGCGTGGATACGCGAATACCTTCGACAAGATCACGTATTGCCCGTCGGACCGCACCGTGAAGCTCTCTTGGAATACCACTACTGAGGAAATCGAGTGCGCAATTCACCCACGATAGACTGGCCCGATGCCACGGTTGTTTCGCATCCTAGAGGAGGATCGATGAAGTACTCGCGTTTCGAGTTGCTCGTTCTGGTCGTTGGCATCTCCGCTGTCGTAGGGAGCATCGTCCTAGGAAGCAGTGGCACGTTGATTGCCGAAGAGGTCGCGGCGCAGGCCCTGCTGCTCGGCGTGTTGTTCATAGCAGTTCATTGGGGACGCAACGGAGGATTCTGGGCAGCAGTTGTGGCCTCGCTCGCCTATCTCTCCTTGCGGTTACCGCTCGTAATCAGTGAGGGAGTCACAACCGAACTCGTATCCCTGGTCTTGGTGCGTGTGTTGTCCTACGGGCTCATAGGCGTTGTCGGCGGAGAGTTGTGTTCCCGGATCAAATACGTCTTTGCGAAGCTCGAGAGTTCCTCCAGCATTGATGACTGGAGTCAGCTATTCAACCAGCGTATCCTCATCCGTTCGATGGAGACCGCGTGCGGTCAGTTCACTCGATATGAGACGCCGTACTCCGTGGTATTCGTTGAGCTGGCACCGAGTCTCACCAGTGATCTTCGCGTCTCCAAACAACGCACGCTCATTCGCAGCGTTGCCGACCATATCCGAGGAGACGTTCGACTGGTTGACGAAGCCGGTCGACTCGATGACGGACGCTTTCTCATCGTCTTGCCTCAGACTCCACAAGACGGCGCCCGAATCGTTGCTGATCGAATCCGCCGAGGGGTGTGCAATCTTCTCGGATCGAAAGACGAATCTGTCAACGTCACTGCGCTGTCCGCCCCCGAAAATGCCGCGAACCTCGTCGAGATCCGCACATCACTAGCGGCCGAGACGGAAGATCGGCGCGAGCGCGCGCGACAAGCGACTCAGACGTCTAGCTGATACAGGCTCTCGGGTCCGACAACACGCATTCCGGCCGCACTCAGCACCTCGATTGCCCGGCGGTCATCGACTTTGAGCACATCGATTGCTACCTCAGCGCCCGGCTCAACAAATGCGTACGCATACTCCACGTTCACTGAGTTGGCACCAAGAACCTCAAGCACCTCTGCGAGACCACCGGGGCGATCGGGTATCTCAACGGCGACTACCTGCGTGATCGACACACCAAAGCCCTCAGCCTCGAGCTTCTGCTTGGCAGCCTGTGGGTTGTCGCAGATGATGCGAGCAACGCCGAATTCACTTGTATCCGCCACCATGAGCGCCCGCATATTGAGTTGGGCCTCTGCGAGTGCACGAGCCATATGCGCAAGATGACCTGGCTTGTTCTCAAGAAAGACCGAAACCTGCTCAATCATCTGCATGTCACATACCTCCCTGATCAGCGCGTAGATCGATCACGCGTTTGGCTTTGCCCTGGCTGCGCTCGATTGACTTAGGCTCAACAAGCTTCACAGCAATGGATACGGCCAACGCAGACTGGATCTCATTTCGAACAGTTGCTTGCAGACGCTCAAGCGCTCTGATCTCGTCGAAGTTCGTATCTGCCGCCACTTCAACGTGCACCTCAACCGTGTCCATCGCACCCTTCTTGCCCAGCACGACCTGGTAGTGAGGCGCTACGCCCTCAATCCCGGTGAGCACCTGCTCGATCTGACTGGGGAATACATTGACTCCACGAACGATGATCATGTCATCGCTCCGTCCGGTGATCCGCTCCATCCGTCGTGAGGTACGTCCACAGGCGCATTCACCCGGAATGATGCGTGAGATATCACGAGTCCGATACCGGATGACCGGAATGCCCTCCTTGGTGATGGTCGTAAAGACCACCTCGCCCATTTCTCCATCCGGAACCGGCTGCAGCGTTTCGGGATCGACAATCTCGATGATGAAGTGATCCTCATTGACGTGAAGCCCGTGCTGCTGGTCACACTCGGCGGCGACGCCGGGTCCGAGAATCTCAGACAAGCCGTAGATATCGATCGCCTTGATGTCGAGTAGCTCCTCTATCTGCTTGCGCATGTTCTCGCTCCAGGGCTCGGCACCAAACACGCCGGCGCGCAGGGGCAGAGTCTTGGGGTCGATTCCCATTTCTTGAGCGGTCTCGGCGATCAGAATCGCGTAGCTGGGCGTACATGCCAGAATAGTCGTGCCGAAGTCAGCGAGAACCTGAACCTGGCGCTTTGTGTTTCCTCCCGAAATCGGTATCGTCACGGCGCCGAGACGCTCCGAGCCGTAGTGGGCTCCGAGACCACCGGTGAACAGTCCGTACCCGTAGGTGACCTGGACGATGTCGTCGGCCGTAGCCCCCGCTGACGCGAGCGTACGCGCCATTAGGTCGGCCCAGTTATCGATGTCATTGCTCGTATAGCCAACGACGGTGATCTGACCTGTGGTCCCGCTTGAGGAATGCACCCGAACGATGTCATGCATGGGTGCCGAGAAGAAGTTGTAGGGATAGCCCGCGCGCAGGTCATCCTTGACCGTGAAGGGAAAGTGCTTCAAATCCGCGAGCGACGCGATGTCAGGCGACAGGCCAGCATTAGCAAACGCAGTGCGATAAAACTCGTTGTGGTCATTGACCCGGTGCAGAACCGCTCTCAAACGCTCGAGTTGCAGCGCCTCAAGCTCGAGACGCGGCATTGCCTCGTACTCGGGCTGGTACATCTCCCCTCACCCCTCTCGCAAGCCCCTCCTAGGGCTCTGGAACCGGCGGTGTTACGGGCTTCGTTCCCACCCTGACTACCTCTTCAACGGCCTTATAGACGGACGTGAACTTGTCCTCCCGTACGACGGTACCATTCTTGGTAACCGTGCGTGAAACGACGATCTTGCGACCGTCGATGCCGTGGTCTTCGACAACCCGACTACCCAACCCGAGCGAATCATCCGGGATCTCTCTCACGGGATGAGGTTTGACGTCATACCACTCGCCGGTGTTCGATGAGATGTCATAGCCAGGATCGGTTCCGTATAGACTCACGGTCACAGAGCCCGCGCCATGTCCCGTCGCAACCAAGACGTAGTGCTCAGTGTCGTTCTTGAACTTGAAATCCGGTCCTCCCCAGGAAACGGTTGCATCTCGACCTTTGGGATAGTGCGAGATGTAGAACGAGTGATTCCTGCGCTCAACGACCGGAAGTCCGGATTCGAAGACCGCATTGAATATTGTCGTACCGAACTGACAGATGCCGCCGCCAAGCTGCGGGACCAAGACACCATTAACTATTGCCGGCGCCTCCTGATAGCCCTTCGCAGCAGTTCGAGGACCGACAGTCTCGTTGAATGCGAAGGTCTCGCCGGGTGCAATGAGCGTCCCGTCAACTGCATCAGCCAGAGTGTGAATATTGTTCACACGTGGCCGATTGCCGGAATCAAATGTCGTGGTGTAGGTCCCGATTCGCTCCTTGATGCCCATTGCCTTGGCACCCTCGGTGGTGAGAGCCGGCTCAACGCGCATGGTTCGAAGCTCTACAAACCGGTTGCCGTCATCCATCAGTGCGACAGTCAGCTCATCGGCCAACGCATCGATATCAGGACCAAGGCCGTCCTGGTGCGGAACAATACTCACGGTCCCGTTGCTCACAGAGAACGTAGCGTCTTCTGCTGGTCGACCCGCCGTGCCAACACGCGGTGTGACGGTCTTAGACGCCTCCCGTGCATCAATGTAGGCCACAAGGGCCATGCGCCGTGTACCGGGAACCTCTGTCGCAGTTGCGACCAAGGAACCGTCAGCACTTGGCGATGATACCGCTGACGACGAGGCGGTGGACTCAGCGCCCGGCTCAACGCGAAACCCGATCCAACCGGCGATCTCCTCACGCGAAAACTCCCATTCCTCATCCTCATGCGTGATCGTCACCGGCGCGGACATCAACTGCTCGGCATCCTGCGCAGCTGCCAACGCTGCCTCGTCGGTCACATCAACGGGCACGAGATCGGTCGCGATGTCTACGCTGCGTTCCGTTGAGGCAAATGCCGCGAGCATCGCCTGCGCAAGTTCGTCCCTGCGCACAGCCAAGCCGAGGGCGGACGGCTCCACGGTCGCATCCGTGCCCTCGATGCGGACAGACGCATCTGTCGGATCCCTATCGATTTCACCGGCGACTTCATCGATCACCGCAGCGACTCGCTCGTTGGAACCGATGACGGGAGCGCGCAGCTTCACCGGAGAGAACCATGCCAGGAATCGAGCGCCCACCCTCGAGCCCATCGATCCGGATCGACCGATCGCCATAGCAGCCTGGACCGCGGTTGTCGTATCCAGTGCTGCAGCGACCGTGGTGGACTCCACAGACCAGTCATCTTCCTCAAAGACGAGCATGACCGGATCGGCCAGTCGAGAGACAAGCTCCTTCTCAAGTCGTGTTCCGGCAGCATCGGGGGTCAGTCCGCCCACACTCACATCTGCGACATACACCCCGGGGTGCACACGCCCAACACTCATGGCAAGCTCAACGCCCGTCGCGACCAAGAACACAGCGATCAGGACCGAGATGACTAAGAGTGCTCGCCTCCGACCGGTGGGCAGGTTCTCATAGGCTGCACGTACAGAACGAAGTCCGCGACTCTGTTTGCGCGCAGCCCGTCGCTCTGCCCATTGCGTAGCCGTCATGCTTTGGGCGCCATCCGTCGTGGCCTCACCGGCCGAAACGGATGGGTCTGAGTTGTTGCTCGTATCGTCGAACTCGCTCACGTCTGTCTCGCTACTCCTCGAAGGGTTCGCCATACGCGAACTCGGGCGTCTTCATGGCCGGGAGAGCTATCTCTTCGACCTGCTCTATCTCAACAGTGACTCCGGGAAACGTCGATAATGTGGACTTCAGTCCACCGGGAAGCGTGAGGGACTGATCAAGACTTTGCGCATTGCCGATGGCTCTGACCTCAAAGTCCCTGGCAAGTATCGTGCCGTCCAATACAATTCGGGTTCCTTCGCCTGAAAAACCCGAATTCGACCCCACGCGCTTCCCGTTGACAGAAATCGCTTCGGCTCCCCCACTGCGCAACTCGTGAATGAGTGTCACAAAGTCCTGAGCAAGTAACACTCGCTCGGGATCGCTAATGCGTACCACCACTCCAGGTCCTGTCGCGGGCTCCAGGGCGGCAATCACTCTGAGGCCATTCAACTCTCTGGTTGCCTGATTGAGCACTTCACTTCGATCCAGCGTATCTCTCTCAGCCGTGATGATACGAACCTCAAGAGCCATGATCTCATTCCTCAGCGAGGAGTTCTCCGTAGTCAGTTGCTGAATGATGATCGCGAGGTTCTGGTCAGACTGCCGATCAAGAGAATTCTGAAGAGTCGCGTTTCCACGCCATTGCGCCACCAACAAGAAGCCGACCAGGAGCAGACCTGCTGCCAGAGTGGCAACGAGTCGAGCTTCATGGAAACTGCGCTCAACAGCCTTTTCTCCTGCCATGATCCTGCGAATCGACTCATCCTTGAGATGGATGAGAGTCTCGCGAGTACGTTTGGGCGCGGAGTCGGGCACGGTTACTCCCAACCCCATCTGCGAAATAGCAGGCGACGAACCGTGCTGAGGTTGTCAAAGAGTCGAATCCCAAATGCCACGACTGCCGCAAGGTACAGCTCCCGCACGCCAATGCGATCGCCAACAAATACGATAAAGGCAGCCATCAGTGTGTTGGTTATGAATCCGGACACAAACACCTTGTCATCGAACGTGCGCTCCAGGGAGGCACGCACACCTCCCAGGCATGCATCGATCGCAGCGAGCACGCTCACCCCGAGGTAGGTCAGGACGGCAGCTGGAACCATGATGTTCGTGAGAAGTCCGAGGGTGATTCCAAGTGTGAGAGCGAGCACGAGAACCATCATCAGCCACCGTCCCCCTCAACCGGCGCCGCGTATTGCGGACGCAAGCTTCCCCGATAGGGTGCGACTTCCAACTCATCGAGCTTTGAGATGCTCACCTGAAGCCCGTATTGGCTCTTGTATGTGGTAAAGAGCAGGGATGCCTGAGGATCGCTGAGCAGCGCATTCTCCAGTTCCGCTGAATCGCCGATTGCACGAATCGTGTAGGGCGAACCGAGACGAACGGAATTCACCAGAATCGTAGTCCCGGCGCAACGAATCGGCGTGGTCGCGACAACACGTTCTTCGTTGACGTCCACAGCCTCAGCACCTGCGGCCACGAGCGCATTCACAACCGCGGCAACGTCGGTGTCGTGAATCAGATAGTCGTTAGGATTCCCGCCCTGGGCGACCTCACTCCCGTCCGCGAGGACAACTTCAACCCCCGGACCACGAATCGCAGATAACCCGGCGAGCGCCTGAGCCTGTTCGAGTTCGTTGGTGAACGTATCCCGGATACCCGAGTCATCGGCAGCGGCGTGCTCCAGCCCGGAAATCTGATTCCGGAGATCGGCAAGTCGGTCCTGCAACTCTCCGCGCTGCCGCTCCATATCCTGAACGACACCCACCAAGTCGCTGGCACGCTGAGGGCGGGCTTCATCGAGCCGCGTCGTTGTATTGAACGCCACAGCAATGAGAAAGCCGAGGATGCCGACGATGACCACGAGGGCGGGACGAAAGTACGTGGAATTCATATACCTGCCCGATTGCGTGCGCAGACTGCTGATTTTGCCGGAACCGATTACCGCATTATAGCAGGTTAAGGCACGTATTGCATCCAGAACGCACACCGTAACCGAACCGTTGTTCGGGCTAGATCACTCGCTGTTGATCGCCCCTGACACCGTGTCGCTCCAGCGCGCCATCAACGTGTCGGCCATGTCGGCAGAAGACGCTTCGGTCCACACGTCGACAACCGCGTCACTTGCGTGAGGCAAGACGAGAACCCAACCGTCATCCAAGTGCACCCGAACTCCTTCTGTCGTGTCCGGCGCAAGTCCCGCGGTCGCCTCAGTAATCGCACGCATGACTGCGCCCTTACGATGAATCGGGCAGAAGACCGAAGTGTGACGCTTGTGGAACTCAGGCAGTGATTGCACAACGTCATCCAGGTTCACACCGAGCGTTGCCAGCATGCGCGAAATGCTGCCAAGTGCCATCACCGCATCGTAGGACGCCAGAAAGTCCGAAAAGATGAAACCGCCTGATGTAGAGCCTGCGAAACCGACTTGACGCGCAAGCGCAAGTGTCGCGAGCGAGCGGCGAGATCGACCCGGGCGCAGAACGCTGTGTCCCGTCGACTCGGCGATTCGCTCCACCGCTTCCGAGGCCGCAAGGGGCACCGCAATAGGAAGACCTGTGAGATCAGTCCTACACCACAACGCAACGACCGCGTGCAGGACTGTGTCTCCTTCAAGCAACTGACCGCTCGGCGTGACGAGGTGCAGGTATTCAGCGGTCGGGTCGACAAAGGCCCCGAAGTCGGCACCCATGAGTTGCATCAGGTGTTGTATCGACGACGCATCTGCGTGATTCCACGCAACATCTGCGGTTCGCTCCGCATCCAGGAACGGGTTGAGGACTACCAGGTCCACACCCCATGCGGCGGCAACCTGTGGCAAGACTATCGATGCCACACCGTTGCCCAGATCGGCAACGACCTTCAATCGGTCTTGGCTGTACTGCCGCTGCTCAAGTGCGTAATCGAGTCCAGCGGAGTAGTACTCGATTGCACGAGGTGGATAGATGATGTCACCGACTTCGCCGAGGAACGCGCGTCGAAACTCGCCACGAAAGAAGAGGCGCTCGATCTTGCGCTCTCCCGCGGTGGCAACGTCAAGCCCGGTCTTGTCGAAGAAGTGAATCTCAAGAACCTGGGCATCACTCACCGATTGAGCGATATGAACGCCGCCCACGCAGCGCGTATCGCGCGTGGTGTATCGGTTCATGGCAGACGACGCGACACGAAGATCACGCACGTTACACCCTGCTGAGTTGAAGCCCGCGACCATGGCGCGCTTCACCATTCGTGCAGAGGTACTTGAATCGCGACTCACGACCACGTGTGAGCCCTTGGGAAGAAGGGAGCCGAACGCCTGTGCAGCCTTCAACGCCATCTCGGGCGTCATGTCAACACCGATCAACCCGGCGATACCATTGTCGCCGAACAGGGATCTCACCCCGGTGCTCTCCCAAATGAGAGATTCGTTCACGACCGCGGCAGGCTCAACCCGTTTGTACGGATACACCTGAACGCCGGCACCCACCCGCGCTCCATGCCCGATCATGCTCTCGTCACCAACAACCGCTCCCACATCAACGGCAGCTCGTGCGCGAATGTCGACACGACGACACAGAACAGCACCGCGCACCGTGGATTGTTTGCCGACAAACGTATCGTTCCACAGTACCGAGTGGCTTACGGTCGCCCCGACGCCGATAACACAGTTGTCGCCAAGGACCGTATAGTCACCAACCACGGCTCCCGCCCGCACGGTACAGTTCGGTCCTATGACGACCTTTGTTCCGATAGACGCCGACGCATCGACTTGTGCACCCTCAGAGACCCACAAACCCTCTCGCGCATGAACGCCCGGCACGAAGATCATCGCCTTGCCATCGAGAATATCGCGATGGACCTCTGTGTAGCTGTCCAAGGAGCCCACATCGCACCAATATCCGTCCGCGACATACCCGTACAAGTCGAACCCCTTCGACATGAGGTCTGGAAAGAGTTGCGAACTGAAATCGTACGACTCATCGATGGGGATATGATCGAGCACCTCGGCCTCTAAGACGTAGATTCCGGTATTGATCGTGTCCGAGAACACCTGCCCCCACGAAGGCTTCTCCAGGAATCGTTCGACTTTGCCGTCCTTGTCGGTGATGACGACACCGAACTCAAGGGGATCCGCCACGCTCTTTAGGACGATTGTGGCGACTCCACCCTTCTCCTTGTGAAATCGAATCGCCTCACTCAGATCGATATCTGTGAGTGCGTCGCCGCTGATCACAAGAAACGTCTCATCGCCGATCAGGGTTTGGGCATTCTTGACCGACCCAGCGGTACCCAGTGGCGTTTCCTCGTGAGCATACGCAAGCTGAATCCCCCACTCCTCGCCCGTCCCGAAGTAGTCCTCAATCACTTGCGGCATGAACGCGAGTGTGGCGACCGCCTCGCTGATCCCGTGATGCTTGCAGAGTCCCAGAATGTGCTCCATGACCGGTTGATTCACAATCGGAACCATGGGCTTTGGGCGCAACGAGGTGAGCGGCCTGAGCCGCGTTCCCTCACCGCCGGCCATTACGACTGCTTTGATCGCGAATCTCCCCCTACATGTCGACTTGATTCACACGTTCGGTCATACAGACATACTGATCCGCTACACCTTGACCTGCGTACCTTCCTTCTTTTGAACCATGGTACGCGCCTTGAGAACGTAGTCCGCCGCAGATGTCAGCGAGAGTGCCACCCCAAGATAGACAAAGAGCAAACCCAATTGAATTCCCCCGAACACCGGGATCTCAGGCCAGTTGAGAATCAGCAGCGAGAATCCTGCAAGCAGAACGGCCGTGGTCGTCTTGCCAATGAATGTGACAGGCATCCTCAAGCCATGGCGTTCGAGCCGCCACGCCCCATAGAGCATGTACACGTCCCTCAACACAATAATCGCCATGACCCACACCGAGAGACGTTCTTCGATATAGAGACCCAGAACGCCACTCGCCAGCAGCAGACGGTCCACAAGTGGATCGATGGCTTTCCCTATGTCCGTCACCGTTCCCGTGCGTCGGGCAATCTGGCCATCAAGCCAGTCGGTTGAGGCCGCACTCGCGTAGAGCAGGAACGCGACAACGTTGGAACGATCCGAGATCAGCACGGTGAACGCGAATGGAATGAGTAACAACCTCAACACCGTGATGATATTCGCAACCGTCCACACATCTCGCGAGTGATCGGCGGGCGATCCTTCGGCACCAGCTTCGTTCGGACGTGAATCAGTGGTCTCGCTGGCTTCGGTCACCGGCGCCTCCTCAGGACTCGATGGCTGACGTCATGCGCGACCGGGTGGTGGCCCGGGGTGCGCCAGAAATGTCACGTTCTAGATACCCGAAAAGCCCCGATAACGAGCACATGCCCTGTCCCGCGCACAATCTTGCACGCTCGTGAAATCCGGATGAGCACCATCGTAGGTCATTACTAACGTGTTTGTATCACTAAAAATCCCGCATATCGAGCTGACTCAGGAGGTATCCTGCGTCCATCTACAATGGGATAGTGTCATCCGTATTCACCGGCTCTCCGAGGATTGAGGTCTACCGAGTGGCGTATTTGCTTGGATGTGAGAATATCCGTTTGGAGTACCCGACGAAGAAGGTCTTCGATTCGGTCAGCCTCGGAATCAACGCGGGTGACCGAATCGGCATCGTTGGGGGCAACGGTGATGGGAAATCATCGCTGCTGTCACTCCTGGCGGGCACACGTGAGCCGGATGATGGACGCGTCATCCGGCGCGGCGGAACGACTATCGGCACTCTCGGGCAGATGGATGACCTCGACCACGGCGCAACCGTAGCTCATCAGGTCGTTGGCGACGCACCCGAGCATACGTGGGCATCTGACCCCCGGATTCGCGGTGTGCTTCGTGGCCTACTCGCGGATATCCCATGGGACGGTCAGATCGCAACCCTGTCTGGCGGGCAACGCCGTCGCGTAGATCTCGCTCGTGTGCTCGTGGGAGAGTTCGATGTCCTCATGCTCGACGAGCCCACGAACCATCTCGACATGCACGCCATCGCATGGCTGGCCGACCATCTCCAACGCCGCTGGACAAAGAAGTCAGGCGCACTCCTTGTCGTCACGCACGACCGCTGGTTCCTTGATGAAGTCTGCTCAGGAATGTGGGAGGTCCACAGCGGTCAGGTCGATCAGTTCGAGGGCGGATACTCGGCGTACGTGCTCCAGCGCGTGGAACGAGCAGAGGCCGCCCAGACTGCCGAGGAAAAGCGTAAGAACATCATGCGCAAGGAACTTGCGTGGCTCTCGCGAGGCCCTCAGGCACGCTCGACCAAGCCCAAATTCCGGGTTGAGGCCGCCCATGCGCTCATTGACAGTGATCCGCCGGTGCGCAACTCCCTCGAGTTGAAGAGAACGGCGGTCTCCCGTTTGGGCAAACAGGTCGTTGACCTCGTCGATGTGACGGAACGCTATGGCGACAAGACAGTCATCGATGGGGTCACATGGCTCATTGGACCGGGTGACAGGTTCGGCATTCTGGGTGAGAACGGATCGGGTAAGACAACCCTCTTGAATCTCATCCAAGGCTCGCTCACGCCGACCTCCGGTCACGTAAAGGTCGGAAAGACCGTGAAGTTCGCGTTCCTGTCCCAGCATCTCCTTGAACTTGAGAAGCTCGGGAGCTACCGGGTCCGTGAGGTTCTCTCTCGATACAAGGCACGCTACGAAGTCGACGGCAAAGAGATGACCCCGGCACAGTTGCTTGAACGCCTCGGATTCGAAACGATACAGCTCTCTTCGGTGGTGGCGGATCTATCCGGCGGGCAGAAACGCCGTCTCCAACTCATGCTTATCCTCCTGGACAAGCCTAACGTTCTGATCCTGGATGAACCGGATAACGACCTGGATATCGACATGCTGGCAGTTGTTGAGAATCTGCTGGACACATGGCCCGGTACGCTCCTTCTCATCACCCACGACCGACACTTGATGGAGCGCGTCACCGACGATCAGTTTGCGTTGGTTGACGGCAAGATCCGTCACGTTCCCGGCGGTGTGGATGAGTATCTACAGCTCTTGGATCAGCGGCGCGACGCTCACGCCACCGCTCGCACCGAAATGCAGAAACGGAGCAGCGGCACCACCGGCAGCCCGAACCGGACGTCAGGGCGGGAGCAGAGGCCGCTTGTATCGAGCGCGGAGCAACGCACTCTCAAGAAGGAACTCGCGGCTACCGAGCGCAGACTGAACGCGCTCGCCAACAAGACACAGGGGATCCGCCTGGAAATGGAACAGGCGGATCCGTCCGACTATGTCGCCCTGGGGGACATCCAACACAGACTCCAAAGCGCTGAGCGTGAAGTCTCAAAGGCTGAGGATGAATGGATGGAACTGTCCGAGAAGCTCTCCTGAAGCAGGCGGGAACGAATCCGGAGTCCCTAACAGGGCCTGACGTCCATCATCAACAAGAACTGTTCGACAACGGCTGGGTCAAAGTGCGAGTTTGCGCCGTTGCGAATGTGATCAATCGCTTCCTGTTCGGTCCAGGCCGGGCGATAGGGGCGGTTTGATGTGAGCGCGTCATATGTATCGATGACCGCAAACACGCGCGCCGACATCGGTATGGCCTCGCCTGCAAGACGTTCCGGATAGCCGGAACCATCCCATCGCTCGTGGTGATACAAAGGAATGTCCACAGCCGGCTTGAGGTAGTCGATCTTGGCCAGAAAGTCGCGGGCATTCTCGGGATGACGGCGCATGATCATCCACTCTTCGTCGGTGAGAGGCCCCGGCTTATGGAGTATCGCGTCAGGCACTACCATCTTGCCGATATCATGAAGAAGAGCTCCTCGCCTGACGTGAAGAATCTCCTCTTCGGACATACCAACCGCATGTGCCAGCTGGGCCGAAAGTGCCGAGACCCTGAGCGCGTGACCCTGCGTCTCATCGTCACGCATCTCGAGAGCGAGCGACCAACCCTCAAGCGTGGCATCGTAGGCCCATTCGAGCTCCTCGTGTGAGTGCGTCAGCGACTCATGAAGACGCGCGTTCGCCAGCGCGAGCCCGATTTCATAAGAGAGAACCCTACAGAGATCGATGTCGGTATCCACGAACTGGTGTGTGCGATCGATAGTCCCCACGATGAATGCGCCCACAGCGCCATCGGAAACCACAAGTGGTACGTACAGGATTGAGCGAAGGCCCCGCACTTCACAGACAGCACGTTCGGCTTCGCTCATCGCTTCATTCGTCCAGTCCGAGACAAAGACCGGCTCACGGGCGTCAATGCAGCGACGAATGTGCAGGTGTTGTGCTAAGTGCTCGCGACGAAACTCTATCGGGAACTCGGGCGGCACAGGCGGCGTGGTCGCGCCGAGAACCAGCTCAGTGCGATCCAACAGATAGATGGCTCCCGTGTCGAGATCGAGTACCCGTACGGCACTCTCTATCGCGCTCTGGAGGACTTCGTCTAAGTCGAGAGAAGCAGCAACCGTTGCGCTCGCTTTAAGGAGCCGAGACAAATCTGTAGCCGGTAGCCGTGAAATTGCTTCCAGCGCCCGAATTGAAGAACTCGGCGTCATGTCCCACCTTCTGCGCATTGCTCGAATGGGTTTGTCGCTACCGCAGGAACATGCCCTGGTATCTCCGAGTCTATCCCTTCTCTCTGGCATCGGCCAAATGATCGCATCAGTCTCTTTCGGACACCTGGCCGCGCCGATGGACTTGCCAACGAATGGGCATGATTCCTATGAGACTCTCAGCGCCTATTCCCACAATTGAAGGAGACGCAATGCTACACGTCGATATTCCGACTCGCGCCGACATCGAACGACTGGCGGCAATCCGCTCAGACGCCTGTCTCTCGATCTACCTGCCAACGAGCGCCGTCACCACCGAAACCGAGGGTGATCGTATCCTGCTCAAGAACCTCGCCCGTACAGGCGCCGAGGATTTGCGAGCGCACGGCGTGGCAAAGAAGACGGTCGACGCCATTGAGGAATCGCTCGACGACCTCGTTGACGACAGCGCGTTTTGGAACTACCAGGCCAACAGCCTCGCGGTACTCGCCACAGAGGATGCGGTGCTCACCTTCCGGCTGCCTACAAAACTCGAACCCGCAGTCGAAGCAGCCGACCGTTTCCTCATGAAGCCGCTGCTTCGCGCCGCCACCATGCCGCAATCTGCGTTCGTTCTCGCGCTCGCGCAGGGGTCCGTTCGTTTGGTCGAGGTCATGGCCGATCTGCCTGCGTCCACGCTTGAGGTAGACGAGCTTCCCGACGACATCGCCAGTGCGATCGGCGTGCCGTCCATCGCCGGGCGCTCCCCCAGTGGGCGCATCCAGGGATCGGAAGGTCAGAAGGTCCGCATGCGCCAGTACGCTCGCGCGATCGACGCCGCTGTGCGCGACACGCTCGCCGGTCGCGAGACGCCCCTGATCCTCGCAGCAACCGAGCCACTCGACTCCATCTACCGTTCCGTGAACACATATCCCTTCCTCGCAGAGGAAGGCATCGCCGGTAGCCCGGAACAGACCAGTGACTCCGCTCTTGCCGCCGCGTCGAGACCCATCCTCGACCGCCTCTATGCGGCGTCGCTCAAAGAGTTCGCCGAGGAGTTCGAAGAGGGCGCAGCGCAAGCCCGCACCACGACCGACATCGTAAAGACGGCACGCGCCGCGACATACGGCGCGATCTCCGTCCTGCTAGTCGACATCAACGAGGCCGTACCCGGAGTAATCAACAAGAACGGAGTGGTCACGCTCCAAGAGGAGAATACGCCCGGGAGCTACGACGTCATCGACGAGATCGCATGCCGCGCGCTCGCTACGGGGGCACGTGTCATGGGAGTTCGGCGCAGTGATATCCCCGGGGACGGCAATCTCGCAGCGATCTTGCGCTACCCGCTCTAGCGGCCGGCCAGCACCGCCATTCAGTGAGGCCCCGTCACTCAACCGTGACGGGGCCTCATCTTATTCCGTGGTGCTGCCAAGCAGATTCGTAGCCCTCTCGGCTAACTCCCGAGCGAGTGTATGATCTCTTGGTACTGGTCCTTGGTGATCTCTCCGCTCGCAAGGCGTCGTTTGGCGATGGCAACGGCTTCGTCGTGACCGACCGCGCCGGGAGATTGATTGGTCCCACCGACTCCCCCGTGACCGCCACCGGACGCTCGCACGGCCCAGATGACAAACAGTACGATCCCGACAAGGATGAGAGCACCAAACAGGAGGAACAGCAGATCGCCGAACCAGCTGCCGCCCATCATGTTGTTATAGCCGCTACCATATCCATTTCCGTATCCGCCCATCATCGCGCGCTCAACTCCTTCAAGTAGGAAATCACATCGGCGACCTCAGCATCCGTCATAGCCCAGCGAGGCATCGGAGCCTTCAAGGACTCGCCATCGGGCTCGACTCCATCTCGAATGGCACGGGCGATGTCGCTGTCCGTCCACGCCGGGTGGGTCGTTCCCTCCTCGGAGTGGGTCACGGAGAGCGTTGAATACCGGATGTCGGGAATATCAACCGACCCGAACATCATCCCGACTCTACCGCCTCGGCCGTCTTCACCGTGACAGTCGACGCAGGCCATGTTGCCCATCATCCCAACACCGGTCATGCCGCCGCCTGCGACCGTCCTTGGTATCGGGCCAGAGTCCGTGGCTCCCGTGTAGTAGATCTGCTGCCCCGTCGACGCAAAAGTACCTGCCGGCGAGGACCCACCGAACAACCCGGACACAACGAACATGCCCACGATACCAATCACCAGCGCGAGGACTGCCCAGATCATGAGTGTACTGTTCTTCATAGAAGATTTATGCCCAGATTACTGAACTACGAGACTCAGCCGAATCCGAAGACGTGCACCGAGACCCTGCATGGAGGACCCTGACGCACCACCAGATCATCACTCCGCGGCACATGCGAAGCAGTCAGCATTGCGTTGTGCCCACTCGCGCAAGGTGGTGGGTGATCGGCCGATCAATCGTTGTAGTTCATCGGTCGTGCCAGCGGCCAGACCTACTTTCGCGATCAGGTATATGGATCCCATCACGGAGACGAAGTCATCGTCGCACCCCGATGCCTTCATGCGGGACTTGAACTCTCGAGCGGATGGACTCGGGTAGGTGATCCGGCGACCGCAAGCCCACGACAGGACCTCGGCAACCTTGGTGTAGGTTACGGCCTCACTGCCCGTGAGCTCATAGGCTTTGCCGAGATGCCCGGGCGTTGTCAACACGACGGCGATAGCCTCGGCAACATCCGCTGCATCGATGAAGTTGGTCTTGCCACGTCCCGCAGGCACGAAGACCTCATCGCGATCGCAAATGTCGGCACGATGGGTAGTGGCCAAGTTCTGCATGAAGAAGCTCGGGCGCAGAAATGTGCACGACAGGCCGCTGCGTTTCAGGTACTGCTCCATTCCGTGATGCGGCACAAATGGGTTTGATCCCGCCCCTTGCACGGAGAGGAACGCAACCTGTTCGATACCGTACGTCGTCATCGCATCGATGAAGGGACGCATCTTCTTTGGGTCTGACATCTGAGGAGGGCGCATGAGAAAGACACTGCTTACGCCGGTCAAGGCGGCCTCAAACGTTGAGGGATCCTCAAAGTCGAATCGGATCTCAGAGACCGCCGCTCCCCAGCCGCGCTCGCGTCCTGGCTGCCGGACGGCGGCACGGACCTGCTGATCCCGCCCGAGCAGCTCCGCAACGACGAGAGCGCCAACCGTACCTGTTGAACCGGTCACCAGTATCGCCGACATCAGCCCTTCAGCTCCCGCAGAGCAGCAGCCTCGTGGTCGACCAGACGACGAAGGAGTGAGACGAACGTGTCCAACTCATCAACCGTCAGCGCTTCCTCAGCTCTTGCGGAGACGCCCTCGGCTATCTTCATGAGCGATGGAACGGTCTGCTTGGCAGCAGACGTGAGACTCAGCAGGCGCGAACGACGATCCGCCGGGTTCGTTACCGACGATAGCCAGCCGTCGCGCTCGAGACGTTGCACCAGACCTGTCGTTGTCGCGGGGTCCGCACCGATGATCTCCGCAACTGAACTTGGGGCGAGTGCTCCGTCCGGCGTCGCTGCAAGAGCCATCAGCACAGCGGCCTGTTGCGTTGTCAGGTTGTGAGGCCGTAAATCGATGGCGAAATGGGTCCGATACTGCTTGGCGGCCTGCTGGAGCAGATATCCGAGGTCGTTGGGCATACTCACGCGATTTCCCTTCGTATACAAAGTATCTGCTTAGTATACGTAGTATCTCCGTATGGTCAAATCCGAGGCTCCTCCTACGGGCCGGGGCATATACCCGATTAGGACGGCACACGGTGCGAGCGGCGGCGATGCCCGCTACCCACGACTCCGTCTGGAAAGGAACCCTCATGCACCCTGAGTACATCGAGGCCATGGAAGGCGTATCCGGTCTAGCCGGATCCCCGTGGTTGACCTCCGAGTCGACCGTGTTGCCCACGCTCGACGGAGCTCATGAAGCAGACGTAGTCATCGTAGGTGGCGGCATCACGGGAGCGCTCGTTGCACGGAGGCTCTCCGCCCGCGGGCGACACGTAGTCGTGCTTGAACGACGGCGCATGGCGTCGGGGACTACCGGCCATTCAACCGCCAAGGTCACCGCATTGCATGGCACGGCATGGCGAGGTCTCCTCGGTGCGCATCCACGCGACAAGATGCACGCATGGGCACTGGCGAACCTCGCGGCGGTCGACGAGTTGTCGAATACCGCCCGTGTCACCGGCACCACATGCGGTCTGCGCACCCTGCCCGCCTATCTCGTGGCAGGCGACGCCACGTCTGCTCAGAACTTTGGCGAGCACATCGCGGCTCTGGTCTCGGTGGGGATACCTGTGAGCGCGGTGGATTCTCCCGATCCGTTCAGTAATCCCGCGGCTGAACTGCCGAGACAGGTGATGATCGACCCGGCCGCATTCGTTGCCGGAGTGTTGTCCTCTCTCGGCCCGATCGCGGATCTCTATGAAGACACAGCGGTCCGCTCGCTGGAACATACCGATGACGGCTGGCTCGCCCACTGCGACGGCGGTTCCGTCAGGGCGCCGATCGCGGTCATGGCGGACCATTCACCGATGCACGACACGGGGGGCTTCTTTGGCAGACTGTTTCCCTACACGCACTACGTCCTCGAGATCGCGCCGCGCACCGCGCTTCCGGACGGCATGTGGCTCCAAGTCGGCGGTGAGAACTTGACGCTGCGGCCCACCTCCGGCCAAGGAGGAACATGGATCGCGAGCGGACAGCGGGTCCGAGTCGGATCCGTTGATGACGAGCGCGAGATCTACACGCAGCTCGAAGAGTCCGTGACTCGTATGCTCGGTAAGGTCGAAGTCGTTCGCCATTGGTCAACACACGATCACGAGACGTCGGACGGGCTGCCCTTCATTGGCGAGGCTCCCTTGGGCCGCAATCTGTTCCTGGCCACCGGATACGCTGGCTGGGGCATGACAAAGAGCGTGGTGGCCGCGTCGATAATCGCAGACGCGGTCGAAGGGCGGTCGAACGCTATCGCAGAGATCGTCTCTCCATCGCGGCTGCCCGGTCTCAACTCGCTGGTACCTCTCGCGGGAGAGAACGCCACCGTGGGTCGTGAGTTCATAACCGGGCACCTGACATCCACGAGCAAACTCGCCCACTCGGATTCGGTGGCCGGCCAGGCATGCACGCATCTCGGATGCGAAACGAAATGGAACACGGCCGAGGGAACCGTGGACTGCCCGTGTCATGGCTCACGCTTTGGCCGAGACGGAAGTGTCATCTACGGTCCTGCATCCAACGACATCGAGGCAGACGCCTAGTATCCCCTCTCGGGGTCACTAGTGAGTCCTATCTGCTGTGTTGCGCTTGGGCCGCGACTAGTCTTCGACTTGCGCGTCCGGCGCGCCTGTCTTCACGGCTTCGATACCGGCGTCGCGCGCAGCTTCTGTCTCGAAGTAGTCGCTTCCGCCGATCGTCTGTCCGTTGGCTGCATCAAGTGCAAATCGGAACTGCCCGTCGGGCGTTGTTGTTCGCCGGTAGCGGCTCTCATCGGAAGCGTTCTTCTTCACTGATTCGATGCCGTTCATGCACGCGGCCATCGTTGTATACGCCTCGCTGGTGAGAATCACCTCGGCGCCCAGCTTCAGATCGAACATGAACTGCCCGTCCGGTCGTGTCTCGATATTGAAGTACCCTGCCATCATGTCCTCCTTCAGAGATGCGTTACCTGGCCGCCGTCCAAGGGCGAACAATCCGGCTCCTCTAATAGAGCTCCTACCCAAGTACGGTCTTTGCATTGAGTTGGGGACTCGGTCGGTCGTCGCGCGTGAGCCGCGCGCTCGAGATATCGACCCTCCACGAACCCCGGCTGCGTCAAACGAAACGGGGACCCTTTCGGGACCCCGTCGAATGCACTGGTCGGACGTGCTGGACGCGTTTGTTGCGTCCGTTCCAGTTGATGGAACGCCTACTGCTGAGCGACGCTGTCATCCTCTGACTCGACGCGCTCGACGGTCTGAGATTGCGAACGCGGACTGACCGCACGAATCAGCGCAGTCAGACCCCATGCAACCAGGGCATAAACGGCGATGGCAACAAGAGCGCTCCATTCAAATACGGCACCATCGACCTTCTGTGTATTGAAGATCGATGCGAACGGCGCCATGAACACGTCAGACACGCCGTAGACCAATTTCACAAACCCTGCTTGGGCGTTGGCGCCAAACAGCATAAGAGCGAAGCGAATTGCAATGAACACCTCAATGACGCCGAAAACAAACATGATCACACGTGACATGACGACTTCCATCGGTGCACGCACTTCTGTGTGCACTTGACTACGACGATCAGTAGACGATGCCCTTGCATTAGCCATTTCTTGACTCTCCTCTATCTGCCAGGTGGCTCGCATCCCGGACGCTCCAATGTGGCACGTCGATGCCGGGTCCCCGATCGTTTAAGAGCGGCGTCCTGTCACCAGGTTGTACACGAGTACGATCACTGCGATGACCAGCAGCGCGTGGATGAGCCCGCCGCCGATCTCCAAGACAAAGCCCAGAAGCCAGAGAACTACCAAGATTACAAAGATGGTCCATAGCATTGTGATTACTCCCTAACTATTGGCGTCAGTATCGAGCTAGCAATATCTATATGCCCATGGTTAGCTTTAGCCAACTGCTGCTATTGGTATGCTCTACACGGTCGGAGCACTCCCGCGAGTAGCCGGTCAGCTTGAAAAGACTCCGGCGCGCGATATCCATATTCACTCCATTGCAGAGCTCCTCGGCGCTTTGCGGGTATAGCCAATAGCACAATGGATAAATCCAAATCGCATTCCTCTCACGACCCACGTACGGAATCGACCGACGCAGGTTCCGCTGAAGTCTGTCCGCCAACGCCTGCGGTCACTGCCGCGGTGCCTCCTTCGCTCGCGGAGCAGCGGCGCACCAGGAGCAAGCAGGCAGATGCCGAGGCATCGTGGGAGCCCGCGGATGCGACATGGACGGATGCCGCTGTCGAGGAGGAAGGCGAGGAGCTGTTCCGCTCCATCTTCGAGCACTCGGCGGTAGGCATCGCGCTGATAGACCTGGAGGGGCGCATATCCACGTGCAACCCCATGCTGGCGGAAATGCTCGGCAGGACGGTCGACGAACTTCCCGGCCTGGCGTTCACCGACTTCTCCTATCCCGAAGACGCCACGCTCGACCTGCAGCACTTCGAAGCACTCGTCGGCGGAGGGAGCCACCACTACACGATCGAGAAGCGATACATCCGCGGTGACGGGTCGATCCTTTGGGGGAAAATGACGGCGTCACTGATCTCGGGTGACGACGAACTTCCACGGTTCGTCATCGGCATCATCGAGGACGTTTCGGAGCGTCACAACGCCGAGGAGGCAGTCCGGCAACGCGACCTCGGCATTCGCGATGCGTACACGCAAGTCGTCGCCGCGGTGACGGGGGGCAAGCTCGTACTAGTTGGAATGGATGAGATCGAGACGAACTTGGGGGACGAGGTGTGGAACGCCGGCGAGATCAGGTCCGCGAAGAGCGTCGCAAGGGCTCGCCACCGGCTGGGCGACATCCTGGCAGAGCGATTCGGCGACTTCCACAGCGCGGACGAGCTCGTGCTCGCTGCCGGCGAAGCAATGACCAACGCTTGGAACCACGGAGGCGGGGCGCGTCTGCGGCTCCTCAAGAAGGATGGCCTGCTCCAAGCCGAAGTGGAAGACGACGGTCCGGGAATCGACTTTGCGAACCTTCCGAGAGCGACGCTGGTCCCCGGCTACTCCTCCACCACGTCACTCGGTATGGGTTTCACCATCATGCTCGCTGTGTGCGACCGCGTGCTGCTCGCCACCGCGTCGTCGGGTACCCGCCTCGTCCTCGAAGCACAGCGTGGCGAGAAACGAGACAGGCAGTAGGTCAGCAAGAAGCGAGGGGCTGTCCGCCGGAATGCAAAAACCCGCTCTCCGGCAAGAGGCGGGCTCTCGAAAGAACTATGAAGAATAGAGACTAACCGCCTTCATAGTACCCGCCATGCGCGCACGCCAAACTCCGGTCGACCCATCGGCACACATCTCGGCGTTGCCGTCAGGCCTTCAGCTTCTCGTCTCCGCCCCGCCCGTCCAGGATCCTCATCCTTGCTTCTAGCAGTATTGCCGCCGCTTCCCTTTGTGACGTCAGCAGAACGTCTGCGGCGGCACGCTCTACCTCTCTCAAGGCGTCTGCGGCGGCCCTACGCACATCTCGCAGAGCATCCGCTGCAACCTCGGCGCGCACGAGCCGTTCTGCCTCAGGGAGGTCTGGTAGACCCCGCCTCACGTTTTCCTCCGCTGCGAGCAAGACTTCCTCCGCCGTCCGCTGGGCGGCTAGCAGGACTCTCTCGGCCTTCTGCCGCGCCGCCAGCAGGACTTCCTCTGGCTTCTGCAGGCCACCCTGCAAAACCGCCTCGGCCTTCTCTTGCGCCGTTAGCAGGATCTCTGCCTCTTCGCCTGGCGTGACTCTCTTGCTCATGGATGCCCCTCGTTGCCGTCTACCGCACGTCTGACCGTCGAAATACATCGCAAGGACATGCGCCCAATTCGACCCGACCTGGGCCTCTACGGGCGCATTTCGACTCGCTCCATCCTACTCGCGTTGCCCGAGTATGACGAAGGCGACCCCGAAAACGAGCAGATGGCCCGCCCCGGTCTCCCGAAACAAGCCATCTGCCTGCAAGTTCAAATGGTCGGGCTTGGTGGTCACGTTTGTAACTGCGGAGCGAGCATCTCCACAGGGGTCACGGGATTACCAGGCCTGTCGCGAGGCCGCCCAGTGAGACTACCGTCCTCTTCTAGACCAAAAATAGCCGCCGCCCCCGCCAAACAGAAGGATCAACACTATGATGATTATGAGTGTCGTACTGTCCATCGTCACTTCCTCCGCTCACCTGTTCGCCGCTACTTCTTCGGGTGGATTACTCTCTAAGATTCTTGCCCAGAAGTCCGTAAGTCGAACACCACCGTGGAGCGCAGTGCCTTGGACCTCGGTCGCAGCCACTCGGGCGCAACTCGCGGGGAATTCCTAGCGCGAATCCCGCCCCGCCAGCCGATCGTCCTTCCGTGACTCGGTGTCGTATGTTCCAGGATATGGTCATACTCCCGACCGGGGACTCGCAGGCAAAATAGCTAGCCTTCTGACCGGTCCTTCACTTCATCGGCCTTATCGGCCACCTTGTCACTCAGATCCCCGGCCTTGTTGCTCGCCCTGTCGCGCGCGTCATCGAGCTTGTCCTTAAGGTCGTCCTTCACGGCCTCGACTGCCTGCTTCGTTTTCGCGGATGCCTGATCGAACTTGCCCTCCGCTTCGAGCTTGTCGTTATCGGTCTTGTCTCCGACCCACTCCTTTACCTTCCCTGCTGCTTCATCGGTTGAATGCTTGATTTTGTCGTCGAATCCCATCGTGAACTCCATTTCATCGGGCAAGAACACTGATAGGTACATTCCCGAGTCAAGCGCTCTTGGACCGACGACGCGGTCAGGGGCGGTGCTCCCCTTCGGAAACACCGCCCCTGACGTTAGGGTTCGATGGTCAGACTTGCTAGATGTGCTTGTTACTGTGGCGAAACACAGCTGATGATCCTTTGCGCCAATCCGATCAGAGCGCTCGACCACGCGCGATCCTCGGTTCAGGGCGTGGTCTCCGTCGAGCCCGGTGCCCCGGGCGCGCCCGCAGCGCCATCGGCACCAGGTGCCCCCGTCGATCCCGGCGTGCCGGGTGTTCCCGGAGTCCCTTGCACTGGCCCGGGCTGCATCATGTTGATGACCCGGGGCCCGCCCATGTAGCCGTTGAAGAAGAAGAACCCGAGGACGAGCAGGCCGATGACGACTATCGCCACGACCGCGATAAGGGCGACGTTGTTTCCCGACTGATCTGTTTGTTCGCGCATGACGGTAGCCATGTTCGTTGGTCCTCTCGCCATGCTGACGGTCCGATGCTGCGCACCGGGTCCGTATGGAGTAGTTCCCCGCCACGCAACGCGGGGAAACCTGCGCGACGTTCGTGGAAGCCTCGGGACAGGCGGAAGCCGTCGAAACGAGTACAGTCGATTGGCAAAACGCGACGTACAGACAAAGTTGGTCATCGGACTGCCAGGCGCGCCTCCATGCGCACAGCCAGTCACACTGACCGGAGGGAACTGCACATGGACACTCGCGAAGTCAGTCTGGACAACCGTCCGGTCGAGATGGGTATGAGCCTTCCGTCTGTCGGATGCATGAAAGGTACATTCCCAGTGTGCGCTCCGGGGGGGTGCACGAAGTCAGGAACCATCGCTCGCGGGAACCATGATGCGGACGCTCACCACCCAGATGAGCCGCTCCAACGCGTCCGCTCCTTTGGGTGCCCAAGAGGGTCTTTCTGCGCGTCCCCCGCTGGGTGACGGCGCTTGGGAATGAATCAAGAGTAGGCTCAGGCGCCGAGAAGTCCCGAAGGTGGCGAAAACGTGTCCGCTGCACAGCGAAATAGGTCCACTACACCGCCTTATGACGTCTCGTCCATCACCGACCAATTGTTCATCGCATCGCGGCCTCGAGCTCGTCACGTCCAGCACCTCCGCGGCTTGGGTGTCGACCTGGTGCTCAGCATGATATGGTTCGCGCCCCCGCGCGCCTTGACGCGCCCGCCGTTTCACCTGATGCGACTGCCCAACTTCGACAGCCCACTCTGGCCAATCCCACTGTTCATGCTGCGACGTGGCGCTGCCGCCGCAGTCCTGGTGCTCGCCGCGGGCGGCCGCGTGCTCGTGTATTGCCGAGCAGGCCGCCACCGAAGCGTGCTCATGGCATCGTGCATCCTGATCGCCACAGGCATGACCGCTGACGAGGCGATGGAAATGATCATCGCCCATCGACCAGTCGCAGATCCGCATGCGAATCACATTGAGAGACGCATCAGGGCGTTCGAGAGGAATTGGATTCGGCGCCAGAGGCCCGCGACATCGTAAGGGCCGCCTTGTCGGCGCCAACGTGGAGCTGCTCGATCGTCACGAGGAATGGGAGCAAACGATATGCGCGTGAAGGTGATCATCAATCCCGCCGCCGGTCAAGCGGAGCCGATACTAAGTGTGCTAGACGACGTGTTCGCCGAGGGCGGAATCGAGTGGGACGTCGCCCTCACGCACAAGACCGGCGACGGTACGAGGGAGACCCTCACCGCTGCCGACAAAGGCTACGACTTCATCGGCGTGTACGGCGGAGACGGAACGATCACAGAGGTTGCCTCGGCCTTGGCGGAGGGAGGACCGCCTATGCTCGTGCTGCCTGGTGGCACCGGCAACGCGTTGGCTGAGGACCTGGGCATCCCTCCGACACTGGCCGAAGCGGCGGCGCTGGTGAACAGTGACGCGAGCGAGGTCAGGCGGGTAGATATGGGACGGTCCGGCGATTGCTGGTTCGTGTTGCGGCTCACCATGGGGCTCGAAGCGTCGATGGTGGCGGCGGCTACACGACAGTTGAAGGACCGATACGGGTGGCTCGCGTACGCGTTCGCTGGCATGCAGGCAATCTCAAACGCGCCGATGGCCATGTACACCATCGAAGCTGACGGCACTACAGCCGAGTGCGAAGGAATCGCAGCGATTGTCGCCAACTCGGCAGCAACCGGTGTCGCAGGGGCGCGAATCGCCAATGACGTCAGCGTCTCGGACGGGTTTCTAGATCTGGTCGTCCTGAAGAACACCGATCTGCCCGGCCTGCTCGGGGCAGCGGTGGCGAGCGCTCGTGAGCAGCCGTCCTCGCTGTTGAGCCACTGGCGCGGCAGGGAGATCCATGTGCAGGCCAACCCAGCCCAGACTGTTTTGGCCGACGGTGAAGAGGCAGGCTCGACACCGATAAGCGTGTCGATCGTACCCGGCGCCATTGGCGTAGTGGTGCCAAAGCAACACCCGCCTGCCTAGACCGACCGAACAGCAATGGCCTCAGCGAACCAGTAGCATCGATCAAGTTGTTCCGCCGCGGCCCCTAGAGACGACGACCTCATCGCGCTCGCAGATGTCGCCGAGGTACACACGAACGTGACCTCGATCATCGAGAGTCCCCTTCTCGCGTCACCGAGGCGGTGGACCCGCCTGCGCGGCGACGTATTCCCCGTACCAGGCCATGGCGGCGAGGGCGCGCACCGCGGCGACCGGTGAGTAGAGGATGACCGGATCGTGTCGTGCGCTGCCCGGGAAGGTCGCAGCCTCGACCGGGCGCAAAGGCACGTTGATGATTGGCTTTCCGGTGCTCGCCATGAGCTCGGTTACACGCTCGAGAAAAGCGATTTCGGCAGGGTTGAAGCTGCCGCGACCGGGTCCGCCCGGTGCGCCCGCGGACACCTGGTCGTCTGACGTCCAGCCGGTGGACGGGCTTCGGAGGATGCCCAGGACGACTACGGCATCCACCGACTCGCTCTCGGCGAGCGCCGTCAGTGCATGGCTTGCAAGGTCCGGGCCGATGGCAGCCACAAGGTCGACCGGGTTGCTGCGGCACCAGTAGCCAGGCAAGAGCTCATCCAGCTCGGCGAGGACGCAAGGTTCAAGCGGCGCCAGCTCGAGGTCGTTGCGCGCCACCTCGTCCGCAGCGAGCACGCCCCAGCCTCCTCCCAGCGTCATGACCGCCACACGGCGGCCGGCCGGTAGGGGGAGAGCGCTGAGACACAGCGCCAGGTCCATGCTCTCGTCCGGGCCGGTGCGCACAAGACAGCCCGTCTGAGCGGCCGCGGCCATGAAGACGTCGGCCCCGCCGGCCATGGCGCCGGTGTGCGATGCGGCAGCGCGGCATCCGTACTCCGTCAGCCCGCCACGCAGCACCACTACGGGCTTCTTGGGCGTGATGCGGCGCATCACGTCAAGGAAGCGCCGACCGTTGCCGATGCCTTCGAGGTAGACCAGGGCGGCGACGGTCTGCGGGTCGTCTCCCAGCGCGTCCAGCACGTCAAGTGCGCTGGTAGCTGCTTGGTTGCCGACCGACACATACTTGTCGATGCCGACGCCGCGTCGCTCTGCCCTAGTGACGAGCTGCACGCCGATGTTGCCGGACTGGGAGACGATGCTCAATCCCCCGGCCTGCGGCCGCAACTCCAGGAAGCCGACGGCGTGGAGCCGGCTGTGCGTCGCGAGCAGACCCATGCAGTTGGGGCCGACGAGTGTGACGCCTGCGGTCCTGGCGGTCTCGATCAGCTCCGCCTCCGCGGCGACTCCCGCCTCTCCCGCCTCCGCAAAACCTGCGGCCACCACGAGCGCGTTGGGAATCCCGCGCGCGCCACACTGCTCGATCACAGCATTCACGTGAGTGGACCCCAGCGCTACCAGCGCCAGGTCCGGGACCTCCGGCAGATCCGCGATACTGCCGTACGCTGGCAGACCCTGCACGCTGCCGCCACGGCCGTTCACGGGGTAGATGGGGCCGGCGAACCCGCCCTCGATGAGGTTTCGGAGGAGGGACCCGCCCCACTTGGAAACGTCGCTCGAGGCGCCAACGACCGTGACGGCGCGCGGTGCGAATAGACGCGTCAGATCCGGCGACGACGTGACACGCGGGCTGGGCGCGGACGCGCCTGACGCCGCAGCGGGATCGAGGATCACGAGCGCGTCGGCGGCCACCGGCGACACGCCTTGCACGATGAGGGGGTTCACGTCGATCTCGGCCACTGCCGGATGGTCCTCGGCGATGAGCGCGAGCGCATGGATTGCTCGGGCCAGTGACGCGCGATCCACGGGCGGCAGGCCGCGGAACTCACCGAGCAGCGCGCTCGCCCTGATACCCGCGAGCATTCCCTCGATGTCCCGGTCTTCCAAAGGCGTCACTCCAAGCGTGAAGTCCTTGTGGGCCTCGGCGAAGATGCCTCCGATTCCGAAGACGATGACAGGACCGAAGAGAGGGTCACGCTTCATGCCGATCATGAACTCACGTGCCCCCCGAACCATCCGTTCGACCAGGAGCGCGGTGCCTTTGCCTTGGTTAGACGCCAGAAGCGAGCCAGCAGCTGTGCGGACGGCCTCGTCCCCACGGAGGTCCAGCGCGACCAGTCCATGCTCCGTCTTGTGGCTGATGTGCGACCCAATCGCCTTGACGACCACGGGTCCGTCGAGCTCTTGGGCGATGGCTGCGGCCTCGTCCTCGGTGTGTGCGATCCCGCCCTCGGGGACGCCGATCCCGTAGCCGGCGAGCAACGTCTTCGACTGCCACTCGTCCAGCGCGCCGAGACTTTGGGCCATGGCCGTGGCGACGACTGCGGCCGCTTCGCGTTTGGCGCCTGCCGATCCTGTCACCATGCCGCGCCCACCCGGGCTCGCGTTCGTTCTCCCCTACACAGTCGCACCATGACATATACTCCCATGTTCCGGAGGCTCTGCGGCGACGCTCCACGTTCCGAGAGCCGCTCCTCGTAGTATAGGGAGTGGTCTTGTCGACTCAAGCGTGAGCGTGGTGGCAGCAACGGGCGCGGATATGCGCCCACCGGCGCCTAGCGCCCGTCCGCCACGCCGAACGAGACTCGCTTGTAACCACTCTCAGACGCATGTCGCGGACATTCCCGCTGGTAACAAAACGAGGCACCCCAAAGGATGCCTCGTGCATTCGCTGGTCGGACTTAGTGGACGCGTTTGTAACCGCGGCAAGGCATTCACGGTGCCAGCCTTGAAACAGAGGAGCCGACTTGAATGACTGCCCGCTCTGGTCTCCACGACTAGGAGAGATATGCTTCCGACAGACGGTCGAGCAGCGCGTGGAAGGACTCGTGCACTCCCCCTCCCACCACCTCGCGTTCGATTCGCTCGTATCCTTCTACGAGCTCCTCCTGCGCATTCGGTGGTAGTTCGCGGTCGGCCACATCGAAGCAGTCGCTCTCCTCGCGAGCGATGTGCTCACGAAGCAGCCGCGTGTAGCCGGACACGGCATCGGCGAGTGCAGAGTTCGCGGATTCATCACCATCTAGAAGGCGCTGCACCAGCGTGGCGAGTCGTGACACCGAGCCGCGTCCCTGCGCGTGGTCCGCGAGAAGAGAGACGATGACCTCCTCAACAGCGAGCATGCCCGCAGTGCGAATCGCCGGGAAGAGCAGCTGCTCCTCCTTCGTGTGATGGCACTTGTCCACAAAGACCCGGAGAAACTCGATCGTCTGCAAGATGTCGTCGATACTCGGCCGTTCGCCCCTTTGGGCGGCAGCAGCCATCGCATCCATGATGTCGAGCATCCGGCCAACTCCCGCGTGCTCGGATCTTAGGTCGGCAGTAGCCTGCAAGTTGATCACCTCTGAATTCTCATCGCAATCATCCATTGTCCGCTAGAAACCTGATTCAGGGGAGCAACGCCTTGAACCCTAATGGCGTTCATACCCTGGGTGAGACGCCACACAACAGCAGGCAAACGAAACGGGGCACCCGAAGGTGCCCCGTCAAATCTAATGGTCGGGCTGACAGGATTTGAACCTGCGACCCCTTGACCCCCAGTCAAGTGCGCTACCAAACTGCGCTACAGCCCGATCGATATGCCAACAAGCGGCAAGGCAGTATCTTACGGGGGCGAGCCGCTCGGTTCAAGGGGCAACTCGCCACAAACGTCAGATCGTCACGTATCAGAGACCTTTTCAGAATCGGTGCCGCCCCGATATGTGAGCACCGTGACGTCCTCAACCGTGATGAGTCCGGCCCCGATCATCGCATCGTACATCTCCGCGAGCGCGGTGATCCGGTCTGGTCGGTCAATCACATGGATCATGAGCGGCAGGTCCATCGACATGCGTGTCCCATGCTTCGCGTATTCACGGCTCGTGGCACCGTATCCGCCGTAGCCGCGCAACACACTCGCGCCAGAGCAGCCTGCGCTGCGCGCCTGGTCGAGCAGGGCCTGCCACAGAGGCCCGCCATCGTAGACGTCCGCTTCTCCGATATACACAGATAGTTTCTTGGCATTTCCCAAAAGAGGCATGACTCTTCTCCCTAAAGACGGATATCGCGTTCGCACAGAAGCCGGGAGAGTTCATCGGCGATACTCCGTGCGATCACGCGCTTGCTCGCGGTGGGCAGTTCTCGTGTACCGTGCCGGTCGACCAGTATCACCTTGTTCATGTCGCCACCAAAACCTAGGCCCGGTACCGACACGTCATTAGCAACTACGAGATCGAGGTTCTTTGATTCGAGCTTGAGGCGGGCATACTGCTCGACATCCTGGGTCTCGGCGGCAAAGCCGATCAGGACTGTGTCGATCTTGTCCTCGCCGAGCCCTTCAAGGATGTCGGGATTGCGAACGAGACGGACACTATCGGGCGCCTCGCCCTTCTTGACCTTGTCCGAGGAGAATACCTCGGGACGGAAGTCCGAGACCGCAGCCGTCGCGATGACGGCGTCGGCATCTCCGAACGCTCGGCGAACCGCCGCCTGCATCTCCAAAGCCGTAGTGACGCGTACGGTGTCGACCTCGAAGGGATCCGACAGCGCGGTAGGACCACTCACCAGCGTCACTCGCGCACCGCGTCTGGCGCACTCCTCGGCAATCGCATAGCCGGTCTTGCCACTGCTTGCGTTGCCTATGAAGCGGACGGGGTCGATCGGCTCATAGGTCGGGCCGGCCGTCACCAGCACGTGGCGATCGGAAAGATCGAGCGAGCGCGACAGCTCGTAGCGCACCGCATCCATGATGTCTTCAAGAGGTGCCAGTCTTCCCTCCCCCACATCACCGCAGGCGAGCTCTCCGCTCTCGGGCTCTACAATGACCGCACCTCGGTCGCGAAGGGTCTGGAGATTCGCACGAGTAGCCTCTGCCCGCCACATGTGGGTGTTCATCGCGGGTGCTATGACGAGGGTAGCCTCGGTCGCGAGCGCAGTTGTGGTGAGAATATCATCAGCGCGTCCCTGCGCCAATTTGGCGATTACGTTGGCGGTCGCTGGAGCGATCACGAACACGTCGGCTTCCTCGGCAAGCGAGATGTGATGCACCGGAGACGAGCCGGGGTCATCCCACAGCGAGACGGCGACCGGCTGATCAGTCAAGGTGCGCAACGTGAGCGGACCCACGAAGTGCGTGGCTGCTTCGGTCATCACGGCCTTGACGCGAATACCCTCCCGCATCAGCGCACGCGTGAGTTCGCACGCTTTGTACGCAGCGATGCAGCCCGTGATGCCCAGGACCACGGTCTGTACAGATGTGTCATGCGTTGAACCCAACGAAACCTCCCGCGTGGACCATTTTGAGATTATCGCATGTAAGACCCGTGAAGCACGCGCGGAACGGGAATGAATGATATTGAGCGCCATACGTGGCGCTCGTGCACTGCACTGTTCCTTCCCGAGGAGGCGCTATGCCGGCAGGTATTCCGCACGGAGCAACTGAAGTCCGAATCCGTATCGGGGGACCGGCTGGATTCGGCATCAAGGCAGCCGGACAGTCGCTCGCCCGGGTGTTCACGCGAGCAGGATACGAGACGTTCGATCTGACCGAGTATCCTTCGCTCATCAAGGGTGGTCACAACACCTACCACCTGCGCGTGAGCGACCACGAGATTCACAGTCACGTCCTGGCCACAGACATTCTGGTGGCACTCGATAAGCAGACGGTGCCGTTGCACCTCGATGAGCTGACTGAGGGTGCCGCGATCATCTACGACCCCAAGGACTTCGATATGTCCGAGGTCGAAGGCGTTCCCGAAGGCCTCTGTATCATCCCGGTACCCCTCACTGACATCATCTACGACGTGGGCGGCCAGAAGATCATGCGCAATGTTGTCGCGCTTGGCGCGGTGCTCGGCCACATCGGATTCCCGATCGAGCTCCTGCACGCGAGCCTCGAGGAGCAGTTCAGCCACAAAGCCCCCGAGATCGCCGAGGTCAACAAGAAGTGCGCAAGCGCGGGAGCAGAGCACGCAGCCGGGCAGGGCTGCCCGTTCCCGCTCGATATGCATCCGATCGAGGGACGCGATCCTCGCATCCTCATTGACGGCAACGAGGCACTGAGCCTGGGGGCTCTTGCGGCGGGAATCGGCTTCTACGCCGCCTACCCCATGACGCCCGCGTCCAGCGTTCTTCACTTCATGGCAAAGCACGGCGAAGACCTCGGTGTGATCGTGAAGCACACCGAGGACGAACTCGCGGCTATGAACATGGTTGTCGGCGCAGCGTTTGGAGGTGCGCGAGCCATGTGCTGCACAAGTGGCGGCGGGTTCGCTCTCATGAACGAGGCGTTCGGTCTCGCGGGAGTGAGCGAGAGCGCCGTGGTTGTCGGGCTCATGACGCGGCCCGGTCCTGCCACAGGCATGCCAACGTGGACTGAGCAGTCCGACCTGCGCTACGCCCTCCACGCGGCTCAGGGAGAGTTCCCACGGGTAGTGCTGGCTCCGGGAGATCGTGATGACGCCTTCACCATGGGTTGGCAGGCGTTCAACATCGCCGATGTCCTACAAACCCCCGTGATTGTGCTCGGCGATGCCTACCTGTCCGATCATCGAGCGAGCGTAGCCCCCTTTGACTCCTCGGCAGTCACGGTTGACCGCGGCAAGCTCATCACCGAGGGCGAAGTCACCGACTATCTGCGCTACCGTCTCACCGAAGACGGCGTGTCAGAACGGGTACTGCCCGGGGTCAAAGGCGCCGAGCAGCTCGTGAACTCCTACGAGCACGACGAATTCGGTTACGGTGCCCAGGGCGAGGATCCCGACGTGCGCGTCGCACAGAACGAGAAGCGGATGCGCAAACTCGACCTCGCCCGCGAGATCTGCCCCACACCTGCCTACTACGGTCCGACCGAGGCCGACCTCTCGATCATCTTGTTCGGCAGCACCAAGATGCCGGTGCGAGAAGCCATGAGCTGGCTCGAACCGGACGGCGTCTCTGTGAACATGATGCAGATCACCACAGTCTGGCCCTTCCCTGCCGAGGAGGTCATGACCTTCCTTGGAGCCGCTCGCAAGACAGCAGTCATCGAAGGCAACCTCACCGGTCAGCTCCGCGGACTCATCCGCCAGGAGTGTTTGCTCGACGTCGACCACACGCTCGCACGTCACGATGGGCGACCGTTCTCACCCGAACAACTCTACGCCTGGATCAAGGAGGTGCTCGCTTAAGATGCCCGAGGTCAAGGAGTACACCAATCAGAACAAGCCAACGTGGTGTCCCGGTTGCGGGAACTTTGGCATGTGGGAAGCGCTCAAACGAGCACTCTCGGAACTCGATATGGACTTCGATGAGTATTCGATCGTATGGGGTATCGGCTGTCACGGAAACGGTGCCGACTTCATACGTACCGCAGGATTCCACGGCCTTCATGGCCGCGCGCTACCGGTCGCCAGTGCTCTCAAGTGGGCGCAGCCAAACCTGAACGTGATCGTTGAAGCCGGTGATGGCGACGGCTACGGACTCGGGCTCAGCCACTTCGTGCATAGCGTCCGACGCAATATCGATATGACCTATCTCGCTCACGACAACCAGATCTACGGGCTCACGACCGGCCAGGCATCTCCCACGAGCGATCACCTCATGCGAAGCGTCTCGACCCCCAAAGGCGTGCTCGAAGAGCCCGTGAACCCCATCGGCCTTGCTCTGGCAGAAGGCGCAACGTTCATTGCCCGCGGATTCGCCGGCGACATCCCCCACCTGACCGAACTTTACAAGGCAGCGATCCAGCACAAGGGCTTCGCTGTTGTAGACGTGTATCAGCCGTGCGTGACCTGGAACAAACACAACACCTTCCCGTGGTTCAGGGAGCGTGTGTACAAGCTTGAAGAGACCGATTGGGATACATCAGATCGCACGGCGGCCTTCGACTTGTCGATGAAATCGTTTCGCGAGCTGACCTGTACGCCCGACGAATGCCGTGTACCGATCGGTATCTACTACCGCGAAGACGACACTGAGACCTACGAAGACGGCGTGACCGCCTACGGTGAGCCCCTCTACAAAGTTGCCGAGGAGCCACGGGATGTCTCCGCGCTCATCGCGGAGTTCAGATAAGGCTCGTCGAGAGTAGACGAGCCACGCCTTAGTTGACCTCGCTGATGGGCGTGCCCGGGATGAACTGCAGGGCGTCGAGATACGGAAGCCGTCCTTCATCGGCGCCTTCAGCGAGCATGCAGATGAACGTTTCTGCGATCTGCGGATCGAACTGCGTACCGAGATGCAGGTCGATCTCCTGTAGAGCAGCGGCATTCGAAAGACGATTACGATAGGGACGATCAGACGTCATGGCATCGTAGGCATCGCACACGCTGAGCATGCGCGCCTCGTAGGGAATCTCCTCGCCCATTCGCCCGTCAGGATATCCGTTTCCATCCCAGTGCTCGTGATGAGCTCGAACCCACGGCAATATGTCGTCCAACTCGGTTGCCGAGAGAATTCTCTGACCCAGCACCGGATGCTCCTGAACGCGGCGTCGCTCCTCTTGCGTGAGTGGTCCCGGCTTGGACAGGATGTAGTCCGGCACTGCGATCTTGCCAACGTCGTGCATGAGCGCTGCCTGACCTATCAGCCGAATATGCTCATCATCGAAGCCGAGTTTGACAGCAAGTCGAACGGCCAGACTCGCCACGCTTTGTGAATGGAATCGGGTGGCCTGGTCTCTTGCGTCCACTGCCGCCGCCAGGGCCCGAACCGAGGACAGTCGAGACTGCCGTTCAAGAAACTCTATCCGTTCGCGAGTTGTAAGATCGGGTACCTTGCCCAGTTCAAAGACGATCACACGATTCTTGCCGCGCTCCTTTGCCCACAGCAGTGCGCAGTCGGCAAGCCGAAAGAGCTCCTCGGCAGTATCACCATGCTCGGGCAATGATGCGACTCCGGCTGACGCAGACACGGTACCCGGTCCAAAGCCTCCTTCGATATTGATGATGTCGATCATCCGTTGTGCGACCAGATTCGCATCGGGAGCACTGGCTTCGGGCACGATAATGGCGAACTCATCGCCACCGATACGCGCTACAAGAGTCTCTGGCCCAGCGATTCGTTGCATGCTCGCACCTAATGAGGCAAGCAGCCGATCACCATCACCATGACCGTAGAGCGCATTGATGTGCCCAAAATCGTCGACATCGACCAGCACGAGCGATAGCTCATCTCCAATGCTCTTGGCGGCCTCAACTTCCTCTGCCAGCCGCGAGTGGAAATAGCGGTGATTATAGAGACCCGTCAAGGGGTCGGTGATCGAACGGTGAAACAACGTGCTGTGTTCCAGGGTTGTGAGCGAACTTCGCACGAGCGACAGGCCCATGAGCAGCGCGGCCATGGTTCCGTAGACAAAGAGCCACGTCTGGTCGTCTCGCCGCAGATAAGCAGCCGAGAGGACAATTCCTACAGCGACCAGTCCAAGTGCAGGGAATACCGCTGACAGCCACCGACGATTCGCCAAGGTGAACGGTGGGAGCGGTCGGAGGAACCATTGCTGACCCTCCGTGAGACGGTAGATCGTCGCCATGAACAACACGTAGTGACCTGTCAGTTGAACCAAGTCGAATGCGCTTCTTGATGCGACGCGCTGCATGCCCGCAGCCTCCACCCACCACAACGGCCACAGAGCAACGCCAGTGACATACACTGCGAGCGCAACCATGAGCAGGCGCTCCCAGGAGCGCCATTTGACCATCTTGAGTCCCGCAACGTTGAGCGCGGCCAGAGATATCTCAAGGAATGCGACCACAGGGTACATCGCGCCAACGAGAATCTCCCAGGTCATCGCCCCCGCCGGCTCCATCAGCGGGCGTACGAACAGCTCAAGCACGAATGCGTACACCACAAGAGCAAGAATCGAGATGTCAGCTCCGTACCGGAGTTTCGCAGTTGTCGTAGAGAGTGCGAAGCGAGTCATCGTGGCTAGAACGCCGATGAACGCGATCGCAGCAATCAGGTGCAGCCCCTGAAAGGGCCATGCGATTCGAGGTGGACCGGCGGGATCGAGAAACAGAATCCACCATGCATAGATCATTTCAGACAGAAAGAGCGCTGAGTTCGCCACCGTCAGGAGCGACCAGAAACGACGCTCGGGACCCACTGATATCCGTGCAGCCACTACCCCGAAGACAATACTCAGAAGGACAGGAGTACCATATGCGAGTCTGGCCACTGTGAAGCGCATCTCGAATGGCCAGAAGTCCGCAGTGCCTGCCCAAAACACCAACATGAACACCGGCAACAGCACCCAGCCAAGCATGCGCAATCGCGTCGCAGCAGCACGCGACGCAGGCCTCACCGAGTAGGGCACTTCGTGAGTCAGCACGTGTGATTCAGGCAAAACTCCCCCTCGCGCACTGCATGATGTATCTGATCGGCAGAGCACCTCAGCTCATAGTATACCGAAACCCCGCGTCACGAAAATGCAACACGGGGCTTCTGAAGTGCATGGATACCAGACGCTAGATCAGGCCGAGATGTGCGCCCGCCTCGGCGAACGCGTCGAGAGCTTGATCGATATCTGCGTCGGTGTGGGTGGCCATCAGGCACGTCCTCAGTCGATCCATGCCGCGAGGTACCGCGGGATGAACGATCGGACACACGAAGATTCCGCGATCAAAGAGCATCCTGGTCAGATCCATCGTCTTGCTCTCCTCGCCCACGAGGACCGGCACTACACAGGTCGTGGAATCCATCGTGTTCCACCCCTGGGCGCGCAGACCCTCGCTGTAGCGCGCGGTGACTCTATGCAACTGAGCAACACGCTCCGGCTCATCGTCAATCACATTGAACGCCTCGATCGCCGCAGCGGTCTGGGCGGGAGGCAGCGCCGCTGAGAAGATGAACGGGCGGGACATGTGGCGCTGATAGTCGACCATCTCGCGTGATCCTGCGAGATACCCGCCAATGGACGGAATCGATTTTGAAAGCGTGCCCATCTTGAGATCGATGGAGCCGACCATATCGAAGTGCTCCTCGATACCATGTCCGGTCGCACCCAGCGATCCAACGGAGTGAGCCTCGTCAACCATCAGACGGGCGCCATACTCACGGCAGAGCGCATGAGTTCGCGGCAAATCCATGACGTCCCCGTCCATAGAGAAGACGGAGTCAGCGACCACGAGAACGGTGTTGTAGTTCCCTGCCGCCTGGGAGAGCAACTTCTCGAGATGATCCATATCGTTGTGTCGGTATGTCTTCCACTTCGCACCTGACAGCAATGCTCCATCAACGATCGAGGCGTGGTCGAGCTTGTCCATAAGGATGAGATCGCCGGGGCCCGTCAGGCCCGTGATTATGGCGATATTGGTCACATAACCGCTTGAATACACACAGGCATCTTCGCGACCGGCGAACGTCGCGATGCGGGCCTCAAGTTGCTCGTGCAAATCAGTAGTACCTGTGAGCAACCTCACTCCGCCGGCACCCGTACCGTACGTGTCAATTGCTGCCTTCGAGGCCGCATCGATACGGGGATGACCGATGAGGCCGAGGTATGAATACGACGCGAGCTGTACCATGTCGCGCCCGTCCGCCATTGTCACACGATGGTTGGTCGGGCCGGTGGTGGGCTGAAGGTAGAAATATCGATCGCTATCCTTCAATGCCTCACGGCGCTCAAGAAACGCTCCGATTCGCGCAGTGATCCCGTCGTTCACTTGAGCTGTCCGCTCGATAGTATCCATACGATTGAGTCCCCCTCTTTCGCAGTCCAGCGTGGTCGAGCCGTGATGCACGGCGTGTGTGTACACTTTTGTACACAGTACCCCAAACGGGAGAGAGCGAATAGTCCATCGCCCCGCTTCGGGTATATTCACCTGCAGTAGCCGCCAGATCGTAGGTATGGAGGAATCCGTGACCGCAGCTCTGTTTGTAATCGCGCCGGAGGTGTTCCGCGACGAAGAGTATGCCGAACCAAAAGAGGCACTCCAGCGCCAAGGAGTTCAGGTCACGACTGCCAGCACCGAGATCGGCACGTGCACCGGCAAGCTCGGTATGGTGGCCCACGCCGAGATTGCGCTTCGCGATGTACGTGCGGCCGACTACGACGCAGTCGTATTCATTGGCGGTGCAGGAGCGCAGATATTCTTCGACGATCCCATCGCCCACGACCTCGCTCGTGAAGCCTTCGCGCAACAGTCGGTCATTGGAGCTATCTGCATAGCTCCATCGATACTTGCGCGTGCTGGTCTGCTCAATGGCGTCGAAGCCACGTGCTTTTCATCTCAGGAGGCGGATCTTCGCTCACACGGTGCCCGCTACTCAGAAACAGCCGTGGTCCGTGATGGCTCGATAGTCACCGCCAATGGTCCGGATGCTGCACGCTCGTTCGGCGAGGCGATCGCTGATGCGCTCAAGGACGTTTCATAGTAGGTCGGAACTCAATACCACGGGAGGAATCACATGAACATCTATCGCTGTCGAATCTGCGGAGAGACATATCTTGGGAACGAGGCACCCAGCCAGTGCCCGTACTGCGGTGCACACCGTGAACTACTCGTTGACACGATCGACTATCCCGAAGACATCAACGAGGTGCACCTCACTGAGATCGAGCGCGATGACATCATGAAGTCGATCGATCTCGAGCACTCCAATGCTCGCTTCTACTTTGGCATGGGCACTCACAAAGCGGATAATCCCAAGCTGGCTTCTGCGTACAAACGACTTGCCAAGATCGAACTTGAGCACGCCGAGCTGTTCTGCAAGCTCGCCGGTGTCCCTCTCCCTTCCGACATCCAAGATCCCGCCGATGTGACAGCTGACTGGTGCAGCAACATCGAAGAGTCGATCAACCGCGAGCAGCAGGCCAGTCGCTTCTATGCCAAGGTATCTTCAAGGGCAACCAATGAGCGGATCAAAGAGGTCTTCGCCGCCGTCAGGGACATCGAGGATGACCACATCAACCTCGATGGCGTTGCTCAGGGCATAGCCGACTGCTGAGACCGGCTAGAGTTCCTGGCGCTCGAAGATGAAGGCGGCTAAGGCAACCGCGAGCACGGTCACAAGTACGGTGCTCAGAATCGGCCAGAGGAGTTCCGGGCTCTCCCCTATGAGGATTCGGTCACCAGCCGAAAGCAGACCGGCCGGAGTGAAGTCTCGACCCGGTCCCCAAGCCGAGAGGATCGATACACCAAGGAAAAGCCCTACTCCCGCTCCGGCAGCACCTCCCTGGGACCCGATCAGCGCCGAGAACACAGCCATACAGGCAATGAACATCGCACTGAGCAGGAACCATAGTGCAGTCGCGGTCACGAATTCGGATATGAGCGCAGAATCGAAGATCATGAGGGTGACGGCCACGCACAGCGCTGCCCCCATGACGGTGGCACCCAGGAGCAACACCCAGTTGGAGAGCACCTTTGCAATCACGAGTCCCGTGCGCGACACAGGCTTGGTGAGAACAAGAATCGCAGTCCCGGAACGCTTCTCTGAAGCGATCATGCCCGCAACCGCGATGATCACTCCGATGAGTGCCATCTGCATCGAATTCTTGGAGAACTGCAGATACGCATCACGCGTAATGGCTTCCGGAATCTCGATAACCGCCCCGCTTTGCTCAGACGCCATCACGGACTTGACGAGAGCCGGCGTGAACTCAGCGAGAAGCGGACTCGTGATGCCAATGAATACCATGATGGCGGGCAAGACCCAGATGCGCCACGTCCTGAGGATCTCGAGCATTTCCTTTCGCATGAATACCATGAATCCGCGCACTACATGCCACCCCCTACCAGTTCAACGAATACATCTTCAAGAGTCGGCTCAAGTTCCTCTAGTCGGATCAAGGATGCTCCCATCTGTGCAATCAACTGCGGAATCTCGCGTCGCGCTACCTCCACATCACCAAGTGTGCATGTGATGACCCTGCCGTCGCGCTGACATTCGGTCGCCCAGGGCAGTAGTGTGAGTGCCTGCTCGACCTCGACAGGTTGATCTCCAATTTCGATTGCTACCCGGGTGGAGCCCCCTGTGTGCTTGAGGTCGGCGATCGGCGCCTCCCGCACCACGGTTCCTTTGTCGAGAATGGCCACCGTGTCACATACGCGCTCAACATCCGACAGAATGTGCGTCGAGAAGAACACCGTCGTCCTTCCCTTGAGTGCACGGATCATGTCGAGGACGTCCTTGCGCCCCATGGGATCGAGCGCGCTTGTTGGCTCGTCAAGCATCAACAAGCGGGGTGCATTGATGAGCGCCTGTGCAACGCCGAGACGTTGCTTCATACCCCTGCTATAGCCGCCAACGCGCTGGCTGACACCGGATAATCCGGCCAAATCGAGAAGAGACTTCACCCGTTCACGCAGAACACTCTCTTCAATGCCGAACAGATCCCCGGAGAAGGTCAGGAACTCCTCGGCGGTCATCCAGGGGTAGTAGCCGGGAACGTCGGGGAGGAATCCGATCTCCGAGCGGACGCTCGTAGTCGAGTGCACCACGTCGTGACCAAAGATCGTCGCGGTACCCGAGGATGGCCGGGCAAGGCCGGTGAGAATCCTCAGCGCGGTGGTCTTGCCAGCGCCATTCGGACCGAGAAACCCGTAGATGGAGCCTTCGGGTACGGTCAGCGTGACGCCGTCGAGTGCGTGGGTCTTGCCATAGATCTTCGTCAGTTCTGTGATCTCGATCGCGCCCGTCACTGGCGCTCACCTGCATCCGGAGAACCGTAAAGCGCGTCGACCGCTCGGGTGGCTCGACTGCCAGGAGCAACCTGAGGCAGATCTGCTTCGGTCACAGCATCGTCTTTTGGACGTCCCACCAGGAAGTACAGAATTGCGCCTAGAGCGAGGTTGCTGAGCAGAACGATACCCACTACCCACAACCACTTCCGACCCCCGGCAACACGCTCACGACCCGCAAGGTCTACCAACGCCCAGATCTGGACGCCGACTTGCACGGCAGCGACAACCAACAGGGCGTATACAACGGTATTGGATACGCCACCCAAAACCTCCGATATCTGTTCGATCATGAATCCTGCCTCTCTGTTATCCGGATCGAACTCATCGGTTCGATCACTACATCCGTTCTAGCGTCCGTGAGCATCCATGCCCCCGGAGTTCTCAAAATCCCGTCGCATCTCTTCGATGCGCCCAAGTCGCGAGAGCGCGACGAGTTCCAGGAAAGGGACGCCGAGCGCGACCAGCAGCATGCCCAGCGGCCACGCGCCGTTGAGTTCGATTCCGCGTCCATACGCCACACTCACGCCGAGAATGGCTCCCAGCAGTAGGACGAACATTGTCGAGAACGCTAGAATCACCGCTCGAGCAGCTCGGCTTTTGCCTGCGCCGAAGGCCCAGATCGAATAGCCGGTGGCGCCGAGCATTACAACGAGAAGTGGCACCGTTGCGACCGCCTTCGACGCGAAACCGTCCGGACTACCACTGAAACCCCAATGCACCGGCAACTCGGTCGGAAGAGAACCCCACATGACCGAGAGAGCGATCGAGGCAAGGAGGGTGATCAGCACCGGCAGTGCGAGCGCACTCCACAGCCAGCCTTGAGGAGTCGACGCGAACGGTACGTCTTCATCGTCGGGACGCAGGATACCGAGCCGGACGCCAAGAGCCGCGAAGTTGATCGTCCATCCAAGCCCGATCAGACGTGGTGTGAAGATTCTCGGATCGTGCGGATTCCACATTCTGGACTGCAGATTCTCGCGAGTAGGTGCCTTCAGGTCAGCAGGCATACCGAAAATGCGCATGGCGGGCTGGGCGAGCGCGTGCTCCCCTTCGTCCGGCACACGGCCAACAGGTGTGGCATCACCGCGAATCGCGCCGCACAACGCCCGTGCGTACTCATCGGGCTCCCCAAGCTCTGAGAGAACAACTCGCGCCGTGTCAGGCGTCGCATCGGAGTCGAGTGCCTCCAACACGTGCGAACGCGTCTCATCAAGAGCATCACGAGCAACATTGCGTGTGACCTGGCAAAATCCCGCCTCGAGCGCTGTGAGATATTCCTCGACGACTCGTTGCGTCTCACTACTCAGCTCTCCAAAATCACGAACTGACATCGGAACCGATCCCTTCAAGAACGTCATCAATGTCTCGGGCCACCTCACGCCATGACGCCGCCATTTGTAGCAGCTCGGTACTTCCATCAGATGTGAGGCGGTAGTACTTGCGTGGAGGTCCCACCGGGGATTCCCTCCACATGGAGTCAATCAGCCCTGCACGCTTGAGTCGGGAAAGCAACGGGTAGATCGTGCCCGCGCTGATCGCAAGTCCGGCACGATCAGATAGCGAAACAACGATCTCAGAGCCGTACATCTCATTACGAGCAAGCATGCCGAGAATAACCACTTCGACTACACCTTTTCGTATTTGAGAGACCCAGCTATCCTTTTCGGCTCCCATATCTCGACTCCTTGTGCCGCGTGCATTACGAACATGGTACTGCAAGGTATCGTGTAGTGCAAGGTACCATGCGATAGACGCTACTTGTCCCGAGAAGCTGTCGCGTGCTGATCGAACAGTGCGGGTTTCAGATGGCTCGGATTAGGGTTGGGCTGCTGCAGTTCGCTCTATCGCCTCGGCATACAGGGGAGTCAGGCGCTCGAAGGTATATGCCTCGGCGAGGCCCCTTCCCTGCCCCGGCTCAGGACGCTCCGATATCAGTGAACGGAGCCGCGCAACGAGTTGCTCGGCGTTGCCATAGCGCATATGTGCTGGATACAGTTCCGGATATGCGAGCCGGTCCGGCACCAGCGGGAAGCACCCGACATACGCGGCCTCGATCATAGCGAGCCCAAAGAACTCGTTGATGGCCGTTGAGACAGCGACATCGGAATGAGCGAGAAGTCTCGCGTACTCGGCCCGACTCGACGGTTCGCCCACGTGGACCAACCTGTCTCCCAGAGCGATGTGTGCTTGCGTTATCGAATCGGGCACATCGCGAAATGACTGGCCTACGACCGCAACTTCAAAGTCGAGACCCTCGCTGGCCAGAGCCGACACGGCAGCGAAGAACGCGTCGGGGTCCTTATCATGCTCCCATCGGTGAGGCCACACGATTCGTACGCGATCACCACGAACGGCACCTTTCACTCCGGTCGCTCCGAGGGCCACATCGAACTCAGTCGGATCGAATGGCGGAGCGATCACCTGACATTTGGGAGCGATACGCTCAACAACGTCGGCTGGATGATGATCCGGGAACTGCTTCAAGAACGCAGGAATCTCAGACAGGAAGGTGTCTCTCGTCCACTCGGTGTTGAACAAGCACTGATTCGCAACAAGTGCGCTCGTGATGTTCGTGAGCGGAAACTGGAAATCCCATTCCTCCTCATGACGGTTGGGGTAGACCAACTGATTCTCGTGAAAGTAGACGATTGACGGAATACCGGCAACGACCTCGCCGGCGAGCCCGTAGAACTCTGCGAGATTGACGAACGTGGATGCATACACGAGATCCCACCTGGCACCGGCAGCGTAGAGATCACGTGCCTGCTGTGCCATGGTGATCGCCGCGCCGCGCATGCGCCATTTCCACTTGCGAGCAGGCAGGGTGAGAAGGTCGAAGTCGACGTCGAGGCGGTCAAGCAACCCGTCGAGCACTGCTCGATGCGAGCCTCCGTAGTACGGCTCCAGCACAAGCAGACGTGGTCGGGCGGCACTCATCGCCACGCATCCGCCGCACGTATCGACTCGGGCATCCGCTTGGGCGCACGGTATGCAGGACACTCATAGTCCCGATACTCGGTGCCCTCGAGTGCATCCGAGACCATGCGAACAAGATCAAGGTCTATCTCACCCTTGTGCACCTGAGCTACGGACGCGTGCGTTTCGGGACTTCTTGGCATGAAGAGTGTGCAACAATCCGCATGGTCTTGAGTCGACAGTCGCAGCGTTCCCAACGCACGCGCCTCTGCGATGATCTCGAGCTTGTCCGATCCGATCAACGGCCTGAGTACGGGCAACGACGCAGCGTCGTCCACCGCCCGGATGTTCTCGAGAGTCTGCGAAGCAACCTGCCCGAGGGACTCACCTGTCACGAGCGCTTTGGCGTTCTCGAATGCAGCGATCGCCTCAGCAACACGAATCATGAGACGTCGATACAGGAGCACACGTAGGTCCGGTGGGGCCGCAAGCGATATCTCCTTCTGGAGATCACCGAAGGGTACGTAGTAGATCCGGCCAATGCCACCCGCCAGTTCGAGGTGCTGGGCAATCTCGTGTACGAGGCGCTCTGAGAGGTCATTTGTCTGCGGACGTCCGGAAAAGTGGACACCCACGACAATCGCTCCACGCCGCGCCATGCGCCACGTGGCAATCGGTGAGTCGATTCCCGCTGAGAGCAATGAGATGACCTTGCCGGCGCTCCCAACGGGAAGACCTCCCGGTCCCGGCACCTTGCGAGCGGAGACATATGCATCCCCCTGCACGACTTCCACCCGACACGTGACATCGGGTCTGGACAGGTTGACACGCTTTCCCGTGTTGTCGACCAGGTGCTGGCCGACGATCTTGTTCATCTCCATGCTGTTGAACCTGAACTCGGTGTTCGATCTGCGAGCCTCAACCGCAAAGGTCTCGAACTCCCCTGCTTGGCGAAGCGACAGAAGCGCGGCGCTATTGATCTGATCGATATCGCGCGCTGTTATGAATACCGGCGCGACGTTGGCGACTCCCGGGACCAGGGCGATACGATCGACAAGTTCGTCAACACGGTCTGGATCGGATGCCACCACCGTGAGGCGGCTGGCATTGCATTCGACTGGCTCATCGGTAATACCACGAACTGCAACCCGCAGATTGTCACGAAGGCGTCGCTCAAAGACAGAGCGGTTACGCCCCTTCAGACCGATCTCGTGGTAGTGGATGAGGGCGGCGCGAGTAAACAAGCGCGCCTCCTGCTACTTGTAGCTTTCCTTGGTCCGCTCATAGGACACGTCACCGGATGCGATCTCTTCGAGCGCGAGGGTGAGCGGCTTGGTGCTCGTAAGCTGAGCGATCTGCGTAGGGGCCATGGAAAGAACGGCCTGATCACGAACGCCGTGAATCATGTCGTTGATCTGACGCGCACGTCGGGAAGCAACGGTGCACAGCGTGTACTTCGAATCAACAGTAGAGAGAAGAAGGTCGATCTCGGGCTGGATGACCATAGTGAGTGTCAGTCCTTACTTCGAATCGGGAGCTTGGTTAGCGTAAGAGTCCATTATAGCCACTATCTTGTCTGTGGCTCCAGAAACATCGTCATTAACTATCACGAAGTCATATGTACCCGCAAGTTCTATCTCGCGAATCGCGGTCTGCATGCGCACCTCGATCTGGTCTTGGGTCTCACTGCCGCGGGTTGCGAGTCGACGGCGAAGCTCCTCGATCGACGGAGCCCCAACGAACACGAGCACCGAGCCAGGGAGTTCACGTTTGACCTGAATCGCTCCTTGCGGATCTATCTCGAGGATCACCTGTCGACCCTCTGATATCTTCTGCTCCACTGCAGCGCGCAACGTGCCGTACCGATTTCCATGCACTTCTGCCCACTCAAGAAAGCCGCCGTTCTCGATCTCGCGATCGAACTCGGCGGGCGTTAGAAAGAAGTAGTGAACCCCGTCCGCTTCACCGGGCCGAGGAGCCCTTGTGGTCGCTGAAACCGACAACCATACATCAGGGACCCTCTCGAGCACTGCTCGAACCAGGGTCCCCTTGCCGGCCCCCGAAGGGCCGGACACGATGAACAGGTTGCCGATGCGGGTAGTATCGGTCATCGACATCCGTGATGTACCTTCTGCTGGGAGGCTACTAGCCGAGACGCCCCATCAGTGCTTCGCGCTGACGGGCTCCGAGGCCCTGCACACGACGACTCTCGGAGATTTCCAACTCTTCCATGATCTTGGCGGCCTTGGCCTTGCCATATCCAGGCAGGGACTCAAGCAACGTCGAGACCTTCATGCGAGCAACGATCGGATCATCACTCTTAGCCATGACTTTGGCGAATGTCATATCGCCGGACTTGATCTTGGCTCGCAACTCGGCACGCTTCTGGCGAGCCTCAGCAGCCTTCTTTAGAGCGGCCTGGCGATCAGCGTCAGACAGATTAGGAAGTGCCATGGTTCCTCCTCGTCCTCCCTTGGCGGAGCTTGTTCACGCATCGCAATTGTAGGCACAACCAGGGTGCAATGACAACCGTGATGTATGAGTAATGTTACCCCTGACCTGCGGAGATGCCAACCCCTAGCCGAGAAGCCGTCTGCTTCCGGGAGAATCGATGGCCTCCCCGGCGGCACAAAGGCCGCAGGAATCCGTCTCCCAAGACTCAACCTCAAGTTCAAGTAGAGGAATCAACCCCGCATCGAATGCCTTCTCTCCGCCACGATCGATGATTGAGACGACACCTGCGACTGACCCCCCCGCACCTTCGACGAGGTCGATCACCTCGCGGACACTGCCACCCGTTGTGACCACGTCTTCTACCACGAGAACGCGCGCCTGGGCGGGCACCTCGAAAGAGCGACGAAACCGCATGGAACCCTCAACACGCTCACTGAAGATGAACTTGACCCCAAGAGCCTGTGCAACCGCAAAGCCCATGATGATGCCGCCCACGGCGGGGGCGGCCACTAAATCGATCTCGCGATCCCCGACTCTCGACGCCATCTCGCGGGCGAGCCGGGTCACGAGTGCAGGATCCTCGAGGATTCGGGCACACTGCACGTATGTATCGGAGTGCCGACCACTCGTTAGAACGAAGTGACCCGACAGGATCGCACCCGCGGTCTTAAGTGCAGCATGCACATCCGACTCAGTCATCTCAGTCATTGACTACCCTTCCGTCGCAATATTCTCGAATGCCTGAATCGGAAGCTCCGCGGCGGTGATCGGACGACCGATCACGACATGCGAGGCGCCGGCATCAATCGCCGCGCGAGGCGAGGCCACTCGCGCCTGGTCGTCCAATGGTGCGCCCTCCGGTCTCACTCCTGGCGTAACGATCAGACGTTCGGAGCCAAGGATATCTCTCATCGCGGAGGCTTCTCTCGGAGAGCACACAACCCCTTGGACGCCCGCCTCAACCGCGAGGGTGGCGAGCCTGTTCACCTGGATAGACGCCAGATCCCGCACGCCTGTCTGCTCGAGCGCCGCATCATCCATGCTGGTCAGAACCGTGACAGCCAGCACCGCCGGGGTGTCCAGGCCGCACTCTTGGCTTCCCGCACACGCTCCGCGCACAGCAGCCGCCATCATCTCTCTCCCACCAGCAGCGTGAACGGTGAACATGGAGACTCCGAGGCGAGATATCTCACGCGCCGCCCCCTCGACCTGATGTGGAATATCGTGGAGCTTCAAGTCCAGGAAGATCTGGAATCCCATCTGTTTGAACGTAGAAACGATTTCGGGACCCTCGGCGTAGAACAGGGTCATCCCCACCTTGAGCCACTCCGCCCGACCCTGGAGCCCGCGGGCGAGCGACAGTGCTGAATGGGCATCTGTATCCAGCGCAACGATAATCTGATCACGCATCTCGGTAGCTCCCTCTAGTCCGTGTTGAGTGCGCCGGTGAGTTCGCTCACACGGGCAATGCCACGAGCACGGCAGAATTCGGAAAGACCATCCGCAACACGCATCGTGGCGGTTGGATCGACGAAATTGGCAGTACCCACGGAAACAGCCGAAGCACCCGCCAGCATGAATTCAACGGCATCCTCGGCGGTCATGATTCCACCCATTCCGATCACGGGTACCGACACCGCGTTCGACACCTGCCATACCATACGCAGTGCGACCGGCTTGATTGCCGGACCCGACAGTCCGCCCACAACGCGCGCCAACTTCGGCTTGAATGTATCCGCGTCAATCGCCATTCCCAGCAGCGTGTTGATCAGCGAGACCGCATCGGCCCCTGCCGCTTCCACCGCGAGCGCAATCTCAACGATATCCGTCACGTTCGGACTCAGTTTGACGATCAGCGGCTTCATTGTCGCCGCGCGACACGCTTCCGTGATCTGTGCGGCGGGCACGCAACTCGTGCCGAAAGCCATACCGCCGGCATCCACATTCGGGCACGAGATGTTGATCTCAAATGCATTGACCTGCGGGTGATCATCAAGCCGTTCAACAAGCGCGACATACTCGGCGAGGGAATGGCCACTCACATTCACCACCACGGGCACATCGACATCGGCCAGATAGGCAAGATCCCGTTCGATGAACGCCTCAACGCCTGGATTCTGCAGCCCGATCGAGTTGAGCATCCCGCTTGAGGTTTCGGCGATACGAGGGCTCGCGTTGCCCGACCATGCATTGAGAGAGACACCCTTGGTGACGATCGCCCCAAGATGAGACAGGTCCACGAATTCGGCGAACTCTCTACCGCTGGCAAAGGTACCGCTCGCGGTCATTACGGGATTTCGAAGCTCAAGATTGCCGACCTTGACGCTCATGTCCACTGTCACAGTCCGGCTCCCTAATGCTTCGGAGGAATCTCCGAGGAGTCCCAGAGGACTTCCTCGGCATTGAACACCGGACCGTCGACACATGCACGCTTCAGGCCGGAGTGCGTTGAAACGACGCATGATAGGCACGCACCGATACCGCAGGCCATGAGGCGCTCGAGTGAGACCTGACACGCAACGCCGGCGACAGCCGCCTGCGCCGCGACTATGCGCTGCATCGCCTCCGGCCCGCAGCAGTACACGACGTCGAACTGATGCTCCCCGAGCAATCGCTCGGAGAGTGCTGTAACGAAACCATGCACACCGGCCGAACCGTCATCGGTGGCCACGTCTACGACACGGGCCACGTCCTCGTAGAGCCCGCGTGCAACGAGACGCTCCGCTGTCGGAGCCCCCATTGCAACGGTGACGGCCGCTCCTGATGCAGCGAGCTGCTCGGCGAGCATCCCGAGGGGGGCTGCTCCGAGTCCGCCCGTGACAATCAGGGCATGCGCAAGTCCTTCCGGCACTATCCAACCGGCGCCAAGTGGTCCGACCAGGTCGCATACGGCGCCGGGTTCCAGGAGTGACATCTCGCGAGTGCCTGTGCCGAGGACCTGATACAGGATCTCAATCGACTCACCCCGCACTCGATGCACCGAGAAGGGACGACGCAATACAAAGTCCCGGCCCCGGGCAATGCGAAGGTGAACAAACTGTCCGGGACGCACCGTGGACGCAACGTGCGGCGCTCGCAACACGAGCAGACCAACGCCCTCAGTCACTCGCTCGTTCGAGAGAACGGAGACTCCCTCGAGCACCCTGCGCGGCTCTGCGGTGTCATGCGCGCAACTCACGGAAGCTCCACCTGCTCGAAGTCCTGCAGGGCAACAACGTCGAGTCGACCGTCCTTGATGGCCTCGATCGCGCTCACCACCGCATTGGCAGCCGGAAGAGTCGTGATGTTCGGCACGCCGTGCTGCACGGCCGCAGTGCGGATGTGATAGCCGTCTGAGCGTGTCTCCTGGCCAAACGGAGTATTGATCACGAGCTGAACTCGATCGTTGACCAACTCGTCCACGATGTTCGGTCGCCCCTCATGCTTCTTGAGCACCTCGGTGACAGGGATACCCGCCGCGCGAATCGCGCGCGCTGTGCCCCGCGTAGAGAGAATCTCAAAACCCATCTGATTGAGGGATTTCACAATCGGTAGGATCGCCCGCTTGTCGCGATCGCTCACCGACACGAATGCACGACCTTCAGTCGGCAGTGAGTAGTCGATGGCGAGCTGAGACTTGGCATATGCAGCCGGGAAGTCCTCGGCAACGCCCATGACCTCGCCCGTGGACTTCATCTCGGGGCCGAGTACCGTATCTGCACCGGGGAAGCGCCCGAACGGCATGACTGCTTCCTTGACACAGAATCTACCGAGCTCACGGTTCTCCGCAGGAAGTCCCATGTCAGCCAGCTTCTGACCCGCCATCACCCGGGCAGCGACTTTGGCCAGCGGCACACCGGTGGCCTTGCTCACATAGGGCACCGTTCGCGATGCGCGAGGATTCACTTCGAGCACATAGACCTTCTGATCTTTGACCGCGAACTGCACGTTCATAAGACCGCATACGCCCAGCTCCAGTGCCAGATCACGAGCGTGACCCATGATCTGTTCGACGATGCTTTCCGAAAGTGAGAACGGGGGGATGCAGCAGGCCGAATCGCCCGAATGGATACCCGCCTCCTCGATGTGTTCCATGACGCCACCGATGTAGACAGTCTCGGTATCACACACCGCGTCGACATCTACTTCTATTGCGCTCTCAAGGAAGCTATCAAGGAGCACCGGGTGGTCAGGTGAGATACGGGTTGCCTCGGCCATGTAGCGCTCGAGATACTCCTCGTTGTATGCGATGACCATACCGCGACCGCCGAGAACGTAGCTTGGACGGACCAGGAGCGGGAATCCGATCCGGCGCGCAACCTCGACGGCCTCTTCGAACGAATTGGCAGTACCGGCATCCGGGTACGCGATCCCAAGTTTGTCGAGAACTGCCGAGAAGCGTCGTCTGTCCTCGGCGAGGTCGATCGCTTCGGGGGATGTGCCCATGATCGGCACCCCCGCGTTCTCCAGTGCGTGAGCAAGCTTCAGCGGGGTCTGCCCGCCGAATGTCACGACCACGCCAACGGGGTTCTCCCGCTCACAGATGTCCATGACGTCTTCGAAGGTGAGTGGCTCGAAGTAGAGCCTGTCACTGGTGTCATAGTCAGTCGAAACCGTCTCAGGGTTGCAGTTCACCATGATCGTCTCGTAGCCAAGATCGTGCAGTGCATAGGCGGCGTGCACACAGCAGTAGTCGAACTCGATACCCTGCCCGATGCGGTTGGGTCCCGCCCCGAGAATCATCGCGCGTGGTTTCTCTGCGGGGATGACTTCATCTTCTTCTTCATACGTTTTGTAGTAGTACGGCGTACTCGCTTCGAATTCGGCCGCACAGGTATCGACCGCCTTGAACGTGGCGACCACCCCGACTTCGATTCGTCGCGCACGTGCCTCGAGCTCGCTACACCCGAGAAGATGGGCGATCTGAACGTCAGAAAGACCATGCTGCTTGGCCCGACGCATCAAGGCTTCATCGACAGCATCAAGCGCTCCCGCGCGCGTGACCTCCTCTTCGAGGCCGACCATGGCTTCGACTCCGGTAAGGAACCACGGATCGATGTGCGTGAGATTGTGGATCTCGCTGAGCGCGCGCCCTCGACGGAACGCCTCGGCGATGTAGAAGAGGCGTGCTTCTGTAGGCGTGGACAGCATCACATCGAACTTGGTGTCCGCGAACTCGTCCTTGCCGTCAGCCCCCAGGCCGCCGCGACCGTTCTCAAGTGAGCGCATCGCCTTGCCGAGCGCTTCTTCAAAGGTGCGACCGATAGCCATGACCTCACCCACCGACTTCATCTTGGTCGTGAGTGTCGTGTCCGCACCCGGAAACTTCTCAAAGGCCCAGCGCGGTATCTTGACCACCGTGTAGTCGATGCTCGGCTCAAAGCACGCCGGCGTCTTTTTGGTGATGTCGTTAGGGATCTCGTCGAGCGTGTAGCCAACCGCGAGCTTGGCAGCGAACTTCGCGATCGGGAAGCCGGTCGCCTTTGACGCGAGCGCACTTGAGCGGCTCACCCGGGGATTCATTTCGATGATGATCATTCGGCCATCCGCGGGGTTGATGGCGAACTGCACATTGCTCCCGCCGGTCTCCACCCCGATCTCTCTCATGATGGCCAGTGATGCGTCGCGCATCATCTGGTACTCACGATCGCTCAATGTCTGGGCCGGAGCAACGGTGATGGAATCGCCGGTATGAACACCCATCGCGTCGAAATTCTCGATCGAACACACGATCACCGCGTTGTCGTTGTGATCGCGCATGACCTCCATCTCGTACTCTTTCCAGCCGATGATGGACTCCTCGATGAGGACTTCACTCACCGGGGAAAGCGCAACACCGCCGGCGACGATGTCCCGGAGTTCCTCGACGTTGTAGGCGATTCCCCCACCGGCGCCTCCCAGTGTGTATGAGGGCCGGATGACGATCGGATAACCCAGTTCGGCGACTACCTCTTCGGCATCGCGAATCGAGTATGCATAACCGCTGCGCGCGCACTCAAGACCGATGCGCTCCATCGCCTCGCGAAAGAGCTTGCGATCCTCGCCCATTCGGATCGAATCGAGCTTGGCGCCAATGAGTTCTACACCGTATTGCTCAAGGACGCCCGATTCCGCCAGTGATACCGCGCAGTTGAGACCCGTTTGTCCACCAAGGGTCGGTAGCAAAGCGTCAGGACGTTCCTTCTCTATGATCTTAGTCACGAATTCCGGAGTGACCGGTTCGACGTACGTCCTGTTGGCCAGTCCCGGATCGGTCATGATCGTTGCCGGATTGCTGTTGACCAGAACGACCTCGTAGCCGTCTTCGCGCAGCACCTTGCACGCCTGCGAACCCGAATAGTCGAACTCACAGGCCTGACCGATGATAATCGGACCGGCACCAATCACGAGGATCTTCTTGATGTCATCGCGGCGGGGCATCTTGCTCCTCTGCTCTTCTGTCGACCTTGAAAATGAACGTGTTGTGCACGAAGTGATCCTAGGGGACTATCAGCACCGGACAGCTTGCCTGACGAACGAGCGTCATCGAGGTCGAGCCAACCATCGCCTCTTGCAAGGCGTTCTGCCCTCGCGTTCCCACGATGATGCCGGTCACGCGACGCTGATCGGCTTCCTGTAGGACCAATCGCTTGGACTCGCCCTGCTTGATGACACAGCGTGCGCTCAGCTTCTGCTCTTCGACCATCTTGCGCTGATTGGCCAGCTGGAATTCCGCGCCGTGTTCAGCCTTCTGCAGCTTGTCGCCCGACAATGACTTGTCGAGAATATGCATGAGGTAAATGGTGCCAATCGCCCGTGGCGGGAGCTCGAGAGCTGCCATGAGCGCCCGAACCGAAGATGCAGAGAAGTCTGTCGGCAGAAGAAGCGAGCGCCCGAATGATCGCGCAAACTCAGCGGGGTCGTCTTTGGTGCGCAGCAGGTCATAGCGAATGAGCATCGTTGGTACGTTTGCTTCAACAGCGATTTGCTCGGAGACCGAACCGACGAACAGCTTCGTGATGATCCCCGCGCCATGCGTACCGGCGATCACCGCGTCGACATGCGCCTCGGTAGCGATTCCGATCAATCCGTGTGTGGGATCACCCGTACCTATCCGCACCTCTACGTCGAGCCCGCAATCAGACAACGGGCGCGATGTCTTGCGAATCTGGTCTCGTACCTTATCGATCTGGGCCGCGATCACGGGGCCTTCCATGCCGCTCGCCTCGATCACGTGGCCGAGCACCACGCGCTTCACCCCGAGTTCTGTAAGACCGCAGGCGAATCGAAAGAGAAGGTCACATTCAGCTGTGAGGTCTGCCGGTATCATCACTGAGCGAAACATTGCGTGTGTCTCTCCCTACTCCGCTGCGTCGAGATAGTCCGTGCGTCCGTCCATCAAGCGGGTGAACGCACCGAATAGATAGCGCGCGTCATGCGGTCCGGGGGCGGCTTCCGGATGATATTGCACCGAGAATGCAGGCTGATCGAGCAGCCGTATACCCTCGGCAGTCATATCATTGAGGTTCACGTGTGTGAGTTGCACGCGACCGAACGTTTGCGACTCAACAACGGGTGCCACACCTGCCGCAGACCACGAGGCAAGATCAGCCGGGTCATACGTCAGCCCACCACTCTCAGCCGGCATGAGCGGACCGATAGCACTGTGGTCAATGCAGAATCCGTGGTTTTGGCTCGTGATCTCAACACGCCCGGTGAGCAGGTTCTTGACCGGCTGATTGCCACCACGATGCCCGTACTTGAGCTTGAACGTGGTCGCGCCAACCGCGAGTGACAACATCTGATGCCCAAGGCAGATCCCAAATATCGGCTTGACGCCAATCAACTCGCGAAGCGTGGAGTAGAGATACTCGACTGCCGAAGGGTCACCCGGCCCATTGGCCACAAAGATGCCATCGGGTTCGAGTGCAAGCGCCTCTTTGGCAGAGGTAGTCGGCGGCAGCACGATCAGCTCGCAGCCCGCCTCGGAAAGCTGGCGCAGGATGTTGTATTTGATGCCGGAATCGAACACTGCCACGCGATAGCGCGGGGACACCGGCAGTATCCCCGTATCCACGACCGCGACGCCTTCGGGACTTCCGTCTGCGCCCCAGGTGAAGCGATGAGAAACCGCGACTTCGGCCACGAGATCTCGTCCCACAAGCCCCGGAGCCGCCTGAGCCTTGCCCACGAGAGACTCCGGAGTCAGGTCCTGGGTGGAAATCACCGCGCGCATTGCCCCTGCTTCGCGGATATGTCGGGTCAAGCGACGGGTATCGATGCCCTCGATGGCCACCACCCCGTGTCGCTCAAGAAAATCAGGGAGGGGCTCCTCGGAACGCCAGCTCGACGGCTGGCTGCACATGTCACGAACCACCAGGCCGCGGGAGAAGACTCCGCGCGATTCCATGTCCGCGCCGTTGACACCGTAGTTGCCGATATGGGGCATCGTCATGGTGACAATCTGTCCGGCATAACTCGGATCGGTGAGGACCTCTTGATAACCGGACATCGAGGTATTGAATACCACTTCGCCGATTGCCTCGCCCAACGCTCCGCATGCCCGTCCTTCAAAGACGGTGCCGTCCTCAAGCGCAAGTATGGCTTTCGAACGTACTGTCACCTAGTCGACCACCTTTCCGTTTCGTACGGCAAATGCGCCGCCCACGAGGACCTCGCTCGCTTTGCCGAGCAACTTGCGTCCAAGGAATGCCGAGTTGCGCGAGCGCGACTCGAACCACCCGGGAACGACCTCGACTCGAGCCTCGGGATCAACGACCGTGATGTCGGCAACCGAACCCTCAGCGAGCGTCACTGCTTCAAGACCGAGTGAACGCCGTGGTCCGTGTGCCATCACCCTGGCAACATCGCTCCATTCGAACGTTCCCGTTCCCACGAGTTCCGTGACCACGAGCGAGAGCGCAGTCTCGATGCCCGTAGTGCCGAAGGGAGCCAGTTCGAACTCCATCTCCTTCTCGTGCGGAGCGTGCGGAGCGTGATCTGTCGCAATGCAATCGATCGTACCGTCCACGAGCCCCTCGAGTAGCGCTGCGCGGTCCTCGGCGGTACGCAAGGGGGGATTCATCTTGAGATTGGTGTCGTAGCTGAGAAGCGCATCCTCATCAAGGAACAGGTGATGAGGAGTGACCTCGGCGGTGATGCCGACTCCCCGTGCCTTGGCATCCCGCACGTGCGCGACACTGCCTGCAGTGGAGAGATGCGCGAGGTGCAATCTGCAGCCGGTGAGTTCAGCCAGTCGGATATCACGAGCCACCTGGATCTCCTCGGCAGCTGCGGGCCATCCCGCCATGCCCAGGCGCGTCGAGACAGCGCCTTCATTCACCACGCCGGATCCGACCAGTGCCTCATCTTCGCAATGCGAGATCACTGTCGTGCCGAACGCTTTCGCATAGTCCATCACGCGACGCATCATGCCGGCATCCTGCACGCCGCGTCCGTCGTCGGAGAAGCCCACCGCGCCCTCGGCGATCATGTCACCGATCTCGGCGATAACCTCGCCCCTCTGGCCGCTCGTGAGCGAGCCGATCGGATGCACGCGAACGATACCACGCTCGGACGCGCGTTCTACAAGAAACCGAACCTTGGAGCCCGTATCGCAGATGGGATCGGTGTTTGGCATTGCGCAGACAGCGGTGAAACCACCATGAGCAGCAGCGCGGGTACCACTCTCAACCGTTTCTTCGTCCTCGCGACCGGGCTCGCGCAGATGGGTGTGAGCGTCCACAAGACCGGGAAGCACCACCTTCTCGGCGCACTCGACAATCAATACACCCGCCGGAGCCTCGAGCCCTTCCCCGACCTCAGCGATCACGCCATCGCGTATCAGCAGGTCAGCGACACGATCGAGGTCGACCGCCGGATCCACCAGGCGTCCACCTCTAAGCAGCGTCACCATGCGCCTCACCTCCCAGCAGCAAATACATTATCGCCATGCGAACCGCAACGCCGGCGTTGACCTGGTCGAGTACCACCGAACGCTCAGAATCTGCAACTGCCGAGGAAACCTCGACCCCTCGATTCATGGGTCCCGGATGCATGACGATGCCTTCCGGCTTCATGCGATTGAGCCGTGCCTCGTTCATACCGTAGAAACGCGCGTACTCCCGCAGACTTGGAAACGGCATGCCCTCGGCGCGTTCCATCTGGATGCGCAGCGTATAGACGATGTCCAGTTCTTCGATCACTTCGTCGAGGGTGTAGGCCACATCTGCGCCGAGCACATCGGGTCGAGCCGGCATCAAGGTGGGTGGGCCTATCACGATCGGATGCGCACCAACCATGCGCAGAGCCGGGACAAGTGAGCCGGCAACACGCGAATGGGCGATATCGCCCACGATACCCACCGTCTTTCCGGCGAGATCACCGACATGACGCCGCATCGTGAAGAGATCAAGCAGGGCCTGGGTGGGATGCTGATGCATACCGTCGCCACCATTGACGACGCATGCATCCATCGATTCAGCGAGCACCTGCGGTGCGCCTGCGTACTTGTGACGCACGACAATCAGGTCGCATGCCATAGCTGAGAGGGTCTTGGCCGTATCGCGTAGCGACTCCCCTTTGACCGTGGCGCTCGCTGACCCGGCCATGTTGATCGCATCGGCCGAAAGTCGCTTTGCAGCGATTTCAAAGCTGGTGCGCGTGCGGGTGCTCGGCTCAAGAAACAGGTTGATGATCGTGCGTCCACGCAACGTAGGGAGTTTCTTGATTCGGCGCTCGTTGACTTCCTTGAATGACTCCGCTGTATCGAGGATCGCTACGATATCGTCCGGAGTCAGATCCTCCATCGAGATGATGTTCTTGCAACTCAGTACAGTCACTCGTCCTCCTCAACAGCTTCGAGTATCTGTGCCTCACTCGCGCCGTCATACTCGTCCAGGAGGACCTTGACCCGCTCGCGGCCGCTCGTTGGCACATTCTTGCCCACGTAGTCCGCGCGTATCGGAAGCTCACGATGCCCTCGATCGACAAGTACCGCCAGCTGGACGGTCGCCGGACGACCATAGTCCATGATTGCGTCCATCGCCGCACGAATCGTGCGACCTGTGTAGAGCACGTCATCACACAACACGATATCTTGCCCTTCAACGACGAAAGGAATATCTGTGCGGTGTACTTCAGGATTCAGTCGTTCGCCCACATCATCCCGATAGAAGGAGATGTCGAGAGATCCAACCGGAACATCGGTTCCTTCGATCTCTTTGATTCGTTGTGCGAGTCGTGCTGCGACGTCGACCCCGCGTGTCACGATACCGACGAGGGCGATATTCGCTGCACCCTTATTCGCTTCGAGTACTTCGTGAGCAATGCGTGTGAGTGCCCGCTCGATGGCATCCCGATCCATGACTACGGCTTTTGTACGGTACTTCACTCTCACGCCTCCCTTCATCTGTTGCAGTCCCGAATACACAAATGCCTTCTTGCGGCAGGCAAGAAGGCACAGAGCATATCGGCACAGAGTGTGCTGAAGGTGCGTATGCATCCCTTGCCGGCCTCACGGGACCGGGTTTAAAGGTCTGTCGGCACAATAGCAGAGCACAGGAGGCCGCCACAAGACCGCTCACCGATGACCTACGAACGAATCGGCGCTACCATGGACAGTGACCGAAGAAAGGTACCCATGAACGCAACAGTACGAAATCTGCTTTCCTCGGCGCTTTCTTGCGCCCTCATTGCTCTCTTGGTACCGACAACCGCAGGCGCGATCGCCAACTCCGAACCCGATGCGCCGGTGGAACTCGTGCTCTGCTTCAACGCGCCGACAATCTCCGCCAACGCATTCAATGAGATGTCTGCACTGGGTGTCCCCGCCCAGGACATCCAGGTCATTCGCCCTGACATGGCCATCGTTACACTCGATTCACAAGATGACCCGGATCGTTTTCAATCGCGCATGGAGGCTCGATCGGACGTCGACGCGGTGGCGCTCAACGGCACGGTCCGTGCGCTGGAGTCGATTCCGCCCAATGACCCTGTCTACACTGGTGTTACGCGCGCTCAACGCACCTACCTCGGCCCGAGCGATACAACAAGCCACACCATCGAGATCGAGCCTGTGTGGGATGCTGTATTCAACGGCGATTCCTTCGCTGCCGTACCGGATCGGCCCGGCGTGACTATCGCGGTCATCGACACGGGAGTCTCTCCGGCGCTTGCCGATGACACGGGCGAGTATGTGCCGGTGTGGGACTACGCCAACAGCGACGCCGATACCCGTGACGACTACTATCCGTACTATCACGGCACCCGCGTTGCACAGATGATTCGGGCACGTACCGACAACGGATCGGGCCTAAGCGGTTTGCTCTACAACATGGAAGCAACCGTCCTGGTTTACAAGTCGCTGAACTCCGCCGGTTCAGGCACTACCGCTCAGTCGGTTCAAGCCATGAGAGACGCCGCAGACGACGGTGCCAAGATCATCAATATGTCCCTGGGCGAACGCGCGACCCTGATCGGCGGAGCGCCGAACACATCCACCCGCGCACTCTGGCAAGCAGGAGTCGACTACTGCGTGGCCAAGGGCGCTCTCGTTGTGGCAGCCTCGGGAAACGATGCTGACAAGGGGCATACCTCCGTGTTCTACCCTGCGGCATGTTCCGGGGCTCTCGCTGTCGGCTCGATAGATGCCGACACCGGGCAGCGCTCGGACTTCTCGTGCTACGGGCCCGAATTAGACATCATGGCGCCGGGACAACTCGTGGATTCATCACCGGCCACTAGCAGCAAGGGGCCGTGGCAGATGCCCCCAAACGGCGTTCCTGATACGCGCCTTGCAGGTACGTCCTTTGCTGCACCGCAGGTATCGGGCTCACTCGCACTGCTCTGGTCACTCGTGCCACGGATGTCCGCGACGCGGTTGACCGAGATCGTAACTACCACCGCCGACGGATCATATGGGCCGAATCCCGGTCGCGATGATGAGACCGGCTGGGGTCTGCTGGATGTCTACGCCGCTTACGCCGAGATGACGCGCACGATCGACGTCCAGGATACGGTGTCTGTAACAGCTCGGCACACACAAGGCATCGAGGCGAGTCTCACATGGCCGGCGGCTGAGGGCTCGGGCGTCTCGTATGCGTACGGATATGAAGGCGGACCTGCATATCTGACCACCGGCCGTACGGGACGTCTCATGCTTCCCGGAAGCGGCGCTCATGACGTATGGGTGCGCTCATTTGCCACAGATCGCTGGAGCGCCAGTGTCGCCACAACGACAGTGACTGTCCCCGGCTCTTTCGCCCCCCTTGACTCCGTCAGACTCGCAGGAGACAACCGCTATGAGACAGCGGCGGCAATCAGCGGTGATGGGTTCGCCTCGGCGGGTACGGTCGTACTCGCGCTGGGATCCAATTGGCCGGATGCACTATCGGCTACGGTGCTCGCCCACGCTACGAGCGGGCCTATCCTGCTTGTCGAGCGATCGAGGATGCCGATCGTCACCAAAGATGAGCTCCTGAGGCTGAGGCCTTCACGTGTGTACGTGGTTGGGGGTACGAGTGCAATCGCATCCTCCGTCGATTCGACCGTGCGCAGCCTGCTGCCTACGGCGACTGTCTCACGACTTGCCGGTCGTGATCGATTCGATACCGCGCGAATCGTTGCCCAAACCTCCGCGGAGCTCCCAGGCGTTTTCACCGACGGAACGATTGTCCTCGCCTCGGGAGAGAACTACCCTGACGCGCTCGCGGGCGCACCGGTTGCCGCAGCAGCTGGCTGGCCGATATTGCTCACGAAGAAGGGTGTGCTTCCCTCGGCGACGCAGTCCGCACTCGGCACACTCAAGCCGACAAAGACGATACTTCTTGGCGGCGCGCATGCGATCTCGTCGAGCGTGGCCGCGAGAGTCCCCTCCCCAACTCGCTGGTCCGGCGCCGACAGATATGAGACATCGCGGATCATTGCAGATCGTGCGTTCAGCGCAGGCGTGCTCACATCCGCTGAACTCGGAATCGCCACCGGCGACTCATTCCCAGATGCACTGACAGCCGGTCCGCGTGCAGCGGGCGCTGCAGCTCCAGTCGTGCTCGTACGGGAGGGAGATCGCGGACTATCCAGCTGGCTCGATGTGAGAGGGAGCCGATTCGGCACCGTCACTGTCCACGGGGGACGTTCGGTCATCCCCTACGATCTCGAGCTCGACATCCTCTACGCTCTCCGCAGACCCTAGACTATCGACTCGTACATCGAGAGTAGGACGAGGCAATCTCAGTTCGAAGGTCGACCCGTGCCCTTCGCGACTTCGCACGGTAATGTGACCACCATGAGCCCCCACGAACTGGCCAGCCACGAAAAGCCCCAGGCCAACCCCACCAAAGCTACGCGTACTCGTCATGTCTCGCTGATGGAATGCCTCGAACAGTTCAGGTATCTGCTCGGCGTCAATTCCCACACCTTCATCAGAAACAGAAATCACGATCTCGGCACCGGTATCGTGAACAGCAACGCTGACCGTCCCACCCTCCGGCGAGTACTTCACTGCATTGTCGAGCACGTTTCGAAGGGCCAGCGCCAGACGGCGAGCGTCGATATCAAGCGCGGGCAAACCCTCATCGATGTCGAGGTGCAGCCGATGCCTATCGGAAAACTCAAATCCTTCAGAGATCTCCACCACGAAAGGACCGATTTCTCTGCGAGCCGTCTCGATAACAACACCCTCGGCCTGGATCTGCGTGACCTCGAGCAACTGCTCCACGATGCTCTTCATACGTCTGCCGCTCGAACGAATGCTCTCAGTGGCAGCCCGCACCTTCTCAATCGGCAAGGCCTCGATAGATGCACCCAGCAGGTCGGCATAGCCGATAATCGTTGTCAGCGGCGTTCTCAGCTCGTGACTAACCATTGCCAGGAAGTCTGACTTGAGTTCCTCAAATCTGACTCGCTCACTCACATCCTGCTTGACGATGACTGCATGCGTCACCCGGCCATCGCTGTCGGGAACCGGAGAAATCGTCACATCTTCAACGTACTCGCTTCCATCGCGCGCCTGATTTCGAATCTCGGAGCGATACGGCGTTCCTGCGACCACCTGTTGCCATGCGTCGCGATACCTCGATTCGCGGTAGCCGATACCCTCAAACAGATTGGTGCCCTCCACCTCTTGTTTGGTCCACCCGGTCATGACCTCAAAGGCATGGTTCACCCAGCCAACACGTCCCGATACGTCCACAACGAGCACCGCGTTTGCAGCCGATTCCAAGGCCGCCGAACGCAGATTCAACTGCGCACGCGCATCGGCGTAGGCGAGCGCAACGCCAATTCGATCAGCAACATGACGCAAGCCCTCTGAGCGCCCGGCCCCAAACCCCTTGGCCGCGGGATTGAGCGCGCCAAAGAGCCCCAGAGTCTCCCCATGAGCCCTGATCGGCGCTGCGAATATGGAACGACCCCCATAGTCGGTAGCGAGTCGGCCAAACCGTGCGTCGGCGCCTGGCCCATCGAGCGGAAACACTCGCGCCTCGACTAGTTCGCTGAGATCATCCACCGGGCACGCACTGGCGGGATTCGCAACAAAGTACTCACCGAGTTGCGGAGAGGCTGGTCCTGCTGCCGAGGGAACCTCAATGGCCCCGTCGGGGCCCATGAGTGCCACCCATACTGCAGCCATACCGAACTCATCGGCAGCCTGAGCACACGCCCTGTCGAGTAGTTTGCTCTTGGGATAGTCGAGCAGCACCGCCAGGTCTACAACTCCGATCGCGCGGTCCGTGGCAGCGGACACAACCCGATCGGTCACGTCGGATGCGAATCCCAGCAGCCCGGTCGTTTCTCCGTCCGCGCCCTTCATCACAGCGAGGGACCACTCGAATACTCGCTCCTCGCCGGAGCGCATCACCCAGGAATTGACGATGCCCCGTGCTCCCCCGCTGGCAAGAATCGCTTTGCGCAACTCACCTCGCAGTTCGCGGTCCTCAACTGGAGCAAAGAGCTCTATGAAATTCCGTCCGAGGATCTCGGCGGACTGATATCCGGAGATGCGCTCCGCTCCGGGATTGAATAGCGTGATGTCGCCGTCCACATCGGTCGCGTACATAAACACATCAGCCGTCGCGATGATCGAAGCTGTGAAGTCTCGTTCCTGTTTGAGCTCGACTTCGCGCTGTGTCCGTTCGGCGACTTCAGCACCCAACTCATCGATCAGTCGGCCCCGGGTCTCGACCTCGTCTGACAAGGCGGCCATCGTGTTCTCCAGCAATGCATTGGAGTGTTCGAGATCCAGCACTTTCTGTTCAAGCTTGTGCGCAACACGATCGCTGTAGTCGCGCAACACCTCGACTTCGGTGCGCTCTGCCGGTTGGCGAGGCTGGATTGACCCGTCTGAAGTAAGACGCGCAATGACGTCAATCAGTGTGTCGGAATCCACTGGTTTGCTCAGAAACTCATCTGCGCCAAGCTCGGTGGCAAAGGCTTCATCGGCGGGATCGTTGTATGAAGCTGTCATGAAGACAAGTGGGATGGAGCGCAACGCCGGATCCTGTTTCCACTCCCGTGCCAACTGATACCCATCCATGACGGGCATCAGAATATCCGTCAGAACGATGTCTGGCGCGGCCTCACGCGCGCGGATAAGGGCTTCTTGCCCGTTGGACGCTTCGATAGCCTCATATCCGGCAGAAGCAACAATCAGGGACACAAGGTAACGGCCTGCATCGTCATCATCAACAACGAGCACTCTTAAGGGTGCAGCGCTCACGTGATGTACTGTTCGACTTGACCCACGAATGTCTCAGGGTCGATGGGCTTTGAGATGTATCCGTCGCATCCTGCTTCGAGGATGGACTCGCGATCACCCTTCATCGAATAGGCGGTGAGCGCGATTATCGGCGCAGTGACCCCATGCTCCGTCTTGAGCGTCCGGGTTGCGGCCCACCCGTCCATTCTGGGTAGCAGCATGTCCATCAGAATGAGATCGGGATTGGCCTCGATCGCTACTTCGATCGCGTGTATACCATCAGTCGCAACCACAATCTCGTATCCAGCCCTCTCCAGGAGAAACTGGACCAGGTAGAGATTCTGCGGATCGTCCTCAACAACCAGAATACGAACGGACATCAGTCCGCCTCCTTGGCTCGCTTGTTCTCGCGCTCACGCCGTATATATCCCCCAGACAGGCGTTTGGCTACGCTATGCCCTGACACGCGAACACCCTCCTTGTAGGCGGCCAAGATACAGATTGAGAATAGTGAGCCCACACCGACCTCACTACGAACGAGAATATCGCCACCGAGCATCCGGGCTAATCGACGAGAGATTGCCAATCCAAGTCCCGTACCCTTGAGTCTCTCATCGGCAGTTCTGTTCGCCTGGATGAATTGATCAAAGATCTGTGGCTGATCCTCCCGTCCGATTCCCACACCCGAATCACTCACGTCGATACACACAGCGGGACCGTCAATCTCCGCAAACACATGCACAACCCCTGCATCCGTGAAATTCACCGCATTGCCCACGATGTTGAGGAGTATCTGATTGAGTTTAGTGCGATCAGTGTAGACCGACATCGACTCAGCACCGATTGTGGCGTCAAGCTTGATGCCCTTCTCGTCTGCGGCGATTCGGAATGACTCGACTGCGGTCTGAACCATCTCGCAGAGATCGAAGGTAACGGGTACTACATCAAGTTTCCCCGCTTCAATCTTTGAGAGGTCAAGGATGTCATTGATCAATTCAAGCAAGTGTTTGCCTGCGCGGTACACCATAGTGAGTTGCTTTTCCTGCTCTTTGGCGAGCGGACCCCCAAGTCCCTGCAAGAGCGCGCCCGAGAACCCGATAATGGAGTTGAGGGGTGTTCTGAGCTCATGGCTCATGTTCGCCAGAAACTCACTTTTGATCTGGGTGGCTCGCTCGAGTCGTTCATTCGCGAGATGCAATTCGTCCGTACGCTCCTCTACCAGCTCCTCCAGCCGACTGTGATGTTCTTCAAGCTCGCGTTCGGCCTCAAGCTGCGATGAGATATCAACATACAGGGCCACTCCACCCTCGAATTGACCCTCAGGCGAGCGAAAGGCAGCAGTGGTAAAGAGGACTTCGATCTTGGCGCCATCTTTACGCAGTCGCTTGGTCCGTTCAGGATGAACAACCCTCCCAGAGTGGAGGGATGCATACATTTGGGCGAACTCCTCGCGCTGGTCTACAGGAACAAGAGGATTGAACGCCCCGACCACTTCTTGGGCGACCCATCCAAACAGGCGCTCGGCCTCAGGGTTCCACGTATCAACCGTGCCGTTCTGGTCCACTCCCACAATCGCGATCGGGGCGCTATCGATGAGCGCCTGCAAGCGCGCGGCCGACTGACCCAATTCACGCTCTCTGGCCGAAAGCGAGACCATAGCCTCTGTTCTTTCGGCCTGGGCAAGATGCAGCCGCCGTTCGCGTACTGCTAATCCGGAGAACAAGGCGAGGGCGGTAACCAGAACGAATCCGAAACCTTTGAGCGACTGGTACAGGGGGGCAGTGAGTCCAAGCACACCAAAGAGGGTATCGCTCGAAAGAATCCAGACCATCGCTATGACCGAGTAGAGAACGGCCACACGTGCGGCAGATTTCACGATCGCCCCCACTGACTCATGTCATAGGCACCAAACGGTCGCAAGTACCAGTCCTTATCTGCTAGATACCCCGTTTGGCACTAGCCAGCAATTCAAAGACTTCGTCTCCGGCTTCGGTGCGTCCCATCGAATCGGGCTCGATGCTGTCCAGAATCGCAGATAGATCCTCTGGGGGCGGGTCAACGAACGCGAGCTCCTCGCCTGTTCGCGGATGCGTGAACGCAATACGATGCGAATGGAGAAACTGGCGCTCGAGTCCCCGGTCAGCCTTCACGTTGCTCTTTCCATATGTCTGATCCCCAACGCATGGGTGATCGATGTACGCCATGTGGACACGAATCTGATGGGTACGACCGGTGTACAGCTTGCACTCGATCAAGGTGTAGCCATCATCTCGTGTCCCGGCCATGTAACGCTCGAGTACCCGGAACGTGGTCACAGCCTGCTTTGCGTGCGGCGAATCGACAACTGCCATCTTGATACGATCTTTGGGATCACGGCCTAGCGGTGCATCGATGATCCCTGTATCCGGAGCGATGTACCCGTGCACCAACGTGAGATAGCGACGGTCTACGGCGCGAATCTTGATTGCCTCAGAAAGTGCGGCCTGAGCGTGGTCATTCTTAGCCGCAAGCATCAGCCCGGAAGTATCCTTGTCCAGCCGATGGACGATTCCCGGACGATCCTCCCCTTGCAGCGTGCCGAGCCGGTCGCTATGGGCAAGCAACGCATTTACCAGCGTGCCGCTCCAATTGCCATGGGCGGGATGAACAACAAGATCGGCCTGTTTTGAGAGCACGATCAAGTCGGAATCCTCATATCGGATGTCGAGGGGGATGTGCTCCGCTTCAAGATCACCGCGGTCATACGGCGGAATCTCGATGGTAATATGCTCACCCGCACGAGTCACATGTCGCTTATTGACCGGCTTGTGATTGACATGAACGTTGCCCTCCTCGATAAGGCGAGCAGCAGAGGATCGAGACGCAATGAACTCGAATCCTCCCAAGAGCTTATCAAGCCGCTCTCCAGATTCGTCGGCCGCTACCGTGTGCTCATGGAACTCGCTCATATCACGTCCTCGGCTTCTTCGCCCGCAACACGTTCATCTTGTGTCTCCTCGACTGATTCAGGGCCAAACGAGGATTCAACAGCGGGTATGGTATCTATCTCCTCAGAAGCCTCCGGGACAAACACGATCCAGACCATGAGCATAACGACACCAATGAATATCGCGCTGTCCGCCACGTTGAATACAGGAAAGTGGCGCGCAAAGACATCAATGAAGTCGGTTACCAGATGCGGAGGAGTCACGCGATCGATCAAGTTGCCAAGTGCGCCGGCCCCGACAAAGCCAAGGGATACTGCCAGCCATGATGATCGCGGTCTGCGTCGCCACCAGAATACCGCGATGCCGACCAGCACAAGGATTCCGGTAAGCATGAATACTGATTGCCTGCCAGGGAACAGGCCGAACGCAGCGCCTTCATTTCGCACGTACGTGATATCCAGGATCCCGCTCCAGAGCGAGATCGACTCTCCCGGGAACATCGTTGACCGGATGAGCGCCTTCGAGAGTTGATCAAGAATGATGGCGAACGCGAGCGTAGCCAGGAACAGCAATCCTGGACGCTCGGTCTCTAACGTGACTCTTCTTCTGATTTGCACGAGATGCAAAGGGTCGCAGTCGGCATTGCCTCAAGTCGCTCGTCACTGATCAGAGTGCCGCACTTCTCACAGCGGGAGTACTCGCCTTCGTCGATGCGCGTGATCGCATGGTCTACGGCGGTCAGCGCGGTGCGGAGATTCTCCTCAAGTGATATGTCCAACTCACGGGCGAACGTTGCGGTTCCCTGATCTGCCATGTGGTCCCGATAGTTGTTCTCGCCGCTCGCTTCGGAAAGAGCTTCACGTCCCTCACGCTCGGACTGTTCAACCTCGGCTTTCAGCCGCTCCCGCTCCGCCTCCAGGCGCCCGCGAAATGCATTGAGCGTGGCTTTCTTCATCGGGAATGACCGTCCTCGCTTCATCTGAAAACGCCCGGACCTGTCCGGGCGCTTTCGTGTCGTATAGAGAGATTGTACCACTCACAACCTGCCGAGGAACGCTCTCAGCGACTGCGAGCCTCCTGCCTATAACTACCCAAGAGCCGTGAGTATATCTGCACACCGGACGCATACTCCGGAATCAGTGAGTTCCCGGTGATTCCAGCACCGTGGGCATTTCTCGCCGGAGGCGGGCACGACCGTAACCTGCAGTTCGGGACCCTCGACGACGGACAGGGACGCGACAATGAACATATCGGCAAGAGCATCTAATCCCCGCGCTTTGAGAACGGCAGCAACATCAGCAGGAGCCGTGAGTGTCACAGACGCCTCCTGGCTCTTACCGACGATCTTGTCGTTTCGCGCCTCTTCAAGCGCCTTGGTGAGAATCTCCCGCGCTTCGAGCACGGTCCCGTACACAGAGCGAAGCTCCGCCACGTCATCTGCGTGTGCTTCGGCAACGGTCGCCGCGGGCCATCCCGCCAGCTGCACGCTCGCCGTGTCCGCGCGAAGCGCTGATGGGATGAACTGCCAGACCTCCTCGGCAGTGAATGTGAGAATCGGCGCGACCACGCGCACCAGATCGAGAAGAATGGCGGCGAGCACAGTCTGGGCACTGCGTCGTGAGACGGAGTCCACACCATCGGAGTAGAGACGGTCCTTGAGTCCGTCGAGGTAGAACGAGCTCAGGTCGGTCACGCAATAGTTGAATACCGTGTGGTACACGGTATGAAACTTCCACTCGTCGTAGGCCTTCGTGACGCGCTCGACCACATCGGCCAAACGGACGAGAGCGTAGCGATCGATCTCAGGCATATCATGCCAGGCCACCCGCATGGACGGGTCGAAGTCCTCGAGATTGGACAGCAAGAAGCGGAACGTGTTGCGCATGCGACGATACGCATCACTCGTTCTTGCGAGGATGTCGTCGGAGATCGACACGTCCTGACTGTAGTCGGCTGCGGCCGCCCAGAGACGGATGATGTCGGCACCAGACTTTTCGATGATCTCCAGAGGAGATATCACGTTGCCAAGAGACTTGCTCATCTTGCGCCCGTCGCCGTCAACGATGAAACCATGCGTCAACACCGACTTGTACGGTGGTTCGCCGTATGCGCCGACTCCTGTGAGGAGCGCAGACTGGAACCAGCCGCGATGCTGGTCCGTGCCTTCAAGATACAACTCGGCTGGTCGGCGCAGGTCCGGACGCGCCTCAAGTACGCTCGTATGCGAGACGCCTGACTCCCACCACACATCCACGATGTCCTTTTCGGGCGCGAGTTCTAAGGATCCGCATCGGGGACACGCGGTGCCTGCAGGCAGATACTCCGATGGGTCCTTGATGAACCACGCATCGGCGCCTTCGGTCTCAAACAGATGGATGACCGCGTCGAAGGTGGCGTCGGTGGCCACCGTGTCTCCACACTTCGTGCAGGTAAACACGGGAATCGGCACGCCCCACGCGCGTTGACGCGAGATACACCAATCGGGTCTGTCGGTCACCATCGACTTGATGCGGTTCACCGACCAACTCGGAATCCACGTCACATCCTCGATCGCCTTGAGCGCACTCTCGCGGAGCGGCTCGACAGCGTCCAAAGCCTGATCCATGGAGACGAACCACTGTTCCGTGGCGCGGAAGATGACGGGCTGCTTGCAGCGCCAGCAGTGCGGGTAGCTGTGTGAGGTCTTCGTTGCGGCGGTCAGACTTCCGACCTCTTCAAGCCAGGCGATGATCTCCGGGTTGGCGTCTTTAACGCTCATTCCAGCAAAGCGACCCCCGCCTACATCGAACACTCCGTCATCATCGACGGGCATGGGTGAGGGCAAGCCGAACTTCTGACCGACCAGCCAGTCATCCTCGCCATGACCGGGAGCGGTGTGAACCGCGCCGGTACCGGTTGATAGTTCGACGTGATCACCGGTGATGATGACGCCCTCGACACCTTCATGGATCGGCTGGGCATATTTCGCCCCTTCAAGCGCTGCGCCTTTCACGCGCACAGGCGTGCCGTCGCTTCCAGAGACGATCTCGTACGCTTCCCAGCCGGCTACTGAGGCGACTTGATCCACAAGTTCCTCGGCCATGATCAGGACCTCGTCACCTACGCGCACGCCGACGTAGTCGGCCTTAGCGGCGAGAGTGACGGCGACGTTGGCCGGGAGCGTCCAGGGAGTCGTGGTCCAGATCAAGATCGCAACCCTATCACCTGAATCGGCGAACTCCGGGGGAGGTTCCGTGAACCGGAACTTCACGTAGATCGAATCGCTGACCTCGTCGGAGTACTCGATTTCAGCCTCTGCGAGAGCGGTCTTGCAACGCGTGCACCAGTGAATCGGCTTTGACCCCTTGTAGATCATGCCGCGGTTGTACATCTCTTTGAAGACCCTCACGTTTCCAGCCTCATAGGCCGGATTGAGAGTCAGGTAGGGATCCTCGAAGTCGCCCTGAACTCCGAGACGTTTGAACTCCTCGGCCTGGATATCAACGAACTTGAGCGCATAGTAGCGACATTTTGTGCGCAGATCAGCCTGACTGATCTCAGCCATACGCTCAGGTCCAAGGTTCTTCTCGACCTGGTGCTCAATCGGCTGACCGTGGCAATCCCAACCGGGCACGTAGGGCGCCCAGTAGCCGCGCATCGACTTGTACTTGACCACGAGATCCTTGAAGACCTTGTTAAAGGCCGTACCCATGTGAATGTGACCGTTGGCGTACGGCGGACCGTCATGCAGGATGAACGTCTCGCCGCCTTCATTGAGCTCGAGGCGCTTGCGGTAGATGTCGTTGTCTTCCCAGAACTTGAGCCAGTCCGGTTCACGCTGCGCAAGATTCGCGCGCATCGGAAAATCCGTCTGCGGGAGATTCATTGTGCTCTTGTAATCTGGCTTATCGCCCATCTCTACCCTCTCGTCATCCGCGCTGTCCCGTGTTCGCGGGCATCAAAAAGCGCGCTCGTCACCATCGCCGGGACGAAGCGCGCCTGCACTCCGCGGTACCACCCGTGCTTGTGTGCGATCGCTTGATCGCACACCACTCGGTCGCCCTATAACGGGAGCGCCCGTCGAAGCTTACCTGCCGAGGAGTCTCTAACTCGGCGCTCAGTCCGAAGCTGATGGAGTGATATTCATCCGGACCGCTGCCGACGGGCTCTCACTGTCCCCGCTCGCTTTGCGGACGCTTCCGGACTACTCTTCTCCGTCATCGCCTGTACGCGAATATACACCCGTGACTCACTCGCCACGATAGGCGCGATAGTACAGCAGGTCAGCATAGGTGGTCAACGACACGCGTGCAGTCGTCATGCGAACCAATTGCGTTGCTCCATGATATGGCCAAGATGCTCGCGACGAATCGACTCGTGGGTGCTGAGCTTCTTGAGTTCCTCGTCGACAGCAGAGATGCGCTGACTCATCCGAACGAGCATGTCGTGGATGAGCGGGTCTCCGACGAGCTTACTGAACGTCGTTCTGTCGACTACGGCAACTTCAACCTCGTCTACAGCTGCCGCTGAGGCGCTTCGCATCTCGCCTGTGAGAAGCGCCATCTCCCCAAAGAACTCATGCGAATTGAGAATCCCGAACGTCGTCTCCACGCCGTTCTCCACTCCGTAGATCCGCACCTTTCCCGCACGTACCACGTACATCTCTTCAGCACGACTGCCTTGACGGAAAATGATCTCACCGGTCTTGAAGCGTCGAGGTACCCCATAGTGTTCCAACATGACTGCCCCTCACGTCGAATGCTGCCGGGTTCAATCGATACATCAGGTGTACCCAGCGCGCAGGCGCTCCAAGCGCCGCTCACCGACGCTGCACTCAAGCTCAGTTCGAACTGGTGACGCGTTCCGGCTCGGTCGACGTGAATTCTGCCTCAATAAGGTTCCTGGCCTCTTGGGCTTGTTCGGCCGATAGCCCCGCACCGAAACGAACCGCAGAACGTCCGGCCCGCACTTCCAACCGCGGATGAGCGCCCTTCCCCGGGCTGGCACTCGTGTCCAGGACCATGACCACATCTTGCGCAGACCGGCGAAGCTTCATCGGGACAGATACGCCGAGGGCGGATCGACGAACCGTGAAGCGTTGTGGAGTGATTTCCACGACTTCGGCGCCCCTCAGCTTGTAGAACGCGAGCCACACGCCCATTACCGCGAGGATGTGAAGAATCAAGAAGAGGAGATTGACCGCAATCGCGCCAAGAATGGCCTCCCTGCGCAATGACGGCGGGCTCAGTGCCGGAATGGCAATCGAGCCCACAAGAAATGTAAGCAACCATGGTAGGGCAGCACCCAGACCGAGAAAGACGATCACGCGACTCGGGGCGACAGGTAATTCGAGCTGCGCGCCTGACTCTGAGCGAATCAGACGGGGGCCGACATCAGAGTTCTGTCTGCGGCCTGCCAAAGACACGATGCACGTCCTCTCCCGTCGCCGATTCGATCTGAAGCTGCTTGTGCCGTGACGTCTCTCCCCGGACCACGCTCACAGCGCTCTTTGGCAGCCCGAGAGCCTTGGCGACCAATCTACACGCCGAGGCGTTGGCCTTGCCATCCTCGGGCGGCGACGTCACCTTCAGATACAGTTCACCCCCACGCCAGCCCGCGATCTCATCGCGGCCCGACTTGGGGGTGACGTATACGGAGAGTCTGAAACTCATGGAAGAGCTAGTCGATCTCCTCGATGTCGATATCATCCTCGCGCTCACCGAATGCAGAGCCGAGTGAACCCAGATCGAACTCCTTGGGCTCCTCCAAAATCGGTGCCTCCGGCTCGATCTCCGGCTCCCCGACCTCACCGAGGGTCACGCTCTGCACGAACCCTGAAGCGGGCGGTTCGGCAACATCCATTGGCAGTTCCGGTGCAGCAGGCGGAGCCGAAGGAGCAGCAACAGGTACGGACTGCACTGGTTCGACCTGTGGCGGCGCAGCAACCTCGACGGCGCCTACCACACCATCACCGGTCTCGCCCATCAAGACTGTGATGTCATCGGGAAGTGGAATCTCGGCAACCCTCTGGAGGTGACCCTCAAGGTGGCTCTTGAACTTCGATCGGAAGTCTTCTTCGGCCTGCTTGATACGCACAAGCTCGTTCTGCACCTTCTGCTTCTGCGAAAGGGCGTTGTGAATGATCTCCTTCGCCTTGACCTCGGCGTCGCGCAGCAGCGTCGTGGCTTCTTCCCGCGACTTGTTCACGATGTCTTCTGCAGAACGCTGAGCAGAGATCATGGTGTTACGAATCGTCTGCTCCTGCTCTTGGAACTGCTTCACCTGTATGTTGGCGTTGTCGAGCCTCTCGGACAGATCGATGTTCTCTTTGAAGAGGCGCTCGAACTCATCGGCTACTTCATCGAGGAATGCATCCACCTCTTCTTCGCTATACCCGCGGAGCGAGTGACGGAATTCCTTGTGATGGATATCGAGCGGTGTGAGTTTCATCTGCTATCGGCCCTTCCTACAAGCCAAAACCAATAAGGATCCGTACGACTGTCGGTGTAATCAGCAATTGAAGCACAAGATATGCAATGAGTGGAGTGAAGTCGATCGCCCCGGTAACCGGAACAATGCGGCGAAACAGACCAAGGTACGGCTCTACGATCGGCTCAAGGGCGAGGCGCAAGCGTACCGCCCAAGCCGCTCCCTGGAACCAGGACATCAAAATGTATATGAGAATCGTGTACTGGTAGATGGAAAGTGCGGTATCTACGGCGTATGAAATGGTCATAGACTGCCGAGCTCCTTTGCGCGAGTGATACAAGCCTCCACTGCCCTGGAGACCGCAGAGCGGACACCACCGGCCTCAAGCTGCTCGATGGCCGCGATGGTCGTGCCGCCGGGGCTTGAAACGGCGTCAACCAGTTGTTCGGGATGCATGTCTGTGTCCCTCAGCATCACTGCGGTGCCAAGCATGGTCTGCACGGCCAGGGTCTGAGCGACATCACGGGAGAGTCCGTTGCGCACTCCGGCCCGGGCGAGTGCATCGATATAGAGTGCCATGTACGCCGGGCCTGATCCGGAGATGGCGGTTGCCGCATCCTGGTGGGACTCATCGATGATGACGGCGCGACCGACAAGACCAAAAAGCTGTCGGACGATCTCCACCTGATCCGATGTTGCCTCGGCGCCTCCGCTGACTACACTCATTCCCTGAAGCACCATCGCAGGAGTGTTGGGCATGACCCTCACCACAGCAGTGCCCGACGGGAGTTGAGACTCAAGACGAGCGCATGAGATACCTGCGGCAATAGAGATTACCAGTGCATCCCCGACCGAGCTGGAAACTTGAGAGAGAACCGCGTCGATCATCTGCGGCTTCACGGCAAGGAGCACGACATCCGCACCGTCGACAGCACTGACAGCGTCCGCAACACAGTCAATGCCGTAGCCCTGCGCGAGTTCACTGCGGCGAGCCGCTATGGGTTCTGCAACACGAATACTCTCTGCCGAAATCGCTTCGCCATCGAGGAAGCCTTTGATGAGCGCTTCGCCCATCAGACCACCACCGACAACAGCCAGCGATCCAGAGAGTCTGAACTGCCCCTGAGTCATCTATTCTCCGAGCCCTAGTCGATTGTGAACATGCCCTTGTCGCGCAGGCGAAGCACGTCACCAGCCGAGACATCCACGTTGGCGGGAGTAAGCATGAACACCTTGTCAGACACTTTCTGAAGTCCACCGCCCAGACCATACGTAAGGCCGGATGCAAAATCGATAAACCGTTTCGCGAGGTCAGGCGATGTCATTGTCATGTTCATGATCACGGGCGTACCGAGCTTGAACTTATCGGCGATTCCCTGCGCCTCGGTGAAGCTCTTGGGTTCCACTATGTGCATCTTTACCTGAGGAGTCATCTGTGAGACCTCGGCACCGGCAGGTACACTGCGCAGGCGTGATTCACGCGACCGATCGGATTCCGGCTCCCGTTCAACGCGTCTGGCCGAAGATGATCCAGTACCATACGAGGACTGATGCACCGAACGGCCATAGAAGCCGTCGTCCGAGTTCATCTCGGTGTCATCGTCGTCTTCGTAGTACTCGTCGTACTCTTCGTCCCAATCGTCCTCAAGACCCAGGCGTACTTTGATGCTGTGCCAAAGACCCACCGTCGTTCTCCTCTTGCCTGGTCCGGCGTTATCGTCCAAAAATAGCGGTGCCTACTCGCACCATAGTAGAGCCCTCTTCTACGGCAACGCGAAAGTCGTTCGTCATCCCCATAGAAAGCTCTACTAACTCTACCCCATCATATCGATTCGCGCCGAGAGAATCCCGCAGGTCGCGTAGCTCTCGAAAGACCCAGCGAACCTCGCTGGGTTCCAGGTACGGTGCCATCGTCATGAACCCGCGCACCATCACACTCTCCAGCTGCGCCGCCTCGGCAAGCGCATCTTCAAGCGCAGCAACCTCGAAACCGTGCTTTGACTCCTCGGCAGCCACATTTACCTGGAGCAACACCGGCTGCACCACATCTATCTCGGCTGCTTTTCGATCTATGAAGTGCAGGAGTTTGAGCGAGTCCACAGAGTGTATGAGTACCGCCCTGCCAACAACGTCCTTGACCTTATTGGTCTGCAGATGACCAATGAAATGCCAGCGAGCGTCGGGGAGCGACCCACACTTGCTCTCAAACTCGGGAACTCGGTTCTCGCCGAAGTCGGTCATACCTGCCGCACGTGCCGCCTCGACTTCGGGAACGCCAACGTGCTTGGAAACCCCTATGATCGTGACGTCATCTGCGGAGCGCCCAACGAGGTCCGCTGAATCAGCGACGTGCGTTCGGACAGCCTGATATCGCTCGGCAATCGCGCTCACGTGTACTCTATCCAGCTCCTCGTCTAGCTCGTTCAGGCCATCATCTCGCCGGTGACCAGAAATGCGATGCGCTCGCCGATGTCGACAGCGTTGTCCGCGATGCGCTCCAAATAGCGAGATGCCAACACCATAGACGAGGCCCACTCGATATCGTCCTCATCCTGTAGTCGTCCAAGTTCACGAAAGAATTGTTTGTACAAGTGATCGATCGGTTCATCGAGATCCTCGAGCTTGCGCGCGAGTTCGAGATCGCGCTTCTCGAATGCTTCCATCGTGGCGTCGAGCACGCGATGAACCAGGTTGCCCTGGGCCTGGATAAGGTCGTAGAGCGTTTGCGGTCCGCGCCGTGAAGCCGTGCGCTTCGTCGCCTTGGCGATGTTGACCGAGAGATCGGCCATACGCTCCAGGTGCCATGCCATGTAGGTCAACGAATAGAGCAATCTCAAATCGCGCGCGACCGGGGACTGGGTGGCAATCACCTCGAGCGCGTGCTCCTCGATGCCGAGGCAGCGTCGATCGATCGCATCGTCTGAGGCGATCACCGCGTCAGCCGCATCGACGTCACCTTCAACAAGGGATTTGACCGAAGCGCTCATCATGTCGGTCACACTGAGCCCGATTCCGTGAACCTCGGCTTTGAGGTCTTTTAGTTCTTGTCTGAATCCTTCACGCATACCTGCGCTTCAACTCCTTCATAGTGCGTCTACACCAGGTAGACTTTGCACGCATTATACCTGTCGCGTGTAAGTCAGCCTGCTGTTTCACGTATGTTTAACCAAATCGACCCGTGATGTAGTCCTCTGTGCGGCGATCCTGCGGACTCGTGAAGATATTCGCTGTTCGGTCATACTCAACGAGAACGGCCGGTTCGCCCGCTTGCTCCTGAAGAAAGAATGCCGTGAACTCACTCACACGGGCCGCCTGTTGCATGTTGTGCGTCACGATGATGATCGTGATGCGGTCCTTGAGTTCCGCCATCAGGTCCTCGATCTTCTGGACCGACGTAGGATCGATCGCCGAGCACGGCTCATCCATGAGCATAACCTCTGGCTCAACTGCAAGCACCCGGGCAATGCACAAGCGCTGCTGCTGACCACCTGAGAGAGCGAGCCCATTGCGGTCGAGGATGCCGTTGACCTCTTTCCAGAGGTTGGCCCGTTCCAGCGAGGTCCTCACGATATCATCGAGCTCTGACTTCTTGCGCACGCCGTGAAGTCGAGGTCCGTATGCGACGTTGTCGTAAATCGACATCGGAAATGGATTGGGCTGCTGAAAGATCATCCCGACTCGCCTACGGAGGTCGACAGGATCAACGCCCGGCGCGTAGATATTCTGCCCGTCCATCGAGACGAGCCCTTCGACGCGCGCTCCGGGAATCAGGTCGTTCATGCGATTGAAGCATCTGATGAACGTTGACTTGCCACAACCGGACGGACCAATGAACGCAGTGACGGCGCGCTCCTTGATCGAGACGTTGATGCCGGTCAGGGCATTGAAGTCTCCGTAGTAGAAGTTGAGATCCTTCACCACGATCTTGTCGGTGCCCTCCGATATCTGTTCCGGGCTCTTGTCGCTCATTTGATCGGCCATGCTCACATCCTCCGTTTGCTACGGCGCAGGATGTATCGTGCGCCAAGATTGAACACCAGGATCATGATCATCAACAGCAATGCCGTGCCGTAAGCCGCCGGAAGGTTGATGCCTTCCATAGCCAGCATATACAGGTGAACCGTCATGGGACGCCCTGAGTCAAATGGTGAGAGCGGGAGGTTGATCGCCTGGCCCATGGTGTAGATAACCACGGCCGTCTCCCCCACTGCACGACCGGTAGCCAGGATGATACCGGTGATGATCCGAGGCATCGCCGCAGGCAGAACCGATCTTCGGACGGTCTGCCATTTCGTTGCCCCGAGGCCGTATGAGCCCCAACGGATGTATTTGGGTACCGACCTGATCGCTTCTTCGGTTGCACGCATCACAATTGGAAGCATGAGAAACGCGAGGGCCATTGCGGCCGAGAGCATTGAGAACCCGATTCCCATGCCTTCGACAAAGAGTGCCAATCCAAAGAGGCCCATGACGATTGACGGCACAGAGGCCAGCGAGTCGGCAGCGAATCGGATGGCGCCAACGAGGCGTCCCTGGACCGCATATTCAGCAAGATAGACTGCGGCAAGAATCGCCACCGGCGTCACGATCAGCATTGCCAGCAGGGTCACGTAGAGCGTGGAAACGATTGTCGGCCACACTCCTCCCTCGGCGTTCACCCCGTGCGGCCAGGTGAAGATGAACTCAAGACTCAACTGGCCGATTCCATTGATGAATACGTACACGATCACCGCAAACAACACGGCAACGGTGACAATGGCGGACGCCCACAACAGACCGAGTGCGATTGCATTGGCAGTGCGCTTATCCATTAGCGACCATCCAGTCTTGTCTGGAATCTCGAGAGGAAACGAACCATCGCAACCAAGAACATCGAGATAACGAACAAGACGATAGCCATCCCGAACAGCGCGGTGCGATGGTCTCCTGCCGCATAGGGCATATCCATCACGATCTGAGTTGTGAGCGTGGCGATCGGATCGGAAACGGACGCAGGAAATATCGGTGCGTTTCCAACGACCATCAGCACGGCCATCGTCTCACCGATAGCGCGGCCCATCCCCAAGATGATTGCGTCGATGATCCCAATGCCGGCGGCCGGGACGAGGACTTTGCGAATGGTCTGCCACGTTGTGGCACCCATCGCATAACTCGCCTCGCGAATTCCATTGGGAATCGAGCGCAGAGCGTCCTCGGCCAGAGTCGCGATCGTTGGCACGATCATGATGGCCAGAATAAGCCAGGCCGTCACAGCACCGAATCCGAGGCCGTCGGTAAGACGCCCAATGATCGGACGCAGAATCATCAGACCAAAGAACCCGTAGATCACCGACGGAATACCCGCGAGCAGCTCCACAGCAGGGCGCACTACTGAACGAATCCGGGGACTCGCGATCTCCGAGAGAAATATCGCAGTGCCAACAGCCAGCGGGGTGCCAATGACAAGCGCGCCTGCCATGACGACGAAAGACCCGTAAACCAAGGGCAGAATGCCGAATATCTCGTCGGTCGGATTCCATTCACGGCCAGCAAGAAATCCGAAGAATCCTTCGAGCCCGAAGATGGGATATCCGCGGACTCCCACAAAGGCGATGATGAGAAGTACGCCCATGACCGCAACAAAAGCACACAACAGGAACAGGTTCTTAAGCGCTGCCTCCCGGAAGTACGTCGAGCGCGACATGAGACGCAGCTCGCCGGTCTGGCCCTTTCGAAGCGCACCGTACTCTGAAAGTCGAGCGCGGTCCTCCTCGGCGGCTTGCTCCTGCATGTCCTGAGATTCAGTTGTCACCCGCTTAGTCCTTTCGCCCGATCGGGGTGAAACCGGCCTCTTGAACCAGACCGGACTGGACATCGTCAGACAAGACGAAATCAATGAAGGCTGCGGCAAGTCCGTCGGGCTCCCCAACGGTGAAGAAGTGCAGCACTCGCTGCACCGGATACGTACCATCGATGACAGTGGCTTCCGAGGGGGTGACGCCGTCGACGTCAAGCATCTTCACCTGGTCGTCAACGAACCCAAGTGAGATGTAGCCGACAGCTCCGGGTGCCTGGGCGACTACAGCACGCACCTGACCCGTACCCGGGAGAACCGCAGCCGACCGGTCAAACGGCGCCTTCTCCATCACGATCTTGTAGAAGGCCTCACGGGTCCCGGATGCCTCATCTCGATTGACCAGACCGATTGAACGATCCTCCCCACCGACTTCGGCCCAGTTCGTAATGGTGCCATCGAAGATGAGGCGGATCTGCTCCTTGGTGAGAGCGCTGACGGGGTTGGAGGGGTTAACGATGACCGCAATGGCATCGTAGGCGACCGGCGTGTCGACCAGTCCCAGACTCTCCTCCTCTTCTTCCTTCAGGTCACGCGAGGAGGTTCCTATGTCCGATGATCCCTTCGCGACGGATTCGATGCCCGCCGAGGAACCCAGACCCGAGACCAGAATCTTCGCCTCGGGATTCTGCTCCATGAACATCTCGCCTGAGATCTCCGCGATGGGAAGCAGCGTCGTGGAACCCGTCACGAGGAGTTCCTCGGACGCTGCACCGCTCGATGAACATCCGCTCGAGACAGCCAGTAGCGCTGCGCACGCGAATAAGAGAGCAACGCGCGCAATGTGGCTACGACGGTTCGCAAGCGGGCCGCTTGGCCTCTGCGTCATCTACTCGCCCTCTGTGATCACCGCGAGCGCGCCGTGTCTACCAGTGAGGTGGCGGGCTCTGTACGAGAAGAACTGTTCAGTTTGATCGAATGTACAAACTGCGAGACTCACAATCGACTCGCTGCGTACTCCTGATATCAAGAGACTCTCAGTCACCACAGCACCCAAATCGAGCCGACCATCGACCGCGGTGATGGTATCAAACCTGTTACAGAATTGCGACACCAACGTGTCATCAACCTCATAGCAGCAGGCGGCAATATGCGCACCAACGTAGGCCTTCACGTTCTGTGGTCGAGATCCGGAGATTCTGACCAACTCTGCTACGCCAGCCTCGGCAATTCGACCATATGCCCCGCGCCACCCTGCGTGCAGCACGGAGACGGCACGCCTGGGCTCCTCGGCAACGAGAATGATGGGCACACAGTCCGCGTAGAACATCAGAAGGGGCACGCCACTGATGCTCGTGACAAGCCCGTCCGTTGCAGGGATCGGAGGAAGGCCCGATTGTGCGAGGGCCCCTCGACCGGCGTCCGCCTCACCGACTGCGTGAATCGCAACTCCATGGATCTGCTCAGCGGTTACGAGTCGGTCACGCAAGCCCGACAGATCCAACGCAGCAAGCAGACGTTCCCTATTGGCGTTGACGGCGACAGGGTCATCCCCAACATGGCTTGCCAGATTCAACGAATCGAATGGGGCATGACTCACACCCCCCGTCCGTTCAGTGAACGCAACACGTATGCCGGACCTCGCAAAGAGCTCGTCGTCGGTATAGAGGGCAATTCCATCCCTGTGTACCCGGGTCAGGCCGACAAGAGAACCATGATGAGAAGCACCATTAGTCGAACACGTAGTCACGCGAACACCCTCCGGTGGAAATGATTGGCGTTTTTGGGCATCCTACTCCTAGATGAGAAATGGTGGGGTGCGCTCAAGTGGGCCTCCTCCCTGTTTTAGCTCTGACTGCTACGAAAGGGGGTGATTTCATGAAGCGGTCTCTACGACTTACGACTTCGCTCTTGGTTCTCATGGGAACCCTGCTTGCAGCCACACCCGCGTTCGCTCAGGAGTATTACTCCGACGGCAGCGCCGGACTCGGAATTGCCATGCTTATGTGCTACGGCATCTTTGGTTTGATCGCCCTGGCGCTGTTCATCTGGTGGGTCATCCTTCTCATTGATCTGTTCAAGAGGCAGGAATGGGAGTTCCCCGGGTCCACGGGCAGCAGCAAGACGACCTGGCTCATCATCATGTTGGTGGGATGGTTCATCGGGCTCTACGGAATCGCCGCTATCGTGTACTACCTCATGGTGTATAAGAAGGGTCCGAAGGCTGGAACAACAGCCCAGCCAGGGGTAGCCGCGGCTCAGCAGTATGCTCCGTCGCCCCCGGTGACGAATGCGCAGCCACCTGCGCCGCCCGCGCCTCCGGCGCCTCCAGCGCCGACAATGGCTCCGCCCGCGCAGGCACCTATTCCGCCCGTACCACCGGCGGAAGCGCCCGCTGCGCCTGCACCTCCCGCTCCCCCTGCACCCCCGGCACCCCCGACCGATACGGGTTCCGACGACGCACAGGAGTAGCACAGTACACAGGTTTCACGGACGGCCCGCTGAGTCAGGCGGGCCGTCCTGTTCTCTAGCTCCGAAACAGTCTCACAGACAGTCCCACAGAGAAACAATCAGCCCGGATGCGACAGGGTATCTCCGCTGTCACACCCGGGCTGTATCGAACGCGACTCTCATCGAGCCGACGTTGGCTCTTAGAACGTGCGCTTCTTGAGAAACGCCGGAATATCGAGCTCATCTTCGTCAAGCGGCTCAAATGTGGGCAGCGACGGACCATCATCCTCGGCAGCGCCGAACTCCATGGTCTCCTGACGGCGACGTCCCTCGAACCCTGTGGCGATAACCGTCACCCGGATCTGATCCATCATGGAGTCATCGATGACAGCTCCGAAGATGATGTTTGCATCGGGATGTGCTGCCGTTGCTACAACCTCGGCTGCCTCATTGACCTCAAACAGTCCCAGGTCAGATCCACCTGAGATAGAGAGCAGCACTCCTTGAGCGCCTTCGATACTCGACTCGAGAAGCGGGCTTGAGATTGCGGCTTTAGCGGCATCATGTGCGCGATTGTCACCCGCTGCGACACCAATGCCCATGAGGGCCGATCCTGCATCTTCCATGATGGTGCGGACGTCAGCGAAGTCGAGGTTGATCAGTCCAGGGACCGTGATGAGATCAGTTATGCCCTGCGTGCCCTGACGAAGAATGTCGTCCGCGATTCGGAAGGCATCAAGAATCGACGTCTTCTTCTCAGCGACTTGCAGCAGACGATCATTGGGAATCACGATGAGTGTGTCGACATGCTCTCGCAGCCGTTTGATGCCTTCTTCGGCCTGCAGCGCACGCTTCCGTCCTTCAAAGGCAAACGGTCGCGTGACGACGCCGACAGTCAGTGCGCCGATCTCTTCTTTGGCGATCTCCGCGATTACAGGGGCAGCACCTGTACCGGTGCCACCGCCCTCGCCTGCCGTGATGAACACCATGTCTGCGCCCTGAAGCGCTTCCTTGATTTCGTTGCGATTCTCCTCGGCCGCCTGAAGTCCTACGTCCGGATCGGCACCTGCACCAAGGCCTTTGGTCAGGCTCACTCCGACATGGACCTTGTAGTCCGCATCGGACATCAGCAGAGCTTGAGCATCGGTGTTGACGGCAATGAACTCGACGCCTTTGACGCCAGCCTCAACCATACGATTGACGGCGTTGGTACCACCACCGCCAGTGCCGACTACTTTGATCACTGCCAGGTAGTTCGCGCCCGTTTCGAGCATGTCTTCCTCCCCGGACCAGCTTGTGACTGAGTCGATCATCGACCGACAGTCAACCTCAAGTTTACGCTTAGACTGTATGAGCAAAGGTCAATCTTTGCATAAACCTTATACGACACGCAAGGAGTTTGCAACAAAATGTAGTGTCTGTCGAGTGCGACGTCACCCTCGGCGACTACTCGCGCGTCTGCACCATCGTTCCGAGTGGCACCTGGGGAAAGAGTTCAAGGACATCCTTGTTGTCCATACGAATGCACCCGTGGGATGCCTTCGTGCCGATCACCCAGGGCTCGTTCGTTCCGTGAACCGCATATGCTGTGTACGTGTAGCCAGAAGACGTCTTGCGGAACAAACGCATCTTGCGCGGTCCGTAGACGCCGGCCGGATCGGTGTGGTACTTGGCATCGATACGCCAGGTTGCCGCCGGCGTCGGCGTATTGTTCTTGCCGATCGCCACGGGGTAGACCTTCACGAGAGCCCCGTTCTTGACCCAGTACAACTTGAACTCCGACTTATCGATAACAATGCATGTGGACCACGGAAAATCGAGACGTGTAACGGTACGCACGTACTTCTTTTCCGCTACGGGATTGGTCGCGATGAACTCGAGTGAGTTGTCACCCCGGGCGAGATCCAGCCTGCCGAGGTTCATCACCTTTCCGGGAAGTGCGGAACCCGAGAACACACGCTTGCCGTTCACGAAGGCTTGAATCCAGGTTGTCGATGCTCCTGCTTTGATGAGAAGCGCGCTGCTCTGTGTCGCGTATCGACCAGGGCTGAGCACTTCTGGAGCAGCTGGGACCGACCACACGCGGAAGGTATCTGAGAATGTGGATTCGACTGACTCCCGCGCTCGCAGCGTGGCGCTCGCCTGATATGTGCCCGGCGCGAGTGCGACTCCCTTGCGGACCACTGTCTCACCCGGAACCATAGGCCACGCATCGACCATTGTGCCACCCGCACTGAGCAGAACAGTTCCCGTCGTGTCATGCGCGGAGAGGGATACGCTAAGGTCGACCGTGTTGAGATTCTCCACGTCGGCAACTCGTACCTCAAACGCATGTAGTGAGGCGGGTGAAACGGCACAGACGACTCCAAGTACCACACATGCCACAAGCGTGTTCCACGCGTAGCGCCTCATCCTCAGCACGTTGCTCACTCCTCCCCTATGCCGCGCCATGTCGGCCGATCCACCGTGCGCACGTTGATGGATACAACATTCCCTTGTTGTTCTCCGAGTATTCCACGGGCAACGGCATCCTTCTTGTCTATATCATCGGCCGAACCGATGAATATCTCCACGTCATCGTGAGTAATGAGCGCAGTCTTATCAATAGACGGGGCAGAGAGCGCTCGCGTCAGAGACTGCAATTCCTCGCTTAGGCCAGCCCAGACATCCAGCGAGTTGAGAAGCGGCTCGGAGACCGTCTTTACACCCTGCCGAGGATCAAGCCCGGCAATATCGCGTATCACGATCAACGTCGAGGTAGTTTCGGGTGTCTGCTGGGCGATCATCACACCTGACCGGCTCACGAGCCAGAAAGCCGCACCTCCAAGGTCCACCTGAGCAAACGGAACGCGCTCAGCAATGTGAATGCGCGCAGTATCCGGAAAGTCCCGCGTGACGGTCGCAGACTCGATCCACGGGTTCTCCACCAGACGCTGCACCATCTCATCTGCGGGAAAGCGAAGAAGCGTCGCACCATCGGGAATCGCTGCTATGGCCTCTACTTCGGCAGCACTCAGACGGGAGTTCCCGATGATGTCCACGGCTGAGACTTCGAAGACCTGTGATTGGTAGACACTCACGATCCCGAATACAGCCGAGAAGAGCAGAACCAGTATCAGCGCAAGCCTGAGCCTCAGCATCCGACGCTGACTCCTGAGTCGTCGCTCACGATCGGTGCGTTTGGAATCTGCAACTTTCTTGGCCGCTACGCTGGATGACCCCCTGCTCAGGGGCTCAGAAAGGCGTCGCTTATCAACCTTAGGTTTAGGTTGACCGTTTCGAACCCTAGACGTGTCCTGTGCAGTGAGGACAACTTTCCTACGCCCGGTTGAACGGGCCGAGGAATCTGATTTCCGGCGTGAGCTCGATGCCATAACGTTCCTTCACTAGGGCGTGCGCCCGATCCATGAGTGTAACGACGTCCATCGCAGACGCATCGCCGCGGTTGACGATGAAATTTGCGTGCACATCGGAAATCTGTGCGCCTCCGACTTGAAGACCCTTGAGTCCCGCGGCTTCGATAAGCCGGCCGGCAGAATCTGCATCCGGGTTTCGAAAGATGCTGCCAGCAGAAGGCGCACCGATCGGCTGGCTCTTCTTGCGTTGCGACAGACTCATGTCCATCGTACGCCGAATCGCGCTCTTGTCGCCCAAAGAGAGTGCGAGAACACACTCCACAACCACCCCCTTGGACGGGAGGTTGGTCGTTCGGTAGCCCCAGTCGACCTCAGATCCTCTCATGCTGACGAGTGACAGGTCATGGTCGAGCAGCGTGACAGATTCGACGATTCCGCCAATCCATCTGTCGCGAGTTCCTGCGTTCATTGCGAGAGCACCACCGACCGTACCGGGAACCCCTACAGCAAACTCGAGTCCCGCAAGCCCTCTAGAATACGCATCCTGGACCACGTGGCCAAGAATGACTCCGGCTCCCGTGTGTACGCGCTCACCATCCACTTCGTGTCGCTTGAACTCGCGACCGAGGACTATCACCACACCGTCGTAGCCACGGTCCGACGCTAGAATGTTGCTACCTTTTCCAAGGACAGTGTATTCCACGTCAGCTTCACGACAGATATCAATCGCCTGCTTGAGATCCGCAACGGTATCAGCCTCGACAACAGCGCTCGCGGGGCCACCAATGCGATACGTAGTATGCCTGGCGAGCGGTTCCCTCAACCGAACAGAACCGCAGACATCTCTCTGCAGCGATATAAGGGCACCCGCTAGGGACACGGTCTCTCCTTGGCATATGAGGTGGTCGACGTATCTTCATGCGTCTCAGAGATATCTCGTACGAGTTCAGGGCCGAGCGTCGTCACATCGCCGGCACCCATCGTGAGAATCAGATCTCCGGGTCGTACGCTACGAGAGATGAACGGAACCACATCGACCCGATGTGGAAGGTATGCAACACGCGCCCTGGGATCAACTTCAAGCAGTGAGTCGAGTATCGTCTTTCCTGTGATGCCCGGAATCGGCGTTTCTCCAGCGCTGTACACATCCATGAGAACCACCCGGTCCGCAGCATCGAACGCCGCTCCAAAGTCACGGCCGAGAGTTTCAGTCCGACTGTAGCGGTGGGGCTGGAATATGACCCAGATTCGCTCATAGCCGCACTCGCTTGCGGCCTGAAGCGTTGCTCTCACCTCCGTGGGATGATGAGCATAGTCGTCGACTACATCGATCGAATCAGCGGTTCCCACGTGGTCGAAGCGCCGGCGCACTCCACCGTAGGAGCCAAGTGCTGATGCGGCAGCTTGGAGATCTCCTTCAGCCACCCATGCAGCCGCAAGCGCCGCTGTGGCATTCTGAACCATATGCTCGCCCGGGACAGTAATCGACGCGTCAACACGGCTTCCATCAGGGAACGTCACGGTGAAGCGTGAACGCAGCCCCTCGCGCACCATGTCGTGGTAGCGCACATCAGCCAGCTCAGCTGCGCCATACGTCAGCATGGGAGCGGATGTCTCGCGAGCCAGCTCGCACAAGCGAGCATCATCGGCGCACACGATCAGCCGACCATCCGGCGGTACCTTGCCCATGAATTCGACGAATGTCTGTTCGACCCGCTCAAGTGAACCGTAGTGATCGAGGTGATCCGCCTCGACGTTCGTGACGATTGCGATGTGAGGATCGAGATACACAAATGACCCATCCGATTCGTCGGCCTCAACGATGTAGTGTGTGCCGGTCCCGGATGCAGCATTGGTGCCGCGAGCGGCCACTTCGCCACCTACAAGGTATGTCGGAGAGAGACCCATCCCCTCGAACATGGTGGCAACCATGGCGCTCGTGGTCGTCTTGCCATGTGTCCCCGCTATTGCGATGGTCTGAAGCTCTCCCGCGAGATGCGCGAGCATCTGCGCTCGGGGCCACACAGGTATCTCTCGTGCGCGCGCGGCGGCAAGCTCGGGGTTCGACTCAGGAATCGCCGAGGAAATGACAACGACTTCGGGGTCGCCCAGGTTCTCCTCGGCATGTCCTATCGCGACGGGAATCCCCGCATCGCGCAGGTTCTTTGAGTAGCGGGAGTCCTTGAGGTCGGATCCGGTCACGCTGATGCCGCGATCGTGCGCGATACGCGCAATGCCGCTCATGCCGGCACCGCCAACACCAATGAAGTGGGCATAGATCCGAGAACTCACGAAGCCTCCTTGTTGTGTCGCTCACCCGCAGCGGTCTGGAGCAACTCTACTACGAGATGAGCTGCATCAATACGCCCAAGACGGGCTGCTGCGGCAGCCATAGTAGCACGCGCAGGAGCGTCGGCTAGCAGGTTCGTAACCGTCCCGATGAACGATGCGTCATCGATGTCGGCATCTGCGAACACAATAGCACCACCGGCATCCTGAACCCCCCGCGCATTGCCGGTCTGATGATCATCGGTTGCATATGGATACGGAATCAGCACTGATGGACGACCCAGCGCCGTGATCTCCGCAATCGATGTTGCTCCCGCACGGGCGACTACAAGGTCAGATGCGGCCAACGCCGATCCCATGTCGTCGATGTAATCGACAACCTTGTATCTCGAGTTCTGCTGACCAACGACAGCGAGCACCGTATCATGCTCCGCGGGTCCTGTAACGTGTACTACGTGGGTGTTCGGAACTGCGAGTAGCTCGTCCCTGGCGCCGCCAATCACGCTGTTGATGTGACGCGCTCCGCGACTTCCGCCAAAGACCAGAAGCATGGTCTCGTGCTCTGAGACTCCAAGGCCGGCGCGACCCGCAGCGGGATCGGCATCGAGTACCCCGGGTCGGACAGGATTGCCCGTCAGCGTGACTCGGCCGTGTCCGGAGAAACGATCTACCGACGACTCATACGTCACACCAATCGAGTCCGCCCAACGTGACAAGATTCGATTCGCCAATCCGGGGACCGAATTCTGCTCATGTAGAACGAGGGGTCGCCTGGTTACGAGTGCAGCGAGTCCGACCGGAATCGACACATATCCTCCGAACCCGATCACGACATCAGGACGGCGTTTTGAGATCAGGGCGATGGCGCGCACGGTAGAGACCCCAATGACCAGGAGCGCCATGACCAGTGACAGCGGTCGTGAGCGATCGAAGCCACGCGCCGGCAGCGCGAAAAAGCGAACGCCCGCCTCGGGTACGAGGCGGGCCTCAAGACCGCCGGGGGTGCCAACGAAGTCAATCTCACTATGCCCTTCGGCGCGCAGCCTTTCGGCCACCGCGAGCGCCGGATAGATGTGCCCGGCTGTCCCCCCGCCGCTCATCATTACGCGCACGTGTCTGCTCCTTGAGTTGAGTGGACGGCACGGCCCGAACGCCGCGCGTTCCATACGTTGAGACTGACAGAATGATTCCAATGCACAACATGGTGAACGTCAGCGACGAGCCACCAAAACTCACAAGTGGAAGCGGAATACCCGTGACGGGCATGAGGTTTGTGACCGCAGCCATGTTCATAAGGGCCTGAGTAACGATCATCGCAGTCAGTCCGCCGGCGAGAAGCCGTCCGTAGGTATCCTTTGCGCCCATGGCAATTCGAATCCCGGCATAGGCGAACACAATGAATGCCACAACGATTGAGAGCGTTCCTACCAATCCGAGCTCCTCGCCGATGATCGCGAAGATGAAGTCAGTGTGCGCGGCTGGCAGGTAGAAGAACTTCTGCCGCGACATCGCAACGCCCACGCCGTCGAGACCGCCCGAGCCGAACGCCAGAAGTGCCTGAATCGTTTGGTATCCGCTCCCCTGCGGGTCGGCCCACGGATCGAGAAAGGCAAAGAACCGCGCTGCACGATATGGGGCTATCAGGATCGCAGCCCCTACCGCACCGAACCCGACAATCGAGAGACCCCCGACAAGCCCCCAGGACACGCCGCCAAGTATCAGCACCATGAATGCGGCGATCAGGATCGACATCGTGGTTCCCATGTCCGGCTGAGCCATGACAAGCGCGGTAACCGCACCGAGCGCCAGCCCGAGGCGACCCCAGAATTCCTTGCCGGAGATCGCCCGAGCATCCAACTGTGACAAAAGTAGCGCAACGACCATGACACAGCCGAATTTTGCATACTCCGACGGCTGAATAGTGAAGAAGCCGAGATCGATCCAACGCTGCGCGCCCCATTTACCAACGCCAATGACCAGCACGAGAATCAGACCGACTATCGACACGCCGTAGACGGTCCAGCTCATATTCTTATAGCGGTGGTAGTCGAACTGCTTGACCGCAACGAGAATGATCACGCCGAGACAGATCCACATGATCTGCCGCTTGAGATGATAGGTGCTGTCACCGGTACGGACAAAGTCGGACACGAAGGCTGCCGAGGAGATCATCACAAGTCCCGCAATCGTCAGAAACACGGTGGACCCAAGCAGCAGATATCGGGCGATAGGTCCTCCGGAAAGCGTGCGCGGGCCCTTCATTCTGGATTCACCACGCTTCCACCGTTCACTGTGGCTCGGAACGTATCGCCCCGCTCAGCATAGCCGGAGAATTCGTCGAAACTCGCACACGCGGGCGAAAGAAGGACTACGTCACCTGGGCGGGCGAGTTGTCGTGCGGCCTCCACTGCATCCCTCATCCCACCTGCACGAATGACCGTTACACACTCATCGAGGGCAGCCGCGATATCCGCACCTGCTTCGCCAAAGGCAACCACCGCGCGACAAGCACGTACATCGTCGCACAGTTCCGAAAAATCATTGCCTTTGTTGCGACCACCAAGCAGGAGTATCACCGATCTATCCGCGAACGCTGTGAGAGCCATACGGGTCGCGCCGGGATTCGTTGCTTTGGAATCGTTGATGAACTCGACACCTGAGTGCGTAGCGATCGGTTCGAGTCGATGGGCGATCGGGACGAAGGAACGCAGTCCTTCGGCAATCAACGCCGGCGCGACACCTAGTGCGCTGACGGCACGGGCGGCAGCGAGCGCATTGCTCACGTTGTGATCGCCGCGGATGTGCAGTTCCGACCGGTTCACGATTTCGAACGTGCCGGCTGCCGTGTCGATGAGAAGCTCATCGGTCTCCAGACCCGCCCCTCCCGCCGGGACCGCTGAGCGCGAAATGGGCGCCACCACGATTCCCTGATCACGCAACGAAGTGGCATAGGGGGCCGAACCCGGGTCATCGATGTCAACAACCGCGGTATCACCCTCACCCATGTTGGCGAATATCCGCGCCTTGTCGTACGCATATGCGTCAAGCGATCCGTGCCAATCGATGTGGTCGGGAGTTATGTTGAGCAGAACAGCCACTCGCGGCCTAAACTGCTGCGTGAGCGCGAGCTGAAATGACGATACCTCTGCAACAATGATCGTGGAGGGGCCAGAGACCCCAACAACAGCGATAGCAGGATCCCCGATGTTTCCCACGCACTCCACCGGCAGCCCTGCGCATCTGATGATATGGGCGATCAGACTGGTGACCGTCGTCTTGCCGTTAGTGCCCGTGACCGCCACCCATGGTGAATCTGAGAGCTCAAAAGCGAATTCGATCTCACTGATTACTCGATGGGCTCGTGCTCGTGCCGACTGAACGAGCGGGGCAGAGGGCGGAATCCCCGGACTCGCGATGACCACGTCATGGGAAAGCGAAACCTCGGTGGCCCCGAGGTTCACGGTGACACCAAGCCGACGGAGTTCAGTGGCAATCGCCTGCTGTTGCTCACCATCTCGCTCGTCATACACGGTCAGCGTTGCCTCAGCGCCAGCAGAAATCGCATCGAGCACATACTGAGATACGGCTACGCCAGTGACTCCCGTGCCGAGAACAGCGATATCTCCTGTGAGGGGGTTCACAACCTATCCCCTCACCGATTCAACGAAGTACAGCGCAAAGCCGGCACCGGCCATGATTCCTGTGACGATCCAGAAGCGAACCATCACCTTTGTCTCAGACCACCCTTTCATCTCAAAGTGGTGGTGTATCGGCGCCATTCGAAAGAGACGCTTTCCGGTCAGCTTGAAACCCGCCACCTGAAACACAACCGACAGTGTCTCGATGAGGTAGATTCCGCCGATCAGAATGAGCAACAGTTCTGTCTTGGTAACAACAGCGAACGCCGCGACCGCAGCGCCCAAGCCAAGTGAGCCCGTGTCGCCCATGAAGATGTCTGCGGGGTAGCTGTTATACCAGAGGAAACCTATACACGCCCCCGCAATAGCGGCCGCGAGAAGCGCGATCTCGAGGCGACTCTGTCGAAACGCAATGCCTGCATAGGCGAACATGACGATCGTGACCGTCCCGGCGGCGAGGCCATCGAGACCATCAGTGAGGTTCACGGCATTCGATTCGGCGATGATCATGATGAAGACGAGACCGACATAGAGCCATGGAACGGTCCAGGCTAATCCACCAATGTCAAAATTGCTCGTCCAGATGCCAAGGTCGATTGAGTTCTCCAGCAACGGCAGACGCACGATCGCATCGATACCCGCCCAGTTCACTGCGAGTAGACAAAACGCGATCGCAATGACGCCTTGGCCAATGAGCTTGGCGCGCGGAGTCAGTCCCAACGAGCGCGCATGCGATACTTTGGACCAGTCGTCAACGAATCCGAGCACGCCGCAGAGCAGCGTCACAGCGAGTGCGAGCAAGCTCCTTCGGCCATAGTTACCCATGAGAACGTAGGTCGCAGCCACAATCAGCAATATGAGCACGCCACCCATGGTGGGCGTGCCTTGTTTGACCAGATGTCCTTGCGGTCCATCCGCTCGTACCTGCTGGCCGATGTTGCGAACCCTGAGCAGGCGGATCCAGAACGGGAAGAACAGCGCTGTCGCAATGAGTGCGACGACAACAGCGAGAAAGACCTGGTAGCTCGGATACTGCGCCAGTCTAAACACCTGGACTCACAATCCCTTCAATGATGCGTTCCAGTCCCATGACGCGCGACGCTTTGACGAGCACCACGTCGCCGGGAAGAACGAGGGTCGCGAGATAGGCCGCCGCTCCGTCCACGGAGTCAAACGGATGAATGTGATCGTCGTCCATTCCCTCAGCGCGCGCACCATCCGCAATGCGGCGCGCACGTTTCCCAATGGTGAGCAATGCGTCGAGAGGAAGTCGGGCGACTTCCTCTCCGATGCGAAAATGGGCGAGTTCAGTCAGTGAACCGAGTTCCGCCATGTCGCCAAGAACCGCAATCCGAGAACCTGTCGCTTGCATTTCAGCCAAGGTCTCGATCGCTGCCCGCATCGACGTGGGATTCGCGTTATATGCATCATTGATGACGAACACGCCGCTCGCACTTTGAAAAGCCTGCATCCGCATCTCGCCGGCTTGGGCACTCTCAAGCCCCTCGATGACGTCATCGAGTCCCACATCAAGATGGAGGCCGACAGCGGCGGCTGCGAGTGCATTGTAGACGTTGTGACGTCCGGGAATGGCCAACTGCACATCACGTGACCCCTCTTCGCTCACAAGCGTGAACGAAGCGCAGCCCTCCGGATTCACTGTCAAATCGCGAGCCGATATCTCTGCAGCGTTCTCAACTCCGTAACGCACTACCCGAGCCGAAGCCCTCCGGGCGAGAACCGACGAGAAGGCGTCGTCTGCGTTGAGGAAGATCGCTCCGGAGGCGGGGGTCGCTTCAACCAGTTCACCTTTCGCCGAAGCGATAGCCTCTTGGTTGCCAAGCAACTCGATATGACTGGTTCCGACGTTCGTTACGATTCCGGCCGTCGGTCCCGCAATCTCACACAAACGGGCAATCTGGCCCTCACCCCGCATCGCCATCTCAACAACAAGCACATCTGTGTCGGCACCGGCTCTAAGAATCGTGAGAGGAACCCCGAGTTCGTTGTTCTGATTCCCATACGTAGCCACAACCCTGGAGCGGACGGATAGAACCGAGGTGATGAAATCCTTTGTTGTGGTCTTTCCAGTCGATCCGGTTACGGCTACGACGGGGCAAAACAGGCGGCCTCGGTGATATGCCGCAAGCGCTTGAACGGCGCCAAGAGCATCGTCAACGCGGACAACCGCGACATCACGCTCTCGCGCACGTGCGAGACCATCCGCGATCTCCTCGGCAGGCCGCGTCACGATGAGTGCGCGAGCACCCAGCGACACAGCGTCCAAGAGGTACTCATGCCCATCAACGCGGTCACCCTCGAATGCGATGAATACCACACCGGGCTCGACATGACGTGAATCAGTCGCGACGCCATTTACCATGGCGGAATCGGAGCCTGAGAGCAGTTCGCCGCCCACGACCGACACGAGAGTCTCAAGAGAGAGCGTCAGCATTGTTTCGCAATCTCCTCTCGAGCTACCTCGCGGTCATCAAAGTGGATAGTCCTATCGGCGAATATCTGATAGTCCTCGTGACCCTTGCCCGCAATGAGCACTGCGTCGCCTTCGGAGGCCTGCCCGATCGCCGCGGCGATTGCTGCCTGACGGTCAATCTCCACCTGATAGCTCGCAGGACCCTCCCGAAGGCCATCTTCAATCTGCAGGATGATGCCAACAGGGTCTTCGGATCGCGGATTGTCCGTAGTAACCACGATGTGATCAGCGACCAGGGCCGCGGCGCGACCCATCAGCGCGCGCTTCTCAGGGTCTCGATCGCCACCGGCACCGAATACGGCAATCACTCGACCAGGAGTAGCGTCACGGACGGCAGTCAGTGCCTTCTCCAGACTATCCGGAGTGTGAGCGTAGTCCACAAAGACATTGAATCCCAGGTCTGTATCGATTCGCTCAAGCCTTCCGGGAACCTGTGGAGCCATCTCAAGTCCATGCACGATGGTCTGCAAATCGATTCCAAGTGCGATTGCGCAGCCGACGGCGACCAGCGCGTTGCTCACGTTGTAGAGCGCAGCAAGTGGCAGACGTACTGGGGCAACGCCGAGAGGCGTGTGCAGTCGGAATTCGGAACTGGATGCCCGTAGTCGAACATCGGTGGCGCGGATATCCGCCTCGGCGGCCATCCCTACGGTGAGAACCCCGTCCAGCTCAGCGGCCATGCCCGCCCCGAGCGTGTCATCGATGTTGATCACTCGAGTAGCCACATCGAAATCCGTGAAGAGTCGACGTTTGACGGCGAAGTACTCCTCGATCGTCTGATGGTAGTCCAGATGGTCCTGGGTGAGATTCGTGAACGCAGCTACCGAAAAGTGAGCTGCGTCGACGCGATGCAGGTCGATCGCATGGCTCGACACTTCCATCGAGACCGCATCAAGGCGTTGCTCGACCATGCGCGCAAAGAGAGCCTGCAGGTCAGCTGACTCAGGAGTGGTCCGACTCGAATCGATCCGTTCCTCGGCAATTCGGGTTTCGACCGTGCCTATGAGCCCGGTGCGACGACCTGAGGCACGCAGCACGCTGTCGCACAGGTACGTCGTGGTCGTCTTGCCGTTCGTGCCCGTGATACCGACCAACTCGAGCCGGGAACTCGGAGAATCGTAGAAGCGATCAGCGGCATCGGCGAGCGCCACCCTGCTGTCAGGGACCACTACTTGTGGAACTTCGAGACCGGGAATAGAGTGCTCAAGCACCAGGGCGCTCGCACCGCGTTGCACCGCATCAGATGCGAACTCATGCCCATCGTGACGAAAACCCTTGATGCAAAAGAACACGTCGCCCGGCTCCACGGAATCAGAGCGATATGCCACGCCCGAGATACGTGTGTGTGCAACGTCTCCCGCGAATGACTCCCCCACCAAGATTTCGGCCAGTTCTTTCAGTTTCTGTGCTCCCCTGCCTCGATACGAACGAGTGATTCTAGCATGCGACACATCCCATTCTCACTCGTCGGAACCGACTGTTGATGTCTGGTCACCTGAGCCCGAAACCACGCTACTGGAAGGCGGGATCTTAAGGTGTGAGACGGTGAATGCGGCCAGCTTACTAAAGGTTGGTGCGGCAACCGTGCCGCCGTATATCGAATTGGATGGCTCGTCGAGAGAGACGATGATGAGCACCTGCGGGTCATGTGCCGGAAGGAAGCCCGAGAAAGACGCAATGTACTTGTTCTTGGCATAACCTGCATAACCATCCGTGCGGGCCTTCTGCGCGGTACCTGTCTTACCGGCCACATCGTAGCCAGGCACGGCCGCGTTCGACCCGGTACCTTCGGTGACCACGGCTTTGAGTATCTCGCGCGTGGTCGCCGCGCTCTCTTCTGAGATCGCCCTGATCCGTGACCAGCTCAGTTGAGCGTCGGGATCCTCAGGAAGCCCCATGAGGAAATGGGGTGTGGGGAGTTGTCCGTCGCTTGCGATCGCGGATAGTGCCCTGGCAAGCTGCAACGGGGTCATTGAGATGCCCTGTCCGAACGGCACGGTCGCGATGGTCGACGAAGACCAGTCATCGACCGGGGGTAGCCAACCCTGGGCCTCACCGGGGAAGTCGATTCCCGTCTTTTCGGTCAAGCCAAACCGATCGAACGCCTCGTAAAGTCCTTTAGGGCCGAGTGCGATTCCCAACTTCACGGCACCGACGTTCGATGAGTTCGTAACGATCTCCGTGAGCGTCCAGTTCACCGTGGGTCGATTGTGAGCCTCACTGATCGTTCGACCACCGACCTTGATGGTGGGTTCGAGTTTGAATGAACTGTCCGGACCAAAGAGGCCCGCGTCTACCACAGCCGCCGCAGTGAGCGACTTGACCGTAGACCCGGGCTCGTACGTATCCGTAATCGCACGCGCACGGTACGTGGCAGGATCAGCATCGGAGAGGCTGTTCGGGTTGAAACCGGGAACGGTTGCCATGGCGTAGATCTCACCATTGCGAGGATTCATCACAATTGCAGTGCCGCTCAGAGCGTCCCACTCCTGTACCGCCTCAGTGAGCAGAACCTGAGCCTCGTACTGGATATCCTTGTCGATCGTCAGAACGAGGTTCTTCCCCGCCGTCGGCTCAACCTGCTCTGTGATACCGCCGGGGATGATCCGGCCAAAGGGGTCCCGCTCTGCGAGCAGAGTGCCTGCCTCGCCGGCGAGCAATGTGTCGTACTGCTTCTCTATGCCTGCCAGACCGTTGTCATCAACCCCGACGAATCCAAGAATCTGACACGCGAGTTCACCGGACGGGTAAGTGCGCCTGGAGTCTTCGAGAAAGCCAATACCTTTGAGTTCGAGGCGCTGAACGGCAGTGGCTCGGTCCATGTCCACTTTGCGCGCGATATAGACGAAGCCTGAGTCCTTGTTGAGTGCCTTGGCATACTGCGCAGCGTCGCCGTCAAGGATCTTGGCAAGAGCCTGGGCCGTTCCCGTGGCATCAACAACCGCGTGCGGCGTTGCATATATGGTTCGTGCCTCCATGCTGACAGCCAGTGGCTCACCTTCACGATCATAGATCGAGCCACGGCTTGGTGGCAGCGTGATATCGCGCGTGCGCTGTTCCGCAGCCTTTGCCGAGTACTCAGGGCCGGCTATCGCCTGAATCTGGACCAATCTGCCTGCGACTATCACCAGCATTAGCACCAATACGCCAAGAAGGAACCGGTACCTGCCCGGTCCCCCCGCACGATTACGCGCTCGAGTCACTATTCCTCCGCCTGGGCCGTCCACGTCCTAGCATGTCATTTCGTGGTAGCGAGTCCAACATCACCAACAAGAAGAACCTGCGCCTCACCAGCCGCCATCTCCATCACCGACGCAAGCATATCAGCCAGTCCGTCCCGTTCGGCAACTGAATCGGTGTTCGATTCGGTCATAGGCAGAATCGCACTGGATACACGTTCGGATGTGGCATCGCCATAGACACCGGGTAGTTCCATATACGCAACTGAATCGGCCGATGCCATCTCCATGGTTGCGCCGGCGATGCTCTCAATACGCGAAGGCACCGTCAAGGCGCTGCGATTGACCTCAAGCTGATCGCCAACGAGACGCTCAGCCTTGATGCTGGTGCGCAGTTCTCCCGAGCGAATCGCAGCTTCTGTTGCCTTTGCCGCCAGTACCACTCTGCCGAGACCGAAGATCGCAAATCCGACCATCACGATGCATGCGACATTGAACGCTGTGCGACAACGACGTGCCGAGGAGACCCTGCGCGATTTGGGACGCGACGGTACAGCGCGCAACGTCGGCCTGACGCTCCGCGCTCGTGGTGCCATTTCCAGGGCCGGAAGACCCACGTCGCGCTCCTCTCCTACAGCGCACGCACTAGGCTGCGCAACACTAGATCCGTTCCGCGACCCTGAGCTTCGCGCTCCTGGCCCGCGGGTTTGCTTCAATCTCAGTCTCAGACGGCACGACCGGCCGCCTGGTCACAATGCGGAGTACCGGCTTCACCCCGCACCTGCACACCGGGAAATCCGGCGGACACGTGCACCCAGTGCTTAGTTCAGTGAATATCCTCTTTACAATCCGATCCTCAAGCGAGTGATAACTGATCACCGCGATTCGACCGCCCGGAGCAAGCCATGGAACCGCTGAATGCAGTCCCTTCCTGAGCACATCAAGCTCGCCATTGACCTCGATGCGCAGCGCCTGGAACGTACGTCGAGCCGGATGAGGCCCACCTTTGCGTGCGGCGGCAGGAACTGCAGCCTTGATGATCTCGACCAGATCACCGGTGGTCTCGATTGAATGGCGGCCTCGCGCGGCTACGATGAATTCTGCGATGCGCGAGGCCCACCTTTCTTCGCCGTACTCGCGGAGGACTCGGGCCAGCTGCGATTGTTCATAGGTATTGACTACGTCATGTGCTGTGATAGGCCCACTGGAGTCCATCCGCATATCGAGAAGGGCGTCCTCTTGGTATGTGAATCCCCTGTCAGGGAGATCGAGCTGCGGTGAGGAGACGCCCAGGTCGAACAAGAAGCCGTCCACACTGGCGATTCCCGCTTGCGGAAGAAGTGTGTTCAAGTCGCCGAAGTTGCCCTTAAGCAACACGATTCGGACGTCATTCTCTTTGATTTGCTGGCCGAGGCGGAGTGTGATTTCTGCTGCGGTCAAAGCGGCATCATCTTGGTCGATACCCACCAGTGTCCCGGTGGGTGCAATTGAAGCTGTTATCCGCTTCGCGTGTCCTGCCCCGCCTAAGGTACAGTCGACGATGATCGAACCGGGGTGCAACGATAGGTGCTGCGTGACCTCGGCCAGCAAAACTGGGGTATGCCGATATTCCATTGTCAATTCCTAGAGCAAGCCCGAATCGGCGAGCTCCTTCGCGAGGTCCTCGATGCTTTCTCCGGCCTCGCTATATGAGTCCCACGCCGCGGCGTTCCAGATCTCAATCCGGTTGCCGTTGCCGGTTACAGCTACGTCCTTCTCGAGCCCGGCATACTCCCGCAGTTTGGGCGGGATGGAAACGCGACCAGCCGAGTCAAGCTCGACATCGATCGCGCCAGCCGTGAAGAAGCGTCGTACCTTGCGTCTGCGCGGCTCGAAGTCTTCCTCGGCCACCAGGTCCGCAATAAAGGCAGCATATTCATCTGCCGGATACACGTAGAGACACTTATCGAGGCCGTTGACGACGACAAGTCGACCGGTCATCTCAGCGCGAAACTTGGCAGGCAGAGAGACGCGACCTTTGGCGTCCAGCGTGTGCTGATAATCGCCCAGAAACATGTCGGTCCGCCCTCCCCGCTCCTCGTTGCCTGCAACGAATCTTCGTTGCGCCCTCACCCTCGAACTCTTGTGTTGGTGCAACTTTATGCCACTTCATCCCACTTTGCAACACCTGTATGGGATTTGGTGACACCTGTAAGACATCTTGCCCCCTTTCATCCCACGCGCATGACCTTCATCCATACCCTGCGACGTTGACGTGAACCATTGGACGCTGGCGCGCGTCTATACAAGCAACACAGCAGGAATCCGATCGTTGACAACGAAAGAGAGAGGCGACCGGTGCTATCCGGTGAATCTGGAACCTGACGAATTCGAACCATGCGATTCGCACGGTTGCCCGTCAGAGACGTGAACGAGTAGAATCGCATGAGAACAGTCGGGCTATACGGAGGTGACGCACCCGATGACACCGAACATTGCGAGTCCTATCTTCAACACCCTCGCACTCGCTTTCTTCGTCGTCGTTGCTCTTGGCGTTGTGATTGGCGCATACGCCGCGACGCAGATGAAGAAGCTTGAGGAGAAGAACAAGTAGCCTTCTCGACTCTTTCGTTGTAGCCGATCGGACGCACTCCAGCATTGAAGGAGAGCGTCCGTTTCGTTTCTCGGACGCATGAACCGAAACTGAACGAGGAGGCAGATATGTTCGCACGCACGCTATCCGCTCGGATACCGCTCATCGTGCTCACAGGTGTGCTCGCCATGTCACTCGGTGCGTGCAGTTTGGTAAGCACCGCAGGCGAGTCGACCGACGTGACCATGAGTGAACCCGCTTCGGCCCCCACCCTCGATATGAGTGAAGGCATCGCACAGGATCAGGCCAGGGAAATGTCAGCTGACGATGCCGCGAACTCCTACGGCTCTGGCGACGCGGCCGGTGTCCCTGCTGCAGACCGGCTGATAGTCCTCACTGCGGGCCTTCGAGTGAATGTGGATGACGTGGAATCCGCCGCCGATCAGGTACGCGAATCGGCCAAGAGTCTTGGTGGCATGGTCACCAATGTGCAGATGAGTACGGAAGATGACATCCCCGTATACCGCTACGACGCCGTGGGGTCTCTGGCGGACGGCGCTGCACTCTCAGGCTATATCACTGTCCGGGTTCCTTCAGAATCCTACGATGAATTCCTGGACTCCGTACGCGAGATCGGTGAGGTCGTCCGCCAGTCAGAAAGCGAGCAAGACGTTACGCAGGAGCATATCGACCTGAGCGCGCGACTCACCAACCTTCAGGCACAAGAAGAGCGCCTGCGTGAGTTCAACAAGCAGGCACAGAACGTTGAGGAGCTCCTGGCCGTTGAGCGTGAGCTCACTCGCGTGCGAGCCGAGATCGATTCTCTGACAGGGCAAGTGGAGTATCTCGAGCGTCAGGCAGCAATGTCAGTCGTGACGATCGAGCTTGTTGGCCCGCAGCCCGTTGTCAGGCCGCAGGGAGAGAATTGGGGCGTTGGCGAGGCCCTCACCCAATCAGTGCGAGCATTCGTGAGCAGCATCAACGCGATGATCATCCTTGCAGGAGCCCTCCTGCCTGTGGCGCTGGTGGCACTCGCACTATTCTTCGTGATCCGGGCGCTTATGCGTCGCAAGCGCAAGGCTTCTCTTCCTGCCGAGGAGACCGTCGAGCAGTAGTGCATCCAAGAATCAGAATGCCGCTCTGGGCGGCGGCCGCAGTGCCGGTCGCCGCCTATCTCCTTCGCTCCGTGCTTAGAGGACTCGACTTCACGCCGGATCTCCCGGCGGACGCAGTCGCATTCTCGGTACTCGGGTTACTCATCCTCGGTGTTGCTATCGCGCGCCGCTCGTCTACCTCTTACGATCGCAGCGACGACCTGACCTGTGAAGTGGACCACGAAGACACACCCTCCGACCACGAGGGGTAACACGAACACATCTTGCGCCAGGTCGAGCGACTCGACCCCCGGGGTCCCGGCGCCACCGATGACCGTGAGCCATCCCCCGAGTGCAACTCCGAGAGATACGCCAAGACCCCACGTGGCCGCCCAGAGGGCAGCACGCAGGGTCCGGAAATGCACTCGACGAGACAGTACTCTAGCCCTTCTCGTATGGCTTACCCACGGCAGCTGGCGCAACGGCCCGGCCAACGACTCCCGCAAGTACAACCACCGTCAAGACGTAGGGCAACATCAAGAAGAACTGCGATGGAATCTTGATGACATCCCTGAACAACTGGAGCTTGATCTGGAGCGCGTCGGCGAAGCCGAACAGCAGAGATGCAAGGTATGAACCGCCCGGAGTCCATCGACCGAAGATGTTCGCTGCCAGCGCGATGAAGCCGCGACCATTTGTCATGTCCTCGGTAAATGACCCGACCTGTTCAAGCGTGAGGTTCGCGCCGGCGAGCCCACCGAGTGCACCACTCATCAACACTGCACTGTATCGTCCCCGAACAACACTGATTCCGACCGTGTCGGCCGCCCGAGGGTGTTCACCAAGTGCACGCAGTCTGAGACCCCAGCGTGTATGGAAAAGCGCCCACTGCCCGAATATCGCGATGAAGATCGCAATGTACACGATCGGTGTGAACGAGAGGAATACTCCATTGATCCATGTCCAGATCGTGCCCAGCACGCCCTCAGTCGGCCCAGAGATGTTGAAGACCGGCATCAGCCGAGGAGCGGAATCTGTCGTACCGGGATGACCGTAGATGACTTCCATAAAGAAGCCGGTCAACCCAAGCGCAAGAATGTTGATCGCCGTACCCGAGACCACTTGGTCGGTTCGCAGATTGATGGAGGCGAACGCATGAATCAGCGCAAGTAGAGCGCCCGCAAGGATGGCACACAGTACCCCGAACCAGGCGCTGCCGGTAGCCAGAGCTCCTACAACGCCAGCGAAGGCGCCAACAAGCATCATACCCTCGAGCGCGATGTTCACAATGCCGGAACGCTCGCAGATGGTCCCCCCGATTGCTGCAAGTGCAAGCGGCGTGGCGATGCGAACCGCCGCAGCGAAGAGGTCCGGAGTAATGATATCGCTAAGCATTCTCGGCCCCCTTCCGCTTGAACGGTGACAAGACCCACTTAGCTATCTGGTCGGCTGCGACAAAGAAGATCACAAGAGCTTGGATGATGAAGATGACCTTCTGAGGCACGTCGGCTTCAAGCTGCATCGTTCCAGCGCCCGCCGAAAGTGCTCCGAACAGGATTGCCGCAGCAATGACGCCCAACGGGTTGTTCCTGGCGAGCAATGCCACAGCAATTCCCGTGAAGCCGAATCCGGACGAGAACTGATCGAATAGTCGACCTTGAACACCTATTACCTCGACTACGCCCGCGAGACCGGCAAGCGCTCCGGAAATACACAGTGATTTGATGATTGTCCTCGATACTGAGACGCCGCCGGTTTCAGCGGCCCATTGGTTGAAACCAACCGCCCGCGCCTCGTAGCCGGTAGTGGTGTACTTGAGTATCCACCACATGAGCACGCACACGGCAATGCCGATGACAAAACCCCAATGTGCACGTCCGAAATCGATTCCGAATGTCTCGGAGAACTTGGGAATCATGGTCTCCGGTGCAAGTTTGACCGTCTGCGGAATCTGACCTTCGGCTTTGAGGGGGCCGGTAACCAGGTACGATACGAGATACCGGCCAATGAATGTGAACATCATCGTGGTGATAACCTCATGCGCGCCCACGCGCGCTTTCAGTAACGCGGGAATGAACGCCCACGCAGCACCAGCCAGGGCACCGGCCACGAGCATGATCGCAATGCCGATGCCTCGCGGAAGGTCAACAACGAGAAGCCCTAACCAGGCTGCCGACAGACCGCCCAGGAACAACTGGCCCTCAGCACCGATATTGAACAGACCGGCCCTGAAGCCGTAGGCAACAGCCAGTCCCGTGAAGATCAATGGCGTTGCGCGCAGCATCGTGTCGCCAAGCCTGCGCGCATCACCAAACGCTCCCTTGAGGAGCGATGTCCACGCCAGAATCGGATCATAGCCGACTGCCCAGATGACAATCGAACCGATCGCAAATGCAAGCAATACGGATACGAACGGAGTGGCCAGTTGCTCAAGAACTGATTTGAGACGAACCGAAGTGATCGGGTTACGCATCGTTAGACTCGCCCCCCTCCGTGTCGCTGTTCTCAGTCAACTTGGTGCCGCCGCCGCCCGTCATGAAGTAGCCCAACTCCTCATCGCTCGCCTGCCCTGCGGCAAACTCCTTGACGATACGGCCCTCGAACACCACGAGGATTCGATCCGCAAGTGATTGGACCTCCTCGAGTTCCAGACTGACAAGCAGCACTCCTTTGCCAGAGTCACGTTCAGCCAGAATCCGGCTGTGTACGAATTCGATTGCGCCCACATCGAGACCTCGAGTCGGCTGTGCTGCGACAAGCAGCTCAGGATTGCGTCCCACTTCGCGGGCGAGAACGAGCTTCTGTTGATTGCCGCCTGAAAGATTCGCCGCAGCAATGCGTATGGATGGTGAGCGCACGTCGTACTCCTCGACCCGCTCCTCGGTGATCTGAGCGATCGCCTGGGGGTCCATGATGCCCCGCTTGGTGAAGGGTGGTTTCCGATGATCCCCAAGGATCATGTTCTCCGCGAGGTCGAATTCAAGGACCAGCCCCCGGCGATGACGATCCTCCGGCACGTGAGAGACACCGGCATCGATCGTCTGCCTCGCCGAGGAGTGAGTAATATCATTGCCAAGGAATGAGATCGTCCCCTCTTCGACCTTTCGCAGTCCGGTCAGCGCCTCAATGAGCTGGGTCTGTCCGTTTCCGCTTACCCCGGCGATCGCAACGATCTCTCCCGCGCAGATGTCGAACGTCATCCCCTTGACTGCCTCAAGATGACGGTCATCGAGTACTTTGAGGTTCCGCACGTTCAGTACGGTGTCACCGCACACGGTGGGCTTCTTCTCGATCCGAAAAACGACCTCTCGACCGACCATCATGCGCGCAAGGCCCGACATGTCCGTATCACTCGGTTTTGTTTCACCCACTACCTTACCGTCACGCATGACCACGACCCGATCAGAGCTCGCCATGACCTCCTCGAGTTTGTGGGTGATCAAGACCACCGCGAGACCCTCAGTGACAAGCTGACGGACAACGCCAAAGAGCTCCTTGACCTCCTGTGGCGTGAGCACCGCCGTTGGCTCATCGAGAATCAATATTCTCGCCCCACGATACAGAGCCTTCAGAATCTCGACACGTTGTTGGGCGCCAACAGGTAGATCAATGATCTTTGCATCGGGATCGACTGCCAGTCCGTACCGTTCAGAGATCTCAACCACGTCAGCCCGCGCCTTGCGTATGTCGATCACGCCGGCGGTCGTGGGCTCGTTCCCGAGCACGATGTTCTCTGTAACGGTAAGTGGTTCGATCAACATGAAATGCTGGTGGACCATGCCGATTCCAAGGTCAATCGCCTGACGCGGCGACTTGAGCTCCACAGGTTCGCCATCAACGAATACCTCGCCGCCATCCGGCGAGAGCAACCCATAGACAACATTCATCAACGTCGATTTGCCAGCGCCATTCTCACCCAGCAGCGCGACAATCTCACCCTTGTTGAGCTTGAGTGAAACAGAATCGTTAGCAAGGACACCCGGGAAGCGTTTCGTGATATTCCGTAGCTCCAGCAGGGGTGATGCCATCGTCTCTCCCTTGCGTATTCGGTATTGAACAAGAGAAGGGCGACCGGTCGTTAGCGGCCGGTCGCCCCAATACTACGCGTTGTGACGTGCCGTAAGCCTAGAGCGCATCACGAGTCGCCGGTACCGTAACTGTACCGTCGATAACATCTGCAGATGCCTTGTCAACCGCATCCTTGATGTCCTGAGAGATCTTGTCCTCGAAATCGTGGTACGGCGCAAGGCCCACGCCATCCTGGGCAAGACCGAACTCGGTGATACCGCCGGTGAATGTACCTTCAACGACCTGGCCAACGACCTGGAACACGGCCTGATCGACGCGCTTGATAGCCGAGGTGAGGATGATGGGCTTGGCCTCATCAACGGTCTCGTACTGGTCAGCATCCACGCCAATGAACAGTGCGCCCTGCTCAAGACATGCTGTTACGGCACCGATACCGGCCTGACCGGCAGCAGCGAAGACGATATCAGCACCCTGCTCGATCGATGCCAATGCCAGCTCTTTACCCTTTGCCTGATCATCAAAGCTACCGGCGTAGAGGCTGATCACCTTGACGTCGGGATTGACTGAACGCGCGCCGGCAATGAAGCCAACTTCGAACTTCTCGACGGGAGGAATGTCCATACCGCCGATGAACGCGATCGTGTTGTCCGCATTGATGCGGTCATCGAGCGTCTCATCAAGCGTTGCGAGACCAGCCAACACGCCGGCGAGGTATGCGCCTTCGTTCTCTTTGAAGAGCAGACCGGCAAGGTTCTCCGGGGGCGCATCAAAGAACTGGTCGATGCCGCCAAAGGCGACGTCAGGATATTCCGGAGCCTTCAGCATACTCGTGTCGGTCATCAAGAAGCCGACGGTGAAGATCACGTCGTAGCCCGCACTGGCCAGCTGGTCGATGTTGGGCTCGTAGTCAGCGATCTCGTTTGATGCAAGAGCCTTGATCTCGGTTCCATACTCCTGCTCGGCCATCTGCAGGCCGGCATATGCCAAGTCATTGAAAGACTTGTCGCCAAGGCCGCCTGTATCGGTGACCATCGCGGCACGCACTTCGGTCATTGGCTCATCGGTCGTCGTGTCCGCGGGCTCATCTTCAGTAGATGAGCACCCCACCGCAAACGATGCCACAAGGGCACACGCAACGAACAGTGCCAGGAACTTCCGCATCCTAGCGTCCACTCGCATCCTCCTCCTTATTCAATCCCGACAGGTACCTATTCATAGTACACCTGCCATCTGACATACAACCCAGATTTTTCCCCTATTGTGCCTGTTCATCACCGTTTCGCGCCATTCTCGCGCTCTTCACTCGTGGGAACGCATGTTTTCCCTAGCGCAGCCGAGCGCGTGGATGAGTTGTGAGGTACTCCTCGCGTATATGGTGACGGTCGACGTGGGTGTATACCTGGGTGGTCGAGATGTCCGCATGTCCCAGAATCTCCTGCAGGACTCTGAGGTCCGCTCCGCCCTCAAGCATGTGCGTGGCATACGAATGCCTCAGCGTATGCGGATGAATATCAAGTCCTACCGTGTCGCCATACTTCCGCACAAGGTTGAAGACTGTCTGCCTGGTGAGACGCATGCCTCGCGCGTTCAAGAACAATGCAGAGGAATCGACCGGACGCATTGCCCTCTTTGGTCTCAAGTAGGGCCGACCATGCACAAGATACTCCTGGAGTGCCCCGACAGCCACGCCCGCGACCGGTACGTCCCTTTCCTTCTGACCCTTGCCGTAGACCCGTATGAATCCACCCTCGAAATCGACGTAGGCGATGTCGAGACCCACGAGTTCACTGGCGCGCAAACCACAGCCATACAAGAGCTCGAGAATCGCGCGATCGCGATATCCGGAAGGACCATCGGGAAATCGCTGTGAGAGCAATTCATCGGCCTGCTCAATGGTGATCACATCAGGTAGCCGTTCGGGAACCTTTGGAAGCGGTACACGCGACGTTGGATGATTCTCTGTCACGCCCTCTCGCACCAGGAACCGATGAATACTCTTGACGGCAGCCATTCGGCGCTCGACCGTGCTTGGAGCGTCACCACGCGCACGCAGCGCGGCCGTGAACGCTGTGATGTCCTCAGGAGAAACATCATCCGGGCGATTGACCCCGCGATCAGCCAGAACCTGCTCGTAGAGCAAGAGGTCATGTCGGTAGGCCTCGATGGTGTGCGGAGATGAACCGCGCTCAACGGCGAGATGTGCCAGGAACTCATTGACGTGGTTTCGCATGGCTCGATTATAGGTCAGCCGCTGTTCAGTCCTGCTCATCATTGGTCGCATTCGGTTCACGGAGCGCTACCTTATGTAGCATCGGGGACGTGCCGAGGACCACGTGGCAGCAAAGAAGGGACGGCCCTGAGGCCATCCCTTCCGAAACGCGAAGAACATGATGAAGCCGCTAAGAGAGCAGTGACTCCAGCGGTGTGTAGTCCATGCCATGCGCAGAGGCAACGGGTTCGTAGACGATCTTGCCCTCAAGCACGTTGACGCCCTTAGCGAGCGAGGGGTCTTCTACCACGGCCCTCTTCCAGCCCTTGTCGGCAATGGCCAGTCCGTAGCGCAGTGTCGCGTTCGTCAGCGCGAGAGTGGACGTGTTCGGTACTGCTCCCGGCATGTTTGCGACACCGTAGTGGAGCACTCTGTCGACAAAATATGTCGGATCGGCGTGCGTGGTCGGCTTCGTGGTCTCGATGCAGCCTCCCTGGTCAACCGAGACGTCAACAAGCACGGCACCGGGCCTCATCGTTGGCAGCATGTCACGAGTTACGAGATACGGGGTCTTTGCACCCGGAAGCAGCACAGCACCGATCACAAGGTCTGCCTCGGTAACGATGTGCTCAATGTTGTACATCGATGAGTACAGTGTGCGAATTCGATTGCCCCAGATCTCATCGAGGTACCGAAGCCTGTCCAGATTGACGTCCATGATCGTCACATCAGCACCCATGCCCATGGCTACGTACGCAGCGTTACTACCAACAACGCCTCCACCGAGGACAACGACCTTCGCCGGCAGAACACCCGGGACGCCACCCATGAGGACACCACGGCCACCGTTGGGCTTCTGAAGATAGGCAGCACCCACCTGCGCGGCCATGCGACCCGCGACCTCTGACATGGGAGCAAGAAGCGGAAGTGAACGATTGGGAAGCTCGACGGTCTCATATGCGATGCAGACTGCGCCTGACGCGACCAGACCCTCCGTTTGGGCAAGATCGGGAGCAAGGTGCAGATAGGTGTACAGAATCTGTCCGGGGCGCAGGCGTGCGATTTCCACAGCCTGCGGTTCCTTCACCTTCACGATCATGTCGGCGCGGGCAAAGACCTCATCGGCGGTCTCGACCATCTGCGCTCCAGCAGCGACATACTCTTCGTCGGGAAGCGACGAACCAACGCCGGCGGATTTCTCAACGAGAACGGTGTGGCTATGCGCAACGAACTGAGCGACACCAGCCGGCGTCAGGCCGACTCGAAACTCGTTGTTCTTGATCTCCTTGGGTACACCAACAATCACTGTAGTCTCCTTGTCCCGTGCATACTACCGGCGCACATGCCGTATCCACCCGATTCCCCAATTCGGCTTTTGACAACCCGCCCAGTGTAGCGCAGGCCACGCGCGTTGGCAGTAGCAAACTACCTAAAACGAAATCTCCCCGTGCGCAACGCGCGCGCACACTTCTCCTGCAGCATGAGCGCAGGAGAAGAAGACGGGGTCATCGTCGGGTCCTCGTCCCATCGTGCGCACCTCTACACCGCGCAAGGACGACTGAGACGGCAGTGACTCACGGCTGTGCACGACGGTGTGTCGCTCAAATACTCCTGCGTCCTCGAGTGCTCCCTCTATCTCCTCGGCGTACTCCTCGGGGAGCGGCGGGAGTCCTATGAGCGCGGGGGCAAGCGCAATGCGAGTCAACGCGGTCAGCGTGTGATGACTGACTCCCCTATGACGGGGTCGAGCGTCAGCCAGCGACGCGCGAAGTACCGCCACCGGCACACCCGAAAGCGATGCAACCGCGTTGATCGACTCGCCCTGCGCAACTCCTCCATGGCCGAAGGGCGTAGCGGTACCAACAACGCCTGGTCCGATCGCAACAATCGCCACATCAGCATGCGCCACATGACGTGCGGCAAGCAGGCCGGAATAGAGATTCACCGCCTCGAGACGGCCTCCAAATGCCTGTCCGCACGTTACCGTGGTGTCGAGCAGGTTAGCGGCAAGCGACGCCCGAACAACATCAGAAAGATGCAGAGCGAGCGCGGCGCCGTCAGTCATCACATACGCGACTTTGAGCTCAGGGTCATTCTGTTTGATGGCCGCAGCGATGAGGGGAACCTGGCTGTGCAGTCCGCAGCACGCCACAGCCATACCCGCGAGCGACTCTGCAGACTTCATGGCTTCGTGGTGCGGACTCGCCTGCTCCTCAACAGCACACACGTCGAGCTGAAGCGGTGTATAGCGAAGCTTCATGATGTGCCCGCCGGATGTATCCTGATGGGCCACCCCGCGCATTTCGCCACCACGGGCCACCACATAGTGAAGACCGCCCGTTCCGAGACCGAGATCCACAGCCGTCGCATTCAGCAGAACCCGATCGGAAACCGCGCATGATCCCGAAAGCCGCTCGTAGGCTATCGCAATCCCCGTGCTGCGATCATCCAGCGCCACAGCCACACGCTGTACGCCTTCGGCAGTGTCGAGGACTTGCGTGACGATGGCCCATACAAGACGCATGCGAGACTAACCCGCCATCCGTGTGGCGACCGCCTCGACCAAGGAGGTCAGTGCCTGGAGATCGGCGACATTGAGACGCTCCTCGGTGCTGTGAACAGCCTGCATTCCGCACGAGAGAACGAGCGTGGGTACGCCCGCAGCGGCAAACACATTTCCGTCGCTTCCGCCACCGGTCGTGAATGTCCGCGGAGTGAGCCCAACGTCAGCACAGGAATCGGCAACGAGCTTCACGATCTCATCTTCCGTGTTGCTGGAGAATCCCACGTACTCGCGAGTCCACACGATATCCACCGTTCCACCCTCGGCCCCGGCGGCATCACGCATCGTCTCGTCCATCTGAAGCCTTACGTCCTCGACCCGCCCGGAGTCGATCGAACGACATTCACCGGTCACATGTGCCATCGCGGGCACCACATTCGTGGCAGTGCCGCCATCGACCGAGCCGATGTTGGCCGTGGTCTGCTCATCAAGACGACCGAGGCTCATCGCGGCAATAGCGCGAGATGCCATAACAAGCGCAGAGGTGCCTTCCTCCGGGGCAACGCCAGCGTGACTCGCCTTGCCGTGGAAGGTTGCTGCGAACGTGTAGTGAGTCGGTGCGCCGATCACGATTCCGCCAGGGGCACCATCCGCATCGAGCACAAGGCACAGATCGCCAACGACAGCGGTCGGATCCAGCGCCTTAGCACCGGTCAACCCCGTCTCCTCGCTGACCGTCAGGACTACCAGGAGTTCCGGATGTGGCTCGCTTCGCGTCACGAGCCGCTCCACCGCCTCAAGAATCGCGGCGATACCCGCCTTGTCATCGGCCCCGAGAACCGTCTCCCCTGCCGAGGAGATCACGCCGTCATCGACTCGTGGCTCCACACCCAAACATGGAGCAACACAATCCATATGCGCGCTCAACACCAGTCTGGTGTCGGTCGAACCCGAGAGGCGTGCAAACAGGTTCCCCGTATCGGAACCCGTGACCGGCGCGGACGTATCGAAGGTTACATCAAAGCCCAGCCCGGCCAGACGATCCGCGCAATACGACGCGACGGCCGCTTCAGAGCATGAAGGGCTGTCGATTCGAACCAGGTCCAAAAATGTTTCGAGTAGTCGGTCGCTGGTCATCTGACTACGAGGTTCGAACGGCAGCGCGCTTGGTCGCGGCACCGATGAAGTCCCTGAACAGAGGTGCCGGACGGGTGGGACGGCTCTTGAATTCCGGATGGCCCTGATTTCCCACGAACCACGGATGATCCGGGAGCTCGATCATTTCAACCAGTTTCTCATCAGGCGACAAGCCACTGATCACAAGGCCGGCATCGACGAGCTGCTGACGATAGGCATTGTTGAACTCGTAGCGATGCCGATGGCGCTCGTAGATGACTTCCTCGCCGTATGCCTCATGGCCCTTTGTGCCTGGAATGACCTTGCATGGATAGGAACCCAGGCGCATCGTGCCGCCCATGTCAGCAACGTCCTGCTGATCGCGCATCAGGTCGATAACCGGATGCTGCGTGACCGGGTCGAACTCTGCACTATTTGCACCATCAAGACCAGCAACGTGGCGTGCAAACTCGCACACAGCGACCTGCATCCCAAGGCAGATTCCAAAGTACGGCACCAGATTCTCGCGGGCATACCGTGCCGCGCGAATCTTGCCCTCGATACCGCGAATTCCAAAGCCACCGGGAACAAGGATCCCGTCCATCTTCTCGAGGATCTCTCCCACTTCTTCCGGTGTGAGCGACTCGGCATCGACCCATTCCACATTCACTTTGTGATCATGGTAGATGCCGGCATGCCCCAAAGACTCCACAACAGAGAGGTAGGCATCCGGAAGCGCAACGTACTTGCCGACCAGAGCGATGTTGACCTCTTTGGACAGCGTTGCGGAGTGCTCCACGAAGGTGATCCAGTCGGTCATATCCGGTTCGCCACATTCGAGCTCGAGGCGGTCGATCACCATAGAGTCGAGACCTTGCTCCGACAGACGCAGCGGAACCTCATAGATGCTGCTCGCATCCACAGCCTCGACAACGGCTACAGGCTCAACGTCGCAAAACAGGCCGATCTTGCGCTTGATCGACTCATCGAGCGGTCGATCGGAGCGACACACGATGAAGTCTGGAAGGATACCGATACTCCTGAGCTCCTGCACTGAGTGCTGCGTCGGCTTAGTCTTGAGTTCCTGACTCGCCCCGAGCCACGGTACCAGGGTCACATGTACGTAGCAGACGTTCTCGCGACCGAGATCCTTGCGTAGTTGGCGAATCGACTCGAGGAACGGCAGCGACTCGATGTCGCCAACGGTCCCTCCAACCTCGGTGATGATCACATCGGGCTGAGTCTGCTCGGCGAGTCGAATGATGCGACTCTTGATCTCATTCGTAACGTGAGGAATGACCTGAACCGTTCCGCCGAGGAAGTCGCCTCTGCGCTCCTGGGTAACGATCGTCTGATATACGGAGCCGGCGGTGACGTTGCAGTCACGTGACAATGACTCATCGATAAACCGCTCGTAGTGGCCGAGGTCGAGGTCGGTCTCTCCCCCGTCATCGGTCACGAAAACCTCACCGTGCTGGAACGGGCTCATCGTACCGGGATCGACATTCAGATAGGGGTCGAGCTTCTGGATCGTGACCTTGAGGCCACGGGACTTGAGCAGACGGCCGAGAGACGCTGCCGTAATACCCTTGCCGAGCGAACTGACCACGCCACCGGTAACGAAGATATGCTTTGCCATATGAGCCCTTCAGCCTCCTGTCGTTCGAACGATCACACATCCACTATACCCGCGCCCCACATATAGCGGAGGCGGACTTTTCACCTATTCGTGCGGCTTGTCCCCATCCGGCTCCCTGAGAGCACGACCCAAACCGTCAACCCACGTCAGCAACCTGCTGGAATCGATGATTCGAGAGAAGGAAATGCGCTCTGAAAGCACATTCAGAACAAGAAGTATCACGGCGACGATGATAAGCCCATTGAGTGGCAGCGCCCACGCAAGCACAAAACCGACCAGCACACCGGCTGCATTGGCGCCCGCATCACCGAGCATTCCTCGTTCGCCAAGGTCATAGCGCCACACTGCAACAACCGGTCCGAGCATCCAGACGAACGCAACGAGCGCCGATCCGGCTGCGTCATTGGCGGGCAGCGTAGAGACAAACCCGATTGCCGCGGCGCCGACTGCGGCGTAGAGCGAATACACCTTGAGAGCACGCCCCGGACGCAGATCGAACAGATTCATGAGATTCGCCGAGAGCGCGATGATCAACGTTGCCGACACCCATGTGAGAGTGTATGTGGGGCCGTCGAACAAGCCTGTGGCGCTTCGCACGTGAGCGGATGCGATGGCAACACCACCGGCGAGGGAGACGAAGCCGATTCCAAAAAGCTTCAATGCGCCCGTGGTAATGCGTCCCTCGAACAGCGCAAGGAGATGACCTCTGAAGCCTCTGGCACTCGACGTGCCCCACATGTCATCGATCAGACCGAACAACAACGCCCAGATCACCGTGAGCGAGGCGAGTTCAATCGCCGCAATCGCGTCCATCAGACCCAATCTCAGGCCTGGTAGAACGTTGTAGACCAGAAACAATCCGGCGCCGCTTGGCCCCACGACACGCATCGAGGCGTACCAGAACAACCAGACCAGACCCAGGCCCAAATAGACCGTGCGACCTCGGTAGTTGCTCACCGAGCGTCCTGACTCCTCGATTGAAGGCCACAGCATGCGCATGCCCACAACCGGGATCAGCCATCCAAAGACCAGCGCAACAGCGACCCCGTATGCAACATCGATCATCGGGCCGACACCTCCAGGGAGGACTCCTCGGCCGGATCGATGGCATCTGAGGTCTCGTCGCCGAGTCGGGCCAGCATCAGATAGAGGATTCCTGCACCGACGTAGAGCAGGATGAGCGCCGGAATCACGATTCCAGAGTCTTCGGTGAAGTATGCCGCCACGCCGCCAACAAGGCATCCCGCCATAGCGGCCGAGAAGTGCGGATTCTCCTGTAGTGTTGCCGCGAAATCGCCTTGCGGACGCCACCGCATGAAGCCGAGGAACCCGAGCACAGCCACGAGCAGGTACGACCAATTGGTGCGGGTGAGTACACGCAGATTCGTTTCCGCCTTGCGCACCACAATGAGCCACAACTCGCCAACGCCGCCGTCCGATGCACTCGACAGGGCTCGCCCGAGGTGAGTCTGTGCACCATCACCGGCGGCAAGATCGATCACGGCGAATGCTCCCACCACGACCACGATGGCGACGAGCGTCACCACCGCCAGCTTCCAACTGATGCGGTGTCCGTTCATGAGAGCCCAGGCAACGGCAAATCCGACAAAACCCCAGGCAACAACGCCAACATTGGCGCCCCAGAACGGAGCTGCGGACGTCACGACCATCACGATGCCGAGTATCGGAACTCCCCACATGCGCCCAAGAGTCGCAAAACGAGATTCCGGATACTCGTCAAATAGGTATGCGATACCCACAAGCACTGCGCCCATGAGAAGCGCCGCACCCTCGTTGCCGAGTCCGTAGTAGCGAGCAGCAAGCAACGGCGAGTAGCCAAGAAAGCTGCTGAATGAAAGCGTGGCTCCGGTCCATTGATCGAGCAGGAGGACCCCTGCCTCCAAGAGGGCAAGGAACGCAACGGCGATCCGCAAACGAGCATAGCGCTCAAGCAGCAGCGCCGCCGCCCACAAGCAGACGGTCCACACGACGAACGCCGCGATAGCCTGCTCTGCGCTTTCGGGACGCCCATCCAGCACGAACATGAGTGTGGATGCGGGCGGTACTGCCAAGATCAGAAGGAACACCTTGCGAAATGACGCACTGACAGTGTGCACGGCATGAGCGGGCCATAACCGCGCACGGAGCAGCACGACCGTGCCCATGAGCAACAAGAGCGTAGTGAGCGTGATGAAACCGTTGAGGATTGCAGGCTTGGCAGAATCGATGGCGATGGCAGTCTCATTGAGTTCGATGAGCGCATCGATACGTCCTGCCGCAGGCATGGCGTCGGGGCGGGCAATCATAGGATTGCCGAGAACAGACGTTGGTGTCTCGATATCAAGAATACCAAGCACGGTCGCCGCGACATCCAGGTTCGTGACCAGGCCGTCTCGTTGTGTCGAGGAGGAACTCAGCAATCCGGCCCATCCATCACCGGAGATGATGATGGGTGCGAGTCCGGCAAGCGCCCCCGGTTGATCGTTAACGACCGGAGGGGCAATGATCAGAACGCCACCCTCGGGACGAGCTCCGTCGATCAGGCGCACGAACTCGTCAAGCGACGCAACAGCACGCTCGTGATGCTTCTCCGCAACCTCCGGCGCTACTTCCGGCGCAAATTCATGCGCGCGCTGAAGGTCGCCTGGGTCGAGCACGAGCAGATCGGGGCCGGGCTGCGCATCCAACTCGCCGACCACATCGGTATGCACGGCAAGCATCACGTTGCGGTCAGCCTCGAAACCAAACGGTGCCTCCGGCTCGTTGGCCAGCAGATCCGTAGAGATGTCTCCCAACCCCACGCGACCTTCTGAATCCATAGCCACCAGTGGAGCCGGTCGGCTGCGCCATAACCCGCGCACTTCGTATCCTGAATCCGAGTTGCCGATTGCCGCCGTCTGACCACCGGCATCGACGATCGACTGACCGAGTGCCCCGACGACCACATCAAGCGTTGAGTTCTCTGTGTTCAGGCGCTGAGTACGCGGCATTCCAAGGAACACCAGTTGCGCACCCTCAGAATCCTGGCCCGTCATACGCTCGAACGCCTCAGCGCCCGAACCACCTTCGTAGTACTCGTCGATGCCATATGCACTCGGTGCAATGGGATCGGCTGCTGCCCACGAGCCGGCCGAAAAGGTCAGCGCACCCTCGGTAGGCGTACCCTCGTGCGCGCTGCGATTGCGATTTCGAACGTTGAGATTCCCAACTGCTCCATCCTCGGCAAGCGCCCAAAGGTACGGGGTTGCCTCTGGAGAGATATCACTCCAGCCCAAATACGGCGCAAGCACAATGGTGACCCGGGGATCATCGGACGCTGAGGAGGGAGCCGCTATCACGCTCGATACCGCCAGAAGCAGTACAAGAATCGATGTCGCAATCAGAATTCGCGTATCACGCAACACGCCAACACCTCCTCGGTTCGTTGGGCACGCCAAACGAGAAACCAACGTTTCCCGGGGACACAGGCCGCTGCACGACGGCGCACGACAGGGCGAGAGGCGCCCAGCAGCAAGTATAGCCGAAGTGCGCTGGTGCGTGGCGGGTCGCGTTGGCAACACTCGTGTGACGAATCGGTTGCGGCAGAGCCTGAGCGGGGACGAATTCACCGTACCTCGGCTACAATAGGCGCGGCCTGCGGGAATGCCCGCGCAGCGTGGAGGAGGACACTATCAGCCAGCCGACCATCGCCCGTTCAACCGCCATCATGTCGGTATCCACGACGCTTTCGCGCGTCACGGGCTTCGTCCGCACGTGGACTATCGCGTACGCACTCGGTGTGACGGCGCTTTCCTCGGCATACAGCGTGGCCAACAACATCCCGAACATGATCTTTGAGCTCGTTGCAGGCGGTGTGATCTCCTCGCTGTTCATCCCGATCTTCCTCGAGCATTGGGAGCAGCGCGGCGAAGATGGCGCATGGGAATATGCGAGCTACCTATTCAACATCACCACGATTGCGCTCTCGATCGTGGCGGTACTCGGCACTGTGTTCGCAGAGCAGTTCGTGCGTACTCAGACATTCAGATCGGGATCGGGAGCCGAGGAGGTCGCATTGGCGGCGTTCTTCTTCCGCTTCTTTGCCGTTCAAATCGTCTTCTATGGCGCAGGTGCGATCATCAGCGGCCTGCTCAACGCGAAACGTAAGTTCCTGTGGCCGGCGCTGGGTCCGGTCTTTAACAACCTCGTAGTGATCGTAACCTTGCTCGGCTTCTACATCCCCTTCCGTGAGTCGGACCCCCAACTCGCGAAAATGGGACTCGCCATCGGCACAACGCTCGGGGTTCTCGCGATGTTCATAGTGCAGGTCCCCGCTCTCATCAAGATGGGTGTCCGCTATACACCGCGGATTGACCTGAAGCACCCAGGCCTCAGGAAGATGGGGCGGATGGCGGTACCCACCATCGTGTACGTCACCACGAATCTTGTGGCTGTCTCATTTCGAAACGCATATGCATTCGAAGTCTCACCCGAGGGGCCGGCAACGCTCCTCTACGCATGGATGTTCTATCAACTCCCCTACGGCATTTTTGCCGTCGCTCTTGCAACGGCAATCTTCACTGAGCTCTCCGACCAGGCTGGACGACAGGACTGGGTGGACTTCAAGACCACGTTTGGCCGCGGGTTCAAAGCGACAGCCATGCTGATCCTGCCCATGTCCGCAATGCTGATTGCGCTGGCTGAGCCATTGATTCGTCTGTATCGCGCTGGTGCCTTCACCGCGCAAGACGTTCCGGTTGTGGCAGAGATCCTGGCATGGTGGGGTGGCGCGCTATTCTTCTTTGCGGCCTATATGTTTGTGCTCAAGACGTTCTACTCTATGCAAGACACGCGAACACCGATGCTCGTGAACCTGATACTCACCGTAGCGCAGGTCGCCATGTACGCGACGTTGACGGTCGGGTTTGCAGGATGGGCCGGACTCGGACTGAAGGGCATCCCGATCGCTGACATGGTCTTCTTTGCCATCAGCCTCCTCGTACTGTCGTTTCTACTCCGCAGAAAGATCGGCGGCCTCGATTTTCGTAACGTGATATGGATGCTCGTGCGCACCACTCTCGCAGCTGTGGTCGGAGGCGTCGCAGCCTATTCAGTGCTCCTGCTAACGCCCGGCCTGGCATCAGGGACCAGTGGGTTCCTGCTGCAACTCCTTCTCGGCGGTACTCTTGGGCTCGGCCTCGCATTCGGGACCGCCTCACTGCTCAAAGTCGAAGAGGTCGCCGTTGGTATCAACTTGCTGAAGCGCCTCTTTGCACGCAGCGCTCGAAACGGAGCCTAGCATGGGATTCTGCGCCCTGATTCCCGCGTACAACGAGGCTGAACGCATCGAGCGCACCGTCTCGGCGGCTCGAATGGTCGATGGCATAGACCACGTTGTGGTCATCGATGATGGGTCTGAAGACGACACCGCCTCGATCGCAATGCGCGCCGGAGCCGACGTGACCAGCACCGGCGGGAACTCCGGCAAGGGCAAAGCGCTCGACCGCGGTCTGGCTCACATGATCGAGACCGGCATTCACTTTGACGGAATCATTCTTCTGGATGGCGACCTCGCCGACTCCGCCTCCCAAGCCGGCACATTGCTCGAACCCGTGGCTTCAGGCAAGGCCGACATGACGATTGCCGCATTTCCCCGACCTACAGGTAATGCTGGTTTTGGACTGGTCAAGCGGCTGGCGGTGTTCGGGATCAAACGCTACGGGAATCGCGAATTCAATGCGACCGCCCCACTGTCAGGACAACGGGCACTCAATCGGTCAGCAATCGAGGCATGCACGCCGTTCGCAGTGGGCTACGGAGTCGAAGTCGCACTCACGGTACACGCTCTGCGTGCGGGACTCACAGTCCTGGAGATTCCAACAACAATGACTCACGCTGCAACCGGACGCGACGTTGCCGGCTTTCTTCACCGTGGTCGTCAGTTCATCCATGTTGCCCGCTCAATCATGCGTCTGTCCCGGGAGCGCTAGCCGCCTACTGAATCACGACGCCTTCCGGCTCGATGATCGGGTAGAGTCCGCTGGCCGCCGGGCCTACACCAAAGTACCCACTCGCACGATCAGATAGGATCATGATCAGCGAGAAGACGCCTTCGGGTCGGTCAACATGATCGACCGCCGACAGTCCACGATTGACCGCTTCTTCGGCGACACCTGTCGGATAGCTCACGACCTCGACGCCGGCCCCCGGCATGTCATGGTCGACAAGCGCCCTGGCAACCTCGAATGCGCCTACATCAGGCTCATCGTCGAATGCTGCGAGAATGACTACTGCTTCGATACGCACAGATGCAGGCAGATCATCGAGATCGAGCGAGAAGACATCCGCCTCCGCAAGTGCCTCTGTCAGCGGTCGATTCTCAAGCGGCGACGCCCACTCATCTGCCAGCAGCGACGCCATCTCAGCGGATGCACTCGGCGACGCGACATCGACATACGCACTGGCAATCTCTGATACCGCGAGGTCATCCAAACCCAGACCGGGCTTCTCGAACGTGACGGCAATCGGGTTTCCGCCGGCAGCGATCACCGCGCTCTTGACTCCGGCGAGTCCGTCCGCACGCCCTGTATTGGCGAGGATCACGACATTCTTGCCGGCTAGCGCACCATCGATCAGCAGAGGCAAGGTATCGTCAATGAATGCCTCTTGTACCTTGTTCTGGTCTGAGAGATCGTTGTTCTCGCTCGTGATCCCATCGTAGTGTTCACGAAGACTCGATACGAGCGCGTCGCGTTGGGTATCAAGCGTGCCTCGCTCGTTGACGATCGACCCGAGTAGCAGGCCCACCGAAAGTGCGAGAAAGACCGATACGAGCGATGCTATGTGATACCGCATGTTGAACATCGAGATGCTCCCCTGTAGGTGTCAGAGCCCGAGCGATGCGCGGAACTGAAGTAGAGCGAGCGCGAGAAAATCACGGGCCATCGGTGATATGAGAATCACGACCGAAATCGTGATCAAGGCTGCCAGAGCGATTGCGAGAAGATGCGACGGGCCAACGCTGGTTCGGTACAACTTGTTCACGCCTTTGGCGTCGACCAGTTTAGAACCCACTTTTAGCCGCACAAGAAACGTCGAGGCCATACCTTTTCGTCCTTTGTCGAGATATTCCACAAGGTTTGCATGGGTGCCCACGGCAACAATCAGATCTGCCCCGCTCTCCCACGCAAGCAACAAGGCCAGATCCTCACTCGTTGCCGTGATCGGCCATGGAATCCCCTTTAGTCCAAGCTCGTCAAGACGCTCCATACCCGGACAACGGCCGTCTGCGTAGGCATGAACAATCAGATCCGCGCCACCCCGGAGCACTTCATCGCTTACCGAATCCATGTCCCCGACAATGATGTCAGGTGTGAATCCAACGTCGCGAATGGCATCGGCTCCGCCATCGACCCCGATCAGCACAGGGCGCATTTCCCGTATGTAGGGCTTGAGCGCATCAAGATCCTGTTGATAATCGTAGCCACGAACTACAACGAGTACGTGTCGCCCGTTGATCTCGACCTTCGTCTCCGGCACAACGGTGCCCTCGATAAGAAGGGACTTCTCCTTATCGAGGAATTCGAGTGTGTTGCGGGCAAACTTGTCGAGCTGGTCACCCAGACCCTCACGAGCCTTCTCCATCGATGCCTCGATCGACTGGACCGTAAGCCGAGTCCCCGTGGCAACCACAGTGCCATCGAGGATGATGTCGCCATCAACTATCTCTATGACCTCTCCGTCACGGATCGCTGAGAACACCGAGGGGCCAACATTATCGACAAGAGTCACACCGCCACGGGTCAGCAGAAGCGGACCCACGTTAGGATAGACTCCGGAGATTGATGGCGATGCGTTAACAACCGCCTCGACTCCAGTCGACAACAGTCCTTCCGCACTCACACGGTCGAGATCAATGTGATCGATGAAGGCGATATCTTCGGAGCTCAGTCTTCTGACCAAGTCCTTGGTTCGCTTATCGAGCCTTGCTGAGCCAACGTGCCGCACGGTTTACCCTCGTCTCACATTCATCAGCCGCACTGCCTTGCGCGCGGAGCACGGATTCTACCACTACGATACAGCGGGGCGTCGCGCCACACTGTCTAGGAGCTCCTCGGCATGCCGCACGCCCGCCTCACTGTCGCTGCCTGACAGCATACGTGCAATCTCGGCGATACGTTCCTTGCCATCCACTCTGTGCGTCCTGGTGCGCACGCTCCCGTTTTCGCTCTCTTTGGAGACGACGATGTGGTGATCTGCGAATGCCGCCACCTGAGCGAGGTGAGTGATCACGAGCACCTGCCGGTCTTGGGCGAGACGGGCGAGCTTGCGGCCTACCTCCGTAGCGGTAGCCCCGCCGATTCCAGCGTCCACCTCATCAAACACGAGCACCGGCACGCGATCAGCCGCCCCGAGCACGGTCTTTAGTGCCAGCATGACGCGGGAGACCTCCCCGCCCGACGCTATCTTGGCCAACGGCCGCAGAGGCTGATCGGCTCCCGCTGCAACAAGGAACTCAACGCGCATGGGAGACTCCGCAGTCCATTCGTCGAACGGATACTCGGTCAGGTCAAGCCCGAACCGGGTTCCCGCCATCCCAAGCTCCGCTGATTCAGCGGAGAGTTCATCCATGAAGCCCGCCTCTGCGGCTCTCCTCATGGCAACGACAGACTCACCTGATTGCTCGAGCGCCGAACGTGATTGTGCCACCCGTTTAGCGGCCTCAGTACGCCCGAACTCGCCATCATCGATACTCGCGAGTCGGGTTCGAGCGTCGTCGCGAGTCTTCGCAACGTCAACCAAAGTCGGACCGTACTTCTTCTTGAGCTCAGTCAGCACCGAGAGGCGCGCTTCAACCGTATCGAGCGCAGCGGGATCATGTTCAATAGTATCGGCGTACTCCCGTACCGAGACCCCGACATCATCAACGATCGATACGATCTCTTTGATTCGCCCGGCAAGAGCGTCCAGTGCCGGATCAAGTCCCGCGACACGTGTCAGCTCGGCCTCGGCGCGAGACACCAGATCCAGGCCCGCGCCCTCCTCACGGAGCAGTGCGAGCGACTCTGCCGCCGCCGCCGCGAGTTTCTCTCCGTGACGAAGCGCCGGTACTCGCGCCTGCAGTATCTCGTCCTCGGATGCGAGGGGCGCCGCAGCATCGATCTCCGCGGCAACGAAACCCAGGTAGTCGGCACGTTCGCGGTCCTTGAGAAGCGCCTCATCGAAGCGTTCAAGAGCGATCTTGGTCTCAGCATAGTCGCTATAGGCGGTCCGGTATCGCTCAAGAGCGTCATCGGCATCAACGCCAATATACCGGTCAAGATACGCTGCATGGTTGGCAGGATGCAGTAGAGCTTGGTGGTCATGCTGACCGTGCAAGTCGAAGAGCGGCCCAACCTGAGTCGCCAACGTACCAACCGTGACCATCTCGCCATCGATCTGGCACCGTGATCTGCCGTCAGCGCTCACCCTGCGCTTGAGCACGCGATCCAGCCCGTCGCTCACCACACGTCCCTCAACGAGGGCCTCATCGGCTCCGGCTCGCACCATCTGCGAGTCGGCCCTGTCTCCCACCAGAAGCTGAATCGCGCCCACGAGAGCGGTCTTGCCGGCACCGGTCTCTCCCGAAAGGACCGTCATGCCCGAACCGAACTCGAGCCAGGCTTCCTCGATGAGCGCAAGGTTGCGAATATGGAGCTCTTCGAGCACCTCAGCATCCCCCGTAGAACGCGTGGTGTACGACCTCGTAGAAGTCCCGCCCATCGAGCTTTACCAAGAGCACATCGTGCTCACCTCGCTGAACAACGACCGATTCAATCGCCTGACGGCACGGCATGGAGTCACCGTCGACAGCGACACACGCCTCACGACGAGATGGGTCGGCAAGCTGAATCTCAACGATATCCGAGGGCCCTGTCACAATCGCCCGACGCCCAAGCGTGTGCGGGGCAACCGGGGTTACAAGCAGACACGAGACGTCCGGCGAAACGATGGGGCCACCCGCTGATAGCGAATACGCGGTCGAGCCGGTGGCGGTAGCAACGACAACGCCGTCACAGTTGAAGGTGGCCAGCGGCGTACCATTGATCGAGATTGATGCATTGATGACCCGACCGGTGCTGCTACGCTCCACTGCAACCTCATTGAGTGCGCGATATCGACCTACCTCGCGGCCATCCATCACCACGTGCGCCTCAAGGGTCTGGCGACGCTCGACACGGCAATCGCCGGCGAGAGCCGAGCCGACCGCCGCACGCATGTCACTCGAATCCGCACCTGACAAGAACCCCAACCTGCCAAGATTGATTCCAAGCAGTGGCACTTCAACCTCTCCGAGCAGATGCACCGCCTTGAGAATGGTTCCATCTCCCCCGAGCGCTACAACCAGGGCAAGTTCACCCAAAGCTGCCGAGGAGACCCCAAAGGATTCGAGACCGGACGCAGCAGCGTCTTCTGACGTGAGCACGCATTCGAAGCCCCCGGCCGATAGCCAGGTGGCCAATTCACTCGCGGCCGCAGTAGCGGCCGGATATCTGGTATTTGGAACGAGCAGGACTCGCACGCTCTCACTCCCCAAACGCGGCATACGCCGCATCGATCAATTCGGTGGCTCCCAACGTAGCATCCGCACCGTCTCGTGCGGCCCATAGCCAAAACTCAATGTTACCCTCGGGACCTCGGATAGGCGACCACGTGAGGCCTCGCACCACGAGTCCTGCACTCCGCACGGCGCTGAGTACGTTGGTGATGACATCCTCGTGCACACTGCGATCACGTACAACGCCCTTCTTACCAACACGACCCTTACCAGCTTCGAACTGCGGCTTAACCAGCGCCACCAGATTCGCCCCCGATCCGAGCAGAGCCAGCAGGTGCGGAAGCACCATCCTCAGACTGATGAACGATACATCAACGACCACCACGTCAAACGGTGCACCCAAGGCAACCGGATCGGCGCCACGAATGTTGGTCCGCTCAAAGACCGTGACCCGGTCATCTTGTCGGAGCGACCAGGCGAGTTGACCATAGCCGACATCCAGCGCTGCGACCGAGGCCGCACCTCGTTGGAGCAGACAATCGGTGAATCCCCCGGTCGAAGCACCAACGTCCACAGCGCGCTTGCCGGCAACATCGAGCCCAAAGTCATCGAGTGCGCCCGACAGTTTGTGGCCGCCACGGGAAACAAAGCGGGGCGCTTCGGCAACCTCGAACGGAGCATCATCGTCGACTTGCTCGCCCGCCTTGCGCACTACCTCCCCGGCAATCCTCACTTCTCCGGCAAGAATGGCTGCTTTGGCGCGCTCTCTTGATTCGAAGAACCCGCGCTCAGCGAGGACTACGTCGGCCCGGCGTCGCGCCATCGCTTCTGTCCTTCGTTTGAGCTACAAGATCGGAATCGAGCCCCACCAGTCTGCCGAGGACAGCACCACGAATGCCGTCCGGATCCAGACCTACTTCAGCTATGAGCTTGTTCATCGCGCCATGGGTCACAAAACAATCCGGAATCGAAAGCCGCAAGACCGGGACTTCTACGGCCAGGTCCGAAAGGGCCTCAAGAACCGCTCCACCCATGCCGCCCATGCCCGTGTTCTCCTCAATGGTGACAAGGAGCCTGTGTTCAGATGCGGCCCATGCAATCGTCTCCAGGTCGATCGGCTTGACCCAGCGCATGTTTACCACGCTGGCCGAAACCCCGTCGGCGGCAAGCAACTCAGCGGCCTCCTCGGCAGCCTCTACCATGCGGCCAACCGCAAGCAGCGCAACATCCGTACCGGTGCTTCGGCGCTCGGCACGACCAGCCTCAAGAACGACTGGCTCACTGGGCATATCCACGCCCACACCTTTGCCGCGAGGGTAGCGGATCGCCACAGGGCCATCGGCTGCCAGCGCGGTGTGCAGCATATGCACGAGCTCCGCCTCGTTCGCCGGAGCCATCACCATGAGATTCGGAACCGAGCGCAGGTACGTCAGGTCAAATACGCCGTGATGTGTGGGGCCGTCTTCGCCCACCAATCCCGCCCGATCAAGACAAATAACGACCGGCAGGTTCTGTAGAGCGACGTCCATGATGAGCTGGTCATAGGCGCGCTGCATGAACGTGGAGTAGATTGCGAGCACGGGCTTGCGTCCGCCGAGTGCCAATCCGGCAGCCATCCCGACAGCATGCTGTTCGGCGATACCAACATCAAAGAAACGATCGGGATACATGCGAGCGAATCGGGCGAGCCCGGTTCCGGCAGGCATCGCCGCCGTGATTGCGACGATACGGTCATCGCGCGCGGCCTCATCGACGATCGCGAGGCTGAACGCCTCGGTATACGAAAGTGGACCGTCGGTGCTGCCATTTACCTGGCCGGTCTCCACAGTGAATGGACTGATGCCATGAAACGCCTCGGGCTTTTCTTCGGCATGCGTGTAGCCCTGCCCCTTACGGGTCACCGCATGGATAATGACCGGACCATCTACCTGTTTGGCGCGTGCGATCGCCGAGGCAACCTTGCGCGGATCATGTCCGTCAATCGGGCCGACATAGGTGAGTCCGAGCTCTTCGAAGAGCATCCCGGGAACCAACAACTGCTTGACAGACTCCTTAGCAGCTTCTCCCGCCGCCACCATGGCCGCCCCGAGACGCGTCTTTCCCAGAGCGGATTCAACATCATCACGCAGACGCATGTAGCGTGGATCGAGCCGGACGCGCGCCAGATATGAGGCAAGCGCGCCGACATTCTCGGCAATCGACATCTCGTTGTCATTAAGGACGATCGTCATCTTCGTGCCGAGATGCCCGATGTGATTCATAGCTTCAAACGCCATACCACCGGTGAGCGAACCATCACCGATAACGGCGAGGACTATCTCCTGTCCTCCAACCGCGTCACGTGCGTTCGCAAGCCCCAGGGCCACAGACAAGGAATTCGAAGCGTGGCCCGTGTCAAAACTGTCATACATACTCTCGGACCGTTTAGGGAATCCGCACACCCCACCGTACTGGCGCAACGTACTGAATTGCGGCAAACGCCCCGTGAGCAGCTTATGAACATACGACTGGTGGCCAACGTCCCAGATAATGTGATCGTCCGGGCAGTTCAGCGCCAGGTGAATACCGATGGTAAGTTCGACAACGCCGAGATTCGGAGCAAGATGTCCACCGGTCTTGGCCACGGTGGTGACGAGCGTGTCACGAATCTCCTTGGCGAGCGCCGAGAGTTGCTCGTCACTCAAGCCCGCGAGCTCCGCGGGTGATGTCAGTGTGTCGAGGATATGCTCGGAATCCAACAAAGCACCTCTTCATACGGGCGATATCGCCCAGGTCAGGTCATACCGGGACTTCAGCATAGTACGGCCTGCCAGAGCGGGACAACCCGAACGCCCACGCCGTTGCTGGTGTGTTACTCCCCCGCCGCGTCATTGAAAGGCTGCGCTGCGACTCCATCCCGATCGTCATCAAGCTCTGGGGCGTCATCTGTGTTGGGCGGCGCATCATTTGATTCAGTGGTCGAATCATCCGAATCCTGACCGTCATCCGAACCGACGGTCTCCTGCTCCTCAATCACCCTTTGCCATTCGGTGTGATCGGAAAGCTCCGTGCACTGATTGGCAAGTCGAACGCCCTCTTCGAGCAGCTCGATGCTCTTCTCAAGCGACACATCCTTCTTGCGCACCTGGGCGACGATCTCCTCGAGACGGACGCGCGCCTGCGTGAATGTGTACTTCTCATCAGCCATTCTCGGACGCTTCCTCACCTTCGGAGCTCGAGTGCATCTCGGCCAATTTGCCGAGAACGCCATTTACAAACTTGGAAGAATCGTCTCCCCCAAACACCTTGGCCATCTCAACTGCCTCGTTGATGGACACCGACGCGGGGATGTCTTCCACAAAAAGTATCTCATAGGTGGCGAGCCGCAAGATGTTCCTGTCCACAAGAGGCATACGCGGGACAGTCCAGTGCTCGGATATCTGCGAGAGCGCACCATCGATCTCATCCTGATGGGACTCAACCCCGGCAATCAGGGATAAACAGAACTCCGAAGGCTCGCCGTTCTCGGTGCTGTAGGTGCCGTTGGCCACGATCTCCGAAGCTGCATCGCCGGTAATCTCCCGCTGATACAGAATATTCATGGCCTGTCGGCGCGCGCGTGTTCTCTCGTGCATGTGTTCAGAAGGTCCGTTCTCCGAAGAACCGGGGGTCCCTATTCGGGAAATGTCACACCATCAACGAATACATCCACGGACTCCACGGACACGCCGACTTGACTGCGTACCGCATCGGAGACCGCCTCCTGTATCGCGTGCGCAACCGAAGGCAGTGCAAGACCATAGTCGACTTCTACGTGGATGTCGACAGAAACCAGGCCGTCTTCGTCAACCGCGATGTCAACGCCCTTTGCCGCTGCGCCCTTCTGGACGAGACCAGCGAGGGTTTGCCCGCAGACGGCAACTCCCTCGACTTGTGCTGCGGCAAGCGTGACTATGCGGTCAATAACCCCGGGCTTAAGCCCAAGACCATGAAGGCGGATTTCTTCGGACATCGTCTGACACCTCTCACGATGCTCTGCGACTAGGACATATACCGTTCGACGAAATCAGTATATACGTCACCGGACTTGAATGCGTCGACCTCAAGCACTGCTTCGTGAAACGGAATCGTAGTTGGAATACCGACCACGATAAACTCGTCGAGCGCCCGACGAGCGCGGGCAATCGCCTCGTCACGGGTCTCGCCCCAGACAATCAGCTTTGCCAGCAGCGAGTCGTAGTACGGGGGTACCCGGTAGCCCGAATAGAGATGGCTATCGACACGAACGCCAAAACCGCCGGGTGAATTGAATACGCTGACCAACCCGGGATGTGGTCGGAAGTTGTGTGCCGGATCCTCGGCATTGATCCGAAACTCAATCGCGTGTCCGCGCAGGTGAATCTTGTCCTGCGTGGTGTGGCGCATCTCCTCACCGGCCGCGATTCGGAGCTGTTCCTTGATGATGTCCACACCGGTGATCTGTTCAGTGACCGGATGCTCGACCTGTACGCGTGTGTTCATTTCCATGAAATAGAACTTGCCATCAGTGTCGAGCAAGAACTCTACTGTTCCGGCGTTGACGTAGTCGACAGCTCGCACGGCGAGCAGCGCGGCCTCACCCATGGCAATCCGGGTTCGGGGATCCAGCGCAGGACTCGGAGCCTCTTCGATGAGCTTCTGGTGACGACGCTGAATGGAGCAGTCGCGCTCAAAGAGATGCACCGCATTGCCGTGTGTATCGGCAAGCACCTGAAATTCGATGTGCCGAGTACGCAGAAGGTACTTCTCGAGATAGACCACGTCGTTGCCGAATGCAGCGGCCGCTTCGGTCTTTGCGGCCTGGAATTTCGCGGCGAGTTCATCTTCTGAAACCGCCACACGCATCCCCTTGCCTCCGCCACCGGCTGAGGCCTTGATCAAGACCGGGAATCCTACCTCTTTGGCGAACACCAGAGCGTCCGCTACGGTGTCGACAGCGCCATCGCTACCAGGCACGCAGGGTACACCTGCAGCCATCATCGTTTCCCGCGCCACAGCCTTGTCCCCCATGCGATCAATCGCATCGGGCGACGGTCCAACGAACACCAGTCCCGAATCGGCCACTGCCCGTGCGAAAGCGGCATTCTCTGCGAGGAAGCCGTAGCCGGGATGTATGGCTTCGGCACCTGTGGTAAGCGCCGCTGAGATGATGTTCGACATTGACAGGTAACTCTGGGCCGAAGGCGCAGGACCAATACACACCGCTTCATCAGCCATGCGTGTATGTAATGAATCCTTGTCAGCTTCCGAGTACACGGCAACCGAGATGATTCCCATTTCCTTGCACGAGCGAATAATGCGTAGGGCCACCTCGCCGCGATTGGCGATCAATACCTTCTGAAACATGCGATCCCCTCTAGGCGGTCGGCTCGTAGTAGAAGAGCACAGTGCCGTACTCAACAGGCGCAGCATCTCCCAGGCAAACCTCACGAATGACACCGGACTCCTCGGCAGCTATCTCATTCATGAGCTTCATCGCCTCGAGGATACAGAGCGTCTGGCCCTCATCAACACCGTCTCCGACAGCCACGAACGGCTCAGCACTCGGACCGGACGCGCGATAGAACGTTCCGACCATCGGAGCAACGACAGGCTTCCACGTTGCCGGGCGTTCGGCAGTGTCTCGCACCGCAACATCCTGAGGCGCCGATTCAGCTCCGGGTGTTGCGTTGGCGCCGGCTGTCGGCACGCAGGTCGCATCGGATTCAGATGCCAAGACGCTTGCAGCACCCTTCCTGACGACCACCTTGGATCCGCCTTCTTCGACGGTAACCTCGTTCACGTCTGACAACTCAACAATCTTGATGAGCTCGCGTATCTGGTTAATGTCCACGGGCTCTTCTCCCTCCATTACCGTGTTGACCTCCTCGCCCATCATGAAGACCGCCGCTTCGGCGCCCTCCTGGTGGAGCGTGAGGTAATTGCGTGCTTCATTCGGGAAGAGAGCGTGCATGAGAACGTCCTCTTCGCTATGCGCAAGGTCACCGATCTCGGCTGCAACCTCGTCATACGTTGTAGTGACAAGGGAGCCCGGTCGCACATCCGGTGAGAGCGGGGTCTCTTTGCCCAGTGCCTTGTCGACAATGGCGCGATCCATCGGGCCGGGGGCCTTTCCATAATTCCCCCGGAGATAGTCCTTCATCTCCGTGGGGACGACTGCCCAGCGCTTGCCGGTGAGCACGTTGATGACTGCCTGCGTGCCCACAATCTGCGACATTGGCGTCACGAGCGGTGGATAGCCCACCTCGGCTCGAACTCGTGGAATCTCAGCGAGCACATCAGGAAGGCGATCCGTAGCCTTCTGAAGCTCGAGTTGACTCACAAGGTTGCTCATCATTCCACCGGGTACCTGGTGGCTGAAGACCTCCATGTGCAGCAGGGATGTCACGCCTCTCTTGAGCTTCTTGCGCTCGCGGACAGCCTCCCAGTACTCCGCAATCTCAAAGAGAAGATCCAGATCGATTCCGGTGTCATACGGCGATTCCTTGAGCGCAGCTACGATCATCTCGACAGCAGGCTGACTATTGCCGAACGCAAGCGCAACGACCGCGGTATCGATAATATCCGCACCCGCCTCAGCCGCTTTGAGGTAGTTCATAGGGGCCATACCGCCGATATAGTGGCAGTGTACGTGCACCGGCAACCCAATCTGATCCTTAAGTGCACGTACCATCTTCTCAGTTCGAAACGGCGTGAGCATACCGGCCATGTCCTTGATGCAGATGGTGTCAGCACCGAGTTCTTTGAGCTGCTGGGCATACTCGAGATAACTGTCGAGAGTGTGTACGGGACTCACTGTATAGCTGATTGCACCCTCGAAGTGTCCGCCACAGTCATTGATCGCCTGAGCTGCGACCTCCACATTCCGAATGTCGTTCAGTGCGTCGAATACACGAAAGACATCGATACCATTTCGCTTGGACGCATGCACGAACCTCGTGACGATATCGTCGCTGTAGTGGTGATAGCCGACAAGATTCTGACCCCGAAGCAGCATCTGGAGCGGTGTCTTAGGGCAGTACTTCTTGATCGTGCGCAGCCGCTCCCACGGATTCTCGTCGAGAAAGCGAAGGGCCGCATCGAAAGTCGCTCCCCCCCAGACCTCAAGCGACCAGTATCCAACCGAATCCATCTTGCCCAGGATCGGTAGCATATCCGCCGTGTGCATGCGCGTCGCCCACAGCGACTGGTGCGCGTCGCGTAGAGTTGTATCGGTAATATGAACGGGTCGCATGCGGTACTCCTCATCTTCCCAGGGTGCGAGTTACCTGCGCGGTCATCAATCCGCGACTCCCATGGGTCAGGTAAGTATATACGACGAAGCGCGGCCACGAAGTGGTCGCGCTTCGAATTTCTTCAGCGCGTCGGTACTGCAGACTCCACTAGACCCGCGTCACGTAGCGTCCATCCCGTGTGTCCACTCTGAGGGTGTCGCCGGTCTCAACAAACATCGGCACCTGGATGATCGCCCCGGATTGAAGTGTCGCCGGCTTGGTTCCACCCTGCACAGTATCGCCCTTGAATCCCGGATCGGTCTCAGTGACCTCCAGTTCGACAAACATCGCGGGTTCGATTCCGATCATCTCGCCACCGGCAATGAGCACCTCAACTTCGTCGTTCTCCTTGAGCCACTGGGCCTTGTCACCGATGAAATCAGCAGGAATCTCAATCTGTTCGTAGCTGCTTGTGTCCATGAGGTGATATGTATCTCCGTCGTTGTAGAGATACTGCATTCGCTTGTTCTCAACATGGACATCTTCCATCTTCTCACCTGCGCGGAAGGTGATATCAACCACGCGACCACTCTTGATCTCCTTGAGCTTGGTGCGCACGAACGCGCCACCCTTGCCGGGCTTCACGTGCTGGAAATCAACGATAGTCCACATCTTGTCGTCATAGATGATGGTCATACCGGTCTTAAAGTTGTTGGTCGTGACAGACATTCACAAGACCTTCCTGCTTTGGGACATCACAAAGAGCGTCACGCGCACGGCTCCTATAGTTCGATTAGTTCCTTGGCCGAAGAACTGAGCAATCGGCAACCCGATTCCTCCACGACAACCAGGTCCTCAATTCTAACACCACCAAACCCGGGTATGTAGACGCCTGGTTCTATCGTGATCACCGATCCCGAGAGTATCGGGTCGCGGCCGCGCGGATTGACGGAGGGCAGCTCGTGGACCTCTATACCCACGCCGTGGCCGAGCCCATGACCAAAGTACTCGACAAGTCCGCGTTTCCGAAGAACCTCCCGGGCAAACTCATCGATGTCTCTGCCTGAGAGACCGGATCGGACTGCGGCAATACCTGCCTCGTTCGCCTCCCGGACTGCGCTGTAGACCTCACGCTGTCGGTCCGTCGCTCGGCCGAGACACACCGTGCGGGTCATATCGGCGCAGTAGCCATCAACCCGAGCGCCGAAATCGAGGGTGACCAAGTCTCCCGTCTCGAGTTCGCGATTCGTTACCGAGGCATGTGGACGTGAAGAATTCGGCCCACTGGCGACGATCGGGTCGAACGCCAGCCCAACAGAGCCGTTGCGCCGCATGAAGATCTCAAGTTCCAGACCGATTTCACGCTCGGTCACCCCAGGACCCAGTATTTCCAAGACATGGGCGAAGGCCCGATCGGTCAGGGAAGCCGCGGCGGCAATTCGCTCAATCTCCGATGCCTCTTTGACCTGCCGAATTGTCTCGATCCACTGATCCACGACATGGATTCGACCAGAGAACTTCTCGGAAAAGAAGCGGAACCTGCCATAGGGCACCGAGGACTCGAGGGCAAAGCTCTCTACGCCGTCGGCGCTCATGTCAGCGCACATTTCGACATACATCGAATCGACCGGTATCCGCACAGCCCAGGTTGTGCCGGCAGCAGCAGCCTCAGTGGCCTCACCGTAGCGGGAGTCGGTGTAGATACGAGCAATCTCCGGCGTGATAAGACATGCGGCGTTGGCCCCATCATCGAATACGCCTTCGAATCCGGTCAGATAGCGCACGTTCGGGATGCCGGTCACAACGAATGCAGACATTCCTTCGCTCACAAGGCGACGTCGGAGCGCTGCGGTCCGTCGATCGACGTTCATCATCGAGTGGTCACCAGCCGGATGGCCGCTTCAAGACCGAGACTGTACGATTCGGCACCGAAACCGCTGATCTGCCCAACACACGCTGGCGCGATCACGCTTGTTGCTCTGAATGATTCGCGCGCGGCGATATTGCTCAGATGAATCTCGATGACAGGAACATCTATTGATGACACGGCATCGCGCAGAGCATACGAGTAATGGGTGAAGGCGCCTGGATTAAAGACGACTGCGTCGTAGTGGCCGACCGTCTCCTGGAGAGCATCAATCAGATGTCCCTCATGATTTGACTGGAGAAAGCCGATTTGAGCGCCGTGTTCGGCCGCTTTCGCGCTCAAACCCGCCTCAATTTCAGACAGACCGATCGCACCGTACACATCGGGCTCTCGGGTGCCGAGCATGTTCAGATTGGGACCGCTCAGGACCAGGACTCGAATCATGAACCCTCATCTCCTTCCAAGACCCACCGATCGATCTCTTCTGCCAGAGTCATCCCATCGACTTCCACGACCTGGAAGACCCCCGGCTCCTGCATGAGCACGAAACGAGGATTGCCGCCCCTCGACTTCTTGTCGTTCGACATAGCAGAGCGTATCTCATTGGCATCGAATCTGCGCTGCAAGGCACTCAGGCCCATCGCATCGAGAAGGGCTTCCTGTCGCTGCGAGAACGCGGGCGCGCTGCCCAGGACCCGTTCTGAGAGATGTGCTGCAAAGCGAATCCCTTCGCCCACCGCAAGACCATGCGGGATCACCCCGAACCCTGCCACTTTCTCTATCGCATGACCGAGAGTATGGCCGTAGTTGAGCGATTCACGCTCCCCCGCTTCCCTCTCGTCTGAGGACACAACGCGACCCTTAAAGCACGCACAACGACGTACTGCCTCATACACCGCCCCGGAATCACGGCTCATGAGGTCAGCTGTGTTCTTCTCAAGCCAGCCGAGGAACTCTTCGCCCTCAAGAACTGCGGACTTGACCACTTCTGCAAGCCCACTGCGCCATTCGTGCTCGGGCAGGGAGGTGAGTGTGCCAGTATCCGAGAGGACTGCCGATGGTTGCATGAACACTCCGGCGAGGTTCTTGCCTGCATCCAGATCGACAGCTGTCTTCCCGCCGATCGAGGAGTCAGCCTGCGCGAGAAGGGTCGTGGGCACCTGCAGCACGGCAATGCCACGCATGTACACGCCAGCGCAGAAACCCGCCAGATCACCGATGACGCCACCGCCCAGGGCAACCACCGCATCACTTCGTTCAAGACCTGCAGCGGCCATACGTTCGACCAGCTGACCAGCCACGGACCAACTCTTAGAGCTCTCACCAGCGGGCACCGACATGGGTATCACGCTGTAGCCGGCCCTCCGTAGGGAGTCCGTCGCCACATCTGCATAGAGCACTCCGACCGTGTCGTCGGTAATCAGAGCGATACGGGATCCGGGCAATACCCGAGCGGCGATCCGCCCGATCTCATCGAGTACGTTCGTGCCCACGAATACATCGTAAGCTCCGCCGGGCGTCTCGACACGAGTCGCATCTATCATGATCGCAACTCCAATACGCCGGATACCTGCTCGACGACTTCATGCGCATCAAGGCCCTCGGTATCGACAGTGATGTCCGCGACAGCAGCGTAGAGAGCTTCTCTCGACGCAAGCAGCGATGTAGCGGCCACAGCGCCCCCAGTCCCCGACAGAAGCGGGCGCGTTGCAGTGCCGCCGATCCGTGCGAGTGCTTCGGGCGCGCTCACTCGCAAGTACACGACGATTCCGCTGTCCTTGAGAACCACCCTATTCTCATCACGGACCACAACTCCCCCGCCGCAGGCCACGATCGCCGCATCGCTCTCCGCAACCTTCTTGAGCGCCATGCTCTCGAGGCGGCGAAACTCGGTTTCTCCCTGCTGTTCAAACAGGTCGGATATGCTGCTCCCGGCCTGGGCTTCGATCTCATCATCCAAATCAATGAACGGCCGTGCGAGTCGATCAGCAAGCAACTGACCCACCGTTGACTTGCCCGCCCCCATGAAGCCGATGAGATAAATGATACTCACGAGCGGACCCTCGCTCGATACGCTTCCAGGGCGACTTGGATATCTGATACGCAGTCAGCTCCGAACTTGTCCATGTATGCTCCGGCCAACGCAAATGCAACCTCGGCCTCGGCTACAACCGCAGCAGCCGGAACAGCGCACACGTCTGAACGCTCACGTGATGCATCGACCGGCACATGTGTATCGAGATCGATGCTGGCAAGGGGGGTCATGAGCGTAGGGATGGGTTTCATTGCCGCCCGCACGAACAGCGGCTCACCGTTGGTCATTCCGCCTTCAAGACCACCCGCACGATTGGTTGGACGGTGTATCCCGCGCTCGTCGTCACAGAGAATCTCGTCGTGTACCCGCGACCCGGGAAGTGTAGCGCCCTTGAACGCATCGCCGATCTCCACGCCCTTGATTGCGGGAATGGACATGACCCGCCGAGCGAGCGCAGCATCCAGACGACGATCCGCCTCGGCATACGAGCCCACTCCGGGCACCAGTCCTGTCGCAGTCACGCATACCACACCGCCGAGACTCTCTCCTGCGCTACGGGCCGCATCGATGGCGTCCCGCATACTCGCGGCCACGATCGGGTCGGGACAACTCACATCGGATTTGCCAACGACGCCGTAGTCAACCATCTGCGGGTCAAACTCAGACGAGAGCGAAACATCTCCGATGCCCTGAACGTATGAGGCGATCGAGACACCAAGCTCCAGCAGAAATGCCTTGGCCACCGCTCCGGCAGCTACTCGTGCGGCGGTTTCCCGGGCACTCGCTCGCTCCAGTACATCCCGAACATCCCTCGACCCGATTTTCATCACACCAGCCAGATCAGCATGACCGGGCCGGGGCGCCGTCACACGAGATGCGTCAGTCGAATCGCCCCACACGGACATGACGTCGGTCCAGTTGTCCCAATCGCGATTCAAAATGGTGATCGTTATCGGGGTTCCTATGGTGCGGCCGAACCGAACGCCAGACAGTACACTGCCTGTGTCCTGCTCAATCTTCATTCGCCCACCACGCCCATAGCCGGCTTGGCGACGAGCCAAATCAGTATTGATGAGTTCCTGGGAAAGACTTATCCCAGCCGGAACTCGTGTGATTGTCGCAGTGAGCGCTCTACCGTGCGACTCACCAGAAGTTACGTAGAGCATAGCGGCCTCCGAGACAGGGATAGTTAGCAGATTCTACCACTGGCAATCCCGCCAAGGAGTGAACCTACTTGCTCGAGACGCCCTGCCCAACGACCAGAGTGATCTGCGAGTCTCCATACAACATTGTGACCGAGCCTGAATTGATGGTCAGCACCATCCAAGGTGTGCCGGCGACCACTCCGCCCTCGGGCAACGTGTAGAGTATGCCGTTATAGAAGAGCACAGCAGAAGAGACGCCATTCTCGACAACGGTATCGATAAGATACAAGGTGTCAGGCTCTGGAACGAAATCGGGATCCAGCACTCCTGCCGTATCCAGCACTCCTGCCGTCTCGGTAGCCTCAGGAGTCTTGATGAGCGGGTCAAAGACGTCTCGGAAGGTAAAGATCGAATTCAACGGCACGTCACCCGGCTCGGTCGGCACCGCATCGACTCCTGACTCCGAATCGACCGTGCCTGTCGTGATCTGAGACTCGATACTCCGGGTGACATCCGTGAACTCGTCCTCGGCTGCATTGAAGACAAATGATTGCAACAGGAAGAATGCAACGACTCCGAGAATCGAAAGCAGTACCACCGCAGCCCCGCCAATGACAACAACCTTGCCCATTGTGGTCGCCATGAACCCTTGCTTGGCGCCTGAGGGGTCGATTGGAGCACCACCATCAGGCAGCGCCGCTGGGTCTTGGGCAGTCAAATCGTCAACCACGTCGTGCTCCTTTTGTCGCCTACTGGCTCGGCGCCGGGACCGTGCCCGTGGCGTCCGTTGCCCTCGGCATCACGTAGACCTCAATGTTGATTGTGGCCTCGACAAGCGTTTCGTTCAGGTTGTCCGCGTTCGCATCATCCGGAATATACTGATACACCTCAAAATCCACCACACGCAACTGCCGCGTGATGCGTCGAAGTCTTTGAAGCAGATCGACGACGTCTTGCCACTTGCCCCGGACCACGAGCTCTGAGAGCACGGCCGTGTAACCGAAGTCGATAGGTTCGGGATCGCTGGGTGCAACGCGCACGAATTCAAGCCCCGAAGCGTTCACAGTATCCTGCAGCTCGATAATCAGTCCCGGCATTTCCGGATGCTCAGGCAGCATATTGGACAGCATAAGCAACTGAGTTTCTGTCGTTGCCGACTCAGCTTTGAGCTGCTGTCGTTGTTTGAGCAGAGTCTGCGCTGCCTGAATATCGATCTCGGCATCGGAAATGTCCTGGTCCAGAGAGGACATGCGCGAGAACTGAGGCAGGATGAGCAAGAAGAACACCGCGGCGGCGACCAGCACGATCAAGACGATCGCTGCGATGAGTTTCTGTCCTGATGAAAGGTTCATCTCATGTCAGCCTTGTCTTCTACGGTGCGGTCTGATCTGGCGGGGCAGGCACGCTGGCGCTTTGTGTTGTGTCGGCCGCCGGCTTAACGACTTCGGTATTGATAGTGAATGCGATTGTGTTGTCGGTCCCTCCGATGATAGTAGATCCCTCGGGTACATAGACGCCCTTCGTTGACCCCGTCAGCCAGACATCCGTAAGCAACTCAAGCTCAGCGAGGCGCACGAGAGTCTTGGCAACGGCCTTGTGCCCGACATCCGGGACATCAGTAAGGCTATCAAGCGCATAGCCTGAGATCTCGAGGCCAGGCTCGTCTTCGAGTTCTGAGCCCGCTATGCGAGTCAACCAGACGTCTGAGGGAAGAACAAGAGACACCTCATTGGTAATGCGGCCCCAATCGACGCGCCCGGCCAGCGCCACATTGGCGACAGTCTGGCGAGCCTGAAGCTCATCGACCTTGTCCTGGAACACCTCGTACGCTTGGGCCTGATTCCGCACCTGGGTAGCGACCTCCCGGTTCTGCTGTAGCACGTCATTCTTTGAGCCTACTGACCATGCGAGGAACAGGTAGAGGATGACAAGCACGAACGCCACGACTGCACCGGCGAAGAGAACGAGTTTGATTCGCTCCTCGAAGACCCTCTTCTCGGTGATCTCCGGGGGGAGAAGGTTGATGCGCACCATGCTAGCGCGCACCCCCCATCGCGAGTCCGACGGCGGGAGCTGAGCCCATTCGGTCGGCCATGAATGCAGCCTCCAGGGAACCCGTCACGTCGATCGTCGCACTTGGATCACTCAGAATGACCTGCGCCTGCAGACCTTTCTCAAGGTAGCTGGCCATATGATTGAGCTGTGCGCCCGACCCGGTCATGTAGATCTTCTTGATTGTCCTGATCTGCGTAGCCTGAGTGAGGTAGTAGTCAAGAGAGCGACGTACCTCGGCAATGAACTTGTTCACTTCACGTTCAAGCGCGTCACGCGCTACCTGTACCGATTGATCCTCAAGAGCATCATCCTGCGCGCCATCAAAGTCGGGAAGGCCAGCACGAATCTTGAGTTCTTCGGCTTCATCGAACGTCAAATTGAGGACGTTGGCGATTGCCTGGGTGAACTGGTTGCCCGCAATAGATGACACACGGGTGAAACGCGGGACGCCCTTCTCGACGACAGCGATGTTCGTGATGCCGGATGACACATGAATGATAGCCACGGCCTCGCCTGCAGCCTCTTCTTCGCCCGGAAGGAAAGTCTCTCCTGTACCTAGAAGAGCCCGAACGATCGCGAAACTCGTAACATCAATATGGGCAAGTCTCAACCCCGCACCTTCGACGGCGCTCACGGCGCTCGTGATCATGTCACGCTGCGCCGCAACAAGCAGTACTTCCATCATGTGCTCATCTGCAGGCGTCATGTAGTCGCCGATGATCTGGAAATCCAGAATCGCATCTTCTACCGGAATCGGAATGTAATCCTGAGCCTGATACTGAATCGCGCCCTCAAGCTCAGTGCGCTCCATGAAGGGAAGATCGATGAGACGTACGACGACCTTCTGATTCGAGACACCGATTGAGACGTCTTTTCCTTTGACGCCGGAATGACGCCACAGCTCGCGAATCGCTGCAGAGACAGCTTCTGTGTCGACGATCTCACCTTCGACAACAGCACCCAGCGGCATCCCGACCATGCCGTATGCGGCGAGCGCAAGTCCGGCACCGGATGTCTTGAGTTGGGCAGCCCTAACATGATCGGTCCCAATATCGAGACCGACGGGCATCGGCTGGGCGCCGAAGGAGAGAATGCCCACAGGAGTCCCCCTTCTGCTTACACTGCTACGACCGAACTACTACTACTACTAATACTACTACTACTACTATGGATGATACTCCCTGCAGGAAGTCTACCATACCCCGACTTCAGGGCAATAGCGCCGCTAGTTGCGTGTCCAGTTGCCACCGAACACAACGCCACCATCGGCCGCTGGCATGCCCTGTGGAAGCGCAGCCGGGAGAGCCGGGTCGATCTCAAGGTGGATGTTTGGCAGGTCACCATAGATGTTGTCCGCAAGCATCGTTCCTTTGAATGAGGTCGACGTGTGGTACAAACCTACGGTGCCATTGCAGAATATCGCTCCGTGGAAATAGCCTTCGATCCGCACATCCTCTGGAGTCACAATGCCCAGGCAATTCTCAGGGGTGAGCCCGCTCCCATCAGGGAATAGGCGTGTGTTAATTTCTACGTCGCCGTTCACCACGAGCGTGCCGTTGCCTCGATATGCGATTCCGTTGTCGCTGCCATGATTCCAGGAACCAGGCCCGATCATCAGATCACCGTCAATGAACACTATGCCCTCAACGTAAAGCGTGCCTGTCGAGGCGTCGAACGCGAAGTCATCATGCAGACCCGATGCCGCGGGATACCCATGTCCTTCCCACGCACCAAACGAGGCAGCACCGATGGTGACGTTGTTCGCACCGCTACCTGATGCCGAGCGTCCCGACGACGGACCGACGTACTTGTAATGCGTAGAGGAGTAGGCCGGTGAAGAAGTCACGCGGACGCGCGGGGACAGCGCCGGTGCCAGTGCCATGTCATACGATGTGGATGCACCCGAGGCGTCTGTCTCGACTGTAGTGATCGAGCGAGTGTCACTGCCCATGTTGTTGTCAATACTCTCGGCGATCGCCGTGTCGTACTTCTCATCGAGATAGGCGTCATCGATCCATGGAAGCGTAATATCCGGCACCGACGAAGAGACTTCACCATCCGGGTAGACACTTCCCGTCTTGCCAGTGAGGCCGTTCGTTGCGTAGATCTTGATTGGGTCGGCCTTGCCAAGTTCGCCGCTCCCGGTGACGTCCAGTGCGCCGTCTTTGATGAATAGCGGGCCGCCCTCGTAGGCAGCGTTTGCAGACCAATCCAGATCTCCACGAATGTAGAGCGGACCTGTGATCGATGCGTTTCCGTTCCACCCGCGACCGCCACCAAGCGCAGCGTTCTCACCCGCGCCGATGTTCATATTCCACAGGTCAAGGTAGAAGAAGCGCAGTGTGACTGACTCCTCCCCCTGCTCGGCATTGCCGGTAGAGGTGATCGCATACTCGCCGCCAATGTCAGCGAATGCGCTCCCCACGCGTATGACGTCAACAATGAAGGAGCCATCGGCAGTGGATCCCGTACGTGGATAGTATCCCGTATCGATGTTGTTGGGATCGAAGATGTCCAACTCACGGTCAAGACCGGACTGAGCGACCTGGAACGCGCGAGACTCCGCCACGACCCTCGTGGATTCATTGATCGAGTTCATCGACACCGCATAGCCACCGATCGCCACGACGGTGATGATGGCGATGGCGCCTATCACGGCAATCATCGCAAACCCATCATTCTTGACTCGCAGACCGGTCATGCTCGTCTACCTCCTAGGGTGCCACTACCGGTTCCTGAGTAGAACCGTGCGTGAGTTGCTGAATTGGCGTCCTTCATACTCGACCAACAAGGTAACCTCGATGGTCTTTGCACTTGAAGCGGCGACGCCCATGTTCGTGATCTCGGAACCATCTGCCGCATAGTAGTTGAATGTGGGTATGGCATCGCTCTGATTGGCGTTGTGCTCGGACCACAACCACTCATTCACAAGCGTGGTGTTTACACGTGAGTCATTAGTCAGCCATTCGCGGTGAGTTACCGTGCCGGCAGTCGTAATCTGAACGGTGTGCCGCTCAACGACGTTGTCGTTGTCTCGGTCGGTCAGAACGGTGATGGCATAGGGTCCCGGATTCTCGACGCTCACTGCCTGAGAGATGATTTCTTCAAACGTGAGAAGAGGCGCCCCCACCTCACGGGCGAACAATGCCTGTCGATTACTCACATCATGAGCGGAGTATACAACCTGTAGCCCGCCATAGGAGATTGCGAGTATGACCCCGAGCAGCGCCATAACAACGATGAGCTCGGTGAGGCTGAATCCCGCCTCGGAGTGGCGGGAGGATGTCAGGCGGGAGACTACCATGATACGTGTGCCATGGGAGTGAGGACGTCATCCGCAGCAGTCGTTGGGCCAACGATGTTCGACCAGATGCTCTCAGCGGTTCCGCCTTTGTATCCGGACGGTGTGAAGGTGATCTTGTATGCGTAGTAGTACGCGACAGGATCATCCTTGCCGCATTTGTCCGTGTACGTCTCGGTGAAGTTCGGATCGACGTTCGTGAGATACGCCGCCCCGTTCTTTAGTGTGTCAGCGCTGGTTCCGCGATACAGATCGTAGCTCACATTGGTCGCAGCAAACGTTGGCTGACTGGTCGTCAGGTTCACGGTGATGTCGGCGCTGCGCCTGGTCTTCTCGCCTGTGTAGACAGTCGTGCTGTCGCCGGTCACGTGCGGTCGCGAGACATAGGGCGCGACGATCTCAAAGAATCCCGTCTTCTCATTTCTGGGAGTGGTCGCTGCAACTGAGACCGTGTATCGACTGAATGGGTCCGTGGTCTGGAGATGCACCGCGGAATAGGCGAACGTTTCCATGCTGCCACCAAGAGTCCCATCCTCCCCGACCCTATTCGTGTGCACGAGGTACCTTACTGCTGGGTCGGTACCGTCCATCGCTACAGTCCAAGAGATGCGCGTCTCGACATCGGAATAGATTGCGGCAACCGGAACGCCCGGATTGCCCGGAGGATAATTGTCTACATAGAAGCGACGCTCGACTGTGGATTGCTTGCCGCTGTCACTTGTCGCAAGAGCACGGACGAGACGCCAGCCGTCGGGAATCGCCAGATCACCGTTGTCATCAAGTTGACGCGTGTCCCACTTGAAGGACTGGTCGACAGGCGAGGTCATAGGCGTCCAAGCAGCAATCGCCGCAAATGTCGTGCTGCCATCGCGCAGAAGAGTGCCCTCACAATACATGCGCAACTCGGTGATCATCGAGGCATTCTCCTCGGCAGCGGCATGCAGCGACAAAAAGAGCGGCATGTTGGTAGTGTGCGCCAACGCGGCATAGACCACAGCGTCAGCTTCCGGAGTTGATGGCGCGAATTCAACAAGCGGACCCGTGCCTGACGACGTCAGGTTGGTGATGCCAGCCTCACGGTCGCGAACGATGCTTGTTGAGGTATATGTCTTGGGTTCGTATCCCGGTGCAGTGATTACCGCACTGACCCGGACTTCCTTGGTCTCACCCTGGCTCTCTAGCACCTGGGTGGTGATGGTGATGGTGAAGTCTCCCTCTTGTACCACTACTTGGGAGTCCACCGCAGCCTCGGGAGTTGTTCCACGAATTGCCATCTCTTCGAATGGCAGAGAACGCATCCACTCCAAATGGGATGAAATGGCGTTGGTCGCTGCAGTACGCTGTTTGGCTTGCAGGCCCATTTGTGTACTTGTGGCGACCAGGCCGAGAATCGCGGTCAAGACAAAGAAGAGAATGAACGCTGCGAGAACGACCTCGAGCACGCTCATGCCTTCATCTGACTCGAAGCTGCCCCTTAGCTTCCGGTACATCTCACACCTCACCATTGACCATGGGGGGTACATCCGGCGTACCCCTCCTATGAAAGTATCGGCACTTTGAGTTCAGGGCTTGAACAATGGGCGTGCTCAATTGCGATATTCGTCACAATTCTTATGCGCTCTATCCCAGCCCGACAAATCCTGCATACCATGCCCATAGATCGGGCCCAAAGAACATCAGGATAACCGCCCCTGCTGCGAGGAACGGGCCAAATGGAATACGTGTCGCCATGCCCTCGATGCTGCGGCGAGCAATGACGATGCCGGCAACCGCACCCAGAATGCTTCCAAGGAACAGCACGCCGAAATTGAAGACCCCCAGAAACGGACCGAGAGCGATAAGCAGTTTGACATCACCCATGCCGAACCCGCTCTTGCCGCGAACCCCTTGATACCCCGCGGCGATCGCGTAGCTCACACCGCCACCGGACAGGGAACCAACAACCGCGGCAACGAGCGGAGATGACACCCAGCCAGTTGCCGGAGTAAGTGGCAGGAGCACAAGCGGAGTGAACTCGGACACGAGAACGCCTGCAATGCCTATGAGCGCCAGTGTCAGAACGAGCGGATTGGGAAGACGCTGGGTGTCGAGATCTATCGCGGAAAGAATCACCAGAAGGTAGGTCATTGTCGCCGCGAACACAGTATGTGCGCTCAGCCCGAACTTCACACCGCACGCGACCCACAGGAGTGCAACCAAGCCCTCAACGATCGGGTAGCGAGCACTGATATGCACCAAGCAGGCCCTGCAGCGACCACGCAGGATCAACCATGAGATCACAGGGATATTATCGAACCACGCGATTGGCGCCTCGCATGCAGGGCAGTGAGAAGCCGGGGTTGAAAGGGACTCGCGTCGCGGCAACCGCCATATGACCACGTTGGCGAAACTGCCGAATGCGAGCCCGAACGCGAACAGGACCACGTAGAGAAAGATCTCTTCCAACAGGAGTAGCCCTTCATAGGAATGATTGCACTACACACGAAGGGTACACGCAGCCATTGGGTTCTGTCGACGTACGTTTGCCCTCAATGGAGAGCGCGCTTAGCGAATACACAGAGAGGGCCGGCGTTTCCGCCGACCCTCTCGATAGCGCGAGTCTTACGCGACTGAAAGCCGCACGATCCTAGAAGTGACCGTGAGTCGCACAGTCAGCGATGGTACCGACGGTACCCGTGAATGCGTACACCGCGCCAGTGGTCGGACATGTGATAGTCGCCGCATCCTTGACAAACTCCGGATCAAGATTGGCAGTTGTGACGGCAGCAATAGCGTTGGTTACGTCGTCAGCGGCCCAAGCCTGGGCTCCACCCTCGAGCGTGCGCTGGTTAGCGAAGCATGCGCGCTCCTGAGCGGTTGCACGAGCCGAGTTAAAGACGGGAATCGCGATAGCAACAAGAATACCGATAATAAGGACGACCACCATCAGCTCGACCAGGGTGAAACCCTCATCTCTACGGAACTTCATGGCTTTCGCACCTCCTTCTCCCCTTGCGGGAAATCGTCGGCAGCCCTGTTGGCCACCGTACCCTACACCTCTTGTATCGGGCTGTGCCCGGTGCACTTTAGGGTTTTCTGATGAAATGCTTAGAAATGTGAGCCGTGATACAGAACAGGCCGCCTATCGGCAGCCCGTTCTCAACGCATGTCTGAAGAAAACCCTATTGGACCAGGGTAATCACGTTGAACATTGGCAGGTAGAGAGCGATGACCATGCTACCAACGATCACGCCGAGCGAGGCCATCATCAGCGGCTCGATCAGAGAGGTAAGACCATCGACAGCCGTGGCGACTTCCTCATCGTAGAAGTCCGCAATCTTATTGAGCATTGCATCAAGCGCACCGGTCTCCTCGCCAACCGCAATCATCTGAACCAGCATAGATGGGAATACCGGGGATTCCGATAGTGGCTTGGCAATCGTCTCCCCCTCCTTGATAGCCGAGCGCGCGCTCTTGACCGCGCGAGCAACAACCTCGTTGCCGGCTGTGTCGGCCACGATATCGAGTGCGGAAAGAATCGGTACGCCGGCAGAAACAAGTGTGCCGAACGTCCGGGTGAATTTGGCCAGTGCGATCTTTCGAGTCAGTTGGCCAAACACCGGCATACGCAGCTTGACCCCGTCCCACACGAACTCACCCGAGTCGGTGCCGACCCACCACTTGAATGCAAACCTCAGAACAACGATAAGAACGAAGGTGACCAGGCCGCCCCATCCGGACACAAAATCGGATGCGTCGACCAGGAACTGAGTCATAGCGGGCAGCTCGCCACCCATTGACTCAAACATTCCCTGAAAGACCGGGACAACAAAGACCATCATGGCAACCAGCACGATCATAACGAGCGCACCCATGGCGATCGGATATGTCATAGCCGACTTGATCTTTGCCTTGAGCCCGGCCTCACTTTCAAAGTGGTCGGCAAGGCGCACAAGTACCTCATCGAGCACACCACCGGTCTCGCCTGCTCGAACCATGTTCACAAAGATCGGCGGAAAGACCTTAGGGTGCTTGGACATTGAATCAGAGAGCGATTGACCTGCCTCGACATCCTTGGCGACCTGTTGAATCACGACTCGGAGATTCTCGCTCTCCGTCTGCGCGGCAAGAATAGAGAGGCACTTGGTCAGGGACAGTCCCGCATTGATCATTGTTGCGAACTGGCGCGAGAAGATCGTGATGTCCTTGACCTTGACCTTGCCGCCGCCGATCTTGATCTGCCCGAGTGCGGCTAGTCCGCTCTGCTGGTCGAGCTCAAGAATGATGTAGCCCATCTGACGGAGCTTCGCACCGACCGCGTCGCGTGACTCACCGTCAAGTGATCCCTTGACGATCTTTCCCGCTTTGTCCCGTACTGAGTAGTTAAAGGTAGCCATGACGCTCCGCTCCTTGTGCCTAGCCGCTTCTATTGACCAGTGTATTGAACACTACTGGATCCACTGCACGTTGCAGCGCCGTGTCATACGTAATCATACCTTGCCTATACCTATCGGCTAGTGAGTGGTCCATCGTTACCATTCCGTGTTTAGTTCCTGTCTGCATCGCCGTAGGCAGTTGATGCGTCTTGCCCTCGCGAATGAGGTTCCTGATGCCGGGCGTGGGCACGAGCACCTCATAGGCAACAGTGCGACCCGATCCGTCCGCCCGCGGCAGCAACTGCTGACTGACTACTCCCTGCAATGTGCCTGCCAGTTGCACTCTCACCTGTTGCTGTTGGTATGGCGGGAAGACATCGATAATGCGGTCAATAGACTGAGTAGCATCCTGTGTATGCAACGTGGCAAAGACGAGATGACCGGTCTCCGCGGCTGTGAGCGCAGCTGAGACCGTCTCAAGATCTCGCATCTCACCGATAAGAATCACGTCGGGGTCCTGACGAAGCACGTACTTCAATGCGCTGCTGAATGACTTGGTGTCGGAGCCTATCTCGCGCTGGTTGATCATCGCCTTGTCGTGCGCATGAAGATACTCGATCGGATCCTCAACGGTAATGATGTGATCCTCGCGATTCGCATTTACGTGATGGATCATGGCCGCAAGAGTCGTGGACTTGCCCGATCCTGTCGGACCTGTGACCAGCACCAATCCACGCGGCTTGAGCGCGAAATCTTCGAGAATCACCGGAAGCCCGAGTTCGCGAACGGTTCGGATCTCCACGGGTATCAACCTGAACGCTGCGCCGACGCTCGCGCGCTGATAGTACGCATTCACCCGGAAGCGCGCCTCGCCCGGAATCGCATATGCGAAGTCGAACTCCCACTCCTGCTCCAGAACGGCACGCTGCTCCTGGGACAGGATCGAGAAGACCGCATCGCGGGTTTCGGCAGAGGTCAGGGTCTCAGCATCGAGCGGCATCAGTTTGCCGTTCAGACGCATCATGGGCGGAACGCCCACAGTGATGTGCAGATCCGAGCCTCCCCGCTCAAGCACTTCAAGTAGCAGGTCGTTGAGATCTCTCATTGGCGCGCCCCTCTTTCTCCGCGCTACACGATAACGCGCACGATCTCCTCGACTGAGGTCTGTCCCATGCGCACTTTCTCAAGGCCATCCTGCCGCAGTGTAAGCATACCTTCCTGAATCGCGACCTGCTTGATCTCCTCGGCAGTTGCCTCGTCGACAGTGAGTCGGCTGATCTCCTCCGAGACCATCAAGACCTCGTGCACGCCCATTCGACCGCGGTAGCCAGTGCCCCCGCACTTCTTGCAGCCTTTGGCGCGATAGATGAGTTCGGGCAGGTTGTCCGGGTCATATCCGGCATCGATCAGGACCTGCGGTTTGGGTCGGTACTCCTCTTTACAGTCCGTGCAGAGCTTGCGAGCGAGACGCTGCGCAAGAATGCAGTCGACTGCCGAGGAAACCAGGAACGGTTCGACCCCCATCTCGATGAGTCGCGTAATTGCGCCCGGAGCGTCGTTGGTGTGCAACGTTGAGAGAACCAGGTGACCGGTCAAGGCTGATTCAATCGCTATCTGCGCGGTCTCCTGGTCACGAATCTCGCCAACGAGGATCACGTCAGGAGAGCAACGGAGGAATGATCGCAGGGCCTTGCTAAAAGTGAGTCCGGCGCGCGGGTTGACCTGGCACTGGTTCACCCCCTCAAGCCGGTACTCGACCGGATCCTCGGCGGTGAGGATATGCCGGGATGGCAGGTTCAGCACGTTGATCGCCGCATACAGCGACGTGGACTTACCCGAACCAGTCGGGCCGGTCACGAGAATCGCACCGTAGGGCTTAGTGAACGACCCTTCGAAACGCTCAAGCGATGCCGGGAGGAAGCCCAGATCGGAGAGACGGAGAAGAATCGAATCCTTGCGAAGGATTCGAAGGACTACTCGTTCTCCGTAGACCGTTGGGAGCGTTGACACGCGGAAATCCAGCATGTGACCCGAAACATTGACCGCACAGTGACCATCCTGAGGTTTTCGCGATTCCGCGATATCCATATCAGCCATGATCTTGAAGCGGCTGATCACCGACGCTTGAACCGACTTTGGGGCTGGCGGCATTGCCTCGTGCAACACACCGTCGACTCGGAACCTCACCCGGAGATCATACTCCTGGGGCTCGATATGGATGTCCGAAGCCCTCTCTGAGACAGCCTTCTGGATGATGTAGTTGACCAGTTTGACGATTGGCGCATCGGAGGTTACATCAGTCAGTGATGCGAGTTCGTCCTCGTCCACTTCATCGGTACCGATAAACTGATCGCTGTCGGTTTCCTCGGCGACCTTGTAGAACTCGTCGATCGCGTTGATGATGTCGTCTTTGGTCGAGATTGCCGGCTGGATCTCATAGCCGGTCATGATTCTCAGGTCATCGAGCGCGAGTACGTTCTGAGGATCAGCCATGGCTACAACGAGATCGCCCGCTTCATTGATCTCAATGGGCATGAGCGTGTAGCGCTCGGCGAGCTCTTTTGGAACCACCGCGATGGCATTCGGATCAGGCTTGTACTCCTCGAAATCGATGTACCGGATTCCGATTTGCGCCGCCATCACCGAAAGGATCGCGCCCTGCGTGGCATATCCAAGGTCCACGAGAACACGACCAAGCGGACTCCCTGTCGCGTTGTGAACCTCAAGCGCGTCAGTGAGTTGTCGATCAGTGATGATTCCAGCCCGCATAAGGAGCTGGCCAAGTCGCTGTCCGGCTTCAGCCACGAGTGCATACCTCTATCGACGAGTCGGTAGCGCGTCGTCAGTAACGCGCGCTGCTACGAGATACCCCCATGGTACGACAAAGCCGTGGGGGCGACACGCACAACTAGCGAGAAGACGTGGCCTGCTTGAGATCATCGAACAAGACACTCGCGATCTTCTGGAACCGATCGTACGTCCGGGTGCCTGCCTTGACTCCGATACGGTAGTCGCCGAACCACATCTCAATCGGTGCCACCAGGTCGTGCTCGGGAACATCCGCCGGCACCGCACTGGCGGTCACTGCCCTCTCGGGAGCCTCCGCGACCCTTGGCCGCACCGATTGCTCAACGGTTGGACGAGGGGGAGCAGGTGCCGGCGGAACGGGCTCGGGAGGTGCGATCGCCCGTGGCCGATCGGTCTGCACGGGCGGTTGCACAGGCATGGTGACGGGTATCGGCGCAGGTGCGGGGGCTGGTGTAGGTGTTGGTGTCGGCACTGGGGTTGGGGTGGGGGGTGGGATTGGGATTGGGGTGGGGGGGGGGGTGGGAGCGGACGGCTCCGCCACCTCGGCGACCGGACTCGCATCCTGAGCCGTCTCGATCACCGAAGCATGCTCGCCGACCTGATCCTGCGGTGGCTCGACCGCTGCCTCGACGGATGGCATATCTCGCGCAGCAGCAGGCGCGGCGAGGTCCGGCTCCTGCAATGGCGCAGCTTCCTGTGCGGGTATCGAATCGGGCTTGACTGCCTGGGAGTCCAGCACCGAAGCCCGCTCAACCAGAGCGCGCACATCCTGCTCCAACTCGGCGACGATCTCAGCGATGCGCTGGGATTCTGCTGGGGCAGGCGTAGCCGGAGCCGGGACAGGGACAGCCGGCTCCTGAGAGGCGACCTCGGTGACCGGCTCCGACGCAGGCGCCGACTCTGCGGCCACCCAATCAGATGTGCCGACGCCAACCCATGCGTCATCAACCACTGATTGCCGAAGAGGTCTTGAAACGGGATGAATGAGCAGGGAGTCCTCTGAAATGAGGGAGTCCCAGTAGTCATCAACCCGACTCGTGCGAGGCAATTTGTCGAGTTGCTCCTGGGAAGGCTTCCACTCCCCTGCCCGTAGAGGTTCATTGATCGCAGCCGTTACTCCGGTTCTCGCATCACCAAAGAGATCAGGTCGCGACTCAGCAACTATTTCAGGCGGTGCCGGCTTGAGCATCGGCCATTCAGCCAGTGGCTCCTCGCGCGGCAGTGCGCGGCGTCGCCGTGCCCGGATCATCTGCACCACCAATAAGAGCAGAGATATCACAAGCAGCGAGAATGAGACGGCAAGAATAGTGAGTCGGGAGTCCATCACCCTACCTCATGCTCTCCAGAATCTCGTATAGAAGACCCAGAAGAACGGCCTTCACGGAGTCCTTATCGCGAGCGTCTACCGGCAAAAGGGGTACCACTTCGTCGAGCTCGAGCGACGCACGGAGCTGACGGATGGTTTCGGTATCCTCGGCACCCACCTTGTTAGCTGCCACAACAAAGGGGACATCCGACATCTCACGGAAGAATGCGATCATCGCCTTGGCATCTGTGAAGGTATCGTCATCCGCCGCATCCACCAGAAGAACAAAGCCGAGCATACCTTCGGAGAGCGTTTCCCACATGAAGGAGAAGCGCTCTTGTCCAGGAGTACCGAATAGGTACAGCACAACATCATCAGAGACCGTGATGCGTCCAAAATCCATGGCCACCGTTGTTTCGCCGGAACCCTCACCTGAGCCATCTGAGACTTGGCGCTCGGTCGAGAGAACCGTGATCTCGCTCACGGCCTTGATGAACGTGGTCTTGCCTGCATTGAATGGTCCGGTGACTACGACTTTCACTGACTGCATCGCGGCGCTCTTTCTTCCATCACAGGTTCTTGATACCTTCAATAATCTTCATGACCAGCTCCTTGTCCACCGTCTGATCACGATGGAGTTCGAGCGTTGACCCGGGTTCAGGAATACGGTTCACGCTCGCGGTCGGACGTTTGCTTCCACCAGCCCCGGTCAGTGCACTTAGTTCGTCGCCGAGTCCACCGGAGAGTCCCGTTCCGAACTGATCCCCGCCGATATCAGCGAGAAAGACGTCAGTAGAAATCACGCCCTCGGCCGGAGTCGCGCCGATCTCTTCGTCAAAGGCTTCGATCTGGGCTGCCTCGGATTCGTCGCTACGGTCGAGCGACTCAAGGATATCCGAGAAGTCCGGGGCAGCTGGCTCCGGTTCAGGCACCTCGGTGGTGAATTCTTGGAGATCCTCCGAGGACTGCTCTTCCTCGACAGTCTCCTGCAGATCCTCAATCACCGGCTCGGCCTCAGGGGAATCCCCCATTGGCTGTGGCTCAAGGCCGAGTTCGATCGCCAATTCCTCAAGCGCATCCGAAGAATTCAGGGAATCCGTAGCAACCACGTGTGGAGCTGGAGGTGCTATCTCGATGCCGGCGTCCGCATCGGCATCGGCCTGATCATCTGCAAACAAATCCACCTCGGGCTCGCCCATTGGCTCAAGCAGGTCGCCGGTGGGTAGCTCTCCGAGCCCCAGAGCCATCAGATCAGCGGCGAGGTCGCCGGTTCTTGCAGCACCTTCAGACTCCGAGACCTCCTCAGCCTCATATGCCGGAGCTGGCGGCAGGTCTTCTGTCATGCCAAGCGATCCCAGATCGAACGACGAATCCATGTCGATCTCCGCAGCGGGCTGAACGTCTGGCCCCGGCTCTGGTGCTGGTTCCAGTTCGGGTTCCGGCTCTGGCTCGGGTTCTGGTGCTGGCTCGGGCTC
>JAGXFU010000012.1 GCA_024637115.1 Actinomycetes bacterium
TCCTGCAACCGCGGCTCCATCGGTATCCTCGGTGACCGCGACCACGAGAACTTGATCAAGTGCTGTCTCGCCGCTCGGCGGGTCAAGCACTCCAGTGCCAGCGAGAACTGTGACCACTGCGAGAACCACTGCGAGAATCCCCGCGAAGGCGCCCACCAGTAGCGAACGACCGACCGACACTCCGGCAGCCATCATTGGCTCCCTAGATATGCAAGAATCCCGTTCGCCATCCCCTGTGTCAGGCTGTCCTGATAGTGAGGACTCGCGAGCAGTTTGTCCTCAACCGTATTCGACATGAATCCGCACTCAACGAGAACCGCAGGTACCTCGGACCAGTTGAATCCGGCAATATCCCCCCTGGCGACCGTGCCTCGTGAAGACGCCCCGGTCGAGGAGACTGTCGCATCCTGGATAAGACCCGCAGCCCTCTTGCTCTCGCCGGCAATCGGCCCGGTCCATTTGTTCTGCGCCGGAAAGAGCGTTGAAATGCCCGCGACAGACGAGTCGGTGCTGCCGTCGGCGTGGACTCGCACGAACAAGGATGCCCCTGCATCGTTGGCAATCTGGGCGCGCTCTGCGTTCGAGAGAGTCACGTCGTTGGTGACTCGAGTCATGACGACCTGAATGCCACGGGCCTCCAAGCGTTGCTTGAGATTGATCGATATCTGCAGTGCAAGCTCAAATTCAGGAATCTTCGTTCCTATGCCCGTTGTTCCACCAGTGACGCGCGGCTTCATCTCAGAGGCACCGGGTCCGATTGGCTCCTGAGCCAGATCTGAGCTCGACTGATGTCCCGGATCGATGCACACCACGATGCCGGTTTGTGACAGTTCTGCTTTCGAACCCGCTGGGGCGGGAACACGTACCATCACTGAGCTTCCTTCAGAGACCAGTTCGCCGGCAACGGGCTCCTGCATGGTGATACCACCAGAGCCGTCATCTGAAGTAGACCGATCATGGCGAATCTCAAGCAGCAGGCCCACGGCTTTGGCGATAACGGTTGCCTCGGTAACTGTCTTGCCGGTGAGCACGGGGACCTCGATGCTCGCGCTTTGCTCTGAGGATGCAAGGACCACCGGCGCAGAACTCTCGTAGGACTCGAGTGCTGAAACACGAGTGGTGTTCGAGTCCAGACTGTTCGCAGCGTCCGGTCGGGTAAGCGCAAAGGCGGCCGCAACCATAAGGACGGTGCCGAGCAGAATCGCGGATACGACAACAGGACGGACGCTGCCGGCCGCTCGAGTTCTTCTATCGCTGCGTTTCATTGTCATGAGGATCGCTTTTGGTGGGCCCGGCAGGATTCGAACCTGCAACCAAGGGATTATGAGTCCCCTGCTCCACCATTGAGCTACGGGCCCACACTGGTTGGCGACATGCTGCAATCGCTTAGTCTAGCGCAATCTGGCAAAAATGCAGTGACAAGCGCGACCGCTTGTCGAAGCATTCTCAAGATGCAGCACTCCGGGTTCGATTCTACTAGAACAGCCATGAACATTCTGGGGAGCAGGAGGAGACACGTATGCTGCCGCGCGTTCTCGTTGTAGACGATGATCTCGAACTGCTCGACATGCTCCAGATGACCCTGAGCGAGCACGGTTTCGAGGTGTTCACGGCTTACGACGCCAAGAGCGCCCTCGAAGCGTGCATCCTGCACGCACCCGGCGTGGTACTCCTCGACATCGGTCTCCCGTACCGCGATGGCTTCTCCATCATGAAGGAATGGCGCTCCCTGGGACTCGAAGTGCCCATCGTTCTACATACCGCATACAACACGCTCGATGTCCGCGAACGTGCGTCAACGAGCGGTGCACTCGACCTCGTATTCAAGCCGAGTCTACCGTCGGTTCTCGCGACCAAACTGCAGTTCGCACTCGCAGCCACGACGCAATCACCCGTCTGAACGAGAACCTCCGCCGCACACCTTGCTTGCCACACCCACCTTCCGTATAATCCTCAATCGCGTCCCGCTTGGTCGGGAATGCAGTATTCCTCGGTAGCTCAATTGGCAGAGCATCCGGCTGTTAACCGGAGGGTTGTAGGTTCGAGTCCTACCCGAGGAGCCAGAATTCATCGAAACCGCCCGCACAGGGCGGTTTCTTCGTTTGCGAGAGTCCTTCGGACGGGTACTGTTGAGTTGTAGACCTCGTATGCTCCTACGCACGAACGGACACACTCCATGCATGTACTCGTCGCTGATGATGATCAAGCCAGCCGATACTTGCTGACAACGCTCCTGCGCGGTGCCGGATACGAAGTCCTCGCCGCCAAGGATGGGCTGGAAGCGCTTGAGTTGGCCCGTACGCACCCTCCGGATCTTATTGTCAGCGATATCCTCATGCCGGGCATGGACGGATACGCCTTGTGTTCCGAATGGCGAGCAGACCCTGAACTGAAAGACATCCCGTTCGCGTTCTACTCAGCGAACTACACAGAGCCGGATGATGAGCGCTTTGCGCTCCACCTTGGAGCCGACCTCTTCCTCGTTAAGCCGCTGGATCCCACAGAGCTCATGATGAAGATCGAGAGTCTGCTGATGCTCGCGAAACGTGACGACTTCTCTCCACATGAACCGGCGGTCGGTGAGCAGGAGATGCTCAAGGAATACAATGCCCGCCTCGTGAACAAATTGGAGCGACAACTCGAGGAGTCTCGTCGCACAAACGAAGAATTGGAAAGGACGGCAACCCGACTCAGGGAGACCGTCGACGGGGCCGTCACCGCGATAGCGAAGATCGTAGAGGCTCGAGATCCGTATACGTTCGGGCATCAACAGCGTGTCTCGGCCCTGGCTGCCGCGATCGCTCGCGAGCTCGGCCTCATCAACGATGAGGTCGAGGGGATCCGCATAGCCGGATTGATTCATGATATCGGTAAGGTATATGTGCCTGCGGAGATACTGAGTAAGCCACGACGCCTCACCGATATCGAGTTCAGCATCGTCAAGATGCACCCACAGGTCGCCTATGACGTGCTCGCACCCATTGATTTCCCCTGGCCGATCGCAGACTACATCATCCAGCACCACGAGCGCCTCGATGGAAGCGGGTATCCCAACGGTCTCACAGACAGCCAGATTCTGAGAGGTTCCAGGATCCTCGGCGTTGCCGACGTTGTCGAGGCGATGTCGTCTCATCGTCCATACAAGGTGGCCCTGGGAATCGATGCGGCATTGGATGAGATCACCGCGCACGCAGGCGAACTCTACGACAAAGACGCCGCAGAAGCGTGTGTAACGGTATTCAGGGAGCGCGGGTTTACCCTCCCCGACTCAGGCATGCCCGGCGGCAACTAGCCCGTCAACGGAAGTCCCGCGAAGCTGAGCGTGCCTACTCCAGATAGTCTTTGAGCTTGCTGGAACGCGAGGGATGACGCAGCTTGCACAGAGTCTTTGACTCTATCTGCCTGATGCGCTCACGCGTTACGCCGAACTCACGACCTACTTCCTCAAGGGTACGAGGATGCCCGTCAGTGAGCCCGAAACGAAGCTCTATGACTTTTCGCTCACGCTCAGAGAGTCCGTCGAGCACCTTCGAGAGCTGCTCTTGAAGCATCGAGAACGATGCCGCCTCCGGAGGAACGATCGCCTCACCATCTTCGATGAAGTCTCCGAGCTGGCTGTCCTCCTCCTCGCCGATAGGAGTCTCGAGTGAAACCGGCTCCTGGCTGATCTTGAGGATTTCCCGCACGCGGTCTGCGGTCATCTCCATCTGATCGCCAATCTCTTCGGGCGAGGGCTCACGTCCCAGTTCTTGCAGGAGCTGGCGCTGTACGCGGATAAGTTTGTTGATGGTCTCAACCATGTGTACCGGTATGCGAATGGTACGGGCCTGATCAGCGATTGCACGGGTGATGGCCTGTCGGATCCACCAGGTGGCATACGTCGAGAACTTGAAGCCCTTCGTGTAATCAAACTTCTCCACCGCACGAATGAGTCCCAGGTTCCCTTCCTGAATCAGGTCGAGGAACAACATGCCGCGCCCGACATAGCGCTTGGCAATCGAAACCACGAGACGCAGGTTCGCTTCAACGAGTTGCTGTTTCGCATCAAGGCCAACGCTCTCGATTCGACGCAGTCGACGCTTCTCAGCGCGGTCAATGGCCTTGCCGCGGCTCTCGAGCTCTTCGAGACGGTCCGTGGCCTCAAGACCCGCCTCGATCTTCATAGCAAGGTCGATCTCTTGCGCAGCGGTCAGCAAAGGCACCTTGCCGATTTCCTTGAGATACATCCGTACCGGATCACCGGTCAGCGGTGCCAGACTCGTATCGGCGCGCTTCTTGGCTTTCTTCTTCTTGGGCTTCTCGGGTTTTGGCAGCGGAATGTCTATCTGCTCCTTCTCCGCCGGATCAACGTCGTCATCATCGAGATCGTCACCCGAGGAGTCGCCACCATCAGCGTCTGCAGGCTCCTCAAGCACGTCGATACCCGCGCCCTTGAATGAGGCGTAGATCGAATCAACCTGCTCGTCACTGAGATCCATATCACCGATCGTGCTCTGAATCTCTTCCTCGGTGAGATTGCCCTTCTTCTTGCCCATCTTGGTCAGCGTCTTGACCTCAGGCAGCTGAAGCTCTTCGGCAACGGCGCTCTTCTTAGAGCCCTTCGGCTTGGGCTTTGCCCCCGCCGCGGCACGCGTCTTGGGCTTCGTTGCCACCGGGGCCTTCTTTGCATCACTCACAGCCGCTTTCGCAGGCTTTGACTTCTTTGTATCCTGCTTCTTGGATTCAGCCTTGCCCGCCACGCTATCCCCACACTTTCATGTCGTCGTCGGGTTCCGTCTCGCCAAAACGCATCTTGCCTAGGCGCAATTCGAGCACGCTTCTCTCTTTGAATATGTCGTCATACGCCGCGCGATCCTTGACCGCATCAAGCGTACTCATTTCAGCCTTCTTCTCACTGATTAGGCGTTCGAGGGCAAACTCCTTGAGTTTGTGCACGAGTTCGCGAGCATCAGAGTCTACATCTTCGTTCCCCGCCGCGTCCACGAGCAACCCACTCAAGAGCTGCGCGAGTGCAGGTTCAGATGACTCGAGTGCCATCACAACGGCGTCGCCCGGGGTCTCTCCGGCCTCGATCAGTCTGAAAAGGAGGTCGCTCGTTGCGGGATCATCAACGAGTCCAGCATCAAGCAATCCCCGTGCCTTTGTGCGAAGCGCGGGATGAGCAGCGATCAGCCCCACGAGCGAGCGCTGTGCACGCTCGGGTGGTCCCAGCTTGACCGGACGCTTCACAGGGGCGTTGGCGGACGGCGAATCAGACGTCCGTGCGTCACCCATGACATAGGCCGGCTTGGCATGTTCCACAGCCGAGAGAACGGTCTGGTCGCTCGTTCTCAAGAATTGAGCCACGTACGCAACGTACTCCTCGCCCAAGAACGTGCCCCTCACCGTTGCCAGAACCGAAGCTGCGTCCGCAAGTGCGCGTGCGCGTCCCTCGGCCGCCTTCAGGTCGTGAGTAGCCATCCTACGATCGAGCACGAACTGCATCAGTGGTGTAGCCGACTCAACGATCTCCTTCATGGCCTCTGCACCCGCCGAGGAAACATAGTCGGCCGGGTCTTTGCCATCGGGAACGACTGCTACCGCCAACTCGATGGCCGTACCCCCGGACGGGGCAATCGATAAGTCAATGAACTCAGCAGCGCGCTCCGCCGCGCGCAGCCCGGCCTCGTCAGCGTCAAACAGGTAGACGATCTTTGAAGCGAAGCGACCCAACAACTTGACGTGATCGCGTGTAAGCGCGGTTCCCAGGGTTGCCACCACGTTCTCGATTCCTGCTTCATGCAGGGCGATGACATCGGTGTAGCCTTCTACAACGATGGCATGACGGCTCGTCACGATTGAGTTCTTGGCACGATCGATCGCGTACATGTTGCGCGACTTGTGAAAGACGGGCGTCTCCTGAGTATTGAGATACTTGGGCTCTCCGGAACCGATCACGCGTCCGCCGAATCCCACAGCCCGTCCTGCAATATCGCGAATGGGGAACATGACACGTTCGTAGAAGCGATCCTTCAGTCGACCGTTGTCAGCGCGTAGAGCAACGTTCGCGTCGACCATCTCATCGGCAGTGAATCCCTCTCGCGTCAGATGCTGGACAAGGGCTCCTCGGCCGGGGGCAAAGCCCAACTCGAAGTGCTTTGCGACCTCACTACCGAATCCGCGATTCTTGAGATACTCACGAGCTGTCGTGGGTCCGGGATCGGGCGCTGACAGCAACACCTTGTGATAGAACGCTGCTGTGGCGTCGACCGCCTGGGTGAGGCGATCACGGTAGCTTCTGGGGATCGAAGACCCCTCTTCTCGAATCTCGACATTGGCGCGATCGGCGAGCAGGCGGACGGCGTCGGGGAACTCAAGGTGCTCGGAGCGCATCAAGAACCCGAAGGAGTCTCCACCCTCTCCGCACCCAAAGCAGTGCCAGAGTTGCGTTCCGGGATCGACTTTGAATGAAGGAGTCTTCTCGCCGTGGAAGGGGCAGAGCCCCCAGTAGAGGCGGCCCTTCTGCTTGAGTACAACCGATTCGGATATGAGTTGGACAACGTCGGTCGCATCGCGAACGCGTTGGACATCTTCGTCAGGGATACGACCCACGGCGACCTCCTCTCCTACTCTATCTCCCCCACCGAAAGCACCCGGGAACGGGTCCTCCAATAAACGACGAACGCTCCCGGGGATTCAAACCCCCGGGAGCCGCTCGTCATGCACCGCCGCTTTCGCAGCGGAGAACGCTTGTATCTAGCCGCCGTGAACTCTCTGGAACAGCGGAACGAACACAAGACTCACAACGGTCATGAGCTTGATGAGAATGTTCATCGAAGGACCGGACGTATCCTTGAACGGATCGCCAACGGTGTCGCCAACGACAGCTGCCTTGTGAGCGTCAGAGCCCTTGCCGCCATGCGCACCGCCCTCGACGTACTTCTTGGCGTTGTCCCACGCACCACCGGCGTTGGACATGAATACAGCCATGAGGAAGCCCGTGACAAGTGCACCTGCAAGAAGACCGGCGAGCATATCAACGCTCACCATGCCTACCAGAAGCGGAACAGCAACGGCGATAGCGCCGGGAGCAATCATCTCTTTGAGCGCAGATGCCGTTGAGATATCGACACAGGCGGCGTAATCCGGCTTGCCGGTGCCTTCCATGATCCCGGCGATATCACGGAACTGACGGCGAACCTCGCCGATCATGGCGAAGGCCGCACGACCTACCGCATTCATGGTGAGTGCGCCAAACAAGAACGGCAGCATGCCACCGACAAAGAGCCCGATGATGACCAGCGGGTTATCGAGTCCCATGTTCAGAGGAATCGCATTGGCCCCAGCGGTCAGGGTCTCGCGGAACGCCACAAAGAGGGCGAGAGCAGTGAGACCGGCTGAACCGATAGCGAAGCCCTTGGCGATCGCAGCGGTCGTGTTGCCGACTGAGTCGAGACCATCGGTGATCTTGCGGATGTCATCGCCCATGTGCGCCATCTCGGCGATACCACCGGCGTTGTCAGCCACAGGACCGTACGCGTCAACACCGACCGTGATGGCCGTGATAGACAGCATTCCGAGGGCAGCCAGAGCGATACCGTAGATACCGCCGCCTTCGACCGCACTCTCACCGCATGTGAAGCTCACGAAAATCGCAGCCGAGACCACGAGAATCGGGAATGCCGTTGACATCATGCCGGTACCAAGACCAGCAATCAGGTTGGTTGCCGCACCGGTCTCGCTCGCTTCAGCGATCTTCTTGACCGGGCTGTAGTGATCACTCGTGTAGTACTCGGTGATCTTGCCGATCGACATGCCGGCAACGAGACCTGCAACGACGGCACCCAGGTACCACATAGCGTTGACGTCTGTACCCACGCGAGTCGACCAGTGATAGAAGAGCCATGCCATTGCCACGACCTCGAGACCAGCCGCAACATACGTGCCTTTGTTGAGGGCGTCGTGGAGGTTGGCTCCCTCTTTCGCACGAACAGCGAAGAGTCCGATGACAGACATGACAATACCGAACGCAGCAATCAGCAGCGGGATGGTGACAGCGTACTGAAAGTCGATTCCAGAGCCCACGCCGTACCAGAGAGAGACGGCGAGAACCATTGGCGCAAGCATGGAACCCACGTAGCTCTCAAAGAGGTCCGCACCCATGCCCGCAACGTCGCCAACGTTGTCGCCAACGTTGTCAGCGATGACCGCAGGGTTGCGCGGATCATCCTCGGGAATACCGGCTTCGACCTTGCCTACAAGGTCGGCGCCGACGTCGGCGGCCTTGGTATAGATACCGCCACCGACACGCGCAAACAGTGCGATCGAAGACGCACCCATCGCGAAGCCGTTGACGATCTCTGGGCGAGGATTGTCGCCTGTGATGATCATGAAGATCGCCCAGAGCGACAGACCGAACAGACCGAACGACGCAACGGTGAGACCCATGGTCAGTCCGGAACGGAATGCGACATTGAGGGCACCTGCAACGCCCTTGGTAGCGGCCTGCGCAGTACGAGCATTTGCGCGGGTCGCGATATGCATGCCAAAGAACCCGGCGGCGGCGGAGAGAAATGCGCCGGTCAGGAACGCGATGGCTGTCTCCCAGGTAACGGCTACTGCAAGAATCGCAGCAACCACGAGCGCGAAGATCGCGAGGATTCGGTACTCGCGCTTGAGAAACGCGAGTGCACCTTCCTGGATCGCCTGTGAGATTTCCTTCATCTTGTCCGTACCCTCATCCTGCTTGAGAACCCAGGACGCCAGATACAGCGCAACGCCGAAGCCGAACACAGCGGCAACGGGTGCCAACCATACAATCCATTCAGCCATCAGAAATGACCCTCTCTTTCCGTCGAGCAATCGATGGCAATGCCTCGGGTGATTCTATGCGAACACGATGTGTGCGGCAACAAAACGGCAACACATTCGCGCATATCTCCGACCGAAATCCCCGGTTGCACTCAGAACAGCCATTTTCGCGGCATCACAATGCTCTCGAACTGACGCAGTGCAAAGCGGTCAGTCATCCCTGAGACATAGTCAGTCACAGCCTGTGGCAGCTCGGCGCTGGAGGCGGAACTGTACTCCTCCGGCATTGTGTCGGGATGCTCAAGGTAGTGATGGAACAACCTGTCGACAACGCCGAACGCTCTTGGTTCCTCGGCCTTTGCTTTACCTGAGAGGTACACATGCTCGAACAGCCATGAGCGCAACTCCATCATTGCGTCCCACACGCGTGGTGACATGCGGATATCACTCGAGTCATGACTCGTTTCAATCAGATCCGTCACCATGGTCGTAATGCGCGCTCCGTGATGATGCCCCAGCACCTCGGCCGGTCCCGGTGGCAACACGTCCTCGGTCAGCACACCGCCACGGATTGCATCATCGATATCGTGATTGATGTAGGCGATCCGATCAGAGACGGCAACAATCCTGCCTTCAAGCGTCGCCGCCTGAAGTGAGCCGCTGTGATTGGCGATGCCGTCCCGCACTTCCCAGGTGAGATTCAGGCCCTTGCCCTCATACTCAAGCATCTCAACGACCCGCAGCGACTGGAGGTTGTGTTCATAGCGCTCGGGCGCCTCGGGATACTCCGACCGGATCGAATCGAGACACGCAGTCAGCGCATCCTCGCCGATATGACCGAACGGTGTATGTCCAAGGTCGTGACCGAGCGCAATGGCCTCAGTCAAGTCCTCATTGAGTCTCAGAGCGCGCGCAATCGAGCGTGCTATTTGCGCGACCTCGAGCGTATGAGTCAGCCGTGACCTGTAGTGGTCGCCCTCAGGCGCAAGGAACACCTGTGTCTTGTGCGAGAGGCGCCGAAACGCCTTGCAGTGAATGATTCGATCACGATCACGCTGGTACTCAGTACGATAGGGATCAGGTTCGAGCGGGCTCACGCGTCCGCGGGTCGCAGCCGAGAACGCGGCGCGTTCCTGAAGGCGTGAGCGCTCCTCCTTCTCATACTGTTCTCGTCTGATGATAGTCATGGTACGGAGTCTACCCCAAGGTCAATCCGCCAAGGACCCCATTGGTGGACATGAGGGCCGCAACCACCGCCAGTACGAGCGGGGTCAACAGCATTCCCGGGACCCACTGTCGATCCCAACCCATACGTCGAGCAAGCAACACGCCGAAGAGGGCGGATACGATGGCAGGGCCCAGAGAAACCACCGTGCCTCCCAGCGCACCGGCAACAACACCTTCCAGCGAGAAGCCGGCCCACTGAAACGAGGTTCCCGGCACAAGAAGTGAGTAGGCGGCGAAGAGGGCTCCTGTGAAGATCGCCCCAATGAAGACTCCCTTGAGCCACTCGCGCCACACGGATCGCTCGGTTCTTGAGTGACCCTGGATCAGCGGCGACCTAGGCTGCTGGTAGAGTTTCGTTCCCCGCGTCACGCTCATCCCCTTTGCGCGTATCGCATCCACTCACGCCCTGCGGCGCCCCACGTATGCTTGAACGAACGCGGCCCGCCGATATCGGCGGGCCGCGTGTACTTACCTGTTGTCAGAAGTCCCCGCGGACTCCGCTAGCGATGCTTGGGCGGCCGCGAGCCTCGCAAGCGGCAGCCGGTAGGGCGAGCACGAAACATAGTCGAGTCCGATCTCGTGGAACACCCTCACTGAGTCAGGATCTCCCCCATGCTCCCCACAGACACCAAGCTTGATACCAGGATTCGCCGCGCGCCCGCCGGCACATCCCATTTCGACAAGTTTTGCGACGCCCTCATCAACAGTCTCAAAGGGGTTTCTGGGCATGATCTTGCGCTCGAGGTAGCGCGGCAGGAACTTCGCTTCAATGTCGTCACGAGAAAAACCGAACGTCGTCTGCGTCAAGTCGTTGGTACCGAACGAGAAGAAGTCAGCCGATTGACCGATCTCCTCGGCCATGATGGCGGCACGGGGTAGTTCGATCATCGTACCGATCGGAATGTCTATCTCAACGCCGCATTCCGCCTGTATCTGGGCCACAACGCGCTCTGTCTCCGCACGCAGAGTCTCCAACTCCGCCTTGAGTGAGACAAGCGGGATCATGATCTCGGGCCGAGGATCTTTGCCGGCCTTCTTGAGCTCGCAGGCGGCCATCGTGATTGCGCGCACCTGCATTGCGTACAGCTCGGGGAACATGATGCCCAGGCGACAACCCCGCAAACCGAGCATCGGGTTCATCTCCGTCATCGAGTCGATGAGAGAGAGAAGCCTGCGCTTGGGAGCAAGCTCCTCGGCAGACATACCGGCGCACTCGGCCTTCACGATCTCCACTTCAAGCTCGCGAGGTGAGTCGAGGAACTCATGAAGCGGCGGATCGAGCAGGCGTACCGTCACCGGTAGCCCATCCATCGCCTCGAAGATTCCCAGGTAGTCGCCTACCTGAACGTCCAGCAACTTGGCGAGTGCATCCTCGCGCCCTTCCTGGCCTTCGGCAATGATGAAGTCCTGGAGGATGTCTTTGCGCTCACCGAGGAACATATGCTCCGTTCGGCACAGGCCGATGCCTGCCGCACCGAATTTGCGACCGAGCGCGGCATCATCGGGGGTGTCGGCGTTTGCGCGGACACCCAAGGTGCGAAATTCGTCGGCCCAGGACAGAATCGTATCGAAGTCGCCTGAGACCTCGGGCTCGACCAGTTCGACAGCTCCGAGAACAACGATCCCGGTAGTGCCGTCGATGGAGATGAGGTCGCCTTCGTGCAGAACGGTGTCCGTACCGGAGACCGTCGCCTGCTTCTTGGACGCGTCGATCTTTAGAGACTCGACACCGCACACGCACGGCTTGCCCATGCCGCGTGCAACGACCGCAGCATGCGAGGTCTTCCCACCATGCGACGTGAGAATGCCCTGTGCGGCAACCATGCCATGCAAATCGTCAGGCGTGGTCTCCCAGCGGACAAGAATGACCTTGCGGCCTTCTGCAGCCGCCGTTTCAGCATCGTCTGCGGAGAATACCACCTGACCCACAGCAGCACCCGGCGAGGCATTCAGGCCCTTGGCGAGCTCATCGTAGGTCGCATCCACGTCGAACTGAGGATGAAGGAGCTGGTCGAGTTGTGCGGGATTCACGCGCATGACAGCCTCTTCACGCGTGATCATGCCCTCGTCGACCATGTCTGCGGCGATCTTGAGCGCCGCACGGGCGGTGCGCTTGCCCACGCGAGTCTGCAGCATCCAGAGTTTGCCCTGCTCGATTGTGAACTCGATGTCGCACATATCGCGGTATGACTGCTCGAGTGTGTCAAAGACCTCGTAGAGCTCTTTGCCCGCCTCGGGCAGGACCTTGGGCAAGTCAGCGAGCGGTTGTGTGACACGGATACCGGCCACGACATCTTCACCTTGAGCGTTGGTGAGGAAGTCACCGTAGAGCTCGTTGGTACCATCCGCCGGGTTACGGGTGAATGCGACACCTGTAGCCGACGTATCGCCCTTGTTGCCAAAGACCATCGTCTGCACGTTGACAGCGGTTCCGAGCGAGTCATCAAGCTTTTCCATCTTGCGATAGTCGCGAGCGCGACGATTGTTCCAACTCCTGAAGACCGCCTCGATCGAGAGCCTGAGCTGTATCGCAACATCCTGCGGGAAGATGACGGATCCATCGACCACAAGCTGCGGGAACTCAGCAGCATCCGTGTGCTCGGATACGATCCCCTTGAAGATATCGACCAGTTCGCGCAGATCCTCTGCGGTCAACTGGGTGTCGTTCGCCACGTTGCGATCCATCTTCATCACGTTCATGGCGTTCTCGAACAGGTCGCCCTCCAGATCGAGCGCAACCTTACTGAACATCTGAATGAACCGGCGGTAGCTATCCCACGCAAACCGCTCGTTGCCGGTCTGTGCAATGACTCCCTGGACCGATGCGTCATTGAGGCCCAGGTTGAGAACGGTGTCCATCATTCCCGGCATTGAGAACGCTCCGCCGGAGCGGACCGACACCAGCAGTGGGTCTTCGACATCGCCAAGCGTCTTGTCCATCTTTGCCTCAAGCTCGCTCACATACTCAGCGATCTCCTCGGCAAGTCCCTCCGGAAACGCGGGGGGCGTGGAGTCGTAATACTCCATGCACGCCTGACAGGTGATTGTGAATCCGGGGGGAACAGGTAGACCCATCTTGGCCATTTCTGCGAGGTTCGCACCTTTGCCGCCGAGAATGAACTTCATGTCCCTATTGCCCTCGGTGCGTCCTCCACCGAAAGCGTACACGCGCTTAACGTCGGACAACTCCCTCTCCCTCTCTTTCGGGACCTTGCGTACGTGCATGATACCGCACCGGCGCGAGAGAACACGCGCAAACGTGAGTCAGTCGCCCGTCCTATGCGCGCCGTGTACGTGCCGGATGATCTCCTGTGCGGCTTCTTCGATCGCCCTGTTATCGGTGCGCACCACCAGGCACCCGATTTTGCGCATGAGCGCGCGAGCCTCCCCGAGTTCGGCCTCAACCGCTTCACGCTCGGCATAGCCGGGCACGTAGGTGCCGAGCTCCTTCATGCGCTCCGAGCGTATCTCGAGCAGAACATCTGCGCTGGTAACCAGCCCAAACGCTTTGCGGGGATCGACTTCGAATATCTCGTCAGGGGGCGTCACGCCAGGCGCGAGCGGCACGTTGGCCACACGCCACCCTTTGAACGCGAGGTACATCGCAAGCGGAGTCTTGCTCGTGCGTGAGACTCCGAGAAGAACGATATCCGCCTCGATGAGTCCCTCGGGGTTTCTGCCGTCATCATGCTTGACCGCGAACTCCATCGCATCGATCCGGTCGAAGTAGCGCTGATCGGTACGATGAACCGCGCCACTCTCGCCTGTGGGCTTGAGGCCGGTGACGTCCTCGAGGAGCCGCACGGCAGGTCCCAGCAGATCGACGCCGTTGACCCCGCTCTCGCACAGTTGATCCATTTCACGCTTAAGCGCCGAATCAACGAGCGTGTAGAAGAAGATGCATTGGCGGCCGCAGTGAGATTTCACCGCGATCTGGAGCTCCTCGGGCGTGCTGATCTTTGAGAGGCGCTCGATGTGGAACGAACCCGGCTCGAATTGAGCTTCGGCCGCCTTGGCTACCATCTCCCCTGTCTCACCCAGAGAATCAGATATGACATGAATTGAGATCGCGGTATCGGGCACGGCTACTCCGAAAGCTTCGAAAAGTCAGCGAAACGAGCGAACAGCGCGACAAAGCGATTGAGCAATCTCAGTCGATTCTCGCGCACCGTTGCGTCTTCATCCATGACCAGGACGTTCTCGAAGAACGCATCGATCGGCGCACGCAGCCCGGCAAGAACACCGAGCACCGCATCGTAGTCGCCGACCTCGTAAGATACTGCGACCGCGTGCTCGGCTTCGGACAGGGCGTCTGCGAGCTCCGCTTCCTCGGTTCCCATGATGGTGGCATCCGCCGAGGAACCCAATTCCGGCTTGCTGAGATTCTTTGCACGGGTGAAGGCCGTCGAGAGATTCTCCATCGCATCGGATGTTGCGCGAAACGCCGTGAGTGCCTCACAGCGCTTGATGGCGTCTGCCGGCTTGTCGGCGGCTACGGCAAGAACGGCGGCTACGGTGTCATACGCGTGGCCGCGTTCTTTGGCGAGGCCCTCAAAACGACCGACCATGAACTCTTTGACCGCTGAGCCGATCTCCTCGATATCGAAGTCGTGGGAATCGCGGTAGCCCGCGAGAGCCAGGGCGATCGACTCATTGAGCGTGAGATCGAGACCCTCGATGATCGTGTTCAGAATACCAAGCGCTCCCCTGCGCAGTGCGTAGGGATCCGCTGAACCGGTGGGAGCCATGCCAATGCCAAAGATGCCTACCATGGTGTCGAGCTTGTCGGCAACGGATGTGAGCTTGCCCGCAACGGTTGACGGGACCGCATCACCGGCAAAGCGCGGCTGGTAATGCTCGAGGATGGCCTGAGCGACCGCCTCCGTCTCGCCCGCCGCGAGCGCGTAGTAGCGGCCCATCACGCCCTGCAGGACAGGAAACTCGACAACCGCCTGGCTCACGAGATCGGCTTTCGCCAGATGTGATGCGCGCAGTGCCTCTGCAGTCTGACCCGGATCCGCACCGTGCAGCCCGGCGAGACCCTCTGCCAAAAGCTCATTACGCGCGACTTTGGCACCGGACGTGCCGAGTTTCTCCTGGAAGGTGATCGAGTCGAGTTGTCCGACCCAATCCTCCATGTTCGCTGCGAGGTCTGCTCGATAAAAGAATGTCGCATCGGCGAGGCGAGCTCGAATCACACGCTCATGGCCAGCAGCGATCTCGGCCGAACGCGCAGGGTCGCCGTTGTGTACGACGATGAACTGATTAATGAGCGCACCATCAGGCCCCTCGAGCGGGAAGTAGCGCTGATGCTTGGTCATCGCAGTCTCGATGACCTCGCGCGGAACCTCGAGGAACTCCTCGTCAAAATGACCGACAGCAACGGTAGGCCACTCAACGAGGTTCACCACCTCGGAGAACGTCTTCTCGGGAACGACCGCACGAACATCGTGCTGAGCTTCGACAGCCTCGATTCCCTCGCGAACGAGGGATGCGCGCGCCTCTTGGTCATAGATGAACATGCCGTGGCGAGCCGCCGCATCATAGCCATCTGCCGAGGCAACCCTGACCGTGCGGTCAGCCGCAAGGAAGCGGTGGCCCTGCGTGAAACGATCTGCCTTGAGTCCGGCGAATTCGACAGGGACGATCTCCTCGCCGAACAGCGCAAGGAGTGTGCGCACGGGCCGTATGAACCGCGCAGCACCGTTGCCCCAGCGCTGAGATTTGGGCCAGTTCAGGGAAGCCGCAAGTCCCGCCAGCAGTTCGGGCAAGACCTCCAGGGTGGATCGGCCCGTCTCTTCGATTACGGCAAAGACATACTCCCCGCCACCTTCATCCTCGCGAACAAGCTCCGAGACATCGATGCCGCGGCTGCGGGCAAAGCCCTCGGCTGCGCGTGTGGCCTTGCCATCTGCGTCAAATGCCGCCTTGACCGAGGGACCCTTCACACGCAGCGTACGATCTTCCTGACCCTCCACAAGTCCCGTGACACGGACAACGAGCCGGCGTGGACCGCCGAATGTCTCGAGCATCTCATAGCCGAGACGCTCATCGGCCAATGCCTTCTCAGCATCGCGTTGAAGTTGTGATATCGCCGCATACAGGGGCGCGCTGGGAATCTCCTCGACACCGATTTCGAACAGCAGGTCGCGGCTCATGATGCATCACCACCATTCGGGACGGCGGCAGCCTCTGTGGCAGTGCCCTCCTGAGCGGAATCGAGTCGTGCCACATATGCCTCACAGCACGCCTTGGCGAGTGTGCGAACGCGCAGTATGAACGAGACTCGCTCCGTCACCGCGATAGCGCCTCGCGCATCGAGCAGGTTGAACGCATGTGAGCACTTCAGAACATAGTCGTAGGCTGGCAAAACGACGCCGCCGTCGAGCAGCCGCACGCATTCCGCCTCATAGGTGTCAAAGAGCCGATAGAGCATGTCTGTGTCGGCGAGTTCGAAGTTGTGCTTAGAGTACTGGCGCTCGTTTTCGAGAAATACGTCTCCGTATGTGAAGGTCTGCCCGTCAGGGCCCACCGACCACACAAGGTCGTAGACACTGTCTACTCCCTGGATATACATCGCGAGCCTCTCAAGGCCATACGTGATCTCTGCCGGCACTGATTTGCAATCAAAGCCACCGACTTGCTGGAAGTAGGTGAACTGGGTGCATTCCATGCCGTTGAGCCAGACTTCCCAACCCAAACCCCACGCGCCAAGGGTTGGAGACTCCCAGTCATCTTCGACAAGCCGCATATCGTGCTCCGCCGGCTCAATGCCGATGGCGCGCAGCGAGTCGAAGTAGAGGTCGAGCACGTTGTCAGGGCTCGGCATCAGAATGACCTGGAACTGGTAGTAATGCTGCAGGCGGTTCGGGTTCTCTCCGTATCGGCCATCTGCGGGTCTGCGCGACGGCTGCACGTAGGCGGTGCGCCATGGCTTGGGATCAAGCGTGCGCAATGTCGTGGCGGGATGAAACGTACCGGCACCTACCTCGGTGTCATAGGGCTGCAGGAGTACACATCCCTGATCCGCCCAGTAACGCGAGAGCGCGAGAATGATGTCTTGAAAGGTCTGGCCTTGCATCGCGATATCCGACCCCTTTCGAATCAGGACACATGGGTCCCGAATGCGGTGTGCGAAGTGCTCAGTATCTTACACGAAGAATACTTCCCTTTAACGCGGCAAGAGGACCGAAAACGCCAGAGAGCGGCGAACTCCCATTGCCCTAGCGAAAGCGTTTTCGCGGACCCTTGGGTACCTGCTTCCACAGGAGCGCCTCAAATCGATCCATGTCGGCCGGATCAAGATCGACCTCCGGAATCATGATGTAGGTGGCGCCCGTTACGTAGAGCAAGTAGTGCCCGGCGGCGTACCGCCATTTACGAACACGATCCCATTCCAGAACACCTCGACCAGCCTCACCGGCAAAGATGATGCGCTCTGAGTCCAGCTCATATGCCACCGGAAGATACAGCTCGGCATTCTTGGGAGCACTGGTATTCCACGTGATATAGCCCCATACGGTGATGAGCGTTGCAGCAAGCGTTCCCAGCATGAGAAACGCCTCGGTGTTGAAGCCCGTTCCTAACGCTGCAAATGCGAAGAAGGCCAGCAGCGGCACCACGAGCCGCAACTTGAGTGCAGAAAGATGGAGAAGGACGCCCCGATATCCCGATTGGGTGAGATGCACCGTTATCCGTATCGGTTCCGACTCCGTCACATTCCCATCCCCGCATAGAAGTCCAATGCCTTGAGACGCGCCGGCACATGATACGCCACGAATCCCCTGAGGAGACCAAAGGCCTCGCGAGCATCATTCTCGGGCACACTCGTATTCGCGATCTCCTCCATTGTCATGCCAAGGAGAGACACAAGCAGACTACGGCCGGCCTCGGTGAATGGCAGTGCCGCCGGATCACGCTCGCCACACGTTGGGCAGAGCACCCCGCCGCTACCCACAGAGAACGAGTTCCCACCTTCTGCGTGAGCGGCGCATGCGGCGCATGAGTCAAGTTCGGGCCGGACGCCATGCAGAGCCATCGCTTTGACCAGAAACCCGCAGACCAATCGCTGCAGAGCCTCGACATCGCACGCTGCCATGGCCCGCAGCGTGGCACGCGTCAAACCGAACAAGCGCTCCTCGGCATCCGAATCAGCGGACAGCTTGTCAGCAACGTCCGCCACAACCGATGCGGCGGTACTGCGATCGTAATCCTCCCGCAGGGAAGCGCATGACTCGACCGACTCCGCCTCGGTTACCACATCGAGCGAACGACCTTCGTGAACCAGGAGGTCGACCTCGGCAAACGGCTCAAGCCTGCCCCCGAATCGCGAACCCGGCTTGCGCATGCCTTTCGCAACCGCTCTGATCTGACGACCATCGGCAGCGATAAGGGTCAGGATAATGTCAGTCTCGCCAAGCTTGGTCTTTCGCAAGACTATGGCTCGAACGGGATAGGCAGCCATTAGAAGGGCCCGCCTAGCTCGCAGATGAGAGTGCCAAAACGAGTTCGATGCCGGATGACGTTCCAAGGCGTGTGGCACCCGCATTGATCATTGACAGCGCCGTATCAAGATCGCGAATGCCTCCAGCGGCCTTGATCCCAATATCGGGGCCCACCGCTTCTCGCATGATCTCTACATCCCTGACCGAAGCACCCCGGGGACCGAACCCGGTCGAAGTCTTCACGAAATGCGCTCCGGCCTGGGCGCTCAAATGAGCACCGCGGGCGATCTGCTCGTCATCGAGATAGCCCGTCTCAAGAATGACCTTCACGATCGCACCATCACTCGATGCATGGGCAACGGACTGTACAACCGCACGCACATCATCCGAGACAAAGTCGTCCTCGCCCTCTATCAGCGCGGCTATGTTCACGACCATGTCGACTTCGACCGCGCCAAGTCGTACAAGAAGCGCTGCTTCCTCGGCCTTGGTCTCTGTATTGACGTAGCCAAGCGGGAATCCGCAGACCGTGCACACGGCAGTGGGTGTACCTGACAGGCGCTGCGCAGCGAGAGGCACGAGGAAAGGTGACACGCAGAGACTCGCGAAGCCCTGATCGCGATTCAGCTCCATCCACTCCCCTGCCCCGGAGAAGCCCACCGTGGGCTTGAGAAGCGTTTGGTCGATCTTGGACGCGAGCATCTGAGCATCCACTGAGCTCACAACCCTTCTCCGTATCCGAACCGCTTGATCTGAGACGCGTCGCGTCGCCAATCCCGCTTCACTTTCACGATGAGGTCCAGATAGACCTTGGAACCCAGGAGTCGCTCAAGATCAGCTCGGGCCTCGACACCGACTCGCTTGATCATCGTGCCGCCCTTGCCAACGATTATCCCCTTCTGGGACTCACGCTCAACGAAGATCACGGCATAGATCGTGACCGTGTCCTTGGCTTCGTGATACTTGAGATCCTCGATCACGACCCCGACAGCGTGGGGAACTTCATCCCTCGTTGAGCGCAACACCTTCTCGCGAATGAACTCAGCAACCATGACTTCGAGAGGCTGATCTGTCGACATGTCCCGGGGGAAGTAGCGTGGTCCGTCGGGGAGGAATGCCACGACGGTGTCGACAAACCCCACCACATTGAAATCCTCTTTCGCTGACACAACCACAATGTCGTCAAAATCCATGAACGCCCGGGCCGTCGCAAGTTGTTTCTCCGCGAGCTCTTGGGATACGAGATCCGCCTTGGTCAACACGAGCACCTTCTTGGAACGTGAAGCGGCAACGTGCTTGGCAACCCACTCATCGCCTCGACCAAACGGCTGCGAGGCATCCAGGACCAAACACGCCACATCCACATCGGCAAGCGCAAGCAACGCAGAGCGGTTGAGCTCCTCGCCAAGGGCATCATGTGGCTTGTGGAGACCCGGAGTGTCAACAAGGATCATCTGGCTGTCCTCGCGGTCTACAACCGCACGCAGCCTGTGGCGAGTCGTCTGTGGCGTATCGGAAGTGATGGCGACCTTGCTGCCCATCACCGCGTTGATCAGCGTGGACTTACCGGTGTTCGGTCGTCCCACCAGCACCACGAACCCGCTCTTAACAGTCTCCATCACAACCAGCGCCTGGTAGGTTGGGTCACTTCTCGTCGTCCTGATCCAGATACCCGCGAACAAAGGCTTCGGGCAGCAACTCTTCGAGCGTCATGACCATGACCTCATCGGTACGCCCGCCCATTATAATGCGAAGCTCGGGATTGAATTCGGCAAGCACCTGGCGACATGCACCGCACGGCACAGTCGGCGCCTCACTGTCACCAACGACAGCGAGACCATCGATCGTGGTCGCTCCGGCAGCGATAGCAGCCATCACCGCACCACGTTCGGCACACAGAGTCGATCCGTATGCCGCATTCTCCACGTTCACGCCCTGAAAGATCTCACCATTGGCGTACACGGCAGCACCAACGCGAAAGCCCGAATACGGCGCGTATGCCTTGTCCTTGATCTCGCGGGCAAACGCGAGAAGTGCGAGGTCTGGCTGTGTAAGGTTACGCATCATGCCCCTCCTTGTAGTTGTTTTGCGCCACAGACTCCAACACGAGCTGCTTGATGCGCGTTCCCTGAAGATCCTCCACGATAAAGCGGAGTCCCTCTACCTCTATGGTATCCCCCTCAACGGGAATACATCCTGCGATTTCGATCACAACTCCACCAACTGTGTCGGATTCCGACTCGATGGCAGTACCGAAGCGTTCATTCATGTCATCGACCGGCAATCGCGCGTCGACCAGATAGCGGCCATTGCCTAGCTCGGTGATGAGCGGCACCTCGCGATCATACTCATCGAAGATCTCTCCTACGATCTCCTCGAGCAAGTCCTCGATAGTAATCAGACCAGCCGTTCCACCGTACTCATCGGCAACCAAAGCGATGTGCGTTCGAGCGCGCATCTCGATCAGCAATTCCTGCACGGGCTTCGTCTCGGGCACGAAGTACGGACGCCGGGCGATGCCGGCCGGAAGGACATCCCGATCGTGGGCAAGTGCGGCCAAGAGATCCTTCGCGTAGAGCACACCGCGGATATTGTCGAGCGTGTCCTGGTAGACAGGCAACCGAGAGTAGCCCGCCGCCTCGATGAGGGCGATCGCCTCCGCGGCAGTCGCCGTATCCGGCAGACAGGTCATATCAGTGCGCGGGATCATGACCTCGCGCACGACCTTCTCCGCGAAATCTGAGACCGCTTCCAAAAGCGCCACCTCGGTCTCCTCGCGAACGCTATCCTCGTCATCAGGAGTCGAGAATCGATACTCATCTTCTGTGATCCAGGGGCTCGACGCGGCCTCATCGCCGACAGTGAGACGCATCACCCAGGTGAAGGGCCACGAGAATACCTTGGCCGGACCGTAGAGAACCCGGGTGATCGGCAATGCCATGGGCGCGAAGGCAAGCGCAACATCCTCGGGGTTCTGAACAGCCACGACACGCGGAAGAGCGTGCCCAAAGGCAAAGACGATCACGGTGCCCAGGAGTCCGCCAAGGATCGCAGCGACAAGAGAAGACGTAGTGCTGAGCGTAACAATCGCCCACATCACGGTGACTGCAGCGACAGAATACGAGAGCGCCGAGGAGAAAGCCGCACTGGTTCGGAATCGGTAGGACTTGCCCATGAGTCGATCAAGGACACGTGCGCCCGGGCGTTCCGCTTCCACGAGCCTGAGCACCCTTCCTTGAGATACGAGTGCCGAGGCCGCGACAGCGGCCGACATGATTCCCGCGAGGGCGGTCATCAAGAGAACCATGACAATACATACAGCGAGCGGAATCATTAACACTCTCCAACGGTCATATCAGAGCCAGAATACCTGAAATATCAGGGTAGAAATGAGTACACCCACCACAGCACCAAGGAAGACCTGTGGAATCGTATGCGCATCACTCTCCACACGGCTCTGAGCAACGAGAGCTGCAATGAACAGACCCAGAACAAGAGCCGACGCACTTTCTGTGGCGTAGCCGATGGCTGTAGCAGCAGCAGTCGCAAGTGCAGTGTGCCCAGAAGGCCAGCCACCTCGCAACCAGGTCCCTTCTCGGTAGATGGCCTTCAAGACAAGCACTACGAGTGCTGTGAGCGCGAGAGCGATCACCGTGAGGTGCACCGGAGCCTGAGCGACAAACACGTACCCATGAGTCGCAACACGAACGAGGCGATCGAAGAATACAAGGTAGCCAACGCTGGCGGCCACAATCGATGAAACAAGCACAGAACCGGCAGCCACGTCTTTGGCTGTCTTGGCTAACGGATCGAAGGTGTCGATGCTCAGGTCAACCGTTGCCTCGACCGCTGTGTTGATGAGTTCTGCTGTGATAACCAGCGCGATCGCGAACAAGAGGGCAATCATTTCGAGCCGCGTGACATTCAGCACGATCCCTGCGAGAAGCACCACCGCTGCAGCAAGCACATGAAGTCGCATGTTGCGCTGTGTTCTCAGTGCATAGACGATCCCATCAATAGCGTAGTTGAAGCTCCACAGAAGCGAGCGACTTCGCACAGTTCGATCCCCCGTTATCTACAGGCTATCTGCATATGCGTCGAGCACCGCACGCTCACGCTGCTGCATCACTTCGGCATCCTCATCGGATTCGTGGTCATAGCCAAGCAGGTGCAAGATGCCGTGGACAAGCAGGAGATTCAACTCCTCCTCGATGGTGTTGCCCACCTCACGCGCTTGCTCCTCGGCAACCTCGGGTGCGATGACCACATCTCCAAGAGTGATCGGCTCATCGCTTTCGACCGGACAAGGATCGTCACAGCCGAACGAGAGGACATCGGTCGGACCCTCTTTGCCTCGATACTTGGTATTCAGCTCGACCATTTCGTCGATATCAACGAGCGCGAGAGAGAGCTCGATCGCGGCCGGAGCGTCCTCGATTTCGAGAACGAAGGTTGCCAGACGCTCGAAGGCTGAAACGTCGAGCGGCTCAGGGTCGCGATGACTTGTGACTTGAATGTGCAATTTCCTCGGGCCTCCTTGGAGGTGCGTCAGGGTATTCGATTCGCGGATGATACATGCTCGCCAGGAGCTTCGAGCATACTTTGATCGTAGTCTCGATATTGGCGAGAGTGAGTTCCGCTTCGTCCAGCTGGCCGTCATCCATCTTGCCATCGACGACCTTGCGGACCGTATTCTCAATCCGTGGCAGTGTAGGCTTCTTGATTGCGCGAACCGATGCTTCTGCTGAGTCCGCAAGCATGACGAGTGCTGCCTCCCGCGACTGCGGTCGCACGCCGTCATAGCGGAAGTCTTCCTCGTATACCGTGGCATCTCCTTCAGAGGCCTTGTTGAAAAAGTAGCTCACGATCGAGGTACCGTGATGCTGAAGGATGATGTCGACTATCTCATCAGGCAGTTTCGCCTTTCTCGCCAACTCAACGCCTTCACGGACATGGGCTGTGATGATCAGCGCAGAGAGCGATGGAGCGGTCGTGTCGTGAGGATTGGACGCCCCGGCCTGGTTCTCGACAAAGAACCCCGGGCGTCTGGTCTTGCCGATGTCGTGATAGTACGCCCCGACTCGCGCAAGGAGTGGATTGGCGCCGATCGCATCAGCCGCTGCCTCAGCCAGGTTCGCGGTCATGATCGAGTGACTGTAGGTTCCCGGTGCACTCACCATCAAGTCGCGCAGCAAGGGATTGGCGGGATTAGAGAGCTCGAGCAAGCGAACATCCGTCGTCACGCCAAAGAGATGCTCGAAGAAGGGCAGGAGGCCATAGCCCAGCACAGCCGAGAGCATGCCGCCAACGGCTCCTGCGAGCGCCGCACTGCCTGCCTCGCCGATCTGGGAGCCTGAAGCATACGTGGCAAGAAAGCCGACCGAGGAGCCTGTTCCCACAAGCAACGCGCCCACGTAGAACAACTGCCGGCGCTCGTTCATGAACGAGATTGCAACGACCGACGTGAGGGACCACACGAGCATGGCGACCACGAGCGATCCGCCCGAGAATCCCAACATGACTCCCATGAGGGCGGTAAGAATGGCAACGAGCATTCCTTCACGCGCGCTGATCAATAGTGTGGCGATCATCGCCGCGAGAGGAACCGGAAGGAAGTAGACCGATATCTCCGGGAGCACCCAGAGCACCGCCCGCGTGATCCAGACCATACCGACCACGAGCGATGTGATGATCACCAGGTCGCGCATGCTATCCCAAACCTCGCGATCGTAGCGCCACACAAATGCGCCTGCAGCACCGATCGTGAAGGCAGCCAATCCCACCAGCGCAAAGAGAGAGAAGAGCGAACCACCCTGCTCAAGAAGGCCAAGGCGCTTGATAATCTCCAGGTGATCCGACGATACGATGTCACCGCGCTGCACGATATTCTCGCCGGCCTGCTTCACGATCACGATCGCCGGGACCGCGTCCGAGGCCGCTTGACGGGCGGCCTCACTCGCAACGGTATCGAGCACGAGTGTCGGCCTCATCGAGCTCTCAATGACCGCCGCGATCATGTCCCGGCTGATCCCACTGAACGGAAGGCTCGCGGCACTCTCGCGCATGGTAGAAACAGCCTCGGGAGTCTCTTCGGCGGTGAATCGTTGGCTGAGTACCGTCGTGATGAGTTGTTCAGTAGAGCGGCGGGCGTTGCGAAGCTCGTCCTGACTCATGATTGCCGCTGTTGCCACGTACTCGCGATCAATCTCCGGGAAGACCGGAGCAACAGCGGTGACAACCGCAGTCGTGTCCTGGGAGACTGCGGTACCGGAAGCGTCTCGTGAATGCTCGTCCTTGGCAGCCAGGACGGCATCAAAGAACGACGTCACGTCACCCCGGGATGTTGCAAGGGCCTCAGCATCAAAGACATACACCGGCGCCACGGCGTTGGCCGCATCATCGCGCGCCTGCTGGGTGGCCTCCTCATCGATGAACTGGACCGTACGATTCGCTCGAAACGTACGCGGCGCCGGAGCCCCTTCGGTCAGACCAATGGGCGGCGCCTGAACCACGAGAGGAACAGCCGTCACTACAACGACAAGAAGGCCAAGGGCCAGCCGCTGGCCAAGAGGCGTTGCGAAAGGACCCGACTTTGGCTTGAGCCTGGAGAGTCTGTCAATGATTCTAGTCATTGGAGCGCTCGGCCAAAGCCTCCTCGTAGGCGCCGTATGCCGTCACGATGCGCTGAACGAGTTTGTGGCGCACAACGTCACGTGCACCGAGATCCACGAACTCAATGCCACTCACGCCATCAAGGATGTCGCGCACCTGTCCGAGTCCCGAGGCACCCTTTGGCAGATCCACTTGAGTGACATCGCCGGTAATGACGACTTTGCTGCCGAAACCCAAACGAGTAAGGAACATCTTCATCTGCTCGGGGCTCGTATTTTGGGCCTCGTCAAGAATGATGAAGCTGTCATTGAGCGTCCGGCCGCGCATGAACGCAAGCGGTGCGACCTCGATCACACCGCGATCCATCAGTTGCTGGGATTTCTCGGGATCCATCATGTCGTAGAGGGCATCGTAGAGGGGACGCAGATAGGGATCCACCTTCTCGAACAATGTGCCCGGCAGATACCCAAGCGATTCTCCGGCCTCTACGGCAGGGCGTGTAAGAATGATGCGTCCGATCTCACGCTTCTTGAGCGCATCGACAGCCATAGCCATGGCGAGGTAGGTCTTGCCCGTACCAGCAGGTCCGATTCCAAAGGTGACAGTATTCTTGCGAATCATGTCGACATAGCGCTTCTGACCGCCCGTCTTTGGACGGATCGGCTTGCCTTTGTGCGACAAGATAATGTCAGTGGCGAGCGAGGAAGGTCCGCATTCGCCGTGCCGAATCATGTCGATTGAGCGTTCGACAAGGTCCCGATCGACGCGCTCGCCCTTCTCAATGAGTGCGATCATCTCGGTAAAGACAAGAGAAACAGACTGGCTGTCACCAGGCTGCCCCTGAATCGTTATTTGATTCCCGCGTACGGAAATGTCGGACTCGAACTGGTCCTCGACAAGCCGGAGGAGGTCATCGCCCTGCCCAAGCAGGTCGATCATGTTCAATTCCGGCGGTACGACAAGACGAATCTGGGTCGGTTCCACCAAGCGAATGGGTTCCTTTCTTCATGCCGACCGCATTGGTCGGAGCCTTGATGACGCTGTTCCATCATCAACTGAGATTCTACCACGCAGGGCCGTTTCTACCCTGCTCAGAGCGGCTCTGACACGACTATCGAGTCCTCGCGTGCAGCAAGAACCACATCGGTCAGGTCTCCCGGACAGAGTCCGGGTGTGGGAACCAGGACCTTCAAGTAGTCACCCGTGGTCCCCTCGGCATGATCCTGACATGTCTGCTCAATAAGCACACTCGTAGTCTGGCCGAGTCTTGAATCAATGTACCGAGCCCGTAGCCGGTCACCCAACACACGAATCTCCTGGGCGCGGGCGGCGATCAACGCAGCAGGCACCTGCTCCATGTCAGCGGCCGCTGTACCCGAACGAGTCGAGTAGCGGAACACATGTAGCTTGGAGAAGCGCATACGCTCACAGGCTGTGAGGGTATCTCGCGCAGCTTCATCGCTCTCGGTGGGGAACCCGGCAATGACATCCGTTGTGACCGCAAGCCCGGGAATGCGGATGCGGGCAGCCTCGATACGCTCCTCAAACTCTTGAACAGTGTAGGTACGCTTCATGGGCCGCAGTACTGAATCTGAACCCGACTGAAGCGGCACGTGAAGGTGCGGGAGGAACGATGTCGTGGAAGCCATCGTCTCGATGAGTCGATCGGTGAGGTCCTGTGGCTCCACACTTGAAAGCCGTATGCGACCGATTCCCGTGCGGGCAACCGCAGCGATGACGTCGGCAAGATCCGCTTCTCCGTCACGATAGCGACCAATATTGATACCTGTCAGCACCACCTCGGGGACACCGGCGGCGACCAGGGCGCGAACCTGAGCAATGATTTCAGCACGCGGAACCGACCTGGGCAACCCTCGAGCGTAGGGCACGATGCAATAGGAACAGAACGCGTCGCATCCATCCTCGATCTTGACCATGGCACGAGTTCGAAATGGCACGCCCACCCGTGCTATCGGCACGCTGGTGGTAGCGCTCTGTCCCAGAAGGGAGAGCACCAACTCGGCCACTCGGGACTTCTCACTCTCTACCACAACGCGGTCGGCAAGCGAGCGCATACGGTCCGCTGCAATCACGGAGACACAGCCGGTCACGACGACCACGGGTGCATGGCCAAGTGAAGCGGCATGCCGTACAGCTTTACGCGCCTTTGCTTCCGCTTCTCCGGTGACCGCACATGTGTTCACGATGATGACCGCCGCGCGCTCCTCAGACGAGATCTCGATGTTGGCACCGAGGAGTTCGGCGGCGATGCGCTCTGATTCAGCACGATTCACTTTGCATCCCAGAGTTCTCACTGAGACGCACAGTGGCGCAGCGGTCGGAGGCCGGACCGGACCGGTCTGGCTGGAGGAGCTGGGACGCGACTCAGTCAAGGGACCGACCTCCGAGCCCGCCTAGTTCGTAAACGCACAGCGCAGGCAGAACGATACCCGCCGTTTCGGTCCTGAGAATCGTATCACCGAGAGAGACGATCACCGCTTGTGCGCCCACGAAGGCCGCTACTTCCTGCGGCGTGAATCCTCCCTCGGGACCAACAATGACTGCTACCTGCGGATCAGTCGGCAGTGAGGCTGCACGGATCACCTCTCCTACACCGGGAGCGCGACCCGCATGCTCCTCTGATGCCAGAATCACCAGATGGAATTGATCGAATCGGCCGATCAGGCCCCGCTCATCTGCCGGATCGAGCACCTGAGGCACGAAGGAGCGTCCCGACTGTTTGGCTGCTGCCTCCGCGACTCGGCGCCAGCGCTCCCCTTTCTTTCCCGCCCTGGCCGAATCAAGGCGTACCACTGATCGCGCAAAGGCGATCGGCCATATGGCCTCAATACCGATCTCCACGGCTTTCTCGATGATGAGATCCATCTTGGCAGCCTTGGGCAGGCCCTGGATCAAGGTGACCCGTGGCTCGAGAATCGGCGTGACCCTCTGAATCACTTCGCCGTATAGACCCGCACCTATCGTGCTCCCCTCGGGATCGGAAACACGGGTCAGAACACACTCGTATGCGACCCTCTCCGGTGAAACAACAACGATTCGGTCTCCCTGATGCAACCTGAGGACCCTGACAGCGTGATGCACATCCTCAGACGCAAGTGGCAGTACGAACTCCTCGCCGGCAGCAGATGCAGGCAGCGCGGCATTCGCAAAGAAGCGATGAAGCGACACGATAGCCTCCCGGGTTGCCGTGAACAGATTCGCGCAGCTTAGCCTGCGAGCCAGTGCTTGAGCTTCTGAAGTGTGCCTTTACGCTCCGGGTCTCCCAGTGAATCGCCCAGTTCGCTCAGGAGCTCACGCTGACGTTTGTCGAGCTTTCGGGGGACTTCGACCGCAAGATGCACAATCAGATCACCACGCCCGGCCCTGCGCAGTCTTGGCATGCCATCACCTTTGAGCTTGACCGTGTCTCCGTGCTGACTGCCAGCAGGAATGCTGACCTCGTGATCATCGTGAATGCCGGCTACCGTGATATCGGCACCGAGGGCAGCTTGTGATATCGACAGCGTCGCGCGACAGTGAAGGTCGTCGCCCTCACGGTGAATGTACTCGTGCGCAGCAACCCTCACCGAGACGATCAGATCGCCGGACACGGAACCGCGGATTCCCGCTTCGCCCCTACCCTGCACACGAATCTGTTGACCGTCCTGGATACCGGCCGGGATATCGATCGTTACATGTTCGCGGTCAGGAACACGCCCCTGACCATCACACTCGGGGCAGGGATTCTCAATGATCGACCCGCTGCCGCCGCAGCGGTCACACGTTGACATCGCCTGAACGGTACCCAGGAACGTCTTGCGATATGTACGCTTCTGTCCGGCTCCCTGGCAGTCCGGGCAGGTTGTGGAACTTGAACTGTCTGCCGAGCCCGTCGCCGAGCACTCATCACAGGGCACCAGGCGATTAAGCACGATCTCCTTCTCCACGCCCGTTGCAGCTTCTTCGAGCGTGATCGTGACCGAAGCACCCATATCGCGGCCTTCGGTACGAGCGCGGCGGACCCCTCCGGCCGAACCGCCAAAGAATGCCGAGAAGAGGTCGTCCATCCCGAAACCGGAGAAGATGTCCCCGATATCAGGCCCACCCATTCCCGCAGATCTCGGGTCAGCAGTGCCGTACTGATCGAACATCTGTCGTTTCTGAGGATCCGAGAGCACATCGTAGGCTTCGTTGATGAGCTTGAACTGCTCCTCGGCATTATCCGCTCCGTTGACGTCAGGATGCGTCTCGCGTGCCTTCCTGCGAAACGCTTTCTTGACGTCAGCCTCTGAAGCATCGCGGGCAACGCCGAGTATCTCGTAGTAGTCCTTGGTACCAGCTGACACAGTTTCCTCCTGCAGGGGCATAGACGCCCCCATCGATATCTCTACTTCAGCGCGTCGCTCAATCCATCAGCGACGCAGCGTACTGCGGCAATCGTGCGAGGATAGTTCATCCTCGTTGGACCGATCACACCCACCACTCCGTCGGCGGTACCCGGCCCATAACTCGAAGCGACGAGACTCATGTGACCGAGTTCCGTCCGCGTATTCTCACTACCGATGCGAACCGCCATTGCTCCGGTGTGCATTGCCTCCGAGAGCGTGTCGAGCATTGCGAGACCATCTTCAAGGAGCCCGAGTAGCGGACGAAGTCGCGTTGAATCAGCAAACTCCGGCAATGCGAGCAACTCAGGAACGCCGCCGTGCTGGAGACGATCCCGACCCGCCTCCTCGAGGCACTCGATGATTCCATCAAGCACCACAGCCACAAGCGCATCGCGCGGATCGCAGGAATCAAGCGCATCACGCAACGGCCGAACATCAGCAACATGCTTGCCGTCCAGCGAAGCATTGAGCGCCCGTTCGACTTCCGAGACCCGCTCGGGAGGAGTGTCGCCAGCCAATTCGACGTGCCTGTTGACCACCTGGCCCGATTCGGTGATCAGCACGATGAGAGCGCGGCGAGGCCCCATCACCAACAGATCGATCTTTCTAATGCGCGCGACCGAAATGGTTGGAGCGAGCACCACCGCGACATAGTGTGTGAGATGCGATAGAACGTTCGATGTCTCATGCAAGAGGTCATCGACCTCACCCGCAAGCTCGTCGTAGCGACGCTGCATCTCTTCGGCATCGGGGGCCGGCAGCGACTCTCCCGAGTCAAACAGGCCGTCAACGAATGCTCGATAGCCGGCATCGGTCGGGATACGTCCGCTGCTCACATGGGGTTGATACACGTGGCCGCTCTCCTCGAGCGCTGCAAGTTCGCTACGTACCGTCGCAGAACTGCACCCGAGGCGGAAGTTCTCCACGATGCTCCTGGATCCCACAGGCTGGCCCGAATGGATGTACTCCTCCACAAGTGCTTTGAGTATCAATCCTCTGCGCTCGGGAAGCATGGGTTCACCTCACTGTTCGGGTCACGATTCATAACGGAGCTGGCACTCGATTATAGCGAGTGCCAGTCGTGGGGGAAAATCGCTCTACTCGCCGGTCCAAACGCGTTCGAACACCTCATTGCCAAGGAGCCATCCCCGCCTTGTGGTTCTCCATCGCATAGACGGCACCACACCCTCCTCAACGACAGGCAAGCCGGAGTTGAGAATGCGCTCCACGAGGCCGGACTCCTCGAGGGAGATGAGCACATCGACGAGATCAGCCGCAACGACAGCCCCGTGCGGGACACCTCGAACGAGACGCAGCCCGAGCATGACGTCCTCGCGCAACACCTCACTGCGAGTGAGCAACTCGATCTCCGTAGCGCGGCCCAGGAGCCATTCATCGATATCAGCAGGATTGCCGTAGCGTACGCGACCCACGTTGGGTCCCGGGCCATGGACCATGCCTGTGTGGCGTGCTGTCTCGATATCGAGCATTCCATGGGCTGCGGGACCAATGCCAACGTAGGGCCGACCGGTCCAATACGCCAGGTTATGACGTGACTCGTGACCGGGTCGCGCGTAGTTGGCAATCTCATAGCGAGGAATGCCTGCGGCGGCAAAGACCTCCTCGGCGATCATCATCTGTTCAGCCGCGATATCCGGATCGGGCTCCTGAACCAACCCGGTACTCACGGCGACGTCGAGCGCTGTGCCCGGCTCCAACGTGAGTGGATAGACGGAGATGTGGTCGGCTCCGCTGCGCAATGCCTGCTCAAGCGTCTCGACCCAGGAGGCCGCTGCCTGACCGGGAATGCCACACATCAGATCGATTGATAGCTCGAGACCGGTTGCGTGAACCGCACTGCACGCGGCCTTCGCCTCATCAACGGTATGTACGCGTCCAAGCACCGCGAGTTCGGTGGAGTTGAACGACTGCACACCCACGCTCACGCGCGTGACACCCGCTGCAGCAAGCGCATCGATGAGTTGCACGGATACCGAATCGGGGTTCGCCTCAACCGTCACCTCTGCGCCGGCTCGTACGGGGAAATGCTCCAGCGCGGATCGCACCAGACGAACCAGTCCGCCTGTGATCACGGTGGGTGTACCGCCCCCGAAGTACACCGTCTCAACCACTCCCGCGAGGCCATTGCTTGACCACTGCGTGAGTTCGGCTTCCATCCCGGTGATCACTGCCTCGATGCGGGCGGATGCGAGATCGGTGACCGAATAGAAATCGCAATACGAGCACTTCATGCGACAGAACGGAACGTGAAGATAGACATGGGAGGGCATGTGAGCTCCACCCAGACTGCCGGTCAGATCGAAATCACTGTAGTCGAGTTCACTCATCGACTTTGAGAATGGCCATGAAGGCCTCCTGCGGAACCTCGACCAGACCCACGTTCTTCATCCGCTTCTTGCCCTTCTTCTGCTTCTCAAGCAGCTTGCGCTTACGGGAGATGTCACCACCGTAGCACTTGGCAAGTACGTCTTTGCGCTTGGCCTTCACCGTTTCGCGAGCGAGGATGCGTCCGCCGATCGCCGCCTGGATCGGGACATCGAACATCTGCCGAGGAATGATCTCACGCAGCTTCTCGGTCAGGATCTTCCCGCGCGAGAATGCCTTGTCCTTGTGAACGATGAAACTCAGCGCATCCACGGGCTTTCCGGCCAAGAGGACATCGAGCTTGACCAGATCACTCTCTTGGAAGCCGATGACCTCGTAATCAAGCGTTGCGTAGCCTCGCGTACGGCTCTTGAGCTGGTCGAAATAGTCCATGATCAACTCAGAGAGTGGAATCTCATAATGCATCTCAACAGTGGTCTTAGAGAGGTACTGCATGTCTCTGAAGGTGCCGCGGCGTTCTTCGGAGAGCTCCATGACCGCGCCGACGAAATCAGGAGGCACTAGTACGGTGGCTCTGAGGTACGGCTCTTCGACGCGATCGATAGATCCGGCGTCCGGCATGTCTTGAGGCGAATGGATCTCGAGAACCTCACCGTTGGTCCGATAGACGTGGTACTCCACGCTCGGTGCTGTGGCAAGCAGATCGAGATCGAACTCACGTTCAAGACGCTCCTTGATGACTTCCATGTGAAGCAACCCAAGGAATCCGCAACGGAAACCGAATCCGAGCGCATGGCTGGATTCAGGTTCATAGATCAGCGCCGGGTCGTTAAGTGTGAGCTTGTCGAGGGCGTCGCGCAGTTCAGGATACTGGTCACCGTCGATCGGAAAGAGACCCGTGAACACCATCGGCTTTACCTCACGATAGCCGGGTAGGGGCTCCTCGGCCCCGTGATGCGCAAGGGTGACAGTGTCTCCCACCTTCACCAGCGCAGGGTCCTTGAGCCCGGTGATCAGGTATCCGACCTCGCCAACCGTAAGCTCGTCCATGGGGATGTTCGCCGGTCGACGAACGCCGACCTCTTCGACTTCCGTGACCGTGTTGGTGGCCATCATGCGAATCTTGGTGCCCTTGCGGATCGAACCGTCAATGACGCGAATGAGTGCGACCACGCCCCGATACGCATCGAAGTATGAATCGAAGATGAGCGCTGTGAGTGGCGCATCGGGGTCACCTGATGGGGCCGGTACCTTGCGCACGATCATCTCAAGCGCTTCCCTGACTCCCTCACCTGTCTTACCGCTCGTGAGCACGGCATCCTCTGCAGGAACAGCAAGGACTTCCTCGATCTCGTGGCGTACCCGCTCGGGGTCCGCTGCAGGAAGATCGATCTTGTTAATGAGAGGAATGATTTCCAGGTGAGCATTCATGGCCATGAGAGCGTTCGCGACAGTCTGGGCTTCGACGCCCTGCGCGGCATCAACCACGAGCAAACAGCCTTCGCATGCCTGGAGTGAACGTGAGACCTCATAGGTGAAGTCGACGTGTCCCGGCGTGTCGATCAGATTCAACTGATAGGTGACACCGTCATCGGCTTCGTACAACACACGAACAGCCTGTGCCTTGATCGTAATGCCGCGCTCGCGCTCAATATCCATCGAGTCGAGCATCTGCTCTTTCATATCCCGATCTTGAACCGTGTGGGTAAGCTGAAGCATGCGGTCGGCCAGGGTCGATTTCCCGTGGTCGATGTGCGCGATGATAGAAAAGTTGCGTATGTGGCGGGGGTCAGTCATAGCGGACTATCTTAGCAGGGACTCGGCCTCACACGAAAGAATTGCTTCGGGGTATCACGACAACGGCTCTATCAAACTCACACTACTCCCGGCTCGCACGTGTTGGCGACACCCGATGGCGTGTGCTAGTATCGACGGGTTCGTCCGCACCCCACTGCGGATTGGGCGTCATACGTATTCTGGAAGGAACAGAGCGAAGTGCCGAATATCAAGAGCCAGAAAAAGCGCGTACTCACGAACGAGAAGGCGCGCCTCCGCAACAAGGCCGTCAAGTCTCAGCTTAAGACTGAGATGAAGAAGGTCGACACTGCTGTTGTCGCCGGTGACACAGAGGCTGCGAAAGCCGCCGTTCTTGCCACCAACCGCCTGCTCGACAAGGCTGTCAGCAAAGGCGTTCTGCACAAGAACACCGCTGCCAACAAGAAGTCGGGCCTCACGAAGCGCGTCAACTCGGTCGAGGGCTAGAGACTCACCGAACGGCGCGCACTGTGCAAAAAGAAACGACCGGCACCCCTCACGGGAGGCCGGTCGTTTGCGTTGCTCACAGATTGCCACCGTACGGGACTAGGTGCACACAGAGATCAACCATCGCTCGAAGGCGAGGCGACCATCTGAACTCGACTTCATGCGGGCCTCGCTCGCTGCTGCTCCGCGAAGTGCATCCACGAGTTCACTTGTGGAGAATCGTTCTGCCTGTCGAATCAGGTTGCGCGCCTGCCAGGGAATCAGACCGACCTCACGCGCAAGACCATCCGGCGAACGTATCCCGTCCGGACGGTCCAGAATCGCCCTGATCGAGAGCAGGTTCCTCACGTGACGCACGCTCATCGCATGGATTCCAAATATGGACTCGCCCTCCCCCAGGAGATCTGAAAGCAGACGCAAGGAGACGCGACAATCCCTGCCTCCTACTGCATCGAGAAAGTCAAAGATCGACGTGGGGGCAGTCGTAGACATGACTTGCTCCACATCTTCGCGACTGAGAGTCGTCCGATCCCCGACGAATGCAATTACCTTCTCAATCTCCACAGACAGACGCTGCAGGTTGTAGCCGACTGCACGGACGAGCGTTTCGGCGCCATCCAGGCCGATCGTTCGACCGCGCGCGGCAAAGAGCTCAACAACAGTGCGAGGATAGTCCTTCTTGAAGGGCGCCTTGTACTCAGCCGCTCCACCGAGCTTGTCTATCGCCTTGTACACGCGCAGGTTCTTTGCCATCTTCGCTGCAACAAGTACGAGCGTGGTGTCCGGGTTTGGGTCCGCGGCGTAGTCTGCGATCTGCCCAAGCGCATCAGCATTCATCTTCTCGGCATTGCGCAACACAACAAGGCGACGCTCTGACATGAATGGAAGCGTATTGGCTGCAGCAAGCACCGTGGAAGCCTCGGTGTTCTCCCCGTCGAACACGTCCAGATTGAAATCGAGGTCAATGTCGGTGTTGTCGGCCAATCGTTGCTTCAGACGGCTTACTGCTTGCTCGAGCAGCAACTGCTCTGAACCGTGAATCAGATAGATCGGTTTGAGGTCTGCGAGCTCGGAGGCCATGTGCTCCTACTGGTGTCTGAGAGTTGCTTACACGGATGATTCTCTCACACGCGATGACATCTCTACCACGCTCGGTTCGTACTGAGATTCGACCCGTACCAAGGAGCACATGAATATCGCCCGAGAGGTCAGTCCGCAACACTCGGGATCCGGCGCGCTGTAAGGCGTTCACGGTCGCTGGGACAGGATGCCCAAAGTCATTGCCCTTGCCTACGCTCACCACTGACACCAGGGGCCGAAGGCGCATCAACTCAGCATCGCCAACCACACCGCTACTCCCATGGTGCGGCACCTTCAGCATGTCCACCCGGTCAAGAAGTCCGTATCGATCCAGCTGTGCATACACCCGTTCCTCGGCATCCCCGGTCAACAGCGCAGTGAAACCGTCCCGCTCAACCTTGAGAACGATGCTCTCGTCATTCTCATCGCCTGTGGCCGAAGATCGCTCATCAGGCCAGAGCACCGTCATCTCGAAACCACCGAACCGCAACTCGTCTCCTGCGCTGAGCGGCTCAGGGGCTCTCCCGGAGATGCGCTGCGCGGACTCAAGGATGGATGGTGTGAGTTGCGGGAGCGCCACGACCGATGTGTACACCTGCCCTACACGGGCGGTACCTCGTACTCCGTCGAGCCCCCCGATATGGTCGGCGTGGAGGTGTGTGAGAATCACCGCATCGATCGCGACGATGTGATTGCGCTGCAGAGCCGCCCTGAGCACAGCCGGATCCTCTCCGGCGTCGACCAGGACGGCACCTCCGGAGTCTCGCACGATGATGGCATCCCCCTGCCCAACGTCGAGCACGACGATCTCCGCCTCAATATGTGGCGACAGAGGCACAAGGGGCAGAAGGACGGCGCCGAGGGCCATCGATGCGACCATACGGGCTTGCGTGCGTGAACCGGGCGAGGGCCACGCCGCCCAGCAGGCAAAGAGCACCACTACCGCGCCGAGGCCCACAGCCGCCGAGGCGTTCGGCGTCGCCATCACTGCACCGGGGAGATTCGCGATGTGCCCTGCGAAGAACGCGATAAGATCAAGTATCTTCGCGGATGTGCCCAGCACAAGAAGACCAGCGCCCTTCCACACAAGCGAGACGCACGCTCCCATCACGCCAAGCCACAGCGCCACGGTCATGAGTGGAACCGCGACAAGATTCGCGATCGGTCCTACGGACGAAACCTCGCCGAAGACGACCGCAACGAGCGGGGCGGTCGCACAGTGCGCCACGCCAGCAACCCCAATACCGCCCGCAAGCCAGGCGGGCCTTGGAATCGCGGACGAGATCCATGATGTCGCAAGCGGGGCAAACACCACGAGACCCGCCACAGCACATATGGAGAGCATCAGCCCCACCGAAAAGGCCTGTGACGGATCACATAGCACGATGCCAGCCGCTGAACACGCAAGCGCGGCCAGCGAATCCCCTCGCCTGCCCAGGAGCGATACCCCCGCTGACAACACAACCATGACGGCGGCGCGCACCGTTGAGACATGCATTCCGGTAAACGCGCAATATGCGAGCGCTGTCACAACGGTGGCAACCACCCTGGTTCTTCGACCCTGGCCCGCTCCGCGCGCGAGTCCTGCAGCGAGCCAGACCACAACCGCGAGATGAGTCCCTGAAACTGCCAGCAGGTGCGAGAGTCCGGTTGCGCGGAAATCGGCTTCCGTTGCGGTACCCCGAATACGCTCTCGATAGCCGAGTAACACACCTGCGAGAAGATCGCCGCCCGCGCCCTCCACATCGCTGAGAACCTCGAGCATCCGCACTCGCAGTGGGGCAAGGTACCCTCTGACGCCCGTGGCCCAACCCAGATGCTCGAATGAACGAACATGCAGCGTGCCGGCTTCAAGACCACGGTGCGACCGTCGAGCCCACTCACCTGCCGGTGGGGAGAACGATCCGGTAACACTAAGAATCTCTCCGAAGTGTGCAGCAGTATCTTCAGGCGATATCAGCGCAGTCAGGTGAGCGCCCGCCGCATCACCCGAGTGCACAACAACGTCAACCCTTGAGCCAAAAGGTCCTTCCCGGAGATCGCCGGTAAGTTCAACGACGACTGTCTGATGAGATGCGAGTACAGCAGTGTCTTCGAGAACGGCGTTCCACGCGGCCATCCCGAGTACGAGCCCGACCATGCAGCCGATCAACGCGAGCCAGACAGCTGTCACGCGATCTGCCGAACGAATCCAGACAACACAACACAGGAGCACCAGAACGCCGCCGAGCGCCCATGAGGGCCATCGCGGAATGTATCCGACCCGCCACGAGTACTCCTCGGCAGCGATGACTCCGGCCCACACGCCAGCGGCGAGCCAGACCGAGGAAGGTATGGAGGGTCGGGTGACAACCGGGATCCGATTCGCATCATCCATTCCTAGCGGACTTCAACGAGTGCTCGCAGCTCCTCGATCCGCTTCGGGCCGATTCCGGAAACCCGCTGAAGATCGTCGACGGATGCAAAGGGCCCATTGGACTCGCGATCGGCGATGATCTTCGCCGCAGTACTCGGACCTACTCCGGGCAGGGTATCTAGAGCCATCACGTCGGCGCTATTGAGGTCGAGGCGGCCCGCCACAGTATCCTGACCGGAAGCCGGAGCCCCAGCCGGTGTCGGAGCGCCGTCGAGATTCACCTCGTCGACATCCGGAACGTATATCTGTTCGCCGTCGCTCAGTATCCGCGCAAGGTTCAACGCATCCAATGAAGCGGATCCAAGCGGACCCCCGGCCGCATCGATCGCGTTGCCTACTCTCGACTCGCCGGGCATGAACACGAGTCCGGGACGCAAGACTGCGCCTGCGACATGCACGACGAGAGTCGTCTCGGCGGCTGGCTGCACCTCTTGGGCGGCTGGCATGGTTGTCTCGGTAGAGAGCGGTCGGGCCAACTCAAATGCCTGTTCAGACTCACCCCGGAAGCCAATGAACAATGCGGCCACCAACACAATCCCCGCCGCTGCCACCAGTGCGACAACTCGTCTGTCAACAGAGCCCAGGCCCATCCTGGAGAGCAGGTCAGGTAGCGAACCGACCTGTTCGCTCATAGCAACGCCCCCTCAGCCACAGAGCGGAGGGGGCGCCGCGATCCAGACGCGACCGAGCAAACCACACTCGGCCAACTCGAATCCTAACCAAGTCTTACTTCACAACGACACTCACGAGTCTTCCTGCGACCACGAGGACCTTCACGACTTCCTTGTTCTCAATCCAGTCCGAGACTTCAGTCAGCGCTGCGGCGATGATATCTTCCTCGGCAACGCCGACCTCGATCTGCATCTTTGCCCGGACCTTGCCATTGACCTGGACGACCATCTCGACCACATCGGCGGACGCGGCTCCGGCATCGAACACCGGCCACGAGGCACGATGTACGGACACGTCCTTGCCGAGAACCTCGCGCCACAACTCCTCGCTCATGTGAGGGGTGTAGGGTGCAAGCAGCAGGGTGAGCGTCTCGGCGACATCCCGCATCAGCGCAAGATCGCGGGAACCCTCTTCGACCGTGTTGCGATACTCGTAGGCTGCGTTGGTGAGCTCCATCATCGCGGCTATCGAGGTGTTGAGCTGGAATGCGGCAATGTCTTGAGTGACCTTGCCGATCACCCGATGCATCTCGCGGTGCAGCTTCTTGGCGGCCGCATCACCAGAGGCGGCAACACCACAACCGGACGCGGACTCCTCGGCAGCACTCGTGACGAGGCGCCATACGCGACCAAGCCAACGATACATGCCATCGAGTCCCTCATATGACCACTCGAGGTCCTTGTCCGGCGGGGCCATGAACAGGATGTAGGCGCGCAGGGCGTCGCAGCCGTACTTCTCGATCATCTCGTCGGGAGAGACCACGTTACCCTTGGACTTGCTCATGACTTCGCCGTCCATCTTGACCATGCCCTGCGTGAGCAGGTTGGTGAACGGCTCATTGAACTCCACGATGCCCATATCGCGAAACACCTTGGTGAAGAATCGCGAGTAGAGCAGGTGAAGGATCGCGTGCTCGATACCGCCGATGTACTGATCAACGGGCATCCAGTAGTCGGCCTTGTCCTTGTCCCAGATCGCCTCGCTGTTGCGCGCGTCAGCGTAGCGGATGTAGTACCAGCTCGAGCAGGTGAAGGTATCCATCGTGTCGGTCTCGCGCCTCGCGGCGCCACCGCACTTTGGACACGTGGTCTCGTAGAACTCCGGATGGTCCGCGAGGGTCTCGCCTTTGGTGACGTCGACATCCTGAGGCAGGACCACCGGCAGCTGATCCTCAGGCACCGGCACGAGTCCACATGCGGGACAGTGAATAGCCGGAATCGGGTTACCCCAGTAGCGCTGGCGCGAGATGAGCCAGTCGCGGAGACGGAAGTTGATCGAGAAGCGACCTTCACCGCGCTCAAGCAGCGATTCGGTGACCGCCTTCATGCCTTCGGAGCCCTTGCCACCCTGCATACCGGTGAAGTCGCCTGACTGCACCATGATGCCGGGGCCATCGTAGGCCTCTTCCCATGGGGCGTCCTTCATATGGCAGTCGCAATAGCCCGCGAGTTCCGTCGCAAGCGGATCGCCCTTGGCAACAACCACCGGAGGTACCGGGAGTCCGTACTTCCGCGCAAACTCGAAGTCGCGCTGATCGCCACTGGGTACAGCCATGACCGCGCCGGTCCCGTAGTCCATGAGCACGTAGTTGCTCACCCAGACCGGCACCTTCTCGCCGTTGACCGGGTTGATCACATAGCGACCGGTGAACGCCCCCAGCTTGGGGGCCTCGCCGCTCGCGCGCTCGACCGCCGTCTCACGCTTGGCCTGCTCGACAACGGCCGCGACGTCCGCCGCATACTCGGTTCCGTGTACCAGTTCGTGCACGAGCGAATGCTCGGGAGCCAACAGAAAGAACGTGCACCCGAACAGCGTGTCGGGCCGCGTAGTGAACACGGTGATCTTCTGATCAGACGGCTCGCCCTCCGCATCGCACAGCGTGAAGTCGACCTCGGCACCCTCGCTACGACCGATCCAGTTCGCCTGCATCGTCTTGACCCGCTCGGGCCACCCTGTGAGCGTATCGAGGTCGTCGAGGAGCTCCTGGGCGTACTCGGTGATCTTGAAGTACCACTGCTCGAGATCGCGCTTCTCGACCACGCTCTTGCAGCGCCAGCAGACACCGTCGCCAAGCACCTGCTCGTTTGCGAGTACCGTCTTGCAATCCGGACACCAGTTCACCGGTGACTTGCGCCGCTCAACGAGTCCGCGCTCCCAGAACTGCAGGAAGATCCACTGGCCCCAGCGGTAATACTCCACATCACTTGAGGCGAGTTTGCGATCCCAGTCGTAGCTGAATCCCATGCGCTGGAAGTTGGCGATCTGTCTCTCGATGTTCTTGTAGGTCCAGGTGGCCGGATGCGTGTTGCTCTTGATCGCCGCATTCTCCGCCGGCAGCCCAAAGCTGTCCCAACCCATCGGGTGCAAGACGCTCTTGCCCGTCATGGTCAGCTGGCGCGCCACAACATCCCCGATGGTGTAGTTGCGCACATGGCCCATGTGAATGTCACCACTGGGGTACGGGAACATCTCCAGGACGTAGTACTTATCCTTGTCCGGGTCCTCGGTGACCTTGTAGAGGCCGTCGCGTTCCCAGACCTCCTGCCACTTGATCTCTATCTCGTGCGGGTTGTACTTGGTGGACACGTTGAATCGGCCTCCATCGGGCACCGGGTATCTGCTCCCTAGCGATTCTAGCCGAGGAACGACGTGACGTGTACCGCCACCAGTCGCACAACGACGATATCACGCACCTCAGACAAACTCATGCGCGCTTCGCTCAAGTGAGCAGAACTACATCGTGCGCCAGGGTCCCGGTGTCCAGGTGCCGTGACAGCAGTAGCCATCACACGTGCCCGGATGAGTATACGTCTCGCCGTGTCCGTGGCAGGTCAAGCAGTTCGTGGTATTTACAATCGTTATGGGCGGTCCGTGGGCATCGCCATAGGCGTGACACATTCCGTCGTACAAAACGGACCCACGAAATGGGTAGAACCTGTTTTGTGGCAAATACGCAATTGACTCGCCGTCCAACACGGGTTGGCGCCGGCGCGGGCTGTCGTTGTTAGCGGCAGCATAGGAGGGCTCTGTGTGACCGAGTCACGTGCACCCCAAAGCCTGCATCCCGCTGCTCAGACGACAGTCTCCGATACGCAGAGTCCTCACTCTCTGACCGCCGAGGAGCTCTACGCGTCGCTTCAGTCATCACCCCAAGGCCTCACGAGGGAACAAACCGCGCAACGCTTTACCGAGTACGGCCCTAACGAAATCTCAGAGGTCGCGGGCGTACCAATGTGGCGCAAGTTCGCATCGAACTTCTACCACTTGTTTGCGATCATGCTGTGGATCGGCGGCGGGCTCGCGTTCGTTGGCGGCATGCGAGAACTCGGCTGGGCGATATTTGCCGTAATCCTCATCAATGCCATCTTCAGCTTCTGGCAGGAATTCCGCGCGGAGAAGGCCACCGAGGCGCTCAAGCATCTGATTCCTCAGAAGGCACGCGTGATGCGGGATGGTGAAGTCTGCGAGATTCTTGCCCCTGGCGTGGTTCCGGGCGACCTGCTCCTCCTCGAAGAAGGCGACAACATCTCCGCCGATGCACGGCTTGTCGAGGAGTTCGACTTGCGCGTCAACCAGGCAACTCTCAACGGAGAGTCCACACCGGCACGTCGCAACTCCCGCCCGTTCACCGCAGAGTACTCCAACCCCACCGAGCTGCCCAACATGGTCTTCGCGGGCACCGCAGTCGCATACGGGCGCGGCAAGGCGATTGTTACCGCAACTGGCATGCACACGCAGTTCGGAACAATTGCCGGACTCACGCAATCGGTCGTCGAGGAGCTCTCCCCTCTCCAGAAAGAGATGGAGAAGGTCACACAACTCGTTGCGATGCTCGCCACGGGGCTCGGTATCAGCTTCTTTCTCCTCGGCTACTTTGTGGGCGGGTTAACACTGATTGAGGGCTTTCTATTCTCGGTGGGCATCATTGTTGCCAACGTCCCAGAAGGTCTCCTCCCCACCGTCACACTCGCGCTCGCAATGGGCGTACAGCGAATGGCCGGACACCACGCGCTCGTCAAGCGACTGTCTGCGGTCGAGACGCTCGGCTCAACAACTGTGATCTGCACCGACAAGACCGGCACCCTCACCGCGAACGAAATGACCGTCCGCGAACTCTACGTGCCAGGAGCGACGCTCGAGATTACCGGTACCGGCTACGACCCCACCGGCTCGCTCGAACAGAAGGGCTCCGTTCCATCCAAAGAGATATCTCGTCTCACTGGTGAGCTACTTGCGCTCGGGGGACTCTGCACCGACGCGCGGCTCATGGAGCCAGACGATGACCATCCGGCGTGGCATATCGTTGGCGATCCGACCGAGGCGGCGATTCTCGTTGCGGCCGCAAAGATCGGACGAAGCCGCGAGTCAGAAGAAGCATCCGCTCCTCGCGTCTACCAACTCCCATTCGACGCAACGCGCAAGCGAATGTCAACGGTTCACCAAACGAAGGAGCGCAGTTTTGCCTCGGTGAAAGGCGCTCCTCGGGAAATGCTCGACTTGTGCACCACGCTCATCACCGCTCAAGGCACACGCGATATCACCGAGGCCGACCGTACAGCCGCGATGGACGCGAATGACGAATTTGCACGCTCAGGCCTTCGAGTACTCGCGGTTGCGACACGCACCGTTCCTCATGCCAATCGCTATGAGATTGAGGATGTAGAGCGTGATCTCACTTTCGTTGGCCTTGTTGCAATGATGGATCCACCTCGCCCGGCTGTCGCGCGCACCGTCGAACTCTGTCATACGGCGGGCATTCGCATCATCATGATTACCGGCGACTATGGGTTGACTGCTGAGTCCATAGCACGACGCATCGGAATTGTGTCAGGAGACACGTCACGCATCGTGACGGGTGCCGAACTCGAACAAACCACTGACACTGCTCTGCACGATCTGCTGGGTAAAGAGACAGAGCTCCTATTCGCGCGCGTCTCACCGGAACACAAGATGAGGGTCGCACAAGCGCTCAAGTCGCTCGGACATGTTGTTGCAATGACCGGAGATGGAGTGAATGATGCGCCGGCCCTGAAGACCGCCGATATCGGTATCGCGATGGGTCAGGCGGGCACGGATGTTGCCCGAGAAGCCGCGGACATGGTGCTCACCGATGACAACTTCGCCAGCATCGTACATGCCGTTGAAGAGGGCCGTGCTGTCTTTGACAATATCCGCCGCTTCGTCACCTACATCTTCACGAGCAACATCCCCGAGATTGTGCCCTTCATCCTGTTCGTGCTCTTTGGTATCCCGCTACCTCTTACGATACTGCAGATACTCGCAATCGATCTTGGGACGGATCTCGTGCCCGCCTTGGCACTCGGAATCGAGCGACCGGAACCCGGCGTGATGAGCCGACAGCCAAGAAAGCAGAGTGAGCGTCTGCTCAACAAGAAGGTTCTCGTGCGAGCGTACTTCTTCCTGGGACCCATCCAAACAGCAGCGTGCATGCTGGCGTACTTCTGGGCCTACTGGAGTCGCGGATGGCAACCTGGCACTCCTCTGCCTGCCAGTGGGCATCCCTACATGCTCGCCACTACGATGACATTCGCAGCGGTTGTGGCCACACAAATCGGCAACGGCTTTGCACAGCGGACAACACGCGAGTCGATCTTCACTGTAGGCATCTTCACCAATCGGCTCCTACTTGTAGGCATAGTGAGCGAGGTCGCGTTGCTCGCGCTACTCGTCTACTGGGCTCCACTCGCGGGCGTCTTTGGATTCGTCCCAATTGAAGCGCGTGACTGGCTACTGCTTGCCGCGCTCTCGCCGACACTGCTCGTGGCGGACGAATGTCGTAAGTACATTGTCAGACGCATGTATCCAGCTGCTCATGACGGGAACATACCAACCGGACAGCACACACCGTCCAGGAACGAGGAGGCAGCGTGAAAGTCCTCATTGCGGGCTGCGGTCGAGTCGGAGCTCTCCTTGCAACACATCTGTCGCTAGAAGGCCACGACATCGCAGTCATTGATCAAGACAGGGGGGCCCTCAGCCGCCTCGGAGCCGGGTTCCCCGGCACGACACACCGCGGGAAGGTCTTTGATCGCTCGACACTCGAAGCCGCTGATATCAAACACGCCGACGCCTTCTGCGCGGTCACGAGTGGCGACAACTCAAACGTGGTTGCGGCAAAGATCGCCAAAGATATCTTTCGCGTTCCGCGGGTAGTAGCGCGCATCTACGAGCCGCGTCGTGCCGAGATCTACCGGCGGCTTGGTATTCCCGCGGTTTCATCGGTGGCCTGGTCTGCGAACGAGCTTCTCGCGATTCTCGCGCATCCCGAAGTAACCGTTGACTCAACGTTTGGCGACGGAGAGGTTCGCCTGGTCTCGGTCGAAGTACCCCTCCGCCTCGACGGACGAACCTCCGAGCAGTTGGCAATTCCCGGGCAGATCATGCCGGTTGCCATCGTACGCTCCGGTCGATCTCATTTGGCCGCACCAGGAACCCGGATCCAACAGGGCGACATTATCTATGCCGCGGTAACGCCGCAGTCTGCTGACCAATTCGCCGAGATGCTGGCACCGTAGCCACGAAAGGAGCGCTTGTGTTCATCATCATCTGCGGAGGCGGAAAAGTCGGCGCGAATCTCGCAACGCGTCTTACTGAGGAAGGTCATCGAACAACCGTGATCGAGCAAAATGGTGACCGAGTTGAGCGACTCGCCGACCTCTTTTCCGAACTCCACGTAATTCACGGCGATGCGTGCGAGCCGGTCATCCTGGAAACCGCACAAGTAAGTCAGGCAGATGCCATCGCCGCCGTCACCGGAGACGATGAAGACAACCTCGTCGTATGCCTGCTCGCCCGCAGGGAATACAACGTTGGCACGACCGCAGCCCGCATCAACGACCCGCGCAACGAGTGGCTCTTTGACGCGCGTTTCGGAGTAGACCACACCATATCGTCAACTCGGATGATGGCAGAGGTACTCACACGCGAAGTGGAGTCCCGCAGTTAGTACGGCATACCCGTCGGCTCAAGATCTCGACCGATCTTGCCGGTCAGCCGTGGATCATCGTCGGAACCTTCGTCCGGCACGGTCATGTGAGTTCGCAAGCGACCAACCGTGCGACCTGAATCCCAATCCGACAGTTCGAAGTCGACCTTGGCGATCGTCTCGCCCGTGGAGACATCCTCGAATGTCTCGGTCATTCCCGCGTAGACATCCAATTGGCCACTCTGAGCTTTCTCGGACGCAGCATTGAAGTCTTCCGTGACTGCGTCGAAATCCACGCTCGGGTCGGCCTCGTCATACAAAGCCAGATATGCGTCGAGATCTCCCTCTTGCAGATAGAGGCTGATGTCATATCCAAGGTCTTCTGAGAGCATCCACACTCGCTCTTCTTGGGCCCACGTTTCACCCATCCCAAACGGCCAGACGCCAGGCCCGTACGGTCCAAAGAATGAGACCGCACCGATTCCGATAACGGCGAGTAGCACCACGATGATGACGCCTTCGACGATCGCAACAATCGCCGCAATCGAAATTGCGCGCCTTCTCTCGACGGGCGGAACGGTGACATGGACTGGTACCTGTTGTGGGACCTGCCGCACAGAAGGCTGTGCACTACCGTCATCAGGTTCAATCGATGGTGGCATCTCAGCAGTCATGTCAGTGCCTCTCGTGTATGGAAGAATCCGACAAGGTGAGAATACCTTCACTTCCAGTCCGCGGGAAGAAGAAATTGCGGCATCCGGATTCGAGTGCAATAGGAAACGCCCGCCGGGCACTCCCGACGGGCGTCTGATTCACGTGGTGGAGCCTAGGGGGATCGAACCCCTGACCTCTTGGCTGCCAGCCAAGCGCTCTCCCAGCTGAGCTAAGGCCCCACATCATATGCCGCAAGAAAGCGGCAAGCGGTAGTATATCAAGCCCGCCGAAGCGGTCAAGCAAGCATCCGTCCAGCGAGCTCTACTCGTCACCTATCAGCGCCACGCTCGGCCCCTCAAGCGTTGTCTCAAGTGAGAGGTTCTCTTGGGTTGGCGCGTTCCGGAGAGCCACAACCTCGGCAAGAATCATTCCTCCGAGAATGAGCGCTGCCCCTGCCAGGCCCCTAAAGCCAAGCGCCTCGCCTGCAAGCCACCCGAACAGCCCGCCAAATGCCGGCTCACTTATGAGAATCAGTGCCGTCCTTGCAGGTGGTATCGTGCGCTGTGCGTACGTCTGAACCGCAAAAGCGACTGCCGAGGCAAGAATGCCGGTTACAACAAGCGCGATCCACACAGACCCGTGAGCTGGAAGCGCAATCGGCTCTGTTGCTAGTGATACCACGCCGCAAATCACAGCTGTGACAGCAAGTTGCATGAGAGTCAGTGCGCCCGCATCGTGCTTGTGGCCGAGCGCACCGAGGACGATTATGTGCGCTGAATACGCGACCGCACACAACAACACTCGCGTATCACCTGTGTTCCATCCCCCGCCGTCGGCGGCGGAGAGCAACCAGAGACCACCGACAGCGAGTACGGCCCCTGCGGCCGTCGCCCACCCGGGGATCCGCCGCAGTATCACCGCCTGCATGAGAGGCGTGATCACCACGAGCATGCCCGTGATGAACGCCGCCTTGCTCGCAGTTGTCCCTTGAAGACCCCACGTTTGAAAGACGTAGCCCGCGCACAAGAAGAAGCCGGCGAGCGCTCCGACGCGAAGCGTGCCGGGAGTGAAGCGTGTGAAGACCCGAGGGAACAAGCCGATCAGCGCCACGACCGCGATTGCGAAGCGTAGCGCAAGAAACGCGTAGAGCGGATAGAGAGAGACAGCATCTTTCACGGTAATGAATGTCGCACCCCACACAACGGCAACACCCAGGAGGGCGAGCTGAATCCAATACCGCTTCATTGTTGCCCGCATGAAGAGACTACTCGGCAGACTCAGAGGTGACAGGCTCAGCCTCGTCCTCAACCACGGCCTGGGCTGGAGCTCCTGGCTCCACAGGCCCCGTTACCGACTCTGGGAGCACCAGTCGAGGAGCGTCACCCCAGAGCTTCTCAAGACGATAGAAGTCTCGATCAGCGGGCTGAAAGACATGGACGACGATATCGGCGAAGTCCAGTAGCACCCACGTGCCTTCAGTCAGGCCCTCGCGCCCGATCGGCTTGAGGCCGGCTCGAACACGTAACTGCTCTTCGACCTCGTCAGCAATCGACTTAACCTGCCGATCATTCGTTCCCGTGCAAATGACGAAGTAGTCTGTCACAACCAGTAGCTGCGCAACCTCGATAGCTACGATATCGGTCGCCTTCTTGTCTGAGGCCGCCTCAGCGGCAATGAGCGCAAAATTCTTCGATTTCAGATCGATCCCCTTCTTCCTTGCTGTTTGCTCCGACGAGACCCACTAATCGGCCGTTGGAGGTTCATAGTCTTTTCCGATAATGATGATAATATCCGCGACCTGTTGATCCGCTGGCTGTACGTTCACTTCTCCAACACCGAGCGTCTCGACAGCTGGGGCCGCGCTGTTCTCATCACCATTCTGCACCACTATCTGAGTAGTGGCGTAATCGAACGAGTCTGCGTTCTTGGTATCCACCACGCGGAAGCCCGCACGGATCAACTGTTGCGCTGCAGCGCCGGCAATGCCTGGAATTCCCGACCCGTTGTATACAATGACTCGGGTGACTTCTTCCGTGTCGGAGATGGTCACGCCCCACCAACTCTCGAGCAGATCTGCAACCGCTTCACGCTGCGGCTCAAAGTACGTCTCGCTACCCAGCGCGATCGGCTTGACGGGCATTGGCACGAGGGCGACTTTCTCAGTCGGCGTCTCGTTGAAAGCGTTCTCCCATCGAGCCAGGTCATCGTCACTCAGGTTGGTCTCCTTGAACATATCCGTCACACCAACGAGCAGTTGGTTGGTCAAGGAGGCCTGATAGATCTCGGCATCGATTACCGCATAGCTCGTGAACGGAACGGTGAAGAAGTTCGACACCGCCGAGAGCGAGACCTCGGGACCCGACCGATAAGAATCGCCAATACGTTCGAAGCCCTGCCCGGGTATGTCAATGAATGCTCCATCCGGAATAGCAATTCCGTAGATCTGGCTCTGGTCGGGATCCGAGCGCACCGCGAGGAAACCCGTCGCGTTGTCGTCATCAACTGCGATCAAGAGTAAGTTGTCACGCGCCTTCTCTGCCTGGGCCTCAGGCGAATTCGCTTGGTCTGCCTGTCTCAGCGCATTCCAGCGCGCATAGCTGTTGACACCGACGATCAACAGATAGGCAAGAAGGAGCACCACGACGATGCCCGCCAGCCCAAGTCCACCGAGGTATGCAAGATCGCGCAGTGTTCGCTTCGTGCGTGTTGCCGCCACGGCGACCTTCTCTTGACGCACATGCCGCTTGAGTCCTTTGCGGGCACGCTTGAATGACTTCGACCCGCGACGAGAGGATCGCCATCCTGATGGCATCCCGGGCGACGGGTCATTGGCAGACGAACGCCGACGGGGGGTGTCCTCAGCGCTCACCGTGAGCCCCCCGCAACAATGGCATTCCATGCCTCGACGGTCGCAGGATGAATACGCTTGCGACCCGCGACAAGATGGCGCATGGTCATCTCGTATGCCCCGGCAAAGAGCTCATCGAGTGTCACCACGCCGAGAAGCTCCCTGAGCTCAACGACGCCGTCGAAGGTCCGACCAGGTTCTATCATGTCGGCGACATAGACGGCCTTGTCCAGCGCGCTCATCTGTCCTCCGCCGACCGTGTGTCTCTCAATCGCGCCCACGATCTCCTCAGGGATTCCGGGAAAGTGGCTCTGTACCCCCTTGGCGCCCACATGGGCATGGAGGAGGTATGGCACTGCCTGGTCGACATCGGACACCGGTATCCCGAGAGAGCGCGCTTCGAGAAGCAACGCCTCGCCGCCATTCTCGCGAGCCCAATCGTGAAGAAGCCCCGCGATTCGTGCATGTTCTTCGTTCAGGCCATATGTCCGGGCGATGACAGCGGCGGTGTCTGCGGTGTCCTGAGAATGCGCCAATGCATCACAACAGAGTCGATCTGAGATGGCAGTCAGCGCCTGCGCATAGGTCGGCGTCGACATCAGTACCCCTCTGAGTAGAGTCGGTACTTCTGAATGTAGGCAGCCACTGGTTCAGGCACGAGATACCGAATGGGTCGTCGCTCGGCGACACGAGCCCGCAGATCGGTAGAACTGATCGCCAGGGCCGGCACTTCGATAAAGTCTATGTCGAGCCTGGAGAGAGCTTGTGCGTTCTCAGAGACCGCCGCCTCGAGGTCATAGCCCGGCCGCGTCACAGCGATGAACCGGCACAGCCCTTCGAAACGCTCTGATTCCTTCCAGGTGGCAATCTCGAAGACGGCATCGGCACCGGTGATGAAGTACAGTTCCGCGTGCGGGCCGTACTGCTCACGAAGCTCGACCATCGTGTCGACCGTGTAGGTCAGACCCGGACGGTCGACCTCCATTCGCGAGACCTCGAAGTCCGGATTGGACGATGTGGCAATCACCGTCATGAGGTATCGCTGTTCAGCCGAGGTGACCTGCTGCTCGGTTTTGCGCGCCGGATGACCCGTCGGCATGAAGATGACCTTGTCCAGGTTGAACTGAACCAAGGCCTCCTCAGCGGCGACCAGGTGACCAAAGTGGATGGGATCGAATGTCCCGCCCATTATGCCGAGACGCGATTTGGTCCTCACTCGCGAATCTGACCGCTCCCCATACAGATGAACTTAGTGGACGTAAGCGCCGCGAGTCCCATTGGCCCGCGGGCGTGAAGCTTCTGGGTGGAGATACCGATCTCGGCACCGAGACCAAACTCACCACCATCAGTGAAGCGCGTGGACGCGTTGACGTACACGGCCGCCGCATCGATCTCTGCCAGGAAGCGCTGAGCGGCCCCGTAATTACCGGTGACGATTGCCTCGGAATGCTTGGTTCCATACTGATTGATGTGCCGGATCGCCTCATCGAGTCCGGACACGACCTTCACGGACATCTTGAGATCGAGATATTCGGTACCCCAGTCTTGCTCCGTAGCAGGCTCAATGCGCATGACTGCGCCCAGGGAACGGGTTGCATCATCGGCGTAGATCATCACACCGGCATTCTCCAACTCCTTGAGAATCGCCGGCAGAACGGCCTGATAGATGTCCTCATCAATGAGGAGTGACTCTGCAGCGTTGCACACGCCGGGGCGCTGGACCTTTGCGTTCACGGCAATCCTGCGTGCCATGTCAGGGTCGGCATCCTTGTGGATGTAGATGTGACAGTTGCCAACGCCCGTCTCGATAACCGGAACCTTTGCGTTCTCAACCACACTCTTGATGAGACCGGCACCGCCACGGGGAATCAGCACATCGATATAGCCATGAAGGCCCATGAGCTCCTCCGCGGCCTCGCGCTCCGTCGACTCGATCGACTGAATCGAGCCCTCGGGCATGCCGGACGCGGTCGCGGCGTTTGCGAGCACCCTGGTCAGTGCGAGATTCGAACCCACCGCAAGGGAACCACCGCGGAGGATGACCGCGTTACCGGTCTTGATGCACAGGCCCGCAGCGTCAGCCGTGACGTTCGGGCGCGCTTCGTAGATCATCGCCACAACGCCAAGTGGGACTCGTATCTGAGTGAGCTTGATCCCGTTCGGTATCGTGTGGCCCTCGACGACCTCGCCGATCGGATCAGGCAGCATCGAGAGTGACTTGAGTGCCTCCGACATCGACTTGATTCTGGCGGGAGTGAGCTCGAGTCGGTCAAGGAGCGACTCGGCGACGTTCTTGCCGCGTGCCGCCGCCACGTCACTCGCATTGGCGGCGATGATCTCGTCCTGGTTGTGGGTGAGCGCATGCGCCATCGCAAGCAGAGCACGGTTGCGCTGCTCGGTCGATGTTGTACCCAGGCGCTGCGCCGCCTCACGTGCGCGAGTGGCGAGCGTCATGACTTCGGACATAGGTTCCTCCCTTAGAGAATCACCAGATGATCCCGGTGGATTACCTCTTTGCCGGCGACCCCCGGAGCAATCTCCGCAATATCGCCCGATTTCATACCTTTCACCCGATCCAGGTCTGCCGAGGAGATCGCGGTCAGACCACGGGCGATAACCGTGCCTGCACGGTCCTTCAATACTATCGCATCCCCGGCAGAAAACGTGCCAGAGACCTCGACAACGCCGGCCGGAAGCAATGATTTTCCTCGTGTACAGAGCGCCTCGCGCGCACCATCATCGACCAGCACTTCCCCGGCTGGCCGACCTCCAAGCGCGATCCAGCGCTTACGAGCACTCAGTCCGACCGCCCCGCCCGCAAAGGTTGTGCCCACGGCTTCTCCCCGGGCAGCCCGGACAACGACCTCAGGTCTGCGTCCGTCGCAAATGACGAGCGGAATCCCTGCACGCATGAGGACCTTGGCTGCCTCCACCTTGGTCGCCATCCCTCCGGAGCCGACCGCCGAGCCAGTTCCACCGGCTGCGGCCATGAGCTGCTCGGTCAACTCGTCGACGTGCTCGAGCAGTTCAGCCTCCCGATCGGTTCGCGGATCAGACGAGTACAATCCATCGATGTCGGTAAGCAGTACCACCAGATCCGCCTTCACCATCGTGGCAACAAGCGCCGCGAGGGTGTCATTGTCTCCAAACTTGATCTCATCGACGGCCACCGTGTCGTTCTCGTTGACAACCGGAACGACCCCGAGCGAGAGCAACCGTTCGAGCGTATCCCGTGCGTGCAGATAGGCCTGACGATCTGCAGTGTCATTTCGGGTTAGCAGGACCTGCCCGATGGGAACATCCATGCTTGCAAAGAGCGCCGCATACATGCCGACGAGTTGAACCTGTCCAACTGCCGCCGCTGCCTGCAGTAAAGGCATGTCATCGCGTTGCGCAGAGACGCCAAGTGCATCGAGGCCCGCAGCAACTGCTCCGGATGTGACGAACACCACCTGGATGTCACGCGTGCGCAGCTCCGCAACCTGCTCAACCAACGTCTGGGCATACGCGCGATCGAGCCCGCCCTCTAGGGAGGTCAGGGTCGATGATCCTACCTTGATGACGATTCGCTTGACCTCTGCCACCCAAGCCTCCCAGGCTATTCCGTGGGCTCATCCTCGATGATCGGGACCTCATCACCCTCGACGATCTCAATCTCATCATCCTCGATGAACTCGAGCTCTTCATCGGTGACGGGAACGCCTTCGAACTCGAATGTCACACCGGCGATCGTAATCTCGTCACCATCAACCGCGCCGGCTTCGGCCAGAGCCTTCTCGACGCCCGCCTTTACCAGGCGCTTCTGCAAGAACGCCAGCGCCTCATCGTTGCCTATCTCAGTCATGATAACCATACGTTCGATACTGCGGCCCACGACTTCATATCCGCCAGAGTCAGTGCGCTTCACTTCAAAGCTACGCTCTCGCACGGGCGTGTGGACGTAGCGGACCTCAGCACTCGAGGCCTCCTCCACGATTTTCGCACGCAGGCCATGCACCATCTCTCCCACCCGAAGGACGAGTGCATCCATTCCCTGTCCGGTTACAGCAGACACCTCGAAATAGGGAATCTCGTGCTCCTCGGCGAAAGCGCGAACGCGGGCCGATGCTTCTGCCGTATGTGCCACGTCGATCTTGTTGCCAACCAGCACGCGTGGTCGAGCCGCTAGTTCCTTGGCATGAGACTCAAGTTCGCCGTCGATGACAGCTATGTCCTCGAGCACATCGCGTTCATCGTAGCTCCCGGTGAGATCGACAACGTGGATGATCAGCGCGGTGCGCTCAATATGACGAAGAAACGCATGCCCGAGTCCTTTTCCCTCACTGGCGCCCTCAATGAGCCCGGGAACGTCAGCGACCACGAACGAGTTGTTGCCGGCCTTCACAACTCCCAGATTTGGGGCAAGTGTCGTGAAGGGATAGTCGGCGATCTTGGGCCTGGCAGCGCTCATGCGCGCGATAAGGGATGACTTTCCAACACTTGGGAAGCCTACCAACGCTGCGTCTGCCAGCAGCTTCATCTCAAGCGTGACCCAGCGCTCCTCGGCAGGCTCTCCGAGCTCCGCAAAAGCAGGAGCTCGCTTTGTGGGGGTGACAAAGTGGATGTTGCCCCGGCCACCCCGGCCACCCTCGGCGATGATGAGCTCTTGTCCCTGGTGCGTCAGATCGGCAAGAAACTCACCGGTATTGTCGTCGCGAACCACCGTCCCGAGCGGGACGGGGAGAATCAGATCATCACCCCATGCGCCGTGGCGCATCGAGCCCTTGCCGTGAATACCGCGCTCAGCCTTGTAATGGCGAATATAGCGATAGTCGAGGAGCGTGGAGACAGCGCCGTCGGCCCGGAGAATCACGTTACCACCGCGACCACCGTCTCCCCCATCGGGGCCACCCTTGGGTACGTACGCCTCACGGCGAAACGATTTGCAGCCAGCGCCGCCATCGCCTGCTCTGACATATATCTTGGCTTCATCTACAAACACGCTGTGTCTCCCTATATGGTGTCGTATCGCGGATACGACAAGACCCCCCACCCGGACCGGGCGGAGGGCCTGTGAAGTCGATAATCCTTGGTGATTCTCGAGTCGGCCGCTCTCCGCTAACCTTCGAGCGGTCGCACGTGCACGCGACGCTTGACACCGCGGGTGAACGCTACTGTGCCATGCACCATCGCAAACAACGTGTCATCGCCGCCACGGCCAACGTTCTCGCCGGGGTGAAAATGGGTACCGCGCTGACGCACGATGATCGTGCCGGCATGGATGGTCTCACCGTCATGGGACTTGATACCAAGACGCTTTGACTTGGAATCGCGACCGTTCTTGGTAGAACCAAGACCTTTTTTATGAGCCATTGCTCGCTACCTACCTTCTACAACTCTTCGAAGCGCGGGATGCCCGCTACTAACCTTCGATCTTCTTGGCATGGACACCGCAGTACTTCGAGCCTTCTTTGGGCTTGTTGGCGCACGGGGTGCCATCGGCCTTGGTGGCTGCGCAGCAATCTGCGGAAACCTCGGCGACGGCTTTGGCAGCCTTGGGCTTCTCTGCCTTCTTAGGAGCTTCAGCCTTGGGCTTCTCTGCCTTGGGCTTCTCTGCCTTGGGCTTCTCTGCCTTGGGCTTCTCTGCCTTGGGGGCAGCGGCCTTGGGCTTCTCTGCCTTCTTGGGAGCAGCCTTCTTGGCCCCACCAGACGTGGCAATGTCAGTCACGAGAATCTTGGTGAGATTCTGGCGATGGCCCTTGGTGCGCTTGTAGCCCTTGCGCTTCTTGAATTTGAAGACGATTAGCTTTTCGCCCTTGAAGTGCTCAACGACCTGAACGGTCACGGAAGCTGACTCTGCATCCGCGCCAGTGACGATTGAATCGCCATCGGCAACGAACAGCACATCGAGAACGACGGTATCGCCGACCGCTGCGTCGAGTTTCTCGACAACGGCCTCGGTACCCTTCTCGACCTTGAGTTGCTTACCGCCGGTAGAAACGACAGCGTACATTCTTGGAAACCCTCTCTATAGCTGATTGCGCAAGGGGATATGCTATCAGGGTCTACCTGCAAGGTCAACGATTCCTGCAGGTTTCAGATGCGCTTTCCGAAAGCTAGTCCCCGGCACCGGCAACTACGTTGCCTTTGCCTTCGATAAGCACCCTGACTTCGGTGGGTCCGCACGCCTTGTCGGCAACGATCGAGACCTGCTTGGCAGTCTCTGCTCGCAGCGCAGCAACAACGTTCTGCCCGGGAGCCATCACCAATTCGTAGGTCTCGGGATTGAGACCGAACAAGTAGGCAGGAGACTTCCCTGCACGCAGTATCTCACGAAGCCGGCGCTCAACGGAAATCCTTCGGGTAGCGGCCGAAAGAACGCGGCCCTCCCCACTACAACACGGACATGGATCCGTGAGCATTCCGTAGAGCCCGTCTGTCACGTTCTTTCGAGTCATTTCCACAAGTCCGAGTTTGCTGATCTCGGTGAGTCGTGTCTTGGTGCGATCCGACTCGAGACACTTTGAGAGCTTCTGCATGACTTCGGCACGGTGAAACGCGTCTTCCATATCGATGAAATCAATCACGATGATGCCGCCGATATCTCGAAGGCGTAGTTGACGCACAACCTCGGAGGCGGCTTCGATGTTCGTGCGGAAGATCGTCTCTTCAAGATTCTTCTTGCCAACAAACTTGCCGGTGTTCACGTCAATCGCGGTGAGCGCCTCTGTCTTGTCGACAGTGAGATATCCCCCGCTCGGCAAAGCAACAGTCCTGCGTAGTGCGGTTTCAATGGCCGGCGCAAGCGCGTAGGCATCGAACAGCGGAAGTGCGCGATCCTTGTAGAACTGAACACGCCGGTTGAGATGCGGTGAGGTCTTCTTCAAGAATGATGCGACTTTGTCATACGTGGCCTTGTCGTCGATCAGAAGTCGCTTGAAGTCATCTGAAAAGACATCTCGTACGAGTCGAAGCGCGAGGTCCATTTCCGTATAGATGACCTCGGGAGCCAAACCGTCATGTGCCTGATGGCTCACACGCTTCCAAAGCCGCAAGAGGAACTCGAGATCTGAGACGAGCTCTCGCTCAGAGACTCCCTGCGCAACAGTGCGAACAATCACGCCTACGCCTTGGGGAACATGCGGTGCAATGATGTCATGCAGCCTGTCTCGCTCACCTTCCTCGACCTTGCGGGACACCCCCACGAACTCCGAGAACGGCATAAGGACCAAGAATCGACCGGGCAAGGTGATCTCAGTCGTCACACGTGCTCCCTTGGTCCCCATGGGATCCTTGAGCACCTGCAACATGACTTGTTGGCCCGCTTTAAGGAGCGACTGGATATCCCGCTTGGGGAGGCCCTCCAGCCCCTCGGGCGTCACGACTTCATCAACATAGAGAAACGCGTTCTTCTCCAGACCGATGTCAACGAATGCAGCCTGCATTCCGGGCAAGACATCTTTTACCTTGCCGAGATAGACATTGCCCACAACGGAACGCTTGGGCCGCTCGATATAGAGTTCGACGAGTTCGCGATCCTCGAGAAGCGCAACACGCGTCTCATTTGAATCGTGCGAGATAAGCATCTCGCGAAGTGGTTCACCCACCGGTATGTGACTCTCCCGTCAGAGGGGACGCGCGCAGCCCTTCTCGTCTTCAATCAGGGTATCGATACGCGTCACCGCAATTGCGGCGCCCTCTGCGTCCATTCGTGAAAGTGCAGCTCCAACCAGTGCTTCGGGGCGGAGCGAGCCTTCCTGGCCCATTCGAACCGCTAGCTCTACTACCACACCCGTTTGATCGACACTCACCCGCGGCTCCTTCGAGAGACTGCGGGCAAGATCGAAAACTTTGGTCTTACCTTTTCGTTGCACTGTGAGCTCACCGGAACGAACAACCGCATCCAGCGCCTTGGCAAATGTGCCCCTATCCAGATCCTCTCTCTCGATACGCATCTCATACAGAGCGATGTTGCATGCCGCCGAAAGTGACGGCAGATCATCGCCCACGTACCCACTCGAAACAGGTGTCAAGTCCGGCGGCATCGCCCCTGCAAGCCGATTCAGGGTCTCCTCGGCAGGCATGTAGCGGGTAAGCCAGATGTCAAAATACTCACTCAGACCAGCGGTAGCGACCGGCAGTGCCGGACCAAACGCCAACTTCATATGGGGGTTGAAACCCCTCGTCACAGCATACGGCAAATCGGCACGACGCGCACCGCGCTCTATGGCATGAATGACCTCAAGATGCGAGAGATGTCGCAGGCGGCCGATCTTGCCATACCGAACGCGAAGTCTGAACTCACCGGGAGCCACGGCGCTCACCCCCCAGTACGATGTCTACGCCCAGACCAGAGTCCCCACAGACCCCGCACCCTGTGCAGTCGTCGAACGAACAATCCTCAGTCGTTTCCCCGGCAAATGCACGCTCACGTTCGTGCCAGAGATAGCCCTCCCCAACTCCCGAGGAGATGTGTCCCCATGGCGTGGGTTCTCCTCGGTCGAATGAACGAGTCGCGATCGCGTGGGGATCCAGGCCGACACTCTCAAGCGCCGTGGTCCACAATCCGAGGTCGAACTGCTCGGTCCACGCGTCGAATCGGGCACCCCCACGCCACGCCGCCTCGATCCCGTCGGCCAGCTCGCGCCCTCCACGGGCCATAACTCCCTCAAGCAGAGAAACCTGCGCGTCGTGATACGCAAGGTCGATGCCTTTCTTGGGCATCGAATCACGCAACACCTGCTGGCGTCTCAAGACCTCGTGATATGAGATCTGTCCGTCGAATCCGAACGGGGTGTGAGCCTTTGGAACGAACGTGGATACGGAGACGCCCACACGAATGCCTCCGCGCTGCTGCGGCGGAGTAGCCTCGCGAGCTGCCCTGAATACCTTCGAGACAAGTCTGCCGATACCCTCGATGTCTTCGTCGGTCTCAGTGGGCAGTCCAATCATGAAATACAACTTCACGCGCCTCCACCCGGAGGTGAATGCCGAGGAGACAGTGTCGAGGAGATCCTGCTCTGTGACGTTCTTGTTGATGACATCGCGAAGCCGCTGTGTACCCGCTTCGGGAGCAAACGTGAGGCCGGACTTGCGCCCTCCACCCACGAGCCGCGCCATCGACACACTGAACGCATCGACCCGAAGGCTCGGGAGTGACACTGAAATCCCGGTGCCTTCCAGACGTCGTGTGAGGCGGCGCATCACTTCTTCAAGTTGCGAATGGTCAGTGGTCGAAAGTGACGTCAACGAGAGTTCGTCATAGCCCGTGCACCGTATTCCCGCAAGCGCTTCACGCACGATCTGATCGGCGCTACGTTCGCGAACCGGCCGATAGACCATCCCTGCCTGGCAGAACCGACAGCCGCGGGTACACCCGCGCAGCACTTCGACGCCAACGCGATCATGCACCACGTCCATGAATGGGACAACGGGGCATGTCGGCGTGTCATATGCTCCCAGATCCGCAACTACACGTTTCGTGACAACCTCAGGGGCTCCCGCCTGTGCAACGAGCGCCGAGGCGCCCTGTCCGGACTCATTGGGGCTGTAGAGCGCAGGCACATAGACGCCGGGGATACGAGAAAGCTCCTTGAGCGTGGCTTCCCGCGAGTATCCCTGCTCCCGCGCTGCCCGATGTGCGGCCACGATCTCAAGCGCAGCGTCTTCGCCCTCGCCCACCAGAATCGCATCAAAGAATGGCGCGATCGGCTCCGGATTGAACGCGCACGGACCGCCTCCTACGACAAGAGGATCGGCATCTGAGCGATCGGCGGCTCGCAGCGGGATTCCGGCAAGATCAAGAGCCTCAAGAATGTTGGAGTACGTGAGCTCATAAGGCAACGTGATGCCGAGGAGATCGCAACTAGCCACCGCTGCACACGTCTCAAGCGTAAACAGGGGCACAGATTGAGTCCGCATCTGCTCTGCCATATCGACCCACGGAAGATACACCCGCTCAGCCGCCACCCCGTCGACCGCATTCAGTCGGTCGTAGAGGATTGCAATCGCCTGATTGGCCATTCCAACTTCGTAGGTGTCCGGATAGAGCAGTGCCGCCCGATAGGAGGCGTCTGAGTCGCGATGTGCGCCCCATTCGGAGTCGATATAGCGTGCGGGTCGCTCAACGCGTGAGAGAAGCGGCTCGATGCGCTCCCAAAGACTACTCGTCACCTGCGGGGCTCTCCTCGGCAGGGGCAGCGAGGACGGGCATCCCGGCGGCCGACTGTTCGCGGGCGTCGGTAAGCTCGCGACGCGACATTGAGCGCATCCGACCCGCGAACTGACGTCCATACGAATCGAGACGTTCCTTGATCTCTCCGACTTCTGCATCGTTCTCGAAATACTTGATCGCCGCATAGCCCATGGCAACAGTGCCTCCGTAGCCTATGCTCCCCTTGATCGCCCATCCAAAGCCCGGTACGAATGCCACCGCCTGTCGGGCGATGGTTCGCAGCACGAACCCGCCACCGAGCACTACGGCCAACTCGCGGAGTCGCTCGGCCCCCAGGGCTTCACCATAGGCGGCGGCGATCTGAAGAATCATCTTGGACTGATTCGCGGTCATGATCGGCATGTCTGTGCCCGGGAAAAAGGCGATGGCACCGATCAAAGCGTTCTGAACCGCAGTGTTCTTGACGCGCTCCATGGCGACGGCGCGACGCATGAATACGAAGTTGTGAGCCATCGCAAGACTCTTACCGGGCAGTCGATCAACAAGCCACTCGCCGAGATCATATCCAACGAGTCGCTCGGTGTCTTGATCGACAAACGTGTCGCGATACGGATGGCCGAGGCGATCCGCAACGAGCATGCAGTCAGAGCCGTTAGCGATCGCTACGGCAGGCACCGCCCGATCCCGGGCTCCCGCAAGCGACTCAGCCAATGCAGCGCCCCCACTGCCGACAACTGCGATGACAGCATCCGCGGAAGGATCAACCAACAGCTTGGTATCCGGTTCCGCAACCTCGATGTGTAATTGCACGTTGGCAGTGAACGGCCTGAAGCTCTCCCGCACCTTAGCGACCAGCTCATCGGGAGCGTCGATATCAATGAATATCGCGATACGAATAGGTTTCTCACGCTCGTCGTCAATCTGCTTTCGGGAACGCATCATGTCTCGTGGATCGATAGGAAGCTGCATCGAGGACCTCCTCGGTTGATAGCGTGAACTGGGTGGCGGGCAGTGCCGTTGCTAGACTCCCTGACGGCGCGCCCACACGCTCAACAGCATACCCGTTCCGGTGAGATTGGTGACCATGAACGATGAGCCAAAGCTCATATACGGCAGAGGAATCCCCGTAATCGGCATAAGTCCTATGGTCATTCCCACGTTGATGAGTATCTGAAATGTCCACATGCTGATGAGCCCCGCCACGATCAGCGATCCAAAGAGATCGCGCGATTGGGCGGCGATCTCCAGCGCGATCGCAAGTAATGCGAGATACAGGCCAAACAGAGCGACGGCCCCCATGAAGCCAAGCTCCTCGCCAAGTACCGAGAAGATGAAGTCGGTATGTCGCTCAGGCAGGAAGTTGAGATTGGATTGAGTACCCGACCCCAGTCCCTTTCCAGAGAACTCACCTGAGCCGATCGCGATCTTTGACTGCGCGAGATTGTAGCCCGCACCCGAGGGGTCGAGAGAGGGGTCAACGAATACGAGCAGTCGACTCCTCTGATACTCCGCAAGAAGGTCAAACTGCAACACGGCTCCCACAGCGAGGACCCCGACGAGCGCAAACACCAGGAACCAACGGGGCTTGATGCCCCCGATGAGCAACATCCCCATGGTTATCGCAACAAAGACAAGTCCTGTTCCCAGGTCGGGCTGGAGCAGAATGAGTGCGAGCGGGAGCGCAAGGAACGCCATGACCTTCGCGACGTCCTGGCGCGACTGGATTCGGCCTTTGTACTGGGCTATCACGATCGCCATGACAATGATCGTGACAAGCTTTGCAGGTTCTGAGGGCTGAAAGAGACGTACGCCCCCAATGGCCAGCCATGATGTCGCGCCGCCGGCTTCGTAGCCGAGACCGGGGATGCGCGGACTGACAATCAACAAGGCATCGAGCACCACGAGCGGCCCAAGCCATCCTTTGAATGATTGATAGTCGACCGCCCACGCGATAACCATGGGCACCACGCCAATCGCGATACCTATGAGATGTCGCATGAAGAGCGCGTCACCCGCGCTCATACCCGAGGTGGCAGACTGAACCATCACGCTGCCGTATGCGATCAGCAGAGCCACGATTGCAAGCAGCGGGACATTGACCCAGCGACCAAACCAGGAGTGCTCGCTGCGAATCTTACGGGTGCTGGCGAATGTGTGTTCTACCACGCGTTACCTCGACACATCGGTGGCTTGCACATGCACGATCGGCAGGTCGAGAAGAGCTGAGAGAATCTCGCGGGCTGCGGGACCGGCTACAGATCCGCCATGACCACCTTGCTCGATAACCACCGCCACGGCGTAGCGCGGATTGTCAGCCGGGGCAAATGCGGTAAACCACGCGTAGTCGTCCTTACCTGCAACCTGGCCTGTCCCCGTCTTACCGGCGACGCTTGAGTCAAACCCTCGGAACACACTCTTTGCAGTGCCTTCCTCGGTCACGTCAACCAGCGATCTGCGCATCACATCCAACTCAGCATCGGTGGAACTTGCAGCGAAGGCCACTTCAGGCTCGGCGGTCAAAACGGCTTCACCTTTTGAGTCGAGGACTTTCTGCAAGACATGCGGAGTCATGACCTTTCCATCATTAGCGATGCCCGCGTATGCCGAGGCCATCTGAAGCGGTGAGACAAGCATGTCTCCCTGACCGATCGCCATGTTCACCGTATCGCCAGGCAACCACTTCTGATACTCGGGATAGTTCTCGTTGAAATCGGTCTTCCATGCCGCATCGGGAACGCGCCCGGCCAGTTCACCGGGTAGATCGATTCCCAGCTTGGAGCCGAAACCCCATTCGCGGGCAAAGGTCTGCAGTTTCTCATCCCCTTGCTTATAGAAATCATAGCCAATCTCGTAGAACACAACGTCGCAACTCTCCACCACGCCTTGGTGAAAGCTGATGGTCTTATGTCCGCTATGCAGCCAACACTTCTTTGGCCACTGCTTGCCCATCTCAGTCCACGTTCCGGCGCAGTAGTATTGCGACCACTCATTGGTCACGCCGTAGTGGAGTCCGGCAAGGCCGGTGAACGCCTTGAATGTGGATGCAGGAGGATAGAGCGCCTGTATCACCCGGTTGTTCAGGGGGTACTCACTCTTGTCATTGGTCAGCGCTTCCCAGTTGTCCTGAGAGATGCCCCCAAGGAAGAGCGTTGGGTCATACGTGGGATAGCTGGCCATAGCCAACACCTCACCGGTCTGAACATCGATAGCGACCGCTGCAGCAGCGGCGGCGGAAGGAAAACCGCTATCGTGTGCGTCCTGCAACGCGCGAACCAGGGAGTCCTCGGCGACTCTCTGGACGTCTGCGTCGATAGTGAGCACGACATCGCTACCGGCGATCGGCTCGACTTCCTCGATGATTCCCTTTGGGGCGCCCGTCGCGTCAACCTCGATTCGACGATACCCCTTGTCTCCCTGGAGGGCCGACTCAAGTTGGCGCTCCGCGCCTGATTTTCCAACGATGTCGCCAAGCGCATAGGTCTCGAACTCGGGCTCATCGATCTGGCTCTCGGAGATTTCGCCGGTATAGCCAAGGACGTGCGCACCCAGATTTCCGAACGGATACTGCCTGACCGCACGCGTCTCAATCGCAACGCCCGGAAACTCCGATTCGTGCTCAGAGAGATAGGCAACGATCTCGGGGGATGCGTCGATCATGACGACTCGCGGACGCAGCGCGGCCTCTTTCGTGGATGACACGCGGGCTCGTATCTCCTCGACCGGCATTGTCAGGATCGTGGAGAGTCGATAGAGCAGATCCTCATCATTCTTTGCCGCCGGCTCAACGCACACCGCGAGTGTGGCGCGATTTGAAACCAGCTCCCGGCCTTCACGATCGAGTATTCGACCACGTGGAGCCTCGGTGCTGATTTCGCGTACGCGATTATTCTCCGCCATGGCGACATATTCAGCGCCTGAGAGCACCTGCATGCTCCAGAGACGCAGCAGCAAGACCCCGAGCACCATGAGCACGATGATGCCAAGGCTGGCGAAGCGGCCTTTGAGATCCTGGCGGAAAGTCGACATGTATCTTCGTGGCTCCTCGTGGATCGAATAGCGTGATCGCCATAGTGGCAGCGAGCCGCCTGAGACTCAAACGACCTCAGCCTATCCGGCTGAAGGTCGTCATCTCGCGTTCCCGACGCAAAAAGCGCGCCACCAAAGGATAGAAGAGCAACGCGAGGGCACCGTTGTAGAGAGCCGCGGGCAACACGATGTTCACAAACGTCTCGCCGAGCGGGACGCCCGCATCCAGCAAGACAAGAACGACCGCATATGAGAATTCCGCAACGAACCCCGCGACAAAGACCACCGTCGCCGGCAACAACCATCCTTCAGCGAACATGTTCTCGGACAGAGAACCCGCCAAATATCCGGTGACCGCAAATACCAGGGCGGCAACACCAACAGGTCCGGTTCCCAACAGATCGAACAGCAGTCCAGCGGTGAATCCGCCCACCGCGCCGGCATTGCGACCCTCGATCAAGGCGAACGTCAGCACAACAAGAAGCAGCAGATTGGGCACCACGCCACCAATCGCAAGATGCGGAGCAACCGCGACCTGAAGGACGACAGCCGCCAGAAGGGTACCGAGTGTCGGGAGCCAGCGCCTCACTCGCCACCGCCCAACTCGGGCTCGGGCGCTGCCCCAACGAGCACGATGACTTCTTCGATGCCAGCGATTCGGGCGGACGGGAGAATAGAAATGGCCGGGAACAGATCGTTGTCTTCGAGTTGCACGTCAGCCACCTCTCCAATGAGCAGTCCTTTGGGGTACACGCCACCCATGCCGGAAGTGAGAACCACCTCACCGGGCGTGATGGTGATCTCCCGACTCACGAAGTCGAACGAGAGCTCGCCTCTCAGCGATCCACGCACGATGCCCTCGGCGCGGTTCGTCTGAATAAGTGCAGCCACTCCACTACGTTGATCGGTAATCAGACGCACACGTGCACTGTGCGCCGTTACATCAACGGTTTGGCCGAGGAGACCCTGAGGAGCCAGGACTGGCATACCTGCGGCAATACCATCATCGCTCCCCTTGTCGATGATTATGGTGCCTTCCCATGAGTTCGAAGGACGTCCGATGACCCGGGCACCGGTCGCGTCGAGCTCTCGAGCCTCAATGAAGCCCACAATCTCACGGAGGCGGCTGTTTTCCAGACGAGCCTCCTCCAGCTCGGCGAGGCGCTGACGAAGCTCATCGTTCTGCTCGCTGAGCGCACGTGCTTCTTCACGCGACATCCCTGCACCAGCAACCCACCTACGCACCGCGTCGACAGGTGTGAAGACCCAGTCGCCCAACGCTGCGACCGGCGCGGTCGCAGCCTGCACCCCTCGGCGGGAACTGTGAAGCAGCCCCCCATCACCCTCACGAAAGTACACGGTGATGAGGATGAGCGAGACAACCACCAGTGCAACGAGGAGTCCTGTGCCTCCGCTAGACCTATCGGAGTCGGGCAACTGCATGCGCGGTCCGTTCTAGCGAGATCCGGTCAGGACTTTCTTGAGTGCGTCGATCTCCTCAAGAGCCATGGCTGAACCATCGACAACGTTGGTGAGGGCGTTCTCGGACACATGAACCGGCATTCCCGTCTCGTGCTTGAGTCGCTCATCCAGACCACGAAGCAGCGCGCCTCCGCCAGTCAGAACGATGCCGTACTCCATGAGATCGCTCGCCAATTCGGGCGGTGTCTGCTCAAGAGTCGCTTTGACCGCAGCGATGATGGCCGACAGCGGCTCTTCGATCGCTTCTCGAATCTCCTCGGACTCCATAGAAACCGTACGAGGCAACCCGGTGAGCAAGTCGCGTCCGCGTATCTCGACATCGACTTCCTCGAGCAACGGCCAGGCTGAACCGATCTCGAACTTCATCTCCTCGGCCGTACGTTCACCGATAAGCACGTTATATGCTCGTTTGACGTGGGCGATGATCGCTTCATCGAACTCGTCGCCCGCGATGCGGATCGACTGTGCCACGACTATGCCACCGAGCGAGATGACTGCGACCTCCGTGGTACCGCCACCGATATCGACAACCATGTTTCCTGTGGGCTCCTGAATAGGCAATCCCGCGCCAATGGCTGCGGCCATTGGCTCCTCGATCAGGTACGCCTGACGAGCGCCTGCCTGCATCGTGGCCTCAAATACGGCACGCTTCTCGACCTCGGTGACTCCCGAAGGAACACACACGACCACACGAGGCTTTGGTTGCCACGGGAAGCGCTTCACCCGTGTCTTGTTAATGAAATAGCGCAGCATCGCCTCGGTAACCTCGAAGTCAGCAATGACACCGTCCTTGAGTGGGCGGATAGCAACAATGCTGCCCGGGGTGCGCCCAAGCATGCGCTTAGCCTCAATGCCAACAGCGAGCACTCGTTTTGAATCGCGTTCAACTGCCACGACTGACGGCTCGATGAGGACGATGCCCCGACCCCGAACGGAAACGAGCGTGTTTGCTGTTCCCAGGTCAACGGCCATGTCGCCGCCCCACTGGTTAAAGAACATATCGATAAGCGACACGGTCGCTGTCTCCTTTCGCTGTGCCGGAGGCTCCGGCACCTGGTGAGCGGCTCGCGCCGCCTATGCACGACGAAACGGCCTCACGATTGCCTCGCAACCGTCGGCCGTAACGCGTCAACCCCAGAAGTGTAGCACAGCAATTGCCAAAGAACTCCCTACGGAATGGCAACATCCCGCAGGTAGACAGCGTAAATCCATACGTAGGACACGTATGCGCGTTCGCCCTTGATCCACACCGTCACATGAGACCCAGTTCGCGCATGCTCGCGTGGTCGCCATCGTCGCCGATCACGACATGATCAAGAACCTCGATGCCCATCACATCGCCTGCCTTTACGAGTCGACGCGTAAGCTGAATATCTGCGCCTGACGGTGTCGGATCTCCGCTCGGGTGGTTGTGAACCACAACGATCGAAGCTGCAGCGGCTGCAACAGCTTCGCGGAACAGCTCTCGCGGGTGAACGATCGAAGCATTGAGGGAGCCCACAGATACTTCTACGGTCCTGAGCAAGTGATTCTTTGTACTCAGCGCGAGCGCCCAGAAGTGCTCACGAGATTCCCCGCGCATCTGCGGCCAGCAGAGGGCGACCACGTCTTCAGGAGTCGATATCCGTGGGCGCTTCCCGCAACGCCACGCTCCTGCCCGGCGAGAGATTTCAAGGCAGGCCAATACACGAGCGGCGGTGGACGGACCAACGCCCGGAAGCGCAACAAGCTCCTCGGGGTGAACCCTCCATAGACCGTCCGGCTTCCCGTAACGAGAGAACAGCACGCGAGCCGCCGACCCATCATCGCCCATCACGAGCGCGAGAAGCTCGTCGTCGGGGACGGACTCGGCATATCCTTCGAGCATCAAATCACGACATGACGCCTGGATCCCTGTTACTCGTGGCGTCACATGCGCCACCCCCCCACTACCCTTCCGCTGCCGACAAGACCGGTCGGGAGATTCGGGATGAAAGGAGTCGGGAGAGAAGCCCGACAGCGATGCCCGTGGGTAGGCTCGCGAGTAACAATACGGGGAGCAGTGACAATACAGTCGCAGAACCTGTTACCACCGCAGCTGCGGACAGCTGACCGACTACGTGCGCCGCAGCGCCCGCGATCGAGATTCCGACCATGCTGAAACGATCAAGCCCAGACAAAGCCGACATGGCTCCCCATGCTGCGATACCGCCGGTTGCCGAGATAAGCCCGATCGGGCCGATCACCGTTCCAAAAGCGAATCCGATGATCAGAAGCTTGCCCAACGTCACGATCCCTGCGGCTTTCGGACCGTATCGCATGAGTGCCACGAGAATCGCCACATTAGCCAGACCCAGACGAACACCTGGCACGAGAGCCGTTGGTGACAGAACGCGCTCAACAGCGCCGAGCACGCACGCGAGTGCAATGAGAAGCCCGATCTCTGTGACCCGCGCCGCATGACCTCTCTCAGCGGGAGACCGCATCAAGTCCACCCCCGGGACGATCGAAACGAGCAATCACACCGTTCGGAGCACACACTATCGGTCGTCCGGGTTTGAGAGGGCCCATATGCTGACAGAGTCCGTCAGAACACGACGAGTCGACGCACACGATCTCTCCGTCACGGACGCTGAATTCCACAGACCCGACAGCTCCCGCAACCACGTAAGTCGCATCGAGTGAAAGGTTGACACTCGTGCTGCCGTTGGGGCCATTCAGTATCGCTTCGTCCGCCGAGACGGGCGACACAGTCCACAGCGCGGCGGTCACCAGCAGAATGCTGCATGCCAATGCCGTGTCCCAGCGGTTCACTAGTCGTGGCTCCCGGCTTCGTCCGCTTTTCGCGGCATAAAGCCTTCGACCTTTGGACCGCGCCCGTCCAGGAATGCAGGATCGCCCCAGATGTTCGTTCGACCGCTCAAGTCAATGCACTCCTGGGGACAAACGTCCACGCAAACGCCACATCCGGTGCACTTGTCGTAGTCCACGACAGCGAGTAGATCGACTACATGAATCGCATCGTGAGGACAGGCTTTCTCGCACTTCTTGCATGAGATGCAGCACATCGAGCAGTAACCCTTGCGAGCCTTGGGACGATCGTGCGACGCACAGCGCACAACAACACTACCCTCGGCTGGGCCCATTCTAAGCAGATCAAGTCTCCCGCGCGGGCACTCAGACACGCACACCTCGCAACCCGTGCACGCATCCAGGTCAATTACCGGGAGACCGCGTTCATCCATCGAGATAGCGTTGAACGGGCAGGCTCTCGCACAGTCCCCGAATCCCAGACACCCGTTGGGACACGCGAGATCACCACCGGCAACGCGAAGTGCCGCAGTACATGACATCACACCTGCATAGTCGAACGATCGGGAGGCGGCACGCCCACCTCCGCAGTGCCGCATCGAGACAGCCGAAGAGACCGCGCACTTCTCAACGCCGAGCGCCTCCGCGACGGAGTCGGCCACCGATTGTCCGCCGGCGGTACACGCGGTCACGGGTAGTGTATCTGCCACCATCGCTTCCGCCGCCGAGAAACACGACGGATTCCCACATGCACCACAGTTCGCGCCCGGAAGGGCCGCGAGAACCGACTCGATTCGGGGATCGACATCCACCGTGAATCTTCGCGACGCGGCCGAGAGCATCCCGGCCGCGATCAGACCGATCGCAGCGAGTGCACCTACCGCTTTTGCAACAAGAACGAAGTCCACGTGATGTCTCCTAGAGTCCGAACAGACCGCTCAAGCCGACATAGCCGAGCGACAGCAGACCTGCAGTGATGAACGCCATCGGGGTACCGCGCATGACGTCCGGTACCGGTGCTACCTCAAGCCGCTCCCTGAGAGCCGCAAACGTAATGAGAGCAAAGCCGAATCCAAGAGCGACACCAACGGTGTAGACAACGGCCTCGCCAAATCCGAAACCGTACGCCAGATTCATCTTGAAGAACCCGGGTTTCACCGCCTCCGTGGCAGTGGCAAGCACGGCACAGTTCGTAGTAATCAGCGGAAGGAAGATGCCCAGAGAGCGATACAGCGAGGGTGCTGCTTTGCGCAGGTACATCTCGACAAACTGCACCAAGGATGCGATGACCAGGATGAAGGCCGGTATGTACAGAAACTCGCCAACCCCCAACGGAACCAGCAGCCAGTTCCAGAACACCCATGTGGCTGTCGATGCAAGCGTCATGACGAACAGAACCGCACCGGCCATTCCCCACGACGTCTCCATGGCATTTGAGACGCCAAAGAAGGGACACAGGCCAATGAACCTTGTAAGCAGGATGTTGTTAACCAGAGCCGCCCCGACAAGCAAGAGAGCGAAATGGGCGAGCGTCTCCATCATCGGCTAGCCCCTTCCTCAATCGTGCAATGAGCCTTGGTCTCAACAACACGCCCATGAATGCGACGGTTCATCGCACCGGCTCCGGCGACCATGAAGCCGAAGATGATGAATGCTCCGGGGAACAACAGCACCACTCCGGGCCCGCGATACCAGCCCGGCAAACGCACGATAGTGGTGCCGAGGAATACTATCTCGCCGCTTCCAATGAACTCTCTAAGAGTCGCAAGCACAATAATCACTGCCGCAAAACCCAACCCCATCCCAAGTCCATCTGCCACGGCAAGCGATGGCTTGTTGTGATAAGCAAACGCCTCGGCGCGTCCGAGAATCACGCAGTTCACAACAATGAGCGGAATCCAGACACCAAGGAAGGTGTAGATGTCGGGGAGAAAGGCGTGCATGGTGAGATCCACGATCGTAACGAACGAAGCGATGACCACGATGAAGATCGGGATTCTCACTTGTTCCGGCACGAGACCCCGGATGAGTGCGACCAACAGGCTCGACATGGTCAGAACAAAGACCACAGCAAGGCCCATGAAGAATGCGCCCTCAAACTTCGTTGAGACGGCGAGCGTCGCACACAGCCCGATCATGAGTACTGTGAGGGGATTATCAATCGACAGCCCGCGCTTGAACGTGCTCATCCACTCGTTCATCACTCACCCCCTCCTGTGCCCAGCACGTCGGAGTACACGTGACCCGCTGCGATCACGCCCTTACGAACGCCATTCGATGATCGGGTCGCCCCCGAGATCGCATCGAACTCCTTGGATGCTTTGTCAATGTCGGTGCCGTCCCAGCCTGCGAATTGGTCGAGAAAACCGGGCTCGGTCAGAATCTTCGTGCCCAGGCCAGGCGTCTCATTCTGGGTGATGATGCTAGCACCTGTGACTTTCCCATCTCTATCCAGGCCCACAACCATGTCCATCGGACCACCATATCCCCGCGGTGAAACCCGAATGGCCCAACCAATCTCAGCTCCAGAGGCATCACGCGCCACAAAGACGGCAGTCACCGGAGTCTCTCCTGCAGCTTCGCTGGCTCTCGAAACAACGTCCGTTGTCGCGGAGTCAAAGTCATCTGCAGACGGCAAGACCGCTGTGATCGCGCGTTCCTCGGCAGCGCGAATCTGATCCGCGATACGTTCGCGAGTGAGTGTATAGGTGAACGTGAGTGCAGTGGCCGAGACGATGCACGTCACCAACATGGCCGTAATCATCCTGACGGGTGTCGACGGAGCCCTACGCACGGCGCTTGCCCCAACCGAAGGTACGCGGAATCGTGAAACGGTCAATCAACGGCACAAGTCCGTTCATGAATAGAATCGCCCAGGTGGTCGCCTCGGGCAGTGGCCCGAATAGCCGACCGACAACGTTGATCAGCCCGCAGCCACACCCAAAAATGATTCGCCCAGTCGCAGTCATGGGTGAGGTCACATAGTCAGTGGCCATAAAGAACGCACCGAGCAGCACGCCTCCCGCGAGCACATTGAACAACGGATCCGAGCCAAGGGCCCACGAGAGCAGGGCCACAGTCCCGATGTAAGACGCCGGCACTCGCCAGTCAATGATGCCTTTGAAGATCAGGAACAGGCCGCCTGCAACCAACAGTGCTGCGGAGACCTCACCGAGAGAACCCTCGAGGTTTCGAAACAGGAAAGGTGAATATTGGGCCTGCATGTCAAACCCGTATGCACCATCTACAAGCCGGTCGGAAGCCGCAAGAGCAAGTCTCGTGGCACCAGAGATCGCATCGAGCGACTCTGTTCCCAAAACATCGATGCCCCTGAACCATCCACCCGGAATCACTTGTTCCGACATCACTCCGGCCCAGGAGATCGTGATGATCGCCCTACCAACGAGTGCCGGGTTGAACAGATTCCATCCGAGTCCGCCAAAGATCATCTTGGCCAACGCAATCGCAACGATTCCACCAACAGCCGCCATCCACCACGGAGTGCGCGGAGGAAGCGACATCGCCAACAGCAGTCCTGTGACCAGTGCACTTCCATCCCATAATGTCTGAGCGCGGTGCGCAACGCGATTCCAGATGTACTCAGTGGCAAGGGTGGAGACAATGCACGACACGAGAAGTAGCACCGCCACCCATCCCATGTTGTACACAGCCCAGAGGGCAGTTGGAGCAAGAGCAGCGACGACCCATAGCATGATCGAGGTGACATTCTCACGACCTGCAATGTGCGGTGACGAGGTAATCGTCGTTCTGGGCAGTTCGAGGGGCTCAGTCGCGCTCGAATGAGGAGTCATGCTCACTCACCCCTTTCGAGCTGGGCGTGCTTTGCGAGCCGGATCAACTGCACGAGTGGTCGACTGGTGGGACATACATAACTGCAGCAGCCGCATTCGATGCAGTCGAGGGCATGGTGATCCTGGGTCTGATCCCACATGCGCTTGTTCGCGTAGATTCCAAGAACGAATGGCTGGAGCATCATGGGGCATGCATCTGAGCAACGCCCGCAACGAATGCACGGCTGATCACCATGTACCGCAGGCGCTACTTCACCGGGTCCCAATACGACGATTCCGGATGTGCCCTTGACGACAGGAGCCGAGAGATCGGATACACCCATCCCCGTCATCGGACCGCCTGAAATGACGCGTCCGACCTCACCCGAAAAGCCGCCCGCGAACGAAATGAGTTCACCGATCGACGTTCCAATGACAGTCAGATAGTTGCCCGGACGCACCACTCTTCCGGTGACAGTGACAACGCGCTCAATGAGCGGGCGCCGCTCACGGACCGCGCGCGCCAACGCAACGGCCGTTCCAACATTGTGAACGAGGGCTCCGGTGGACGCGGGCAATTTGCCGTGAGACACCTCTGCTCCCAGAACTGCGAAGATGAGTTGCTTCTCAGCGCCCTGCGGGTAGCTTGTGCGTAGCGACAGTATCTCAACGTCATCAGCGGTTGCGGCACGCAGAGCTGCGACCGCATCCGGCTTATTATCTTCGACTCCCACCACCACCCGCGAGGCTCCGACTGCGTCGCGAATGAGACGTGCCCCGTCGATCACCTCAAGTGGTGTCTCCAGCATCACGCGATGATCGCACGTGAGATACGGCTCACATTCGCAGCCGTTGAGAATGACAGTGTGAACAGGCATGTCATGCGGAGGAGTCAGCTTCACGCTCGCGGGAAAAGCAGCGCCGCCCATGCCAACGATTCCTGCAGATCGTGCCGCGCCAGCCGTGGAGTCGGCCAGTTCGCACCGCACAAAGACGTCCAGGTCGGGGTCCTCGTCGCACGTAATCTCAACAGCACTCACCCGCTGACCGGACACGAGGACCTGTGGTCGAATCGCCGCAATCACGCCTGACATCGGCGCATGGATCGGCGCACTCACAAACGCCTCGACGGTACCAATCACCTGACCACGAACGACATGGTCTCCCTTTTCAACAACCGGAAGGCAGGGGGCGCCAAGGTGTTGACTCATTGGCACGATGAGCGAGGCGGGTACCGGACCCCTCGTTATGGCTACCCCGCTTGTTGCTTGCTTGTGACCAGACGGGTGAATCCCACCCCTGAAACCAGCCTTGAGCACAAGGCTCCCCTTGTCTGCAGTACGTGTGGACTTGTAGACACGTTCTCGATTGACGTTGCCATTCCTGCACGCGCCCTCAAGGACAAACTATCACCGAACGCCCGGCTAGTGTACCGAACACGAAAGACACGGGTCATATGCGCGCACGAGTCGTTCGATCGCCATCAAGAACTCCGGCCTTGGACGATCGACCACCGTTGGCGCAAACTTCCACATGTCAGCTTCGAGGTTCGCAAGATTCTGAGCCGTTGGAGTGATGACATCACCGGCTCTGATGATTCCAGTCGCATCGACCTCATACGAATGGTACAGAGTGCCGCGGGGGGCCTCGGTTGCGCCTGCACCCCGACCAGCAGCGATGTCGAACTTCTCGACCTGGGTCGACCCGCCCATCTCAAGGAGTCGGTCGATGTAGCCAGCGCAGCGCTCGAGGGCGTCTATCAACTCAATCGCCTGAGACAGATTGTTGAAGAATGCATTGCGCGAACCCACAGTAATCGGCGATTTCTCGAGAGCCCGAGCAGCCTCGGGCGACAGTGCTGCTGCGTTCAGGTTGATGCGAGGCAGCGCACCGACCATAAGCGGCTCACCACCCACCGTTGAGTGCTTCGCGTTGCTGTGGCCAATCACTCTCTCAGTGATGATGTCCCGGTATTCACTGACCGGACGCCTCCATCCGGCACGCAGTGCAGCAATCTCTCCGTCGTAAATCGCATAATCATCGCCAGCGGTGAGGGCAAGCATCTCCCCATCCGTGTGAACCTCGAATTCCTCGAATGCGGAGAACAGGTCCACGGTAGCTACGGCATCGCGAACCGTGGCGATCAAAGTATCGCGGAAAGCCTCGAGCCGACGAGGATCAGGCTCGCTCGTGAAGCCACCTATCACTGCGGTCACCGGGTGGACCGATCTGCCTCCAACCAATGTAGTCAGGTCGTTCCCAAGCTTCTTGATTCGCAGAGCGCGGTCCACCACATCCGGATGCGTTTCAGCAAGCGGAAAGACGCTCGGTAGACCCACATAGTCCGGAGCCGCAAACAAGTAGAGATGGGTGGCATGATTCTGGAGGAAGCTTCCATAGACCAGCAACTTACGCATGACCTGAGTACGTTCGCTCACCTCAAGTCCAAGCGCAGACTCCAGAGCCTTGATGGAAGTCAACATATGGTTGGGTGAGCATATGCCACAGATCCTACTTGTAATCAGCGGTGCATCCTCAAGTCTGCGGCCAACGACCATCGACTCGAAGTAGCGCGCCGGTTCGACGATGTCCAGATGCACTGACTGAACTGCACCTGCGTCGACATCGACCGTGATGGTTCCATGTCCCTCAATCCGGGCCACATGCTCGACTGTTAGTGTGCTCATCTGGTAAATGCCTCCTCGAGCGTGTTGTACAACCTCGCCCGAACCAACACGTCACTCGTATCGATTCCGCGTTCATCCAATAGTCTGAGTGCTGATTCCAGGTTTGCATCCTCGGCAAGACCCCTGCACCCTGTGCAAGGTCGCCCAAGGGAGACACATCGAGCGTCACAGCCGGTACGCGTCAACACGCCGAGGCATACCTCGCCACGCTCGTAGAAACAGACGTTCTCCTTGGTCTTGCATATCGCGCACAAGGGCTCCTGGGGGAGGTGATCCGACAAGCCCTGCAGCGCACGAGACAGAACCTGAACGAACTCCCCCATGTCAATGGGACACCCCGGAATCCGATAGTCCACGTCGATAACTGAATCCACCGCTTGTGGCTTGATTCTGCCGGGAGCCACGCTCGGACCGTCTCCGTACACGAGCGAATAGCGCTCCTCGAGCCGGCCGTGCGATGCGAGGGCCGGGATGCCGCCGGTTACCGCACACGCTCCGATGGCAATCACGGCCGATGCCGTTGCGCGCACCCGCTCCAACGTCGCAATATGCTCCAAGGTGGTGACCGCCCCTTCGACGATCGCCACATCATACGAATCGGGCATGTGTCCACTGCTGGCAAGCTGCCAGTACTGCAGATCGATCAACCCAAGTACATCGAGCAGATCATCTTCGATATTCGTCATCTGCACCTGACATCCAAAATCACTGGCCAGACCGATGACTACGACTCGAGGCGCCATCTATATCGCCTCCTGAAGGTTCATGGCTTCCCAAAAGTTGAACACAGGACCGTCGATGCACGCATACTGATGACCGACCCCACAGTGTCCGCACTTACCGATGCCGCACTTCATTCGTCGCTCAAAGCTCACATATATCTTGTCGACATCCATCGCCTTGTTGCGCATCTCTTCGATCACGTACTTGTACATCACCGGCGGACCGCAGATTGCTCCGTAAGTGTTCTCGGGCTCGATGTCGATCATGTCGAACAGGCGGGTGACTCTTCCCACCTCATCGCCCCATGATTCGTCGGGATCGTCGACGGTAAGAATGAGATCGAAATCATCACGGTGCTTCCACATATCGAACTGATACCGGAACAGAATCTCACTGGGGTTCTTTGCCCCATACAAGATCGTGACTTTGCCGAAATCATGACGATCGTCATGTATATGATTGATGAGCGACTTCAAGGGCGCGATTCCCAATCCCCCGGCAACGAGCAGTACATCGTTGCCCTTCATTTCCTCAAACGGGAATCCACGTCCGAATGGTCCTCGTATCCCAACTACATCTCCGCATTGCTTGCGATGCAAGGCCCCGGTGACATCACCGGCATTGCGCACACACAACTCGATGAAGCCCTGCTTGCTGGGTGCCGAGGAGATCGAAATCGGTGCCTCACCCACTCCAAAAATGGAGAGTTCCACGAACTGACCGGACGTGAACTCGAAGGCCTCACGAACACCGTCATCGATGATCCGAAGCTCGAACAGACGCTCCTGTTCTGTCAGGTCGATAATCGATGTGATGCGAGCCGGCCAGGGACGATACGGGTTCTGCTGCAACTCCTGGTATGCAGTCATTCGCCTACCCCTCCCGCCTCAAGAGCGGTAACGACCTCTCTCGGGCTGATTCCCGCGAGGCATGCGCGGGCGCACCGACCGCATCCAACGCAAAGAACGCGCTCGAACTTAGACAAGTAGCCCCATTGTTTGTGGTAATAGCGGTATTTCACCCTGCTGGCGCGGCTCTCGCGGAAGTTCTGCCCGTGAGCAACACTCGCGAATTCGGTGAATTGACACGAATCCCACTTTCGAATCCGCACCCCGGTCTTCTGGTCGGGCTCGAGGCGGTCGATAACGTCAAAGCAGTAGCACGTGGGACAGACCATTGAACACGCGCCACAACTCAGACACCTCTCGCCGAGCTCATCCCAGATGGGACTCTCGAATTTCGCGTCAAGCAGCAGTGGCAACTGCGAGGTATTGAGCTCATCGGAAAACCCCGCCTCGAATTCGCGGGCCACCCTCTGGAACTCGGCAGTGTCAGCATCGGTTATCGGGCGGGTCTCCACGTGGTCGTCAAGCAGTTCTGCGCCTTTCACAGAGCGCACCGACACGAAGTAGCGATCGCCCAGATCAGTCAGGAAGATATCGAAGCCCCAATGCACTTCGTCGGTATTCCACGCATTACAAAAACAGCTTTCTTGGGGCGTGCACGACACGCCGACGATGAGCGTGGAATCGCGCCGTGCTTTGTAATAGGGGTCCACGTAGTCTCGCAGAAACACGTTGTCCATGAGCAGGAGCCCGTTGATATCACATGGGTGGAGACCAAAGATCACACGCGGAGCGGCATAGACCTCATCATCAACGACTTCGTTGTCCGCAACCCTGAATCGCATCATCTGCTCTTCGGGCGGAAAGAACAGCTTCTTTGGAGGAAGCAGTGTGGTGTCGTAGTCGAGACGCAGATCAGCCGGATCATCGATCCGCTGATAGACGAACGCATCCCCTTTGCTCACCGGGCCGAGGACCTCGAAATCCTGCGACAACCCAGCCACCAAATCGAGCACGCGCGACTTATCCATGATTCGAAAGAACATACGACCCCCAACTCCCGGCAGAGAAGGTGCCCCGAATGAGGCCTAAAGAATGGCGTGCAGGCGGCGGGGACGGATCCCCGCCGCGCAATCACAAATTACGCGCCAAAGAAGAGTTCGATTTCGCGGCGTGCCGACTCAGGCGAATCCGAACCATGGACCACATTGGCGTCCATGATGAGACCGTAGTCCCCTCGTATCGTGCCCGGCGCAGCGTCCCGCGGGTTGGTTGCACCCATGAGCTTGCGACACACAAGGACTGCATCCGGACCCGAAAGAACCATCTTTACGACAGGACCTGATGTGATGTAGTCGATGAGTCCGTCGTAGAAGGGCTTCCCCTCGTGCTCGGCATAGTTCGCCGCACCCTGCTCACGACTCAGCGTAGCCAGTTCGAGCTTCTCGATAACAAGACCCGTGTTCTCAAAACGCTGAAGAATCGGGGCGATCAGACCGCGCCGTACGGCATCGGGCTTGATCATGATGTAGGTCTGCTGATTCACAAGCTTCCTTTCCGTCTGTTCAGCGCCGCTTCAGGCGACGCATATAGCCACATTCCTCTACGAACCGCCGCCCGTCGAGCGCCAATCGTTCTCGATGCCAGCGATCTTCCATCCAATGCCCTCTCGGGCAAGTGTTACCTCATAGCGCAGCGGTGAGCCATTCTCCGGAGTAACCGTTACCGTTACGCGTGATGTCCGTGGAGAACGCTCCACCTCGGCGATCTCGTACACGTCCACCACGGGGAGCTTTGCCATCTCTTTGTCGATGTCAGTCGATGGTACGGCGACCCAGTAGCCCTCAACCGGCTGACCATCCGCTCGCGTGTCGAGCATGCCCGCGACCGTCATCCTCTGCGTTGGGAATCCGAGACCGGAGAAGTATGTAGCCGCGAGTGTCGCTACGACGACAACGACAACGAGTGCCACTGTGGCTACCAGCGTCCAGGGATTTCGCTCCGCGCGCTTGGCATCACGTTCCGCGCGCCGCACCGTCCTATCCCGATCTTTCATTTGATCGTCGGTCAGCGTGAAGAACTCCGACTCGGGCACCTCACCAAACAGTTCACCGGTAGTAGAAGGATCATCATTTGATGCAGCCGACATCAAGATAGGAGCCGAAACCGCCGGCATCACGTGCGTACTGTCCATCGTGGTGCGGATCTCGAAATCATCGCTCGCGTCCGCGTTGAGAGGCTCGATGAGCGGAGGGATCTCTCCGGTTGACCAGCCTTCAATGACCTCGCGTTGTGGCCTGAGTTCTTCCTGGCTCTTTTCAAACGCGGTACGCGCCTGCTCGCTGAGCTCATACGCGTGAAGCTGAATTGCCTTCTCGAACGACTTGACGGCTTGCTTGTGCTCGCCAAGGACGTGGAACGCCAGACCAAGATTGGCCAGAGCTTTGCCTCGTCCGGGATAGTCATCGAATCCCAGAGCGGCCTTGTACGCCTCAACCGCATCTGCCGGGCGACCGAGTGACATGAACGCAAGTCCGAGGTTGTTCAGCGCCTTTCCCGGATCAGGATTGTCGCCATCCAGGGCCGCCTGACGATAGGCAGATGCCGCCTCAGGGAACTTCCCCATCTCGAACAAAGCTCCCGCCATACCCTGGAGCGCTTTGTAGTGGGTCGAATAGTCGTGCTCATCCAGTGCGGACTTGTAGGCCTCAACCGCCTCAGCATACTCACCAAGAGCAGTGTGTGCCGCCGCAAGATTCGAAAGGACAGCTCCGCGTCGATCATATACGTCATCGCGAAGAGCCTGGCCGTACACGGTCACAGCATCTGCGTGACGTCGCAAACGCATGAGTGAATTGCCCGCCATGTGATATGCGGAGCCAGTACCCTCAGGTTCACGACCGGCAGCAGCTAGAAATCCCTTAGCTGCGGCTCGGAAGTCACCCGAGTCATAGGCCTGCTTTGCCTCTTGGAAGCGAGCTTCGTCCACGCGATATCCGGCCTAGTTCGAGTTCTCAACAGTGACCGACGTCATAACGTCGCCCGCGGTGATCGAGTGTACGATATCCAATCCCTCAGTCACCTGACCGAACACAGTGTACTGCCCGTCCAGGAACGGCTGCGGGCCAAGGCAGATGTAGAACTGTGAGCCCGCTGAGTTGGGGTCTTGTGAGCGCGCCATCGCCACCGTGCCATCAAGATGCTGACGAGAGTTGAACTCGGACGCGAGCGTATATCCCGGGCCACCGGTGCCAGCCGGACCCTCGCCGGTTCGGGTATTGGGGTCCCCGCCCTGAATGACAAAACCGGGCTCAACGCGATGGAACGTGGTGTCATCGTAGAAACCCTTCTTCGCCAACTCAATGAAGGCCGCTACGTGGTTGGGGGCGTCCTCGGTGTAGAACTCAAACTTGATCGTGCCTTTCGCGGTCTCGATCACCGCGATCTCTTTGCCATTGGGCTGATACTCAGGTGTGTACATAGACTCACTCCCTGTCATAGGTGCACCGGCATCTTCGGCCGGATCTTCGGCTGGGGCAGTGGATTCACCGGCGGCAGAATCGCTGGCGGATGTAGAGGAACCCTCGTCCGGCGAGCAGCCCTGAACCGCGAATACCGACGCAACGAGAACGACAACCAGTAGTGCGAGTGACATGCGTGAAAGCTTCGTCGTCATATTCAGTGTTCCTCCTGAAGCGTGATGGTCGCTCAGACAATCGGCGTCATGAACCCTAGCCATTCTAACAGTGTGTCATGTGTGTGATAAGAAGTATGCTACAAGGGTATACGCACCGGCAGGCGCCGCGTGTGGCGCCTCCGGCGTAAACGGCCTCAAACAAGGTCTGAGCCAAGGAGGAGATGCACTTGGGAGCACCAAGCACTGACAAGGTCCGCAACGTCGTCCTCGTCGGTCACGGCGGTGCGGGCAAAACGTCACTGGCAGAAGCACTGCTCTATCTGACCGACGCGACCAATCGCCTCGGGAGCGTGGACGAGGAACACAGTAACCTCGACTACGATGCCGAGGAGATCAGGCGCAAGTTCTCGATCAATCTCGCGCTCGCGCCTGTGAATCACAAGGGCTTCAAGGTCAACATCATCGATACCCCGGGGTATGCCGACTTCATTGGCGACGCAATCGCGGGAATGGAAGCTGCGGAGATGGCATTGTTCGTGGTCGACGCAGTCTCAGGCCCGCAGGTGCAGACGGACCAACTCTGGAAGATCGCCGGAGACATGGGTATCGCCAGGGCCTGCTTCATCAATCGCCTCGACAAAGAGAACGCCGACTTCGAGGGTGCTCTGCAGAAGCTAGTAGATGACTATGGTCACCGCATCGGTGCCGTGCAGATCCCGATTGGCAGAGAGCAGGATCTCAAAGGTGTCATCGATATCATTCGCATGAAGGCGTATCTGCACGGCGAGGGAACCGAGATCAAAGAGACTGAGATCCCGGAAGAGCTCAAAGCGAAAGCCGAGGAGTGGCGCGAAAAGCTACTCGAACTCGTTGCCGAGGCCGACGATGAGCTCATGGAGAAGTACCTCGAAGGCGAGAAGCTCTCGCAAGAAGAACTCGAGGCCCTTCTTGACAAGGCCATCGCGCAGAGTATCTTCGTTCCCGTCTTTGTTGGCTCGGCAACAGGTCTGATCGGCATGAAAGATCTGCTCGACGAGATCATCGCGTTCTTCCCTGAGCCCACTGCACATGGCGCGGTACCGACCACCGACGGCGAGGCCATGGAGATCAGCACCAGCGGAGAGACGGTTATCTGGGTCTTCAAGACCATGTCGGACCCGTATGTCGGCAGACTCAACTACGTCAAGGTCATGAGTGGAACACTCACCCCTAACACGGAGCTCATCGACTCACGCAGTGGACGCAAGGTGCGCGTGGGCCACGTATTCAGGGTTGTCGGCAAGGAGACCACTGATGTAACGGCGGTTCCCGCCGGCGACATCGCAGTACTCCCCAAGCTCGACGACGTGGTCACGGGTGACACGCTGAGCGCCTCCGGGAACGTCGAGTTCGCACCAATCCCCTTCCCCGAGCCCTTGTATCCCGTGTCCATCCTCGCGGCGACCAAAGCCGACGAGGACAAGCTCGGCGGGGCGCTCAAGACCATCGTCGACGAGGAGCCCGCATTGCGGCTGAGACGCGATGAGGAGACGCACCAAACCGTGCTTGAAGCACTCGGTGATACAGCCGTCGATGTTGTGTTGTGTCGCTTGCGCGACCGGTTCCACGTCGAAGCGGAACTCGAAGAGTTGCGCATCCCCTATCGCGAGACGATTCGCCGCACTGCCGAAGCACAGGGTCGCCACAAGAAGCAGACCGGCGGTTCCGGTCAGTTTGGCGACTGCAAACTGCGACTCGAGCCCAACCATGGCAACGGCTACGAGTTCATCGACGAGATCGTCGGCGGCAGAATACCGCGTCAGTTCCTTCCTGCGATCGACAAGGGTGTCCAAGAGACGATGACTCATGGCGTTATCGCGGGATACCCTCTGATAGACGTCAAAGTTGCCGTCTTTGATGGCTCCTACCACGCGGTGGACTCCAACGAGATGGCATTCAGAAATGCCGCCCGCATCGGTTTCAGAGCCGCGGTGGAGAAGGCTGACCCAGTTCTCCTGGAACCCATTTCGACACTCACGATCACCGTGCCCGACGCCTACTCCGGCGCGGTCATGGGAGACATCAGTTCGATTCGTGGGCGCATCCTTGGGATGGACGCACCAGAACCGGGCGTCCAGATCATCAAGGCTCAGGTGCCATACGCCGAGGTCACACACTACTCGCCACACCTGCGTTCGATCACGAGCGGTACCGGCTCGTACACGATGTCCATCGACTCCTACGAGCAGGTCCCCGGAGACATCCAGAAGCGTCTCGTCGACCTCTATGAGAAGGAGCGTGCAGAGGGCCACTAGCAGCCGCCAGACAGAGACTCTGCTAGAAGCAGCAACACAAAGGCCGGTCGTCAAAGAGACGACCGGCCTTTTCGATGTCAGGTGGTGCCCCCTGCAGGATTCGAACCTGCGGCCTTCTGCTCCGGAGGCAGACGCTCTATCCACTGAGCTAAGAGGGCGAGTTGCGTGGCAGTGCTTGATGCGCGCCAACGCAGAGTATCATACCGCCGAATCTTGAGACCACGCCACGCGCCAAACCATTCGGTGGGCTATTCTTACAGCACTATTCATGAAAGGAAGGTGCCCCGGTGGGCGACATGCAAACGCTCGTCATTGCAAATCCGGCAGCAAAACATGGCGAGTCAGCCCAACTCCTGCCCGCCATCGAACAGTTGCTCCAAAACCTTTCCCATAACACGGTACACACCGAATCGATGGGCCATGCAACCGAATTGGCCGAACACGCTGGTGACTACGATCTCGTTGTCGCGTGTGGAGGTGACGGCACCGTTCACGAGGTACTCAATGGCCTCATGCGGATACCAAAGAGCGAGCGTCCGGCTCTTGGAGTTCTGCCCACCGGCTCCGGCAACGACACGCGACGAACCCTCGGCATCCCGGCAGATCTCACCCAGGCCGCACTGCTCCTGGGAACTGGCGAACGAAAGTGCTTTGATGTCGGGGTCTGCAATGGCATCTACTTCAACAATAGTTTCGCGGCCGGGCTCGACGCCAAGGTCACAGCGAAGGCAGTAGAATACAAAGTCACCACGAAACGCTCGGGGCTATGGCTCTACCTGACCGCGCTGCTTCATGTACTCTTCCATGAGCTCGACAGTTTCGATCTGAGAATCAACTTTGATGGCGGCCCACAGGAATCGCACGACACCCTCATCGTTGCGGTTACACACGGTCGCACATACGGCGGCGGCTTCGTCATCACCCCCGACGCGCTACCTGACGACGGCCTGTTCGACGTATGCATGATCGATCCGTTCTCGCTTCCTGAGGCGCTTGTGCGTCTCCCCTTCCTCATAGTCGGTAAGCACACTCGAATGAAACCCGTGCACATGAGTCGGCATACATCTGTGACTATCGAGTGCGACTCTCCTATGCCCGCTCAGATCGATGGCGAGGTGCTCCTTGATAGACGCTACGAAATCATGATGCTGCCAGGAGCAATCGAATGCGTCGTTCCGAGAGGAACACGACGTGACTGACAACGGGTTCGCGATGATCGCCAGTGCCCTGTTGCTGGGATACCTGGTCGGCTCGATCCCATGGGCGTACATCATCGTACGACTCGTTGTGGACGAAGACATCACACAGCATGGCACCGGCAACGTCGGCGCAATGAACGTTCGCAGGTCCACAGGATCCTGGCGATGGTTCGTGGTCGCTATGCTTGCCGACGGCATTGTCAAAGGATTCATCCCGGTGGCCGTTGCAAAGGTATATGTCGGCGGTTTCGATCCAGCCCACCTACTGACCCCCATGGGGATGCTCATGGCCGACAGGGCGGTGTACGCCTATGTCGCACAAGCAGCATTGGCCGGAGCGGTACTTGGCCACAACTATTCTGTGTGGATGGCCTTCATCAAACGAAGGTTCTCTCGTACCGGAAAGGGTCTGGCAACGGGCGGAGGAGCGCTGCTTGCATACGACTGGCGCTACTTCATTGCAGTGGTGATCGTGGGACTCGCGGTCATCGCACTCACCAAGTACATGTTGGCCGGTCAAGTGGCTGCTGCCGTCACGCTTCCCGTCACGGCATTCGCACTGCAGTCACCAGACTGGGTGTTCGCACTCGCGATGGGAATTGTAGTCTACGCTGCGCATCATCGCCGCTTCATCGGAATGCTTAAGGGCAACGAACCCCGACTGTACGTCAACGACCGAATGGGTCCACGCGGCTGAGTTCCGATCGGAATGCGAACAGGCCGGTCACGTGACCGGCCCGAATACGCCAACACATCTCTCGACTGAGAGACTTAGTCCATCGTGATTGCTTCGCTCGGACACGCGTCCACGCAAATGCCACACTCGGTGCAATCGTCGGGACGGGCGAGCACGGCGACATCGCCAAGGTCGTAGCATGACTCGGGGCACTCATCGACACAGATGCCACAGGCGGTGCACAGATCTTTGCTTACTACAGGCACTGACATGTGTGTTTCCTCTCCTTGGATCCTCACGTGACCCCGTAGGGTTGGCACATAATAACACGCTCCGAGCGAAGCTACGATTCATTCTGCTACAGGCTTGGCTCACCACTAGCGAACCTTGTCTTGCACCTCCAGCGGGCTCCACAGACAGTACGGGTATGTTCGATCCGTGAGCACTTCCGTTGCGGCCAACTGTCCTTCGAGTTGCGACAGCAGGCTGCGAAGCTCCTGAGCCAGGGGACTGAGCAATTCGGCAAGCTCCGCGTTCACCTCACGGATTGCAAGGCCGATCGACTTCTTGTCAGCATCAGCGGACTGAATAGCATCAACCAAGCGCGCCTTCTCTCCAGCGAGCAACGTAGCCCGCTCACGCTCGACCGACGAATCAAAATCAACTTCACCGAGAAGATCATCAGGGTTGTGCTCGAGTCGATGAAGTTGAGACCGTACGTCTGCCACTTCCTGATCGGTGACGATATGCGCCCCGAGCGGCAGGTACATGGTCATGGAGGCAACAACATACGGAGGCGGTTCGATATCAAAGAACTCACGAATGACCTCATCGCTCACCGCATCGTAGCGTCCCCCGCCTACGCCGTGAATGAATAGGTCGCCAAGAACGAGCCGCGCGAACACAGTGAGAGTCAGCGCCCGGGGAGCCAACAAGGGGCCGCTCGACAGGACGGACATGAGTGCATCACACGAGGCAGGCACGGTGATAAGAGAGACATCCGCCGAACGCAACTCGATATTCTCACCAGCGCGACGCATCTCAACGGGCTCACGCGAACTATCCGTGATATTCCAAAGAGGGACTTCAATCCACTCGTCCCCTATCAGCAGGTCCGGAAACGGCTGAGCCGATGACCTTGTCTTGTTCGCCGCACGATAGCGTCCGAGTACCGCATTGTGAATCTCGGCAAATCTTCGTGCGTCAAGCATGAGATGCGCCACGAATCGTAGGTACGCCTCGGTCTGCGCCATACGGGACACCGGCATCTCCAGATAGTGAGTCCCTGCCTCCGACTCATAGAGACGACGAACACGTGTGAGCAGGTCCGCCAGGTTGCGAGCCGTAGGCCTCTGATCTCTGAGGTGCCCGCAGAAGAGTTTGAAGTGTCTTGCGAGGGCCGGGGCGGTGAGGGACGACAACATGGTCGCTCCTGCTTCACAGAACTCCTCGATTGCCGCCGCTGTGGGAACGGGGGTCGTTGCAAATACCTTCCCCTCCTCGGCAACTGAGAGATGCGCGGAGCACCGACGTACTTCAGGAGACATGCAGGGAGCCGTCAGTCCCACCGCGTCGAAGGTGTCGGTATCGACAACAAGGTCGATGCCTACTCCCCCGCTGTCCGAAGCAAGGGCGTCAAGCAGGAAGTACTTGACCCAGACTCCGGGGTGAAAGATCTCCGGTTGATGCCCCGTAATAAGGAGCAGCTCGGGGTTGAGGTCAACCTCACCAAGATCGAGACCGAATGAGTCGGTGTAGGCCAAGGCCTCAGCAACGATCTGACGCCGGGCATCGCGCCGCAGGCGCCCAAGAGCGACACCGGCGATCTCAACGGTCTCATCGCGCAAGCGCGCCGACGTCTCCTCTGCGAGCTCGAGCCACTGAGCAACAGGTGGGCGTGCGAGGAGTTCTCCGTGACCGTGCGGTAGGACAGGTCGTGAATGAACCATCACAACCTCCTACAACAGATCTTCTGGCCGCTTGAGAGCAACCGGTTCGAGTGAAAAGAATGGCTCGCCAGACTCAATGCGTCCAACTCCACCCCACATGCGAGCAGCTTCGCGCATCATCGCAACGACTCCGCTGTTCGACGGATTCAAAGCGAACTGAGATTCATATTGATCCAATGCCTTGATCTTGGTCGGCAGGTCTTCAGATATGTCCACGATGAACGACGGGGAGCGAACAACACTCATGTGCACTGCCATGTAGTGATAGACACGCGCGGGGAAATGGGGCTCTCCTCGCATCTCGGTCTTGGTGAATTTGCTGTAGAAGCGGGCGGCAACGGCGATGCGGGACGCAGCAATGTGGTCGGGGTGCGCATCTTCAGGATACGGAACGAAAAGCGTTCGGGGTCGAAGTTCACGGAGGACCTCGGCCAGAGCGGTTCGCGCCTCGACGCTGTCAAACAGGTATCGATTCGGAAGATTCAAAGTGATGCGCTCGACGCCGAGCACGTCGGCCGCGCGCGAGGCTTCTACCAGTCGAGTCTCGTGCGTGCCGTGTGGGGTCGGTTCGCCATCGGTCAGATCAACGATCGCAACAGACAGCCCACGGCGCACGAGCCCAGCGACCGTGCCTCCCATGCCGATCTCCACGTCATCGGGATGTGCCCCAATGCAGACGATATCAGCCACGGTGTCCCTCCCCGCAAGGCTCAGGATGTTCAACTGCGTCGCGCCACACGCTCATGTAGTACGCATAACGTCGTTCAGGATCATCGAGATCCACACCAAACGAGCGATCGTGATCCGAGTAGATTCGCTCCACGGGGATCTCGCGAACCAGAAGTCCTGCGTGGAACGCCTTGGCCCACAGCTCAAGCGGCATAGCGTACCCGGGCTCGCACAACTCGAATGCGTTGAGAGCCGGCAGTCGATACGCCTTGAATCCGCAGAATGCGTCGGTGAGCTGCCAGTTTGTGACACGATTGATCTCGGCTGTGACCCTCTTGTTGACTTCTTGCCGTGTGGGAGGAGCTGCGCCGACCACGGCGCTCTCAGGCAGATATCGACTGCCCGAGATGATGTCGCCTCCCAAGGCGAGGGCTGCGAGAAACTGCGGGATGTGCCGTGGCTCATGCTGTCCGTCACAGTCCATCGTGACTACCTGCTCGATGCCTCGTGCACGGGCAACAGCAAACCCCTCGGCAAGTGCGCGTCCGTAGCCAAGATTATGCGGGTGCTCGATCGCGGTGACATCGTCTCGATTGGCGAGAACCGCATTCGTTCCATCGGTGGATCCATCGTTGACCACGAGAATCTCCCCGTCGAACATATCCCTGACGGCATCAAGCACGTCCGCGATGGTACCTGCTTCGTTGTAGACAGGCATAAGAACCGCACTGGACATCGCGCTATCCGAGCCCGGCGGAGATCTCACGCACCTCAAACGAGGTGGTGACCGTAACCTGCTCCCCGAGCATTCCTTTGACCGAACAGTATTTTTCTTCTGAGAGCTCGATCGCACGGGCCACGGCCTGATCGGTCACCGCTACTCCCGTAACCACGTAGTGCACGTTGATGTCTGTATATATCTTTGGAAAATCATCCTCGCGCTGGGTTCCTTCAACGAGGATCTCGAAGTCGCGCACATCCATGCGCTTCTTCTCCAAGACCGAGATCACGTCCATGCCCGTACAACCGGCAAGCGCATACAACACGAGCTCGAGTGGACGAGCGCCTGTGCCTTCGCCTTTGTACGAGGAACTCGCATCCATTACGACACCGTGACCGGCCTCATCCCAGCCAACGAATTGCCGGTTACTACCCCATCGCACGCGTACCGTGTCCATCCGTGATTCCTTTCGAGTGAAATAGATACCTATCGATGAAGTCCGTACCTTCATCGACTGGTTCGTTCATATGTACCCGAGATTAGATCTTGCGACCGACCATGCCCGCGAGTTCGCGCGGGTTCTGCGCCTTGTTAATGGCCTCCTCAAAGGTGACCTTACCGGCCTGAAGGAGTGTCTTGAGATGCTGATCGAGCGTCTGCATGCCAAGTGAGCCTCCTCCTTGGATGATCGTCGCCATCTGATGAGTCTTGCCCTCGCGAATGAGGTTTCGGATCGCAGGGATACCCAACATTATCTCCATCGCCATGACACGTCCGCGACCATCAGTCGAACGCAGAAGCACCTGGGACAAGACCCCTTCAAGGGTATTCGAAAGTTGCATCCTGACCTGCTGCTGCTGATGCGGCGGGAACACGTCAATCATGCGATCAACGGTCTCCGGACCACCGGTGGTATGCAAGGTGGCGAGCACCAGGTGACCGGTCTCTGCTGCGGTGATTGCGGCGGAGATCGTCTCAAGGTCACGCAACTCGCCTACCAAGATCACATCCGGATCCTGGCGGAGTACGCGCCTGAGTGCCGCGGCAAAGCTGTGCGTATCCTCGCCAATCTCACGCTGATTCACATAGGCGCGCTTGTTCTTGTGCATGAATTCGATCGGATCTTCCATGGTGATGATATGAAGCGGCCGAGTCGCATTGATGTGGTCGACCATCGCAGCAAGAGTCGTCGACTTGCCTGATCCGGTTGGTCCGGTCACGAGCACCAGTCCCCGGGGCCGCTCTGCAAGGAACTTGCACACCTTGGGCAAGCCGAGCTGGTCGAACGTCGGAATCTGTATCGGAATCACACGGAAGACCGCGCCCATTGAGTTGCGCTGCTGAAAGATATTCGCACGAAAACGCGAGAGGCCCGGAATGCTGTAGGCGAAGTCGAGTTCAAGTTCGGTCTCGAATCGCTTCCGCTGCTCCTCGGAAAGCAGAGATAGCAGCATTGACTGGGTATCGCGAGGCATCAACACCTTTGAGTTCTCAACCTGCACGATCTCGCCACGCTGACGAATACCGGGGGGACTGCCCACGGTGATATGGAGGTCCGAGCCGCCGCGGTCGAGCATGAGCCTGAGGAGATCATCGATTTGTGGTGCATCTCCACCAGGGTTGGGCTGCTCTGTACCGAGCGGGGTAGCCGTAGTCACGGTGGGTGGCACTGGCTGCGGTGCGCTCGTGGCCGCTGGTGGGCTGGCCTCGGCGGGGATCTGGCTGGCCGGGGAAGCCACTGGTTGCGGTACCCCCACACCCATCGGTGTCTGCGGGGTCATCGGCGGAGCCGGAGCCGTCTGTACTCCCACAGGCGGGTTAACCGGCTGCGGCACTCCACTTCCCATCTCCGGAGCCGCCGGCGCGGGAGCCCCGGTCGTAGCCGACGTAGCGCTACCAGAGAGTGAGATGATCTTGCCGACAATATCTCCGACCGGGCCGCTCGCCGTAAGGTGCGCCGCGGCACCAACCTGTCGCGCACGCATGGCAGACGCCTCATTGGGCTGAAGCGACAGAATGATTATCGGGATATCCGCGACCGCGGGCTCAGACTTCAACTGCTGCGTAAGGACGTAGCCGTCCATTCCCATGAGTTCAGCATCAACCACGATGACATCGGGGCTCTGCGAACCGACCATTCCAAGCGCACGAGGAGCCGATAGCACACCCAAGACCTCGATATCGGCGCCAGCTGATTCGAGTCCGGCCTTTATCTGATCGATGAGATCCGCATCATCGTGAACGATCATGACCTTCTTGTCGGCCAATTCCGATTACCTCCTCCGCGAACACGCCGTGTTCGCCGCTCGGATATCATGTGACAAACACAATCGACACCGTCACAAGTATCGGCATACCTGGTCAGAGACTCAACACGCCGTGTTCGTCCACTGCCTGTCATCAAGACCAAGATTGAGAATGCGACATCACAGGGACACCACGGTAGTATATGCCTCGGTTGCGCCCGTATTACCCACTCTGGTCCCAAGAAGGCGGTTGGTTGTGCCTGTAGAACTCGATATCGAAAGCCTAGCATACGGAGGCGACGCGATTGGGCACATGCCTGATGGGCGTGTTGCCTTCGTGCGCGGAGGATGTCCCGGCGACCGTGTCGAGGTCGAGATTCTGAATGAGCATCCCCGCAGAGTGGAAGCGGTCGTCACGCGGATCGTCTCGCCGTCGCCCGAACGAGTTGAAGCGCCCTGTGTCTACTTTGGCATCTGCGGCGGCTGTCAATGGCAGCATGTCTCCTACAAAACGCAACTCGAGGCAAAGCGGCAGGCGGTCGTCGACGCCCTCACGCGTATCGGTGGCATCCCCGATGACTCACTCGTGGCCCCTACAGTTCCCTCACCCGATGAGTATGGCTACCGCAATAAGATCGAGATGGTCGTAGGCACCGGAAACCAGGGACTCACCCTCGGGTTCACCGCTGCGGGTTCGCACGACCTTGTTCCCATTGATTCATGTCTACTGCTGCCGACACGACTACGCAAAGCACCCAAAGCCCTGCGCGGCACTCTCAGATACGCAAGTGGATCTGAAGACCTTGGACTCAAACGCGTTGCGTTGCGGGTCGGAGCCAATTCACGCGACGTCGAAGTGGCACTATGGACCAAACCAGGGCCATTCCCTCGTTCCCTCATCACCCGGGCCCTTGGAGATGCACTCAGGCCTACAAGCATCGTTCGCGTACTCGTCAAGGAAGAGAAGGGGCCGCGAGCCATCTCCAACGTTGAAGTCCTGAAAGGCAAGGGCGCGTGGCGAGAACGCCTGAACAACAGAGGAATGCTTGTTTCTGCACCCTCGTTCTTCCAGGTCAACACACGTGCTGCCGAGGAACTCGTGTCCCGAGCCATTGCAGCGCTCGAACCGGATGGAACTGACCGTGTCTTGGATCTCTATGCCGGAGTAGGCACCTTCAGCCTGCCGATCGCAGAGCGTGCAGGCGAGACCGTAGCCATCGAATCGTCACGCCATGCGCTGACCGACTTGAGGCGTAACGCAGAGGCATCAGAGGTCTGGATCGACATCATTCCCGGCGATGCCTCGCGTGAACTCAAGGCAGCAGGGGCGTTTACGCGAGTACTGGTCGATCCTCCGCGAACCGGTCTGAGCGACGACGCAGCCCGCGGGCTAGTCGCCACACGGGCTGAGCGTATCGTATATGTATCGTGCGATCCGGCCACGCTGGCACGAGACGTCAAGCGTCTCACCGAGAACGGATACACGCTATCCTCGGCAACGCCAGTCGACCTGTTCCCGCAAACTTTTCACGTCGAGACGATTGCAGTACTCGACCGGACATCCTGAGAATCGCACAGGTCCTAGACGAGGCGTCCCACTTCAGGAAAATCGGTGACGTACACATCATGCGGCGCATCAGAATGTTCCGCCGTCAGGTCAGCGCCGGCATCATGCATCGCCTCGTGCTCACCCTCGCCCCACATCGCACTGTCGGTGACGTCATAGACGACTCCGTCGTAGGCGACGTATGCGCGCTGTCCGCCCTTACCGTTGTGAGCCGCCAATTCCTCGCGTGTGAACTCCTTCATCGTACCTCCGTGGTCGCTCGCAAGTTGCCGGGACACTTCCGATTCTCCCCACAGGAGACCCGTCTGTAACCCGAATGGTCAAAGGGAGCGGTGCAGTCGTTACGGCGCACTGGGTGCGAGTGTGGTGGCTTACGCGCCGAGACGCAGGAGTAGTCTCAGCAGCCTGATGAATGCTCCGCCAGCGACACCGAGGAGAGCAAACCCGGCGAATCCGGCGCCGCCCTTGTCGCCTCCGAAAAGATCCATGTAACCCACAGTGAAGGATGTTGGATTACCGTCGACTTCGAGGGTAATGGTGGTCGCGGTACTGCCGACCTCGAGATCTGTCAGATTGGTGGCGGCGTTCGCCGCCAGCTCAAGTCCGGTGACCGTCTCCGACTCATGAGAGATGATCTGTGTCTCCGCGAATGCAGCCGACGGCGCGAGGGACAACATCACAAACACGAGCACTCCGGCAGCTATGTGTATTCTCACGTCGTACACCGCCCTGCGGTTGGACTCCTGTCTGCCTACTACTTTCGACCCATAGGACGTTCGACCATGTGACATCTGTCACGTCTGAGCATGTTTGGCGATGGGCGGTAGCCGTACATCGCCAAATTTGAACCGCTTGTCGCCCATAAGGTCACAGTAGAGAGCAATCCGGAAATGGGAAACGCCCGGCACAGTGGCCAGGCGCTCAGAATCGATTCCAAACAGACAACGGAGCTACTCTCCTTCGAGGCGCTCCCTGAGTTTGATCAGATCAACCACGATCTTGCGTCCCTTTGTTGCAAGCACGCCATCCTTGGCGAGATTCGAAATAATACGGCTCGCCGTCTCACGCGAAGTACCCGCGAGCGTGGCGATATCGTAGTGGGTGAGTCCTTGAATCACCGGGACACCACGCGTTTCATAGCTTGCGGTCGCCACATTGAGAACAACGCGCATCACGCGGTGCGTCGCATCATGGAAGGCCATGTCCTCAAGACGCAGGATCGTCTGACGCAATCGTCGGGACAGCGTGGCAATGAGTGACAGCGCGAGCCGAGGATTGATCTGAATGGCCGAGGAAAGATCCTTCGCATCAAGACTGAAGAGTTCGACATCAGTGACCGCGATGACATCAGCCGAGCGAGGCTCTGCATCGACCAGGCTCATCTCACCGAAATGGGCCGGTGCCTCAAGATAGTTGAGTGCCAGCTCCTTGCCGCTCGGCGAAGCGAGCGAAACCTTCACGCGACCCGAAACCAGCAAGTACATCGTCGAACCACGTTCGTTCTGCGTAACGATGAACGCACCCTTGGGGTAGCGCTTGAGTTGGACCATATCCGCAAACGTCTCAAGATCCGTCTCGCTGAGATCCGTGAACATCGGAATGGCGCGGAGTTTGGTCACACCTTGTTCTCTGGTGCTCTGTGTCTGCTTCATGCTGATGCTATCGGCCTCCCGCCATTGTGACTTGAGCCACACTTCATCGATTATCGTCACAGAAAGACGAGGTCCTGTCACATGATTGCGGCGAGCGAATGTCAATCCAGCGAAAAGGCGGCATCCCCTTAAGGACACCGCCTTCTCGTGAACCAGCGATCACAGCCTGCGTGTGGCCTGTCTACTCATTTCTGACGTAGTCGATAAACAGCGGCGTCAGGTAAGGAATCAGTTCCGGCAGGTAGGTCGGCATGAGGGAATCCATCGTCTTGGGAAGCAGATCCGGCATCAACTCTGCCATGTCGGCAGGCATCTCACCGATGTAGTCCTCAACCTCACGAACCATGTCCGGCATGACCGTACTCAGGATTCCCGGAGCCATCATCGGGAACATGAGGGGCATGACCTTCTCCATCATGGCCAGACCGCCCGGAACGTGCTTCATCCCGCGCATCATCGGAGCCATACCGGCTGGCATCGCATCCATCATCTGCGGGAAGATCCGGGTCATGAACGTAGCCATGTTCTTGGGATCAAGCAGGATGATGAACTTCTCGAAATAGCTCCACATGTACATGGAGTAGTCAGTAGTCTCAGGGATGTCATAGCCTGCTGCCTGAGCAACGATGCGCGACAGGTCATCGATCTTCAAGTCCAGGTCGTTCTTGATCACGCTGTCTCGGAGCTGAACCTGACAGCAGGGGCACAGCGAAACAACCGTATCCGCCCCGGCATCGACGGCCTCTTGCAATCGCTCCAAGCCAAGCACCGGAGCCACAGGCATCTCACCGACGAGCGTCAACACAGACCCGCAACAGTAGCCCTCGGCGCGATTGTGCTCCATCTCGACATAGTCCACATCCGGGATTCCCTTGAGCATGTCGCGCGGCGGCTCATAGTTGCCCTGAGCGCGCCCCATGTGACATGAGTCATGGAACGTGATGCGACCTTCGATCGGATTCTCGAGTTCGAGCTTACCTTCAGCCATGGCCTCGGCAACCAACTCTGAGTAGTGCTTGACCTCGAAGTCGTAGTCCATGCCCTTCTCGGCCGCGAGATTGGCATAGAGCTCTTTCCACACAAGGCCGCACGCCGGGCACGAGGTCACGATCGTCTTCGCACCGCGCTTCTTGGCTTCAGCAACGTTGTGCTCAAAGATGTCGGCAAACAGGTCCCATTTGCCTGCAACCTTCATGGGAATACCGCAACACGCCTCATCGGTGCCCATGTAGCCGATGTCGTAGCCGGAGTCCTGAAGCAGACGCACGGACGCCTCAGCGATGTCCTTCTCGACAAAGCTCGCGGTGCAGCCGGCAAAATAGAGGATGTCGGTCTGCTTGTTCCAGCCGCCGTCTTCATCGGTAAGTGAATCCTTGATATCGTCCGGCACCCAGTTCGCACGATTCTCGGCCTTGCCGGCCCAGATGTCGCGCTCGCCCTCCAGGGACGCCGCCATCATCTCGAACGGCGGGAATGTGCCGCGCTTCTCCTCGTGAACGAGCTTGCCGCGCATCTCCATCCAGTTGTGCTCAACCGGAAGCTGGAGCTGGCAGCGGCTGTTGCACACTTCACACGTGGTGCATACGAGGAAGGTATCGATCTGAGAGCGATCCCATTTCTCGCGACCCTCCATGACCTCTCGAAGGTACGCGTACTTGCCTCGTGGTGAGTGTGACTCCCACCCGCGTCCAAAGTACTGTTCACATGTGGGCACACAGTAGCCGCAGCGAGCACACGCATACGCCATGTATGCGACCTCGCCGGGAATGCCGCGCACCTCTTTAGACAGATCGGTCATGTCTGCAGGCGGCTTCGCTGCATTCGCAAAGACACGCACGATCGACTCCATCGCCATGGCAGACCCCATGACCACGTCGATCATGCCGCTACCGAGAACCTTGTTCGGATTCATGATTCCACGAGGGTCGACCTGCGACTTGTAGGAAGAGAGGGCCTTGACCTTGTCCTTACCGAGGACGGTGTCAGCTTCACGCCTGAAGTAGAGACCCGTTGAGTATGCGGAACCGCGATGAGCCTTTGCGATCTTGATGACCGACAGAGACAGTGCGAATGCAAGGTTGAAGTTGAAGGAGCGCTCATCATGCGGAATGAACCCAAGCAGCACCACGTTGTCGCCCTTGGAGACCATGCCCTCAAGGATGAACGGCTGCTTGATCTTCGCGTCAATCTCCGCGAGGACAGCGGGCATCTCTGTGAGTGGAACGACGACCTCGGTCGGAACGATTGACGGTCCGATTCTCTTGAGTCGCATCGGGGCGAAACGCTGTTCCCACTCATGCTCTGCGACCTCAGGACCCAGATCGGTGCCGCCATTGGCGGCTACAATCGTGTCGAGGGCAAGATCAATAGCTCCTCGGCGGGACTCGGGATATGCGATGACAGCGATATAGGCCTCGGGAAGCACGGGCTCAACATGCTCGTGAGCCATCTCCCACGGATGCCCGTGTCGGTGCGGCAGCTGCTTCTTGAGCCGCAGAGACTCCGGATTCAGGAACGTGATCGACCAGATCGGCAACTTCTGAGTGGAGATCGCGCTGAGCGCGGCACCGATCGAACGCGCATCAGTGAATGCGACTGCACGATGAACTTCAGGCTCGAGCGCCCTGATCTTGAACGTCAGTTCCGTGATGATGCCTGTGATGCCTTCGGCGTCGGCTACGTAGTTCTGGAGCTCAGCTCCCTCAAAGAACTTCACTTCGCCGTTCGGTAGCACCATGCGCGCTGAGACAACGTTCTCCTTGAAGGTGCCGTACTCATACGAGCCAAAGCCGGCTCCACCTTGAGCCAGCCAGCCGGCAGCTCCGGAGCTCGGTGTTGAAGACGGATACAGCGCGAGCGCAAGCCCGTCTTTGTTGAGCTCCCTCTCCGTTTGCTCCCATATGGCGGACGCCTGAACGGTTGCGGTCATATTCACGCGATCGACACTCAAGACACTCGCCATCCCGCTCATGTCGGCAACGATGGCACCATCTACCGGCAGGATTCCGCCATAGCCCGACGTCGCCCAGCCACGAGGAACAACCTTGAGGCTCTCCCGGGTGGCCAACTTCATCAGATCGACAACGTCGTCCTCGGTCATGGGACGGACAACCGCGCCAGCCGTGCCCGCGGGAACGAATGGCTTGACGAGCTTGGGCATCGCTCCAATATCAAATGAGTACATCTTGCGCTCGACACGATCCGTGCGGACCCTGTCATCGAAGATGTCCTTCAGCTGATTCTCAATCCGCTCGTTGACGGCTGCCATTACAACCTCTTCCTCTCGACTTTGTGAATCGATTCTCTTAACGGCTCATATCAAGGCTCATGCCTATGGGGGTATACGGTGCAATACTGATGACGATACCCCCTATGGTATTCATCGTCAAGGTTCCTTCATGATTCCATCGCCTCACCACATGCTACGATTGCCGTTGTGGATGACACCCCACCACTGCCACCCAACCTGTGCGGAGGACCTGTGCAAGGAATCCTGTTCGATCTCGATGGCACCCTTCTTGACATCAATATCGATGCGTTCCTGGAGCGCTATTTCGTTGCACTGTCCCAAGCTGTCACAAGCCTGGTGTCATCTCCCGAGGAACACGAAGGTGCCATGAGGGCTATCCACGATGCGACAGGGGCGATGATGCGGCTCCATCCGGGTGAAACCAACCGTGAGACGTTCTATCGCGTCTTTGAATCGCTGACTGCAATCGACCTCAATACTGAGTGGCATGTATTCGAGGAGTTCTACCACGATGTATTCCCCACACTGAGGAACGGGATTGGTCCGGCGAAAGGTGCGCGCGCATCACTCGAGGCAGCACGAGAATGCGGCCTGAAGATTGCCGTTGCCACGAACCCTATCTTTCCCATGAGCGCCATCGAGCACCGCATGAGTTGGGCGGGCATCCAGCCGCAGGATGTCGATGCGATCACCAGTTACGAGACCATGCTCGCATGCAAACCGCATGCTGAGTATTACCGCCAGACGTGCGAGATGATTGGAATCTCCCCTACTGAGTGCCTCATGGTCGGCGATGACAGGATGTTGGATATGCCCGCAAGCAGCATTGGTATCCGAACGTTCTACGTGGGTCGCGATAGCGAAACCCCAACGGACTACCGAGGAGACCTGTCTGCTCTTGCCGAGGCTCTGCCGAGGCTCTGCGAACGTCGCGGTTAGTCGGGCTTGCGACGAATCAGCGCAACCCACGCGCCGTCCATGCGCTGGTCATAGAAATACTCGAAGCGACCCTTGGTTTCCTTGCGCAGGTCAAGCTGGTATCCCAAACCTGCCGGCTCATGATCGCAAATCACAACGAGGCTGTCATCGGCGTCGAGCTCAAGCATCTTGTCCACCAGCGTGAACACGATCGGCCTCCGCAGCCCGGGAGAAAAGCCTCGCACATCGAGCACGAGACCGTTTGGCGCTCCTGCCACCAAGGAAACACTCCTATCTGCGCCGCCAGGCCGGCTGAGCGCCTCGTGGACAAGTTTCTATGTCCACACCCTCAATCCCTGCTCGCCTTCCGAATACTAGGAACCCCCGTCTTCCTCATTCTCATAGAGCTCGGCGAGGTCTGTTCCCGCGCAGTCGGCAGTCTCACGCGGAGTCAGGGATTCACGATCATTCGCGCACCGCTCCCGCACCTCATCCATATCCCCGCCCGGTGCGGACGTATCCGGCGCACCCCCAAGGCTCTCGGGTTCACGCTTGTCTTTGTCGTCGAACACAGAAACCACCCCACTCGCTTTGCTCTGCCTATATGGTGTTCTTTCCCAGCCCCGCAATTCGATAGCATGAAGGGGAGCACGAGTGTAGAATAGGGGGAGGTAGCAGCGACAATATGGAACAAGGTCAGTCGCTGTTTCCCAAAGAGTGCAACTCGCTAAGCGATGTCGACGAGTCGAGGGGGTCACGACACGTGGGTCTTATTGCTGCGGCTGCCGGGCGATCGGCGAGCCGGTACATTGATTCGGAATGGCCGATCACCCCTCTCCCTCATCGTGCTTCCCCGGACGCGTATGCAGCTAGCCGGTCGATTCATGCTGCGCGCGTCCTTTCCGCGTCTCACCCTGAGTCTCACCGAAGGGAGGTTGCCTGACGTCCTGTCACCACATCTCCGCAGCATGACGTTGTTGCGGATGATGTATGTGCAAGCACGACCTGTTTCGCAAGAAAACTAGGAGGTGTATAGCATGGCATATGAGGAGAACGGCGCACTTCAGTCGCTGCTCGCAGCACGCGGAGTAACGCGTCGCGATTTCCTCAAGTGGTGCGGCTCCACCGCAGCGCTTCTCGGCATGGCCGAATCATTCGCACCGCAGATCGCGGCAGCAGTCGAAGGCGCAGTGCTTCAGCCACAGGCTCCCGCCCTGTGGATCAACGGAGGAGCATGTACCGGTTGCACCGAGTCAATGGCCCAGGTCGACACGCCCGATGTGGCAACGATCGTCCTTGACCTACTGTCGGTCAACTACTTTGAGACCATCATGATGGCCCAGGGTGAAGACGCCGAGGCCGCAAAGGCCGACCTCGTAGCCAAGGGCGGCTACGTGTGCATCTACGAGGGTACCGTCATGACTGGCTTTGAAGGCAACGCGCTCCGCGTGGCCGGAAAGCCTCAGGTCGAGGAGTTGCCCGAGGTATTCGAGAATGCTGCCGCAATCGTCGCAGTCGGTTCATGCGCTGTCGACGGTGGATGGGTTGCAGCGAATCCGAACCCTGCCGGTGGTATCGGGGTCCTTGAGTTCTGCAAGGAACACAACATCGAGACACCTGTGGTCAACCTGCCAACGTGCCCGGTCAACCCCGAATGGGTTGTCGCCATGGTAATCGACGTCCTGTATCTGGGAGCCCTCGAGGATCTTAGCGTGCTCGACCTCGATGAGTTCAATCGACCCAAGGGCATCTTTGGCCAGACGATTCACGACAACTGCTCGCGTCGTGGCCACTTTGAGAACGGCGAGTTCGTGACCGAGTTCGGTAGCGTCGAAGAGGCAAAAGGCTACTGTCTCTACGCTGTCGGCTGCAAGGGTCCCCAGACGTTCACCAACTGCCCGATCGTTCGCTGGAACGGGCGCGCAAGCTGGTGCGTCGAGTCTGGAGCTCCCTGTATCGGATGCGGCTCTGCTAACCCGCTCGAAGCAGGCGGAAACTGGGTTGATGTTAACGCACCGTTCCTCAATCGCCACAGGGACATCCATGTGGGTGATTGGGTGACTCAGCCCACAGTGGTGGGAGCCGCGGTAGGCGCAGCCGCTGTGGCGGCGCTCGCAGTACATGGCGTTGGCATGAAAGCAGCCGGTCGCATGGACGGCGGAGCCCCCTACGAAGAAATGAAGGAACGCGACGCCAAGAAGGGAGGCGGTAAATAGTGGCACGCACAATTGTCGATCCATTGACCCGAATCGAGGGTCACATGCGCGTCGAGGTCGAGGTGGAGGACGGAATCGTTTCCGATGCCTGGGTCTCCGGAACGCTCTATCGTGGTATGGAATCCGTGCTCAAGGACCGTCGCCCGCAAGATGCATTCTACGTGTCACAGCGCATTTGCGGCGTTTGTCCGATCTCGCACGGCCATGCATCAACGATGGCTGCCGAGGCGGCCATGGGTGTCCAGATTCCCGAGGGCGCTCGTCTCGTCCGCAACATCATCGAAGCCGCTCAGTTCCTGCATAGCCACATTCTGTGGTTCTACACCCTTGGCGCACTGGACTACGTTGACCCGGTGAAGGCGCTCTCTGCCAACATCGCCGATACGTATGCACTGGCCGAGGCTGCAGGAACTCGTGTTGCAGACTTTGGCGCTGTCGCCAAGCGTCTGACCGCCTTCGTTGAAAGCGGGAACCTGTCGATCTTCACCAATGGCTGGTTCGGCCATCCTGAATACGCACAGGACATGCCTGCGGAGCTTCACCTCATTGCCGTGGCGCACTACCTCGAAGCACTCGAGGTACAGGGTGATGCCGCTGCGATCATCGGCATCATGGGTGGTAAATTCCCGCACTTCATGACATCTGTGAACGGCGGAACTACCTTCGTTCCCACAGAACAGAAGCTCGATGATGTCCTCTACCGCTTCACCAAGGTAGTCGACTTCGTCAACACGGCGCTCATTCCCGACACGCTTGCCATCGCCCCGTATTACTTGCCGGCCCTCGGGTTCGGCGGCGGAACGGGCAAGTTCCTGTCGTGGGGCGTCTTTGATAAGCCAAGCTTCAAAGCCGACGAGCGCTATTTGCCCAACGGTGTCATCACCTCAGGACTCGCTGTTGATAATGCCTCGACTGACAACGTTGTCGAGTGGGTCGACCACTCATGGTATGAAGATGACAACGGTGGCCTGAATCCCGCCGAAGGCAGGACCAAAGCGCTCTGGACCGACTACAGCACCGACGACAAGTACTCGTGGGGCAAGTCGGTTCGTTACCAGACCACCGCAGGATCCGGCACCGGTGAAGCTACCGAAGTCGGTCCCCTCGCGCGCATGGTCGTCGCCTACGTCAAAGGCGTGGAGCCGGTTGTCGATCTCATCGACTCGACGCTCGCGGCGCTCGGCGCACCGGGTCAGCCGGAGGTTCTTGTCTCCCTGCTGGGTCGGGTTGCTGCACGCAACCTTGAGGCCGCGTATATCGGCGGTCTGTCAATCGATTGGCTCGTAGAGCTCATTGGCTACATCAAGGGTGGAGATGTCGAGTACTTCAAAGCACACGACGTTGTCGACGGCAAGGGTGTCGGCGCATGGGAAGCACCTCGTGGCTCGGTCGCTCACTTCATGGATATCCAGGGTGGCCGCATTGCCGGCTACCAGGTTGTCGCTCCGACAACGTGGGATATCGCACCTCGTGATGCCGACGGTGTTCGCGGCCCGATGGAGGAAGCTCTCATCGGCACGCCGGTAATGGATGCCGAAAAGCCCCTGAACGTCGTTCGTGTCGCGCGTAGCTTCGATCCTTGAATTGGCTGTGCGGTTCACGTGATTGAACCCAAATCAGGCAAGGAAAGCTACGTCCACACCAAGCCCATGGGGGTGAAGTAAGATGGCCCACCCGGCGCATTATCGTGAAGCGCATCCCATGGTGTTCGTGCTGACTCACTGGATCAATCTGATCTCAATGGTGTCGCTCGCGTTCTCGGGCTTCTACATCCACTATCCGTTCTTTAGCGGATTCATGGGTGTGGCCCGTGGCATGCACTTCTTCTTCATGTATGTGCTCGTTGTCAACCTCACGTTCCGCATCATCGCAGCCTTCTTTGTGAAATCGGCCGTGGTGAACGGTTCGCGTCAGCAGGACACAGACATCAAGAATTGGCTGCCGCAGGAGGCGAACCGCGGACAGATGATTCCGTGGCTCAAGTACTACCTCTTCCTGAAGAAGGATCACCCGCTCGGAGCCAAGTACGGTGTGCTGCAGAAGATCGCCTACATCGCCACAGTCCCATTGACATATGTGATGATGTGGACCGGTTTCTCGCTGTATGGTCCGTACATGAACCACCCCTGGTTCGAGTCGAGCCTCGCGCTCGTTGGTGGCCCAATGAACATGCGCATCATCCACTATTTCATGATGTGGGTGTTCATCATCTTCACCGCCATCCACGCATATCTGGCCAATGTTGAGGGCTTCGCCCCATCTCGCCTGATCTTCGCCTGGAAAGAGTCAGAGGGTCTTGAATTCGACCCCAAGACAGGCAAGGTAGTCGGAGGCAAAGGACACTAGTCGGCAGCAATGCCGAGCACTGCAGGAGAAGCCCCGGAGTCTTCCGGGGCTTCTCCGTCTTATTCAACCAGGCACTGTCTTGAAGGAATCCCCTCACGTACGTTGAATGAGCAGTTGGAGGGGTCATGACGGTACTTCGGCCGGCATTCAGGTGTCGGCAGACTGCGGGGATAATCGGCAGCATGCCGATGCGGTCGGGAGTCACGGTTGACTCAAGCACTCGCCAGACCTCGCCGTAATCCGGCGAAAACTATACCCGTGCTCGAAAGGGACCCTCCATGCTCTCTGAAAGAACGATTACCTCTGCCCTGCGTGTCCTTAATCGCCACTATCTAGCCCAGGCGCCGTGTTCCCTCAACTCCCTCCCCGGCCCTCAGCCCGGGCGTACGTACGTCCTCTACGCGCATGTCCCCTTCTGTGAACGCCTGTGCTTGTACTGTTCCTTCAACCGTTTTCTCTTTCGTGAAGACCGTGCGCGCGCTTACTTCAAGCACCTGCGCTCCGAGATGCATATGGTCGCCGATCTCGGCTACGACTTTCCCTCGCTCTATATCGGCGGGGGTACCCCGACCATCCTCCTCGATGAGCTGACTAAGACGATCGATCTCGCCCGCTCGCTGTTCTCCATCAAGGAGGTCTCATGTGAGACGAGTCCGAACCATCTCGGTCCGGAGCTTGTCGAGGCGCTGACGAAACGAGTACAGCGGCTCTCAGTCGGCGTGCAGAGCTTCGACGACAGACTTCTTGGACAGATGGATCGGCTCGACAAGTACGGTGAGGGCGACGAGCTCTTTGAGAAGGTCTGGAGCGTTGCGGGTGAGTTCGATTCACTCAACGTCGACATGATCTTCAACTTCCCATCACAGACAGAGAAGATGCTACTCGCCGACATCGAGATGCTCCGTGCAACAGGAGCGAATCAGACAACGTTCTACCCGCTCATGGCTTCACCAAAGACCCGCCATGAACTGGCCGCGGCGGTCGGACGTATCGACTACACGCGCGAGGCCTACTATCACCAACTCATCGCCGATAAGCTGACACCGGATTTCACGCCCACCTCGGCGTGGACCTACTCACGCGACGTCGACTCTATGATCGACGAGTACATCGTCGACTTTGGCGAATATGTTGGCATCGGGTCAGGCGCTCTTTCGTTTCTTGGTAATCGCATCTACGGGAATACCTTCTCGCTGCGCGAGTATGGCGAGGCGATCACTGACGGCCGGATGTCTGTCCAGAAGTGCGGCAAGCCGTATGGAAAGACCGCCCAGATGCGCTACCGCTTTGTCACGGACCTGTTCGGACTGCGCCTTGATAAGGCACGCTTCCGTCGTGACTTTGGGATATCCGCTGAGCGAGGGTTGTTCGCCGAACTCACGTTCATGCGGATGGTTGGAGGAATCGCCACAGATACTCCCGAGGAGATCACGCTCACAGAGAAAGGTCGCTACCTGCTGATGGTCATGATGCGCGAGACCCTTGCAACCTCAAACGATCATCGCGACCATGCACGCGAGGCTCTCCCGCTCGAGGAGAAGATGCTCCTGCTCGAAGGTCAGGGTTGTGAGAGCGATACAGCCAAGAAGCTCGCCGCCAGCTAGTCGAGAAGCCCTCTCACCTGACCGGCGATGCCTTCACGATCAAGACGGGCTGCCGCGAACAGATCTGATGCGGCTCCACTCGATCGGTAGTCATCTATCCCAAGGATCACGAGTTTGGTCGCCACCCCATTACGTCCAAGCCATTGCGCAACTGATGCACCAAGTCCGCTTCGCACGCTGTGGTCCTCGACGGTCACGAGAACCGGTGCAGACGCGGCATCGCGCATGGCGACGTCATCGAGGGCAAGTGGCGCGGTTACAATCCCGACCGAAACGGCATGACCCTCAGCCAGGAGCTCGTCGGCTGCAGCCACCGCCTCAGCAGCGGGAGTCCCCATGGCAAGGATTGTCGCGTCCTTTCCCGTGCGCAGCCAATCGATTCGACCGTACTCGTAAACGTAGTCCCCTGCGAAAGCAGGAGCCCCGTCTATGCCGCTGATCGGCAAGAACTTGCTGCGCCCCATCGCGATACAGACATTGCCCTGGATGCCGGTCATGGCGCGCACGGCACGATCGGTCTGATTTGGATCCGCTGGCACGATGACCTTCCAGCCAAAGAAATCGCGGAACGCCCCCACGTAATCGAGACACTGATGGGTCTTTCCATCCTCCCCCACATCGATACCACAATGTGTAAGAACGAGCTTGAGGGCTGCGCCATTGATATCGTTGAGACGCTGCTGATTGTATGCCTCATCGCATCCAAAGACGCCGAAATCAGCCCAGAAGGTGAGCGTGTCACATATCGACAGTGCGCCTCCCACCGTTGCGGCGTTGTGCTCTCCCACGCCACACTGAACGAATCCCGAGGGGCGTTCGGTGGCGAATGCGTCGGTCTTGACTGACCCGGCCAGGTCACAGTCGAGAACCGCGATCGGTAGATCTGGATTGGCATGGGCCAGGTCAACGAGCGCGGCACCCCATGCACCACGGTTGTCGGTCTTGGTGTCGGTCGCGTAGGTTCTGGGGCTGCCGGTCTGCACAGTCATCAGTGGGGTCTGGTGCTCGAGTTCCGGCACGCTCATGGGCTGGCTACGACGCATCCTCGCCTCGTCGAGTGCCGGCTCCAAACCAAGTTCGCCCATTGCCTCAAGATACTCCTCATCCGAGAGCGCACGCCCGTGAAACTGTGGATCGTCTTCCATGAACGAGACTCCCTTGCCGATCACAGTGCGCGCAATGATTGCCACGGGCGTCGTCGCGTCAGCGACCGACTCCGCGATTGCCCCGTAGACCGCCTCGACATCGTGCCCATCAATCTCAATGACGCGCCATCCATCAGCGGCAAAGTCACCGGCAACATCGACCGGCATGACATCATCGGTGTGGCCCGAAATCTGGATGCCATTCAAGTCGACCAGCACCGTCAGATTGACAAGACCCTCCTTGACCGCCAGACGCCTTGCCTCGGCAACCTGCCCTTTGTGCTGCTCGCCATCGCTCATCGCCACGAACGTATGATACGAACGCCCCGTCATGCGTGCGCCGATCGCCATTCCGACTCCAGCCGACAGTCCCTGTCCCAGATTGCCGGTCGACCATTCAACCCCGGGCACCGAGCGCTCAACATGCCCCTCGAACACCGAGCCGATTTGCCTGAAATGAGCCTCCACTTCAGACGACGAGTAGAACCCTGCCTGCGCCAGTGCCGTATACACGCCGGGGGACGTGTGCCCATGACTCACAACGATCCGGTCCCGATTCTCCCACCGGGGCTCATCGGCTCGGATCATCGCGCACGAGTACAACACGGTATAGAGCTCCATTGAGGAGAACGATCCCCCGGGGTGTCCCGACGCGGCCACACTCGTTGCGGTGAGTACCACGCCCCGCGAAAGGCGCGCACGCTCACGAAGCGCATCGGCCATCTCGGACGTAAGAGGTGCGTCGAAACCTAGATTGAACATGCGTCTCCCCCATGGGTCAGGCCACTGGCTACGGGTACACTCGTATGTGTCTACCTATGATGATTCCCAATGACGCCGCCGGAGGTCACGATGACTGTCGAGGAAATGCGAGCCGCCCTTTCGACCGCACGCAGCGCTGCGCGAGCAGGTGCACAGGTAATCACGGACCGAGGTACCGAGATCGGCGCGATTCGGATCAAGGGTTCACACACCGACCTTGTCACCGAAACCGATATCGCTGCGGGCGTGGCCGTGGCCTCGGCAATCGCCTCCGACAATCCTCGGGCGCGCTTCGTTATCGAAGAGGATGAGGTCTATGAACTCGCCGGGGTTCAGCAAGGCGAACTCGACGATCCTGCAGTGTGGGTGATCGATCCCCTTGATGGCACCACCTCGTTCGTCCATGGTTTCCCCTGCTTCTCTGTCGCTGTAGCCCTGCTCGTTGCAGGCGAGCCTGTCGCAGGCGCCGTGTACAATGTCGCCGCAGAGGAACTCTTCTCTGCAGCAACCGGGCTCGGCGCGTTTCGTGGAGAAGAACGCATCCACTGCACCGACGTCGAGGCACTCGACACGTCACTGCTCATCACAGGCTTCCCGTACGATCGCGGAGAGTTGCTCGATCACCAATTGTGCGTACTGACCAGATTCCTTCGAGCACCGGTACACGGGATTCGCCGAGACGGCTCAGCTGCCGTTGACTGTTGCCACGTTGCATGCGGCCGGGCAGACGGGTTCTGGGAGTTCGGCCTTAAGCCCTGGGACATGGCTGCAGGCATTGTGATTCTCCGCGAAGCGGGTGCTGCAGTCACCGGCATCGACGGCACGCCCTGGACGCCACACTCAACCGGCCTGATAGCCGCGGGGCCAGCATTGCACCCGCTGATGGCTGATCTGATTCTGGGCAAGTAGATCGGTAGCCGCGGCAGGGGTTCCGCGCGCAGTTACGCAGAAGGGCCGCCCACGGCGGCCCTTCGAGTATGTCTGAGCACGGAGCCCCTGCCGCGGCGAACACCACCGCTCTATGCTCTAGTAGACGCGCTTCTCTTCAACTGCATCTTCGGCCAGCTCAATGTCCCAGTCGTTTAGAACCTTCGAGACGGCGCGCTCGCCGCTCTCGATACAGTTGGGGATACCAACGCCGCGATACGAACCACCTGCGAGTGCAAGACCGGGAATCTCGCTGCAACGCGATTCGATGGCTTCAACGCGCCCGAGATGACCCATTGTGTACTGCGGCATACCGAGATTCCATCGATAGACCCGGGCGAACAGCGCGGTTCCCTTGACGCCGAGGATACTGCGCATCTCCGCTTTCACGATCTCGATGAGTTCGGCATCTGACTTGTCCATAATCGCCTGATTCTGAGGACCGCCCACAAAGCCGCGCAGAAGAACCTTGCCCTCCGGTGCGCGTCCCGGCCATTTGGTCGAGGAGAACGTAGCTGCCAGCAGCGCACGCTTCTCCCCAGCAGGACACAAGACGCCAAAGGCATCCATGTCGATGCCGACCTCATCTTCCTTGAAGCCCAGGGAGACCGTCGCAGACGTGCTGAACGGAATATCGGCGAGCGAATCAGCGATAGCTTCATCGAACGGCCTCATAAGCGGCTCGGCGGCCCAACTCTCGGTCGCCACGATCACCGCATCACCGTCGAGCACCGTGCCATCAGTCAGAGTGACTTTGTACCCGGCGCCAACGCGCTCAATCGCCTGCACAGCCGCACCGGTCTTCATATTCTCAACGCCTGCAGCCGATGACATCGCATCGGTCAGCTCCTGCATTCCGCCCGTGAACGAGGTGAAGAAGGTCCTCGGCTTTGCACCAGGCTGGGGAGGATATTTCTTCTTCATGTCCTCGACCATCTTGCGCATGGCGATGAAGCCTTTGAGCATGCTCCCGTGCTTCTGCTCCATTTCGAGCAGGTTCGGGAATGTCGCAGCGAGGGACATTTCTTTGGGATCGGAGGCGTGCACGCCTCCGACGAGCGGCTCGGCCAATCGATCGAGACACTCACGACCCATACGTCGGACGATAAAGCTCTCAAGCGTCTCATCGTTGAGCGTTCCCTCGGGAACCTGCTTCTTGGGAACGAACAGATCCATGCCCATGCGAATCTTGCCCGGCCATGAGAAGAGCCCTGTTGTGGCAAAAGGAACGAACTTGGTTGGTGCGAACATCATGACTCCGTCGGGCATCTCGAAGAGTTTGCCACGCGACAGAATCAGGGTCTTCTTGCGAGAGTCGTCGGTCGGCAATGTGTCGTCTTCGATACCGGCCATCTTGGCGATTCGGTGAACTGCAGGTTTGCTCGTGAGAAAGCAGTCGGGTCCGCCGTCGATAATGAACTCCGCGCCCTCAGCACCATCCCACTCGTCTGCAACTCGCTGACTTGCGATCTTCCCACCAAGACGAGGATCCTTCTCAACGAGGGTGAAGGATACGTCGTGTCCCTCCTCGGCAGCTCGTTTGACTTTATACGCCGCGCCTAGCCCCGCCGCGCCGCCTCCGATGATAATGACGTTCTTCATGTGTGCCTTTCGCTCGTATGAAATGTCCGACCAAGGAGCGACCGGACAACATCCGTCCTATCTTAGTAGACTCGCTGTTCTTTGACAGCGTCCTCTTCCAACGTGATCCCTGCGTCCTCAAGCACTTTCGATACCGCGTGCTCTCCGCTCTCCAGACAGTTAGGGACGCCAACGCCGCGCAATCCGCCCCCGGCAAGCGCAAAGCCGTCGATCCCGGCCATGCGTGTCTCGATCTCCTCGACCCTGTCCAGATGACCGAGTGTGTACTGCGGCATTCCGCGATCCCACCTGTACACCCGCGAAAACAGGGGTGTTGCCTCCTTCGCCATACCCAGGAGACGTGAAAGCCCACCGCGAACCGTCTCAACGAGATCGTCATCACTTCGCTCAAGGACATCTCGATTGTGAGGGCCTCCCACAAAAGCACGAAGCAGGACGGTATCCTCGGCGGCCCTGTCGGGCCACTTCGAACTTACAAGACTCACACCGGTCACCGGCTGTTTCTCGATCCGCGGCGACAGGATACCGTGCCATCCAAGATCGAACGGGCAGTCAGCGCGCGAGAATGCCAAAGCAACCGTTGCCGAGGACGTGCTCGGGATGGTGTCGAGAATGTCAGCAGTACGAGCATCCACGCTCCCGATGAGAGCGGCGGCAGCCCAGACCTCTGTGGCGACAATGACGGCGTTTCCTTCAAGAACGGTGGCGTCGGAAAGGGTGACTTCCCACATGCCATCCTCCCGCCTTGAGATCGCCGTAGCGCCCACGCCGGTTCTGATGCGCTCACGACCGGCAGCATCTGCCATGCAATCGGTGAGGTGCTGCATGCCTGAGGAGAACGACGTGAAGAAGGTACGCCTCCGCGCTCCGGGCTTTGCTGGGTACTTCTTCTTGATCTCCTCGACCTTCTTGCGCTGGGCGAGAAATCCGCGAACCAGTGAGCCGTGAGCCTGCTCCATGTCGAGAAGCATGGGATAGGTGGCAGCAAGAGACATCTGGGCCGGATCGGACCCGTTCACTCCCCCGACAAGCGGTTCCGCGAGTCGGTCCAGCGCTTCTTGACCCAGCCTGCGCACAACCAGGCTCTCAAGACTCTCCTCGTTACGCTCTCCCGGTTCGATCTTCTTTCGAGGAAGAACGAGATCCAGTGCCATCCGGAACTTAGCAGGCCACGAGTAGAGCCGAGTGGTTGCCATTGGAAGGATCTTGGTGGGCGCAAACATCATGATGCCATCAGGCAATTCAACAAGACGTCCATTCTTCACAATCAACGTCTTCTTGTTCTCATCACACGTCGAGACCTCATCGTCGATGATGCCAAGCAGCCGAGCAACTCGATGCACGGCGGTCTTATCCGTCAGGAAGGAGTCGGACCCTCCATCAACAACGAACGACTCACCGAGATCGCTCGTGATGTGGTCGGTGGCAAGCTTGCCGCCCAGTCGATCCGACTTCTCCACGAGAAGGAAGTCAACATCGTGTCCGGCGTCGGCTGCTCTTCGGATCTTATAGGCAGCGCCGAGACCGGCTACTCCTCCGCCAATGATTATGGTTGTGTGCACGCGAAAATCCTCTCTGAGGCTCTCTTTGTGCCGGAAGAAAGCGAATGATCATGAGACTGCCTGCGTTGACGGACTGAACCGCCGACTACCGTTCCCCTGTGTCCGCACTCCTGCGTGAGACGACTTCCGCGATCGATCGAGCAATCTGGGCGATGAGCTCGGGAGCATCATTTGGAGCAACGCCACGGTCGAAGGTGATGCCGAGTTCGCGCGCGCGATCCGCCTCGACGATATCAAGATCGTAGCGCGTCTCCATATGCTCGGTCGCGAACCCGATCGGGCTCACCACGAGAGCCGCGAAGCCACTCTCTGCCGCTACGCTCATTACATCTTCAATGTCCGGACCCAGCCACTCGCCGGGTCGTTGGCCTTTGGACTGATACGCCAGCAACCACGGGCGTCCCGAGTCAGGAGCGCCGAATGACGCAATACCGGGCAACCGTGCACTGTCCGTGAACTCAGCGGCAGATGGCATGTCCAGTCGCGCTGCTATCTCACGTGCGACCACTCGTAGTCCACTCGCGTAGAGCTCCGGGTTCTGCAGATCCTCCACGGGCAGACTATGCGCGGTAAAGACCGTCAGAACGTCACCGGGATCGGTATCGAGTCGATCGGTGGCCTCGCGAAGTTCTTGGGCGTGCAGTTCTACGAACGCATCGAGCGTATGCAGCGGCGGAAGGTATGTGACCGCCAGGCCCGGAAGACCAGGAAGCGCCTCCTCCACCGCACACATATACGCTGTGTTCGTAGCTTTCGACTCAAACGGAGACAGCGATACTGCAATCACATGCCTGATGTCAGCGTCGTAGAACTCGCCCAGCGTATCGCCGATCTTGGGTGGTGTGTAGCGAAAGCCGACCCGTACCGGTATCACAAGACCATCTGAGGCCAGCCTCGATTCGAGTGCCATCGCCATGTCGGCAGCAATCTCCGGCAGCGGCGATTTGCCGCCAATCTGCGCATAGCGTGACTGAATACGCTCCAGCATGGGTCCCACCGGCTCGCGGCCGATCAGTTCACACATGAAGGGCCCAACCGCCTCCAGGCAGTCGGGACCTCCATATGCCATAACGAGAACGGCTGTGCGCGGTTCATGAATCCCCGCGGTCACGAAACGGCTCCTCCGCGAATGCGATCAGAGTGCGTGTGAACGTAGGAAATCATCTTCCTGGCCTTTTCGGGATCGCTCGTCTTGTGAATCCCGTGACCGAGGTTGAAGATGTGGCCCGGACGGGTGCCGACAGCCTCGAGGATCTCAACAACCATCTGCTCCAGTTCTTCATCCGGCGCGAACAGAGCGACAGGATCGATGTTTCCCTGGATGCCAAACTTGGGGTCGATCAGCTCGACGGCCTTCTTCATGTCGAGACGCCAGTCGATGCCAACAACGTCGCCGCCCGCCTTCTGAACCAGATCGATCATCGATGTTGCTCCATTGGCAAAATGAATCAGCGGCACGCCCTCGGGCACGACCTTGTCGCCGTGCGCCTTTACTTCGGCGATCACACGCGTGGTATACGGAAGGATATAGCGCTCATAGTCGCGGGGGGCAACGTAGCCAACCCAGCTGTCAAAGAGTTGCATGACCTGAGCGCCCGCATCGATCTGAGCTTGCATATACGCGATGACGGTGTCGGAGAACTTGGTCATGAGCATGTCCCATGCCTTGGGATTCCCCCACATGAGCGCCTTGCAGTTCTCGTAGTCGCGCGTTCCCTGGCCCTCGATGGCATAGCTCGCCAACGTGAACGGGGCACCGGCAAAGCCAATGAGCGGCACTTTGTCCACGAGTTCACCGCGGAGAATCTTGAGTGCATCCATGACGTAGCCCGTGTCATCAATCGGATCAGCGACTCTGAGCCTCTCGACATCTGACGTTGTACGAATCGGGTTGTGGATAACCGGACCCTCGCCCTTGGCGAACGTCAGATCGAGTCCCATTCCAGTGAATGAGACAAGGATGTCGGAGAAGAGAATCGCTGCGTCGACTCCCACGAGGTCGACTGGCTGTAGCGTGACTTCCACCGCAAGTTCCGGTGTACGGCACATCTCGAGAAAACCGTGCTTTGAACGGATTGCCCGGTACTCCTCCATATAGCGTCCAGCCTGGCGCATCATCCAAACGGGAGTGCGCTCGGTTTGTTCCTTGCGCGCGGCGCGCAGAAAAAGGTCATTGAAAGCCATGAGGGCGTTCCTTTCCGGATGCCGGTCCACGAACTCGGGGGTTAAGAATCGACAGCGATTCTACCACGAATGAAGCGTCTCGACTCAGTGACCAACAACACTCGCGGGCCCCTGCCCGTCCCCTTCGAGGGACGAGCGAGGCCCGCGTCTGTCTACGCTGAATCGCTGTGCACAACGTTCTATGCGTCGGGACGAGTCTCCAAGATGATCTTCACGATTGACGGATCAGCAAGCGTGGAGATGTCGCCGAAAGCGCTCATATCCGTCTCACCTGCAGCGATCTTGCGAAGAATACGGCGCATGATCTTGCCAGAACGGGTCTTGGGAAGCTCGGGAACAAGGTGAATCTGATCAGGAGTAGCAATCGGCCCGATCTGCTGGCGAACGTGACCGACCAACTGCTTGACGAGGTTGTCACTCGCCTCCTGGTCACCACGAAGAATGACGTAGGCGTAGATACCCTCACCCTTGATGTCGTGGGGGAAACCGACTACAGCCGCCTCGGCTACCGACGCATGCGAGACAAGAGCGCTCTCGACCTCGGCGGTACCCATTCTGTGTCCGGAGACGTTGATAACATCGTCCACGCGACCAAGGAGCCAATAGTAGCCATCCTCGTCCTTGCGGGCACCATCACCAGAGAAGTAGTAGCCCGGGAACGTGGTGAAATACACTTCTTTCGTTCGCTCGGTGCCGTCCTTGCCCCACATGCCTCGAAGCATTCCCGGCCACGGCTTGGCGATACACAGACGACCGCCTGAGCCATCGGGTACCGGCGACTTGTCCTCATTGAGGATCACCGGGTCGATGCCGAACATCGGGCGTGTTGCGGAGCCAGGCTTCATGGGCGTTGCGCCGGGAAGGTTGGTGATCATGTGACCACCGGTCTCGGTCTGCCAGTAGGTGTCCACGATCGGCACACGCTCGCGACCAATGTGCTTGTAGTACCACATCCACGCTTCGGGGTTGATCGGCTCGCCTACCGTGCCGAGCACGCGCAACGTTGAGAGATCGTACTTGGCCGGCCACTCCTCGCCAAGCTTCATGAGGGCGCGAATCGCCGTGGGAGCAGTGTAGAACTGGTTAACGCCGTGCTTGTCCACGACTTCCCAGAAGCGACCTGCATCCGGATACGTGGGAGTGCCCTCGAACATAAGCGAGGTGGCGCCGATGCAGAGCGGACCATAGACGATGTAGCTGTGACCGGTGATCCAGCCGATATCCGCTGTACACCAGTAGACGTCCTCATCGTGATAGTCGAACGTGTACTTGAACGACAGTGCCGTAAAGAGCAGGTAGCCTGCGGTCGTATGCACGATACCCTTGGGCTTACCCGTGGAACCGGAGGTGTAGAGGATAAAGAGTGGATCCTCTGAATCCATCCATTCGATATCACAGTGACGCGCGATATCGGAGGCACGCACTTCCTCGTGATACCAGTAGTCACGATCCGGCTCCATGTCGACGCGAGTCTGGGCGCGGGAAACGACTATGACGCTCGTGACCGTGGGGCACTCGAGCAGAGCTTCGTCACACATGGCCTTAAGCGGAACAACGCGTCCGCCTCGAATGCCTTCATCGGCGGTGATGACCATCTTTGCTTCGCAGTCTTGAATTCGATCGCGAAGCGCCTGGGCAGAGAAGCCACCAAAGACAATCGAGTGGATCGCTCCGATACGCGCGCAAGCGAGCATCGCAATCGCCAGCTCAGGAATCATTGGCATGTAGATGGCGACACGATCGCCCTTCTTGACTCCATGCTTCTTGAGCACGTTGGCAAAGCGGCACACCTTGTAGTAGAGCGACTGATACGTGTAGACCTTGCTACGACCCTCATCTGATTCCCAGATGATGGCCGCCTTGTTGCGACGCCAGGTCGTTAGGTGACGATCGATGCAGTTATAGGCGACGTTGGTCTTGCCACCCTTGAACCACTCGATGCGAGGGGTGTCGAATTCATAGTCGAGAACCGTATCCCACTTCTTGTGCCAGTAGAGATACTCCTCTGCCATTTCAGCCCAGAACCCTTCAGGGTCCTCGACCGAGCGGTTGTAAATCGCCTCATACTCTTCCATGGACTTGATGTGCGCATTCTCTTTCACCCAGTCCGCAGGTTCCACCACGCGCAATTCACTCATCATAGATTCAATCGAGGTGGACTCTTCAGTCATGTGGGCCTCCTTAGTCCGCCGCTCATATACATGTACTCGTCGGTCAGGGATCGGTCGCAACGGCATTAAGCGAACCGGCAATCCCCCCTCGGGCGCGTGACCGCGATATGAGGTCAATATTACCTGGATACAGCCGTGGCAACCTATGAGTTATCAGGTAGACGGTGTTGATTTTTCGGTGAGCGGAGAGAGCCGGGCAGACCGACGGGTCGTCGGATCACTCACCTATCCCCGCAGGTAGGCAGGTTGTCAGATTGCACTTGTAACAATAGTTGCAACGCGGCTATTCGTGCGGTATCTTGTTTAATAGTTAACAGTTTCCCTTCCCAACACAAGCCGCATCCGGGGGATCCGGACGGCAACAAGAGAAGCGGGGCATCGTCGACCGGCATCACGATGTGTGTGTGGCCACCAGGCAGGCGACACAGTATCCGCGCAGAGACTCAGGGGTAGTACGGGAAGAGGAATATGAAGGCCCCGGCCCGAAGGCTGGGGTCTTCGACTTTCTCTAGGAGAATCCCTTTCGCATCGTGAATCTGCGCAGTGCCGTGGCGGGGACAAAGCCGTCGGTGAATGACTGCTCAGATGCGAGCTCGATGTGCTCGGCCTTCTCAGAGAACCCTTCGATATCGCCCTCAAGCGTCATATCCAGGGCAACAGAAGCGGCCCCCAGCAGCGCGGCATCGTTGACGACAACGACTCGGTCGATCATCTCCTCGGGGATCACCCCTGTGTTCACGAGATCCTCAACCGACAAAGCAGACCCAAAGCCGCCGGTGATCACGAACCTCTTCAAACGCTTTGGCTTCAACCTCGAGTATTTCGACAACACGAGAATGCCGGCGGCAATGGCTGCCTTGGCCGTCTGAAACGCGCGAACATCGAGCTGTGACAGGAACACCGGCGCTTCAGTCGTGCCTACATTGACCCGGAGCACCCCATTCTCATCGCGGTCGAAGAGACTGGCCAAGGGACCCGATTGCTGCATCGCGCCCTGGGCGTCCAGGTGCCCGACCGACAACAGCAGGGCAACGACCGACACCAGCCCCGAGCCAGAAAGCCACGTGGGCGCCTCCCCACCGATCACTATTGGTGTGAGAATGTCGGATTCGTAGTCAAGCGAGACGATGGCTCCATCCACTGCAGGGCCTCCACACGAGAGCCCCCATCCCTCGAATGCGGGGCCGGCCGCAGCTGAAGCGAACAACAACCGCCGCTTCCAACGCACCACCATCTCTGCGTTCGTGCCGATATCGATGAACATACAGTCGTCCTCAGCCGCAATGATCCCGGCAGCAAACATGCCTGCCAAAATGTCTCCACCGACCATCGCCCCAAGCGGTGAGATTGCGGAGAATGTAGCGCGCTCGAGCGCCACAGATAGTTCAGTGCTCGAGAACTCGCCTGAAATGCCCGACGGAAGAGAAAACGGGGCGGCTGCCAAGGGTGCGATCTCGGCGTTGATGAGCAGCGCCATCATCGCGGTGTTCCCCGCGAACACAACCCGGGTGATGCGGTCAAAGCACGCGCCCGCATGACCGCACGCCTCTTCGAGCACTTCGAGCACGGATGCAATTGCTGCAGCGTGTAGATCCGAGGCCCCGCCGCTCATGGCATGTGCGATTCGCGAAACTACGTCGGCCCCATATGCCTGCTGGCGATTGGCCGCAACAGCCCTCCCGAGCTCCCTGCCCGATACGCCGCCGACAATCACGGCGGACACCGTTGATGTGCCCAGATCCACTGCAGCGACAAAGAGATCATCCTGGACAGGGTCTTCGCCCGCCGTAGAGCTGACTCCAGTTGCCACGAGCGGGCGAATCGTCACAGGCGAATCAACACGGGCACGGCATGACAACCGAATCCCCGGTGGCGCTACAGCCAGGCCACGCTTCTCCTGCTCATCCGGGGGCATCAAATCACCGTCAAGAACTTTCACCGCGCACTTGCCGCACACTCCTCTGCCACCGCACGGAGCGGAAATGAGCACTCCTGCTGCCCGCGCGGCATCGAGAACAGTCTCGCCGGAATCAACCCATGCGGTTATCCCGGCCGGAACAAAGGTGACGGGGGTGCGCAAAGACATGTCTAGTCCTCGGGTACGAAGGCAATCGCCCAACCAGTACCCGTATGCGTTGCGATGACGGTGCCAGCCTCGTAGATGTACATCTCGGTAGCATTGAATCTCTCGGTGATGCTCTGTTTGAGGGATTGGGCTCGATCCTCGGCCATAGCGTAGCCCACTGCGAATGCAGCGTGCGTCGCCTTACCCATGTTCTCGCCCGCCCAGTCCAGACCGTGCTGCATTGCGGCCTTCGCATTTCGGAACGGACGCACGAGCACGAACTCTCCGTTACGCACCGTGAAACTGAGTTTCACGCTGAGCATACCGCCGACTTTGCCCGCGAAACCCGAGATGCGCCCGCCTCTCACGAGGTTATCGAGTGCGTCGACGTGCACGATCATCTGCACCCGGTCGCGTACCGCCTCAACACGCTCAACGATCGCGGTGACGTCCAATCCTTGTGCCGACGCCCGCGCGGCCTCGATCACTTGAAAGCCAAGCCCCCACGAGAGATTCATTGAATCCACCACGGTGACCCGACCTTCGAACTCCTTGGCTGCGGTACGTGCGGAAGCCAGAGTGCCGGATAGTTTCTCGGAAATGTGCACCGACACGACATGTGATGCAGTCTCAAGCGCGCGGCGATATACCTCGACGAACGTCCCGACAGGTGGCTGAGAGGTTGTGGGCAGCTCGTCGGCCGCGTTCATGCGTGCAAAGAACTCAGCCTGAGTGAGGGTCCCATCGCGCATGGCCTCGCTCCCGATCATAAGCTCAAGCGGGACAACAGTGATGCCATATTCGGAGCAGATCGGAACGGGCAGGTCCGCCGTACTGTCGGTGATAATGGCGATCGAGCGCATGGTTGCCCTACTTTCCTTCGAAGTTGACCATACCGTGGGACATCTCGCGACCACCCAGAATATGAACATGCAAGTGCCCTACGGTCTGATTGGCATCGACCCCATTGTTCACGATCACGCGATATCCGGAATCGCTCACGCCCTTGATAGCAGCGACCTCCGGGACCGCAGCAAACACCGCGGACAGAACATCCACGGGCACGCTGTCACTCATTGAGGCGTAGTGTGTGCGCGGAATCACGAGCGTATGAACCGGAGCTTGTGGCGCGATATCGTCAAACGCCACCACATGCTCATTCTCAAATACCATCTTCGCGCTCATCTCGCCGCGAGCGACCATACAGAAGATGCATTTCTCCACACGAATCACCCTCCCTATTCCGCGCCGTCCCCATCAGACTCAAGTTCACCCAACAGCATCGTGACCTTCTGCTGAGCATCTCCCAGTTTTGTCTGCAATGCTCTCAGCAGGGCTACACCGCGCTCGTAGCGAGTCAGGCTGTCCTCCAGTTCAAGTTGCCCGCTCTCAAGAGCGGCAACGATAGTCTCCAACTCGGCGAGTCCTTCGCCAAACGCGAGTTCCTCGGGAGTCTTCACAGTCTCAGCATCCACGTTCACACCTCCGCCTCAGCAGTCTCTACAATACAGCCAAGCCGCCCTTGGGCGACACGCACAGACACCCGGTCCCCCGGGCTCACATCAGAAGCCGCCTTCACCACTTTCTGACCGTCGGAAGCAAAACACACCGCATAACCCCTTCCGAGGATACCGAGCGGCGAAAGATCACCAAGACGGGCAGCGTTGCGACCAAGCGATTCTGCCGCACGCTCGTGAATCCGAGGTCCTACCCGCACCAGTCGGTCATGAACATAGGTAAGCCGCTCGGTGTCACGCACGAGTCGTCGCGGTATCGCCGTTGACAGTGCCAGCGCCATCGAGTCAAGCGCTTGCCACGCCTGACCGACCAGGAGCGACTCGTCGCAAAACACCGGACGGCGGGCAAGCAGGCTCAATCGGTGCTCGGCGGCCTGAACCCGGTGCTGAAGCGCCCGGCCAAGCATGTTCGATGCGCTGCCGAGCACGGCCGACAGTTCCTCGGTCGACGGCGCGACTGCCTCTGCGGCAGCGGTAGGGGTCGAAGCCCGTAGATCGGCAACCATATCGGCAATAGAGTCGTCGGGTTCGTGTCCTATTCCCGTCACAACCGGAATGGGACACGCGGCAACCGTTCTTGCAACAAGTTCGTGGTTAAACGGCATCAAGTCTTCATAGCTGCCGCCGCCCCGCACGAGCAGAATCACATCCGGCTTCGCGTCAGCGGCGGCTTTGAGGCCCTGTACGATCGCGCGTGGCGCATCCGCACCTTCCACGGTGACCCCGGCGAGCATGAGCTCGGCGAGCGGATAACGTCGTCGCAACGTTCGGATCACATCATGCACCGCCTTGCCACGCGGAGACGTGACGACCGCAATACGCTCGGGATAGCGTGGTATCGGGCGTTTGCGATCCGGGCGCATGAGTCCCTCGACCTCAAGCTGTCGCGCGAGCGCAGCGACTTGCATGCGCAGCATGCCTTCACCTGCAAGGGAGAGTCGCTTGACCATGAACTGCATTCGACCTTTGGGCACGTAGGCCGAGAAGCTGCCCTGGAGTTCAACGAGGACACCGCATCGAAGCCCAACGCCAGTGGCGATGTAGGCATCCCGCCACATCATGCACGGCATTGACGCACCCTCGTCGCACACGGTGAAGTACGCAGCCTTGTAACCCGGCTTGTCGTTGAACTCGGAGACTTCTCCGACAACGCGGACTGAAACCGACTCCAGAGCGCCCTTGGCGAGTCCCATTGCCTCACTAATCGTAAGTGCTCGGTCCTCGGCCATCAGAAGCCCCCCTTCGCCACCCCGTATACGGAACGAAATACGATTCTATCAGCAGCCTCGGACAGGCTCACGTCATCGGGCCTCGCGTCAGCGCCTTGAGAGCCCTACGAAGTAAAGCAACTGCATGACTGCGATAAGGGCCGCTGCAAGGTATGTCATTGCCGCGGCCGTGAGCACCGCGCGCGCACCACTCACCTGCTCGGCCGGCAGAACTCCACCAACCGACATGCTCTCAAGTGCGCGCCTGGACGCGTCAAACTCGACGGGCAGGGTGATCAGCTGAAAGAGGACCGCGGCCGCAAAGAGAACGATGCCAACCGTGACGAGTCCCGAGATGTTGATGAACAGCCCAACGAAGATCATTGGGAACGCGAGATTCGACCCGAGTTGCGCAGTGGGCACAAGTGACATTCTGAGCCGGGCGAAGATGAAGCCCTTTGCATGCTGCACCGCATGTCCCGCTTCATGCGAGGCCACTCCCGCCGCAGCCACCGAGCGCCCGTCATAGACGCTCTGCGACAAGCGCAACACATTGGCCTTAGGGTCGTAGTGGTCGGTCAGGTCTCCGGCGACACGCTCCACCTGAACCTGATGCAGCCCGTGTGAGTCAAGCATGACCCGGGCCACCTCGGCCCCGCTCATCCCGGTTGCCAACGCGACCTTGCTGTAGCGGCGAAATGAGGAATTGACCCACCACTGCGTGCCACTTCCAAGAACTAATGCGAGCAGAAGAATCGGTAAGTATGAACCGAGCATCAGGCGCTCCTCGAATCCGAAACGGCCAACAGAATTACAAACAAGATACCCGCGAAAACCGGGCCATTCCCTAACCTAGGACTCTTCTCCATTGATTCTCCGCACTGAGAGTTCCCCGCCCTGTAACGACAGCGCCAATTCTCCATCGAGGAGTTCAACGAGCTCCTCGCCCACAATGCCACGTCGCCAGCCCTCAAGCAGCGCATTGCCCTCGCGCTCGCCCGCTGCCAGTCGATCGAGGTCCGCGCGTGATGCCAGCAACGGCACTGCCACGTCGTGCTCTTTGGCCCTCACGCGTACGAGCGCGGCCATGAGGTCCACGGCGCCCTCAGTATCGTTGTGCAGGCGCGGCTTGCGCTCGAGCAGAGGGAGATCCTCCTCGGCAAGTTCGAGGCCTGCTCGAATCGCTGTCAGGAGAGAATCGTAGGAACTCTTGCCCAACTTGTCCCCAACGCCACGCACTGCGGCGAGCTGGCTCCTATCTGCGGGCGTGCGGCGAGCCACTTCGATGAGAGACTCATCACCAACAACCCACTTGCGCGGGATATTCCGTCGCTGCGCCTCGAGTTCGCGCCATCCGGCAACCTTCTGCAGGACGCCAAGCTGACGACGATTGAGCGATTTCAGACGTTTGAGGCGACGCCACATCACGTTGGGATTGATCCGGTACGAATCTTCACTGGCCATGCGGGCGAAATCCGACGTGAGCCACTCCATGCGACCAGCCGCGACCAGTGACTCACTGAGCGCTCGATACACACCGGGCAGGTAGCGTACGTCATTAAGCGCGTACTCGATCTGATTGTTCGAGAGCGGGCGCTTGGCCCAATCCGTGAACGTGTCCGATTTGTCCAGCGTGACGCCACTCAGGTCATGCACGAGTGCGCCATACCCGACCTGCTGCTGAAAACCCGCGAGTGTGGCGGCAACCTGCGTGTCAAAGATCGGGGAGGGCACGCGTCCGAGCAACTGATAGAAGATCTCAAGATCCTGCTGTCCCGCATGCAGCACTTTGAGAATGGTTTCGTCGAACAGAATCTCACCAAGCGGCGCGAGGTCATCGACGGCCAGAGGGTCGATGATCGCTGAGATGTCCTCATTGCCGATCTGGATCAGGCATAGCCGAGCGAAGTAGGTCCGCTCGCGCATGAATTCGGTATCGACAGCAACGAAATCACTGCCCTTGAGTTGACCTACAAGCTCTGCCAGGCCTTTTGCATCGTCTATGTACACATGTGCTCCTTTCCGAACCATCGTACCTGTCCCAAGGTCATAGCGCATAGCGTATGCTTGGATTCAGGGACAATCACTGGTGATACGCGGAGGTTCGAGTGCGCTTACTGGCCATCGTCAACCTGAGCTCGGGGCAGAGCGACGCAGGACTCTACCAATTCCTGCGGGCAATCGGTCGCACAGGCACAGAAATCACACTCCGATTCCTGGCTGGTGGAACGACCATGCGTGACCTCCTCCGAGACGCCGAGGAGTTCGACCGCGTTGTCGCGGCAGGAGGCGACGGAACGGTTTCCGGTGTGTGCTACGAACTGCGCAACCGCAACGTGCCCGTCGTCATCTATCCCGCAGGTACCGCGAATCTCCTCGCACTCAATCTCGGAATGCCGATCGATCCGGCGGAACTTGCTCATATCGCGCTGTCCGGCTCGATCATCACCACCGATCTCGGCGAGATCGAGATCGGTGAACCGGGGACTCCCGACAGCAGACGCACCGGATTCACCATCGTGACCGGCGCCGGGTTTGACGCACGAATCATGGAGACGGCGCAGGACCTCAAGCAAACGATCGGTGCGGCAGCGTATCTCGTTGGTGCAATGCAGAACATCGCGCCAACCATATCCCGTTTTCGCTTGACCCTCGACGGACGTGAGGTTGAAACCGAGGGCATCGCCGTGCTCGTTGCCAACTTTGCCAAGCTTCAGTTCGACCTGTCGATCACGCACCACAGCGATCCTGCCGACGGCGTGTTCGAGGTCGTTGTGCTACGAAGCAAGAATGTTGCAGAACTCATTCCTGCAGCCTGGGCAGTACTGCTCGACCGCATGACAGGATCGCATCCCGATCGATCCACCAGCCTTGAGATCCACTCGGCGAGCGACATCCTCATTGAGGCCGATCCCCCGCTGCCCGTGCAGTACGACGGCGAATTACTCGTGGCAACAACGCCCATGCGCGTCAAAGCGCTGCCCGGAGCTGCGCAACTCGCAGTACCCAAGGCCTATACGGACAAGCTGGAGAAGCAGGAGAAGCGATCGGGTCCTACACAGACTCCTCGGCCAGTGTCTTCTTGAGATCCACATTGCGCTCGTAGCGCATCTGAACCATCTCCACGAGCAGCGAGAATGCCATCGCGAAGTACACATAGCCTTTGGGGACCTCAACCTCGAACGCCTCGGCTGTCAGCAACATGCCGATCATGAGCAGAAATGACAGCGCAAGGATCTTGACCGAGGGATGATCGCTCACAAAGTCACTCACCGGATCCGCGAACCAGATCATGACGGCCATTGCCAGTACGATAGCCGTGACCATGATCGGAACCTCGCCAACCAAACCCACCGCGGTGATTACCGAGTCCAGCGAGAACACAAGATCCATGAGGGCGATGTTGACCAACACCGCGCCCATCGTGGCTCCCTTACCCGAGGTATGAAGCTCCTCGTCTTTGAGCTCCACCTTGTGATGAATCTCGGTCGTCGACTTGTAGATGAGAAACAGACCGCCCGCAAGGAGAATCAGAGACTGACCAGTCACTTCGAGATGCTGACCAAAGACATCGAAGGCCGTGAGCGGCTCAGTGAGTCCCATGATCCACGTGATGCTAAAGAGCAGCACGAGTCTACCAACAAGCGCCAGACCCAGCCCAACTCTACGCCCAAACGAGCGTTTCGATTCAGGAAGACGCTCAGTGACGATCGCCACGAACACGAGGTTGTCGATGCCCAGAACGATCTCCATCGCCGCGAGCGTGGCAAGTGCGATCCATGCTTGAGGGGTCGAGAAGACCTCTATGAGTGCCTGCATATCCCATTCCTCCAGTGTGCGTGTGGAACTGTTGCCGCGAGCAGTATACGGCAACCGCGCCACTCATCGATGAAGGATGGGAATGTCCGCGACTCCGAAGCTTTACGCTACTGGCCGGCGAGGAAGTCGACGATCGTGGTGTATTCGTCATCAGAGACAACGAGACCGTTCGACTTCATTCGATCCACCGTAGTGACCCACTCGTCACGGGTCTTTGTGGCGTCGTACACCCGGTCCAGCGTGTGGCACAGGGAGCACTTTGAGTCCACAAGCTGCTTTGCCGGATCGACAACAGGCTCGGGAGTCGAGTCGGAACCTGTCTCGGTGGCCGGGGTCGGCTCAGTTGCTGACTCGCTGGTACAGGCGGTCGCGCCAAGAACCAGAGTTAATGCCAGCGTCATAAAGAGAGTTGCTTGAACCAATCGGCTCATTCGTTGCATCCTGTGCCCCAATCATTCGTTTCACTTTGGGGGATATGTACCCCGAGATACGGGAATACCGACTGCTACTATGCAAATGAACGAACCCGATCCGGAGGACACCTCATGCACGACAAGAAATGGCGCCTGATGTTCGCGTTCTCTCTCATTGCAGCATCGGCTGTTCTCTACTCATTCCATTACCTGATCTTCCATGACATCGAGCACCTGCTCAAATACGGCCTGCACGAGCTGGCCTTTGTTCCGCTCGAGGTCCTTTTCGTCTCCATGCTTCTCCACGGACTCCTCGAGCGACGCGAGCGCTCACACAAGCTCGAGAAGATGAACATGATCATTGGCACGTTCTTTCTGGAGATGGGCACGGATACCCTGGGAATGATCTCAGCCTTCGACACAGACGAGCCCGCGCTCCCCACGCGCTACAACCCTACCCCCGGCTGGGCCGACAAGGAGTATGCCGAGGCCATCAAGGCCGTGCGCATGATCTCCTCTGGTATCGATGCGAGCAGTTCGGATCTTGAAGCCCTGAATGCCTACTTCGCCGAGAACCGCGACTTCTTGATGCGCATGCTCGAGAACCCCAACCTTCTCGAGCACGACACGTTCACCGACCTGCTCTGGGCCCTCGTCCACCTTGCCGAGGAACTCCGTCGCAGGCAGCTGCTCTCCGACCTGCCGGCGAGCGATCTGGAGCATCTCTCCGGCGATATCCAGCGGGTGTACGCAACACTGCTCGCCCAATGGCTCGAGTACCTGAATCACCTCAGAGGGCGCTACCCGTATCTATACTCGCTTGCACTGCGCACCAACCCCTTCGATCCCAATGCAAATCCGATCGTCGGCTAGAGACCGGACATATGAGAGCGACATCGGCCTACCCCAAAGCGCGTATTGTCATCGTCGCAACCCTCCTCGGCATACTTGCGTGGCGACGGTGGGCCGGGAAGCTACATGGGGCGGTCTGGTACCCAACCCGAACGCGTGTCGTGCGTGAGATGCTCGATGCGGCCCAGATTCGTCCCGGCGACCACCTCTACGATCTGGGAGCCGGAGACGGACGAATCGCGATTGAGGCCGCACTGAGATACGGAGCATGCGCTGTCGGTATCGAACTCGATCCAATCCGCTGCGCCTGGGCGCGGTCGCGAGCGCGTCGCGCTGACGTAGACCAGGGCGTTCGAATCGTGCGGGACGACTTCTACGGTTACGACCTCGCGGGAGCAGACATCGTTACCTGCTATCTTTCGCAGCCTGCAAATGACAGGTTGCAGGGCAAACTGGCACGCGAACTTGCATCAGGAGCTCGCGTCATCTCCAACACCTACACGTTCTCAGGACCCCGGTTCGAGGCTATGAACCCTAGTGCCCCCGGCCCAATCCACTCATACAAGATGGTCGGTGCCCGGCAAGCTGAATAGTCGTTCCAAACGAGCCACGAGGATGACCCTACTCGGAAACATCTTGCGAGAACACGAGGGGCACACTTAGGGTGAAAGTCGAGCCGATACCCGGTGTGCTTTCGACGGCGAGCTTGCCACCCATGAGATTCGCGAGCTCCTGAGAGATGGCCAGGCCCAGACCAGTCCCCACGGGTTTGGGCTCATTGGACACAGAGTTCTGCTGGAACTTCTCGAACACCCGTTCAAGTGCATCCTCCGCAATTCCGACGCCCGTGTCAGTCACGCGTATGGAGAGCGTGTTCCCGCCGGTACAGTCGACGCGAAGATCCACGCTGCCGTCCTTAGTGAACTTGATGGCATTGCCCAGCAGGTTCAGCAAGATCTGAGTGAACTTGTCTTGGTCAATCATCACCTCACCGCACTGAGCGCACTCGTCCTCACAAGCAGTGAAGCGAAGTTCGATTCCCTGTGCCTCAGCCAGGGGACGCACCTGTTCGATCGCTTCGCTACAAACGACATTGATATTCGTCTTGCGGAACTCGAGAATAACCGCCCCCGCCTCAATCTTTGACAGATCGAGGATGTCATCGACTAGCAGGAGGAGCCGCTTGCCGGACGTCTGGATCATTTCCTGCTGACGCTTTTGTTCTTCGTTAAGTTCCCCTGCCGCACCGCTGAGCAGAATGCCCGAGAATCCGATGATGGAGTTGAGTGGCGTACGCAGCTCATGACTCATGGACGCAAAGAATTCGCTCTTGGTCCGACTCGCTTGCTCAAGGATAGTGATGGCGGAAGCAAGCTCTTGGGTACGCTCCCTCACCGTCTCTTCAAAATCAGTATGCGAAACCGCAATCCGTGCCGTCTCCGTTATGAACGAGTTCAGCAACTCCGCAAACTCTGACTGGGAGTCCAACAGTTTGCGCGCCGTCGTTTCCTGCGCCTCTAGTAGGGTCGTGGCTATTTCTGCGTTGCTCGCAAGCAAGAGCTCGGCAAAATCTGACCTCAAGGCCAGCAGCTTGCGCGCCGCCGCTTCCTGGGCCTCGAGGAGGGCGGCCGCTATTTCCGCGTTGCTCGAAAGCAGAAGCTCAGCTGATTCGGACTGAGAGGCCGTCAGGGCGTCCGCAAGCTTGTCTTGGGCACCAGTCAGGGACGTCATCTCACTTGATGGCGGAACCAGCTTAGGCCCGGTTGCCTCTGGTTCAACGCCCGCACCGGAGTCGTTCTTTGTCGAGTCGTTGTCGGTCATGATTACCCTTCAACGCGGCGCAACAGTACCCATTAGTGTGTACCCGTCGGCCCTGCTGGAGTCACCAACGCCCGGCGGCCTGCCGTAGCCGCTACTCGTGAGGGTCGTCAGCAAAACGCAAGGGCAACGTGAGAGTGAACTCCGAACCAGAGCCCGGCGTACTTGTGACGGTAAGATTCCCACCAAGGAGATGCGCGAGCTTTCGCGAGATGGACAAACCTAATCCGGTACCCTGCGGCTTGATCTCATCTTCCACAGGAAGTTGTTCGAACTCATTGAATATGCGCTCGAGCGCATCTCTCTCTATACCGACTCCCGTGTCGATCACCCCGATAGACATCGTATTCTCACCAGCGCACGTGATGCGGCATTCCGCACTTCCGGACTCCGTGAACTTGACCGCGTTGCCGAGCAAGTTGATCACGATCTGCATGAGTTTGTCCGGATCCACCATCACCTGACCGCAATGAGAGCACTCGTTCCCGCACGGGGCGAACCAGAGATCGATTCCCCGCTCTTGGGCCTGGGGGCGCACTGCTTCGACAGCATCGCTGCAGATCTGATTGACGTTCGTCTCGCGGGGTTCGACGCTAATGACCTCTGCCTCGATCTTTGACAGGTCGAGTATGTCGTTGACCAGTGCCAGCAGCCGTTTGCCGGACGCCTGAATCATTGTCAACTGTCTCCGTTGCTCGCCGTTTATCCCTCCCGCCATCTCGTCGAGCAGGATTCTGGAAAAGCCGATGATCGAGTTGAGCGGTGTGCGTAGCTCGTGGCTCATTGAGGCGAGGAACTCGCTTTTCGCATGACTGGCCGCTTCAAGGCTGGCATTGGCCAGGGTAAGCTCCTCGGTACGCTCCAGCACAGCCTCTTCGAGGCCAATGTTCTGAGCCATGATCTTTGCCATTGCCGTGTCGTGTGAACGTAGCAGTTCTGCGACTTCCAACTGAGAGGCAAGCAGGGTCCGTGCTGCCTCTTCTTGGGCCCTCAAGAGGACCGTCGCTCCTTCTGTGTCATGGGAACTTAGCAGTTCTGCGACTTCCGACTGATACGTCAGCAGGGTCCTCGTTGCCCCGTCTTGGGTCTCGAGCAGGCCCACTGCTCCTTCTGCGCTCTGCGAAAGCAGCCGCTCCGACATCTCTGACTGAGAGGCCAGCAGAGTCGTTGCTGCCTCCTCCTGGGCCTTCAACAGGACCGTCGCTCCTTCAACGTTTTGCGAACGCAGCAGTCTCGCCAACTTGGACTGAGAAGCTAACAGGTTCTTTGTCGCCTCGTCTTGGACCTCCAGCAGCACTGTTGCTCCGTCCACGTTCTCCGAACGCAACAGGTCCGCCATCTCTGACTGAGAGGCCAGGAGTGTCCTCGCTGCCTCGTCTTGGGCCTCCAGCAGGATCGTCGCTCCTTCAATATTCTGTAAAAGCAGCAGTTCTGCGACTTCTGACTGAGAGGCCAGCAGGTCCCTCGCTGCCTCGTCTTGGGCCTCCAGCAGGATCGTCGCTCCTCCCAGGTTGCGAGAGTGCAGTTGCTCAGACATCTCCAATTGAGAGGCCAGCAGGTTCCTCGCTGCCTCCTCTTGGGCCTCCAGCAGGCCCGTCGCTCCCTCAATGTCATGTGAACGCAGTCGTTCCGCTACTTTCAGCTGAGAGATCCTCAGGGTCCTCGCAGCCTCCTCTTGAGCATCAAGCAGGCCCGACGCTGTCGGTGGCTCAATCGGCTTTGGCTCCATCGCATGCGGCTCGGCCGCTTTACCGGAGTCTATCGCGGAGTTCTCGTCGGTGCTCATGATTCGCCCCCCCCCAGGAGCGGCTTACAAATGCGGTACACATAGAATATTCCCACGAGGGGTATTAAGAATCCCCGCCAGTACTCCTCCAATAGGAAAAGCCCCGAACCGGGAGGTTCGAGACCTGTAGTGTTGGTGGGCGATGGTGGGTGCGCTTTCGAACTGATTCCGAACCGTGCTTGGCTTCAGCTGAAGCGCCTCTCGTGCGATCTCACCGCCTGAGAACGCGATGCCCGGGCGGTGCTTTCCGCTGGAAGCGCTTGTTCGAGATGCGCAATTGATGCGACGGACCGAAAACTCCACACACCTGGAATCAGTGGTCCCTGTGAACTCCAGGTGCAATTAGAATAGCGACTCCATGATCCAGACAAAGGCGGCTATTCCGCCGAAGATGATCTGAATCAGCAGAATAGTGTACATGAGGCCGGTATGCTTCCGGATATCTGCAAGATACTGCGTCTGCTGCCGGCGCTCCTGATGTGCAACATCAAGCCATGCGTGCAGCCAATTCGCGTCAACGGGCGTGGACGTTGTATCAATCGGGTTGGCCGAAGGCACTGAGTTGTCCATGTAATCTCCGATCGTTGTCGGCTTCACTACAACACCCAAGCGTCCACACGTTATCCCTGATGACGTGCCTCGAGAAAGTCTGTCGGACAATGGTTCTACAGACCGCATAGCCTCGCGGATAACAGGAGTATACAGACTTGGACAAGCGAAGAGACAAGCGGGATGCCATCCGCCTCGCATGGTCGGCCATTCTCGGTGTGCTTGTAACAACAAAGGCCCCGAACCCGGAGGCTCGAGACCTGTAGTGTTGGTGGGCCATGGAGGACGAACTTAGAACCGAATGAGGCTAACGTTGTTGCGTTTGACCTGCAAGTTGAGGCCGCCAGGCCTCGGCTTGTCGAGCATAGCTCGCATGCCTCAGCTTGTCAGTGTCGAAACGCTTGTTAGTCAGCTCGCGCGCGTCGCCGGAGGAGCCGAACGGCAGCA